>NZ_JACFSM010000008.1:0-58092 GCF_016100435.1 Snodgrassella sp. W8158 | reverse complement strand
ACTTGATTCAAATGCGATGTGGGGACGGAGAAGGTTAGGTCATCGATCTGTTGGAATAGATCGTTTAAGCCGGTAGGTGGAGCACTCAGGCAAATCCGGGTGCTCAACACCGAGAAGTGATGACGAGTGTCTACGGACACGAAGTGACTGATACCACGCTTCCAGGAAAAGCCACTAAGCTTCAGTTTGAATGAAACCGTACCGCAAACCGACACAGGTGGGTAGGATGAGAATTCTAAGGCGCTTGAGAGAACTCAGGAGAAGGAACTCGGCAAATTGATACCGTAACTTCGGGAGAAGGTATGCCTCTTATGGTGAAGGATTAACTCTGTAAGCTATGAGAGGTCGCAGAGAATAGGTGGCTGCGACTGTTTAATAAAAACACAGCACTCTGCAAACACGAAAGTGGACGTATAGGGTGTGACGCCTGCCCGGTGCTGGAAGGTTAATTGAAGATGTGCAAGCATCGGATCGAAGCCCCAGTAAACGGCGGCCGTAACTATAACGGTCCTAAGGTAGCGAAATTCCTTGTCGGGTAAGTTCCGACCCGCACGAATGGCGTAACGATGGCCACACTGTCTCCTCCTGAGACTCAGCGAAGTTGAAATGGTTGTGAAGATGCAATCTCCCCGCTGCTAGACGGAAAGACCCCGTGAACCTTTACTGTAGCTTTGCATTGGACTTTGAAGTCACTTGTGTAGGATAGGTGGGAGGCTAAGAAGCAGGAACGCTAGTTCTTGTGGAGCCGTCCTTGAAATACCACCCTGGTGACTTTGAGGTTCTAACCCGGATCCATAATCTGGATCGGGGACCGTGCATGGTAGGCAGTTTGACTGGGGCGGTCTCCTCCCAAAGAGTAACGGAGGAGTTCGAAGGTTACCTAGGTCCGGTCGGAAATCGGACTGATAGTACAATGGCACAAGGTAGCTTAACTGCGAGACCGACAAGTCGAGCAGGTGCGAAAGCAGGACATAGTGATCCGGTGGTTCTGAATGGAAGGGCCATCGCTCAACGGATAAAAGGTACTCCGGGGATAACAGGCTGATTCCGCCCAAGAGTTCATATCGACGGCGGAGTTTGGCACCTCGATGTCGGCTCATCACATCCTGGGGCTGTAGTCGGTCCCAAGGGTATGGCTGTTCGCCATTTAAAGTGGTACGTGAGCTGGGTTTAAAACGTCGTGAGACAGTTTGGTCCCTATCTGCAGTGGGCGTTGGAAGTTTGACGGGGGCTGCTCCTAGTACGAGAGGACCGGAGTGGACGAACCTCTGGTGTACCGGTTGTGACGCCAGTCGCATCGCCGGGTAGCTAAGTTCGGAAGAGATAAACGCTGAAAGCATCTAAGCGTGAAACTCGCCTGAAGATGAGACTTCCCCAGGGATTTAATCCCTCTAAAGAGACGTTCGAGACCAGGACGTTGATAGGTCGGGTGTGGAAGAGTGGTAACACTTGGAGCTAACCGATACTAATTGCTCGTGAGGCTTGACTCTATCATTTGAAGAACTTCGTGCAGCAAATGCACAGAGAATGATAAAGCTTACTGATGAATACACATCATCACCGAGATTAAGGCTTTCTGATTTGACAGTTTAATGTCTGGCGGCCATAGCGGGTTGGTCCCACGCCTTCCCATCCCGAACAGGACCGTGAAACGACCTAGCGCCGATGATAGTATGGATTGCCCATGTGAAAGTAGGACACCGCCAGACTCCCTATAGAAGAACCCGGTTGATTAGTCAGCCGGGTTTCTTACTTTAAGTGCTGAGAATAAAACAGAAGAAAAACAATACCGCAGCAGCCATATGGCTGCTGTTGCTGTATCTAGGTCAGAGAGGGGAAGGACTGCTGACGCAGTGCTTCGTAGAGGACGATGGCGGCGGCGTTGGACAGGTTCAGTGAGCGGATGTGCGCTGCTGCGGAATTCGCAGACATTGCTCGGCGCGTGCCTGTGCGAATGCCCAGGGCAGTTCAGTAATGGGTTATTTTTTAATTATTGTCATTTTATTTTTGTTTTTTGCTATTGATTAATAAAATTTAAAAAATACTCACCTATTTTTTGAGCCATTAATGGTGGAACAGCATTTCCAATTTGTTTTGCTTTAGAGACTTGAGTACCATAAAATTTATAATGCATAGGAAAAGTTTGTAATAAAGCAGCTTCTCTTAAAGAGATGGCTCTGTTCTGTTCAGGATGCCCATATCTTCCATTAGAATAACTTATACAACGTGTAGTTAAAACACTAGCTGGCTTATCCCAAGCCATTCTGGAATAAGTATCATTATGTCCTTTATATTTTTTATGGCAATTTAATTTAAGATGGGATGGCCAAGTTTCTCGACCACCACCTTCTTTGGTGTGTTTAATGCGTTCTAAATTTATTGTTGATAGCCTAGCTGCCTGATGATCTTCAATGTACATATGTTTTTCGCCTGCTTTAATTGCGGGTAAGTTATATATCCAATCTCGTACAGTCGAAAACTCATTATCTTGGAGATAGTTATGAAAAGGAAGTGTAATCTCTAAATTTTTAGCACCAATTAATACAAGACGTTTTCTATTCTGTGGAACTCCATACCATAGTGCTGAAACAATTTTAAAATCATAGCTATAGTTTAAATTTTTGAGTAGATTTAAAAAATCGTTGAATGGTGTAGGTAATTTTCCAACCTTTTGTATTCCAGGGACATTTTCAATAAATACTAAATCGGGTTGAAATTCTGCGACAAAACGACCAAACTCATTAAGTAAAGATCTTCTAGGATCAGATGCATATTTATTTTTATTTTGTTTAGAAAAGGGTTGACAGGGAGCGCAACCAGAAAAAAGAACAAATCCTTTCGATTGTGCTAATTCAACTTGTTCTCTTATCGAAGATGTTGGAATATTATGTATGTCATCGTTTATAACTTTTGCATGTGGAAAATTCAACTTAAATGTTTCGCATGCATCTTTATCATAATCTATACCTAACATGATATTCATTTGTGCTTGCTGAAATCCTTGACTGGTTCCGCCACATCCAGAAAAAAAATCAAATACTGATATAGACCTATGCTTCATAATTATTCAACATTTGTTTTATTTCTTCTAATTCCGCAGGATTAGTTTCAAAAATACGATTAATCAATGTTTTGGATATCGTGAAAATTTCTTCCGATGAAACCTCTCCATACCCGATTTCCTTTATTGTATACTCCTTGATTCGTTTTTTGAAATAATCTTTATTATCTTTGGTTTCAATATCTGGAATGTTGATTTTGTCATCTTTATCTAAAATTTCAACTATAAATTTTTCTGGGTAATCAAAATTAAAATAAAAAACATTGTTTTCAATAAATTTCCAGACTTGTGATAATAATTCATTTTTTTCTGTTTCATTACTACTGCCACTGCCACTTGGATATACTTTTACTTTTCCGTAATAATTTTCTATTGTTTCTGCCAATTTAGCTTGAGGAATATTTTCATGATTTGGAAATTGATTATTATTTTCTATATATGCTTTTGTTTTTTTATCACCATCTAAAAAAATAATGCATTTAATATTAGCAGCAGCAAGAACAGATGTAGCTTTTGTTGTTATTATATCACCGCCACCCACATAAAACTTACATGTAAATCTACTTGCCAAATTGTTATTTTGATCAATTATACGAGTTATGATTTCATGAGCGAGTTTATCTTCCACATAAATGACAATTTTTTCTGTTTGAACCCCAATTTCTTCAAATGCATGTAAATAATGAATATTTTTTAATATTTCTACTTTGTGTGTGCTTTGATTTTCAATAAATAATCTAATTGCACTTGGCGGTAAACCTTCAATTAAAGCAGGTGCATGAGTTGAAATAACGATCTGATGTTTATTTATTAATGCTTGATTCATTAAAAAATCCATTAATTGTACCTGAGCACTAGGATGTAACGAAACTTCTGGTTCATCTAATAGTATTAGACTTCTTTCCTTACAACGCATAATCTTGAAAATCAAAGAAACAATGGAATACTCACCACTACCCGCAAAAGCTTCAGAGTATGTTAAATTATGTGAATTTAGGATCGCTGTTCCGCCTTCAACTTTATCAAAAAATCTATGTTCTATATAGTGAATACTAGAATAATTTTTGCCTAAAATATCAGATATAATTTTCACTTCTTCTGGTTCTAACTGATAATTAATTTTGTTTATTATTTTCTCACTACCATTATATTTAACTTTAAAAAGATTTTTTTTTATTGCTTGACTAAGCCTATTAGTTCCTCTACGAATTACTTCTTTTTTATTTGATAATTGACTTAATTTGTTTGAATGATAAAAATATTTATCAAATGCGCTAATGTGAGCTTTGAAATTAACATATAAAACAGGTTTATTTAATTTTCTCCACCTAGTTTTAGTTTTTTGTGCTGAAGATGGATGTTTGTTGAAAAGCTTCATTCCATCTTTTAAAATTGGTCTAGATGTTTCCCAATAGTCAGAATCACTGGATTTTTGATTATTAATTTGTAATACTTCTGCAATTTCTTTAGTGTTTGGATCTTGATAGGTGTAAAAATATCTTGGGAATTCCTCTTCGGTATTAAAGCTATCTATTAATGTTCCAAACCAGTAATCGCTTAGATTAGTATTTTCACGTATAGCATATAGTGCCAAAAGTGCAGAACTTTTATTTGTTCCATTTTTTCCGATTAGTACAGTAATAGGAAAATCTAATTCTAATTCTTGCGATGAAGCAATATTTTTAAAATTATGAAATACAACCTTGCGAATGAATGGCTCAAAATTAGTCATTTGATTTTTATAGCATTGTGTTAATTTCTCCAAATTTGATTTATTCATAACTTCCTTTGGTCAACTTGGTCATATAGGTAATAAAAAATTAAATATTAACAAAATTAGAATGCTACTATTTTGATATCAACTTAAAAAAACAAATATAGAGTTAATTTATATAGAATTTATTGTTTTTTATAATTATTTATTGTTGTTTTAAAAATACAAAAATGAGTATTAAGACCAAATTTTATTATATAATTTATCTTGATTTAATTTTTACTGTTTATTTTATATTCAAAAGTTTTTTCTTTTTATTATATTATCCTAATTACATACATAACAATTTGAAAATAATGAATCAGCAAGATAGTCAGTTCTCATCTAATCAGTTATTTCTTTCGGTTATTTTAATGGTAGCAGGCGCACATCTGTGTAATGACCTAATTCAGTCGATGCTGACAGCTACTTATCCCTTACTGGAAGAAAAATATCGTTTAAGTTTCGCTCAGGTGGGTTGTATTAGTCTGGTATATCAGCTTACAGCTTCAATTTTACAGCCCGCAATCGGTTATTACACAGATAAGCATCCGAAACCTTATTTATTACCATTAGGTATGGTTTCAACGACGTTTGGCTTGTGCATGCTGGGTTTGGTCAGTCAATTCTATTTATTATTACTGGCCGCAGCATTTCTAGGAGTAGGATCATCTACTTTCCATCCTGAGGCATCCCGTGTTGCACGTAATGCTTCTGCTGGTCGGTTTGGTCTGGCTCAGTCGGCATTTCAGGTAGGCGGTAATCTGGGTTCATCACTTGGGCCGCTACTGGTGAGTTTGGTTGTGCTGAGATATAACCGGCAAAGTAATATTCTGTGGTTTATCGTTATTGGTGTAATTGCTATTTTGCTTTTGTGCCGCATCAGTGCATGGAGTGCTCGTCATCTGGCCGCAAATAGACACAAGGCAGCAGCAAATTGTATTTTACCTTATGATAAAAGTAAGACTGTTCTGGCCTTATTCATTCTTGCCGTATTAATTTTTTCTAAATTTTTTTATATGGCCAGTATGAGCAATTATTATAGCTTTTATCTAATTGAAAAATTTGCTCTAACTAAACAATCTGCAGTGTTATTTCTATTTTTATTTCTGGCCTGTGTGGCAATTGGTACGTTTGTCGGAGGTCCAGTAGGTGACCGTATTGGTCGGAAATATGTTATTTGGTTCTCTATTTTAGGTGCTGCGCCTTTTACTCTGGCCTTACCTTATGCAAATCTTTGGGGTACGGCGCTGTTAAGCTGTTTGATTGGTTTAATTATATCTTCAGCTTTTTCGGCAATAGTGGTTTATGCTCAGGAGTTGATTCCCGGCCGCGTCGGCATGATTGCCGGTCTGTTTTTTGGTTTTATGTTTGGGATGAGTGGAATTGCAGCAGCAGTTTTAGGATATGTGGCCGATAAAACCAGCTTACAACTTATTTTTAAATTTTGTTCTTTCCTGCCATTACTTGGAATACTGACAATTTTGTTACCGGATGTGGAGCGGTATAAACGCTAAAATACCCAAAGACCATTGTTCATGGCCTTTTTATTAATATACGAAATCAGATTAAATGATTTTGAGTTGTTTTAAAGAAAGTTTCAGGAAAGCATAAAAGATAGGCGCAAAAATCAATCCGATTACGCCAAATAAGCTTTCAGACAATACCATTGCAATCAGCAGTTCGCAAATGCCGGCGTGAATTTTGTTACCAATTATTTTGGCATTGAGTATATATTCGATTTTATGGATGATAATTAGATATAACAGGACAATTACCGCCATCCAGAATGAAATAGTAAATGCAACCAGACACATAATAGTATTGACTATGAGGTTGCCAATAATGGGGATCAGCCCAAGAACGAAAGTAGCCAGTATCAGGCTTTTGCTGAAAGGCAGATGAATACCGAATAAAGGTAATATGATAAGCAGGAAAATAGCAGTCAGAATGGTATTAAAAAAGGATATCACTACCTGTGAGAAGGCAACATATTGAAATACCAGTACCAGACGATTTAACCCCTCTTTGAGTGCCTGCATATAAATTGTTGATGAGGAATGGGTTTCAGTGATATTGCGTTTGTTCTGCTGATAGCCGGCAATCAAACCGATAACCATACCAATGATGATGATTAGCAATGAATGAAATAATTGCTTAACTACAGACTGAAGATATAGAACATGTTCTTTGATAAAGTTTAGTGCATTGGTTCGCAATTCAATCAGATTATCAGGAATATATTTATTTAGTTCTTTGGGCAGTGAGCTAGCAATGCTGTTAAATAAGCTTTGAATATGAGTAAGGGTTTGTTGCGGATCTTTGGCTACGCTGATTACCCAGCTAATCAGGTAACCAAAGCCGCTAATGAGTATTGCCATGATGAGCAGTGAAAGTAATAATACGGAAAAAAGTTTGGCTTTATTGCCCCAGCGATGCATTTTTTTGGCCAGAAAATCTTCAAGCTTCTGTGTCAGGGTATAGGTGAGTAAGCCGGAAATAACACCGGACATTAAGTGTATTTCCATAAATATGATAAAAAAGACAGAATACAATACTACAAAAAACAGTCCTATTTTTTGTTGCTCATCTAAAAGCATAATTTTTCCCGGGTTAATTTTTATAACAATAAAATTTTATTTCAGACAGAATTCATCTTGCTGGCTGTCTTGCTGCCAACGATATTCGATTCTGGTTGCGATTTGTCGGGCAACGGTTTCTCCGGCCCTGTCTTGTACAAAGGCTAAAGCCATATCCATACCTGCACTAATACCTGAAGATGTGTAGTATTTCCCATCTGTAACCCATCTGGCTTTTTCTATCCATTGAGTTTGTAACGATGAGGTTTTTACCCATTCGAAAGAGAGTTTATTGGATGTTGCTCGTTTTCCATCAAGTAATCCTGATTTAGCCAGCAGAGCACTGCCTGTGCATACTGTTAATACATACCGGCTTTTTTGTGCCAGTTGCTTTAGCTGGTTGATATAGTCGGCTTCGAGGATAAGTGTTCTGGCTCCTGTTCCACCAGGAATGAAAAGCGTATCGATTTCGGACTGCGGCATCGTGTTAAAACTTTCGGTAGCAATCTGTACACCATCTCGATTGCTTATTAGGCCACCATCACGGGAATAAAACTGCATTTTCCAGTCTGGAACTTTTCCAAATATTTCTACAGGTCCGAAAACATCAAGGGTTTCGAAATCAGGATATAGAATAATTGAGATGTGCATCATTTTTCCTTAGTGTAGACGGGTTGAAAAGATAAATTTCTGGATATTGTTTTGAATATGACTAGCATATCATTTTTTCACTTCTCAGATGCTTATTTGTACTTGGATAGTGGAGTCTAAAATTAGGAAAATCCAAAAATATAGGATATGAATTTATCTAGATATAATTAAAATTTAGACTATTTTTCAGTTAGATATGAATTTGTGAAGTATTCGAACTTAATCCGTGGATAATTCTGTTGTAAAAATATAAAAATGTTGTAATCAGAATAACTAGTAATGCTGAAATAAATTGAAAATGAGCTGATTGACAGAGGTGAACTGAGAAAAGACGAGTGAAGAGTTTGAAGCTTATAAAACTGAGAATAACAATAAGCATACATGGATAATAGTTTTTCCAGTATTGCTTAAGTTTAGCTGATGTAATTTTGTTTTATAAATGCAGGATTAAAAAACACATAGGCTGTCAGGTTTAATAAAAGGTCAGACTTTGCTGATGCTCTTCTGACCTTTTATTGAGCAATTCTGGCTTAGTTGTTTTCAATAATGCGGTTATTGAGTGGCTGAACCGGCCGGTTGTTATTTTTCGGCAGATAATGAGAAATTTCTTCGATTTCATCCTTGGACAGGGTAATCGGCTGACGGAATAAGATCCACGTTACCGGTTCACTGCATGGTGGAGTAGTCAGTGAACCGGTATAGCGATAGTAGCTGTGATTTTTCGGATAAATGTGTTCAGGGTTGAATAATATATCGGTGTTTTCACTGCTATTTTTGGCAAGTTGTTTAAATATGGATAATTTTTCAAAGTAGGAGTTTTCTTTGCCTTCCTGTACAAATACGGCAATGACAAGATTACTGTGATCAGCAGCCTGATGAACAAAATGTAATTCCAGCGGATAGCGGACACCATTAATCGTGTGCTCAGCCGGTTCATGAGCATGAAACTGAACCAGTTTGTATGTTTTGTTTTCGTAGCTAAATGTGCTGTTTGCATCAAAGTTAAACTGAAGTGAATGACCATTATCAATAATTTGCTTAATATCGGCATGTTGATAATTAAATTTCAGTGCCGGTAATTGCTTATTGTTTTTGCTGTCAAAAATATCAATAGGGGATTGAGTTTTGCCTGATGCACAAGTTTGTGCATCAGGCAGGTTACCCCAGTTTTCCGGTGCATTATCACCTTGATAACCCCAGTGGGTTTGTTCTGCCATGGCAGAGGTAGCCAGACCAAGACTAAGACATAAAGCTAAAATATTTTTTCTCATGATGTAGTTTCTATGGTTTATTATTTTTTAGTTTAGTCTTATTTGGTAAAGCTGGGTAGTATTTTTGTTGTTAGAATTTGATATATTATTAATATATTAAATATTTTTTATATAGTATTCTATTTCTGGTTTAAATCATGTTGAATCTAAATTTTAAATTACCGTCAATAGGAACTGCAGTTTGTGATGGTGTTATATAAAAAACATCAATTAATTTGCTATCAAATAAAATATATAAATCAAGTTTGCGACAGTACTTACTGTTAAATGGTAAACGTAGTATATGTAGAGCTCTTTAGATTAGTAAAATTAGTCTAATGCAGAACCTCAAAAAGTATTTTTGTATATCGCTAACTTTACTATTAAAAATCCATTCATCTTTTGAATAAGTATCTCCATCTGATATGAATTTTTTATATTCATCTTCAAAATCAATTAAAGCTACAATTTTGTATTTTCCTTCGTTATGTTTATATAACAATGCCCACCAATGGAGATGGGAATTATTATTTTGTATTTTGTGTAGTACGTCATTTTTTTGAAAATAAAAAATAGTTTCATCGTTCTTTATTAAATATGGTTTATTAATAGATTTAAGGTAATTAAAAACTAAGAAGGAGTAATAATTAGCGTCATCGGCCATAATATAGAAATCATCACCCATACTAGTTTTTAACTTATTAATTGTATTTTCACTGGGAGTGACTAATATAACTATATCTTTGTCAAAAATAATTTTTGTTTTTTTCTCGAATAGTATTAAATTATTTTGTCCTGCTAAAGCCGTGTGGAAAGAAAAAAATATTAAGCAGAAAAATATAAATAATGTTTTTTTCATAATAATTAAAGCCCCCCTTCTAATTGTTGATTTATCTGGATATGATAGCAATCATTTTCAATTAAAGCATGATCTGCTTAAGCTCTTATTTGAGCTAAAAATTGCTTAGAATCAGTTAATCCAGAATTGACATCATGCTAAACATATATAATTAGTTTATCATCAAAAAGTTAATTTTTATTGTAAATCTCTATTTATCAATTAATAATACATTTAAATTTTTTCTACCTTTTGGCGTAATTGTCAATTCACGATTATTATCATTTTGTTTAAACCATTCTTGTTGTAGCATTGATTGAAGCAATAAAGTCCCTAATGGACCGCCAATATGATCCCTATGCTCAGTAAAATCTATACAGCGCTTTCCAACACTAGCTGTATTAGATACGTTGATTAATAGCTTATGTCCTTTAAAAAAATTTTTACCAAGTTCAGTAACTATAAAAAAATTATCTTGTATAACAATAAATTCATTATTAATAAATGACTGCGTAAGTGCAGCAGACCATGAACCGGCTAGATGTTTATAACATGTTCTTGCCTCTTTAAATTTTTCTTTAGTGTTAGTATTGGATAAAAATAAACACTCTTTCGGGGGAATAATATTAAAAGTTGATTCAATAAACATTGCGGTATCTTGATTTTTTATTTCATAGTAATGGTGTTTACCACATGCCCTGTGATGAATAAGATCAACATTTTCTAGTTTTTTTAAATGAAAACGCGTAGCCTGTGGCGACAGATTCAGTCGATTTGCTAACCATGAGGCTGAAAGAGCTCTGCCATTCATTAATTCAGTGATAATTATAACTCTACTGAAATCAGACATTGCGTCTGAAAATCGTATTAAATCCTTACAATATAATTTATTCACTCTTTAGAATCTCCATGAAAAATCTATGATTTTTATTATTATTCAATTTGAAATCAATTAAGCACAGCGAATTAATATACGCTTTTTAGCTAATTTGTTTAAATTTCTTTTTAAACATTATTCCTGAAAAGTAAATAAGCTAATCAGATATTTTCACCAATAAAAACAAGAGAGAAAAGATTTGTGTCAATATGAAAAATGGATATTTAATTATTGCAAATTTGATGATTGGTTAAGGGTGAAATCACTTTCTTCTGCAGGCAATTAGCTAATGGTTTAATCAAATTAAGACGGGGACTATAAATGACCAAAGTAGTAGATAGTTCTAAACCAATATATTCTATTTATATTACATGTTGTTTAGGATTGTTCTTATCAACACTGGATACCGGTATTATAAACTTAGCTCTGAATACGTTTTCCATCGATTTTGGCGTTTCTTTGGAATATATCGGATTATCTGTTACTTTATATTTATTATTTTTAATTATTTTTCTTGTTCCTGGCGGTTGGCTTGGTGACTTTTGGGGGCAAAAAATAGCGTTAATAGCAGGTTTCGTGCTTTTTGGTCTAACCTCATTGATAGCTGGTTTTTCTGGGTCTGCAAATCAGCTTATTATAGCAAGATGCGGGCAAGGAATTGGTGCGGCGCTATTGCAGGCAAATTGCTTGGGGCTGGCTGGTTTACAATCAAGTAAACAGAAAATAAGGTTAAATTCTTTCATAATGTTGGCGATAAGTTTAGGACCAATTTTAGGGCCTTCTTTCGGTGGTGTTATTTTAAAATTATGGGGATGGCAATTTTTGTTTCTAATTAATGTTCCATTGTGTATTGTGGGATGTTTTTTTAGTTTGAAAATAACTAAAGCAGTAAACACACTAAAAAGAGAGACTTTTGATTTAAAAGGAATGATACTTTTTTTTATAATGTTAGTGGCTTGTGTTTCTCTTATTTATTCTGATAATTTAAATCTGTTATTGATTGAAAAAAATTTTATTGGTATTTCTACTTTATTCATTTTTTTTATTTTTTTGAGAATAGAGTCAAAATGCTCCAATCCTTTTTTTCCTGTCAAATTATTATTCATCTCGTCAATTAGATACGTTTCAATTGGCAGTTTGATATTTGGGTTCACAGCGGGCATCATTTTTTCAGCGTCACCTCTCTTGTTTATTAGAGAAGCTGGTTATCCAATCGATTATATAGGATTAATCTGTACTGCCGCACCCATTGGCGTTATTTTAAGTGTGTTTGGCAGAAAAGTAATAAATTCAAGTTGTAATAAAATTATACTAATTTATGCTTTACCGCTTATGCTATTTGCTTTTGCCTTGCTTTTCTTTGTGAGTTTTAATATTTCAATTTTTAATTATGTTATAGCTGCTTTGTGCTATGGTTTAGGTGGCGGACTGTTTCAAGGTTCATTAATTCAGATAGCGATGGATCAGAAAAAAGATAAACAATCAACGATTGGAGGCTTATTAAGGCTTTTTCAAAATGGAGGAATTATTATTGGGTCAGCATGTTCTTTAATGTTATTAGAAGCAAAGATTTCGCCTTTAGAGAATATTTCTACCTATCAAAAATTATGGGGTATTACTTTTAGTGTACTCTCTATTATGTTTGTTTATTCATATGTCTCTTTATTTAGAATAAAAAAATAAATACAGTCTCATTTTTACTTATGAGGCTAACAATTCAAATAAATTCTTATTGAAGATAAATCATCATATGGAAAAATGCTTGAAGGAGCCGATCAATTACGTTCAATTGAGCAGGATAAATGATTATATAGGAATGCGTTGGCAGAGATGAACACTGGTAATAATGCCTTTGTGTATTACCTCGCTCGCAGATATTGTTATATCACCCGTTATTACGTAAACGAACTTTGGTTATCGGTTGTTTGCTAAGTTGTTACATGCAACTGGCTGGAAAATAGGCTATTGTGTAGCAGCTGCTGTATTGATGCCAGCGTTTCGCAAGGTTCATCAGTTTGATGTATTTGGTATCCATACGCCTATACTATATGCTATTGCTGTTTATCTGGCAGATGCTTCACATTATGAAAAGTTAGGCTGCTTTTTTCAGCAAAAATGCGATTTTATGCTGACTGGTTTGCGTTATTCACGTTTTGAGGTTTATGTGCCTCAGGGAATATATTTTAGGGTACTCAATTACGGAGATGTCAGCACTGCGCCAGAAAATGAATTTGTGCGGAAATTGGTGATTACACATCGGGTAACTATGGTACTGCTGGCGGCATTTTATCATGATGGATTTAGCCAGTAGAATGATCGTGCGCTGGGTAAAATAAATTATGGCAGTCAAAAATTAGGACAGATGATTTATCTGTCCTTTTTATTTATCAGTTAATGATAAAGCAGACTGGTGATAATCTGAATATATAACCAGCAGCCAAAGCAGATGAATGCACAGCCGCCAATGCGGTCGATAGCCAGACTCCAGTGCAAATAATTGCGTTTAATTATGGGTAAGGAGAACAGCCATATCATTAAGCATAAAGTCAGTAAAACCTGTACCAGTAAAATAAGCATAATTTCATATTTTAATGTGGGTTTATGTACATTAGCCATAGCCATGGACATAACGCTGCCCAGATAAAAAATGATTTTCGGATTGGACAGATTGGTAATCAGACCTTTCCAGAAAAAATGCTTTTCCTGTATTGGTGAAGTAATGGAATTATTCTGGGGTATAACTGTACGTAGCATCTGGTAGCCGCAATAGATTAAGTATGAACCGCCAGCCAGCATCAGGATATTCTGTAACCAGGGCAGCTGCTGCAATAAGGCGCTATAACCTTCAATAGTCAGTAATAACCAGAAAGCCACGCCTGTAGTAATGCCAAGTGCTACGCAAAATGCAGCCCAGCGTGAATAATTCAGTGCGGTTTTGCTGATAAGCAGCATATCCGGCCCCGGAGATAGCTGTCCCAGAAGATTAAGCAAAACGATACTGGCAATCATGGATTGTGTTTGATTAAGCATAAACAGATTCAGAGTTATAACGGCTATTTGTTACGACGTTTGGCACGCGGATGAGTACTGTCATAAATTTGTGCCAGATGATTGAAATCCAGCTTAGTGTATTGCTGGGTAGTGCTGATGGATTTATGCCCAAGCAGTTCCTGTACTGCGCGAATGTCATGAGCATTTTGTAAAACATGGCTGGCAAAACTATGCCGCAGCATATGCGGTGATAAATGGCGGTCGCTGCCATGAGTAATTGACCAGACATTTAAACGGTTTTGAATTTGACGCGCACACAGACGTGTACCGCGCTGACTGGTAAAAACGGCATTTTCTCCCGCAATGGCATAACGGCGGGGCAGGTAGCGCCGTAAAGCATCAATACTTTTCTGACCCAAAGGAACCTGACGCTGTTTATTCCCTTTACCACTAACATGAACCCAGTTTTCATTCAGCATTAGGTGATGCAAGTCCAGCTGCACAAGTTCACTCAGGCGTAAGCCACTGCCATACAGCAATTCGAAAATAGCCTGATCGCGCAGTGATAGTGTATCTTCGGCTGTGGGCTGGTCAAAAGTGTGATTTAGTTTTTCTGCCGGAACGGCTTTTGGCAGACGTGCCCCCGCTTTAGGAGCTTTAATGTTGTTAGTTGGGTTAGTTTCAATTTTTCCCTGACGTTGCAGGAAATTAAAATAGGCTCGCCACGTACTAAGCTTACGAGCCAGTGAGGCAGGCTTATCACCCATCCCGCTAAGTTTTTTCAATGCACCGACCAGATGCAACCGTGTAATGCTTTCAGCAGTAAGGTTATCGGGCAGAAGCCGGATGAGCTGAATCAGGTCACGAGTGTAGGCAGTGCAGGTTAAAGCAGACAGACCACGCTGCTGTAAGTGCTGAAAAAATTCATTCCAGAGTATCCAGTTGGGGGATGAAGTAGTCTGCATTTAATTACTCTGTGCAAGGAGATGACGAAAAGCCTCTGGTGTGCGACTGATACGCTGGCGTTCATAATTAAAAAAAGCCATACCGGTTTTTACCATGGCAATAGCAGCACCGTCACTGACACGGGTTATACGGTACAAAATACTGAAACCGGTGTTGCTCAGATCAGATATACCCAAATCAAAGTTTAATTCATCACCATAAAAGCTTTGTCCCTGAAATTGCAGAGCAGCATCAAGCATAATCAAACCGGTACCCCCAATATCCATTTCACTAAAGCCGAACGAGGCCAGCAGGCGCAGCCGTGCTTCATGGCACAGACGTAATACAGCATCATTGGCCAGATGATTACCATAATTAATGTCACCGATATATACCTTGATTGTGGTATGAAACAGCCAGTGTTCGAGTGGTTCGATATGAATACGGCTCATGGGTTTTCCTTACTGAATTCAGGCTAGATGGTAGCAGTTTTTGAGGTATTCTGTAGCCGGCTGGTGTTTGTATCAGGCAAATTTGTGCTAAGCTTTGCCAGTATTTCTTAGGTTGTATTGTTGTTTTTCAGTTTATTAACAAACGCAGTTATGGTTTGTCGGGCAGGGAGAATAACGATGTATCACAAAATTATGGTACCGGTAGATGAAAGTGCAGCTGCTATGCGAGCCTTGCAGGAAGCAATAATGCTGGCTAAATTATGTAATGCGGTTCTACGGGTAGTCAATGTTGTGGATCTGGCACAGTTTAGCTGGGGTGGTGTAGGAGCGCTGCCCTCTGAAGAAGTACGCAAAGCAGTTAATGCAGCAGGTAAAAAAGGTTTAGAGCAGGCAGAAAAACTACTTAAAGAATCCGGTATGCAGTATGAAATTGAAGTGCTGGAAAGTGCCGGTGATAAAGTGGCTGATATGCTGATTCAGGAAGCGACGGAACATAATGTTGATTTGCTGGTGATGGGTACTCACGGCTTCAGTGGTTTTATGCATATATTAATGGGCTCTGTGGCTGAAGGTGTTTTACGCCAGTCTGATATTCCGGTGATGTTATTACGTGTACGTGATGATGATTGATTAACAATTTGTTATTTCTATTGAAATCTGGCAGGCAATGAGCTCGGTTATTGCCTGCTATTTATTTATGTAAAATATCAATTCTAATCAGGATGGATGATTTACTGGCGAAGATTCGGATTGTGGTGCAGTGATTCGAGGGCAATATTAATAAAATTAGGGGCAATACTGGTAATATCTATATTATCCGGGTCAGTCAGCCATAAATTGGTTAATCCCATAAACAGAGCCTGAAAATACAGGGCAGCCTGCTGGATATTGATATTTGCCGGCAAAATATGCTGCTGACAGCACATATGAAATACAGCACACAGATTTTGCCACCATAAATTTTGGTATTTTTGCAACAAAGCCACAATCGCATGGTTGTCAGCAGTGTGCTCACAATTTAAATGCAGGATATGACAGAATTTACGATAATTATTATCACTAGCCATACGTTGAAACATGTGTTTTAGCGCCTGCATCAGATTGTTCAATGCGTCAGGAGAACTGGTGTCAATGTCATGCTGCAATTGGCTGCTCAGTTTACTGAAAACCTGTTGGAATAACGCATCGAATAAGTCTTCCTTATTTTTAAAATGCCAGTATAAAGCACCGCGAGTCACGCCGGCTGCGCTGGCAATTTCTTGCAGTGAAGCACGGCTGACACCGCGCCGGTAAAATATATCCAGTGCAGCAGCCATGAGAGCCTCTTTGGTTTGCAGGGCTTCTTCTTTGGTCTTGCGCATAATAAATTTCCGTTTATCTGTAAATTAAATTAGGCAAATCTGTATTTAATTCAGATTAGCACAAGATTTTTTGATTAAAATAACTTAAGTATTAAATTATTGCATCTGGTATACATACATTGTTGCATGTATAATGCGCAGCGTAAAGCTATTCTTATTTAATCGTCTGTTGTCGCATTGCTGGCTGCCTGATATTTAGATTTCGGCAGCCCTAAGTGTTGGCACCAGCGCTATTTTTGTCATATTTTTAGCACAGTATAGTAAAAAGTTATTTAATTTTTAAAGTATATATGCACATATTGAGGTGAATATGGGAACGAATCGAAAAGCAGATAAATGGCGCATCAGTGCGATAGTACTGGCAAGTGCGCTGGCATTAGCTGCATGTGGCAAAGGCGACAAAGCACCAGCACCACCTGCACCAATGGTTAGTGTACTGACTGTACATCCGGAAACGGTGACTGTAGATACCGAGCTGACTGGTCGTTTGAAGCCGATTCGCGAGTCACAAGTACGTGCCCGTGTGGCTGGTATTTTGCTGAAACGTCTGTTTACAGAAGGTACTTATGTTAAAGAAGGCCAACCACTGTTTCAGATCGACAATGCGCCTTATGTAGCTTCTTTGCAATCGGCACGTGCCAGTCTGGCAACCGCACAGGCTAATGCGGCGAAGGCTGATGCCGATATTGTCCGTTATCGCCCGCTGGTTGCAGCTAACGCAATCAGTAAACAGGAATTTGATCAGGCAATCGCACAACAGCGCCTGGCGCATGCACAGATTGACAGCGCACAGGCTGCAATTAAAAGCGCACAGATTAATGTTGGTTATGCCTATGTCCGTGCTCCGATTTCAGGCCGTATTGGTAAGGCGCTGGTAACTGAAGGCGCTTTGGTCGGCCAGAATGATGTTACTCAGCTGGCGCTGATTCAGCAAACACATACTTTATATGTTGACCTGACCCAGACTGCCGCACAGGCAATGAAGATCCGTCAGGATATTGCTGCCGGTAAGATGAAAACCATCAATGGTGCCGTCGAAGTGGCCATCAAGCTTGATGACGGTAGTGAATATCCGCAAAAAGGTCGTTTACTGTTTACAGATATGACAGTAGATGAAGGTACCGGTGAAGTTAAAGTACGTGCCGAAATTCCTAATGATGATGATATGCTGCTGCCCGGACAGTTTGTACGTGTAGAGATTCCGCAGGCTGAAATTCAGAATGCCATCGTCTTGCCTCAGCAGGCAATAACCCGTGGTGCCAGTGGTGATACGGTTACGGTGGTTAATGCTGATGGCAGTCTGGCTGTGCGCAATGTAACCGTAGTACAGCAAAAAGGCACAAACTGGGTAATCAGCGGAGGTTTGCGTGCGGGAGATAAAGTAGCAATGGATGGTCTGGCACTAGTGCAGTTAACCGGTGCGAAGAAAGTACAGACTCAGCCGTGGAAACCTGCACCTGCTAATGGTGCGCCTGTGCCTCAGGCTAAGACTGCTTCTGCATCTGCACCTAAAGCTTCTGCGGCATCTGCCTCTCAGGCTCAGTAAGGAATCTGTAATATGTCACGATTTTTTATTAACCGACCGATTTTTGCATGGGTGGTGGCGCTGTTCATCATCATTGCCGGTATAGTGTGTATTACCAAGCTGCCTGTTGCCCAGTATCCGACAGTAGCTCCTCCTTCCATCAGTCTGACTATTTCCTATCCGGGTGCTGATGCCCAGACCATTGAAGATACTGTATTGTCACGTATCGAACGTGAAATGAACGGTCTGGAAAACCTGGAATACATGGAAGCAAAATCGTTATCCAACGGTACGGGTACATTAACCCTGACCTTCTACCCGGGTACTGATGATGATATTGCACAGATGAATGTGCAGAATGCGCTTTCACGAGCAGAACCGCGTTTGCCGGCTATGGTCAAACAGACTGGTGTACAGATTGCTAAATCACGGAGTAACTTCCTGATGGTAACCATGTATACCAGTGATAGTCCTAATCTGACCCCGGCAGATATGGCAGACTATGTGGTACGTAACATTCAGCCGGAATTACAGCGTATTGACGGTGTAGGTAATGTAATGGTGTTCAGTTCTGAACGCGCCATTCGTGTCTGGCTGGATTCAGACAAGCTGCGCAGTGTTAATCTGACCCCGGCAGCAGTTAATGCCGCAGTAGCTGCACAGAACCAGCAGATTTCTGCAGGTAGTCTGGGTGCTTTGCCTTCACCTGATAATATTCAGACTACAGCGACTATCATTGTCCCAGGTCAGCTGAAAACAGTTGAACAGTTTGAAAATATTATTGTTAAAGCCAATACCGATGGTTCACTGGTACGTCTGAAAGATGTTGCTCGTGTAGAGCTGGGTAAACAGGATTACTCTACTGGTGCCCGTTTGAATGGTAAAGACGTGGTGGGTGCAGGTATTCAGCTGACGACTAAAGGTAACGCACTGGCTACAGCCAATGCAGTTAAGGCTAAGCTGGCCGATTTGCAAAAATATTTCCCTGCCGGCATGAGCTGGTCTGCACCATATGACAGCTCCACTTTCGTTAGTATTTCCATTGAAAAAGTGGTACATACTCTGGTAGAAGCGATTGTACTGGTATTCCTTGTTATGCTGGTATTCCTGCAAAACATTCGCTATACCCTGATTCCGACGATTGTGGTACCGATTGCTTTGCTGGGTGCTTTTACCATCATGTACTTTGCCGGTCTGTCGATTAACGTACTGACCATGTTTGCCATGGTACTGGTAATCGGTATTGTGGTCGATGATGCCATTGTGGTGGTGGAAAACGTAGAACGTATCATGGCCGATGAACATTTGCCGCCAAAGCCTGCTACAGAAAAGGCTATGGGGCAGATTTCCGGCGCTGTAGTCGGTATTACAGTGGTACTGATTACCGTATTTATCCCGATGGCGTTCTTCTCCGGTTCTACTGGTAATATTTACCGTCAGTTCTCTATTGTGATGTCGGTAGCCATTTTCTTCTCTGCTTTTCTGGCATTGTCGCTGACACCGGCCTTGTGTGCTACTTTGCTTAAACCAGTTAACGAACATGAAGCGGAGAAAAAGGGTTTTTATGGCTGGTTTAACCGCAAATTTACCAGCGGTGCCAAAAAATACGAATCCAAAGTGGCTTATGTACTGCATCGCAGCGTACGTATGTTCATCATCTATGCTGCTATCACAGCCTGTGCGTTATTAGTAATGGTACGTCTGCCGACTTCATTCCTGCCGGAGGAAGATCAGGGTTATTCCATTGCTTTGATTCAGTTGCCGCCGGGTGCGACTCAGCATCGTACACTGGATACTTTCAAGAAGATGGAAGAATTCACTCTTCATCAGCCTGAAGTGAAAAACATGGTATCCGTACTGGGCTTCAGTATGACCGGTCAGGGGCAGAACGTTGGTCTGAGCTTCCTTGTATTGAAAGACTGGTCAGAACGTAGCGGTGCGGAACACAGCGCCAATTCACTGGCTAACCGTATTACCGGTGCTATGATGGGTTCAGTACGTGATGGTTATATCTTTGCTCTGGTACCGCCATCCATTCCTGAACTGGGTACCAGTACCGGCTTTAGCTTCCGGCTGCAAGACCGTGGCGGTAAAGGTCATGAGGCGTTACTGGCCGCGCGTAATCAGCTGCTGGGTATGGCGCGTGAAAGTAAAGTGCTGACACAGGTACGTCCGGACGGTATGGAAGATGAACCGCAATTGCAGATTGATATCGACCGCGATGCTGCTAATGCACAAGGCGTGTCATTCGGTGATATTTCAACTGTATTAAGTACTGCTCTGGGTTCCAACTACGTTAACGACTTCCCGAATAAAGGACGTATGCAGCGCGTAATTGTACAGGCAGATGTGGCTTCCCGTATGACACCTGAAGACCTGAGCAAACTTACCGTTAATAACGCACAGGGACAGCCCGTACCATTATCCGGCATCATGAAGACACGCTGGATTACCGGCCCGGCACAAACTGTCCGCTACAATGGCTATACCGCTATGGCGATTACCGGTAATGCTGCTCCGGGATACAGTACTGGTGATGCCATGAATGAAATGGAAAAAATTGCCAGCAAGCTGCCGGATGGTTTTGGTTATGAGTGGACAGGTCTGTCTAAAGAGGAAAAAGATGCGGGTAACCAGTCTACCATCCTCTATATGTTCTCACTGCTGGCTGTATTCCTGTGTCTGGCCGCACTATATGAAAGCTGGACAATTCCATTATCCGTAATGCTGGTAGTACCGCTGGGTCTGCTTGGTGTCGTGCTGGGTACATGGATGCGCGGTATGGAGAACGACGTTTATTTTCAGGTGGGGTTAATTACCGTAATTGGTCTGAGTGCTAAAAACGCCATTCTGATTGTGGAGTTTGCCAAGGAGTTGCAAGAGCAGGGTAAAAGTCCGCTTGAAGCTGCACTGGCTGCCGCTCACCTGCGTTTCCGTCCGATTCTGATGACATCCATTGCGTTCATTATGGGTGTAGTGCCTCTGTACTTTGCCAGTGGTGCCTCTTCTGCGAGTCAGCGAGCCATTGGTACCAGCGTATTGTGGGGAATGTTAGTGGGTACCTGTCTGGCTCTGTTCTTTGTACCTGTATTCTATTCAACTGTACGCAGTCTGTTCAGCAGGAAAAAGAACGACAAAAATGGCGGTACTCCTGACAATGACAAAAATCTGCCGATGACAGTAAACAGTGATGGCAGTGTCAGTGTGCAGTCTGCCAATCAGACAGACAAAGAGGATAAAGCATGAAACACATAGTGAAACCTACTCTGCTGGCTGTATTAGTTGCCGGAGTAGTGTCTGCCTGTTCGATGGCACCCCGCTATCATCAGCCGAAAGTAGAGCTGGCAGAAACCTTTCCAGGTGCAGCAGCCAATGACCGGTATACCGGTTCAGTGGCTGCCGCCAATCTCGGCTGGCAGGACTACTTCGCTGATGAGCGTTTGAAACAGATTATCAATCTGGCTTTAATTAATAACCGTGATTTGCGTGTGGCCGCATTAAACGTGGAAGCGGTTCGGGCTCAGTATGCTATTCAGCGCGCAGACCGCCTGCCTGCATTAGGTGCGACAGGTAATGGCGGACGTTCGCGTGTTGCGCAGGACTTAAGCGCTATGCGTGATGCTACGGGTCAGCAAACCAGCTATATTGCAGAATCATATAATGTCGGTTTAGGTGTAACCGCATTTGAGCTGGATTTATTCGGACGGGTTAAAAGCCTGTCTGATGCGGCTCTGAATCAGTATTTCCAGCAAAAGCAGGTGCGCGACTCTACCCAGATCAGCCTGATTGCCAGCGTGGCCAAAGCCTACTTTGCTGAGCGTATTGCTCAGGCACAAATGGACTTATCCAGCCGTGTATTAAAATCACGTGAAGAAAGCAAGCGTCTGACTGATCTGCAATTCAAATCCGGTGTGATTTCACAGGTGCAGGTAGATGTAGCAGAAGCACAAATCGAAACAGCCCGTGCCGATTATGCTGCGGCTAAACAGGCGCGTGAACAGGCGCACAATGCCTTAACTTTGCTGGTGGGTAAACCATTGCCGGACGATTTACCGGCAGCAGCACCACTGAGCCGCCAGTTTGTGAATGTGGAGCTGCCGGCCGGCTTGCCGTCGACCATCTTGTATCAGCGGCCGGATGTACGTGCAGCTGAGTTTGCGCTTAAATCTGCTAATGCCAACATCGGTGCGGCACGGGCAGCATTTTTCCCGCGCATCAGCCTGACCGGCAGTATTGGCTCCGGCAGCAACGATATTGGTCATCTCTTCAATGGTCCGAACCGTACATGGAGCTTTACGCCACAGATTACCCTGCCGATTTTCACATGGGGGCAAAACAAAGGTAATCTGGATCTGGCAACAGCGCGTAAAAACATTGCTGTAGCCCAGTATGAGCAAACTGTACAGGCTGCTTTCCGTGATGTGGCCGATGCACTGGTGGCGCGTGATTCCCTTAAAAAGCAGTATGAGGCAAAATCACGTGGTGAACAGGCACAAACTAATCGCTACAAGCTCACACAGTTACGGTATAAACACGGCATAGCCAGCTCACTGGAACAGCTGGACGCAGAACGTGACAGTTATGCAGCACAGCAGGCATTACTCAATACACAGCAGACTCTGCTGGAAAACCGTGCCGATCTTTATAAAGCACTGGGTGGCGGCCTGAATCAGCAAACGGTCACACCTGCAGAAAACACTAGCGTTACCACGACAACTACTACCACAACCACAGTGCGGTAATTGTCTGAAATCCGGATGGCAGTATTACTCTGCCATCCGTCTGACGACATAAGCAGCTTACTGAAAATACAGTGCAGGCAGTAACCTGAACCGGTAATCAGCCTGTATCAGATCTGTACTTACTACAGTTTGCCTGATTCAACAGCAACATTTTCAGCTGTTCATGTCATACAAAATGATTTAACCCTTGAATAGATTCCGCTTTTCATGGTATAAATCGCGTTTTACAAAATTATTAGAAGTTTGGAGTTAACCATGGCACGTGTATGTAAAGTGACCGGTAAGCGCCCGATGAGTGGCAACAACGTGTCACACGCCAACAATAAAACCAAACGCCGTTTCTTGCCTAATCTGCAATCACGTCGTTTCTGGGTTGAAAGTGAAAACCGTTGGGTACGCCTGCGCGTTTCTAACGCCGCCTTGCGTACAATCGACAAGGTAGGTATCGATGTAGTATTGGCCGACCTGCGCGCTCGCGGTGAAGCTTAATCATATTGTGATTTAAGGATAGAGCAATGCGCGACAAAATTAAACTGGAATCTTCTGCTGGTACTGGTCATTTCTACACCACTACCAAAAATAAACGCACCATGTCTGGTAAATTTGAAATCAAAAAATTTGATCCGGTAGTGCGTAAACATGTACTGTACAAAGAAACCAAACTGAAATAATTATTTCTTACTGGTTTGAAAAACCTGAGCAGTTTATTGCTCAGGTTTTTTTATTACAAATAATCAAAATCAGATTATCTTTGCCGGTAAAGATTAAATAATCAAACAATGGACAATAATATGCCTGAAATCCTGGAAGTATTACAACACCGAATCGAAGAGCTGGAAATTGAAAGTGCACTACAGGCGGAAACTATCCAGAGCCTGAGTGATACCATAGCACGAATTCAGCAAACTCTGGATTTACAGCAGGCACAACTGCGTCTGCTTTACCAGCGCTTGCCAGACAAGATAGAAAATGGTAACGAACCATTTAATCCGGCTAATGAAATTCCGCCCCATTATTGATTAATTTTGTCCGGAATATTACAAAGCAGAAAATTTCAATTTCAGATGTACTGCGTTTTGATTAATTGGAAATCTGATTAATATAAATGTTGAAGCAGAGTTTTAAATAAACAATTTTTTATAGAGAATAAACAATCATACAATTTCTAGTGTTGTTTTAAAATTTAAATTTATTTTAATAGAAATAATATTCTGTATGAATATTATTAAACTTTCCCATCAGTTATCCTGACGGGAAAATCATGTATATAAAATATTTAGTAGCTTTTATCCAGCCCCATTTGCCAGAAATCAGCTTCTAATTGCGTCGCTTTAGTAAAAATTTTGGTCAGTTGCTGAAAGCGCTGTGAATCAATATCGGCTAAACGCTGATTAATCCAGTCAATTTCTTCCTGCATAGCAATCTGAAATTCATCATTTGCGTACATTTCTACCCAGCTTTGATAAGGGTTATTAATTGTTTGATACCATGGCTGATCTTTAAGCCAACAGGCAATAATTCCATATCCGATTAAGCATGGTGCCAGTGCAACATGTAAATCCAGTAATTCCCCCTGTTGTCCGGCATCGAGTATATAGCGTGAATATGCAATATTTGCTTTGGCTTCGGGCAGAGAACTAAGTTCCTGTTCACTTATGCCCCATTCCTTACAATACTGTATATGTAATTCCAGCTCAGTATCCATAATAGCCTTGAGACCTGCTAATGCCTTGCGTATTTCAAATACATCATGGCTTTTATAAACCGCAAGTCCCCATGCACGCGCAAACTGAATTAAAAAAAGATAATCCTGTTTTAAATAATGCTGAAAACACGATTTATCTAATATTCCTTTACCCAGCTGGCGGATAAAATCATGCTGAATATAGCGGTTCCATTCATCCTGACAGGCTTCTGTGAGTGATTGAAATGAAGGCATAAAAGCTCCTTTAATAAATAATATATTAAAGAGTAACAAAACAGACTTATTATTCGAAAAAAGTGTGTTTTATACTCCCTTCGGCGGTACTAACCGCATCAGGTTCTACGGGTGTAATCTCAGCCAGCGGCACCCCGGATAAATTAACCGGTAAAGGTTAAAAGAAAGTCAGACAACTAGCAGAAAAAATATTGAACTAGCTATAAGATGTACTGACAACTATAGTATACAGTTGTTTTCAATAAATATATATTGAATAAATATTCTCTAGATAGAATATTGGGCATTATTCAGAGATCAAATTTTTATATTATTATTCAAATTTATGTCTGAAATAGGATTAAAACTGATAAAAAATATGTTGCTTCTTGAGCGGAAAGTTTACCTGCCGTTATTGTAGTGGGCGAATGGTAGAGACTGCATTTAATTATCAATGATAAATGTTTTGGTAAGATTACATCTTATACTTTGCTTTTATAATCATTGCATAATTAAATTTTTTAAAATCCTGTAATCAGAAAATGTAGCTAGTAAGCTGCATGTTAGCTGTATAGCATGCAGTTTACTGATAGAGAATTGAAATTTAACTACAATAGTAGTGAAAAATTTTATATCTAAATATTTATTCATAAGAAAATTTATTTAGATATCCTGTGAAATTTTTCTGATTGTTATCTGCTTTAGTTGATGTATAAACTATTTATTAAGTGTAGATTTAAGTATTCAAACTTTCGCTTCGGAAAGTGTTTTATATTTTGATATCAGTTGAATACAGTCGGATAACTGTATTTTTCCTTTGATTTCATATGCAGTTATCTCAATACGATTTTCTTTTTTATTACAATAATAGTCTATTTCTGCGCCGCAAAATTTAGGTTGCCCTAATTTAAATGCAGGATTAAGACAAATTTTTAGCTTGATATGCATGTTTTTAATTATCTGATATGAGGTTATTTGTTCCCAGGGAATAACTTCATCAAAACAAGGAAGAACTAATCCTTGCGGCGTCATGGTAAGTAGTGCAGAACCTATACATTTATACAATTTGTAACATCTAGATGAAAAATAAATACTTATCAGAACCGAAGATATTTTACTTCCATAATCCATTTTATGACCAAATCTTATTATCAAATATGTCATAATAATGAAAAAAATTGCTATTAATGCGCGAAAAAATAATCGAATATATCCGCCTTGTATTATGGTAATGGTTTCTTGATTATGATCATAATTCACATGATGGTTTGGTTCACGCTGGTTCATTTTTATTACTTTCCGTGTATCAATTTGATGTAGATGTGCTAATTCATTATTAAATAAATTGCTTAGAGAAAGCTGTTTCACTGATATTGATAGGTTAACTGCATAAGCTATATTGTTCCTGTACTGATATTAAGATAGTTGTTGAACTAAAAATAGATCCTCTCTTAAAATAAATATATATATAAATATGCTTTTGTCTTTAAGATTGTTGCCTTATAACCATTTAAATTTTAATATTTTTTTGATTAAATATCAAAAGATAATTTAAGTTAATTTATTTTAACAATAATATAATACAAATACAATTGAACTAAACTGGCTCTTTGATGGGCTTGTATTGAGTCGTTTGGGTTGTACTATTATTCAAATTATTTCCCAGAACAGAAATTGATTGTTGCATATACATACACTGATATACAAATTAAAAACTCTGATAAAGTAAAGAATGCAGGACTTTAAACATATTTAATATACTAAAATTCGTTAATTTTAAAATTTATTCATAAAGAAATTACTTAAATATCGGTAAAAATTTTATTGATTATCATCAGTCGTAATTTATCTACTGATTATTTTTTGTTTTGTACAAATAACTGAAGCTCTATTCGGGCATGAACAACTCTTATATAGTCTGATATTAAAGGCTCACAATCCGGTAACTTTATTTTGCCTCTGATTTTGTATGCAGATATCTGGATATGATTATTTTTTGTCATATTATATTTTTGCGTAACATGGTTTGAATTCTCCCGGTTTGAATGTTGGATTGAGATAAAGATTTAGCTTTTTGTACATTTTGCCAGTTATCTCAAAAGAGTTTATTTGCTCCCATACAATGGCTTTATCAAAGCAGGGAAGAATTAATCCGCGTGGCTTCATGGTAAGTAGTGCTGAACCAATGCTTTTATACATTTTGTAGCATCTGAATAAGCAAAAAGCACTGATCATTGAGAGGATAATGACACCTATCAGCCACTCTGAATCATGTGCTTTATCAGTTGTAATACAAGCATATGTTATTAAGATAAACAGACCAGCCAGCAGGGATCGCATAAATAATCTGATAATTCCGCCCGGTTTTAGGATAATGGGTTCCTGATGATCATTAATGATGCTTTTTTGATAATCTAAATTAATTTCTACTAATTCCTGTACATCGTTTTGGTAATTCGATTACAGAATGATTAATTCCTTATTAAAAGGATCTTCCGAAAGCCTGATTGGAGTAATGCTAATGAGTAAAATATTCAATGATTTAGGCTGGTAATATTTAATACCAGACAGCCGTTGAGCTAAATTCGGGTATCAGTTGTAAACAGAAGGTGATTATTTAAGTAGTTTGCTAAGTGACAGTGTTTCTGACTTTCCTGCATAATATGTAACATAATCTAAGTCAGATAATTTATATCTGTTTTGTAATAATAATTTTCCAATGCCTGAATAATTGGCTCCTGCAAAAGATACGTCTAAGGTAAAGTGCTATTTAGGAATCATTTTTAAAGCATCTAAATCTGCCAAAAACTCTTTGGAACGATTCCATTGATAAATTGTCCAGTTAAATGAATGATAAAAAATATTTAGATGGCAGATATATTCGATAAAATAAATAATTTTTAAATAAATCAATTGTTTCAGTTGACTTATCAATTTGATGATTAAAACTTACTGATGCATTTAAATGATTTCTGGCAATGTGATTTAATTTATGTGCGATTATGCTGTTAAAGTTAAATAATTAATATAAGATTTTATATCGGTTATATTACCTCCTTTTCTTTCTATTATTGCAAAAAATAAATTTTTCTCTTTTCCCTGTCTCGTTTTGTGCTAATAAATTTAGAATTCACCCATAGCCATTCTTATATATTGAATAATCAGTTTGATAATAGTAATTACAGCTATTGTTACAGGAATCCACCAAAAAGAAATTTTATTTTCAGAATTAAAAAAAAGAAAATAAGACAGTACCAATACAATCAGGTTAAAAATTCCCAAAATGTTAAATATGACCCATTCAATAGGAAAATCAGCATGTCCATGTTTATTTTCATAAAACAGAAATATATAGCCGGCCATCTGAAGAAGCAGAATAATAGGAATAATAATGAATTTACTCATAATCTACTGATTATTTTTTGTTTTGCATAAATAACTGCAGCTCTATTCGGGCATGAGCAACTCTTATGTAGTCTGATATTAAAGACTCACAATCCGGTAACTTTAATTTGCCTCTGATTTCATATGCAGTTATCTGGATATGATTATTTCGTTTGTTATATTTTATTTTTGCGTTACATGGTTTGAATTCTCCCGGTTTGAATGCTGGATTGAGATAAAGAGTTAGCTTTTTGTACATTTGGCCAGTTATCTCAAAAGAGTCTATTTGCTTCCATGGAATAGCTTTATCAAAGCAGGGAAGAATTAATCCGCGTGGCTTCATGGTAAGTAGTGCTGAACCAATGCTTTTATACATTTTGTAGCATCTGAATAAGCAAAAAGCACTGATCATTGATAGGATAATGACAGTTATCAGCCACTCTGAATCATGTGCTTTATCAGTTGTAATACAAGCATATGTTATTAAGATAAACAGACCAGCCAGCAGGGATCGCAGAAACGATCTGATTATTCCGCCCTGTTTTAAGGTAATGGTTTCCTGATGTTGACTACTGATATGTTTCAGATAATTTAATTTAGTTTCTGCTGTTTCCTGTATATCATTTTGATAATCTGATTGCAGGATGTTTAGTTCTTTACTAAATAAATCTTTCAGAAGCGTGGTTGGACTAATGTTGATGAGCAAACCACTCAAACGGTTTAATTCGCCATATTTAATGTAAGACAGTCGTTGAGCTAAAGTCGGGTGCCGGGCATAAACAGAAGGTGATTTTTTTAGAAGTTTGCTAAGCGATGGTGTTTCTGAGTGTTCTACATAGTGTGTAACATAATCTAAAGGCAGAAAGTTTATATGTGTTTTATAGTAATAATTTTCCAATGCCTGATTAATTCGTGTTTGCAAAAGATGCATTTTACTTAAGGCTAAAGCAAATTGCTCTTTATGGGTAACTTTTAAAACATTTAAATCCGCCATAGCTTCTGTGGAACGATACCACCAATGAATTGCTTTGTTGAACGAACAATAAAAATATTTGGCTAGCAAATACGGAGGGTAGAATAAATAATTTTCGAATAAAGAATAGGATAAATAATTCTGGTATAAAAAATTAGCTGTTTCAGTTAACTTATCAATCTGACGATTAAAATTTGCAGATACATTTAAATCATTACTGGCAATATGACTTAATCTCTGCGCAATTATGCTGGATAATTCTGCTAAGGTTAAATAATTAATATAAGTACTGTCCAGATATAAAGTATTTCCTGTTAATACTATTCTGTCCGGATACAGACGAACTGCTTTATTACTTACCCTGAAGCCATTTCCTATGCAAAGTACAATATGGTTTGGCATAGCGTTTAACCCAAGCTTTTGTACAATTTCCCTAATTAATTTCCATAATTCCGGATTGGTTTCAGTCGTGATCAGCACACCGCTTACTCTGGCTGTTCCTGTGTTATCCTGTTTGTTATATCTGTGTAAATAGAAAAAGCATAATCCTGCTACAACAAACAGAGGAATGATTGCCTTCTCCGGTCTTGTACCATCAGTAAGTATTATGAAAACGAATAAAAAAGACAGAATAAGACTGATGGGCAATATCAGCAAAATTGCCTGTATCATATGCGACGCACGAGTAAAATTAATGCGCAATTGTTTTAAAGATTTATCTGCTTTTCTACCCAAATGCTGAATCAGGAATAAAGCAACTACTCCGGAAAAAAGACACATAATACCGCTAACTATGCCGCCTGTAGCGAGTGGTCTGGCATATGTAAGTGCGAAATTATGCTTTTTAATTTCTTGCTTTATTTGCTGACGCTTGCAGTTATTCTCATAACTTTCAGGCTGCTGTAGTAACTCTTGCTGTTGTAATGAAAGCTGAAAGATTTCCTGATTGATGCTCTGGATTTGTGATGAGGAGGGATAATAGTAAATGCTTAGGCGAATGCTAATAAGTGGTAATAAAATGATGAAAAAAAAAGATAGATTTTCTCTTTGAGCGAAAAGATATGAAGGTTTGTACTTTTATGCAAGATAATCACCTGCTATATTACTTTCTTTCGTAATCTTACGGAAAAAAGCAATATGAATCAGTTAACAATAATTAAGAGTCTGTAATTTACCAAACTAAATACATTTCTACCATTAGAATACATAAAAACAAATGATTTTATATACTTTAATGTCTCATTTTTATTAAATTTTCTGACCAGGTCAGGTATTTGCCTATTTATTATTCGGTTTTTCTGTTCCGGTTTGCAGAATAGCTGCTAAACCACCATCGTCTGCCAGAAAATCAAATGCCTTTACGGTTGGTTCGGTTAGTGTCCAGAGAATTTCTTTATAATTAAATCCCTGATCGATTTTTAACCGGATTAATCCGTGTCCGTCCAGATAGATAAGATTGCCCAGTACATGATCAAGGCTATATTGTGTTACTAACTGGTCAAAAAATTCCTGCGATGAGGGATTCGGAAAACAATCGGTAAGTTCGGTAAGGATCTGATACTGAAGAGTACGGTCAAGTTGCATGGCTGTCTGTGATAATCAATATAAATAATGGAATAATTGTAATATAGCCTGATTAAGTTCTGGTAGCAGGCTGCTCGGTTTTGTAATCCGGATGTGTGATTTTAATTATGATGATGGTTTCAGGAAGTATTTTGTATTTGTCTGGTTCTCATTGATACATTTAGAATGTTAAAAAAATAATAATCTGAATTAGGCAGTGGTAAACCGACAGTAAGCGGTGATGAGAGAAACTTATTATATAGAAATCAGCAAATTTTATTCTGATAATATAATTGATAAAATAAATTTTTTATTACTCTGAAAGATAAATTCAGAATATAAAATAACCTAAAACAAGGTTTGTATAATTTTATACAAGAGTAATTTTTAATAATTATGAAGAAGTGATGTTTTTATATTAATAAAAAATTATATTTTTGCAAGGCCGATCTGTCCGGATTTAAAACATATTTATGCTTACTGTCATTTATAAGAATACTGTAAAAAGCAGCTGAGCAGTATTAGAAAAATATGACTTAAAATTAATAAGAATAATTCCTATTTGCACTTGTATAAAAGAATCATTATTGATTACAATGCGGCATCTTTATATTAATTTGTGTCAAAAGGGGTTAACTTAATATGCGCCGCTCACCCAAGATTATTGCGCTGGCTGTAGCTTATATCGGCTTTCCTGCAGTAGTTTATGCCGAAGGCGAAGCTCATTTGCCAACAATTCATGTTGAGGGTAAACGTGTTACGCCAAGTGTATTCAAAGATACTAAAGTCAAGGCAGATACTATTAAGAAACAAGGTGCGGTGGATTTAAAAACGGCATTAAAAGATATTCCGGGTGTAGAGGTATTGGATACTCAGGGTACACGACAGGGTAATGATAGTGTCAATATTCGTGGTTTAAGTGGTAACCGGGTTGGTATGACCATTGATGGAATTGAGTTGCCCGAAGCAAATGAAATGAAGCATACGGGACAGTATGCGATTTTCGGTCGTGGTAATTTTATGGATGTTTCCGCACTCAGTAGTGTTGATATCAGTAAAAATGCCCGTGGTTTTGGTTTGGGCGGTGTTGTTGCTATGCACACACTTACCCCTGATGAGATTTTGCAGGATAAAGATCAGGGTGGTTATATTGATACTCAGTATAACAGTGTGGATAAATCTACAGCGGTAACAGGTGTCGGTGCAATGAGAAGTGACCGCTGGCGCGGAATGGTACTGGGTACTTACCGTAAAGGTGATGAAGTGGATAACCGGGGTAATATTGGCGGCAAAGGGGCTTTGCGTACTAAATCAGACCCTGTTGATCACAATAGCCGGTATTTTCTTACTAAGCACGAATTTGATATTAATGACAAAAATACCCTGAATTTTACTGCTGAATATTTGAGCCGGAATCAGTGGACTGATTCATTGTCTCAGGTAAATAGTACCTATACTGATGTACGCGGTATAGATGACAACAAGAAAACACGGTTTTCACTGGGACATGATTATCACAGTGATGAGGGATTGATTCAATCAGGTAAAACTCAGATTTACTGGCAACAGACTAAAACAGATTCAAGTACCCAGCGTGACTATGTCAAAGGTTGTACCAGTATGGTTCCTGACCGGAATAATCGTTGCATTTTTGACTTTACCAATAAAGATAAAGTATGGGGATTGACAACAGACTGGTCATCGCATTTTGATACAGGTAGTCTGAGTCAGGAATGGCGCTATGGTCTGAGTTTTGCGCACCATGAATTAACTAGTGACTGGCAAGGATATTATGCCAGATCGAAGCCTAATGCCGATAACACTACTATTCAGGCCAGTGCGTATATAGATGCAGATCTGCAATGGGGCAATTTGGTTGTCAGTCCAGGTTTATCGGCTGCTTACTATAATATGAAGCCTAATTCCAATGGCTTTGTAACCGGAATCAATGGTGAAATCGGTGAATTGCGCAAAAAACATCAAAGTGCATTAACACCTCGTCTGGGTATTTCGTATCAGATTACTCCATTGCTGGTACCGTATTTTCAGTATGCCCGTGGTTTTAATGCGCCATCATCTCAGCAGCTGGCTTCTTCATGGAATCCGGGAAACTACAGTTCCTGGGGTAATCCGAATCTAAAAGCGGAAACTGCAAATAATTTTGAGCTTGGTTTACGCGGTAAAAATGATGTTTTTGAATACGGTATAGCCGGATTTGACAATCACTATAAAAACTTTATTGATTATGTAAATATTTCTGATGTGGTGAAGCTACCGGCTGATGCTGTATGGAGCCGTCCGGGCAGTAAACAGACGCTGGTATTGCAGGCACAGAATTTCAGTAAGGCACATATTTACGGCGGTGAAGCATATGCACGCTGGAAGTTCGCGCCAGACTGGAAAGTAAATGGTTCAATAGCCTATTCGCGTGGCTCGATTCGCCAGGAAGGCGTAGACAGACCACTTAACTCAGTGATGCCGGTTAAAGTGAAACTTGGTCTTGCCTATGATAAGGAAGTGTGGGGAGCCAATGTTGATTTAACCTATGTGGCGAAAAAAGATGATAGCGACATTCAAAATGTTCCAAAAGGAACAGGTTACTATAATCCGTCCAGAAATTACGCGCTGGTTGATTTGGGTGGCTATTGGAAACCAACTAAGCATCTGAGTTTCCGTGCTGGTGTGAATAATGTTTTTAATAAGAAATACTGGAACTGGGCAGATATTGCTTACATGATGCCGAATGTAAACAGTCAGTCGGGCACTTCCGGGCAAAGCGACGGCAATGCGACTAAGTTAACCAGAGACAATGCTGATTTCTATTCTGCTCCGGGACGGACATTTAATGTAGGGTTGCGCTACACCTTTTAAATAAATCTGAAATTAAAATAATTAGCTGAATTATTTGCTAAATCACTATCAATAATAACTTTGTAAAGGAACGAGACATGAGTTTATGGCAACAATATCTGGATAAAAAGGCAACTGTCGAAGGAGGAATGTACTTTCCGCGTCAGGCAGCAGCTGATCTGGGTGTGAGTGAAGGCGCATTAATGGCAGATGCTCCGGACTCTGTTTATCTGGGCAGCCGGATTCGCGATCTGGTACTTAAGCTGGAAACCCTGGGAGAAGTTTTGAGTGTGGTGCGTAATGATGCCGCAGTACATGAAAAAGTTGGTGTTTATGAACATGTAACGCTGACTGCGCGTACAGGACTGGCGCTGAATGTGGGCGGGCTGGATTTACGTTTTTTCCTGCATAACTGGCATCATGCTATCGCTACAACTGTGGTGATTGGTGAAAGAACCATGCGTTCGATTCAGTTTTATGACGAATACGGCATAAGTATTGAAAAAGTTTTCATGCGTGATGAAACTAAACTGGACGCATGGCAGGCTCTGATTGATGAATTCGCAACCAGTGGCAAACCGGAATTTCTGCCGGCACCGGAAATTAATGTAACGATACCGGAACCATTGTCACCAGAGCGCGAGCAGGCTTTTCAGGAGCGCTGGAATGAGCTGAAAGATGTACATCATTTTGGCGGTTTACTGGAGACCTTTAAAATTGACCGCCAGCAGTCTTACCGTCATGCACCGGCAGGCAGTACTAAGCAAGTCGATCGCAGTGTATGGGAAGAAGTTCTGCAGTATGTTCAGGCGAATAATCTGGAAATTATGGTATTTGTCGGTAACCGTGGCTTAGTGCAGATTCAGACTGGTAAACTACACAATGTAGTGCGCTCACATGGCTATCTGAATGTACTGGATGCCAAAGTACCGGAAGAAGGCTTTGATTTGCATCTGCGCGATAGTGATATTGTGGAAACCTGGGTGGTACGTCGTCCGATCAGTGAAGGTTATGTTACTTGTATAGAAGGTTTCGACAAAAATCGTCAAACTGTGGTGCAAATTTTTGGTCGCCGTGAAGAAGGTAATGATGAAATGCAATCATGGCATCAGCTGATGGATGGCTTGTTAGCAGGCTAAGTAGCCGGGGCAGATATGCATTTTGTAGTTATGGTGAAATCATAAATTACTAGGAATATGGATATCTGCCATTGTAATATGAGTAATTAAAGGGTGGATTATGAAAAAATTACTGTTGGCAGCGGCTATGTGCGCTGCTTTTCCATTTGCGTTTGCTGCTCGTATTGTTACGCTGACGCCTGATGTGGCAGATATTGTGGTGGAGTTGGGTAGTGCTAAAGAAGTAGTAGGGCGTGAGAGGGCTTCTACTAATCCGGCTTTAAAGAATGTGCCCAGTATCGGCTTATTTCACGGGCTGAGTGTGGAACCGATTGCGGCCAGAAAACCAACTCTTGTTCTGGGTTCGTGGATGGCTCAGCCAACCAGTATTTACGCCAATCTGAACCGGGTAGGTGTTAAAGCGGTGAATGTTGCGCCAAAGGATGATATTAATGGCTATGCGGCCGGTATTCGCCAGATCGGACAGCTTATTGGTAAGAGTAAAGAAGCCAATGCATTGGCAGATCGCTGGCTCAGTCAGGTGAAACAGATGCCAAAAACCGGTAAGCGCTATCTGATTAGCTATGATGGTCGTTATGTTTCCGGCCGGGGTACTGCTGCGGATGAACTCATCAGGCGGGCTGGTGGTATTAATGCAGCCGCTGCTATTGAAGGTATGAAACCGATGTCACGCGAGGCATGGCTAGCCGCGAAACCGGATATCATTCTGATTGCCGAACGTAACCAAAAACTGACAGGCGGCGTGCAGGGCTTGATTAAACGACCGGAAATTGCTGCTTCTCCAGCCGCAAAACAAAAGAAAATCTATTTTATGCCGTCAAATGATATTTTTCGTTATGGTCTGAACACTCCGCAGGTTATTCCTAAACTTTATAAACTGGCACAATAATTATGACGCAAGTGCAGCAAACGGCCGGTACGCCTGATAACAACAGGGTGAAAAGTGCGTTCTGGCCTAAACTGGTTTGGTTTATCGCCGCTATATTATTCAGTTTACTGTTGAGCTGGTTTTGTCTGGGACTGGGTATGGGTGGCTGGCAATGGCCGCAATCCATGGATGAGATAACACTAGGTATCCGGCTGCCGCGAGTACTGGTAGCGCTGATAGTGGGTGCCGCACTGGCCGCTTCTGGTGCTGCATTGCAGGCATTATTTGATAATCCGCTGGCGGATCCGAGCCTGATAGGTACTTCCGGTGGTGCCGCACTGGGGGTTATTGCCGTCCTGGCGGGTGGCTGGGGTGCAGTAACAGTACCAATGGCTGCGTTTCTGGGGGCTTTGCTGGTATGTGTTCTGATTCTGACGGTACATCGTCTACTAGGCGGAGGAACATTGGGGCTACTGGTGATGGGTTTTGTTATCAGTGCCTTTTGTGGTGCATTGGTAAGCATGATTCTGTTTATGTCGGATGATATGGTTTTACGCAGTGCAACTAGCTGGCTGGCAGGCAGTCTGGCTGAGTCCGGTTTTACTTCGCCATGGTATGCGCTGGTAGTAATGCTGCTGGGGTTGTGTGTTCTGGTGGCAGTGGGCAGGCGACTGGATATTCTGATGCTGGGAGAAGAAACAGCCATTAGTATGGGTGTTGCTGTCGGGAGTACCCGGATATGGGCAGTGATAGGCTCTGCTCTGTTAACCGGAGCAGCAGTATCAATGGCCGGTATTATTGGTTTTCTGGGTATGATGGTACCGAATGTGGTTGCCCGTAATCGTGGTGGTAGCCGGCGTAAAATTATTCTGTTATCTGCCTGGCTGGGGGCAATATTTTTACTGCTGGTAGACAGTGTATCGCGCTGGCTGAGTTATCCGGTTGATTTACCTGTGGGTATTGTAATTTCTTTACTTGGCGGACCATTTTTTCTGTGGTTGTTTTTACAGCCATTGCGTCGCTAGGATCTGGATATGGAAAATTTATTTACCATTCGCAATGTACATGTACAACCACGTGGCCGTTGTATTTTATCGGTACCACAACTTGATTTACCGGCCAATCAGCATATCAGTATTATCGGGCCGAATGGTGCAGGTAAGTCAACTTTACTGCGTGCACTGTTAGGTCTGCATGGTTCCGGTGTCAAATTATTTGAAGAACCGGTTGACAATAGTTTAAAGCGCCGGCAGATTGCATGGGTGGGGCAGCACGGACAATATAATTTGCCGCTTACGGTAGTTGAGTATGTACAGCTTGGCTGCTCTCCTCAGGGCGGTTGGTTTAAGAAAGCCCGGGCACCCGCAGCAAAGCTCCGGCAGTTACTTGATGTTTTCGACTTATGCTCACTGGCACAGCAACGCATAGGCAGTTTATCCGGAGGTGAACAGCAGCGTGCTAATGTGGTACGTGCGCTGCTTCAGAATGCGCCATTACTACTGCTTGATGAACCATGTAATCATCTGGATATTCGTCATCAGCACCAGCTGATGCATTATCTGCATGAGCATCACGATGATTTTTCTGTTGTTATGGTACTCCATGATTTAACTATGGCAGCAAATCATTCTGATTTTATTGTATTAATGAATGAAGGGCAGATAGTTGCTTCAGGAACACCTCAGGATGTTATGCAATCTGCTTTGCTGAGTGAAGTATATCAATGGCCCATCCGGCGTATTGAAGAGGATGGTAAACTGTTTTTTCGTATGAACCATCAAGCGTTGCATTCGGCTGCCGCATAATATCGCAGTGAATCTTCATGGTTAGTATCAGCACGGTTCATGCTGAATCAGAGATAAAATGACCAATAATAACTTGGTATTTGTCTGCTGTGTGTTCTGGTATTTGCAGTAAATACCTGATTGCCGGCTGATGAAAGTGTTAAAAAATTCCGGTATAGTGTGTATGACACAATTATCTAATACCTTTAAATCAGGAACTTTATATATGCAAAACGCCATACGTAATTTTTTATTTGGTTCTGTGGTTGCGGTGGCGTTAGCTGCCTGTGGTGGTGAATCTGCCTCAGGTACTGCTTCCAGCTCCGGTGAGAGTACAGGTCAAAAGGTAGTAATGGGGCTGGATGACAGCTTTCCGCCTATGGGCTTTCGTAATGAAAAAAATGAGTTAGTTGGTTTCGATATCGATATGGCTCGTGAAGCAGCCAAGCGTGCCGGTCTGAATGTTGAGCTTAAGCCAATTGACTGGAGTGCTAAAGAATCGGAACTTAACAGTAAACGTGTTGATATGCTGTGGAACGGATTAACCATTACTCCGCAGCGGCAGCAGCAATTATTATTATCCAAACCGTATATGGACAATCATCAGATTATTGTTGTCCGTCCCGATAGCGGAATTAATACTAAAGCTGAGCTGAATGGTAAAATTGTGGCAGTTCAAGATGGCAGTAGTGCTGTTGATGCAGTAGAAGCTGATCAGAATACAGCCAAATCATTCAAAGAATTGAAGAAATATGCAGATAATGTGACAGCCTTAATGGATGTATCCGCCAAACGTGTAGATGCACTGGTTGTAGATGAAGTGGTCGGTCGCTATTATGTTTCAAAAAAACCTAATGAATATAAAGTATTAGGTGATAATTTTGGTACAGAACAATATGCTGTTGCTTTCCGTAAAGATGATCAGGCTCTAGAGCAAAAAATTCAAGGGGCTCTGGATAGTATGAAAGCAGATGGTACATCTGCTAAAATTGCTACAAAATGGTTCGGTAAAGACATCATTAAATAAATGTTGTTTTACTTTGGAATCAACGCTGCCTGAATAGAATTTATTCAGGCAGCGTTATTGTTGTTTTAAGGAATACACATGAATTATGTGTTAAATATGCTGCCTGAACTCTGGACAGGAGCAAAAATTACTCTGAGCCTGTTTGCCATTACCCTATTACTGTCTATTCCGTTAGGGTTGGTATTGGCATTATTGCGCCTTTCCGGAATCAGGGTGCTGGATTATATTGTTAATTTTTATATCTGGGTGATGCGCGGCACACCTTTGATGCTACAGATTTTCTTTATTTACTTTGCTTTACCGGCAGTAAATATTTTACTGCCGGCATATACTACAGCGGTAGTAGCGTTTGTGCTTAACTATGCTGCTTATTTTGCAGAGATTTTCCGTGCCGGAATTCAGGGGGTAGGTAAGGGACAGTATGAAGCAGCAAAGACATTAGGGATGAGCTATGGCCAAACCATGCGTCGTATTGTTTTACCACAAATGTGGAAAAAAATTCTGCCGCCGTTAAGCAATGAAACGATAACACTGGTTAAAGATACATCGTTGGTATATGTGCTGGCATTACAGGATGTAATGCGGGTAACTTATCAGCTGGTACAGCGTGAATTTAATCTGATGCCGTTTTTTGTGGCGGCTGCATTCTACCTGATTATGACTCTGATTCTGACCTGGGGCTTCCAGAAAATGGAGAAACGCTATGCACGCTACGACGACTGATTTAATGATAGATGCCCGCGGTATTTATAAGGCTTTTGGTAATACTGAAGTACTCAAAGGCGTCGATATTCAGGTAGCACGCTCAGAAGTAGTTGCCATTATCGGTTCTTCCGGTTCAGGCAAATCTACATTACTGCGTTGTCTGAATTATCTGGAAAAGATAGATGCGGGCAGTATTACCATTGAAAATGATTTTTTGGTACAGAACAATATCCACAATCGTGCCCATTATGTATCTGAAGGTCTGATAAAAAAAATCTGTACTCGGATGGGTATGGTTTTTCAGCAGTTCAATCTGTTTCCGCACATGACCGTATTACAAAATATCATTGAAGCTCCAATAACTGTGAAAAAAATGAAGCGTGATGAGATTGTTCCGCTGGCACAGGAGTTGTTGCGCAAGGTTGGTCTGGCTAATAAACAGGATTATTATCCGTCTCAATTATCCGGCGGACAAAAACAGCGGGTTGCTATTGCCCGTGCACTGGCTATGCAGCCGCAAATTATGCTGTTTGATGAACCTACTTCAGCGCTTGATCCTGAATTAACCGGCGAAGTGTTGAAAACGATGCAGCAACTGGCTGAAGACAGAATGACTATGGTTGTGGTCACTCATGAAATGGGTTTTGCGCGTGAGGTGGCTGATAAGGTGCTGTTTATGGATAAAGGTGTGATTGTTGAATCGGGTGAAGCGAAAAGCTTTTTTGCTAATCCGCAGCATGCACGGACACAGGCGTTTTTGAGCTCGATGTTGAAGTAAATTTATTAATATTAAAGTTTATACAAGTTGTAGTTATTGTTTATATTAAATGTTTGATTAAATATCAATGCGGGGATATGCATTCTGTACTAAACAGTATGTAGTAATAAATATGACTAAAAGTAATTTGATAGCTACTAACAATATATATAATATTGAGAATCAGGTTCAATTAGCCTTAGATTTGGATGAATCTGCTAATAGTAAAGAAAAATCATTAGCAGATTATTATAATTCTTTTAGCCCATTTATTGTTTATGCAGATGAGAGCGGTACGCCAACTATGGATAATGATAAAAATTATCCAGTTTTTGTTTTGGCGTTTTGCATTTTTAATAAGCGTATTTATACTGAAAAATTGGTGCCTTTAATCCAAGCATTGAAATTTAAATTTTTTGGGCATGATATGGTTATTCTACATGAAAAAGAAATAAGAAAACATGAATACCCTTTCAATTTTAATTTCAATGCTTTATCTGATGAATTCTTAAATGATTTGAATAAAGTAATGTGCGAAACTAATTTTATTTTAATTTCCACTATCATCGATAAACGCAAGGGTAAATGTGAAGATAATTTATATAATGTAGCTATGGAAGTATGTCTGGTTAATCTTTATAATTTTATGAGAGAGAAAAATAGTCACCTTAGAAAAACTTATATTGTCATAGAATCACGGGGCGCAAAGGAAGATAAAAGCATTGAATTAGCATTTAGGCGTATTTGTGATGGACATAATTCATTAAAGACTAATTTTCCATTTGAGATTTTGATTAAGAAAAAAGACACTAATAGCACTGGATTACAGTTTGCTGATTTGTGTGCTAGACCTATTGGTAGGAATCATTTAGATTTTAATAATTCTGGGAAAAAACTCAATAGGGCTTTTGAGGTATTAAAGTTAAAATTTTATTGTGAAGGTGGCCGGCTTAATGTGGGAAACAATTATCTGAATTATGGGCTAAATATTTTGCCGGAAAATAAAGTCCAAAAAGCAGAAGAGCCTTGAGAATACTCAAGGCTACAGCGCCGACTGGGCTACCCAATCCATTTGTTTAAAGTATACCTAAGGTAAAATTTTAATTCAATAAAAATTTAGGAAAGTATTAATATCTAAAAATGATATTGGCATATAGGAGATAGTTTGATTTATCTTGAAATTGGATTAATTAAAAGATATCTTACTGGTCAGTTATTTTATTGCTTGATTTGCTCATCCAACTCTTTAATTTAACATTATGTTATTTAAGTATTGTATATTCTTTCTATATTCTAGAAAGAATATACTTGTTCATAGTCTAATGATAAGATAATACTACAAATTAAGAATTACTAGAATGCTCTTCTAAATTTAATTCGAAATAGATAAATTTATAATATATAGTTTGTTATTATATTGCCGGTTTAATCCATAGCTGCTGGTTTTTCTGGTCTATTTTCACGCTATATTTTTTCAGGAAATCCACGCCGAGTAAGCCGTCTGATTCAAATTGTTCCGGCATACCGTCCATAATAGCCGCCCGAATGGGGATTTTACGGATGGATGGGTTAGTCAGAATGATTTTAACAGTCTGGGGATTGCCTTTTTTATTCAGGCGCAGGGTGGCTTCTTCGGATTTGGCTGCGGGTGGTTTTATTGCTGCTGGCAGTGATTTTCCTTTGATAAAGGACATTGATGCTCCGGTATCCAGAACAAGACTGTATGTTTTTTTCTGGTCGGTAAGGTTGATGATAATGCCTTCTTTGGGATGAATGTTGTAGGGAAAAGCAATCCATTGCTGGTTTATCTGGGTAGAATCCTGACCATCGTCGATTATGATTTTTTTGTGCGCAAAATCTAGGGTAAAGATGTGATTCTGAAAGAGTGGCAAACCGATAACTGGCAGGTTGTCATCTGGTGCAGGTGCCTGTTCCGTAGTGCTGGAATAACTCCAGCCCCATGGTTTCAGTTCTTCTGCATTGATGTTGTCAAAGTTAAGCCCGTTGATATCTAGATGTTTTATCAGAAATTTTTGTGTTTTATTAATTTTTCCACTTAAATCCAGACTTTTATTGGTATTTTGGTTTTTGGTCGTATCTGGCAGTTGTTGCAGTGTATTTAGCGGTAAATGCAAGGCTGTCTGTGAACCTGTATCAAGCTGAAACTGGCTTGGTTTACCGTTGATATTTAAGACTACTTTGGCAATATGGGTATCTTTGGTAAAGGTTACCGGTAATACTACTTCTTTTGCCATGGCCGTTTTTATGGCTATGCATATAAAAATAAAAAACAGGCTTGATAAACGCATGGATTTTATCCTTTTTTACAATATGGGGTAATATTGGTACTATGCGTTTATACTTGGTTAATTGGTAATAGGCAAGAACAATTAAATTTAATAATCAGACAGATTGGTTATATTTTTGTTTTTTTTAGGCAGGCGCTACACACTTAGAATGTTTATTTTAATATTTATTGACTATTAATTTTTGTCAGTTGTTTAAGACAGAAATATTATTTTTGGTATAAAACTAAAATCTGGATTAAATATTCTTGCTTAGGTTTGCCATGGATTTTTTTTATCAATATCGGAAGTTATTGATAGGTATTTTGTTATTATGTGTTGGCTGGTGGCGATTTTCACCTTATTCACCACGGGTGGTTATGCCAGCATATTTAAATGCTGGTGTGGATTGTTCGCAGTTTCCGCCAATGGCTATGGGTGATGAACCATTGCAGACAGAAGTACCTACAGGAATGCAGCCATTTGTGTTTCCAAAAGTGAAACTTACTCCTTTGGCTGGGTTTAGTATGCCCGCACGTGTACTACATCGCGCTTCTTATCTTTATGATGAACACGCTAGTATCTCTACAACTGACTGGTTTGTGGGGTGGGGGGTATGGCTAATGAAAAGGTAGTAAAGCGCCTGAAATTTGAGCAGAGAGCTCGTTTTGGTGGTATTGCCGGCACTAAAGATGGGGGCTCTATGTCATATTCTTATGATGATATGTACCTGAATGCTTCGAATGTCCATTTGATTCCGGCAAATAAAAAAATAGCTACTCAGATTAGTGGTATTAAGGTTGGGGATAATGTTCGTGTGGATGGTTGGCTGGTTAGGATCGATATGGGAAATAGGTATGTTTTATCGTCATTGTCACGCACTGACAGGGGAGCGGGAGCGTGTGAAGTAATACTGGTGTGTAATGTTACCCGGCTTGCTTCTGAAAAGGTATGGCCGGATTATAAGTGACTTTTGTTTCAAGACAGCCATTAAATGAATATTGAATATCAGGATGTAGAAGAAAATTTTGGTAATTTAATTTCTTTACTAAATAAGAGTTTTATCTCTAAAGAAATAGATGAAATAAAAGATTTTGTTGATTATGGTGAATATGGATTAGCTTTAGATACTCTGATTGATATTATTAAGGAAGAAAATAAGGAAATAAATAATGATATTTTTCAATATATAGCAAAATTATCTAATCTCATGGAGCAAAATATGGAAGTTATAACTAAAGACTTAATTAAATATATAAATTTTGATATGGGGGCGGAATGATGTTTGCCAGATGGTTGCTTGCATTGATGCTGGCTGCTATGGCCAGTACGGTATGGGCTGATGTTTATTTAAAAGATGAATTGATTGATTTTAATCGTGATGCGGCGGCTGGTGGTAAAGGTACTTTGTATGGGCAGTTTGCTTTCAGACGAGATGCGGCAAAGAGGGATGAGGCGATCAAGGAGATTGGCTGGATGACGTTGCAACCGGGTGCTTCAATCGGTTTTCATCGGCATGAGCATAATGAGGATACTTATATTATTGTTTCTGGGATAGGTCTGTTTACTGATTCTGATGGTAAATCTTATCAGGTTACGGCTGGTGATGTGACAATTGCGCGTAAGGGGCAATCGCATGCTTTGGCCAATATAGGTAAGGAGCCGCTGGTGTTTATTGATGTGATTGCTGAGCAATAATTTCAGGTACAGTTTTACTGCTCAGATGGATAACCGGAGCGGCATGTTTTTGCTCTTTGAATCGTAATTTAATTGGATGGGGATGAAACTGTATACATAAAAAACCGTCAGACCTTGGGTGTGTCTGACGGTTTTTGTGTAAGCAGGTTTATTCTGCGTCAGCAGCCTTAGCTACAGTTACCATAGCAGGGCGTAATACACGGTCGGACAGGGTATAACCTTTTTTCATTACCGAAACTACTGTATTGGGTTCTTGCTCACTTTCTACACTTTGCAAGGCCTGATGACGGTGTGGATCAAGTTTGTCGCCGGCTTTAGGATCGATCTCTTTAATATTAGACTGATCGAAAGCTTTTTGTAATTCGGTCAGCGTCATTTGTACGCCCATTTTCAGTGCGTCAAAGTTACCGCTTTGATCTTGCAGGGCCATTTCCAGATAATCTTTAACTGGCAGCATAGCACTGGCAAATTTCTGTCCGGCAAATTTGTGTGCGCTTTCCAGTTCATCCTGATGACGTCTGCGCAGATTTTGTTCATTGGCGAGTGAACGTAACTGTTCGTCTTTGAGTTGTCCTTCAAGTTCGCTAATACGTTCCTGTAACTCTTCTACGGTAGCTTCAGGAGCGACAATTGGTTCTGTGGTTTCGGTATTATCGTTAACCTGTGTTTCGTTTTCGGTATTGTTTTCCGGTTGCATATTTTTTCCTCTGCAAAAGGGTAAGTTATATGATTAAATTGGGTCGTTGTATATCGATTTCAAGCGACTGTAACAGATTTGTAATCACTTTTATTTATTAATTTTAATACATTGATTTTTCTAAAAATTAAATATATTTATATATCAATATCCAAGTGTTTTATTTTGGATATAAAAGTAAATATTTCATTGGAAAATTCAAGTTATATGTACTGGTGATGAGCGGACAGAATGGAAATACTGTCCGCAAAACAGGATGATATCTAGCCGGTATTACGCAACCCTTGTGCAATACCATTAATTGTCAGATGGATGAGCTGGAGTATCTCACTATTATCCGGCTGCTGGCGCAGTTGTTGCAGCAGATGTATCTGCAACCAGTTCAGTGCATTCAGATAGGGAATACGCAAGGCCAGAGAACGTGCCAGAGTGCGGTTATCACTCAGATAATGCTGACGTTGCAAAATATTAAGCAAAGCCTGCCGGCTGCGCTCAAACTCTTCAGATAGCATGGTGTAAATGGTTCTGGCAGCTTGCTGATCACTGGCAAGATCTACATAAGCCTCAGCAATAGTAAGATCGGCTTTGGCCATGACCTGATCCATGTTGGAAAGCATGGTTTGAAAAAACGGACTGTTTTTGACCTGCTGCTGTAAGCGTTGCAGATTGGTACTGTCCTGTTCAATCAGTTCCGCTACTGCACTACCGAAGCCATACCAGGCCGGCAGCATCAGGCGGTTCTGGGTCCATGAGAATACCCATGGTATGGCGCGTAAGTCCTGAATTTTAGCCAGTGTTTTCCGGCTGGCGGGGCGGCTGCCAATATTCAGGCTCGCAATTTCCTGAATCGGGCTGGTTTGCAGAAAATAATCAATAAAGCCCGGAAAGGTAATTAATTGCCGGTAATGTGTGAATGCGCTGGCAGACAATGCATTCATCAGTTCGCTGTCAGGCTCGCTGTTGTGCATAGGTAAAACAGTAGCTTCAAGAGTAGCAGCAATGAGTGCTTCAAGATTACGTTCTGCATTGGTCGGATCAGCATATTTGGCGGTAATAACTTCTCCTTGTTCAGTAATGCGTATTTGTCCGGCTACGCTGCCAGCCGGCTGTGCCATGATTGCATCGAATGAAGGTCCGCCACCGCGACCGACACTGCCACCGCGGCCATGAAACAGGCGCAGACGGATATGGTGCTGACCAAACAGTTGTACCAGTCTCGATTCAGCCTGATAAAGTGACCACTGGCTGGTTACATAACCACCATCTTTATTACTGTCGGAATAGCCCAGCATAATTTCCTGCAGGTTATCACGACTACGCAAAAAAGCACGATACCAGGGCAGATTAAATAATTTATCCATAATACTGATGCAATTATGCAAGGCATCAATGGTCTCAAACAGAGGAACAATATTAATCCGGCTGGTCGGTTTCTCATTACTGATGCTCAGTAAACCAGTTTCTTTCAGCAATAACGCTACCACCAATATATCGCTAACGGTTTCGGCGTTAGAAATAATGCACTGATTGATAGCGGTTTCACCATAGTTATTTTTAATATTCGCCGCAGTCTGGAATATAGCCAGCTCACGCATGGTGTGCGGACTATACTGAATATAAGGGCTGTATAGCGGACGCTGGGTGCTTAATTCACGTAACAGCACGCGCTGTTTGGCTGCTTCACTTAATGTCTCAAACGTTTCAAGACCGGCATGTGTAAACAGTTCGGCTACAACTTCGGCATGTTTGGCTGCATGCTGACGCAAGTCGATGGACATCAGATGAAAACCGAACAGGGAAACAGAACGAATCAGGTCAGCCAGTTTGCCTTGTGTGAGCAGGGCACTGCCATTTTGTTGTAAAGAGCTGGCTATATTATTAAGCTCCTGCAAAAGTTCCGCCGGTTGTTTATATGGAGGCAGACCATGATGCTGGTTGTGTGGAGCAATATTCAGTTGCCGGGAGGTAGCATTCAGGCGTGCCTGTATATAGGTAAGAGCACGGCGGTATGGTTCTTCGCTATGAGCCGTTGCGGTATCCGGTGACTGCTCGGCCATATGATACACGCTGCTGTCAATCTGAACACGACGAGAAGAAAGCGGCAGCAACTGATGCAGCTCATCCAGACATTGATGATAATGCTTTAACAAAGTATCACCCTGAAAGATGAAAGCTTCCTGTAAAGTATCTGCATTAACATACGGATTACCGTCACGATCTCCGCCAACCCAGCCACCGATACTGAGTACATCAGGAAGAGTTATTTGCGGATACGTGCTCGTGAGCTGCTGTTGCAGTTTGCGGTAAAGGGCTGGTACCGCTTTAAAAAAACTCAATGGAAAATAGGTAACGCTATTATAAATTTCATCACTTACGCTGATTTTGAAATGGCGGGTTTCATCAGTCTGCCATAAGGCCAGCAGAATAGCTTCAGCCTGTTGCTTTAGCTGTTCATTACAGTGATTATCAGAGTGGTCGTATTCACTGAGAATGGTGCGGATATGACGATGAAAGCACAGAATGCACTGGCGCTGTACTTCAGTCGGATGAGCGGTTAGCACTGCACTGATACTGGTTTGCTGCAAAATCTGTTCCAGTTGTGCAGCACTAATCTGCTGTTGCTGAATCTGGTTGATAACATGAGTAAAACTGGTGCGTCCGGGATGCTGTCTGTCATTTTCATATGCCTGTCGCCGCCGTTCATGGTGCGCATCTTCGGCAATATTCAGTACTTGTGCAAACAGGCTGCATGCACGAATCAAATCTTGCTGTTGTTGTAAATCCAGAGTAGGCACCACCTGTTGAATGATGGTTTGTGGCTGATTACCACTGAGGAGCTGGCGCAATACAGCTTGTACAGTAGCTGTGGTTTCGTTTTGCAGGACGTTAAATAGTGCTTCAGTCAGGAATTTGATATCTGCCGACAGGGGCGCATCTTTACGCTCGTCCAGAAGTGATGTTGGCATTGTGTTCTCGCTTTTGCAGACTTGTGTTTATATTGAATAACCTGCGTCCATGATATTACGTGGTGATGATACGGGCAATACTACTGATTCGATAAGAGTTATAACCTCAGCTTCTTAGGTTACAAAAATATATTCTTTCTCAATCACCCGAACAGCCTTTTATATTGTTGGCTGATTCTGATTTAACAGAATGATTGAATTTGTTTTTACATTCTGTTTTTTTGACTTAATTAATTATTTTCTTGTTGTGGTTGGTATTTTGCGCTTGGAACATAGCCCGAACAGGATGCTTCCAATGTGTGCCGGTGTGTCTGATACAGCTACCGGTATTGTTTGTGCCTGCCAGGTCTGTGGGAGAGAAGGTTATGCTGTTTTTAAAACAGCCATCTGTACTGCCCGGTTTTTCGCTTAGTCTCGGCATAAGTGTGTTATCGCTGTCAGTACTGGTGCTGTTGCCATTTACGATGCTGGTATGGACTGTTACTGATCTGGGCTGGCATGGTTTTATACAAGTCATTTCTGAACCAAGGACACTTGCTGCGGTATGGCTGACTTTGAAAATGTCTTTACTGGCAATGCTGGCCAGTGTGCTGCTAGGAACTTTGGTGGCATGGGTATTGGTACGTTACCACTTCTGGGGTAAGGATCTGGTTAATGCATTGGTGGATTTGCCGTTTGCTTTACCTACTGCAGTAACAGGGGTGGCTTTGGCTACCTTATATGCACCTACAGGGTGGATAGGTGCAGTATTAACCCGGTTTGGATTGCAGATAGCATTTACACCGGCAGGTATCTGGCTGGCATTGTTGCTGGTAAGCCTGCCATTCGTCGTACGCGCAGTACAGCCGGTGCTGGCAGAATTATCAGGAGAATATGAAGAAGCTGCGGCTATTCTGGGTGCTTCCAGATTAACCATTGTATTCAGGGTGCTGCTGCCGGAAGTTTTACCGGCACTGGTAATGGGGGCAGGTATGGCTTTTGCACGCGCTACCGGAGAATACGGTTCCGTAATTTTTATTGCCGGTAATGTGCCATTTAAATCAGAAATTCTGCCGCTGATTATTGTCAGTAAATTTGAATTGTTTGATTTGCCTGCAGCGGCAGCGGTCGCATTATTTATGTTAATAATTTCCTTTACCATTTTGTTTATGCTGAATTTATGGCAATGGCGTCTGAGCCGGCGTATGCAGGGACGATACTGATGAGCACAGTTAAAACCAATGAGTTGCTTACCGAACCGCGCTGGCTGCGCTACTTGCTGATAAGCATAACGCTGTTGTGTCTGGGTGTGCTGTTACTTTTGCCGCTGTTATCGGTATTCAGTTTTGCGCTGGCAAAGGGCTGGCAATTGTATCTGGCTGCTTTGACTGATGAAGAGGCACTCTCTGCCATTCGTTTATCCTTGCTGATTACTGTTATTGTTGTGCCGGTGAATGTGATACTGGGTGTGGCAATGGCCTGGTTGTTAACCCATTTTTCATTTCGTGGTAAACAGTTATGGACAACCTTGCTGGATCTGCCATTTGCAGTCTCACCGGTCGTGGCGGGTCTGATGTTTGTTTTACTCTTCGGTAGTAACAGCTGGTTCGGTGGCTGGATGGAAACACATGGAATACAGATTATTTTTGCAGTACCGGGTATGGTGCTGGCGACTCTGTTTGTTACTTTCCCTTTTGTGGCGCGTGAGCTCATCCCTTTAATGCAGGCTCAGGGAAGTAGTGAAGAACAGGCTGCACTGATACTGGGTGCCAGTGGCTGGCAAATGTTCTGGCGTGTCACATTACCCAATCTGAAATGGGCTCTGGTTTACGGCATTATTCTGACTAATGCCCGTGCAATGGGTGAGTTCGGGGCTGTCAGCATGGTTTCAGGCCATATCCGCGGTGAAACCAATACAATGCCTTTACTGGTAGAGATGATGTATAACGAATACAACATGGTAGGGGCATTTGCTGTTTCCAGTTTACTGGCCTTGCTGGCTTTATGCACGCTGGTATTACAGAAGTATCTCGACTGGCGGCAGACACGTTTGTTCAAAGATGCACGGCGCGAGCAGATTGCAGTAAGCGACTGAATAAGTAAAGTACCGTGCTGGGTAGCGATTATGAGTATTCGTATTAAACAATTAAATAAATATTATGGTGATTATCATGCCTTGCAGAATATTAATCTGCAGGTACCAACCGGTTCACTGACGGCATTGCTTGGTCCGTCCGGTTGTGGAAAAACCACCTTGTTACGCATCATTGCCGGGTTGGAACGCGCAGATTCAGGTGAGCTGTTTTTTGCTGATGATGAGGTCAGTAATCTTCATGTGCGTGAGCGCCGGGTCGGGTTTATGTTTCAGCACTATGCCTTATTCAGACATATGACCGTATTTGATAATGTGGCTTTTGGTTTACAGGTACTGCCTAAACGCATTCGCCCGAATAAAGCAGAAATAGCTGCCCGGGTGCATGAATTATTACAACTGGTGCAGCTTGACTGGCTGGCTAAAGTATATCCGCAGCAACTATCCGGAGGTCAGCGCCAGCGTATTGCTCTGGCACGTGCTCTGGCAACCAGACCAAAGCTGCTGCTGCTGGATGAGCCGTTTGGTGCACTGGACGCCAAGGTGCGCAAGGAATTACGCCAGTGGCTGCTGGAAATTCATCATCAGCTTGGGATTACCAGTGTACTGGTTACACATGATCAGGAAGAGGCACTGGAAATGGCCGACCAGATAGTAGTGATGAATCAGGGAAAAGTTGAGCAAAGCGGAGCTGCCTCATCTTTGTATGATAATCCTGAAAATGTATTTGTTACTGAGTTTCTGGGTGAGGTTAATGTATTTGAAGATGCCTGTATTGAACACGGGCAATTGTGTCTGGGGCATTATCATGAACCTATTACCACAGGAGAAAAAAACCGTCAGAATGTAGCTGTTTATATCCGGCCTCAGGAAATACAGGTATTAACACATATTCAGGATAATGTAATTGCCAGTGCATGCGTAGAAGAAATACATGCTATCGGTGCACAAATAAGGTTATGGTTGCGCCGGGAGGATAATAATCAGCGTATACAGGTATGGCTGTCGCCGGCCGAGTTTCGTACGCTGTCATTGCAGCCGGCTCAGACAGTATGGTTCAGACCTCAGCGGTTGACTATGTTCAGATTGCCGGAGATGGTGGATTACGTGATTTAATTATATTAATCTTATACTAAAAGTATATAAATAATTAAATTAGAATAAAATCTGCTTCGGTTATATTTAATTTGTATAATTTCAAATATTTTAAGTCAGAGAATATTAATTGCAGGTATTTTTTATCTGCAGAAAAAAGATTAATTAAATGACAGCTAAGATATCAATACCAATAAAGATATAATTCAAAAATTTATCACAATAAATATGATTAAATAAGAAAAGCGGTTACCGAAATGATATTCGGTAGCCGCTTTAATTAAATCATCTATGATTTAATTGCCCCAGTAGGCAGCAAAATTATTGTGCTGAACAAATTGTTGTGTCTGATCCGGTGTGCCGGAAAGAGAACTATCCTGTCTGGCGGTAAAACCAGATATAGCTGAAGCCAGTTGCTGAGCCTGAGTGGCTACAGCCGGACTTTCATTTGCTACAGGAGTAGAATTTCTGGTCAATAAATCACGGTTAAGTAAACTTTTTGAAGTTATACCATAGCCGGATTTACCGGTTTGGGCAGACAAGTAATTTCCTTTAATAATATCTTGATAGCTGATGGTTTTATCATCAAATATAAAGTTGAAAGAATGGGCTCGTGCACTAGAATCAAAGTATCTACTCAAAGTTACAGAATCATTAGTACCATATGCCCGCACGATCAGATCATAACCGGAACGGCTAAATACAGCATTGGTAAGATTTGTTCCCTCAAAAACAATATCATTATATTCACTGGATATATCATTCCCCCTATCATCGATAATATCCTGTCCGTGACCACGCTGAAACAGATAACGATCTTTTTCATTTCTACCACCATCCAGATAATCGTTACCGGCACCGCCATTCAGTATATCAAAGCCACTGCCTCCATATAGGTAATCATCGCCGTTACCGCCATTCAGAATATCATTTCCGTCTTTACCATTTAGAATATCATTTCCATCATCACCATTCAAAATATCATCTTTGTCTTGACCATATAGCTTGTCATTACCATAACCACCACTGATAATGTTTTTGCCCTCCCAGCCATTAATTGTGTCATTACTGCTATCACCATAGGTAATATAGGTATAATAATTCTGAAAATCTTGATAGGTGATAATTCTATCTTCAAAAATGAATTTATAAGCCTTGACTGGTTTATAAGTGCCATTATAGAAATAATCATTAATAGTAACAGAATCATTCGAACCATAGGCATGAATAATCAGATTTTCGCCAGAGCTGGTAAATTGGGCATCTGCAAACTTAGCACCTTGGAAAACGACTTCATTAACTTCATCATCGAAGGGGAAGCTATCATCAATAACATCTTGTCCGTGTCCGCGCTGAAATAAATAACGGTCTGAGGAATAACCACCGTCAAGAAAATCATTACCGGCACCGCCATTCAGGGTGTCATTGCCACCGTCACCATATAATCTATCGTTGCCATCACCGCCATTCAGAACATCATCCACATTTGTGCCTTCTGGGCCGCTCAGAATGTCATTACCGGCACCGCCATTCAGAATATTTTTACCGTCTCTCCAGCCATTGATTGTGTTATCAGTATCATCACCATTTGCAGTAAAAGTGAAATTATTTCTGATATATTGATAATCAATGGATTTATCGTTAAAAATAAAGTTGAAAGCATTAGCTGAGCCGTTGAAATAATCAGTCAGGGTAACAGAATCCTCTGATCCATAGGCTCGAACAATCAAATCTTTGCCGGAGCGGGTAAAAACTGCATCGGCAAAATTGGCACCTTCAAAAACAATATCATCGACTTCATTTGAGTAGTTATAGTATCCAGTATCATTAATAGTATCCTGTCCGTGTCCGCGCTGAAATAGGTAACGGTCTTTTCCTCTGTCGCCTCCGTTCAGGATATCATTACCGGCGCCTCCGTTCAGTATGTCATAACCACTATCGCCCCATAAGGTATCATTGCCGTTACCGCCATTCAGGATATCATTGCCGTTACCGCCCCATAAGATATCGTTGCCATCATTTCCGTTCAGAGTATCATTGCCACTGTTTCCGTCTAGAGTATCATTACCCACACCTCCGTTCAGAATATCGTCACCATTGGTACCCGTTATATTTTTATTAATAATCTCCGTGGGCGTAAAAGTGTAATTATTTTTAAGATATTCATAATCGATAGTTTTATCAGTAAAAATAAAATTAAAAGCTTGTTTGAAACGGTTAGTAAAGTAATCAGTTAGTGTAACAGAATCATCAGACTGATAAGCATGTATGATTAAATCGTTCCCGGAACGGGTAAAAACTGCATCAGTAGAATAGGCATCTTCAAAAATAACGTCATTAGCATATACTGGCTGGTTACCATAATATCCTTCATTGATAATATCCTGTCCGTGACCAAACTGAAACAGATAAGTGTCTTTTTCATTAGTGCCACCGTCTAGGATGTCATTGCCTGCACCTCCGATCAGAACATCGGAACCTTTTCCTCCATATAATTTGTCATCACCATTACCACCATTAAGTATATCGTCACCGTCTGCTCCGTTGAGTTCGTCATCGCCATCATCTCCATTCAGAACATCATCTTTGTTTTGCCCATATAGAAAATCATTACCGCCACCGCCGCTAAGAATATTTTTACCATCCCAGCCATAAATATTGTTATTGGTATTATCACCAGTAGCAGTAAAAGAGTAATCGTTATTAACAAGGTCGGAATAAGTAATTACTTTGTCGTCAAAAATAAAATTATATGCATGGCTATTACTATTAGGATAAAGATAACCATTTTTGTAAAAATAATTATTTATAGTCACGCAGTCATCGGAACCATAGGCATGGATAACCAGATTATTGCCAGAACGGGTAAATACAGCATCTGCAAAATTTGCTCCCTTGAATATAACGTCATTCACTTCTACAGATTGATTGATATAATAACTTTCTTGGATGATATCCTGCCCGTGTCCGCGCTGAAACACATAAGTGTCTTTTTCATTGTAGCCACCATCAAGAATATCATTGCCGGCACCGCCATTGAGGATATCAGAACCATGGCCACCATTTAATCTATCGTTGCCGGCACCACCATTAAGCGTATCGTTACCGTCTTGTCCAGTTAAATAATCATCGCCGTCATCGCCGTTTAGAATATCATCTTGTTTATTTCCATATATAACATCATTACCGGCACCACCACTGATAATATTTTTGCCTTCCCAGCCATATTCGTAGTTTCTACGACTATCACCTATAAAAGTGAGGGTAAAATTATTTACTATATATTGATAATTAATAGTTTTATCATCAAAGATAAAATTAAAAGCCTGTTTATTGCTACCGAGAAAATAACCATTTATAGTAACAGAATCATCACTACCATAGGCATGGATAATCAAATCATCTCCATACCGGCTGAATGCAGCATTGGCTGAATAGGCTCCTTTAAAGATAAGATCATTACTGTTTGCTGTATCACTGGCAAAAACCCCTCGACCGATAATGTCTTGTCCGTGTCCTTTTTCAAACTGAAAAATGTCTTTTTGTCCGCCTCCTCCATAGAGTATGTCATTACCTGTCCCGCCGATAAGAATATCATTACTACCATCACCATATATTGTATCGTTGCCGGCACCGCCATTCAGAATATTTTTGCCTTCCCAGCCTCTAATAATATTATTTTGATCATTGCCGTTAGTAGTAAAGGTGTAATTATTTTTGAAATATTCATAAGTGATCGTTGTATCATCAAATATAAAATTAAATGCACGACTGTCTAACGTACTATCTATTTTACTATTTGCGCTACTGCCTAATATGTAGTCAAAATAATCAATTAAGGTGACAGAATCATTTGAACCATAGGCACTGATAATCAGATTATTGCCAGAACGGGTAAAGACAGCATCCGCAGATTTCGCACCCTGAAAGACAAGGTCATTAATTGTAGAAATTTGATTAGGTTTACTCATATCGTTAATAATGTCCTGTCCGTGCCCTTTTTGGAACAGGTAACGGTCTTTTTCAAAATCTCCGCCATTAAGAATATCATTACCGGCACCACCATTTAATGTATCATAACCGTAGCCGCCATTAAGAATATCGTCACCGTTTTCTCCGTTGAGTTCGTCATTGCCATCGCCGCCATTCAGGATATCATCACCATTTCTGCCCCACAGGACATCATTACCATAACCTCCGTTCATAATATCCTTACCTACCCAGCCGATAAGGGTATTGTTACCGGCATCACCATTGGATGTAATACCATAATCGGTTTTGAGATTTTCGTAAGTGATGGTTTTATCATCAAAGATAAAGTTAAAGGCACGGCTGCTTTTATTCAGATCAAAATAATCCGGCAAGGTAACGGAATCAGTAGTGCCGTAGGCACGGATAATCAGATCATTACCGGCACGGGTAAATAGGGCATTTACTGAATTGGCACCCTGAAATACCAGATCATTGCGCTTTTGTTGTAAGTAAGAAATGGCGTAATCATCCCCTTTATCATTGATAACATCCTGCCCATGTCCCCGCTGGAAGATATACTGATCTTTTTCGTAATCGCCGCCATTGAGAATATCGTTACCGTAGCCACCATTGAGAATATCAAAACCAGTGCCGCCAGTTATCGTATCATTGCCGTAACCGCCATTAAGCACATCATTACCGGCATCGCCATAGAGAATATCATCTCCACCATCACCATTAAGAATATCGTTGCCATTACCTCCGTTCAGGGTATCGTTGCCATAACCGCCATTGAGCTGGTCATTACCGGCATCGCCATAGAGAATATCATCGCCGTCATCGCCGTTGATAATATCGTCGCCATCAGCACCATTCAGAGTATCATTACCGGTACCGCCATAAAGGGTGTCATTACCATTACCACCATTTAAGATATCATTGCCGGCTTCGCCGTAGAGAGTATCATCGCCGTCGTTGCCGTTAAGTGTATCGTTACCGTAACCTCCATACAGAAGATCTTTACCCTGCCAGCCATTAATGATATTGTCATTATTATCACCGTTTACACTAAATGTATAACTGCTTTTCAGATTTTCGTAGGTTATCGTTTTATCATTGAAAATGAAGGTAAAGGCACGGCTGTTTTTGTTATAGTCAAAATAATCATTTAAGATAACAGAGTCTCTGGAGTTATTAGTGTAGATAATCAGATTATTACCGGAGCGTTTAAATAATGCCTCAGCGGAATTGATATTTTCAAAAACAATATCATTGCGTTGTTGTTGCCAATAAGAGTCAGAACTATCGTACCCCTGATCACTGATAGTATGCTGTCCGTGGCCGTTTCTGAATACGTACCTGTCTTTTACCCAGTCATTACCCTGAATAAGACCATTAGTGTTTGCTGAATTCGGACTTTCTGCAAAAACTGCTGATTTCAGAGAGTTTTTTTCAGTCTTTGGCTGGGAATTATTTTGCTGTCTGTATAAATTGTTTAAAGTTTCCATAATCCTGAATCTCCTTGATTAAAGTTTATATTCTTAAATAAAGTTTGCTGACTGTTCAGAATCAGCGCTAATTATGATATTTAAGTTTTAATCATTATAAATCAAAGCTTTATGCATCATAATCTGAGTGTATATATACTCTGTATAACCGGTATAAAATTTGATTTATATCAAACAATATATATTTTTTTTAAAATACTATGATTTTTTTATTGTGTAGGTATCTGTTTATTATTAAAAATTATGCATAATTAATTTTATTTTTAAGTTATTTAATATATTTATGAAATTTAAATTATGACAAATTGAATTTTAATTGCTTCGTAATGTATAAAAGGGCATATCTGGCTATATGCAGATATGCCCTTGAGTTTTACTGATGATTAGTGGTCGCTGATGCGTTTAATGATAGCGCCTACTCCGCCTAGCTTCTGTTCTATATTTTCATAGCCGCGATCAAGATGATAAATACGTTCAACTGTAGTTTCACCACTGGCTACCAGACCGGCAAGTACCAGACTGGCAGAGGCACGTAAATCGGTAGCCATAACAGTTGTACCGGATAATTGTTCTACGCCTTCCACAATGGCAGTATTACCTTCAGCGGATATCCGGGCACCCATGCGATTAAGTTCGGGTACATGCATAAAACGGTTTTCAAAAATGGTTTCTACTACTTTACTGTTACCGCTGGCAATACTATTCATTACCATAAACTGTGCTTGCATATCGGTAGGAAATGCCGGATAGGGGAGGGTGCGGATATCGATAGCTTTGGGACGCTGTTGCATGTCGATGCTGATCCAGTCGTCACCGGCTTCAATAATTGCGCCGGCTTCACTTAGTTTTTCCAGAATGGCCTGCATGGTTTTAGGTGCAGCATGTTTAAGAACGACTTTGCCGCCGGTCATAGCCACTGCACAGAAAAAAGTTCCGGCCTCTATGCGGTCGGGAACGACACGGTGACTGCATCCGTGTAACTTTTCTACACCGGTATAGTATATGTAATGATATTTTTATTGCAGGTAAAGTATTATGTAAATCTTAAATAATAGCCTGATTATATGAATTATTATAACTTAGTAATAACCAGCTAATCATAACCTATTCACTGCAATTACTCCGAGGAATGTACTTATGTATTGCTCTTAATACTAAACCAAAATGGCTCTACCAAACGATTTTAAAGTTTAATTTATTAGTGTTATATCCCACTGAAACAGTGATATTGTTCAGAGCATGAATGGTTGAATTATGTTGAAATTGATTGATATGATTTATAGCATAAACACAATTTATCACAAGATTGCTTTGTCTTTATGATATTTGAAATTGCTACTTGATAGAACATAATATTATATTTATTGATAATATTAAATAATTATGAAATTATAAATAGCCACCGAACTTTATTTCAGTGGCTATTTATAATAATAAACTACTTAATTATTCCAAGATGTGGCAATAATGTTGCTCTGATTAAAATGTTGAGTTTGATCAGAATTTACCAGTGATCCATTTTGCGAAGATGTAAAATTAGACATGGCCATTATTAAATTTTGTGCCTGAGAAGCCAAAATGTTGTTTCTACTTGGAGTATTGTTAAAAGCAGAAATATTATAATTTTGAGTGCCGTTTAGGTGAATTTCAATTGAACGCACATAAATATGCACATCTTTAGATGTGAAGGATTTATCTTTAAAGACAAAATTTTCGATGGCATAAGTGTCACTATAGAAGAAGTCGGTGACGCGGATAGAATCTTCTTCGTTATAACCATAGATAATTAAATCATTTTTATCTTTGC
>NZ_JACFSM010000007.1:0-64093 GCF_016100435.1 Snodgrassella sp. W8158 | reverse complement strand
TGAGTTTTACAACCTGAAATAAGAAAGGAGTTGAAGTGATTAAACAAGAAATTCTGAGTAAATTAGCTAATAAAGAAGATTTAACACAAGAAGAAATTGAACTTATGTTGCAGGAGTTCAAAGAAGTTCAAAGCAATATTATTGATGCTGGGCATTGGGATACTACTATTTCCGCCATCTTAGAGGTAGATGAAGATCTATATTATGAAATAACCAGTTGTGTACCGAATAACGCTGAGGACTTTGAATACCAACAACCACGTAGAGTTAAAAAAGAAACGGAACCTGTTGAATCTTTTGTACCCTGTTGAATCTTTTATACGTTGTGAGAATTAACTTATTAATTATTAAATTTGAATATAACCACTGTACAGTGGGTTTTAATTTCGAGCCTAAGCTAATCAATCCAAGCACATTTAAACAAGTGTGCTTGTGTGGATTAGTAGACACGCCAGCATTAGCTGGCTTTTTTATTAGCTATAGAGGTGATATATGTTTGCTGTATATGGAAAATCATTACAAAAAGAAAGAACCAGAAAGTATAGATGTTGCAAATACAAAATATCAGATGAAACAGCAATGCGGGCGTTTAAGAAAGATACTGGGGCGTATAAGATATCTCCAGAGTTTTCATCTGAAGAACGGTGCTTAGAATTTATTAAATTAGCAAAATCGTACCCAGAGGTCAGGTGTTTATACATTGCTAAATTAGACAGAGTGAAAAACGAAAAAGGCCAAGTCATTATCAATGAAAAAACAGACAAACCAAAAATGAAATACTTCCGATTTAAAGGTATCCCTACTCAATAAATTAAACCATGTAACAGCAACAACGAGGGAGTTGTACATGATTAAAAATTCTATAACTGCATTTATTGCAGTTTTTTTAATGTCTGCTTCTCTTTCAGTATCCCCTGCTTTGTCTGATAAGGAGCAATTAGAGATACAGCGCAGTTATACAGCCAGGCAAATGCAGCAGAAAGAATACCAGGCAGATCTGGAAGTAAAACGGTTAGCTGATGCATATGCGCGCATGAGTGATAGCGAACGCATGAAAGGTGATGCAGAGCTTAAATAATTTTAGGTGATGATTATTGATATTCCTGCCCTGCTAATAACTTGCTAATCACAGAATAAATTACCAGAAGTTTTAACCAGTCCTAAAGCCTATTTATTAATGGGCTTTAATTTATGGAGCTTTAAAATGAGTACACAATTAGTTGCATTAGCAAATAATTTAGCTAAATCGCTTGATTTAGCAGACGGACAAGGCTTGATTGAAACATTGAAAAAAACAGCCTTTAAAGGCGCAGTAACTGATGAACAAATGGCTGCATTATTAATTGTCGCTAATCAATATAAATTAAATCCGTGGACTTCTGAAATCTATGCATTCCCAAGTAACGGTGGCATTACTCCAGTTGTGGGCGTTGATGGATGGGCTCGTATAATTAATGCTAATCCACAATTTGACGGGATGGATTTTGAACAAGATACAGAAAGCTGTACATGCCGCATTTACCGCAAAGATCGTACACACCCTGTTTCTGTTACAGAATTCATGGACGAGTGTAAACGCAATACACAGCCTTGGAAATCACACCCAAAAAGAATGTTACGGCATAAAACGATGATTCAGGCTGCACGTTTGGCTTTCGGCTTTGCCGGTATTTACGATGAAGACGAAGCAGAAAGAATCAAGGATGCCAAAGAAGGAGTTAAACCTGATGAGCTAAACCCTTTCAGGGGTGATATAGATAATCCGGATCGGGATAAATTGATTAAAGAGGCAGAAATTATTGCACAAAAAGGTGATATCGATTTACTCCGTAATCACTTTAAATCATTAGATAAAGCATCACGAAATATCATAGGCAGTGATGAAATGCTTCGTCTTTCAAATATCGCAAAAGAAATTGCTGATCAAACAATTGAGGCGGATGTAGTGGAGGTTAATGATGGAACAACGAACTGATGAATGGTTTGAAGCCCGCCTTGGTAAAGTAACAGCCAGTCGGATTTATGATGCTCTAAGTAAAACCAAATCCGGTTACAGTGCTACACGTAAAAACTATATGGCTCAATTAATATGTGAACGCCTAACAGGTAACAGAGAAGAGAGCTTTAAAACTGCGGCTATGCAAAGAGGTAATGACATTGAACCAAAAGCACGTGCAAGATATATGCTGGAAACTGGCGAGCTAGTTGAAGAAACAGGATTTATTAATCACCCTACTATCAATATGTCCGGTGCTTCACCTGATGGTTTAGTCGGAGAAGACGGGCTTATTGAAATCAAATGTCCTAACACTGCAACGCATTTGGAATTTTTACGTACCAAAAAACCCAAACCTGAATATTTATTACAAATGTTCTGGCAAATGGCTTGTACAGGCCGGAAATGGTGTGATTTTGTTTCATATGATGACAGACTTAAGGAACATTTATCTTTTCAGATGGTGCGCATCAATCGTGATGATGAACGAATTAAGGAAATTGAAGAAGAAGTTCAAAAATTTTTGCATGAACTTGATGAACAAATTGCTGAGCTGGATATTGTTATGGAGGCATAAATGTCAGTTAACAAGGTAATTCTGGTTGGTCGCCTTGGGCGCGACCCTGAAACACGATATATGCCCAATGGCGACGCTATAACGAATTTCTCTCTGGCTACTGATGAACAGTGGCGTGACCGTAATGGAGAGCGCCAGACACGTACTGAATGGCATAATATTACTCTGTTTGGTAAATTGGGCGAAATAGCCGGTCAGTATTTACGTAAAGGTAGCCAGGTGTTTATTGAGGGCAAAATTCAGAGCCGTAAATATACCGGTAAAGATGGTATCGAACGCACCGCATACGATATTATCGGCAATGAAATGAAAATGCTGGGTAATCGTAATGATGGTTTTGATTCTGGTAATAATAGCGCCGCACCACCTACATCATCGAACCCACCGCCAGCGGCACCACGCCGGCAACCACCTCAACAAACACCAACAACTCCACCAATAGATGATATTGATGACGATATCCCGTTTTAAATAATACAGATAAGACATAGCCAGCACTTAGCTGGCTTTTTATATGGAGTAAAGACAAATGGATACTATCGAAACACGTAAACAAAATGAGCAAAATCTAAAGTTTGAGATTGTTTATTCATATTATTTTGAAAAATTCATGAATAAATTTTATTCACGGCTTGATAAGCTAATATTATTTATTCTGATGGTTTTGGCTATCATCACAATAACCGGCACATCTAACATTGTGATCATTGGCTCAGTATCCGCTATCCTGATATTTGTTTTAATTGTCTCTCAAGCCGGTGCCCGTGCTCAGGCGACTAAAACCATATACCAAGAGTATTTTAACCTGTATCAGAATTTCGCTGACATGGATATAGACACCATTAAACGACGATTTAGGGCGATTCAAGAGAAAGGTAACGAAGAAATTAGCCGCCTTGCCTATCCTGCCCAAGTAGCGACTGCGCAATATTTAGGCATAACACCCGATAACGGTTATAAAGGATTACCCAGGAAATTAAACATGCTTGAAAAGCTGTACGTATTGTTTATTGGTGAAACAATAGAGTATGAATTTAAAAAAATCTAATCCTGTTGTCAAAGCCAAGCAGTGACAACCGTTATCGCTAATCCAAGCCAGCAATAGCTGGCTTTTATTTTGGAGATCAGATTATGTCTATCGACCCATATTTCTTTTTTATAACTGATGAAGGGAACATGGCTTTTTATACTAAGCGTAAGCGTTGGAGCAGGAGCACGAGCACTAAAATTACGAATTTCCCTGAGTTCCCAGAAAACTATAAGTATCTTCAGATAGAAAATAGTGAAATAAAAGACAAAATTATCACAATGCATGTGCGATTAGAAAATCCTGATCAGGTTACGTATAGCATTTGGAAATCTCACAACTTGAGCGAATGGGTACAGCTTACAAATGAAGAAGTTAAGGCTTTTTACAAGCGACAGGGTGATTAATAAAACTAGTTTGAGGTGTGGTTGGACACCGCCCAGCACGCAGGTGGCGGAAGTAACAGCATGCAGTACATGGCTGGAGTCCTTTCCAGTTGAATGTGCCGACTAACCGCCGTAAGCGGTTTATTATGAACCAAACTTTGAGAAATGGCTTGAAAATGCCCGAAAAAATTAATGTTCCTTATAGTCGAAAAACCGAAGTTCAATTTTTCAAGCTAAGCAATGATGAAATTTTTATTGGTTATTTCGACGACCTAGAAAAATATCTTAAAGATAATGATTGTTCATGCTTAGAAACACTTAACCCAGAGTTAGAGATTGAATGTGATGATGGGACTAAAAAGAAGCTATCAGCATTAGCAATAAAGTACAACGGAAAAATTCTTCCTAGGCAAGTCCTTTACTGGGAAATATAGATGTTTGCATAAAATTCATCAATAACCGCTTTATGCGGTTTTTTTTACAGCCGCCTTGTGCGGTTTTTTACAGCCGCTTTATGCGGCATTTATTTTGGAGATATTTATGTCTAAGAAAATTAAATTTTTGAATGGTAATGAAATACCTAGGGTAGAAACAGATATTTTTTATCCATCATTCGTTCAGAAAGATTATCATTTTTGTGTAAAATGGTATGCAAATAGAGAAGATGTTTTCATGTTATTGAATCACATCGTATTCTTAAAGCGCAAATATGCTATAAGGGTCGCAAAATTTTGTATAAAATTCATTAAACAAAATAGAGAGAAGTTTAATGCATTAACTGAAATATCAGAAAAAAATACAAAAGTATATATTCCGGCTTTTGAGTATACAGGAATGTATACACAGCTTGATGCTTCCTCTCCTATAATCGCAGACAATCAATTAGTCGAGAAAGGTCTAGTATACGCTACAGCAGAAGAGGCTAGAAATTCATGCAACAAGCTGTTACAGGCATTAAAAAAGGAAATGAGAAGACAGAAGTTTAATTTTTTAACAGAGAAACCTGAAACAGGTACAACAGTATTCGTTACTACCTTACAACGTTCTACTATAGAAGAGATAACTTTTGATCGAAATAACTTAGATCATATCTTCTATTACGATCTAGGTATGTTATACCGAAACCGTAATGATGCTTTACAAGCAGCAGAACAAATGCTCAACGATTATTCCTTAATTTAACTAGATTTATTTTGAAGATAAGCCGCCTTGTGCGGCTTTTTTCTAGGGGAGTAGAAAATGACAAAGGGTAAAACCAAAATATCAAGCTCATCTGATAGCTCAAATGTGACAATACATTTAACTATTAAGCATAAAAATCATAATATTGAGTTAACTCTTAATAAACATCAATTTAATCCTAAAACACTGGCTAAAGAGTTAAGCACTTTCATAGCTTCAATAACAGAATGAAATTCTGAAATTTAAGTCTAGATTAAAAAAGTTTTAACATGCGAAAAAAAAATAGAAAAAAGAAATTACGTTTTTCTGATACCTTTCTGGATCTAAATATAACAAGGTTGGCGGCTCCTCATATTCCCAGTGCTAACCCACATCTGACTATGCCCAATGGGATCATAATGCTCAAAGGGATTAATGGTTTAATGAAAGATGATGACAAAATATTTATTAATCTGTTTCTGAAAGAACGTATCAGCGAATTAAAAGCCGGAAATATTAGCAATATCGATTTTTCAAGGTTAGTAAATACTTTGTATATGGCCTATCGTCTATCCAGTTATTTTCTGGAAAACAATAGATGTAAGGAAGAGAAAGTAATTGAAGCAATGCGTGATCTAGGCACCAGATCATTTAATGCCACATCGTCAGTATTACAGGACTTGTCCCGAAGACGTGAACAAAATGGTCGTTATGTTGCCAGTGGTGACAATATCGTCAGCATTGAATCAATTATCTCTGTATTGGACAGTATTATTGAAATTACCACGATAGGTGAATGGTATACCGTGTGGCACAAGATTGTTCTGGAATTAATGGAACTGGACAGAGAAAACATCAAAAAACAGCGGGCCGCATAAATCAATAAATAGAGCCTAAAGAGGGTCAAGAAATGGCAGGAACTCTAGGTCATAACATTCAGTTAGATTTATTTTCGGCTTTACTACTCAGCCAGATGTTCTGGTTGCTGATCCTTTTGCCGGTTCTCAGACCACAGCACTTGCTGCTGAAAGATTAAATCGCCGTCGGGTCACAACTGAGATGCACAAAGAATACGTTCAAAATGGATTTGAACATTTTAAAATGAATCATTAAGGATAAAATAATGTCTAATTTTTATTTTAATCAAATTTCTATTTATTTAATCAATACCAATAATTTACCAAATTTAGAAACAATTGATGAGAAGCTGGCAAAAGCACAATTTCAACCCTGTACGGGACTGGAGTGGTCCAGTATAGGATTTACTAATCCTGTAGAGTTTACATCAGATATGGTATTTCCAGCACAAAACACCATACGAATTGCTTTGAAAAAAGAAGAAAAGGTATTACCGTCAACAGTAATTAACGATCTACTTGAGGAAAAAATCAATCTGATCCGTGAAGTTGAAGGGCGAAAAGTAGGCCGTAAGGAAAAGCAGCAATTAAAAGACACCATTACTGATGACTTGTTACCTCGTGCTTTTACTAAAAGTAATAATACTGATGCAATTATTGATACAAAGCGTGATTATTTATTAATCAATCAGGCTACAACTAGTCGTGCTGAAATAGTGCTTACGAAATTACGCGAAGCACTGGGTGGAGTGGAAGCAAAGCTGCCACGTACTAAACAGTCGCCTGGTAGTCTGATGACGGAATGGCTGTTAAGAGGAGATGCAGCCGGTCATTTTGAGCTGGACTGTGATTGTGAATTAGTAGGACTAGGTGATAATGCGCCTGTAGTTCGAATTAAGCATCATGATTTAACTGCTGAAGAGATCACTAAGCTCCTTCACAGCGGTAAAGTAGTGACGCAACTAGGGTTGAGCTGGAACGACAGGGTTCGCTTTGTCCTGACAGATAATTTTACTCTTAAGCGAATTCAGTTTCTGGATATCATTCAGGAAGAAGCATCTGGACAAGCTGATGATGATCAGAGCTTAGCCTATGCATCACAAATACTGATGGCTGAAGCTTTGGGCGAATTACTGGATGAACTGGTTTCCTATCTTGGTGGCTGGGTTTTGAATTAAACTTCTAAAGGTTAAATATGAGTATTAAATCAGACAAATGGATACGCCGTATGAGTGAAGAGCACGGCATGATTGAACCGTTTGAACCTAATCAGATTAAACAGCTAAACGGTGAAAAAATCATTTCCTATGGTACTTCCAGCTATGGCTACGATATTCGCTGCGCACATGAATTCAGAGTTTTTACTAATATCAACAGTACCATTGTTGACCCGAAAAATTTTGATATGCGTAATTTTGTAACTGTTGAAGACGACTTTTGCATTATTCCGCCTAATTCTTTTGCTTTGGCACGTACTGTGGAATATTTCCGTATCCCGCGCAATGTCCTTACTGTGTGTCTGGGTAAATCAACTTACGCGCGTTGCGGTATTATCGTTAATGTCACGCCATTTGAACCAGAATGGGAAGGCTATGTAACTCTGGAGTTTTCCAACACTACACCGCTACCGGCAAAGATTTATGCTAATGAAGGCGTGGCCCAGGTACTTTTCTTTGAAAGTGATGAAGAGTGCGCTACTTCTTACAAAGATAGAGCTGGTAAATATATGGGACAAAGTGGTGTAACACCTCCAAGGGTATAAAAAGCTACGTCAATCATTTAGTAGATTTCTTAAAGTGAAAGTTTCAGTGATGAATAATTCAGAAACATATGATAAAAACATGGCTATATTACATAACAGTGGACTAACTCACTCAGGTAACAGTCATGGTGTACGTATCAAAACTAACGCGGGTAACATCGTGTTTTACCCTACTTCAAATAAATACGTTTATAAAAACAAATCTTACTCAGGTAATGCTAACGATGTAATTGAGTTTATCAGACGTATATAGTGGCTATATTTTAGAGGGTAAAACAAAATGCAAATTAAAAAAGGAGCAACAAGGGTAGTAATTATACTTAAAAAGTATGTTATTAAAATTCCTCGTTTCAAAACGATGCGATCGTTTAGTAATGGATTAAGCGCAAATTTGTACGAAAAAGAATTTTCAGAATTTTTATTTCCTTATGTGAGCCCTACAATTTTTAGTTTGTGGGGCTTTTTAAATATCCAATATAAAGTATCAGTCACTAATCAAGAGGCTGAATTGAATATATGGATCAAAAATTTAGGATCTATTAAATGTGAATCTCAACGTAAATATTTAATTAATTATGTGGAATTAAAAACAGACAGTATTGGATATCTAAATAATAAGATTGTGGCTTGTGATTATGGCTAATAAATACTCTGAATTAAATCATAGAACTTAAAACCAGCACCTAGCTGGCTTTTATTTTGGAGGATTCATAGATGGATATTTATAATAGAAAAGAGAGAATTGTAGAGAAATTAATTAATGAGGAAGAATTAACGAGAGAAGAAATTATCTTTTTAGTTGAAAATTTTAAGAAAGTTAGCGAACAAAAAATCCCTGAATTTGATCAATTACGTTTTATTGTCGCCTCTGTTTTAGAAGTGGGTAAAGATTTATATTATGAGGTAATTTGGTATTTTTCACCATTTAACCTTTTGGGAAATGAATACCCCAATCAACCTAGAAAAGTTAAAAAGCCTCCAGAAGAAAGAGACGTTTACATGCCTTATGATGATTAACTTCAACGCTAAATATTAAATTGAAACTAGCTACTAAATAGTAGCTTTTTTATTAGAGAATTAAAATGGATACTGAACTTGAATATATATGTTTACGGTCATCTTACCCTGTTGGTCAAGCCTATTATCGTTTAGATTTAACCAATAAACTTGGTTACGATGAAATTATATGGCTTAACTCCCCAGAAAATCTCCGAGACGCATCTCTGAATGTTGTATTTTCTGAAATAAGAGAAGTACAACAGACTCAAATGTTAATTATTAATTATCTTTATTCAAACAAAGAGAAATTTAATTTTATAACAGAGGAACCGCAAGATGGAGAATACGTCTGGGTTAGTGACCTTTTCTATGAGGGTTTTGCGAGCTTCTTTGAATATGATTCAAGTTGGGATACGACTAAACAAGCATTTAAAAATCATATTTTATTTACAACCGCAGATGGAGCAGTTAAAGCCACTAAGAGCATAATACAAATTCTACGTAGAGAAGCAGCAGAAAAGCGTTTTAAACCTCTTACTAAAGAACCACAAGATGGCACCACTGTATACATGGCCGATGTTACATCGAAAGATGGTTATAAATCTCTTAGTTACACTAAAGAATTTGAACATTTATTAAATTATCGGCTTTTATACCCTGATATATATGAAGCTATACAGGCAAGTACAGCAATGAGGCAATTAATTAACCCACCAATACCAGTCACGACGAAAAAACCTGAACCAGATAAACAATAACTAGCCAGCTAACCGCTGGCTTTTTTAATGGAGGCTCCATGCTTACGTACGGAAGTATATGCAGTGGTATTGAAGCTGCCAGCGTAGCTTGGGAGTGCCTGGGCTTTAAACCGCTGTGGTTTTCAGAAATTGAGCCTTTCCCCTGTGCTGTACTGGCTCATCACTGGCCGGATATACCTAATAACGGGGATATGACAACACTGGCAGACAGAATACTGAACAGAGAAATACCAGCACCAGACATTCTTGTTGGTGGCACACCCTGTCAGGCGTTCAGCGTTGCCGGTTTGCGTCAGTCCTTAAATGATGACCGTGGCAACTTAACTCTTGAAATGGTTAGGATATTAAATGCAATTGACACTATTCGAAGACAAGACGGAAAACAGCCCGCTATCCTTGTATGGGAAAACGTCCCCGGAGTACTGTCCACAAAAGATAATGCACTGGGATGTTTTCTGGGAGCAATTGCCGGAGAAGACATACCAATTCAGCCGGCAGGGAAAAAATGGACAGGTGCAGGTTTTGTGTCTGGACAAAAACGCGATATCGCATGGCGCACCCTTGATGCTCAATTTTTCGGAGTGCCCCAACGACGCCGTAGAATCTTCCTTGTCGCAAGTGCTCGAGAAGACATTAGTGTCGCAAAAATACTATTTGAGCCCGAAAGCGTGTGCTGGAATATTAAGAAGAGCACAAAAAAACAAACAGACATTACCGGTACTCTTACAACACGCCCTGGTCGCCGTCTCGATGCGTCAAGAGATACCTATATTTTGGACAAAGGAGGAATGACTGTCAGTGGGAAAAAGATATACCCACCATTATTAGCAAGTATGGCAACTAAGCAATGGATTGGTAATCAGGAAGCCTTTTCAGGGGATTATTTTATCAATTCATCAGATAAAAATCCGCGGAGGCTTACACCGTTAGAATGCGAAAGATTGCAGGGTTTTCCAGATAATTACACACGCATACCCTACCGTAACAAATCTGTAAATGAATGCCCAGATACACCGCGTTACAAAGCTATTGGTAACTCAATGGCGGTACCAGTAATGCGATGGATTGGGAAGCGAATTATGTTAGCCGGCAATTAGCTGGCTTTTTTAATTAAGTAATTAGATGATGAAAATCCTATGAGATTATTTAACGGCGACTGCCTAAATGAGTTACAGCACCTACCAGATGCCAGTATTGATTTAATCATTGCCGATCCACCTTACGGCATTACTAATTGCGAATGGGATAAGGTGATCCCACTTGAACCTATGTGGAAAGAGTTGCATAGAGTAGCAAAAGATTCGGCAGCTATCTTAATTTTTGCGATTGATATTTTTGAAAGTGATTTAAGAGTTAGTAATCGCGATAACTATCGGTACGAAATAGTTATTGAAAAAAACACGCAACAGGGTTTCTTAATGCGAACAAACGACCACTGCGTGCACATGAAAATATTTCTGTGTTTTATAGGAAACAACCTACATACAACCCGCAAAAAACAGATGGACATATGAGAAAAGTATCTAGTAGGAATTCAGCAAATAGTAAAAATGGTAAGCTTTATGGTAAAGCCGAAAAGAGAGTGAAATATGATTCCACAGAAAGATATCCGCGCAGTGTCTTAGTTTTTTCAAGTGACAAACAAACCAATGCACTACACCCAACACAAAAGCCTATTGAGCTATTACAGTATTTAATCAAAACCTTCTCCAATCCCGGTGATACTGTCTTAGATTTTACTATGGGATCAGGAAGTACAGGTGCTGCTGCTTTGATGTTAGATAGGGATTTTGTTGGAATTGAACAAGATCCCCGTTTTTTTAAAACTGCTGAGAAATGGCTTAATAGCATATGCAATTTTGAATTAGTTTAAACCAAATACGAAATAAAAAAGCCAGCAATTAGCTGGCTTTTAATTACAACCAATGAAATACAGTATGAAAGATGAAAGATAAAAAAATTACCCATAAATGGCTTAAATGGCATGGTGCTTGTGAAGATAAACTCAACGCTTTTAACGAACAATATCCTAACGGTGCAGGAGCTTTAGAGGCTATAACGTTTTACTTATATTTAGGCTATCAAGATTTTGCCTCACGGATAGTAGATAACTTACCTTTCAAGGAGACACCCTTAAAATTTGAGAATGCACAAGGAGGAGACATTTTTTACCCTGGTAATGTTTATATAAACGGTACTGTTAATTCCATTAATAAGATATACATTAAAGGGAATCTTAATGTTAAGAAACAACTTATCGTTAAAGATAAAGAAAATATTTATGCTAAATCCGTTGAAGCTAAGAAAATTGACATTAGTGATAGAGCTTTTATTTATGCAAACTGCGTGAATGCTAACACAATAGATATTAGCAAAGAGGCCCTAATTTACGCTCAAACTGAAGCCAAAATGATTATGCTTTTAGGGGGACATATTAGAGGAAATGTAGAAGCAAAAACAATACATAACAATAAAGGTCTAATCTTCGGTGATGTTAAAGCTGATGAAGTCAAATTAATTAATGATGGAAAAATATCAGGAAATATTCAAACTCAACATTTATCGAGATACACCGTAAAACCTCGTCTTTACTAATGATATAAACATTAATGCAACTATATCCCGGAGTAAACAATGGAAGCAAATAAGCAAACCGTTATCTTATTCAGAATAAGAAATACTACTTTTAATTATGAAACATTATACGAATATTTATCTGATTCAAAAGCTGTGGAGATTCTTGAAGCAGTTGAATTCGATGGATTTATAAAATTCCCCTTCTCAGCGACGGATATTATTGATGAGGCAAACAGGTATTTATATGAAAATGGTTACATTGATGAAGATGATTACTATACCGAGCGAGTAACCCCGGAGACAACGGAAGTATTGCAAAAAGTATTAGATTTAATAGCTAAAAACCACAACAACGGCAATTTGCTCATAAATGGACGTACTATACATACTCCAATAATCATAGTGCAAGAAGATATAGATTACTTTAATGAAACTAAAGAACTTAGTAGCCGTTTAAAAAAGTGGCTGAGAGAAGTTCGTAAAAGAAGTCAAAAAAAACCTAGTCGCTGAATAGCGGCTTTTTTTATCAGCAACGGAGTGAACGATGATCATTACAGTCAAAAAAGAAATATGCTTTAAAGCTAATATAGGCCTTAGTTTTAAGACTTATCCCTATGAGAATATTACTGATTGCTTAGCTAATTGTGAAGATTTACAGTCTATTCAGGCTATCGAAGTATATGAAATTATTCGAGGAAATCAGTGCTTTCCGATATCTGCTGAAAATATTTTAAGAGATGCCGATAGTATAATTTTTGAACACTATTCAGGTACTCTATATGAAGATGAGGTGCGTATTTATACAGATATTCCCGATAAAGTTAAACGGAAACTTCAGAAGATGTTAGATAATTTAGCAAAGAACTTCGGCGATGAGGATACGTGGAAACTTGGAAGAAAAATAAAAAAATCAATTAAATTGACTAAAGCAGACATAGATGAATTTAATGAAACTAGGCAAGTTAGTCAAAATATTAATTCTCAAATTGAATCACTATATAAATTTCTCTAGTTCTTAATGGAGATTACCATGATTGGCAATTATAAAAATGAACCAGATAAATATTTATATGGAGTTTGTCCTTATGGGGATAAAAATCCATATGGAAATATTTGTCATGACACAATAAAACAAGCAATTGATGCTGCGCCCCTTTCAAAAGAAAATTTACCAACAAAATTACAAATTGCTATTTTCAAAAAAGGTGACTTATTTAGACCAAGCGAATGCAATGCTTTTACTGAAGATGCGATAAAAGATTTACTGGATAAATCTAATGAGATGTTATGCCCTGAGTATTTTTATGATGCTGAATTATTTAAATTAACACCTGCTAAATTGAAAAAATTAAAAAATATTATTAATGATTATTTGGATAAGTGGATTGATACTACTGGTTGCCAAAAGGTGGGGGAACTCCTCGAAGTAATAACCTTAACTAAAAAAGACTACATCAAATACCTATGAACCAAGCCGCTTTAAGCGGCTTTTTAATTGGAGTTAAAAATAAAATGGCTAAACTAAAACAGTTAAATCACTGCAAATGGATTCATGAACAAAGCGGCATCATTGTTACAAAAGCGCCTAACGGATTTAAAGTTAAATTTCCTCAGTCCAATAATGCTGGTGCGTCTATCGTAATTTCAACACTGAAAGAAGTTAAGCAATATATTGATGGCATTATTCAGCCATGTGGTTACAATCCAGACTATCCGACGACGATACAACAGCATTTATGGAATTATGAACATGATCTCCGTTCAAATGATCCGGAGGTTGTCGAAAATGCAAAACACAATATTGCTGTACTGAATTCTTTTCTTGAAAACGGATATGAGCTATCAGACGAGTTAATACTATTTTAAATATTTCATACATGAATTTAACGCCAGCAATAGCTGGTTTTTTTAATGGGTAAAAATGGAAGATACCTTTACATGTGAAGAAGCGGCCAATCGCTGCAAATGCAAAGTGCAGACTATCAGGGACGCTATTAAAACTGGAGAACTGAGAGCAGCCAAAATTGGCAAAAGCTATGTTATCCGACAAACAAATCTTGACATTTATATTCGCAATAAAGAAGAATTGACCGCGCAGGCGGTTCAGCAACATAGGAACCGAGTATGTTACACAAACACTCAAACGGCATTTGGTATATCGATATTACAACAGAGAAAGGCAAAAGAATTAGACGAACTACTAAAACTAAAGACAAAAAACTAGCTGAAGAATACCACGACAAAGTGAAGCATGAGTTATGGCGACTGGAACGCCTGGGGGAAAAACCTAAATATCTATGGGACGACGCTGTCCTGAAATGGATAAATGAAAAAGCCGATGTTAAAAAAAGTATGAAATCTGATTTAAGTCGTCTTAGGAATCTTCAGCAGTTAAGGGGATTATATTTACATGAAATAAACCGAAACCTGATTATGGACATAATCAATGCAAGAAAATGTTCTAACAGTACTAAGAACAGATATATTGCTTTAGTGCGGTCAATATTGAATGCATGTGTTAAAGAATGGGATATGTTAGATCATGGAATTCATCTTAAGCTATTTAAAGAACCTAAAAAACGTGTGCGCTGGTTACGGGTTGAGGAAGCGTCAAGACTGCTGAAATGTTTGGATGAATTGGCACCTTACATGGCTACAATGGCACGATTTAACTTAGCAACCGGATTAAGGCAGCACAATATATTTAGTTTAAAGTGGAATCAGATTGATATGAGGAATCAAATATGTCAATACTATCCTGATGAAATGAAGGCGGATGAACCTTATGATTTAGTATTAAACGAAACCGCGATGGAAATTCTGATACGTCAGTTAGGCAAGCATAAAGAATATGTATTTGTTCACACCCGTAATAAACCAGTTCTCAGTTTAACCTACAAAACGTGGTACAAAGCTTTAGAAGCAGCAAATATTACAGATTTTCGCTGGCACGATTTAAGGCACACATGGGCAAGCTGGCTGGTACAGAATGGAGTATCGTTATATGAGTTAAAAGAAATGGGAGGCTGGCAATCGTTGGAAATGGTGCAAAGGTACGCTCATCTCGACAATGATCATTTACACGCACACGCATCGAAGATTGACAGCCTCATGCAAACTACATGTCAAAAAAATGACAAAAATGGAAACTTAATGGACTATTTACTGAAACCAAAACAGCCCGATAACTTATTGACTGCATTATGATATTTTGTGGTGGGTCGTGAGCGATTCGAACGCTCGACCAACGGATTAAAAGTCCGCTGCTCTACCGACTGAGCTAACGACCCAAGAGCGCGCATTTTAGGCAGGAGTGCGGCTGCTGTCAAGTACTTTGCTATTATTCATTTGCGGTAATATGGCACTAAAAGTGCTGCCTTTCCCAGTAATACTTTCAATCTGTAATTTGCCGCCATGTTCTGCCAGAGCGTGTTTGGCAATGGCCAGCCCAAGACCTGTACCACCGCTCTCGCGTGAGCGGCCTGAATCTACACGATAAAAGCGTTCGGTAAGATGAGGAATATGCTCCGCAGCGATACCATGACCCGTATCGCTCACTTGAAATACAATTTGCTGACTACAATCCGGCACATTCTGTTCCATATAGAGCCGGATAGTAATAGTTCCATATTGCGGAGTATAGCGTACAGCATTAAACAGAAGATTACTGAATGCATTATATAAATCCTGCTGAATTCCCTCTACCCAGATATCTGCAGCTATTTCACAGATAAAACGATGTTTATTTTCAGACAAAATTTCAGCTTCATATACCACCTGCTCAACCAGAATACTCAGGCACAACGACTGTTTACATAAAGATGCAGTAACCTGATTTTCCAGTCGTGATAAGGTTAATAAATCTGCCAGAAGATGATTCATGCGGGTTCCTTCTTTACTCATCAGTGCAATAAATGACTGACGCTGTTCCTGCGGCAAATCCGGCATATCAGTTAAAGTTTCCAGAAAGCCATTGATTACAGTTAAAGGAGTACGCAGTTCATGTGAAACATTGGCCACAAATGCCGTTCTGGTGGCATTCAACTGTTCGGCAGCAGTAATATCCTGAGTAATAATCAGTGTTGCCTGTTCATCAAACGGAGTACGGATAATATTTAATACACGTGGTAATCCGCTATTTATATTTTCAAGTGTAAGCTTTATATTCACCGATTCTGTTACCGGCTCATCCAAAAATTGCCGGAAATCACTATTTTCAATCAGATCAGCTAGCATACTGTTATTGTCTTGTTCAGCAACCAGATTCAGATGGATTGCAGCCAGATGGTTCAGCCACTGAATATGTCCATCCTCTCCAAGGATTAATACGCCCTCTGGTATGGTTTCAGCAATACGGTTAAAGCGTAACAAGGCGATACCCAGTTTCTGTTTACGCTTTTTACGGCTACGTGCCTGTAGCATCAAAGTATTGAAAATATTGTTCCAAATCCCGATCCCTTGTGGCACATTACGTAATTTCGGTCTTTCCAGCCACCGAACCAGTTTAAATAAATGATACCAGTAACCCGCCAACCACAAAAAAAACAGGCAGCACAAGCTAATCAGCATGAATTGCAGACCGCCAGTCAGCAATGACGCTACGACAACCACAATCATGGTTGCCAGTATTAAATATAAATGATGGCGCAGTTCAGACAGAAGCATGTTATTTCACAGAAGATAAATTTAAGAAGTATTTCCGGCTATGGTGAAAAGCGATAGCCGCTGCCACGCACAGTTTGTATAAGGTGGTCATGCCCCACTGTTTCAAGTCCTCGTCTTAAACGGCGGATATGAACATCTACCGTACGCTCCTCAACAAACACATGATCACCCCATACAAGATCCAGAAGCTGGCTGCGGGTGTATATCCGATCCGGATGTGTCATAAAGAAATGTAATAACTTAAATTCACTGGGTCCGAAGGGAATGGTTTGTCCGTTTACTTGTACACGCTGCTGCTGCGGATCGAGTTCCAGACCATAAATACGCAGTGGTACACTGGTTTTTTGCGGTGCACGTCGGCGCAAAAGCGCATTAATTCGCGCAATCAGTTCTCGTGGTGAGAAAGGTTTAGTAATGTAGTCATCTGCACCCAGATTCAGCCCCTGCTCTTTATCTGTTTCTTCACCGCGTGCTGTTAATAAAATAATGGGTAAATCACGACTGCGAATATCATTCCGCAGCTGCCGGATAAAATCAAGACCGGAAAGTCCGGGTAACATCCAGTCTAGTAACAGTACATCAGCCAGCCTGGCCTGCAATAACGGCTGTGCAGCTTCTACACTGGGTACACATTGCACAACAAATCCCGCCTGTTCCAGCGTAAATTGAATCAGGGTAGAAATTGCAGCTTCATCTTCCACAACCAATACCATAACTTCTGTCATATACATTTCCTGACCAGATAATTATCTATTGTGACAGATTAAGAAGAAAAACAGAAAAATACAAAGTCAGCTATCAAGAAAAAACCTGTGCCGGAACATTTCTTTGCACAGGTTCAGAATCGGAGTAACCACAGTAATGCTAACACAATATAAATTGATATCATATCGGGAAATATCTGATATACAGACATACAGCATTAATTTTAGCTGGTAAGCTGTATTTTCAATTTCGTATTGTATTTATCAGTGATTAAATAATTTCTGATTTATTATTATTAGCAAATCAATTGGTAAGATGAGACAGAATTTTGTATGTCTGATAATACTTATGCCTGATTAAACTTAAATTTTTTATCTTATTTATTCTCACAAAACTCTTCAGCAGACCATTACTTCATTTTGAAACAGCTTTTCCATATTATTACGTGCCTTAATTAATTTTTTATAAACTATCAACAATCCGCACTTACCAAATAATGTACAAGAAAATAATTTTTCTGCGGGTGTCTCTATAAAATTATTAAATATATTTTTGTTAATTTTGAAACTAATTTACAACAGGTTAAAAAAATTAAATCACCTGATTATTATTTTTATTTAATTCCATTTTCATAAAATATAGCTATTTGGTCTAAAATTTTCTTACCAAAGCATACATTTGGATGATAATACCGGCATAAAAAAATATTCTAAAGGTATAAAATTGTCTGGCTAACGCTTTTGCAGCCTGCCCTATACTGTTTAAATTTCAAACAGCATTAATGCCATTCAGCTATCATTAATATAATAATATTTTACAATTACTAACATTTAAATTCTAATTTTCATATAGTTAATTTTTTGACTTCATCAATTTTTTATAGTCGAATAAAAAAAAGATATATCTTATTTATATGTTTATAAGTTGATTTAAAAATGTATATATCTAACTACGGTGTTTGACTGAAACATAATTCTCATTTACCTGATTATCTTAGCCAATATGAATAAAATCTACAAACTTATCTGGAATGCGCAAGTACAGGCATATATCGTTACATCAGAATTAGCCCGGAAAGGGGGTAAAACTGCACGGCTCAGGCTGGTTAGCATTATAGCTGTCAGCATGGCAACTACCGGACTGGCTTATGCACAATGTCCGCTTTCAGCACCAGACAACAAAGTTTGCACAACTTTTCGAGAAAACACGCCTGTTATCAGTACATATGCTGACACTACCATCAGCGATAATCGCATTGAAAACAGAGATCCTTCCAATCAGACCATCAATACACCCGACACTGACTTAAATCAGTCGCTTACAATTATCAATCAAAATGGTGCCGGGGATTTAACAGTAAACGCCAATAATAAAAATATAACAGATATTGATGCAACAAATAACAGCCAGAATGGTGCGATTACAATTAACACCACACAAGATATGTTAACTCCTGATACTAAAGGTATTTACATTAACAGCGCAGGAACAGATGTCACACTCACAACAGCAGCCGTCCATAGCAAACAACGCAAAGGTATTAGTATCGATAATAGAGGCAGCGGTTCCACAAAAATAACAGCGAATGATGATATCATATCTGATACTGATGATGCCATTTATGCTGTCAATAATGCCGGATCAAAGGATTTAACTATTAATACTGAGGCTGTTATTGGTCAGGCACATGGTATTTATGCACATAACAATGGTAAAGGGTCAACGACACTTATCGTTAATGAAGGTATTGAATCACACACTAACGATGCTATATGGGTTAATAATGAGAATGCATCAACCCATTTAAATGTAACCACCAATGGTGCCGTTCAGGGAAATACCAATGGTATTTATGCATATAATAATGGTACTGGTAATACAACCATTAAAACTCTCAAAGATGTGCATGGAGACAATGGCGATGGAATTTTTAGCGAGAATCACGGAGGGCAATTAACTATTACAAGTGGCAATATTGAAGGTACAAGTAACGGTATTTACGCTATTAACTCTGGAAATGGTTCCACTGACATTAGATCAACTGGTAATGTTACTGCTTCATCTGGTAATGGTATCTTTGTTAATAATGGCAATAATACAAAGGGTCTGACTATAAATACTAACGTTATATCCGGTACAGATAACGGTATATATGCAACCAATAATGGAACAGGCGAAACCAGAATTGTCAATCAGGCATCAGTAACAGCAGATAAAAATACCGGTATCAGCGTAACCATTACAAATCAGGCTAACGGGCTGCGCATCGATTCACTTATTATCAATGCCGGTACTAATGGTATCGTTGCAAATAATCATGCTCTCGGTGACACAGAAATTACTTCTAACGGGCCAATTACAGCCACAAGGGGATACGGAATCTGGGCTGAAAACGGGGAACAGGCTGGAGGTATCATCATCACTCAATCGGGAGGTGCAATTAGCGGAGGAGCCAGCGGCATTAAGGTACACAATTCTGGTTCAGGTGATACTACACTTACCCTGACCAATCCAATAACTGGGGGTACGGAAGCAGGTATTTTTGTTGATGATAAACCAAACAGTAAAACAACTATTACCCTTAATACCGGTACCAAAGTTTCAGCAGCTTCTGGTCTGGCTATTCGTGATGGTGATGGTAATGCTAAGGTTACGCTGAATAGCGGTTCAAACGTCATCGGACGAATTGAGCTGGGTAACGGTAGTGACACTCTTTTCATCAATCGCGGAGCCAATATCAGTAATATTACTGTAGTCGATGGTGGGGACGATACCAGCAGTAATGACGGAATGACTGATACACTGAATATTAATCAGTCATTAACCGGTTCAACCACCGGAAATAATAATGGTACTGCCGGAAATATTGCTATTCGTAACTGGGAAAAAATCAATCTTGCTCAAAACAGTACCCTCACCCTGAGCGGAGATTTGAATACTAATCAGCTTAATATCGGGAATGGTACCACAGTCAATCTTATCGGCGCTCTAAGACAGGCACAGATTAATGGCGATGTGTTTAACTCAGGCAATATTAATCTCAATAGTAATTTCACCGGAGACAATTTAACGATTATCGGAAATTATCAGGGTAATGGCGGTAAACTGACTCTGGATCTGAAACTTAATTCTGCTTTAAAAGATAATGACAGCATTGCTGACAATACTGCCGATAAACTGACTGTTCAGGGTAATGTGACAGGTAAAACCACCATCAGATTTGCCAGCATTGATGGTCTTGGCGGCGATACCGGAAATACCAATGGCATTGAATTGGTACATATTAATGGTAACAGTACCGGAGATGCTTTTGCACTGGAAGGCGATCATTTAGACAGAGGTGCATATGAATACCATTTGTTTAAAGGTGATTTGCAGCAAAACGGGAATAACTGGTATTTACGCTCTCAAAAGCAAACAGATCCGGGTGATGGTAACTCCGGCGGAAATAATTCCGGTGGCAATAACTCTGGTGGTAACAACTCTGGTAGCGACAATTCCGGTGGTAACAACTCCGGTGGTAACAACTCCGGTGGTAACAACTCCGGTGGCAATAACGCCGGTGGCAATAACGCCGGTAACGGCAGCTCTGGCGATAGTGGTACGACAACTAAACCATCAAAACTCAGACCACTATACCGTAAAGAAGTACCATTATTTGCCGCAGTTGCCTCTCAGTTACGACAGGCCGACAGCCTTATGCTCGCTAATATGCATCAGCGTATCGGTTCTACTCCTCTGCCCGATGAACGTATGAGCTGGGGCAGAGTGATTGCCAGCCGTTCTGATATTCAGCAAAACGGGCCGGCCAATGCCCGTACTACCGGTAATTATGCCGGTTTACAACTGGGCAGTGATATCTGGAGCAACAACGGCTGGCGTGCCGGCGGATACGTCGGCTATCTGCACGGCAATCTCGATGTTGACGGCTTTACCAGCGGTATTGATACCAGAGCAGGTAAAAACACAACCAAATCTTACTTTATCGGCGCATATGGTAATTACACCCGTGAAAATGGTGCTTATGCAGATTTTGTAATACAGGGTGCCCGCCATCATGTTGATATTAAACCGGATAACAATCCTTCCGGTAAACAGAAAGGTCATGGCGTTACGGCTTCAGTAGAAATAGGTCAGCCGTTTACTCTGGGCAGCAGCAACTGGAAGCTTGAACCGCAGGCTCAGATTATTCATCAGTGGCTGGATTTAAATGATTCTGATATCAGCGGACGTACTACAGTCAGTCACGGACACAATAATGCCTGGCTCTTCCGTCTTGGCGGAAGACTCGAAGGCAGCTATCAACTGAATAAAGGAAGTCTGCGACCCTATGCCCGGGTAAATTTCTTTTACTCACCTGATGGTGCCGACCATACCAGTTACGTTACTAATGTAGCCACAACCAGATTAAATGCCGGTGCCTCTCGTGCCAGCACTGAGCTGGCAATTGGTGGTACTTACGATATTACAAACAAAGTAAAAGCTTATGGTGAAATCGGCCATACATGGTCTAATGGTGGTGATGCACATACCAAAGCGCCGGTAAATGGTTCTGTCGGATTAAAGATTAACTGGTAAATATTATTAGTAAAAATTTATTTATCATTAATTACATTCAATTCCAGGATATATGTTTGTTTCAATTAATTAAAATTATTATATATTATTGTTTTGTCATTATTTATAAACCAATCTAATTTTTATTTCATTTAAAAATGTAGGAGATAAGCAGGATGAACAAAATATATAAACTAATCTGGAATTTAAGATTACAGACTTATACAGTTGCATCAGAACTAGTACACAGTTGCGGTAAACAAAAACTGATTAAACTGACTGCTTGTTTCAGTATGTTGGCAGTCATCAATCTCGCTCATGCGCGGTGTCCGGTATTATCAACAGCAAATATAACCTGTACACAAAACAATCCCGCAAAAATCGCTACGGCGTTGACTGGTGATTCTATTCAGAATACAAACAATCGAATCCATATTTACAATAATGGAAATAGTTCAATAAATATCAATGTTACTAATGATATAAATATTGACCCATCCACAACTACAACCGATATTTCTCCAGCTATTCTGGCGGAAAACGAAGAAACTGCTACTGATATCAATATCAATACTCAAAATATCAACAGTGCAGTTGATGCCATATCTGTTTCGAATAAGGGTAGCGGTTATACTGTAATTAACACAGGTGATATCACTTCAGATAACCTGCCTGTCTATATTGATGTTGGCAAAAATGCAAAAGATATTACTGTTGCTACTAATAATTTAAAAAGTCCTGTCGGAGGTATTGTCATAGCCAATCATGGTATTGGCTCAAGTTCTGTTTATGTTAATGGTAATATTAATACTCAAAACAATGCGATCTCTGTTAATAATGATGTCTCGAGTAAAAACGTATTGATTAATGCTAATAATATCAATAGTGTTTCAGAGAGCATTCTTGTTAATAATCAAGGAACTGGATCAACCACTATTACAACAGGAAATATTAATTCAAGTAACAGTCAGGCACTTGTAGTTAAAAGTGGAAAAAATACACAAGATATATATAGTTACAATGGTAATGTTGCAGGTCTTACCGGTGGTATTGATATTAATAATGGCGGTACCGGTTCAGTCACGGTCAATACAGGCAATGTAAAAAGTGACTTGGGATCGGGTATCCGTGTTTATAACGACCTTGGTTCAAAAGATATAAATATTTATGCTCACGATATTGAAGCATCTAATTTCGCTACCCAAGCTTTCGGTATTACAGCAAATAACTATGGTACCGGTTCAACTACTATTGTGGTTAACGGTTCAATAAAAACTGGTGAAAGAGGTACTGGTATCTGGGCAGTAAATGGTCGAAAAACTAAAGATTTAACAATTATTGCTGGTAATATCAATAGTAATACTCTTGGGGGAATTTTTGCGGTTAATGCCGGTGCGGGTTCAACCACCGTAATTGCCAAAGACATTACTGCCGATAGCGGTCTAGTAGTAGCAAATGGAGTTATTGCCAAAGATTTAATGCTTCAAGCTAATAATGTCACGGGTGGTGTTGAAGTTGCAAATGAAGGTATAGATGGTTCAACTACTGTTAATGTAAATAATATTTATAACGAAAAAGGTACTGCTCTTAGTGCTATCAGCAGCAACAAAGCAAAAGATTTAATTATTCATGTTAATGATGCTATCGGATCTTTTAACACTATCGATATTTTAAATTCTGGTACCGGATCAACTTTCCTGACCACTACAGGAAATGTTATTACGACTAAAATAGATAATGTGGAAGATGCCCAACATACTACCTATAATGGAATTGAAATTCGTCATTCTAAACCTGCTTATGAACTCAATATTACTCAGCTAGCCGGTAATATTACAGGGATAAATAATGGCATTTATACTGATAATCAAGGAAGTGGTGACACTAATATACATATTGCCGGTAAAGTAAGCGGAGGAGTAGGCGCCGGTATTAAAAATACTGATGCAAGCGGTATAAATACTAATATTACATTGGAAAACGGAGCTGAAATTACCGCAAATTCTGGTATAGCAATTATGAATAATGATTCTAATGCCAATATTATAGTCAATAAGGGCGCTAGAATTTCCGGACAAGTGCTACTGAATAATGGTAGCGATACTTTCACTATTAATCAGGCTGATACGTCTGCCTTAACTCTACTCGACGGAGGAAAAAAAGATGCAGACGGATTAAATCCTGATGGACAGAAGGATATCGACACCCTCAATATCAACAGTCTGCTTACTGGTTCTTCTGCCAGTAATAGTGATATGAATAATACTGCATTACGTAACTGGACTATTATTAATGTTGGTCAGCAAGGAAATTCACCGTTATTCGGTAATTTAGCATTAACCGGAGATCTAGAAACCAGGCAATTAAATATTAATACGGGGAGCATACTAAATTTTGCAATACCTAAAAGCACTTCCCTGCAGACAGGTACTGTGGATTTATCCCGTCAGATAAATATTACTGCCGACGTAAATAATGCAGGCACAATCAGTTTTAATAACAATTATAGTGGAGATATCCTGACAATCAATGGCAACTACAACGGTAGCCCGGGTAGTCAGTTACTAATGGATATTGATTCTCATGAAAACACCGCCGATAAATTGTTGATTACGGGAGATGCTACTGGCAGAAGTACCATTAAAATAACGGACATTAATGGACTGGGAGCAGATACAACCGGCACCAACGGAATTGCTCTCATTACTGTTAAAGGAAAGAGTAATGATGCCATTTTTAGTCTGTTTAATGGCCATATTGATGCAGGTGCTTATGCATATGAATTGGTAAAAAATAATGATGACAGCAGCTGGTATCTGCGCTCAGATAAACAAACATTCTCCAGCGCCGCAAATCTTTTAAAGTCATATGATATACCTGAAGAAATTACAACCAGATCCAGACCACTATACCGTAAAGAAGTACCATTATTTGCCGCAGTTGCCTCTCAGTTACGACAGGCCGACAGCCTTATGCTCGCTAATATGCATCAGCGTATCGGTTCCACTCCTCTGCCTGATGAACGTATGAGCTGGGGCAGAGTGATTGCCAGCCGTACTGATATTCAGCAAAACGGGCCGGCCAATGCCCGTACTACCGGTAATTATGCCGGTTTACAACTGGGCAGTGATATCTGGAGCAGCAACGGCTGGCGTGCCGGCGGATACGTCGGCTATCTGCACGGCAATCTCGATGTCGACGGCTTTACCAGCGGTATTGATACCAGAGCAGGTAAAAACACAACCAAATCTTACTTTATCGGCGCATATGGTAATTACACCCGTGAAAATGGTGCTTATGCAGATTTTGTAATACAGGGTGCCCGCCATCATGTTGATATTAAACCGGATAACAATCCGACCGGCAAACAGAAAGGTCATGGCGTTACGGCTTCAGTAGAAATAGGTCAGCCGTTTACTCTGGGCAGCAGCAACTGGAAGCTTGAACCGCAGGCTCAGATTATTCATCAGTGGCTGGATTTAAATGATTCTGATATCAGCGGACGTACTACAGTCAGTCACGGACACAATAATGCCTGGCTCTTCCGCCTTGGCGGAAGACTCGAAGGCAGCTATCAACTGAATAAAGGAAGTCTGCGACCCTATGCCCGGGTAAATTTCTTTTACTCACCTGATGGTGCCGACCATACCAGTTACATTACTAATGTAGCCACAACCAGATTAAATGCCGGTGCCTCTCATGCCAGCACTGAGCTGGCAATTGGCGGTACTTACGATATTACAAACAAAGTAAAAGCTTATGGTGAAATCGGCCATACATGGTCTAATGGTGGTGATGCACATACCAAAGCGCCGGTAAATGGTTCTGTCGGATTAAAGATTAACTGGTAAGGCTTAATAAATAAAGAAGCCGGTAATTATTTCCAAAATGAATCATTTCTCTTTGTAAAAAAACAATACAAATCATATTGGTTATTCTGGTATATGCAGAATAACCAATATGCATTATTATCACCTTTTTCAATTTATATTACATAAAACAATTCAATACTATGCATTATTCCGGATCTAATATTAATTCATAATTTCAGCATCCGACGGTTTTCTTTTAAAGAAGATATTTACTGCTTAGCATGAATTTATTCTAAATAATTTATTTATAGCTCTAATTAAATCAGCACCGGTTCAGTTGATCAGGCGCAACATTTCATTAATTTTAATGGCAATTGTGGCAAACTCATTTTTGTTAATGATATATTATCTATTTGACAATAATTTACCAATATATATGAATAAGCAGAAATCTAACAGAAAAAAGTATATTATAAATAAGTTACTTTATATCCTGCTTATGGCTTTTATTTTATTCCTTCCTTTGACATGTACCTCGAAACTTGCTAAACATTATTTATATGATTTAAATTATCAGAACATATTAATGAAATTCGACTGGGAATTCGATAGGTGTATTTTACAATCTGGAAAAAAATGGGAACCATCTGAAAAACCGGATTCTAAGTGTTCATGCAAGAAAATAATTTTTAAAAACATCAATACTGAGCATAATCGGTTTGATAAAGTTACTAATGATGGATATTTATATTTCGAATCTGAGCTAGTGGGTAAAATTGTGCTAATAAATAAACCTAGCTTCTTCAATGAAGAATCGTGGCGACTCGGTACAGGAGGTGGAAATTTAGCAATTATTGATTTAAAAACAAGGGACATTTGTTACTATTATTAAGTAGCCGATAGGTATAGCGATAAACGCAGCAACCATAGCCTGAGAAGATATTTTCTACCGATATAATGGCAATCTGTCTACATGGCAGATTATGCTCAAATATCTATAAATTTATCTGATACTGAAAATGGCACTTTCTGATAACACAGACAAATTTAATGACGGTATATGTATTTATCAGACTACTTTAATCTGCCTTATTAAAAACAAATCTTAAATTGGTTGCTGTTTAAGCTTACAGCCTGCTGGTAAATATTATCTCTTTATCGGATTTGGCAGAATTTTTCAATATCCGCTTCGGCCACAGCGTAATACCATATTATCCCGATAGATCAGTTCCTGTTCTGCCATATAGCCCAATAATTCTTCTATATATGCAGAAACACCATCTTTTTCATTTTATATTACTTAAAACAATTCAATATTATGCATTATTCCGGATTTAATATTAATGCATAATTCGAGCTTCCGTCGGCTTTCTTTTAATGTAGAAAGAAGAAATTTACTGCTTAACATGAATTTATTCTAAATAATTTATTTATAGCTCTAATAAAATCAGCACCGGTTTAGTTGATCAGGCGCAACACTACATTAATTTTGATGGTAGTTATGACTAATAATTTTTTATTAATGATATATTATCTATTTGACAATAATTTACCAATCTAGATGAATAAACAAAAATTTAACAGAAAAAAGTATATTATAAAAAAGTTATTTTATATCCTGCTTATGGCTTTTATTTTATTTCTTCCTTTGAAATGTACCTCGAAACTTGCTAAACATTATTTATATGATTCAAGTTATCAAAACATATTAGTGAAGTTTCATTGGAGACTCAATATTTGTGACTCACCTTCTGAAAAATCGAAAGAAGAGTGTTCATGCAGAAATATGATTCATAACTATAAGAAAATTACTAATGATGGATATTTATATTCGGAAACTGAGCTTGTGGGTAAAATGATGATAATACATAAACCTGATTTTTTTAATGAAAAAACAACATCTACAGGTGGTTACATGAAAATTATTGATTTAAAAACAAGAGACATTTGTCTCTTTGGATCAGTCAATATATAACTGCACAACAGCGATAAACGCAGCATCCACAGCCTGAGTAGATATTTTTTCTACCGATATATTGGCAATCTGTCTACATGGCAGATTATGCTCAGATATCCATAAATTTACCTGATACTGAAAACGGCACTTTCTGATAACACAGACAAATTTAATGATGGTATATGTATTTATCAGGCCACTTTAATCTGTTTTATTAAAAACAAATTGCCCTATACTATATCTTAGATTGGTGGCTATTTAAGCTTACAGCCTGCTGGTAAATATTATCTTCTTTATTGGATTTGGCAGAATTTTTCAATATCTGCTTCAGTCACGACGTAATACCATATTATCCCGATGGATCAGTTCCTGTTCTGCCACATAGCCCAATAATTCTTCTATAGCCTGAGACGGCTGCCGCAATAAACGCCCAATTTCATGATCATTATAATTAACCAGTCCGCGGGCAATTTCTTTACCGGCCTGATTACATACTGCCACTAATGCGCCACGATCAAAATGACCACTGACAGCAACACAACCGATAGCCAGCAGACTGGAGTGCTGTGTTTTCAGTGCCTGTTCTGCACCCTCATCAACGGTTAGCTTACCAGCCAGTTGTACCTGCCCAAGTAACCATTGCTGGCGTGCGCTCAACCGGCTACCGGCCGGGGTAAATAAAGTACCCGTTTGTGCGCCTTCCAGTAACCGGACTAATACATTTTCAGCATACCCGTTGGCGATACAGGTTGCAGCACCGCTTAAAGCAGCCCGTCTTGCAGCCAGTACTTTGGTATACATACCTCCGGTGCCCACGCTGCTGCCTGCTCCGCCGGCCATACTTTCCAGGTCTGGATGATTGGCAGCAATTTTATGAATCAGTCTGGCTTCAGTATGCTTACGCGGATCTCTGTCATACAGACCATTCTGATCTGTCAGAATAATCAGTACATCAGCTTCAATCAGGTTAGTTACCAGAGCACCAAGGGTATCATTATCGCCAAGTTTGATTTCATCAATGGTAACTGTATCATTTTCATTAATAATCGGTACTACTCCCTGCTCCAGCAGAGTGCGGATAGTACTACGGGCATTTAAATAGCGGGTACGGTGACTCAAGTCATCATGTGTCAGCAGAATCTGTGCTGTCCGGATACGCAGTGATTCAAACGCAATCTCATATGCCTGAGCCAGTCCCATTTGCCCCACTGCGGCGGCAGCCTGTAATTCATTAATTGCTTTCGGACGTACCTGCCAGCCCAGCCGTTTCATACCTTCTGCAATAGCACCACTGGATACCAGTACTACCTGAATACCATTCGCACGTAATTGCGCAATCTGCTGTGCCCAGTTATTCAGGATATTCTGATCTACCCCATGTCCGCCATTGGTCACCAGACTGGAACCTACTTTTACTACCACACATTCAGTCTGGCGGATATCAAATTCTGAGTTATTCATGCTTATTATGCAGTTGTTATGTCAACGGTTGAATAGTTATTTTACCTGTGCGCATTTGTTTTGATAAGTGTGTACGGCTGTTATAAAAACAGCAGCCGTAGTGGCTGCTGTTGAAGGACTAAATTCAGATTAACTATGCAGTAATGCCTGTACACACCAGTTCATTACACCATCAGGCAAAATACCCCATAACAGCAATAATAAACCGTTAACAGATAAAACGATTTTACCGAGAAAAGTCATATTGAATACTGGTTCGGCAACAGAATCCGGATTATCGAAATAGATGGTTTTAACCACACGCAGATAATAGAAAGCACCAATCAACGACATTATTACTGCATACACAGAAACCCACAGATAGCCGCTGGCCAATAACGCTTTAATAACGGCCAGCTTGGCATAAAAGCCCATCAATGGCGGAATACCGGCCATTGAAAACATCGCCAGCAGCATTAAAAATGCATACCATGCATTTTTCTGATTCAGACCGGCAAGATCACTGATATTCTGGCATTCAACATCCTTGCCGGAGAGCAGAACCAGAATAGCAAACGCTACAGAGGCCATTAAAGCATAGGTTATTGCATAATACATAGCTGCAGCACAGCCAGACTGACCGGACAGAAGAGCCAGCATAATGAAACCCATATGGGCTACTGTTGAAAAACCAAGCATACGTTTAATGTTGGTTTGCATGATAGCAGCCAGATTACCCACAAACAGTGAGGCAATACCCAGCAGCAACAGTAATTCACGCCAGCTTTCCCACTGAGTCAGCAGACCGTAAACCAGGATACGGAAAGCGAAGACTGTAGCCGCAATTTTCGGTGCTGTACCCACCAGTGCAGCGACTGCAGTCGGCGCACCCTGATACACATCCGGCACCCACATATGAAATGGTACACCACCCAGTTTAAATACAATACCGGCAACAATAAATACCAGCCCGAGTTTCAATAACCACGGATTGGTTGTTTCCTGGCTGGCAGCAAGCACCTGCTGCAGCTGTAATGTACCTGTTGCACCGTATATCAGGGAAATACCGTATAACAGTAAACCTGAGGCCAGTGCACCAAGCACAAAATATTTCAATGCAGCTTCAGCAGCACGGCCACTATCGCGCTGCAAGGCAATTAAAGCATAAAGCGCCAGCGAAAGCAGCTCCAGCCCGACATATAAAGTCAGGAAGTGGCTGGCTGAAACCATAATATTCATGCCCAGCAGCGCAAACAGGGTTAGCGTATAGAATTCACCCTGATAAATATGTTTAGCACGCAGATAAGTCTGGCTGTAAATAAACAAGGCAATAACCAGTACATACATGCATAACTTGGCCAGTTGAGCCATGCCGTCCAGTACAAACATATCATGAAAGGCATATTGCGGCTGTTCTTTCCATACCAGACACTGTACCGCGGCGGTCAGTATCAGACCGATAACTGACAGGGTACAGGTTATCCAGCGTTGCCGGTCATTAAGCCATAAGTCCACCAGCAATACTGTAAACAGTACTACAGTCAGCACCATATCCGGTGCAGCGGGAAATATTGTTAAATCTGTCCAGTTCATTCACATTTCCTTACAGTTTGCTTTGTGCCGCTTGGACTATCAAATCATTTGCTGCCTGATGCACGACAGCGATAAACGGTTCCGGATACAAACCAAATCCCAGTACCGCTACAGCCAGAATCACCAGAATTAGCAGTTCGCGTTTGTTTACATCTTTTAATTGCGCAACTTCCGGATTTTTGATGGCACCAAAAACAACCCGTTTAAACATCCACAAGGTATATGCTGCACCATAAATCAAGGTTAACGCCGCCAGTGCACCAACCCAGAAATTGGTTTTTACTGCACCGACAATGACCATAAATTCGCCTACAAATCCTGATGTACCGGGCAAACCGGCATTAGCCATAGCAAAGAACAGCATGAAAGAAGCAAATACCGGCATACTGTTTACGACACCGCCGTAAGCTGAAATATCGCGGGTGTGCATCCGGTCATACATCACACCGATACTCATAAACATAGCGGCTGAAACAAAACCGTGCGAAATCATCTGCATAATGGCACCTTTAAAGGCCCAGTCATTCAGGTAGCCGCCGGTAAACAGGAAAAAGCCTAAAGTGACAAATCCCATATGGCTGATGGAAGAGTACGCCACCAGTTTTTTCATATCAGTTTGTACCAGTGCCACCATACCGATGTAAATTACTGCCACCAGACTGAGCACGATGATTACCGGCGCAATATAACGTGCTGCATCCGGCAAAATAGGCAGAATAAAGCGCAGGAATCCGTAACCACCTATTTTCAGAGTAATTGCCGCAAGTACCATTGAACCACCGGTCGGCGCTTCTACGTGAGCATCCGGCAACCATGTATGCACCGGCCACATCGGCACTTTAACCGCAAAAGACAGGAAGAAAGCGATAAACAGCAGAATTTGCGCCGTCATCGCAAGGTGCTTGATATTGTGCCATGCTTCAATAGAAAAACTGCCGGTCTGATTAGACAGATAGACAAAACCAACCAGCATCAGTAATGAACCCATTAAGGTATACAGAAAGAATTTGATTGATGCATATACCCGTCTCGGACCACCCCAGATACCGATAATCAGATACATCGGAATCAGCATGCCTTCGAAGAATACATAGAATACGATGGCATCCATTGCTGCAAATGCGCCATTAATCAGTCCTGACATAATCAGGAAAGCGGCCATATACTGCGCAGGCCGTTTCTGGATTACCTGCCAGCCGGCCAGAACAACCAGTAAAGTAGTAAAACTATTTAGAATCACAAACAGAACTGACAATCCATCCACACCTAATGCATAGTTGATGTTGAGACTCTCAATCCAGACATGAAATTCTTTAAACTGAAATCCGCCATTTAAACGGTCGAATTTAAAAAACAGCGGTAAGGTTATGAGAAAAGAAACCAGCGCCCCGATTAAGGCCAGCACTCTGGCTATACCTGCGTGCTTGTCTGAGCCGGTAGCCAGCACTGCGACGCCAGCCACTACAGGCAGCCAAATCGCCAAACTGAGTAAGTTATCGTACATATTTATAGCCTAAAGATACCAAGTTGAATGCCCGCAATTAACCGCCAAACATTGTTTTAAGCAACGGCCAGAAAGTCCATGCCACCAGTACAAACACACCCACAACCATTGCTGTAGCATAGGTATAGATGTATCCGGTCTGAATACGCCGTATCAGCGCTGCTACAGCAGCGACAACGCGTGCAGCACCATTAACAATTAATTTATCAATAATGAAAACGTCGCCAACTTTCCAGAACAACGTTCCCAGCAGACGGCTGCCTTTGGCAAACACGTTATAGTAAATAGTATCCAGATAGTATTTATTATCCAGCAGGGTATAAACCGGACGTATAGATGCGGCAATTCTGGCCGGAATCTGTGGTTTTTTCATATAGAAGAACCACGCCAGTACAACACCGGCAATCACCAGCCATAACACAGGAGTTGTCAGACTGTGCAGAGCCATAGCAAATATGCCGTGGTACTCTTCCTCTACGGATGCCAGTGCAGGATGTGCAGCACTGTTAATAAAAATCACATGCTGATAAAAATCACTGAACAGCATGGGCTTCATTGCCCACATACCTACAAATACTGAAGGGATGGCCAGCAAAATCAGCGGAATGGTTACCACCAGCGGGCTCTCATGCGGATTATCCTGTGGTTTCAGTCCATGATGTTCTTCTGCATGATGATGTTCGCTATGTTCGGCTTTGCGCCACTTTTCTTCACCATGAAATACCAGGAAATACAATCGGAATGAGTAGAATGCGGTGACAAACACACTAGCTACCAGCGCTACATAGGCCACACTACTGAATGGCAGCGTTGACGCTTTTACTGCCTCAATAATTGAATCCTTGGAATAGAAACCGGAGAAAAATGGTGTGCCAATCAGCGATAATGAACCAATTAGCATACAAATCCATGTTACCGGCATGTATTTACGCAATCCGCCCATATGACGCATATCCTGATCATGGTGCATACCCATAATCACACTACCGGCGGCCAGAAATAACAGTGCTTTGAAGAAAGCATGGGTCATGACATGGAAAACAGCAATATTATAGGCAGAGGCACCTAAGGCTACCGTCATATAACCTAACTGTGACAAGGTTGAATAAGCAATCACCCGTTTGATGTCATTCTGAATCATACCCAGAAAGCCCATAAACAGCGCAGTAATGGTACCGGATACCATAATCACACCCAGAGCAGTATCAGACAACTCATACAGGGGTGACATACGAGACACCATGAAAATACCGGCTGTTACCATGGTTGCCGCATGAATCAGAGCTGAAATCGGTGTCGGACCTTCCATTGAATCCGGTAACCAGACATGCAACGGAAACTGTGCCGATTTACCCATTGCGCCCACAAACAGCAAAATGCAGGTAACGGTAATCAAAGACCACGGATGACCGGGAATCAGTTCGATAGTGGCATTTTTAACCTGATCAATATGCTGAAAAACATCAGCATAGCGAAGGCTGCCGCCGAAATAAGCCAGTACCAGACCAATACCCAGTACAAAACCGAAGTCGCCGACACGATTAACCAGAAATGCTTTCAGATTGGCAAAAATAGCACTGTCACGTTTAAAGTAAAAGCCAATCAGCAGGTAAGACACCAGCCCTACAGCTTCCCAGCCGAAGAACAACTGAATGAAGTTATTACTCATTACCAGCATCAGCATGGAGAAAGTAAACAGTGAGATATAGCTGAAAAAGCGCTGATAGCCGTCATCATCACTCATATAACCGATAGTATAGATATGCACCATCAGCGATACACTGGTCACAATCACCAACATAGTGGCAGTGAGGGTATCAATCAGAAACCCTACTGAGAAGTCCAGACCGCCCATGGTCAGCCATGTATACACATTTTCATCAAAGGGCTGACGGGTTCCGGTCATAAAACCATAGAGTACCCAGGCAGACAGTACTGCCGAAACGGCTACGCCTGCTATGGTAACGCTATGCGCACCTTTACGGCCGATCAGCTTACCGCATAAACCGGCCAGTAATGAACCGATGAGCGGAGCCAAAGCAATAATCAGATAAACACTCATAATTTTTCTCTCGTTCCTCTCACCTGTTAGCCTTTGAGACTATCCAGATCCTGTACATTAATGCTCTGACGGTTACGGAAAATCAGAACCATAATTGCCAGACCAATAGCAGATTCGGCCGCAGCAACTGTCAGAATAAAAAAGACGAAAATCTGTCCGGCGGTGTCGCCGAGATAACGGGAAAAAGCCACAAAGTTAAAATTTACCGCTAACAGCATTAACTCGATTGACATCAGTAATACGAGCACGTTTTTGCGGTTCATAAATATACCCATGGCAGAAATAGCAAACAGTATTGCGCTGAGCACCAGATAATGGGTTAAGGTAATCATGCTTTCTGCTCCCCTTCAGTTGCTTCTTTACTTGCTTCTTCAGTTACCGGTGCAGTGATTTCAGGCTGCATTTTCACCATACGGAAACGATCTTTTGCCTGTACTTTAACCTGTTCGGCCGGATTGGTACGACGAGGATTGTATGTCTGCCGGTGAACCAGAGCTATTGCGGCCACCATCCCCAGCACCAGCAATACAGCCGCCAGTTCAAACGGTAACAGATAGGTAGTGTAAATCTGCATCCCCAGATCATGCACATTGCTGTAGTCTGCAGGCAGCGGAGAATCCTTACCCAGACTCGCCAGATTCAGTTGCGGATTTACCAGAATAACAATCAGTAAGGCAGCAGTCAGGATACCCACCAGTGCTGCAACAGGTGCATGCCGCCAGAAGCCGGCGCGCATCTGCTCAACATCAATATTGAGCATCATGATGACAAACAGGAACAGCACCATTACCGCACCCACATACACCACTACCAGTACAATGCCGAGAAATTCAGCCTGCATCAGAATCCACATCATGGCACTGGCACAGAATGTCAGAACCAGAAACAAAACCGCATGTACCGGATTTTTGGCAATAACTGTATTTATCGCGCCAAACAAAATCACGGCGGCAAATACATAAAACAGAATTAATGGTAAATTCATGACCACCTCTTAACGATATGGTGCATCTGCGGCTTTGCATTTAGCGATATCTTCTTCATAGCGATCGCCAATAGCCAGCAACATGGGTTTAGTGAAATATAAATCACCGCGTTTTTCACCGTGATATTCGAAAATCCGGGTTTCAACAATAGCATCAACCGGGCAAGCCTCCTCACAGAAACCACAGAAAATACATTTAGTCAGATCAATATCGTAGCGTGTGGTTCTACGTGTACCATCCTCACGTTTTTCAGATTCTATATTGATTGCCATGGCCGGACAGACAGCTTCACACAGTTTGCAGGCAATACAGCGTTCTTCACCATTGGGATAGCGCCGTTGTGCATGCAAACCACGAAAGCGAACTGATTGCGGAGTTTTTTCTTCAGGAAAATATATGGTTTCCTTGCGCGCAAAGAAATTTTTCAGAGTTACTTTCATACCCGAAAGCAACTCGGTCATCAGAAAGGTTTTAATTATATTTGCCATATCAGAGCCTTTCCCTGCTTAATGCCATAAATTCAGGGGTGAAATCATCCACAAACCCAGTACAATTACTGCCACAATGGTTACCGGAATCAGTACTTTCCAGCCCAGACGCATAATCTGGTCATAACGGTAACGCGGGAATGTTGCACGTATCCACAGATAAAAGTACAACACCAGTGCCATTTTCAGAAACATCCACAATACACTCGGGGTACCAATGAAACCCCAGCTTTGCGGAAAGGGAGATAACCAGCCGCCAAAGAACAGCAGAGCCGTCAGAGCAGCCACCAGAATCATGAAAATGTATTCGGCCAGAAAGAATAATGCGAAAGCAAAACCGGAATACTCTACATGGAAACCGGCAACAATTTCCGATTCACCTTCGGCTACGTCAAATGGCGCACGGTTGGTTTCGGCCACAGCGGAAATCAGATACACCACAAATAGCGGAAATAAAGGCAGCCAGTTCCATGAGAAAATGGAACCACCGGCATGACCTTTTGCCTGAGACATAACAATGTCATGAAAATCCATACTTCCGGAAACCATAATCACACCAATCAGCGCAAATCCCATGGCAATCTCATAGGAAATAGTTTGCGCAGAAGCTCGCATGGCACCGAGAAAAGCATATTTAGAATTGGAAGCCCAGCCGGCAATGATGACACCATACACAGACAGTGAAGTAATCATCAGAATATAAAGTAAACCGGCATTAATTCGGGTAAGAAACCATGTTTCACTGAACGGGATAACTGCCCAGGCAGCAAAAGCCGGCATCAGTGACATCATCGGTCCGATATAGAACAGTGCCTTATTAGCCTGCGACGGGCGGGTAACTTCCTTGAACAGCAGTTTTAATACATCGGCAAACGGCTGGATTAAGCCATACGGTCCGGTAACGTTCGGCCCAACCCGCAGCTGCATATAACCGATAACTTTACGTTCGAAATAAGTCAGATAGGCTACGGTAATAATCAGCGGCAGCATGATGATGACAATCTTGACGATGACAGACACCAGTAAACCGAAGTCGTTGCCCAGTAATTGTTGAAACCACGCTTGCATGATTATCCTTTACTCAATTCAACAGTGGTCAATAAAGCGCCTAAGTGCCAGTTACTCTGATGTAATGGCAAAAACAGTACATTTTCCGGCAAGGTATCATCCGTAGTGATGGTAATCGATACGGTACTATTGCCTTGTTTAGCCTGTGCGGTATCTCCATTACTCAAACCAAACCGGGCCAGTGTCACACTGTTGGTACGTGCAACCGGTACTGCGGCATGAACTGTACTCTGTAAGGGTTCGGAACGGCGCACAATCGCATCAGTTGCATACAGACTAACGCCGCCAACACGTACCAGACTGATATCGGGATCACTGGTAGCAACCGGTTGTATACGATTGTTCAGCAAAGCCGGTATCTGATCTTTGGTAACTGCATCAGCCAGAATCTGCTGGGTATTTTCATATTCAAAGCCCGGCAATTCCAGTATATTACCCAGTACGCGTAATACCTTCCATAAAGGTCTGGCTTCTCTGTAAGCTTGTACAACACCATGAAAAGACTGTAATCGCCCTTCCATGCTGATAAAACTGCCTGAGGTTTCTGTAAATGGCGTAATTGGCAATAATACGTCTGCAACTTCACGCAATACTTCACTATCGTAAGCAGTGAATGCCATTACTGTCTGAGCCTGTTTCAGGGCTGAGATGGACGCAGCTCCGTTGGCTACATCCATATCCGGTTCAACATTGAGCAGCATTACTGCCTGTTTAGGCTGCTTAATTTGTGCAGCAATGGTATTTTCTGCTTTACTGGCCGCCACGCCTACGATTTCAGCACCAATACTATTGGCCGCCTGCGGCAAGACGCCCAGTATACTGTCGGTAGCTTCAGCCAGATCCTGTGCGGCTGCATAAATTGCTGCTGCATCCGGATGGTTCAAAACATCCGCACCCAGAATAATGCTGGCTTTTTCAGCTTTTAATAAGGCCTGACCTACTTCGCTGTTAAGCGCATCACTAAGCCAGTCAATCCATTGATAAGGATGCAGGCTAAGCTGTGCCAGTAACGGCATGAACAGTTCTTCATCAGCAGCAGCCACCACTGCTACTTTAGTTCCGTTTTTAGCCGCCTGACGGATACGGGCTGTTAATAAGGGCTGTTCCTGCCGTAAGCGTGCGCCTACCAGCAAAATCACCTCATTCTCTGCCAGCTGTTCAATACTCTGTCCCAGCCACTGAGCGCCTTCAGCAGCTGCACCAAAACGCTCATCAAGCTGACGCAGGCGACTGTCAACAGCATTCACGCCCAGCGCATTAGCCAGTTTACGGGTCAGGTACATTTCTTCAACAGTATTGGCCGGATTGACCCACATACCAATTGCATCGGTACCGAAATCATGGCTGACACCATGCAAACCTTTAGCCACATAATCCAGTGCAGTTTGCCAGTCAACCGTATGCCACTGGTTGTCCTGTTTAATTTGCGGCTGAGTTAAACGCTGCTGATACAAACCTGCATAGGCAAAACGGTCACGGTCACTGAGCCAGCACTCATTGATGGCTTCGTTTTCCAGTGGCAGTACCCGGCGCACGGTATGGTCTTTAGTTTGCACAATCAGATTACTGCCCAGTGCATCGTGAGCAGACACAGATTTACGCCGGCTTAATTCCCATGAACGGCTGTCATAACGAAATGGTTTGCTGGTTAGTGCGCCCACCGGACACAAATCAATCACGTTGCCAGACAGCTCGGTTTCCAGTGTTTTACCGTTAAACGGTGTAATTTCAGAGCATTCACCACGATTCATCATGGCCAGCTCCTGCTTACCGGCAATTTCTTCAGTAAAGCGGATACAGCGGGTACAGTGAATACAGCGGCTCATTTCAGCAGCAGAAACCAGTGGCCCCATTTCTTTACCGGCCACAGCATGCTTGGCCTCAGTATAACGGCTGGCACCTTTACCATAGCCCATTGACAAGTCCTGCAACAGGCATTCACCACCCTGATCACAAATAGGACAGTCCAGCGGATGGTTAATCAGCAGGAATTCCATTACCCCTTTCTGGGCATCTTTAGTCATGGGCGAATTGGTTTTAACAACCATACCATCGGTGACCGGCGTAGCACAGGCAGGTAATGGCTTGCGCGATTTTTCTACCTCAACCAGACACATACGACAGTTGGCGGCGATGGACAATTTTTTGTGATAGCAAAAGTGCGGAATGAATGTACCGGCCTTATGGGCGGCTTCTATCACCGTACTGCCCTGCTCGACAGAAAGTTGTTTACCGTCAATTTGAATTTGTAACATAGGTTCGCAATCCTAACTAAGCAGATAGTGCCTTAGCACCAGCGATGTTCTTTCATGGGTTTGCCGTGTTCGATGTAGTGCTCAAATTCGGGGCGGAAATGTTTCATAAAGCCCTGTATCGGCATAACAGCCGCATCTGCCAGTGCACAGATGGTACGCCCCGAAATATTGCTACCCAGTGATTCCAGCAAATCCAGATCCTCCGGCCGGCCTTTGCCGGAGGTAATACGGTGAATAATGCGATACAGCCAGCCGGTTCCTTCACGGCACGGCGTACATTGCCCGCATGATTCTTCAAAATAGAAATAGCTCAGTCGTTCCAGTGCTCTGACCATGCATACATCTTCATCCATGACAATGACCGCACCGGAACCCAGCATAGAACCTGCCTTGGCTATGGCATCATAATCCATGGTTAGTTCCATCATGATGTCTGCCGGTAATACCGGCGCAGAAGAACCTCCGGGAATAACTGCCTTAAGTTTTTTGCCATTTCGCATGCCACCGCACATTTCCAGCAAATCCTTAAACGGTGTCCCCAGCGGAATTTCGTAGTTACCCGGGCGTTCTACGTGACCGGATACTGAAAAGAGCTTGGTACCACCATTATTAGGAATACCTTTATCAGCAAACAGCTGACCGCCGTCGCGGATAATGAACGGTACAGAAGAAAAAGTTTCAGTATTGTTAACTGTTGTCGGCTTACCATATAAGCCATATGAAGCCGGAAACGGCGGTTTGAAACGCGGTTGTCCTTTTTTACCTTCCAGAGACTCTAACAGAGCAGTTTCTTCACCACAGATATAGGCACCATAACCATGATGAGCATGCAACTCAAAGCTGAAATTACTGCCCAGAATATTTTGTCCGAGTAATCCTGCTTCGCGCGCCTGCTGTAAAGCCGTTTCAAAACGCAGATAGCTCTCGAAGATTTCGCCGTGTATATAGTTATAGCCTACAGCAGCGCCCATAGCGTAGCCGCCGATAATCATGCCTTCAATCAGGGCATGCGGATTGTAGTCGATGATATCGCGGTCTTTGAATGTACCCGGTTCACCCTCATCCGTATTGCACACGATATATTTGGTACCCGGAAAAGAACGTGGCATAAAGCTCCATTTCAGCCCGGTAGGAAAACCGGCACCGCCACGACCGCGCAGACCGGAAGTTTTAAGCTCGGCAATTACATCATCCTGCGATACATTTTCGCTGATAATTTTTTTCAATGCCTGATATCCGCCGCGAGCAATATAAGCTTCCAGTGTCCAGCAATTAGAGTCTGAAGTATCAACCTGATCAAAAATCACGCCATTCTGGTACATTGCCATTAGTTCAACTCCGCCAGTTTTGCTTCAATGGCTTCTTCGCTCATAAAGCTACACATTTTATGATTATTGACTAATATTACCGGCGCATCGCCACAGGCACCCATACATTCGCCTTCAACCAGAGTATATTTACCATCGGCTGTGGTTTCACCATAGCGGATACCCAGACGTTTTTGCAGATACTCACCTGCATTTACTCCGCCACGCAGGGCACAGGGCAGATTTGTACACACAGTAAGTTTATATTTACCTACCGGTTTCAGGTTATACATATTATAAAAAGTAGCAACTTCTAACGCCTGCGCCGGCGGAATACCAATGTAATCAGCCACTTCTTCAATAGTTTCCGGCTGAAGCCAGCCCAGCTCGGTCTGCGCAATACGTAAGGCAGACATAATGGCACTACGGCGCTGATCAGCCGGATATTTTGCCAGTTCTATATCAATTTGTTTTAAGCTGTTAGGGGACAACATTATCTATCCACCTCCCCGAATACGATATCCTGTGTACCAATAATAGCCACCACATCAGCCAGCATGTGACCACGTGCCATTTCGTCCATCCCTTGCAAATGAGCAAACCCCGGAGCACGAATCTTCATCCGGTAAGGTTTATTGGCACCATCAGAAATCAGATATACCCCGAACTCGCCTTTAGGATGCTCGGTGGGCACATAAACTTCACCCTCAGGTACATGCATACCTTCGGTAAACAGCTTAAAGTGATGGATTAATTCTTCCATACCGTCTTTCATGGCGGTACGGTGCGGCGGGGCCACAGTATGGTCATCAATAATTACCGGACCGGGATTGGCTTTAAGCCAGTCAACACACTGACGGATAATACGGTTGGCCTGACGCATTTCATGAATACGGCACAGATAACGGTCATAGCAGTCACCATTAATCCCTACCGGAATATCAAAATCTACCTGAGCATAAGCATCATAAGGCTGTTTCTTACGCACATCCCACTCAATACCGGAACCGCGCAGCATCACACCGGTAAATCCTTTTTGCAGAGCACGCTCCGGGGATACTACACCGATACCGACTGTACGCTGCTTCCAGATACGGTTATCCGTGAGCAGATTTTCATATTCATCCACACAGGCGGGAAAGCGGTTGGTAAAGTCTTCAATGAAGTCCAGCAAGGTACCTTCACGACTGGCATTCAGTTTTTGCAAAACTTTGGCATTACGGTATTTACTGGATTCGTATTTAGGCATGAAATCCGGTAAATCCCGGTATACACCACCCGGGCGGAAATAAGCTGCATGCATGCGCGCACCTGATACTGCCTCATAGATATCCATCAAATCTTCCCGCTCGCGGAAAGCATAGAGAAATACCGTCATGGCACCAATATCCAGCGCATGAGAACCGACACCCATCAGATGATTAAGAATACGGGTAATTTCAGCAAACATCACACGGATATATTGAGCGCGAACCGGCACTTCGATATTCAGCAGGCGCTCCACTGACAGGCAGTATGCCTGCTCATTACACATCATGGATACGTAGTCCAGACGATCCATATATGGCAATGCCTGCAAATAGGTGCGTGATTCAGCCAGTTTTTCTGTGCCGCGGTGCAACAGACCGATATGCGGATCGGCACGAACGATATTTTCACCGTCCATTTCCAGAATCAGGCGCAATACGCCGTGTGCTGCCGGATGCTGCGGCCCGAAGTTAATGGTGTAATTGCGTAACTTAGACACCGTACTGCTCCTCTCTCACCACGCGCGGTGTAATTTCACGCGGTTCAATCGTTACCGGCTGATAAATTACGCGGCCTTCGGCCTCGTCATAACGCATTTCAACATAGCCGGAAACAGGGAAATCTTTGCGAAACGGATGACCGACAAAGCCGTAATCAGTCAGAATACGGCGCAAATCAGGATGGTTGTTAAACAGGATGCCAAACATATCGAATGCTTCACGCTCATACCAGTTGGCACCGTTATAGATATCAACAACAGAATCTACTGTAGGAAAATCTTCAGCCTCAGCCCAGACACGCACACGCACACGCCAGTTATTGGCTACTGACAGCAGATGACTGACTACAGCAAAACGCTTGCCTTCCCATGGCTCATTTTTATAGCTCTGGTAATCGACTCCGCACAGATCAATCAGTGTTTCAAATTTTAATTCATTGTGGTCACGCAGCGTTTGCATAAGCTGATGATAATCAGCTGCTGCACAATCCAGTGTCAGCTCACCACGGTCAAGACAGTAACGTACCTTATCGCCGAAAGTGGCTTCGCACACGGCTTTCAGTATTGCCAAATCTGCCATATTTCCCTCACTTTCATACACGCGCGATAGTGGCGGTACGTTTAATTTTCAGCTGCAACTGCAATAGTCCGTATACCAGCGCTTCAGCAGTTGGCGGACAGCCCGGTACATATACGTCAACCGGTACAATCCGGTCACAGCCCCGAACCACAGAATAAGAGTAATGATAATAACCGCCGCCATTGGCACAGGAACCCATAGACAGTACCCAGCGCGGTTCGGCCATCTGGTCATAAACACGCCGCAAAGCAGGAGCCATTTTATTGCACAGCGTACCGGCGACAATCATCAGATCGGCCTGACGCGGTGACGGGCGGAAAATAATACCAAAGCGGTCAAGGTCATAACGGGCAGCACCAGCTTGCATCATCTCTACGGCACAACAGGCCAGACCAAAAGTAGCCGGCCACAACGAACCGGTACGCACATAATTGAGTACGGTATCGGCAGTGGTTGTGACAAATCCTTTTTTTAAAACGCCTTCTATTCCCATTCCAGAGCGCCTTTTTTCCATTCATAAATAAAGCCGATAACCAGAATCAGCAAAAACACCATCATTGACCAGAATCCGTATGCGCCCAGCTCTTTAAATACAACTGCCCAGGGCACCATAAAGGCAACTTCAAGGTCAAACAGGATGAATAAAATGGCTACCAGATAGTAACGCACGTCGAATTTCATTCGTGCATTTTCAAAAGCTTCGAAACCGCACTCAAACGGTTCCTGTTTCATTTTGTATGGCCGGTTCGGTCCTAGCAATAAACCGAGAGAGATAAACAGAACACCAGCGGCAAAGCCAACCAGAACAAATATTAATATGGGGAAATAATTCGCCAACATAACTGCGCTGACCTTATGCAAATATTGGTAAAATTGATGTATTGTAACTAATTTCGAACGTTATTAAAAGCGCGTATTACATTAAAAGAAAATAAAAAAATAATGTTTTCAATAGGATATTGAGAATTATTATCATTAGCATTTATTCAGTATTACGTTTGGTTTCTCATATTTTTTGTAACCAGAAAACAGCAAAAGTCAATCATGGATTTTTTCATTTATTCCGGTCAGTTATACTCAATTAAAGCAATTTATGCTTTTAGGTTAAAATAATCAGCATAATAGAATATTACATTTCATATATTTAATTAATTTAATTTATCATATATATAATAATAATATTAATTTGTAAAATTATCATTTTTTAACTGTACTGCTACTTATATTAGTTTTACAATACAGATATCATGGAAATAAAAATTAATAAATACAATGACATATAATCAAATATATAAACCTGAGGACTGCCACGGCATAAATGACATTCGTACAGAAATAGATCATATTGATTATGCGGTAATCCAGTTACTTTCCGCCCGCTTTGAATATGTCAAAGCGGCCAGTAAATTTAAAATGAATGCTAAAGACGTACAAGCGAATGAGCGTTTTAACAGCATGCTTGAAAAACGCAAACAATGGGCAGATGAGCAGGGACTGAACGGAGATGTAATCAAGTCCCTGTTTTGCGAACTGGTGAAATATTTTATCGCAGAAGAATTAAAAGAATTTGAACACAAATAAATTTGCATGAATTCTTTTCATTTTCGTTATGAGGCTGAAATACCACTATTCTGCTTCAGCCCGCCGGAAATCGCGTACGCGGAAACCCAGAGCAAATAGTGATCCGAAATATAAAATAATACCAGTAATAATCAAAATACTTAATTGCCCTACTTTTGCCAACCCGCTACTGTGCCAGTTAAACGGCAGCCAATGCTGTAATAACCATAACCCCAGACCCATAACAACAAGAGCCACCGTCAGACGCAATAGAAAACGCAGCCAGCCGGGGCTGGGGGTATACAATTTCTGTCGCCGTAACAGAGTAAACAGTAATCCGGCATTAATACAGGCGCCAAGGCTGATAGCCAGAGCCAGCCCGACGTGATGCAACTTCCAGATAAACAGCAAATTCATCAGCTGAGTCATACATAAAGTAAAAATAGCAATTTTTACCGGCGTTTTAATGTTCTGGCGCGCATAAAATCCCGGTGCAAGTACTTTAATCAGAATCAGACCAATCAAACCAACAGCATAAGCGATAAGCGCACCCTGAGTCATTATTGCATCATACTCATTAAACTGCCGGTACATAAATAAAGTTGCCACCAGAGGAAATGACAGCACAGCCATACCCACTGCTGCCGGTAAAGTTAACAGCATGCACAGGCGTAATCCCCAGTCCAGCAATGCAGAAAAGCTGGCTATATCATTAGTAGCTGAGTGTTTAGACAAAGTGGGCAAAAGAATGGTTCCCAGTGCCACACCAAGCACACCAGTCGGTAATTCCATCAGACGGTCAGCATAATACATCCAGGATACTGAACCGGATTGCAAATAAGAAGCAAAAATCGTGTTTATCACCAGCGATATTTGCGCTACCGATACCCCCAGAATAGCCGGTGCCATTTGTCTGAGTACCCGGTTAACTGCTTTGTCCTTAAAATTGAGTCTGGGCATAGTCAGAAAACCCAGTTTAAATAAATAAGGCAGCTGATACAGCAACTGTAATAATCCGCCCACAAATACTGCCCAGGCCAGCGCCAGAACCGGAGGATGAAAGTAAGGTGCCAGCCACAGAGCAAATACGATAAAGGAGATATTCAGAAAAGTCGGTGTAAAGGCTGGAATAATAAACTGATGATAAGTATTCAGGATACTGCCAACCAGTGAAGACAGCGATATCAGAAAAATATATGGAAAAGTAATCCGCAGTAGTTGTACCGACAGAGCAAATTTATCGGCATCCTGCTGAAACCCGGGAGCAGAAATATAAATCACGACAGGTGCGGCCAGAATTCCGATCGCCGTTACAATAATCAGAACAAATGAAAGCAGCCCGGCCACATGCTGCACAAAAGCCCGGGTAGCTTCGGGTGATCGTGTTTCCCTGTACTCAGCCAGTATCGGTACAAAAGCCTGTGAAAATGCGCCTTCTGCAAAAATACGCCGTAACAGATTAGGCAGTTTAAATGCCACAAAAAAAGCATCAGTAGCCATCCCCGCACCAAAACTGCGGGCAATAATGGTATCGCGGATGAAACCCAGAACACGCGACAGCATAGTCATGCTGCTGACTTTAGCCAGAGTACGCAGTAAATTCATCAGAAATGCCAATTAAAAAACAAAGGCGAAAGTGTACACCGGAATGTCAGCCGATTCTATATAATGGGATAACAGTATTGAATTGACACTATAAATCCGGCAAAAGATAAGCTGTACAGCCTGAAATTTACCAGAATGGTAATTATCTGTTTACAAACAGCCGTGATTATGGTTAAAAGACCGGATAGTATTCTGGTATCTGGCAACAGAAATTTTAATTAAATTGAATTGTTTTAAGGAGCACCCGGTGAAAGTAGGTTTTGTTGGCTGGCGCGGTATGGTAGGTTCAGTATTAATGCAGCGCATGCAGGAAGAAAATGATTTTCAAAGTATTGCAGATGCGTATTTTTTCACGACATCAGCAGCCGGTGCAGCCGCACCTGATTTTGGTCAGACAGCAAAAACACTGCTGGATGCCCGTAATCTGGATGCTCTGGCTCAAATGGATATTATCGTTACCTGTCAGGGTGGCGACTATACCAAAGCAATCCACCAGCCGCTGCGTGATCAGGGCTGGCAGGGATATTGGATTGATGCTGCATCCACTTTGCGCATGAGCGATAAAGCAGTCATCGTACTTGATCCTGTGAACCGCGCAGTGATTGATAGCGCCCTGTCAAACGGTATCAAAGATTTTGTTGGCGGTAATTGTACAGTGTCACTGATGCTGATGGCTCTGGGCGGCCTGTTTGAACAGGATTTAGTGGAATGGGCTACCAGCATGACCTATCAGGCAGCATCCGGCGCCGGCGCCCAGAATATGCGTGAACTGATTAGTGCAATGGGTGCCATTGAAAATCAGGTTAGTGCAGAACTGGCCGATCCGGCCAGTGCTATTTTAGCCATAGACCGAAAAATTGCCGATTTTTTACGCAGCGAAGCATATCCGCAGGCCCAGTTCGGTGTTCCTCTTGCCGGCAGTCTGATTCCATGGATTGATGCTGATCTGGGTAACGGTCAGTCTAAAGAAGAATGGAAAGGTGCGGTAGAAACAAATAAAATTTTAGGTCGCAGTGCACAGCCAATCGTTATCGACGGCTTGTGTGTCCGTGTCGGCGCAATGCGCTGCCACAGTCAGGCACTCACCTTAAAACTGAAACAGGATTTACCCGTAGCTGAAATTGAGAAAATTCTTGCTGCTGCCAATGACTGGGTAAAAGTTGTACCTAATGAAAAAACCGCATCTATGCACGAGCTGACACCCGCAGCAGTAACTGGCACATTAACTGTACCAGTAGGGCGCATCCGCAAAATGGGCATGGGCGGAGAATATATCAGTGCCTTTACCGTAGGTGACCAGCTTTTATGGGGTGCTGCAGAACCTATCCGGCGTATGCTACAAATCGTTTTACAAAACAGATAAATCTTCAGCAAAAACCTGACAGGCAGCCTCTACTGCCTGATTACTTGCGACATCATCATAGTATTATCCAAACAGGACAGTTAAATGATTAAAACTGTCCTGTTTAATTACCTATCTGTAAACCTTAATCCGCTCATGCCCCATATTAAGAATTTAAACGAAAAACAATCAGCCACTCTGCTGTCACAGACCGGCTGCTAAGTATGACAAAATAGTTTTAAGTACCTACTGCATTAATGTACCAGTCTGCCGTGCTCCGTACTATTTAATATTTTTTTATTAGTCTGATGCAGCCACTGGCTGGTTAACGTACCTGCAGTCATCGCACCGCTGACATTCAATGCCGTACGCCCCATATCAATCAATGGCTCTACAGAAATCAGTAAGGCTACCAGCGTAATCGGCAAACCCATTGCCGGCAGCACAATCAGCGCCGCAAATGTAGCTCCGCCGCCAACACCGGCCACACCTGCGGAACTGATAGTCACCATTCCGACCAGTGTTGCAATCCACCATGGATCCAGAGTATTGATACCTACAGTTGGCGCAATCATGGTGGCGAGCATAGCCGGATACAAACCGGCACAACCATTCTGTCCGATAGTTGCACCAAAAGAAGCAGCAAAACCGGCAATAGTTTTCGGCACACCAAGACGCTGCGTCTGAGCCTCGATATTAAGCGGAATAGAAGCAGCACTGGAGCGACTGGTAAATGCAAAAATCAATACCGGCCATATTTTCTGAAAATATTTACCCGGATTGATCCCAAATATGCCCAGTAACAGACCATGTACCCCGAACATCAGAGCCAGTGCCAGATAAGAAACCAGTACAAAGCCCCCCAGCTTAATAATCTCCTGCATATTTGAAGAAGCCACTACTTTAGTCATCAGTGCCAGGACACCATAGGGAGTTAACAGCATTACTATCCGTACCAACTTCATTACCCAGCTTTGTAAGATATCAATTGCCCGTAACACCCGCTCACCCTTAGCAGCATCATCTTTTAATAACTTCAATGCGGCCATACCGAGAAATACAGCAAAAATAACCACACTGATAATAGAGGTCGGATTGGCTCCGGTTAAATCAGCAAACGGATTTTTCGGAATAAAAGACAGTAATAGCTGCGGTACATTTAAATCTGTTACCTTACCAACATAATTAGCCTGAATTGCATTAAAGCGCGCAGTTTCAGCTTCTCCCTGAATCAGACCGCTGGCAGTCAGACCAAATAGGCTGGTCAGCAAAGTACCGATCAATGCAGCCATCGCCGTAGTAAACAGTAACACGCCGATAGTCATCAGACTGATTTTGCCTAGCTGAGCAGCATTATGTAACCGCGCCACAGCACTCAGAATTGAAGCAAACACCAATGGCATAACAACCATCTGCAATAACTGTACATAGCCATTGCCGACTACATCAAACCATTGTACAGAGGTACGGATTACCGGGCTGGATGCTCCGTAAATCAGTTGCAGCCCTAAACCCAATCCAATACCAAGAATCATACCCAATAATACTTTTTTGGATAAACTCCATTGGGTTGAATGTGTACGGCTCAGTATCCATAATAACAATGCGAACACCATAATGTTCGCGAGCAAAGATAAATTCATTTTATACTCCTGCGCCGGCAAGCTTTCTGCCCGAGTTTGATACCTAGTGCCAGCTAAGAATACGCAAAAGTAAATAAGTTGTGAAATAGCCCTTATGCATTCACTTATTCTATTTTATTATATGCAATAAAGATAAAATATTTTCCGATATAGTTGTACCGTCCGGAATATTGGCTTACAAATTACCCAATTCCTGTTTCAACCCTTTATACGACATACACATCATTCAATTTAAACATCATCAGATAACAAGTTTTCTATGAACTACCGTTCATAAGCAATCATTCTAATAAATACTTGACATCAGCCCTTTATTGCCATCATGCTTGCAATTTGTTTAAACATCCTGTCTCAGGTTTAAACTTTTCGTTTAATTCTGTTTATTGGTTACATTTATGTCGGTTTACACCAGCGTTAGCGACGATGAAATGCGCAGCTTTCTGCGTGATTATCACTTAGGTCGGTTTATTGGTTTACAAGGTATCGCTCAGGGCGTTACTAACAGCAATTATTTTGTAACCACCACACAAGGGCGCTATGTACTGACTGTTTTTGAAGCCATGACACAGGATGAGCTGCCCTTCTTTTTAGATTTAACCCGGCATCTGAGTGCTCACGGCGTAGCCTGTCCTGCTCCTATTGCCCGAACTGACGGTCGTCTGGACAGCACTCTGGCTGGCAAACCAGCCTGTCTGGTAACCTGCCTGACCGGCAGCGATACCAGCAGCCCATCCGTACAGCAATGTTTCAATACCGGAGCGATGCTGGCTAAAATGCATCTGGCCGGTAGCGAATTCACGCAGAAAATGCACAATCCGCGTTACACTGGCTGGTGGCATGAGGCCAGCAGCCGTTTATTACCCTTTCTGGATCCGGAAGATCAGCAGTTATTACAAGCAGAAATTGCTTTCTTTGATGCACATGAATGTACAAATCTGCCTGCGGGTATCATCCATGCCGATTTATTCCGCGATAATGTTTTGCTGGATGGTGAACAGGTAGCCGGATTTATTGATTTCTATTATGCATGTAACGGTAATTTCATGTATGACCTTGCCATCGCCGTTAACGACTGGGCACGTCGTGCAGACAATCATATCGACCAAAATCTGCAACAAGCATTTATACACGGCTATGAAAGCATACGCCCGCTGACTTCCGCTGAACAAGATTACTTTCCGATTGCACAGCGAGCTGCATGTATTCGTTTCTGGGTTTCCCGCCTGCTTGATTACCATTTTCCGCAGGCAGGAGAAATTACCTTTATTAAAGATCCGAACGTCTTTAGAGATTTACTACTTAATTTACGTAAATAACATCATTATTTTTATCAAAAAATAAAATTAGATATTACCTACCCCGCCATCTACCAGTATTTCCGCACCGAGCATAAAAGAGGATTCATCCGATGCCAGAAAAACAGCGGCTTTAGCCAGCTCTATCGGTTTGCCCAAACGTCCTAACGGTACCAATGCCTTAATTTCCTGCTGTAAATGTTTGACAGCATCCGCGTCAGTGGTATTTAAATTCATATGCGCCGGCGTGTCTGTCGGGCCGGGGACTAAACAGTTGAAGCGAATATTTCTGGATAACAGCTCTCCCGACAGTGTTTTGGCTAATGAACAGAGAGCAGCTTTACTGGACGCATAAATACTGCTTTGCGGTAAACCGATTTTGGTACTTACCGTACCGCACAAAATAACCGAACAGGGATCAGCCAGCAAAGGTAACAGCGCCTGTATCAGAAAAAACGGCCCTTTGAAATTAGTATTCATTACCCTGTCAAAAGTATTTTCATTCCAATCAGTTACCGGCAGATGAGTGACATCGGCCGCATTAATATATACAGCATCTAATCTGGGCCACATTTTGGTTAACTGTGCAGCCAGAAGCTTTTGTTCTTCAACATCAGAAGTATCACTTTGCAATATTATTACATCTGTACCTAATTCCTGCTTCGCTGCCAGTAATCTGTCTTTATTTCTGCCAGTTATGGCTACTGTCGCACCTTCGGCAATAAATTCTCTGGCAGTTGCCAGCCCTATTCCACTACTTCCGCCTGTAATCAGTGTATATTTACCTGTTAGCCTATTCATATATTCCCTTTCAAAAATAAAATTCAGTATAATTTAACTGGTTTACTTATGAAAGTAGGTACCAAATAGATACTAATGGAAAATAGTTATGCACACTGAAAAAAATACCCCTGATATTTATCATTGTCCTATGGTTAAATTTGTTAATTTAATTTCAGGAAAATGGGCTATTCCTATCCTGTATCGCCTGATTATTACTGATCAACCCATTCGTTTTGGCGAATTAAGGCGAGCCATCGCACCAATTACTCAGAAAGAATTAACAAAACAGCTAAAGCTGTTTGAGCAAAAAGGATTAATTACCAGAAAGCTCTACCCCGAAGTACCGCCTAAAGTTGAATACCAGATAACAGCGCTGGGAAAAACTTTAAAACCGGCTTTGGTTTCCATCGCAAACTGGATGGAGCAGCATGAAAAAGATTTACTCTGAATACTATTCACCTATTCAGGCAGACTGTAACTTAAACAGCAACAGCTATCTGGCAATAGCTGATAAGTATCAATCAAAGAAAAAGCAATTATGCATTTTAAATAAATAAATTGTTTATACTCAACCATTGATATTAATACTAAGCGCATCCATTTAAAATGCATAACTGCATAGTCTCTGACTAGTTCATAATTACATTCAATAAATTAATATTAATAGCCATATTTCCTATATACATTGACCAATAATCAACTAAACACCAAAATGGTGGTACCAGAATTATCCGGCACCACCATGATTAAACCTACTTTTAAACATCAGTCTTCGCTAAATTTTAGCTTTAGTCAGTAATAACATTCTGGTTAAAAGTTGTAACGATATCCCGCATTAATCTGCTTCTGATTAAATTTGTTTCCTGCAGAATAAACCATATCACCATAAATATGATGCTTCCCATTCAGCCGCACATTAATTCCTATACCGTTATCCCACCAGTTACCACCAAAATCATACTTTTCTTTTGCAACACGATTAAAGGTATAAGATGTTTTTCCATCAAACTCTCTCAGGTAACCCGTTTTAAAATATACATCCACCGGGTTTTTACCACTCTGAATAGTATAACCTAAAATAAGACTGGCACGCCCTATTAATGAATTATAACTGGCCAGTCTTGTACTTAATCCATTGGTCGCATTTATGGTGGCTCCATCCTGATGTGAATAAGTAAGCTGAGCCTGTGGTTCTAAATACCAACCCTCATCCGCGTTTCCTGCACCGGATAAATGAATACGTTTGCCTACTTCTGCTCCTATGGAAAAACCATTGGTATTGCCATCTCCTTTAACATGATAGCCTCCTGCGGTCATACTATTGAACTTGTTGGTCATATGCATATACTTGACTAAACCATCAAGATAAAAACCATTCTGGCTTTGTAACGTACCATAGAATCCCAGTGAATAGTTTTTGGTACTGCCGTCACCAACATTGTGATCAACTTCACCCCGGCTTAGTCCGCCCATTACACCATAATAAAGATTCACTTTATCATAATTCAGTTTGCGGTCTAAACCTAACTGTAATCCATAATAATCCATGTCAAAACCAGACAACCGATTATCATTAAATGAGCTTAATTTACCGGTATATATTCTGCCCCATACTTTACCGCTGGCTGTATCATCGGTACGGATTTGTCCCATACGCTGCAATAAAGTTTGTGTTTCAACATAACTCATTAAATAATTTGAATTAAGAATATTGGCCGCATTTTTTGCTGTATTAGTTAAATTTGGTTTGGAACCTGGCTTTGTGTCAGAGCCACCTGATGTTCCATCACTATTACCGGTGTTGCCTGAGCCACTGCCACCATTATCGTTGCTGCCTGAGCCGGCCCCACCTTGACCGATGTCGTTTGAGCCGCCAGCAGGGCCAGATGCAGACAATATCCAGTCTGAACCGTCAGGATTAGAATTGCCAAATTCGTCTAAATTATTAAATTCATAGCCACCAATATCTACTGCTGAGGACGATAAACTAAATTTAGCATCACCACCATTGGTTTCAACCAGTTTAATTTTTTCATTTCCGGTGACTGCAGCTGCGCCTGTACCTTGATCATTGATGATAATTCGATGATTACCTGTTGCCTGTTTTGCACCGGTAATTTTCAGCATATCACTATTTAACTTCGTGCCAATTGCAGTTCGCATTTCAAACACGCCATTACCAGCCAGCGAACCTGTTGTTAATGTCATTGCATTTGTACCGTCAAGCTTCTGCGCGGTGTTAGATGTATTATTATAGTCATAACCAAAGCTGACTTTGGCATCATCACTAAGTTTCAGAGAGTTAATATTTGAGCTGCTTGTCATTTTCCACTGGCTATGGCTACCGGAAAGGCCAAGATTAATCTCACCTGCACCACCATCATTGTCTAAAGAGCTTAATAACATTGATCCGTCAGTCAGAGTTAAATTGACTACTCCTTTATCCCGAAGATCTTTATTTTCACTTGAAAAAATATCTCCAATAATTTCTGATTTACCATTAATCGTCACTTTACCAGCAGTTGCTTCTATAGCCTTAAAGTCTTTAGGATCCTGAACAACGATACGGTTACCATTTGAACCATCATTAATCTCTAATTTGCCTTTGTGCTGATCCATTAAAATTGCGGTACCACCCTTAATGGTGAGGTTAAGTCCTTTATTAAATTTCATAACATCACCTCTATCTATACCATCAGAATCTTCCACTAAAGGCGATATTTGTTCAATAGCAATACCAGCACCATAATACGTGTACTCCTTGTTGCCGGATTTGATTGTACCTGGCTTAGTTGTTATATCAATGTTTACTTTATCATTAAAAGTTAATTCATTACCTGCGATATTTGGGCTCTGTGCTTTCTGCGAAGCAATGCCTATACTTGCCGTCCCTTCAATCTTTATGTTTACCTCATCATTAAACGTACCTGTTGTTCGTTTAGTTCTGGAAGAATTATAAGCAGATATACCTATGTTATAGTCTCCGTCTGGGCTATATTCTTGGCCTTTTATGGTTACTTTCCCGTAAAACTCACCGTTTCCTTCACTGGACAGATACATACCACGACCACTTGTAATATCTATGTCAAGGCCACTATTTGAAACCAAGTTAGATCTACTTGATAAATAAATACCATTAAAACTATTATAGTAGTTATTAGATTTCCGACCTTTAACCTTAAATAAACCGCCACTAATAGTTGTATTTTTGTCGGAAGCTGCGGCAAGCCCCATTCCGCTACTACTATTTTGATCAATATCAATATGTGGAGCAGTTTCGTTTGTTGTATTTATATCTACATTATCTTTAATGTTAATTCCGGTTGTTTTGTAGTTCCCGATATTATTATCATCAATAAATGTATCTGCATTTACTGATACCGGAAGTAGTGCCAGGGTTCCTAGTGAAAGTTTAAATACTAATGTATGTATAATTGAATTTAATTTTTTCTGCTTAAAGTTATTCATTTTCATGCCTGAATCAATGTTTTCAAATTGATGTTTATTAAATAAGTTAACAATATTTGCGTATATTAAATGCTATTAAATTTGATGTATTTTAACATTTATAATCATTTTTTAATATTTGTATATTATGCAATATTTATTAAAAAAAATATATATAGAATTATTCAGTTATTTCAAATATATATTAAATCATCTTATGCAAATAGTTTTCATTAATTATTACATTGATACTAATAAATATACATTAGATGCACATTTATTATCCTAAGGATAAAATTTTTATTTACTATATTTAAAATCTACAGCAGATTAAACGCTAAACTTATTTAATTATTATTAGCCCCGTAAATTTATCTTTTTTAACTCAAGATTATTATTTGAATAGATAAATCTGCAAATTACCTGGATTTGATTTAATCACGAGATATTATTCAGACCAGGAAATTTTAAATATTTAGTTTAACCTACACCGTTGTGGCGTTAATTCCGGTACTAGCATGCATACTTTTCAAAAAGCCGATTAATTTTTGACTATTCATAGTATTTTCTATTTAGTACACAAACTATTATATATAATAATTTTATATCATGATTTTCCTTATATTTATTTCCAATAATACACATAAGGTAAAAAATGGCAGTGCCATACTGATAAAAAGTAAGCTGTGCTTGCGCTTTTAAATGCTTGCCCTGTTTAACCAGATTCTAAATATTATAGTAAATTTTCTATTCATTAATATATATAAATTTTCATATTATATATTGTTTATTATAATAATTTTAGCAATAGTTTTTTATAAAAACAGGTTAACAGAAGTATTATGAAAATATTTACATCATTTTCCCTCGCCAGAATAATGACTTTGATAGTACTTTGGCTAACTGTTATCTATCTGCTTATAGGAGGTATATGGTTGATATGGCTGGGCGGTTCAGCATTTTATGCCATTATTGCCCTAATTCTATGTTTGTTTACAACTCTATACCATTATCAGCGCAGTAGCTGTCTGTGGCTATATGCAATTACTCTATTTATCACACTAATCTGGGGTTTATGGGAGTCCGGCACCGATTTCTGGGCATTGGCACCACGTTTTGACCTGCTATTTCTGTTTGGATTATGGCTTTTAACTCCGTGGCCAACACGGCAGTTATCAGCTTCACGAAGTGGAAAATTAATTATTACATTAGCATTAATTGCGATACTAGGTGTGATGTTCTACAGCATCAGTCATGATCCGCAGCAAATTAATGGCACCATTACTCGCCTCCAGCCGGCACCAGCGGCAGACGATAATGGTGTAGCAGCAGAAGACTGGCCAGCGTATGGTCGTACTCAGGGCGGAACACGTTATTCACCATTAACTCAAATCAATACCGCTAATGTTAAACAGCTTAAAGTAGCCTGGACTTACCGTACCGGTGATTTCAAAACTGCTAATGATTCAGCAGAAACCACTAATGAACTAACACCGATCAAAATCGGCAATAAACTCTTTATCTGTACACCACACCAGTTTCTGGATGCTCTGGATGCCACTACCGGCAAACGTTTATGGCGTTTTGACCCTGAATTGCGCAGCAACAGAACTTTTCAGCATCTGACTTGTCGTGGTGTCAGCTATTATGATGCTACGACAGCACATAGTTCTGAGACCACCGCATCCGCTATTTGTCCGCAAAAAGTTTTATTACCGGTTAATGATGGCCGTTTAATTGCCGTCAATGCACAGACTGGTCAGAAATGTCCGGATTTCGGTCATAACGGTGAAATTAATCTGCAAGCCAAAATGCCTTATGCTTTTTTGGGAGGATATAATCCGACCTCACCGCCTGTTGTAACACCTAGTACGATTATTATCGGTGGTTCAGTAACGGATAACCTCTCAACTAAAGAACCTTCCGGGGTAATTCGTGGTTATGATGTCAATAACGGCCAATTAAAATGGGTATTTGATACTGGTGCGGAAAACCCGAATGCGATGCCGGGTGAAAAGACCAATTTCGTGCATAATTCACCCAATGCATGGGCACCTCTGGCCTACGACCAGCGGCGTAATATTGTATATATACCCACCGGAGTGAGCACACCGGACATCTGGGGCGGTCACCGTGATAAGTTAAAAGAACGTTATGCCAACTCTCTTGTGGCACTGAATGCCTCAACCGGTAAACTGCTATGGCATTTTCAGACTACTCACCATGATCTTTGGGATATGGACGTACCGGCTCAGCCTTCACTGATGGACATTACAATACCATCCGGTAAACGGATTGCTGCTATTTATGTTCTGACCAAAACCGGTAATATTTTTGTCCTCAACCGTGAAACCGGCCAACCCATTGTGCCAGTTACTGAACAATCGGTACCACAGACTCTGAAACATGGTAAACCGACACAGGGTGAACATTATGCAGCTACTCAGCCTTTCTCAGCTTTAAGTCTGATGCCGAAAGACAAACTGACTGATAAAGATATGTGGGGAGCAACCATGTTTGACCAGCTTCTGTGCCGCATCCAGTTTAAACGCTTAAATTATAATGGCATTTATACACCACCTTCTGAAAATGGCACACTGGTATTTCCTGGTAATCTGGGGGTATTTGAATGGGGTGGTATATCTGTCAATCAGGATCGGCAAATTGCTCTGATGAACCCAATCGGACTGCCCTTCGTTTCCCGCCTGATTCCGGCTAATCCCGACAGGGCTCAGCAAAAACAGGGTGCCGGTACTGAGAATGGTATCCAGCCGATGTATGGCGCTCCTTATGGGGTAGAAATTAGCCCTTTTCTTTCACCAATAGGTTTACCTTGTAAACAACCGGCATGGGGATTTGTAGCTGGTGTTGATTTGCAGACTAACCAAGTAGTGTGGAAAAAGCGTATTGGCACTATTCGTGACAGTCTGCCGAAATTATTTGAATTACCACCATTGAAAATTGGCGTTCCGGGTCTGGGTGGCTCAATATCCACAGCGGGTAATATTATGTTTGTCAGTGCAACTCAGGACAACTATCTGCGTGCATACGATACCAGTAACGGAGATTTATTATGGCAGACACGTTTGCCGGCCGGAGGACAGGCTACACCAATGACGTATGCCGTTAATGGTAAACAATATGTAGTACAAATGGCCGGTGGTCATAGCTCATTCGGTACGAAGATGGGAGACTATCTGATCGCCTATACTCTACCCTGAATTATTTGCGGTACAGGCGCCAAATAATCTAGGCGTATTTCGCAGTAATTGATTTATGTAATAAAAAAAAGACATGTTAATAACATGTCTTTTTCATCGGATTATGCGATCAGATAACAATATTGACTAATCGTTTTGGCACAATAATAACTTTTTTCGGTGTTTTGCCATCCACAAATCGTTGTATGGCCGGATCAGCCAATGCTGCTGCCTGTACTTCATCATTACTACTATCGGCAGAAACTGTAATCTGTCCGCGCAGCTTACCATTTACCTGAACCATCAGGGTAATTTCATCCTGTACCAGTGCGGCTTCATCAACACATGGCCATGCAGCATCCCACAGCGTTTTTTGCGGAGACAACTCATTCCATAATGTTTCGCACACATGAGGCACAATCGGCCATAACAGACGCAATACGCACTCCAGCACTTCCTGTGCCACGGCTCGCCCGGCTTCTGTAGTGCAATCAGTCCGGTCATACTGATTCAGCAATTCCATAACCGCAGCAATTGCAGTATTAAATTGCTGCCGGCGACCATAATCATCGGTTACTTTGGCGACTGTGCTATGCAGTTTCAACCGCAGCGCTTTCAGGTCGGCAGACAAATTATCCTGACTACCGGTAAATGCGGTTACACCTGCACCCTGCTGTAAATAATCATATACAGTACGCCACAAACGGCGCAGAAAGCGATGCGCACCCTCTACCCCGGCATCTGACCACTCCAGTGATTGCTCAGGCGGTGCGGCAAACATCATAAACAATCGCGCAGTATCCGCACCATAGCGGTCAATCAGCTCTTGCGGATCCACACCATTATTCTTGGATTTAGACATTTTCTCAATGCCACCGATACATACCGGTTTACCATCTGCTTTCAGGGTTGCAGCCAGAGGCCGGCCTTTATCATCCCGCTGCAAATCCACATCTTGCGGTGCAATCCATTCTTTGCTGCCATTAGCACCTTCACGATAATACGTTTCACATACCACCATACCCTGAGTAAGTAAGCGGGCAAATGGCTCATCTACATTCAGCAGCCCCTCATCGCGCATTAACTTTGTAAAGAAACGGGCATAGAGCAGATGTAAAATAGCGTGTTCAATACCACCGATATACTGGTCTGCATTCATCCAGTAATTAGCAGCCTCTTTATCCACCATTGCGGTATTGCAATGTGGTGATGCATACCGTACCGCATACCAGCTCGATTCAACAAAAGTATCCATAGTGTCAGTTTCCCGACGAGCCGGTTTACCACAGCATGGACAGGTAGTTTCGTAAAATTCCGGCATTCTGGCTAACGGAGAACCGGCACCATCCGGTACCACATTTTCCGGTAATACAACTGGCAACTGTTCTTCCGGAACAGTGACATCACCACAATCATCACAATGGATAATCGGAATCGGGCAACCCCAGTAACGCTGCCGGGAAATACCCCAGTCACGCAGGCGATATTGTGTTTTCGGTGCACCGGCATTTTTAGCCTGTAAAATCTCACCAACACGCTCAAATGCCGCATAAAAATCCAGACCATCCAGTTCACCGCTGTTAACACACTGTGTCTGCTCTTTACTGCCATACCATTCCTGCCACGCGCTTACATTAAAAGTATCTGTATTCTGCGTAGAGGCAATTACTTGTTTTACTGGTAGCTGATATTTAGTGGCAAATTCAAAATCACGTTCATCATGCGCCGGAACAGCCATTACCGCACCATCACCATATCCCCACAGCACATAATTAGCCACCCAGACCGGCAGCACATCGCCATTAAGCGGATTGATGGCAAAGCGTCCGGTAGGCATACCTTTCTTCTCCATCGTGGCCATGTCTGCTTCAGCCACAGAACCGGCCTTGCACTCAGCAATAAACTGCTGTAACTGAGGGTTATCAGCAGCGGCAGCTGTCGCTAGCGGATGTTCTGCAGCAACAGCAACATAAGTTGCTCCCATCAGTGTATCAGGACGTGTGGTATATACCTGTACAAAATCTGCATACTCACCGGTTAATCCCGCTTTACTGTCTTCAGCTAGTGCAAACCGTACCTGCATCCCGCGTGACTTGCCAATCCAGTTGCGCTGCATAGTTTTTACCTGCTCCGGCCAATGTTCCAGTGTATCCAGACCATTGAGCAGCTCTTCAGCATAATCTGTAATCCTGAAGTAATACATCGGGATTTCACGTTTTTCTACAATGGCACCGGAACGCCAGCCACGACCGTCTACAACCTGCTCATTGGCCAGTACAGTCTGATCCACCGGATCCCAGTTTACTGTTCCGTTTTTCTTATAAATAATGCCCTTTTGGAATAAACGCACAAACAGCCACTGTTCCCAGCGATAATATTCCGGTGTACAGGTCGCAATTTCCCGCTCCCAGTCAATCGCAAAACCTAAACTCTGCAACTGCTTTTTCATATAAGCTATGTTGTCATAAGTCCATTGTGCCGGGGCTACCTGATGTTTCATTGCAGCATTTTCAGCAGGCAAACCAAATGCATCCCAGCCCATCGGCTGCATCACATTAAACCCATTAAGCAAGCGATAACGGCTCAGTACATCACCAATAGTGTAGTTACGCACATGTCCCATATGTAACTTACCCGAGGGGTAAGGAAACATCGACAAACAATAATATTTAGGTTTCGGACTAAAATCTTTAGCGTTAAATAAACGGTATTCCTGCCAGCGCGCTTGTGCAGCCGGCTCAATCTTTTCGGGACAATAATGTTCTTGCATCATGAATTATCAGTTTATTGTATAAAAATAGACCACTATTATAACAGTTTACTCAAGACACAAACTTGCAATTAATCATTCTGGCAATACAGTTATTGAGCTTAGTCCATCAATACTACAATAGCATATTAATTGCATAAAACATTTTTAATATTTATATAGCATATATAAAAATAAATAAAAAAAACCACCGATACCAAGGGAGGGAATATCGGTGGACAATTTGCGGGAAAACACTACTTACTCAATACTGATTGTCAGGCAAAAACAATACTGACAAATTTATTATAGGAACTTCATCATTAAACGCAGTTAAACTGTGCTAAGTCAGACAAAACAATTTATTTAATCCGCAGTTTCAGATAATTCATGTGAAGAATTTAATTTTTTCAATAATTTTAATGCTTTATCCGGATCATCATTACGTAATATTTTCTGTACTTCGGTTTCAAGCATCAGCAAATCACTTTGAATAATCTGATTTTTCACCGCCAGAATATTATTTGCATTCATCGAAAACCGGCGCAGCCCCATCGCCATCAATAACCGTGTATATTGAGCATCACCAGCCATTTCTCCGCACACGGATACTGGTTTATTCAAACGTGCAGCGGTACGAATAATATGCAGTAATAACTTCAGTACCGCAGGATGACCCGGCTGATATAAATAACTCACACTTTCATCATTACGGTCTGCCGCCAGCGTATACTGAATTAAATCATTAGTACCGACTGAAACGAAATCAATCATCTTCAAAATAGAATTAACTGTTAATGCAGCTGACGGAATCTCTATCATCGCCCCAACCTGAATATTTTCATCAAAGGTTTCAAAGCGATCATGTAACTGTTGTTTAGCGGTATTTAGATGAGTTAAACACTGCTGTATCTCTGTTACAGATGAAATCATTGGCCACATCATGCGCACGGGCCCCAAAACCGCAGCCCGCATAATTGCCCGCATCTGAGTACGGAACATCACAGGTTCAGCCAGACACAAACGGATACCGGTCAATCCCAAAGCCGGATTCATCGTATGACTGGGACCAAACCAGCGCGGATTTTTATCTACACCTAAATCAATTGTCCGTATGGTTAATGGTTTACCCTTCAGCTTTTTAACCACATCAGCGTATTCGGTATACAGTTCATCTTCTGTAGGCAGAGCATCACGGTTCAGATAAAAAAACTCACTGCGATATAATCCGATACCATCCATACCCAGACTATGCAGTGCTTTTATGTCATTAGCACTTTCAATATTACCCAACAACTCAATATTAATTCCATCTAATGTTGTTGCTGCCGTATTCTTAAGTTTATTTAACTGCCGTCTTAAGCTGCGAAATTCCCGCAAGCGTCGGCGATATTCCTTTAAAATAACATCATCAGGTGCAATAATAACTACACCCATTGTGCCATCTACAATAATCAGCTCATCTTCATTAATTAATTCCCGTGCATAGCCCAGTGCAATCACAGAGGGAATATCCAGGCTACGTCCCAGAATCGCGGTATGGCTAGTTGGTCCGCCGGCATCAGTAACAAATGCAGCAATACGGCTGTCTTTAAAAAAAACCGTATCTGCCGGCGATAAATCATGGGCAACAAGAATCGTATCTTCTTCAAAATCCTCCGCTTCAGTCACGACTTCTGTCGATAAACCAATCAGATTTTTAAAAATACGCTCAACTACTTGCAGCATATCCTGCTTACGTGCGCGTAAATAATTATCTTCAATTGCATCAAACTGATCTGAAAGTTTATCCGTTTGCAGTTTTAATGCCCATTCTGCATTAACACATTGTGCTTCAATAATATCTACAGGCTCTCTGGATAGACTTACATCACCTACCAGCATCAGGTGCAGAGAAATAAACGCTCCCAGTTCTGAAGGTGCATTCTGCGGAATATCTGTACGCAACTGCTCTAACTGACGGCGAGTTGTTTTGATTGCCTGCTCATAACGGGCAACTTCTGCGGGCACTTCTTCAATCGACAACTCCTGATGTGGCACATCGTCCATACCGCGCACCACCAGATGAGCACGACCGATAGCGACACCGGCCCCCACTGCAACACCATGCAGGACGATACTCATTATTCGTCTTCACCAAAATAATTATTAATCAGCTCAACCAGCGCTTGCATTGCCTGACTTTCATCAACACCGTCGGTTTCCAGCTCAATTACACTACCTTGAGCAGCAGCCAGCATCATTAGTCCCATAATGCTTTTACCGTTAACGCGGCGATCTTTCCGAGTTACCCATACTTCGCACTGAAACCGGCTGGCTACCTGAGTAAATTTATTCGATGCCCGTGCATGCAAACCAAGCTTGTTAATAATCTCAATTTCCTTTTTTACCATTTCAAAGCTCATCCTGATTAGAAATAGTCATAATGCCGGCAATAGCAGCAGCTTTAACTTCATCTGCAAATTTATGTACATCATCTACTTTAGTAAAATGTTGAAGTGCCTTAATCAGCATTGGAGCATTAAGACCAGTTAGCAGAATTACATTGTCACTTTGAATTAACCGGCGCACCAGATTACAGGGTGTGGCACCGAAAATATCAGTGAGAATCAATACACCGTGACCATAATCCAAAGAAGCCAGTTTTTCTACAACCTCAGCATGTATACTTTCAACTGAATCACTACTACGTACCCCGATTAAAGTAACATTATCAGGTACAGAACCAAAAATATGCCGGATTAATTGCATATTTGCCTGCCCTACTGTCTCGTGGGTAACAATCATCAAACCTATCATTGTATTACCTATTACCATTTGGGTATTAAGTGTACTGAATAAACCCATTCAATGAGAAATAATCGTACTGACTTTTACTACCCGACAAACAATTGGCTTAATATTTCTGCCTATAAATCTCCCAATCAAAACTTATCATACTAATCACATAACAGGAAGAGTCTGTCAGAAGAAAATACAGAATAAACAATATGCATATTACTGCTACAGGGCAGCACAATAATTATATAAGTGAAATAATATTTAAATCAGACCAGAATCTATTTCTGAACCGTTAAATAGTTATCGAATCGTTTATGGAGCGATCATCTATATAAACTGTAACCAAAAGTTTTTCATTTTTCCCAAACTATATTTCAACCACTAAAGTTTGTATCCAAAGCTATAGTACATAGTACTTATAGCAATGAAATTTAAAATGTTCATCGGGATAACCGAAACTCAGACTAATGCACAAGTCTATCTGATAGAAACCTACGGCACTCGCAACTACACTCAGTTCGACTACAGTGATCGCAATCAGCAAATCTACTTCCTCTTCGGTCGCGAAACCACCGGACTGCCACACGCATTCGCACAGGCTCGCTCCGAGCAATGTCTGCGAATCCCGCAGTCAGAACACATCCGCTCACTGAATCTGTCCAACGCCGCCGCCATCGTCCTCTATGAAGCACTGCGTCAGCAGTCCTTCCCCTCTCTGGCCTAGATACAGCAACAGCAGCCATTAGGCTGCTGCGGTATTGTTTTTCTTCTGTTGTACTTCTCAGTACTTAAAGTAAGAAACCCGGCTGACTAATCAACCGGGTTCTTCTATAGGGAGTCTGGCGGTGTCCTACTTTCACAT
>NZ_JACFSM010000001.1:0-1012389 GCF_016100435.1 Snodgrassella sp. W8158 | reverse complement strand
GAGCAAAGAGCTGACCTCCGTTAATCGCATCGGTTGAATCTGCTGATACATTACCGGCAGCTACATGGGTAATTCTTTGTGCACTATCGCTTCCATGACTGGCATCATATGCACTAATACCGCTATTCCATTGCAGGGCATCCTGCCGTAGTTCGGCAACATTACTGGTGGCAGTACTGATCGTGTTGTCTAATTGTCCCAGTATCGTTGAAGTACTGGAAGAAAGGCTATTCAGTCCGATGGCAGTACTGGAAGACAAACTGCTCAATCCGCTAGCAGCACTGGAAGATAAACTGTTCAATCCGCTAGAAGTACTGTTAGACAGACTGGCTATCATGCCTGAAGTAGTCGAAGATAAACTGCTCAAAGCATTTGATGCTGCAGTAGACAGACTGCTTAATCCGCTGGAAGTTGTGGTAGACAGACTATTTAGTCTGTCCGGCCAGTCTGTAGATAAACCGTTTACTTTATCCTGAACTGAGCTTAAACCACTAGAGACTGATCCTGATACTTCTGCCAGACTGCTGGCATAATTTGCATTAGCCTGATCAAGCTGCGCACCAGTAATAACATCAGTTGAATCTGCTGATACTTCACCGGCAGCAACATTGGTAATTTTTGCCGGATTTTTGGTTGCACGACTGGCATCATAAGCAGCAATATCATCATTCCATTGCAGTGCATTCTGCTTTAAATTAGTTACCCTGTTATCAATATTGCTTGCAACAGTAGACAGACTGATCACATCATTACCACCAGTTTGAGTAATCGTACTCAAAGAAGACGTGAAATGATCGAAACTGGTACTAACACTGCTGGAAAGTTCCGTAATATTAGTATTAGTTGTATATAACTGGCCAGCAGTAGCAACATCACTTGATCCCTTTTCAATATTGCCATCAGCTACATTGGTAATTTTCTGGACTTTTCCGTCACGCATAGCATCATAAGCACCATCTTTCCACAATAGCGCATTCTGCTGTAATGTTTTTACATTTGAGTCAGTCGCTGCCAGGCTGCTTGATGCTGATGCAGACAGTTCAGTCAATCTGCTGTTGGTACTGTCGATACCAGTAGACAAACTGGATAATCGATTACCACTAATTTCAGACAATGATGAAGACAGGCTATTTAAACCTGTTACCACACTGCTGGAAACGTCGTTTAGATTACCGGACAGGCTGCTAACCTGAGTATTGGTATCAAACAATTGCCCGCCGGTAATTACATCACTTGAGTCTGCTGCCAGACTACCTTGGGCTACATTGGTAATTTTTTGTGCAGTACCGGTTGCATGACTGGCATCATAAGCAGAAATAGTGTTATTCCATTGCAGCGCACTCTGCTGTAATGTAGCTATATTTGAATTAACAGAGCTTAACCCGGTATTGGCCGCTGCAGAAAGAGAGCTCAGACCGGTACTCAGCGACTGATTTAAATCAGCTGAAATATTATTCAAACTGGCAGATGTCGAACCAGACAAATTTTGCAATCTGCTATCCAGGCCGGCAGACAGAGTAGCCACACTGGTATTGGTGTCAAATAATTGCTTACCGGTGACAACATCAGTGGAATGTTCACTCAGATCACCATCTTTAACATGGGTAATTTTCTGTACACCATTTTCAACACCATGGCTGGCATCGTAAGCACCGTCTTTCCACTGTAAAGCATCCTGCTGCAAGTTAGTAATATTGGAATTGATATTATTCAAACCTGTACTAAGAGCTGTAGATAAACTGCCCACACCATCCGCAGATAAATTCTGCAGAGAACTGGATAAATTATTTAAACTTTCTGCTGTAGAACTGGAAAGACTATACAACTGTTTACCGGTCACCGCATCAGTTGAGTCAGCACCCTCTCTGCCGTCTGCTACATTGGTAATGCGCTGATTACCAAGTACCGGATGTTTAGCACTGTATGCCTTATCAGTATCATTCCATTGCAAAGCATTATCCTGCAAGGCCGCAACTTCGCGCTGATTGTTTCCCACAAGTCCGGAAAGACTACTAATAATCGACTGAGAAGAGCTGCTTAAGGCCGTACTCAGACTGTCTAACCCACCTGTAGTTGATAAAGATAGATTATTCAGAAGATTATTGGTTGTATATAACTGTGCTCCGATCACCACATCAGATGAATCTGCTGTTAAGGCACCTGCAGCAACACCTGTAATTTTCCGATTACCGGCATCATAAGCGATTTTACTTTCATTCCATAACAGAGCTTTATTACTTACATCGTCTATTTTTTGGTTACTGTCTGCCAGATTTGTACTTATTGTGCTGGTTACGTTATTCAGTTTAGCTACAGTAGCGGTCGAAAGACTGTATAACTGTCCGCCGGTAATTACATCTGTTGATCCCTGTTCAGTACTGCCGTCTGCAACATTGGTAATTTTCTGAGCTTTTCCGTTACGCTCAGCATCATAGGCACCATTTACCCCATTGTCACCTGCTTTCCACAGTAAAGCGTTATTTTGCAAACTGGACAGGCTGCTACTTACACCACTGGCTACTGTAGACAAACTAGCAATATCTGCTATATTTGAATTACCCACTGAATTTGACAGGCTGGTCAAACTTGAAGCAAAACTTTCTGATAAATTAGTCAGATTTGTATTGGTTTCATATAACTGGGAACCAATAACCACGTCACTGGAATGAGCCGAAGAAATATCACCGGCCGCAACATGCGTGATTTTCTGGGCTTTTCCGTCACGTTCAGCATCAAATACACCATCTTTTAACTGTAGTGCATCCCGGCTTAATTGATTCATGCTGGTTGAAGTATTGTCCAGAAGCTGATTGAGCTTATTTGAAGTTTCTGACAGGGTTGTACTGATTGAAGCAGACATTGAAGTGGAATTCGATAGCGCAGTGGAAATACTGCTTATCGCAACAGTTGACAAACTGCTCAATGCTGAATTGGTACTATAAAGCTGTCCGCCATTAATAGCATCAGTTGATTCTGGCGATAAATCACCGGCCGCAACATTGATAATTTTTGCTGTATTTGCCTGACCGTGAACTGCATCATAAGCCTGTACATCGTCATTCCACCGTAATGCATTTTCCTGCATCTGGCTGATACTGGTTAAAACTGAAGTATTTATTGCATCAAGTTTGTTATTAGTTTCAGTAAGCCGGCTGTCCAGTAAGCCGGCTGTATCTACCAGCTTGCTGTCATATGTAACTAAAGTTGAATTGGTCGTATTTATCAGTTCATTTAATTCTTTGTCGTTTTTAGTTAAATGGCTTACTGTTGAAGAAGACAGACTATTCAGACTGGCTGACACAGAATCGCCCAAGCTTTTTAACTGAGCCACATTGACAGCATCGGTATCCTGTGTACCGGCTGCCAGGCCGGTAATCTGCCGTGTGGCACCAGTACTGGCATTACCAATCGCCACCGATCCTCTGGTACTGTTCCAGGTAGATGATGTAGCATCATGAACCCCACCAGCAGGATCATAGCCAGCCACACCTGCTGCGGCTGTAGTTGCAGAATTACTGCCTATAGCCACGCCGTCATCAGAACTGACATTAGCCTCTGTACCGATGGCGACGCCATTCATACCACTAACTTGAGTCTTGTTACCCAGTGCCAGGGCATTAGCAGCACCGACTTTAGCTTCATTACCTACAATCATGGCCCCGGTAGCATTTGCAGAGACTTTGTTCAGATTGCCTAATATTCTTATATCATTAGCCTTAGTAGCACCGGTTGAATCAAGTGCTATAACATTACTATTACCGAATATACCGGTATTATCAGCAGCAATCGTACCATTCTGATTACCGAAAGAATAAGTGTCATTCCCGGTTACACTAGTGATACCGGTTGCAGCACCAGCAACTTCACCATTAGCCTTCGTTGGATCCTTTTCATCTTCTTTATTATTGTAAGCTGTTGTTGTTTCAGAACCGCCAATCGCACCGGATCTTTTCCCGCTTACCTGATTGGCTGAGCCTATACTGATACTTTGTTCGCCAGTGGCCTGAGCTGTATTACCGATAGCTACAGCAGAATCTGCTGTAGCCTGTGCCTGAACACCTAAGGCAACAGTACCATCTGCACTGGCCTGAGATTTCAAACCGGCAGCCACACTACCCACACCATTAGAAGATGCAACCGAACCTAAAGCCACACTGGAAACACCTGTAGCCTCAGCGCCGACACCAAAAGCAATCGAGGCCCGCCCAGAAGCCAGAGCAGCAGTTCCGATGGCCATCGCGCCACCGGCAGTTGCAGTAGCATTAGTACCGAATGCTACTGAGTAATTACCAGATGTGTAAGCACCACAACCGGATGCAAAAGAATAGACACCATAGGCTAACGGCATTTTATTTGCAGCACCGCCCGTCTGTGTACCCTGCATAGCAGCATCCGCATTGACCGAACTTGTGTTTGTGCCATAAGCCTTATCGCTGCCATTAGCAAAGCGTAAATATTCGTCCATTGCAGAAAGTAATTTAGCTGGATCATTCGGATTACCAATCACACGTCCAGGGTCGCCTCTGCCAGCAACTTCATCTGCGCCACAGCCCGGAGAACCTGTAGCAAAACCATTGACGCCGTTGATAATTACCGAACCGTGGCTTGCCCTGGCTGTACCATTCTGATCTTTATAATATACTAAAGCACCATTAGTACTAGTCGTCTTACTGTCGCCACCAATAATCGCAACATTAGAAGCAAAAACATTCGGAATAACGAGTGAAAAATTCAGAATTGAAGCGATAAGACTCCGTTTAAAGACTGATCCGAATCGGGACTTACTTTTTATCATGCCTGTGGCCGGCAAGCAGGCTACGGTATCGGACTTGGTTTTACTCTTAGCTAGTTCGGAGGCGGCCACCCAGGTCTGGGTCGTTTCATTCCATATAGCACGATATATTTTATTCAATTGGTTTACTCCTGATTAGAAATCATGCCGTCAAACAAAATTTGTATAAATTTAAATAAAGTTAAAATTTAAAATTAAATCTTTAAGCAATATAACATAATATACTTGCTTGTATGTATTCAACAAATTTAAATAATATTTAGTAAACTCAATAAAAACTATATTTTTTATAAAAATAAATATCTGAAATTCAAATATTTTTTTAAATTTATTTCAAAAATTAAATATATAAATATGTTAATTAAATAGATTGTTTATATATTATTATTGTCTTATTAACACCACAGTAATCTGATTAATCCGTTTTCTCAAAATTAAAAAATTAGAATGGCATTTTATTACACCTAAACAAATCTGATCTAAATAAATGGTTTTAGGCAGTTAGATTTATTATCTGCTTTTCGTTTGCTAGCCACTTGAATAAATACAGTAATGGAAGTAAATATAGTTATTAATTAGCTAAACGACGCAAATTGGCCGCAATTAAATTACGCTTACACATCATTTGAATTGTATTTTGTGTATTACCATTTCTGCGTAACAGAATAAAATTTGATCCGGCATAATATTAATCTATCAAAACAGACAGATACAGACAATGCATCTATATTCGCAGAGAAAAGCAGAATAGCCAGAAAATCTAGATCAAGGCATAACAGAATGTTATGCAGAAAGGTACAAAGCAAAAATGGTCTGACTGTAAAAACAATATGCTATTTAAATTAATAAATAGCATATTGTTAATCTGAATTAAAAATATAACTGTGAATAGTTAATTACAGAAGAATTCAATTTTTAATTAATAACCATGTAGCCGGAATACTGGTTTAACAGCCATATTCAAATCAATCAGCAGCCATATCGAATCTATATAATCCGGTTACTACTCCATTTGTTTTTCAACATCAATCAGCGCCCGGCGCGATAAAGCCAGATTGGCACGGTGGCTATCAAGTACTGAATACAAAAACAGGCTACCCAGTTTTTTCAGCGGCCGGATCAGATGATACTGTTGCCCCTGTGTAATCAGTATATCCTCAATTTCATCGCTAAGATCCAGCATCTGCATAGTTTTGATTTTAGAGCGGATAACTTCCGTACTGCTGGCCGCGGCAATTTCCAGATCAATTTTATTAATGGCATTACCGGCCATTAACATACCATTATCATAATCAACCACCGCCGCCGCCAGTGCACCTTCTACGTTTAGTAATTGCGCTACAACAGCTTGATAATCCATTGCATTTATATCCCGGAATAATATAATAAAGTGAAGCCGGTTAAATATTATCCGGCCAGTTTAACCTGATTTTGTTAAGTAATTATAACATATTCTTAACATGAATATTATCATGGCCGCAAGTCAGGCTGCATGCGGCAACTGATGAAATGCGGCCGGCAGCTGATAATTATGCGGAAAAGTTACCCATTCATAGGCTTGTGGCTGCGCCAAAAGCTGCCTTAACAGCGCATTATTGATCGCATGGCCGGATTTATGCCCCTCAAAGGAGCCAATAATCGGGTGACCAAGCGTATAAAGATCTCCAACAGCATCAAGAATTTTATGCCGGACAAATTCATCCGGATAGCGCAATCCTTCAGGATTAAGCACATCCGTATCATCAATTACAATCGCATTACTCAGATTACCCCCCAGCCCCAGATTGTGGCTGCGCATCAGTTCTACTTCCTGCATAAAACCAAATGTCCGCGCCCGGGAAATTTCATCAACATATGACTGTCCTGCAAAATCAATCCGGAAAGTCTGGTTACTGCGATTAAAAACAGGATGATCAAAATTTATGGTTAATGTAATCTGAAATCCTTCATATGGAGTAAATTTTACCCATTTATCTCCCTCTGTCAGTACCAGCGACTGTTTAATACGCAAAAATTTTTTTTCGACAGGCTGATCAATTACCCCGGCATCCTGTAACAGATAAATAAAAGGCAGGCTGGAACCATCCATAATAGGGATTTCCGGTGCATTAAGCTCAACAATAATATTATCGATTCCATAGGCAGCAAATGCCGACATAATATGCTCGATGGTGCCAATACGAATACCGTCCGGCGTAACAACCGTAGAAGATAAACGGGTATCGTTAATCAGTTCAGGAGTCAGCGGCACAAGCCGGCCAAATTCTCCGTTCAGATCCGTCCGGCGAAAACGAATACCACTATCCGAAGCAGCCGGATGCAGACTCAGGCGTACCCGTTCCCCGGAATGCAAACCCACTCCTGTAACACTGATACTTTTTGCTAATGTGCGCTGCAGCATATTCTGTTCCTGATCAATCCGACCATCCTATGGTAACGAATTTCACTGGTAAAGGTAATGAAATTTGCCAAACAGTGGATAAATTATTGCTATCAGCATTCATTTCTGTTAATTATCCACAGCAAACAATAGTATCAGAAAAATTATCCACATAATCCACAAATCATCCGCAGATGCATTTAATAACTTATCTACAAATAAAAATATGATTTATAGTGATATTTTAAGTTTTCCACAGGATGTATGGCTTCGTCTTTGTCTTCATCCATTTATTATTTATATTTTTATTTGAATAATAATTTAAATTCCGACATGTTCGCGTAATCCGGTTACTTCAACAGATTTACCTCTGAATTGAAATAAAACATCAAAATTACCCAGATGCATAACAAAAACTTTGTCTGTATGGTGCTGATGCACCGGTCGCGGATCCTGGGCAAGACTTTGATTAATTAATTGAAAATATTCAGAATCTAATGAAAAAAATTGCATTTGATTTAATGCATGCTGTGACCAGTGAACTGTCAGTAATTCGCGTTCATGTGCAAAACTGCTATGTGCATAAGGTTTAGCCTCAACAAACGGAATATAGGGTTTGATATCAATTACCGGTGTCTGATCGAGAAAATCCACACCGCTTACATACAATCGAATCTGTTTATTACATTCAATTCGCTCTAGTTTTACCAGTGATAAACCTAAATGATTAGGCCGGTGCGGACTGCGGGTTGCAAAAACCCCTTTTTTTTCTTTACCTCCTAATTTTGGCGGTCTGATCAGAGGTTGCCAGCCGTCTTTAATGGTGGCATGAAAAATAAACTGAATCCAGATATATTCATAATCACTTAAACCGCGTACACATTCGGCAGTAAACTCTGTGGATAATTCTATATATGCCTGAGCTGCCGGTACCAATCCTGGCTGCCGGGCAACTCCGAATTTTTGTTTATAGGGAGAATTAATGTAACCAATCGGGTGGATTGTCCAGTGCAGACCGGAATTTTCAGAAGATGCGGGCATAAAACGTACAAAATGTGATTAATCAGAACAGGTATATTGTACGGTAATTAGTATATTTCTCTGTATATAAATTGTGGATAAAATAATTAATTTATTGTTTTTATTATGCTTAAATTAATCATTAAATGAGTTTCAGCTGATATCCGACTACTTAAGTTATGCACGGAATCATAATATTATCGTTTAAATTGTTGATAAATATATTTATATTATTTACTGTTTTATACTGATTTCCGTATAAATTCGAAACAGCTTGTTTATCTGGCAGTATTACTGATTTATTAGCTGTTTAAAAGTATATTTTCTAATTAAAAATATTATTAATAACGATAAACAGACCATTATGATTGTGGATAATTTAATTTTTAGTGATAAGTGAATTTCTGTGGATTTTAATCTTGTATGGAAATGTGTGATTCATGATTTCAACCAGAATAAATTATTAAACCGGTATTCCGGACTCGTAGCCTGAAGACCTGCCTGTGGATAAATATAACAGAGTAGGGGAGTGGTTAACTATATGATTTTAATATTATAAAAAATAATTGTGTTGAATTATGGATTTTAAGTTGCAATGTTTTTATTTCATACCGGAAATTAGACTGAATTGATCTGTTTATAGCTGTTGATTATTTTTTACAGAATTAAAAAATATTGTACACAGTGATTTTGAAACTTGCCGGATAAAGTTATCCACAAATCATATTTGAACAGCAAAATAATATTTCCAACTGAGTGTCGGCAGTTTATCTGTATTTCTGTTACTATATCCGGTTAAGTATAAATTGATAGTAGCAATTAAATTACACTGATTAGCTGATTTATCTGTATTGCGGTGGTTAATCTGCAATCAGAATACCGGTAATCACTGATGGTTAGCGGTTATGATTAATCTAAGGGTGGTTCAGATGAAAATATTGGTAGCGGTAAAGCGTGTTGTCGATTACAACGTGAAAGTGCGTGTTAAACCTGATGAATCAGATGTGGATATTGGCAATGTGAAGATGTCGATGAATCCGTTTGATGAAATAGCTGTGGAAGAAGCTGTGCGTTTAAAGGAGGCCGGTAAAGCCACTGAGGTGGTGGTGGTATCTTTAGGCGTAAAACAGTGTGAAGAAACTTTGCGTACAGCTCTGGCAATGGGTGCTGATCGTGCCATTCATGTTGAAACAGATGAAAAGCTCGAGCCGCTGGCCGTGGCTAAGTTATTAAAAGCTGTGGCCGAAACCGAGCAGCCGCAGTTGTTGTTGCTGGGTAAGCAGGCAATTGATGATGATGCCAATCAGACGGCACAAATGCTTGCCGCTTTAATGCAGCTTGCGCAGGGTACTTTTGCCAGCAAAATAGAGCTTAAAGCAGATGAAGTGCTGGTTACCCGTGAAATTGACGGCGGGCAGGAACAGCTGGCGCTGAAATTACCTGCTGTAATCAGTACTGATTTGCGACTGAATGAACCTCGCTATATCAAGCTGCCGAATATTATGCAGGCAAAAAAGAAACCGCTTGAGAAAAAAACAGTAGCTGAGCTGGGTGTCGATATCAGCCCGCGGTTAGTACAGTTAAAGGTAACTGAACCGGCTGAGCGGGCTGCCGGCATCCGGGTTGGAAATGTGGCCGAGCTGGCAGACAGATTGCATCACGAAGCAAAAGTCATTTAAAGGAGATATTAATGTCGGTATTGATTATTGCTGAGTATCAGCAATCCTGTCTGGATGAGGCCACTTTGCATGCTGTATCTGGGGCACAGCAACTGGGGGAAATTGATATTCTGATAGCCGGGCACAATGTGGCCGATATCGCTGCTCAGGCACATCAAATTAGCGGGGTACGAAAAATATTACTGGCTGATGCTCCTGACTATGCTCAGGTATTGGCGGAAGCAGTAGCTCCGCTGGTAGTGCAACTTGCTGATTCATATGATCATATTATTGCGGCAGCTACTTGTTTCGGTAAAAATTTGTTACCGCGTGTTGCGGCTTTACTTGATTGTGCCCCTGTTTCTGATGTTGTTGCCATTATCGACAGTCAGACATTTGTTCACCCGATTTATGCCGGGAATGCTTTGCAGACAGTGCGTAGTGAACAATCGAAACAGTTGCTGACAATCCGGACTACCGCATTTGCTCTGGCAGAATCTGCTGGCGGGCAAGCAGCAATTGAATCTGTTGCCGCTGTTCCTGTGCCAGAATTAAGCCGTTTCATTGAACGTAAACTGACCAAATCAGATCATCCTGAGCTGACTACTGCTAAAGTGGTAGTCAGTGGCGGACGTGGTTTGGGCAGTGCTGAAAATTTTGCTGCACTTCTCAACCCGCTTGCCGATACCCTGAATGCAGCTATCGGTGCTTCACGCGCAGCTGTGGATGCCGGTTATGCTCCGAACGATTATCAGGTAGGGCAGACAGGGAAAGTAGTCGCACCGGAGTTATATATTGCTATTGGTATTTCAGGAGCCATTCAGCATCTGGCCGGAATGAAAGACAGTAAAGTTATTGTGGCTATTAATAAAGATGCTGATGCTCCGATTTTTAATGTAGCTGATTATGCGCTGGTTGCTGATTTAAATACTGCTGTACCAGAACTGCTTGAACAGTTAAAGGCTCTCGGACATTAAATTGCTGATGGTTGTTGAATAATGTTTCACGTGAAACATTATTCAACAGTTTGACCTTGAAACAAACGGGTAGAAAGTATCCGGTTTGCTGTAACTGATTGCCGGTAAACTGCCTGAATAAACCCAGTATTCAGGCAATTTTTATGATATCTTTTATAAAAAATTCAGCTTAAAATGATGAACCGATTACATGATAATCAGAGTTATGCTTTTGCATCAGATAATTATTCAGGTGTTCACCCGAAAATTATCCAGGCACTGACAATCGCTAATGGCGGACATCAGCCTGCTTATGGTGCTGATGTGTATACGCTTGCTCTGCAACAGAAAATCAAACAGTTATTTGGTGAGCAGGCTGAAGCTTTTCCGGTATTTAACGGAACCGGAGCCAATGTTACCGCTTTACAGGCATTGTTGCCGCGCTGGGGTGCGGTGATTTGTGCGGAGAGTGCACATATTCAGTGTGATGAAGGAGTGGCGCCTGAACATCTGGCCGGCGTAAAGCTCCTGACGGTTGCTACTGATGATGGTAAATTAACCCCGCAACTGGTAGCCCGGCAAGCCTGGGGTTTTGGAATGGAACATCGTGCTCAGCCGGCAGTTGTGTATATCAGCCAGACTACTGAGCTGGGCACTTGTTATAGCGTGGCTGAAATCCGTGATCTGGCCGAATATTGTCATAAACATAATATGCAGCTTTATCTGGATGGAGCACGGCTGGCGAATGCTCTGGTAGCGGAAAATACTGATGTCAGAACTATGGTTACCGATACGGGTGTGGATATGCTTAATCTGGGCGGTACTAAAAATGGTATGCTTCAGGGCGAATGTATCATCAGTATGCGCGCAGATACTCATGCTGCTATGCCGTATCTGCGTAAAATTAATGCTCAGCTTGGTGCAAAAATGCGTTTTATTTCAGCACAATTTCTGGCATGGCTGGAAGACGATCTGTGGCTGGATCTGGCCGCCGGCAGTAATCTGATGGCAAAGCGGCTGGCTGCATCACTGACCGCAATTGAGCAGGTATCGGTTACTCAAAAAGTTCAGGCAAATGCCATATTTGCAATATTACCTGCTAATGCTCGTGCCCGTTTGCATCAGCAGTTTCATTTTTATGACTGGGATGAAAGCAAAGGAGAAGTACGCTGGATGACCAGTTTTGATACCACGCCTGAACAAGTTGATGCATTTGCGGCCGCAATCAGGCAGGCTATTGCGGAAAAATGAGTACAATTTATCAGTACACAACGCTGGCAGCACCGGCACAGGCAGAATTTAAAGATAAAGGCAGCCGTTTTCTGGCCTTTGCCTATCCGGTGCAGGATGAGTCCGAAATTCGCCAGTATGTGCAAACTTTGCGGGAACAGCATCATAAGGCACGTCATTGCTGTTTTGCCTGGCGTCTGGGCGTAGATGGTAACCGTTATCGTGCCAATGATGATGGAGAACCTGCTGGTAGTGCCGGCCGGCCGATTCTCGGACAGATTGATTCTGCGAATATCACTGACGTTGTAGTGATAGTGATACGTTATTTTGGTGGTACTTTGCTGGGAGTTCCCGGGCTGATCCATGCTTATAAATCTGCTACTGCGGCAGCGATAGAAGCTGCTGATAAAATTTGTCTGGATGTATGCCGGCAATTATGGCTTTATTGTGATTATGCTCATTTAAGTGAAGCAATGCGCTGGTGCCGGCAGCAGCAGGCACAGATAATACAGCAGGATCTGCAGCAGCAGTGCTGTCTGTCTGTCCGCCTGCCGCTTGCTCAGCTGGAAAGCGGGCTGTCATCTTTACGCAAGCTGCGGATGATTGATGTTAAACTGGATAACTGAATATTACTGGTTAATGCTATAAAACGCAGCCGGCTGGCTGCATACACACCTTATTTTGGAGAAGGGGTATATGAAATTACTGGTTATCGGCAGCGGCGGAAGGGAACACGCTCTGGCCTGGCGTCTGGCACAGTCTCCCAAAGTAAATACGGTTTATGTAGCTCCGGGTAATGCCGGTACTGCAACAGAACCAAAGCTGCTCAACCTTGCTGTAACTGATCATCAGCAGTTGATTGCCTTCTGTCGTGAACAGCAAATAGCATTTACAGTAGTCGGCCCGGAAGCACCACTGGCAGCTGGTATTGTGGATAAATTTACGGCCGCTGGTCTGGCTGTTTTTGGTCCGAGCCAATATTGCGCTCAGCTGGAAAGCTCTAAAGATTTTGCTAAGGCGTTTATGGCGAGAACGGGTATCCCCACAGCTGCCTATCAGACTTTTACTGGTGCTGAAGCTGCTCATCAGTATATCAATCAGAAAGGCGCACCGATTGTTATCAAGGCTGATGGTCTGGCAGCCGGTAAGGGAGTGATTGTTGCCATGACACTGGCCGAAGCTCATCAGGCTGTAGATGATATGTTGCGGGACAATGCTATGGGTGCTGCCGGCAGCCGGGTAGTAATCGAAGATTTTTTACAGGGAGAAGAAGCCAGCTTTATTGTTATGGTGGATGGTGAGCACGTTTTACCTATGGCTACCAGTCAGGATCACAAACGCCTGCTTGATTTCGATAAAGGTCCGAATACCGGCGGAATGGGTGCTTATTCTCCTGCACCGGTAGTGACTGAAGCTGTATATCAGCGGGTAATGGATGAAATTATTCTGCCTGTAGTAAAAGGAATGCAGGCTGACGGCCACCCTTATCGCGGCTTTCTGTATGCCGGTTTGATGATAGATGATAGCGGAGCACCGTATACCATAGAATTTAACTGCCGGTTTGGTGATCCGGAAACTCAGCCGATTATGTGCCGGTTACAAAGTGATCTGGTTGAGCTGATAGAAGCTGCTCTGGACGGCCGGCTTGATACGGTGACTGCTGAATGGCGTGATCAGGCCGCTGTTGGTGTGGTACTGGCGGCGACTGGTTATCCACAGGATCCACGTAAGGGAGATGTAATTTCCGGGATTACTGAGGCTGATCAAACCGGAAAAGTTTTCCATGCCGGTACCGCGCTTAATTCCCGGAATGAACTGGTTACCCATGGCGGCCGGGTATTATGTGTAGTCGGATTAGGAGCAGATATCAAAACTGCACAAACCAAAGCTTATACTTCTCTGGAATCGATAAAATTTGCCGGTATGCAATACCGGCATGATATTGGTGCAAAAGCATTGAAAGCTGTGGATAACTAAATCTGATTTTTATATTTTATCCTGTTTATCAACAGATATTTTAATTATGTATTCTGTTTAGTTTAGCCGAACAGAATACATAATTTTTTGGCTAAACCAGATAATTAATATGTACTATCAAATTATTAAGATAAATTTTGATTATCGTGATATTCAATTTTAGCTTAGCACAGGCAAATGATAAGAATATAAAACTGTAATTGAATCGATTCTGTGGATAAATATAAAAATAACACTATGGTGTCTGAAGCTTGATTACATCCTCAGCAGTTAAAATAAATCGGCATATTTATTAACAATTTTGAGGAATCAGTATAAAACTGTTTTATGCGGAAAATTTGAACTGGTTTCAAGTTTCATTAAGAGGATTTAAACATCAGAATATTTTTTATTAACTGTGTATTATCAGCAATTATAATCAAAATTAAATATGACTTATTCAGCTATCGATTATTGATAACAGACACCATATAAAATGATAGTTGTCATCAATACTGGATTGTCTGCACATAGTCATTTATCCAGTATTTATCCACAGTCGCCGGATTTCCGGCTAAAAATACGGTTTTTATGTTCCGGCCTGTTTAGCACCTATTTTATTTAAAAGTACGCTGAAATTTTTCCCAGAAAAGATGTTAACTATCAGTGATCAGTAAATTTCAAATCAGGCCTAATAATCTGTCAAAATTTCAATGGCCGGAGAAAATAATCTGTTGCAATTCTCAGTAAATCAACCAAATATTGAATAGGCGATGCTAACTATTGCTGTACCTAATCCTGAATTTCTAAACCGGAGAGAAGTGATATCTGGTTGTTTGGTACTAATAAGATTATAATAAAATAACTTCTCGGTAACATTACCTACTTACAATAAGCGTTTTTTGAGCGGATATGATGTAGTGGTAGCATAACTGCTTCCCAAGCAGTTCGGGCGGGTTCGAATCCCGTTATCCGCTCCAAATCTTCTTTTGATAAGTCCATGGGTAATGATAATCAGTCTGCTGCTATATTCATTCCGACAGTTTTTTTGAGTATCTTATCTTATTTCCTATGATGTGTTTGAGGTTAGATAAATACTTCAGTCATTACTGAGTAATATTGCTTGTTCCGATTAATTTGACATTAAAAAATAAGCAGATATCGCTGCTAACCGATTTATCAGTTCGGTTTAGCAAACCTGCTGTCAAATCTGTATCCTGAAATGTCAGTGCTGACATCAATATTTTCGTTTGATATGCTTGGTTGAATTATCAGTGTGAAATATACAATGCCGGAAATATATGTCTTCAAACAAGCCGAACTTAGCAACAGAATTATATGAAGAATATAAAACTATTATTAGTCACCATAGCAACTATATCTGTAAGCTAAAAATAAAAGTTTCTGCCATCATTGCAAAAAGACAACTTGTTTCATTTATGAATGACATTAAATGGCTTGAACTTCAATATGCAGTTAAAGAATTATCATTTCCGCCTCCGTATATACTGCGATGTGTTACCGATGGTGACGATATTGCAGAACCTTTTTTTGAAAAAATACCCTGGTGGATAGGTGACTGGTCAAATTATTATCATGAAGGTATACCTGCATTATTTAATATTGAATGGATAAAAGTATACCCGCAATTAAGCAAATATCGCGGGCGTTTAGTGGAAAATGAAGTTTTAGATGAAACAGAAGCTTTCAGGACAATACTTAACCGGCTGAATATACCTTATGACAGAAAAGATAATATTTTTACTATTTATGGATATAAAAACCCTTAGCATTCGATAAATATAAAAATTTACAGAGTAAATAATCCTATTTTTTGTTTTATTACGAACACTTTTTTGCTTATTCAGCGAAACTAGATATTGAAAATCAGTGATCTACTTAAAGAATAAGTTTAATATGTCTTGTTTTATTAGAAGAAAGCCTGCGATTAGATATCTGTGGAGAAATAACTAAAAGATAAATTTCTCTTAATTTGGATAATAAAAATATATTTTATTAATAAAGAGTTACAACAAGAACAATATAATCTGATATTTGGAGACTGCAACCATGATTTGCTGTCAATAAAGCAAGTATTGAAACATCAGAAAAATCTTCGGGAATATTTGATCGATATTTGTAGTTATATGTGGATTTATTGTCTGCTATAGAATGATATCCACAGATTTATACACAAGCTGTAAACTTTTTATTCTGGTTTATTTAAACTGATACGTATCCTATCTGACAGCAGCAAAAAAAAGATGTTTTATTTAAATTACACGGCTTGAATCAGTAATACAAAATTTATACACCGAAAAATGTGCTGTTTGCTCCACTGTTGGTTTTATTCAAAGTTTACTTATTTCATCAGCTATACCATATGTAACTGATAAAAATTTATCCCTGAAATTTGATTAAAAATCAGCAATTGCTGCCACTAGCCGATGCTTTATGTATAGGCCTGGCTGATGTTTTCCAACTTAAGAGCAGGTTTAACTCTTTGATAGTTGGTTTATTCCTCTTATAAAGCAGAAATAGCAACTATAGTCCTGCGCATTTGATTTTATCCGCAAAAATTTATTTAAATTGATGATTTGCTTTTGTTTAATATGAATCAATTAGATTTTAAAATCTTGATTTATTTTATATAAATATTGCATAATAATTTAATTATATTATTAATAATTAATACTATTTTCAAAAGAGCATATTATCTTAATAGCATAAATAATAATGAAATACAAAGTAATGTGTCACAAAAATTATATATATTATAGTAGCTTAAAGAGAAAAATTTAAACCATTACGGATGTAGATCGATCGTTACTAAAATTTAACTTATTTAATATACTGTCGCTTTTATAATACATTTGATAATAAATAAACAAATAACGTATAGGAATAAATAGGTAAAATAAAAAATATAAAAAATCATATAAATTAAATAGTTAAATTTATTTATTTCTAAGATTTCTGAATGATTTTGCCTGTGTTTAAGTATAAAAATGTTATTTATTTATTCGCATTTATTAAAATATTTATGTTATATTTATGAATAATTTAACTCAATTTTAACCTATCTTTAATTTATTAAAGTATTTTGATAAACGCATGATTTTAAAAAATTAGGAGTAAACCAATTGAATAAAATATATCGTGCGATATGGAACGAATCCACTCAGACTTGGGTGGCCGCTTCTGAATTAGCAAAAAGTAAAACCAAGGCCAATGCGGTTTCCAGTAATACTGCTAAGCCGTCCCTGTTAGCCAGAATGGGTCTTTATACTTTCAGACTGGGGTTAATTGCCTCGCTGATCAATATATCTTTATATTCTGCTGATGTATATGCAGCAGGCAGGACCAGCATCTGGGGTGAGTATCTGTATGGTGATGAGGCCGCCAGTAAAAAACAAACAAGCTATAACTCAGTTACCATTGCAGGGGATAATGAGGATTATTGTGGTTATGATTATGTTAAAAATCGATCAAATACTAAAAATACACAAGCAAAGCTTCTTGATCCTTTAGATGAATATTTGCGTTTTGCACAAAATCAATCATTTCCGTATGGGGGGCATAATTACACACCTTATGATTCAACCACTGAAGCAGAAAAATGGGTTGGTCAACGGACACAGATTATAGGAAAAAATTATGGTAGCGGTTATCAGAGTGAGAAAACTGGAGGAGGAAAATCATCTCTTCCGAGAGCTTATGGAGTAGCTTCTTTTTCTTATGGATGTGCATCTCTGGCAACAGGTAATTATTCCCTGGCTTTTGGTGTTAATGCTACTGCTACAGCCGGTGGTGCTCAGGCATTTGGTGTGGCAGCTGTGGCTTCCGGGCGGGCGTCCAATGCGATCGGAATTTCATCTGAAGCTACCGGTGTGTCCGGTGTTGCTCTGGGTTCTGTGGCTCAGTCTGATGGTGTGGGAAGTGTTGCGCTGGGTTTGCAGGCACGGGCTAATGCTGATGGTGCTGTAGGTGTCGGGGTAGGGGCTCATGCAGGACTGGATTCCAGCGTAGCCATTGGTAACGATAATATTCTTGCCGGCAAGCAAAGTATCGGTATCGGTTCCGGTAACGCGGTAGATGGTGAGCAATCAATTGCTATCGGCAGTGCCCAGACACCTACTACCTACAACACGGTTGACGGTACGCAGAAAAATGTAACAACACACTATACCTATATTAAAGGGAATAAAACTTTATCTCTGGGTAACAGTAATACAGGCCAAAAGATCAAAAAAGAGGACTCAGAAGAACAAAAAGAATATGAATGGGAAAGTATCTCGGCAGCCAATACTGCCATCTTTGGTAACAACAATGTGATTAATAATGCCGTTGACGGTGCTCATATAATCGGTAGCGATAATACAGTAGGTACCTCAGAAGGTATTGCAGGTACCGGTGCAACAGTAATTGGTAATCACGCCAGCATTAGTGCAGATAATGCTCTTGCTCTGGGTAATCAAACCACTGTTAGCGGTGCTGATGCTATGGCAATAGGTACTGGTGCGGTGGCTACGGTGTCTGGCGGTGTTGCTCTGGGTTCCGGTTCTCTGGCGAATACAGCTCAGTATGTTGACGGTTATAATCCAAATAATCATGCAACCTACAGCGATCCGGATAGTAAAGCTGTCTGGAAAAGTACCTATGGTGCTGTTGCCATAGGCAATACTGACCCAAAACAAAATATTACCCGGCAGATTACAGATGTTGCGGCGGGTACCAACCCTACGGATGCAGTTAATGTTGCTCAGTTAAAAAATCTGAGCTTTTCAGTTCCGGGTATTTTTTCGTCTGCGTCAAGCAGTATTGATACTAATCTGATTGCAGCAGATAAGACTATCATCAGTAGTTCTGCTGCAATGCCTGCAAAATTTGATCCGCTTAATAGCAGCATCAGTACTGTTTCATCGCAGATAAAGCAGAAGTTCGGTGATCAGAATACTTCTGGTGAAGTAGGAGAAAATATTTCCCAGCTGAGTACATCTTTAGCAGATAATATTACTTCTATACAGAAAAAGCTCCTGCTGGATCAGGGCGGATTCTATGACGCTAAAATTTATGATGGCAAAACGCCGCGTAAAATCATTCACGTAGCTGATGCAGATATCAGCAACGCCGGTTCAACCGATCTGGTTAATGGCAGACTGCTTTATGCGACCAATTCGTCGCTGAGCTCTTTATCATCCAGTATAGATAGTGGTCTGAGTACGCTTAATAGCGGTTCCACTGAGGCTAAAAATATAGTTGATACTTCAACCAGCCAAATCAATACTGGTATAGATAGTTATTCCACATCGGTTTCTACCGGTATCCATAATCTGCAAACAGGCATATTAAAATGGAATGGTCTGCCTGAAGGCGAATTCAGGGCTGATAATGATAATACTGACCACAAGATAACAGGTGTGGCAGAAGGTTCGTTAGCAGCTGATTCAACCGATGCTGTAACTGGCGGTCAGTTACATACCACTAATACCAATATTAGCAGTCTGTCCAATAGCGTCAGCACAAGTTTCAGTAGTTTATCCAGCTCACTGTATGACTCTTCCGGTCTGGAAAAATTATCAACAAGTCTGAGTGATACAGGTAATCAGGTTGCTGCTTTACAAAATGATGCACTGCAATGGGATGATATTCATAAGGTGTATCGTGCCAGACACGGTGATAATGATGAAAATCAGAAAATCACTCATGTTTCTGCCGGTGTTGTTGATTTCGCTTCAACTGATGCGGTAACCGGTGGTCAGTATTATGATCTGAATACCGAGACAGATACCAGTGTAAGTACACTGACAGCAAGTGCTTTGCGCTCTGTCGGTCAGATTAATAGCAACATTTCGGCATTGCAGCAACAAGTACTGCAACTTGACGGAAAGAGCTTTAATGCACAGCGTAACGGAAAAAATCAGGCTATTACCGGAGTAGCCGGGGCTGATTTAACTGATTCATCAGTTGATGCTGTTACCGGAGCACAGTTATATTCAACAAACACATCTCTGAATAATTTAACGGATTCAACTGCTACCGGACTGAGCAGCTTGTCGACACAACTGAGCACATATTCTGAAAATACGCTGCAAAGCGGTATGGAACTTGTGAACGGTTCCAATACGAGTCTCAGTGCCTTACAAAGTAATGCTTTACTGTGGAATAGTGAAGATAAGGCATACAGTGCTGCTCACGGTACGCAAGGAAACCAGAACATTACCAATATAGCAGCCGGCGAGGTAAAAGAAAATTCAACTGATCTGATTAATATGGGTCAGATTCATGTATTCTCGGTGTCTGCGTCTGCAAGTATCGCTGCTGTAAACCAGGCAATAAATTCATTAAATGGTTTATCTGATACTGAAATTAATCGCCTGGCTGATACCATTAGTAGCAGTCTGAATACGGCAGATAATCAAATAGCGGGTTTAAAGAAAAATCTGTTGTTGTGGAACGGGAACGCTTATGATGCCAGTCACGGTAATCCTGAAGGTACGGAGAAAATTACCCATGTAGCAGAGGGCAGTTTGCAGTCCGATTCAACGGATGCCGTAACCGGAGGGCAGTTATACCGGACCAATACCAGAATCAGTGATCTGAAAGCAGAATCTGATAATCAGTTTAATATTTATTCCGGTAAGATTGATAGCAGTCTGGCTGCTGCGCAAACGAGTCTGAGTAATTCTATTGCTACAGATATCAATAATGTGCATGGTAATATGGATTCCGGTGTACAGACAGCTAACTCGCATATTACTGCTCTGCAGCAGGATAGTTTATTGTGGAATGGAAAAGCTTATGATGCCAGCCATAATCAGGGTGATAATGGAAAAAACAAAATCACTAATGTGGCTAAAGGCGACATTTTACATGATACTTCATCCGATGCTGTTACCGGTGCGCAGTTATTCGCTACCAATAGTAGTATAGATTCACTTTCTACTGCGTTTGACAGCAATGCATCTAAGTTTATCAGTACTACGGACAGTAATTTGAGCAGCTTGTCAGTTGCCATGCAGAATTCATCTTTTCCCGGACTGGAAAGCCTGTCTACCGGAACTCAGTCTCGTCTGGGTGAGATAAATAATCAAATTTCTGGGTTACAGCAGGCACTGCAATGGAACGATGGTGCTTATGATGCCAGTTTTGGTAAAAACGGAATGCAAAAAATTACTCATGTTGCTGATGGCCGGCTGGAGGAAGGGTCAAAAGATGCGGTAACAGGTAATCAATTGTATAACACTGATGCTGCCATCAATAATCTGGGAGCAAGTTTAAGTACCGGTATAAATAATATTAGCAGCTCCATACAGAGTATCGCTCAAAAAAATGATGAAACGATAACTGATTTATCCGAAAAAGTGCAGCAAACTAAGAGTCAGCTGACCAGTCTGGAGACTACTACAGCAGCCGATCTGACTCATATCAATACCGGTATTTCCGCTCTGCAGGATGATGCTGTGCAATGGGATGGCAAAAACTATGTTGCCAGCCATAGTGGTAAGCCAGGCATCATTACTCATGTATTAGCTGGTAGTCTGAATGAAGGTTCGTCAGATGCAGTGATTGGTGCACAGCTGTACAACACTAACAGCAGTATTACTGATCTGGAAAATAAACTGACAGATGTATCCAATAGCTTTAGCACGGGTATCAGCAGTTTATCCACAGCTGTATATGATAATGCTGATTCGAAGCTGTCGCAGTTGGTACAAAACAGGGAAAATATTGAAAATAATATTACACATTTGTCCTCAAGTGTATCCTCTGCATTTATTTCCGCTGACAATGAAATAGCTATTCTTAATCAAAATGCATTACAGTGGAACAGCTCACTGAGTGCATTTGATGCCAGTCATGGTCAGAAGGATGAAAAACATCTGATTAAGAACGCAGCTGAAGGTGATCTGCATGCCGGTTCGGCTGATGCTATTACTGCAGGTCAGCTGTATACCACCAATAGCACATTTAATGCACTGGATGATAATATCAGCGGGCGTTTTAGTAGTTTGTCAACGACATTAAGCAGTTTGATTAATACTAATGTAAGTACGCTTTCTTCCAGCATTGCCGGTCTGGATACCCGGGTGAGCGGATTAGAGCAGAATGCATTACAATGGAACAGCGATATTGCTGCTTATGATGCCAGTCGTGCAACCAAAAATCCGGCTAAAATTACTAATGTAGCTGCCGGTCTGATAGCATCAGATTCGTCTGATGCCGTTATTGGTGCTCAGTTACACAGCCTGTCAACTGTGTCTGATGGTCATTTATCCGCCTGGCGCAGTTCAATACTCTCCAGCTTAAGTACAATAGAAGATTCAGCAACTACGGCATCTGGTTCACTTTCTCAGCAGTTCGATACGCTATCAGAAAATATCTCCAACAATTTACAAGAATTTTCCGGCAGTGTTTCAAGTGGTGTGAGCAGTTCGTTTGTCAGCACTTCAGAGATTGTTACCGGTTTGTCATCTGCTATACATGAGCATCTGAGCCAGCTGTCTGATGGTATAGGTGAGAGTTTAACCAGTCTGTCGACCAGTACGGATACTGGTATCAACACGCTTTCTTCGCGTATTGACAGCTCAGCAAGTATATTAACAGAGTCTTTAAATACCGTTAATAACCATATAAGTACGCTTAATCAGGATGCCCTGCAATGGAATGGCGGTATTAGTGCATACGATGCCAGTCATGGAAGCAGTAGTGCACAAAGAATTACCCATGTAGCAGCCGGTGAAGTATCAGCAGATTCAACCGATGCGATTAACGGAGGTCAGCTCTTTGCTCTGTCCAGCTCAGCCTCAACCGGACTGAACAGTCTGTCAACCAGCATGAGCAGCATGGCAGACATTCAGCAGGGTAGTATATCCACAATCATTGCTGATAACCTGAAAGATGTAAATCAAAACGTATCCAGCCTGTCAACCGGTCTGAACACAGCTAATAGCAGCATAAACAGCCTGTCAAGCGGATATGCCAGTATCAATAATCGGGTATCTTCATTAAATCAGGATGCCCTGCAATGGAATGGCGGTATTAGTGCATATGATGCCAGTCATGGAAGTGGAAGTGCACAAAGAATTACCCATGTAGCAGCCGGTAATGTATCAGCAGATTCAACCGATGCGATTAACGGAGGTCAGCTCTTTGCTCTGTCCAGCTCAGCCTCAACCGGACTGAGCAGTCTGTCAACCAGCATGAGCGGCATGGCAGACATTCAGCAGGGTAGCATATCCACAATCATTGCTGATAACCTGAAAGATGTAAATCAAAATGTATCCAGCCTGTCAACCGGTCTGAACACAGCTAATAGCAGCATAAACAGCCTGTCAAGCGGATATGTAAATATCAATAATCAGGTATCTTCATTGAATCAGGATGCCCTGCAATGGAATGGCGGTATAAGTGCATATGATGCCAGTCATGGAAGCGGTAGTGCACAAAGAATTACCCATGTAGCAGCCGGTGAAGTATCAGCAGATTCAACCGATGCGATTAACGGAGGTCAGCTCTTTGCTCTGTCCAGCTCAGCCTCAACCGGTCTGAACAGTCTGTCAACCAGCATGAGCAGCATGGCAGACATTCAGCAGGGTAGTATATCCACAATCATTGCTGATAACCTGAAAGATGTAAATCAAAACGTATCCAGCCTGTCAACAGGTCTGAACACAGCTAATAGCAGCATAAACAGCCTGTCAAGCGGATATGCCAGTATCAATAACCAGGTATCTTCATTGAATCAGGATGCCCTGCAATGGAATGGCGGTATTAGTGCATATGATGCCAGTCATGGAAGTGGTAGTGCACAAAGAATTACCCATGTAGCAGCCGGTGATGTATCAGCAGATTCAACCGATGCGATTAACGGAGGTCAGCTCTTTGCTCTGTCCAGCTCAGCCTCAACCGGTCTGAACAGTTTATCAACCAGCATGAGCAGCCTGGCAGACATTCAGCAGGGTAGCATATCCACAATCATTGCTGATAACCTGAAAGATGTAAATCAAAATGTATCCAGCCTGTCAACCGGTCTGAACACAGCTAATAGCAGCATAAACAGCCTGTCAAGCGGATATGCCAGTATCAATAACCAGGTATCTTCATTAAATCAGGATGCCCTGCAATGGAATAGTGGTATTAATGCATATGATGCCAGTCATGGAAGCGGTAGTGCACAAAGAATTACCCATGTAGCAGCCGGTGATGTATCAGCAGAATCAACCGATGCAATTAACGGAGGTCAGCTCTTTGCTCTGTCCACCTCAGCTTCAACCGGTCTGAGCAGTCTGTCAACAACTGTTTCCTCAGCTGTTACTAGTAGTATTGCCAGTATAAGCACTTCTATGTCCACTGGATTTAGCCAGATGACAGACAGTGTAAATGCCTGGCAAACGGATTCTGAAATCATACAGACACAAGTGAGTACTCTAAAAAAGAATACGATTGTATGGAATGAAGAGCAAAACGGATTTGATGCAGGACGATCCGACGATGATAAGACTCGTGCTTCTTCCGATACCAAATATTACAAAATTTTTAATCTGAAGGATGGTGACGTTACTCCAGATTCACATGATGCGATAAATGGCAGACAGTTATACAGCGTAAAAACTGAGCTGACTGACCTTGTGAATACGAAAGCGTTAGCGTGGACATCTGATATTGGTGCCGATGGGAAAGAACTGCCAACAGGTGCTTATAATGCTACTCGCTACTCGAAAGCACAGAAAATTACCGGTGTTGCCGAAGGTGATGATTCAAAAGAAAATTCTCTTGATGCAGTGAATGGTGGGCAGTTGTGGAAGGTAAAACAAAGTATCACTGCCCTGACAGATAATCTGTCAACCCTGTCATCAACAGTAAGCGGACTGCCTTCCGGCACTATTTCTAATGATCCTGCACTGACGAGTCTGTCAACTGCAATCAGTAGTCAGCTTTCTGCTATAACTGCCGGTTTGGGTAAGCCAAGCGGATATGATCCAAGTACAGGTCAGATTACGCCGCCTAAATATGAAACCACTACCCCGACAGGCAATATAGTGACTGCGGATAATGTGGCTGACGCTTTGCGGAATATTCAGGATTACGGCACTAAATATGTAAAGAGTAACTCAGCAAAAGCAGCCTCAGTCGCACAGGGGGTTGATTCAGTTGCAATAGGCGGTGCATCAATGGCCAGCGGCACTTCAGCAGTTGCCATCGGTGATTCTGCCAGCGCATCGTCAGCCAATGGTGTTGCTCTGGGCAGTCAGGCGAAAGTAACTCAGAGCGGAGGCGTAGCACTTGGATCCGGATCGGTAGCAAGTACAGCAGCCGGTAAAGAGGGCTATATACCGGTAACGGCAACGCAGCAGCAGGCAGCAGCAATCCGGGCAACGAAGAGTACAGAAGGAGCGGTATCTGTAGGAGATACATCGAAAGGTGTATACCGTCAGATAACCGGGGTTGCCGCGGGTACGGCTGATACTGATGCAGTCAATGTGGCTCAGCTTAAGGGTGTGAATAATCAGATTACCAACATCAATAAGTATGTAAATCAGGTAAATGATCGTGTTCAGCGGACTGAACGCCGCGCCTATTCCGGTACGGCACTGGCCATGGCTCTGTCCGGTGCTTATCTGCCTTCTCTGAATGCCGGTGAACAGGCTGTTGGTGTAGGTGTTGGTACCTATCGCGGCTATACTGCGGTAGGAGCTAATTATAAAGCCATGAGTAACAGCGGTAATATTGGCTGGGGTGCAGGTGTTTCCACTACAGGCAAAGAAGTTGGCTTTAATGCCGGTGTCGGCTTTAAGTGGGGTCGCAATTAAACTGTTTTTACTCAGTAGTCTGACTAACTTCCGGATTTATCTGAATCCGGAAGTTTTTTTATGGTTTGGAAAAATGTTAAGAGATAAAAGATGGCGGATATACTGTATCTTCCCGGTTTACGGATGAATCAATTGGCATCGATTTTATGGATAAAGTGGTTCCCAAGCACATGATTAATCTGAAAGTATTTAGTTGACAATGATATGGTTCAGATTGAAAAAATCATAAAATTCTAGTGTGTGTACCGGATATTAACAGGCTGATTTACACATACAGAAGCCGTAGAAGATATTAATATTTAGATACTGTGCACCGGCCGGCTTTATTGATTTACTGTAGCCGGTATTATATATTTAATAACATTAAAATATTATTACATAAACATAGGAATGCCAACATGCATGCTGATCAGCAGACAGCCGGAAAGCAAACTGCACTGGTTGTAGAAGGTGGTGGAATGCGTGCTGCATTCAGCAGTGGTGTTACTGATGCCTTCTTACAGGCAGATTTTAACCCGTTTAGTTTACTGGTCGGAGTATCTTCCGGAGCCAGTACTATTGCCAGTTATCTGGCCGGACAGGAAGGGCGTAATCTGGATATACTGCTTGATCAGTCCTGCCGGCCGGAATTTATCAGCTGGTCACGCTTTATCCGTGGCGGCGACCTGATGGATATTGACTGGTTATGGCAGGTTGTACAACAGGAAAATCCGCTGGACTGTGAACGTATGTTTGCCCGACAGCGTGATTTCAGGGTTGTTTTAAGTAATGCTGTTAGCGGTGAGCCGGAGTATGTTGTGGCTCAGCCCGATTCTTTTCTGGAAGTACTGCGTGCTTCCAGCTCAATTCCGTTTATGATTCGTAAACCGGTAGCAATTGGCGGAGGATTTTATTTTGACGGCGGAGTTGCTGATGCCTTGCCGGTACAGTGGACTCTGTCTCAGCCGGGCATCGGTTGTGTGATAGTAATTCGTACCAGAGCGCACAATTATGTGAAGAAAGGTAGTCTGGGTGACAGTCTGCTGGCAAGGCGTTTGCCTGTCAGCGGGTTTGCTCAGGCATTACGGCAGCGAGTAAAGCATTATAATACTACCCTGACATGGATGCGGCAGCCTGAAAACTGCCGGTATATTATTGAAATTAATCCTCCGGATGATGGCAAAATGGCCGGACGTCTGTGCCGGGATGCCGGCCGTTTACGCTACAGTTATGCAGCCGGTCTGGAATGCGGCCGTGCATTATTGCAGCAATGGCCGGTAAATTAATAGTTTTTTGCCTTAAAGGTAAACGAGTAATTTGGTGAAGTAATGAAAACGGATTCGACTGTATCGAAAACACAGCACCGGCTTAGTCTTTTTGTTGCTATTCTGGCTTTGGCATTTGTTTTACGCGGCCCGCTGACTGGTGTGGGTCCCCTGTTACAGAATATTCAGACGCAGCTGCAGATAAGCAGTACGCTGGCCGGCATGCTGACTACGGTACCATTGCTGACATTTGGTCTGTTTTCGATTTTTATCCCCAGGCTTGCAGCACGTCTGGGCTCGGAGCAGATGGTCTTTTTTGCTTTGTGGATATTAACGCTGGGGCTGGTGCTGCGCTGTGGTTCCGGGCTGTTTCTGCTGCTGACAGGTACGGCTTTGCTCAGCTGTGCCATTGCTGTTGGCAATGTACTGATTCCCAGTATGGTAAAGCAGTATTTTCCGTTTAAAATGGGACTGGTTACCGCATTATATGCACTGGTGATGAATATGGGCGGTGCGGCCGGTTCTGCTTTAAGTGCTCCGCTTGCTCACAGTAATCTGTGGGGCTGGCGCGGTGCTCTGGTAATCTGGGTACTACCGGCGCTGGTGGCCATGGTTATCTGGTGGCTGCCTTTTAAAGCAGCCAATGCTGTGCCCAAGGCGGCTGTACGTGCACGTCAGGTAAAGATACACCTGTGGCGTAATCCGCTGGCCTGGCAGGTAACGCTATTTATGGGATTTCAGTCGTTTCTATTTTATTCTACAGTTAGCTGGCTGCCGCAGATTGTAGCCAAAGCCGGTGTATCAGCAACGGAAGCCGGTGGCTGGCTTGGGCTGATGCAGCTAGTGATGATACCAACCAATTTGCTGATACCAATTTATGCAGCCAGATTAAAGCAGCAGCACTGGATAGGGTCGATGTGCGGCGTAGCTTTAATTTTGTCGGTATTATTGCTGATGTCGCCATGGCGCAGCTGTTATTTTCCGGCAGTGTTGTTGCTGGGGCTGGGCATCAGCGGGGCTTTCTGTCTGAGCATGATGTTTTTTAGTTTGCGCAGCAGCAGTGTTACTGAAGGAGTGCTGTTATCCGGAATGGCACAAACCTGTGGCTATCTGTTTGCGGCTGTGGGTCCAGTCCTGATGGGCGCTCTGCATGACATGATGCATTCCTGGTTTCCGGCATTGTGTCTGATGTTTATTGCCGCGGTCGTTATTACAGTGTCTGGCTGGAATGCCGGTAAAGATCGCAAGTTATCTGATTTTCAGGAATAAAAATATCCACAGTTTTATCCACAAATTTCTGTGGATAAAACTGCCTGCCCGCATACCGGGCAATCCGGATTGGCAGCCAGTTGCAGGCGCTGCCATTGAAAAGAACAGGCGTCAAAACAGTGTAGCCAGCAGCCGTCAGGGTGAATACCGGCAATTATCTGCAATGCTTCACTGGCCTGTGCCGCGCCCATAATACCGAGTAAAGGTGCAAAAACTCCGTTTTTAGCACAACTGGCACCTTCATCATTCATTTCTCCTTCAAACAGGCATTGATAGCAGGGGCCGCGACCATCACGAAAATCATATACTGCCAGCTGACCTGCAAATACCAGTGCAGAGGCTGAAACCAATGGTTTGCGTGCACGGAAACAGACCTGATTAATCAGCCGGCGGCTGGCAAAATTGTCGGTACAATCCAGAATGATATCGGTATGCTGAACCAGTTGCTCTAACAGGCTGGCATCTGCTCTGGCTACAATGGGTTGTAATTGGGTCTGCGGATATTGTGTCTGTAGCTGCCGGCACAATATCGCGGCTTTTGCCTGACCGATATCTTGATCATTAAACCAGAACTGGCGTTGCAGATTACTGATTTCAATAGTGTCGTTATCCACAACGGTAATATGCCCTATTCCGCTGGAAGCCAGATAAGTCAGAGCCGGATGTGCCAGGCCGCCGGCACCGATTACCAGAGCACGGGCAGCAAGAATTGCTTCCTGTCCGGCAATATCCAGCTTATCCAGTAATATATGACGGCTGTAACGCAATAGTTGTTCATCAGTAATCATGATTGTCTCTGGTGGTTGGGTGGCTGTGACCGGTACAGGTGTAGTCTGGTTTATTCTGCCCTGCTATTATAATAGTTTAGTCTAGTTTCTCAGAATATTTATGCGCCATCCTGCCCGTCCGTCCGGCCGGTTTTTATATCGTCTGCGCAGCCATCTGCATCGTGGCGGTTTGATTGCTTATCCTACAGAAGGCAGTTATGGGCTAGGCTGTCTGCCTGATTGTGTGCCGGCGGTGCGTAAAGTCATTGCATTGAAAAAGCGACCGCAACATAAAGGGCTAATTGTTATTGCTGCTGATTTCACTCAATTACAGCCTTTGCTCGCACCTTTGTCCGCAACCGATATAGCGGCTGTCAGCCGGCAGTGGCCGGCACCCAGAACTTTACTGTTACCGGTACGCAAACAGGTTTCATCTGTGTTACGCGGGCGTGGTCGGCAAACTTTGGCCGTACGGGTTCCGGACCTGGCAACTGCCCGGTTTTTATGCAGAGCAGCAGGTACAGCGCTGGTATCTACTTCTTGTAACCGGGCAGGAAAAAAAGCTTGTTGTACAGAGCGTGAAGTCAGACGCCAGTTTGGAAAACAGGTGATGATTCTGGGCGGACGCACCGGCGGAAGAAAGCAGCCCAGCCAGATTATTGACTGGGCTTCCGGTAAGCGGCTGCGTTAGTTATTTTATGAATAAGCTGATCTGTAAATAAGTTATATCTGTCATTAACTGAATTACTGCGCAGACAATGTTTATATATTTGTAGTTTGCTGTTGCTTAGCACATTTTTAATGATTGCGGGCAACGACAAATTGCGCCAGTGCGCGAAGATGAGATGCACGCTGGTCAAAATCGCTTAAAGCATCAATAGCCTGTTGTACCAGATTTTCTGCATACTGGCGTGCTGTAATCAGCCCCATCAGACTAACGTAAGTAGGTTTATTAGTCCGGGCATCTTTTCCGGCGGTTTTACCCAGTGTGCTGCTATCCTGCTCGTAATCCAGTACATCATCAATAACCTGAAAAGCCAGACCCAGATGAGCGGCATAATGGTCGAGTGCGGTTAATGCCTGCTGGCTGATATCATGACAGCAAAGTCCGCCCAGTGTAACTGCTGCTCTGATCAGCGCACCGGTTTTCAACTGGTGCATGTGTTCCAGTTCGGCCTGATTCAGACCTACCCCTACGCAGGCTAAATCGATAGCCTGTCCGCCGGCCATGCCATGACAGCCGGCAGCCTGTGCCAGAGTCTGTATCATTTGCAGCTGACGCGCAGCGTCCAGACCAGTTGGCCGGCTCAGCAGGCTGAATGCCATACTTTGCAGGGCATCACCAACCAACAAGGCTGTTGCCGGTGTATATTGTATGTGACAGGCAGGCTTTCCGTGACGCAGACTGTCGTTATCCATCTCCGGCATATCGTCGTGCACAAGCGAATAGATATGTATGCATTCGATTGCAGCCAGAGCATAATCTGCGGCTTCTGTAACCGCACTACCCAGCTCCGCCGCCGCCAGAACCAGCATTGGCCGCAACCGTTTACCGCCATCCAGCGCCGCATAGCGCATGGCTTCAATCAGTGGTGCGGGAAGTTGTCCGGCCGGCGGAAGTAATCGGGTTAATGTTTCTTCCGTATGTGTCTGTACCTGTTTTTGCCAGTCGGCAAAATTACTCCCCTGTTTCAAGCTTCAGCTCCTTTAATTCACCATTATCCAGTACCTGTAGTTTTTGTTCTACCTCAGCCAGCTTCTGCTGGCAGTATTGCACCAGTTCCTGACCATATTCATATGCAGCCAGTGATTCTTCCAGCGGAAGATCATTGTTTTGCATGGATTCAGTTATTTTTTCCAGTTGCTGGATAGCTTCTTCATAGCTTTTGGGGGTTATTTTCTTCATATTATAGGTCTTTACATGAATTTATGGCTATTGTAACACTCGCACTATGGCTATTGCTGCGGATATCTGTATCATACAATTAGTCAGAATTAGCTGATAACCGGATGAAGTATATTTCAGTTTGTGTTATTAAAAGTAATGTGCTTATATAATCAGTAATAATATTTTTATATGCAACAGAATTTATTCATGTAATGAATAATAATACAGATATTTTATTCAGATAAGGGCAAATTTAAATCAATATCTGCCTCTCTAAATATAAAAATTGTTTTTTAACCGTAAGAATAAAAAGTTATTTGTAAAAATTAATATATTTATATATTAATTATATAACTTGTTATCTGATGCTGATGTTTGAAATAGCAGGCGGAAAACAGTTTTATGTAAAAAAATCAAATAAATTTTGATTTTTTGTATTATTCTTTTAGCATATGTTTTAATTTTCGGTAATACTTACTATTGTTGCCGGTTGTACGGTGTATAACTTTATATATATCGAAATATTTCCAGCATATTATGCTTTTGGAGTTTTTTAAAATTAGTTCATTATTATGGATTTTATTTGTCAGCAGGTATTTTTTTGCTGTTTATTTATCTGGTTTTAAAGCATAATGTTGTTTAAAGCATAATTATATTGTGCTAACTTTAAGTAATTGTTTTAATGGAAAATTAAAACATAGAATTATTTAATTTGTATGATTTGACAATCGGATATATGCAAAACAGGGAAGCCTGAGGAGGAATAATGGTGAACTATTTATACAGATACGGTTGTCTGTAACAGAGTAGCAGAGCAGGCATAGAAGCGAAGATTGAGTACTGTCGTTTATAATCGAATAAATAGTGGTTTCTGAATCTGTTTTACAGATTACTTAAGTAGTTTCTTTGTTTTAAGTAGGCGTTATGGGTAAACAAATTTTTTATGAGGAGTCAGGTCAGTTTAAAGTAGCGGAAATAGTTCAGGAAAATGATGCTACTTTTCTGGTTAATACACAACATGGTAAGCGGGCAAAAATCAAGGCCAGCCACGTTTTTCTGGTGTTTGATGGTGATGCTGCGCAATTTTTACAACAGGCTGCTGAAGCAGCTGCCGGTATTGATATCAGTCTGCTCTGGGAAGCGGTAGGCAATGAAAATGAATTTACCGCAGCCAGTGCAGCCAGTGAATATTTTGGCGATAGCAGCGGGAATATTGAGCTGGCGGCCACACTGATGGCTCTGTATGCAGCGCCTATGTATTTTTACAAAAAAAATAAAGGTGTATTCAAAGCTGCGCCGGCAGAAACATTACAGCAGGCGCTGGCAGCCATTGAACGGCGCAAACAGCAGGAAGAGCAAATCAATGGCTGGATACAGGAATTACTGGCCGGTCGCCTGCCGGATGAGATTGCTGCTGAAGCCAAAATGATTTTGCATGCACCTGATAAACAAAGTCTGAAATACAAAGCAGTGGTCAAAGCTGCTGATCAGAAAAAAACCTCACTGTTTGCCCTGCTCCGGAGTGTTGGTGCAGTACCGCCTCTGCCTGAATATTTTCTGGATGGTTTTTTACTTACCCAGTTTCCCAAAGGTACGGATTGCGGTAACTATCCTGTACCGGTTATGCACAATCTGCCAGATGCTGATACCGCAGTACGCGCATTTTCCATTGATGATATTGAAACCAGTGAGGTAGATGATGCATTCAGTGTACGTGACCTGCCCAATGGCAACAAACTGGTCGGAATTCATATTGCTGCCCCGGCTTTGGCAATAGATGCTGAGTCTTTGCTGGAAAAGCTGATATTTGAACGTTTAAGTACTGTGTATTATCCCGGTGGTAAAATTACCATGCTGCCGGATAACTGGATAGCTGCTTTCAGTCTGGATGAAGGAGCAGCACGACCGGCAGTCAGTCTGTATGCAGAAATCAGTCCGCAGTTTGAGGTGATACGTTATGAATCACGAATTGAATCGGTGTATATAGACTGTAATTTACGTATTGAAAATATTGAGCAGGCATTTCAGCCTTTGCAGCCGCGCGGTGATACGGAAGCTTTTGCACATCAGCATGAAATGAACTGGTTATATGATTTTGCTATGGCCAGAATGCAGGCGCGGGGTAAATATGATCCGGAACGTTTACCGCAGTACGATTATGGAATTAAGCTTGGGGCGGATAATACTGTACATATCAGCGTGCGTGAACGCGGAGCACCAATTGATACGCTGGTCAGTGAACTGATGATTTTTGCCAACAGCACCTGGGCGCAGATGCTGGATGAGGCTGAAATGGCGGGATTATTCCGTGTACAGCCTACCGGCAGAGTGCGGATGAGTACTCAGTCTGAGCCGCATATTGGTCTGGGGCTGAAACATTATGCCTGGTTTACTTCACCACTGCGCCGTGCTACTGATTATATTAACCAGAAGCAGCTGATCAGTTTACTGGATCCGGACGCAGAGCCACGTTTTGAACCGCAGGATGCCATGCTGTTTGCGGTATTGCGTGATTTTGAGTCGGCTTATGCAGCCTACAATGATTTTCAGCGCCATATGGAAGCATACTGGAGTCTGATATATATTCAGCAGGAACAGTTGCAGGAGCTGACTGCTCAGTTAATACGTGATGATTTAGTGCGTATTGAAGGCCTGCCACTGGTAAGCCGTGTTAACGGTGTACCGGTTGATGCCATGCCAAAATGCCGGATGAAGGTATCGATAACCGGAATCGATCCGATACAGGTAAGTGTCGGACTAAACTATATTAATGTTTTGCTGCCGGCAGATAATGCCAGCCAAATATCCGGCTGAATTATTTAAAGTGCTTTGAAGGTTACCTGATGGATGGCACACGATTTGATTGGCTACTTTGCTGACAGTATAAATATACGGGTGTGACCGTTGATTCTTTGTCTGTCTGATTGTTTTCAGACCGTATATTGTGCTTCGGTCAGAAATAACTTTTACTTAAAACCTTGTTTTTATACATGCAGCCCATATATGGGTTGCATTTCTATTATCTATCCGGTTTTGCTGTTCAGGCATCCTGCTGTTTAAGAGCAGGTTGCCTGCAAACCTTTGGAATAAAATTATGACTGAAGTAGATTTTTATGAAGTACTGGGTATAAGCCGTACTGCAGGGGATGAGGAAATCAAAAAAGCTTATCGTAAGCTGGCCATGAAATACCATCCTGACCGTAATCAGGGCGATAAAAACGCCGAAGAAAAATTTAAAGAAGTACAGCGTGCTTATGAAGTATTGTCTGATTCTCAAAAACGTGCTGCCTATGACCAGTTTGGACATGCCGGTGTAGACGGCAATATGGGTGCCGGAGCCGGCGGCTTTTCCGGCGGTTTTGATTTTGGTGATATTTTCAGCCAGATGTTTGGCGGCGGAGCCGGCGGACGGTCGCAGCAGAATAATCAGGGCGCTGATTTACAATATAATATTGAAATCAGTCTGGAAGAGGCTGCGCGCGGTATTAAGAAAAAAATCACTATTCCTACTCATGAAGAATGTGATGTCTGTCACGGCAGTGGTGCTAAAGTCGGGACTTCAGCCACTACCTGCAGCATGTGTGGCGGCAGTGGTGTCGTTCAGGTACGGCAGGCCATTTTTCAGTTACAGCAGACCTGCCCGACCTGTCACGGCAGTGGTAAACAGATTAAGGATCCGTGTGTTAAATGTCATGGCGACGGACTGGTAAAAACCCGCAAGACTGTTGAGGTTTCCATTCCGGCCGGTATTGATGACGGTCAGCGTATCCGCCTGAGCGGTGAAGGTGAACCTGGTAAGCATGGTGCGCCTGCCGGTGATTTATATGTGATGGTGAACGTGCGCCCGCATCCGGTCTTTGAGCGTGACGGCATGGATTTGCACTGTGAATTGCCTATCAGTTTTACGATAGCAGCGCTTGGCGGAGAGGTTGAGGTGCCTACGCTGGATGGTAAAGTTAAACTGAATATTCCGAAAGAAACACAAACCGGTCGTCGCATGCGGGTACGTGGTAAAGGAATTAAATCTGTACGTTCGGCTGCTGTGGGTGATTTATATTGTCATATCGTGGTAGAGACACCGGTAAATCTGACCGATCGTCAGCGTGAATTACTGGAAGAGTTTGAAAAAATCTCTACCGGTATGGACCGGGCTCAGACGCCGCGGCAAAAATCATTTATGGACAAACTGCGCGATTTATTTGAATAAAATACGAAAGTACCACAGTTCAGAAGTGTTTATTCCGGATGTATGAATAATTAATACTGGTTATACTGTGTAAAAGCCCGCAGAGCATAATTTTTCTGCGGGCTTTTGTTATCAGAAGAAAAGATACAGGCCGGTTAAGGCTTGCTTCTGCTGAATCCGGCAGAAAAAAATGATTTGTCGCATTTCCTGTTGATGAAAAGCGTAAGCAGGCGTTTTAGTGAATTAAGTTCCGCTAAATATGCAGGATATGGCTAGTCTGTAATCACAAAGGCGTTTAAGCTGAAACTGACTGAACAATTTAATCTGTATTGACCAGGAAATAAATTATCGCTCCGTTTACCGAAAGGTGCAGGAGCGACAGGGAGATTTGGTACAACAACTGAATGATTGTGGACAAATTTGTAGTATTTAACTGGATAAAAATCAGTCTTTATGCTTAATTCCTTATAAAACAAGGGTTATAGCATAATAAATACTATTTATTTTACTGATTATCTGTGGATAATTCTGTGGATAATTATTGAATCAAAAAATGGTCAGGCCAGTTCTGCACGTAATTGTGCAGCCAGTTGCGCCAGTTCTGCCTGATCAGCAGCCACACTTTCATGTTTACCCAGTTCATGGATATGTCCGGGAATCAGATGAATGTGATAATGAAATACAGACTGACCAGCCTGTTCGCCGGACAACTGTAATTGCACAACGCCATTACGATGTAACACTTTACGTTGCGCATTAATAATCTTTTTGGCTGCACTGAATACGGCAGCAAGGTAATCTTGCGGCATGTCAGTTAACTCTATTGCTTCACATTTAGGAATCACCAGTACATGGCCGCGTGCCTGTGGCATCACATCCATAAAAGCCAGTGTCTGCTCATCCTCATAAACTTTATGGCAAGGAATTTCACCACGGATAATTCGGGCAAAGATATTGTTACTGTCGTATTGTTGCATGACTGTCTCCTCTCAGGCTTTTGCTTACCAGCCGTTACCTGAGCAATTGTTTAAGAAATAATACTTAGCTTGCTTTTGGCAAATACGGTATCCAGCTCTTTAATCCCCTGTTTACCGAAATTGATGGTCAGGCGTGCCCCTTCAGCTTTCCGGGTAGCATCTATGATGACACCTGTGCCGAAACGTTCATGATAAACATTCTGTCCTAGCTGAAAGCCGTCAAAATCCGTGCTTTCCTGTGTTTCTGCCAGTTTGCTGCGGCTGTGAAACGGATTGGTTCTCTGCGTGGACTGTTGCCGGGCTATCAGAGAGTTTCTGTGAGCAGACAGATATTGCAATACCTCTTCCGGTATTTCATCCACAAAGCGTGATGGCAGGGCAAAATGCGTTTGTCCGTGTAACAGGCGTTGTTCTGCCATTGTTAAATACAGGCGTTTTCGTGCTCTGGTGATGGCTACATACATCAGGCGCCGCTCTTCTTCCAGCCCGTCGCGTTCGGCCATGCTGTATTCACTGGGGAATAAACCTTCTTCCAGCCCTGTCAGAAATACACCGTCAAATTCCAGCCCCTTGGCTGCATGCACAGTCATTAACTGCAAGGCATCTTCACCCTGTCCGGCCTGATGCTCTCCTGCTTCCAGTGAGGCAGTACTTAAAAAAGACAGTACCGGAAATAAAGGATCGTTTTCATCATACTCAGGTTCCATATCATAACCAGATTCCTGCGGTTTAAATGCCACTGCCGCATTCAGTAATTCTTCCAGGTTGTTGATGCGTTCCTGTTGTTCACCTTTCTGGGTACGGTAGTGTTCCATCAGACCGCTATCATAGATGGCAGCAGCCATCAGTTCCTGCAGAGAAACTTGCGCAGCCTGTTGCTGTAAATTTTCAATCAGGCGGATAAAAGCAGCAATTTTACTGTTTTTCGCTGACAGGCTGATGGCCGCCTGCCATAACGAAGTATGGGCTTCATTGGCTGCCGCCTGAATGTTTTCAACACTCCGCGCGCCGATACCGCGTGCCGGTACATTGATTACCCGTAATAATGCATTATCATCATTGGGGTTAACCGCCAGACGCAGGTAAGCCAGTGCATGTTTGATTTCCTGACGCTCATAAAAGCGCAGGCCGCCATAAATTTTGTAAGGTATACCGGCGCGGAACAGAGCCTGTTCCAGAACCCGCGACTGGGCATTACTGCGATACAGTACAGCCATCTGCATATAATTCAGCCCTTCGCGGTGTAAAGCCTTCACTTCATCAACCACAAACTGCGCTTCTTCAAGATCATTAATTGCCTGAAGCACACGGATTTTTTCGCCATCGCCGGCCTGAGTGCGCAGATTTTTACCCAGACGGCTGGCGTTGTGTGCAATCACCGCGTTGGCTGCTGTCAGAATATTGCCTACCGAACGGTAATTTTGTTCCAGCCGGATGGGTTCGCCAACATGAAACTCATTCAGAAAGCGGGTCATATTGGCTACTTCGGCACCGCGAAAGCGATAAATACTCTGGTCGTCGTCTCCCACGGCGAAAACCGCTGCATGCTCTCCGGCCAGTAATTTTAGCCATGCATACTGTAATTTATTTGTATCCTGAAATTCATCAATCAGCACATGATTAAAACGGTTCTGGTAATGATTGCGCAAAATTTCATTACTCTGCAGAATTTCATAACTGCGTAACATTAATTCCGCGAAATCCACTACACCTTCATTCCAGCACAAACTGTCATAGGCGGCATAACATTCAATCATTTGCCGTTCATGCGGGTCGCGGGCCGATAAACGCGAAGCACGCAATCCGTTTTCTTTTTGTGCATTAATGAATCCTTGCAGACTGCGCGGTGAGATAATTTCTTCAGCAATATTCAGTTGTTTTAGCAAGCGCTTGACTACAGAAAGCTGATCACCCATATCCAGAATCTGAAATGTTTTGGGCAGTGCTGCTTCCTGATGGTGCAGTCGTAAAAACCGATGGCACAGCCCGTGAAATGTCCCCAGCCACATCGCCCGTACCGAGACCGGTAACAGCGTGCTCAGGCGCAATTGCATTTCTTTAGCCGCCTTATTGGTAAAGGTAACGGCCAGAATGCTGTGTACACTGGCCTGACCAGTCTGCAATAACCAGGCAATACGTGTGGTTAGTACTCTGGTTTTACCACTTCCTGCACCCGCCAGTACCAGTGCCGGTTGCGCAGGCCAGGTAACGGCGGCTAATTGTTCACTATTAAGACCGGTCAGCAGACCGGCAGAAGATAAAATTTCCATAGCGCTTATTGTAGCTGATTAAGCCTGAAAAATCGCTTTGAAAAATATGCTTATGGCTTATTTTATACAGCACAAGAAGATTTATCTGACATCTGCACAAACTGAGCTTAAGCAGGACAATGGATGTTGCGTAAAATTCTGGCTGACGATACCAAAAAAGAGCAGAGCAAAATATCAGCGCTTTGCCGAATATCTGCCCTGCTCCTTTAATAAATCAGATTGCCGGTTGCAGATTAGTCCGGCGTGCTGAGCGGGCTGAGTCCGGGTAAGTCGGCAAAGCTGCGTTCGCGCACAATCTGGCAGAAATTATCCAGATAGCTTTTATTACTGTCTGTTTCGCGCATGGCGGCATACAATTCACTTTGCAGCGGTATATCACCAATCTGCCGTGCAACTACATAGCCTTTTTCCAGATACGGCATAACCGTCCAGTAAGGCAAGGCAGCAATGCCGCGCCGGCTGGAAACCAGCTGAATAATGGCTATCGTCAGTTCACTGTTACGCCGTGCCGGTTGTACCCCGGCCGGTTTTAAAACCTTACGCAGTAAATCCAGCATATCATCCGGTACCGGATAGGTGATCAGTGTTTCATTCTCAAAATCCTGAGCCTGCCATACACTTTTAGCCGCCAGCGGATGATCCTTCGCGCAAATGCCGACCATTTCATAGGCAAACAATGGCTGAAAAATAATCCCCGGCTGCGGAGCATATTCGGATACGATTGCCAGATCAGCACGGTGAGTCAGCAATAACCCAACCGGATCGGCCTGAAAGCCGGAAACAATATCCAGCTCTACTTTAGGCCACAGCGCCCGGAAAGCATCCATGGCCGGCATCAGCCAGTCAAAGCAGGTATGGCACTCTACCGCTACCCTCAGCTCCCCTGCCTCACCTTCAATTATCTGCGCCATATCCAGCTCTGCTACTGTAACCAGCGGCGTGATTTCTCGTGCCAGCTGTAGCAGCCGCACACCTACCGGAGTAAAGTGAATCGGGTTGGATTTACGTTCAAACAGAGGGGTACCATAAAACTGTTCCAGAACACGAATCTGGTGTGAAAGTGCAGACTGGGTCAGAAAAACCCTTTTTGCCGCCATCGATACGCTGCCGGTTTCTTCCAGAGCCAGCAAAGTGCGCAGATGGCGCAGTTCAATAATCGACTCCATGTATTCCGCCTTTGATGAGTATTTTTAACTACAAATTCAAGTTAAAAAATTCATAAACAGCCAGACTGCTTATAAATATCATTTATATGAATAGAACAATAATTACCTTACTGATAGCCAGTTATCTATTTACAAACCGGACACCTGTATACCATATCATACTCTTGGATTACACTAGTCTGAAATATAGTATTAAAAAAATTCATACAGAACTGCAAAATTTATCGCTTGTCGTAATGTCATAACTCACGCACACTGGCCGTTATTGAAATCCATCATTCGTAATAGGGAGAAACAAATATGAATACATTCCATCTGTCTGGTTATCCGCGTGTTGGTGCTAAACGTGAATTAAAATTTGCCGTTGAAGCATTCTGGAAAGGCGCAAAAAGCGAAACCGAGCTACGCCAGACAGCGGCAGATATCCGCCAGAAAAACTGGGCAACCCAGATTGCCGCTGGTGCCGATCTGCTGCCGGTAGGTGATTTTTCATATTACGACCACGTACTGGATACGCTGTGTGCACTGGGCGCTATTCCGGCACGTTTTGGTTTTGACGCAGATAAACTGACCCTGTCTCAGTATTTTGAACTGGCACGCGGTAATGCCAGTCAGGTAGCAATGGAAATGACCAAATGGTTTGATACCAACTACCACTATATCGTACCTGAATGGCATCAGAACACCAGTTTTAAGGCCAATGCAGCCAGTCTGATTGCCCAGATAGAAGAAGCCAAAGCCACCGGACATGATATTAAACCTACACTGGTGGGTCCGCTTACTCTGTTGTGGCTGGGTAAAGAAAAAGATGCCGGTCATAATCGTCTGGAATTATTGCCGCGTCTGCTGCCTGAATATCAGAAACTGTTACGTGAACTGGCCAATGCCGGTGTTGACTGGATACAGATTGACGAACCGATTCTTGCCGTAGATATTGCCCGTGAGTGGCTGGATGCCTTTGCTCCCACTTATCAGGAGCTGGCGATTACCGGTACCCGTATTATTATCGGCACCTATTTTGGCAGCGTTGCCGAACATATTAATCTGCTCAAAAACCTGCCGGTTAACGGCGTACATATTGATTGTGTGCGGGCACCTGAGCAACTGGCTGAATTTGCCAATGCATGGCCGGAAAATAAAGTATTGTCAGTTGGTCTGATCGACGGACGTAACGTATGGCGCGCCAATCTGCGTGAAGTAATAGAACTGCTGGCGCCGGTAGCTACTCAGCTGGGTAATAATTTATGGATTGCGCCGAGTTGTTCACTGTTGCACAGTCCGCAGGATTTAAGTGTAGAGGAGAAACTTAACCCTGAAATCAAAAACTGGCTTGCCTTTGCTGCCCAGAAACTACAGGAACTGGGTATCATCAAACAGGCACTGGCACACGGTAAAGACTCCGTACAGGAAGCTCTTGCCGCTTCTGATGCTGCGGCTGCCGGACGCAAAACCAGTAAACTGATTCATAATGATAAGGTTGCACAGCGCGTAGCCAGCCTGCGCGAACATGCCGACCAGCGTCATAGCCCGTTTGCACAACGGATTGAAAAACAACAGCAATGGATGAATCTGCCTCTGCTGCCAACCACCACTATCGGTTCATTTCCACAGACACAGGAAATTCGTCAGGCACGCGCCGCCTTTAAAAAGGGTGAACTGAGCGCTGCCGATTACGAAGCGGCCATGAAAAAAGACATTGCCTACTGTGTTGAGCAGCAGGAACAGCTGGATATCGATGTACTGGTACATGGTGAAGCTGAGCGCAATGATATGGTTGAATACTTTGGTGAACAGCTGGATGGTTACTGCTTTACTCAGTATGGCTGGGTACAGAGCTATGGTTCCCGCTGTGTTAAACCACCGATTATTTTTGGTGATGTGGCACGCCCGAAAGCCATGACTGTTGCCTGGTCTTCTTATGCACAATCTCTGACCAAACGTCCGATGAAAGGTATGCTTACCGGACCGGTAACCATGATGAAGTGGAGTTTTGTACGCAACGATGTACCATTAAGTCTGGTGTGCAAACAGATTGCGCTGGCACTGAACGACGAAGTACTGGATCTGGAAAAAGCCGGTATTCGTGTTATTCAGATTGATGAACCGGCCATTCGTGAAGCCTTGCCGCTGAAACGTGCGCAATGGGATGAATATCTGGCCTGGGCATGTGAATCATTCCGCCTCACTTCCACTGATGCGGATGACAGCACTCAGATTCATACACATATGTGCTATTCTGAATTTAATGATATTCTGCCGGCTATTGCCAGCATGGATGCTGATGTAATTACCATTGAAACTTCCCGTTCTGATATGGAATTACTGGATGCTTTTGTTAAATTCAGCTATCCGAATGATATTGGCCCCGGCGTATATGATATCCACAGCCCGCGTGTGCCTACTGAAGCCGAAGTCGAACATCTGTTGCGTAAAGCACTGAAAGTCATTGATCAGCGTCGGTTGTGGGTGAATCCGGATTGCGGACTGAAAACACGCGGATGGCCGGAAACCAAAGCAGCACTGGAAGTTATGGTTAATGTAACCAAAAAACTGCGTGCAGAATTAACTGCATAATTCAGATTTAGCTTATCACACCGCCCCGGTTTGCCGGGGCGGTTTTGTATGCTCGATTGGTAGAATATACCAATAATATTTTAGTTAATTTTACTTTTAATCAAACAAGATAATCAGGCATCTGTATGTGCTTATAAATTGGAATATATCTGAGTAAATACGCAGTTCATCATATAAATACATAATTTATGCATATATAATTAAATATTACTGATATCCGATAAAATATTTATCCAATATCAAACAAACCCTATTCATTATTATTTACAATGGGTAAAAAAATTAATCTAACTCAATTAATATAAAATAATAATAGTTTACTATTGTTGTAAATTTTATTTATTAATAGAATTTTAATTATCATTTATCTAATGAAAATTTTTAATTACCTGGAGAGATAAAGTTGGCTAAAGGATATTTTTTAAGAGTTGGGGATCGTACAACTTGTGGCGGTAAAATTATCAGTGGTGACAGTATGATCTTATGGCATGGTAGTGCTGCCGCATGGGAGGGCGATTGGGTTACCTGTGGAAGACATAGCGGAACCTACCGTATTACCGGAGGAGTCGTCAATATGTTTAATCCATCAAAAAAATTAGCTGGTTCAATCAGCAGTATCAGTACTTGTCCATGTAAAGCACGCTTAATTCCTTCCATAACTGACAGCTATATTGAAGACAGACTAACTAAATCTGTTAGCAGTATGCCGTATTCCCGCAGCTTTCATATTAAAACCCCGGAAAACGTTAATACTTATGGTGTGGCTTATGCTATCAAAACAGCTTCGGGTATTGTAACGGGAGAATCAAACCGCGATGGACATATGCATACCGTACAAACTTCGCAGCCTGAGCAGGTAGAAGTAAGCTATTTAGTTCAAACTAAGTTAGGAATTTAATTATGGCAGAATTAAAAACCCACACTATGAAATCAGCACCCAAGACTACTCTGAATGCAGATATTTTTACCTTAGACCAGATTCCTGCTGCTATGGATAAAATGGGCTGGGTAGTTGCAGCACAGCTGATGCGGCACTGGTTTAGCGGAAAACCGGCTAAACCTTTCACTGACAAGACAAAAAACCTTTATGTAAAAGGACCGGCAATAAATATACCGCCAGAACATGTAAATGATTCTATTGTAAAAATGCAATGGGCAATGAAATTTGAACCTGTACAGAAAGCGATTAAAAAATTAAAGGAAGGCTGGGCAAGTGAAAGGGGAATAAAAGAGCTAAAAGGAAGGCTTATTAAAAATAAAGGTAAGCTTGAAAAACTAAATGATGTTAAAATGATTGATACATATTTATATGTAAATTCAACTACAATTGGAAAAGCTGATTATGACCCTTTCGGCTCTTACAGTTTTTCCGGTATTTCCGGTGCCTCCGGCTCCGGCTACAGCTACTATAGTTACTACGGGTCTGGAATGGCCATTAATGATTTTATGGGCGCGATAGGCTTGTCATCATTAAAAATTGTGCCATGTGGTTATCAAACGGTACGTGGCGGAAAAAATGTCTTTATCACTGAAAAAATCGGTTTTTATATAAAAGATACCTATGATTTTCTCGGTACGCAATTTCTGGGTGTCTGGAATAAAAATGAAATGCTTGGTGCTGCAAAGGCGAAAGAATATCTAAACCTTTTTGAATCGAAAAGTTGGAAGCGAATATATGATTTGGCTATGCAAAATTATGCAATGGTTTGGAATAGTGATTTCAGAAAATGGCAGGAAAAGAAAAAAACTGGTATTGATTTTGTAGTTTTTTCGGATGTTTACTGGGATGACCCTTTAGATAAGCATAGAGAAATTCAATTAGATGCTAAAAAATAATTTAGAAATTTTTTCAGCTTTATCTGGTTTGATTTCTATTGATTATTTATAACCATTTCCGCAAAGTTGGAAATTATTTGGTTTGACTATTTCCTGAATAGATATTGATGCCGGATTAAAATTTTCCGGGCGTGATGAAAAATATTTAGCTTTTTAGAAAAAGTGATGGTTATGATGATATTAATATCAATATCAAATTAAACAAAACCATAGGAAATAAAATGAAACATAATATCCATATATTTTTTGAAAATATACTACGCAAAAATGCTGTATTTATAAAAATTATATTAGTGTTAATTATGGTGATGTGGTGGTGGTTTTTCTCGTCCTCCAGTTTTTATGGTGATTTTAATCTATGCGATACAATAAACAGTGATGATCGTGAGTATTACATAAATATGTATCAGCATCTGCCAACAACCCCGCTGGCAGTCTATGAATTGATAAAGGGGGATCGGTATTTTTATGTTTTATATAACAAACAAGGTAAGAAAATTTGGCATTCACCTTATTATGCTTATGAATCCGATCATTTAGTAACTGATTTTGTGCTACCTACTAAAAATAGTAATTCATTTAAATATTATGATGAAGAATGGAAAACAGTTGATATAACAAATAAAATAAATTAAGAATGTAGTAAGAGCATAATCAGTATTAAAGATGAAACCAATCTATAATAAAAGTATGGAGCGACGGATTATGAAAAAAAGTATAAAAATGATAAAAATAATAGGTTTATTTGCTTTTTTCTATTGGCTGTGTCTGTTTTCGTCATCCAGTTTTTACGGAAATTTTAATCTTCATTCAACAGTAAAAAGTGAAGATGGTGAGTACTATGCCAATATATATAAACATCTGCCCACTTCACCAATTTCAATTGTAGAAATATTAGGTGGTAATAAATACTTCGTCGTTTTATACAATAAAAAGGGAGAAGAACTATGGAGATGCTCTTATTTTGAATATCTTAGTAAAGAGGCGATATTATATCAAGAAATTTTTTTTCCTAATAAAACAGGAAATGATTTTCTATTTTTTACAGATCATGGTTTAGAAGGACACGATTTTTCTACAACTATACGTAATCATAAAGTAGTACTAATCAAGTAATTTAAACAGGGTTAGCAAAATTTTTGGATGCAGGATAGGATTAAGTTGATTTAACCCAAAAATCAAACAAGATAAAATATTGAATAATAAAAGCCTCCTTTTTTGCTTGCATATTTCATATCATAACAAATGACAAGAATTTATTTTATACGATAAATATTTGTAGTAAGTTGGAAGTTATTCAGTTTGACTGTTTCCTGAATAGATATTGATGCCGGATTTAAATCTTCCGGATGTGATGAAAAAAATTTAGCTTTTAGAAAAAGTGATGGTTATGATGGTATTAATATCAATATAAAATCAAATAAAATCATAGGAAATATTATGAAACATAATATCCATATATTTTTTGAAAATATACTACGCAAAAATGCTGTATTTATAAAAATTATATTAGTGTTAATTATGGTGATGTGGTGGTGGTTTTTCTCGTCCTCCAGTTTTTATGGTGATTTTAATCTGTCCGGTACAAGAGAAGGTAGAGATGGTGAATATTACATGAATATGTATGAGCATCTGCCAACAACTCCGCTGGCGGTCTATGAATTGATACAGGGGAAGCGATACTTTTATGTTTTATATAACAGACAAGGTAGGAAAATTTGGCATTCACCTTATTATGCTTATGGATACGGTAATTTAGTAACTGATTTTGTGCTACCCACTAAAAATAGTAATTCATTTAAATATTATGATGAAGAATGGAAAACAGTTGATATAACAAATAAAATAAATTAAGTATGCAGTAATATAGAGCACAATCAACATTAAAGATGGAAATAACCAGTCTATAATAAAAGTATGGGGCGACGGATTATGAAAAAAAGCATAAAAATGATAAAAATAATAGGTTATTTTGTATTTTTCTATTGGCTGTGTCTGTTTTCGTCATCCAGTTTTTACGGAAATTTTAATCTTTATACAACCATAAAAAGTGAAGATGGTGAGTACTATGCCAATATATATAAACATCTACCCACTTCACCAATTTCAATTGTAGAAATATTAGGTGGTAATAAATACTTCGTCGTTTTATATAATAAAAAGGGAGAAGAACTATGGAGATGCTCTTATTTTGAATATCTTAGTGAAGACACGATAATATATCAAGAAATTTTTTTCCCTAATAAAATGGGAAATAATTTTCTATTTTTTACAAATCATGGTATAGAAGGACAAGATTTTTCAAAAACCATACGTAATCATAAATTAGTACCAATCAAGTAATTTAAACCGGGTTAGCAAAATTTTTGGATGCAGGATAGGATTAAGTCCATTTAACTCAAAAATCAAACGAGATAAAATATTAAATAATAAAAGCTCCTTTTTTTGATTGCATATTTCATATCATAACAAATGACAAGAATTTATTTTATACGATAAATATTTATAGTAAGTTGGAGGTTATTCAGTTTGGCTGTTTCCTGAATAGATATCGATGTCGGATTTAAATCTTCTGGGCGTAATGAAAAATATTTAGCTTTTTAGAAAAAGTGATGGTTATGATGATATTAATATCAATATCAAATTAAACAAAACCATAGGAAATAAAATGAAACATAATATCCATATATTTTTTAAAAATATACTACGCAAAAATGCTGTATTTATAAAAATTATATTAGTGCTAATTATGGTGATGTGGTGGTGGTTTTTCTCGTCCTCCAGTTTTTATGGTGATTTTAATCTGTACGGTACAGTAGAAGGAGTGGATGGTGAGTATTACATAAATATGTATGAGCATCTGCCAACAACCCCGCTAGCAGTCTATGAATTGATAAAGGGGGATCGGTATTTTTATGTTTTATATAACAAACAAGGTAAGAAAATATGGCGTTCACCTCATTATGCTTATTTATATGATGATGTAAATTCTTTGTTTATTCCTACTAAAGACAGTAAATTATTAAGATATTCAGAAGAGGACTGGAGTGACGCTGATATAGATAATAAAATCAAGGAAGTATACGGTGATATAGAACATAATCAGCATTAAAGATGAAAATAACCAGTCTATAATAAAAGTATGGGGCGACGGATTATGAAAAAAAGCATAAAATGGATAAAAATGATAGGTTATTTTGCATTTTTCTATTGGCTGTGTCTGTTTTCGTCATCCAGTTTTTACGGAAATTTTAATCTTTATACAACCATAAAAAGTGAAGATGGTGAGTACTATGCCAATATATACAAACATCTGCCCACTTCACCAATTTCAATTATGCAAATATTAGGCGGTAATAAATACTTCGTCGTTTTATACAATAAAAAGGGAGAAGAACTATGGAGATGCTCTTATTTTGAATATCTTAGTAAAGAGGCGATATTATATCAAGAAATTTTTTTTCCTAATAAAACAGGAAATTATTTTCTATTTTTTACAGATCATGGTTTAGAAGGACACGATTTTTCTACAACCATACGTAATCATAAAGTAGTACTAATCAAGTAATTTAAATCGGGTTAGTAAAATTCTTGGATAATTATTTATTTTTGTTTCACTTATAAAAAATCATGTTAGCTTAAGAAGTTTCTTAAATGTAGGGCAGTAAATATAAACTCTGGTTTAACTGATATAGAGGATATACAAGTATCAATAAAGCAATACCAGATGAATCAATCATTAAAATACCGATGAAACCAATTTGTAGATTGTGAAGTTAGATATATTCATTTTGATATCGCTGATATAACAAATAGCAGCAACTAAGACATGGCATTAACCACAAATTCTATAAAAATATTGTGTTTTGACGGCCGTTGCCTGTCGGCTGTATAAAGCAGATGTACTTCTTTTGCCGGTGGTAAAAAATCTTGTAATATGGGGAGTAATTTATTTTGTCTGATGGCATCGCTAAGCATGGATTCGGGCAACATAGTAATACCCAGTCCTTCAATTGCGGCTTTTGCTAATACCAGAGTCTCATTGCTTTGTAATGAACCTGATATAGAAACATTAACTTTTTTTCCATTTATCATAAATGGCCAAAGGTAATCATTTTTATTTGGATTCATATACTGATAAATAAGACAATTGTGCTTCTCTAAATCCTTTGGTACAGACGGAACACCATGCTGAGCCAGATAACTGGGAGAAGCAGCAAAAGTGAGTTGATAGGGTTTTAATTTTCGCGCAATTAAACCTGAATCAGCTAACTGGCCAATACGAAACACAATATCAAAATTGTCCTGAACCAAATCTACATAGCGATCACTTAATTGAATATCAACTTCTACTTTGGGATAGCGTTTCATAAAATCGCTGATTACCGGTATTAAATTGTAATAACCATAGCTTACGGGAGCACTAATTCTTAAATTGCCTTTTGGCTCTTCACTGAATTGTTGTGCAAGTACTTTAGTTGCCTGGATTTCCGCTAAAATAGATAAGCATTTCGGGTAATATTGTTTGCCGAATTCAGTCAGATTTTGTGATCGTGTGGTTCGGTTAAGCAGTTTTAATCCTAAATAATTTTCTAAAAATGCTATGTATTTAGCAATCATTTGCGGTGATGTATTTAATGAAACGGACGCTGCGGCAAAAGAACCGGTTTTTACGGTCAGAATGAATGCTTGCATACATCGGAATAAATTCATATTGCCAACTCTCAGTTGTTAATCAATCAATTTTATTTGTATTTATTGCCTTTTAATTTGTACTGATAATACAGCGCTCTATTTAGAAAAGGAAATATTACGATGAAAAAGATTGGCATTATCGGAGCAGGATTTATCGGTCAGGCCTGGGCAAAGCTATTTATGCAGGCAGGCTATCAAGTGATGGTGAGTAATTCTAGAGGGAAAAATACATTGTTCAGTGTGGCTAGCAGCATAGGCTGTGAAATTGGAAGCCAGGAAGAAGCTATTGAGTTTGCAGAAATTATTCTGATTGCTATTCCATTTAATAATTATCTGCAACTACCTGCTGAATCAATGAGTAATAAAATAATATTAGATACCATGAACTATTATCCTGATCGCGACGGGCACTGGCCGCAATTAGATAAGCGTGAAATCACAACCAGTGAATTGGTTGCTCAGCATTTTTCGAAATCTAAAGTGGTTAAAGTTTTTAATGCGATTCTGGCAAGAGATGTTATTAAAGATGCCAGACCAAACGATAAATTAAACAGAAGAGCCATTCCAGTGGCAGGCAATGATTTAACTGCTAAACAAACTATATTTAAAATATTGGATCAGGTCGGTTATGATTTTGTTGATGCCGGCCTGCTGTCTGATAGCTGGCGATTTGAGCGGGCTAAACCTGCTTATTGTGTTCCGTTAAATATCCGGCAATTACAAGAAGCACTGGAGCAAGCTCAAAGAAATATTGATTTACCTGAAAATTCATGGAAATAAAAAAGTGAATGTTACTAAGATATAAACAGGCTTCATTATTTTTCTATCCTGATTGAATTTGGTAATTAAACAAATTAAAAAGCCCGTAATCATCGGGCTTTTTATGAGTTATATAAATTCAGAAATAGTATCCGGTTAGCTTTTTTTGCCATCAGCCAGTAATCTGTTCTATGGTTAAAATTCATTAAATCAGAAATTATTCGGTTTGCAATATTTTAATTAGTATTAACCAGAATAAAAACGCAGACTGCCACACAGGCAGTCTGCACAGGTTGTTCGCTGTTTTATATGGTTTAGTTAACCTGATATTTCGCCAGTGCCGCACGAATTTGCGGTAAGGCTGCTCTGGCAGCCTGTTCACCCAGCCGGATAGCCTGAGTTTTCTGGTCAAAACCGCCTACTGTACCCAGTTTCTGTACCTGAGGACGGATTACGACCTGAGCTTTGCTCAGTTCGCTGTTCAGGGCTGATGCGCTCATGATATTCAGGCTCTGGTCAAGATAAGAAAAAAATCCCTGACTGGTCAGACGTGCCGGTTTAGCAGATATATCTACCGCGATAACTACATTGGCACCCAGCTGTTTGGCTGCTGTGACCGGTACCGGAGCAACCAGACCGCCATCGACAAAACTTTTATTGCCGATTACTGTGGGCTGAAAAACATTGGGGATACTGGCCGATGCGCGTACTGCCTGTCCGGCATTACCACTGTTGAAAACAGCCATGCGGCCGGTACCGAATTCAGTAGCCACTGCGCCGAAACGGATAGGAAACTGCTGAATCGGTTTATTGCGAACTTTGTTGTTGATGTAATCCTGCAGTTTTTGTCCTTTGATAAAGCCGGATGTAGACAGTACCGGATCAACTAAATCGGTTTTATTCAGTATTTCAGCCTCAAGCTCCAGCCTGTCCGGGCTCATACCGGAAGCATACATGCTGCCAACCAGTGCACCGGCACTGGTACCGGTAACAACCCTTACCGGAATATGGTTTTCCTGTAAGACTTTAATTACCCCTATATGCGCAAAGCCTTTAGAAACTCCGCCACCAAGTGCCAGCCCGATAACAGCGCGAGGTTTGGCCGGAGCAGGAGGGGTAACCGGTGTGGTGTTTTTGCAGGCAGTGATGGTAACGAATGTAGTAATAATAAGTATGCTATTACGCAATAATGCCGAGAATTTCATATTATATTAATAATGTTCGGATTCTATGTTGTAGATGAGGGATAAAATTGTACTGGTGCTGTATTGTCGGGCAGTACCTGTTTTTTAACACCGTGTCCGTACACCAGCTCAAGTGTAACATTTTGAATATCATTGCTCTGCCATGCATTAGCCAGAATACGAACTGCATCAATTTCACTGTTAAATTGCAGACTTTGCCATAGTCCGGCTGTGCGCATGTCATCAATAAAGCGCTCTGCATTGGTGTATTGCAGAGTCAGCATATCCATGTCTGTTACCGGATCATAAAAACCGTGCTGAAACAACATGTCCCCAAGATCGTGCATATCGATCAGATTCGGTGTTTTCACTACTATACCCTCTGTACGCCAAAGTGTCATGACTTCTTTCAGGGTATCCGGACCAAAGTGGCTGAAAAAAAGTAAACCATCCGGTTTTAAAGCTCCGGCCCAGTTTCTGATAACAGCCACGGGATCATTCTGGTGAATCAGACCAAGGTTACTCCAGACCATATCAGCAGACTGGTTGCCGGGAAGCTGGTCGGAAACGATTTGTGCAGGCAGATTGCTGTGGAGTTTTTGCCACCAGTTTTGTTTGGCTTTGCGAATAATCTGTGCTGCCTGTAAATAAGCCTCGCGACTGTCATACTCCTGAAAATGCGCATGCGGATAACGCATGCTGAGCAAACGGTAACTTTCATCACCGTCTGCTGCTGCCAGGATAATCTGTTCCGGCGGTTGTTTCAGAATACACAGACGTTCATCCAGCGTAGCGGCCAGATGTGCATGGAGAAACCAGTCTGGCTTGTGTGGCAGAGTTGTCATGTGTGTCGCTCCCAAAATTGGCACAGTGCACGGGCAAATTGATCAGGATGGCTTAAAAACGGTGTATGTGCAGCCTGTGGCAGGAGGCACCATTCGCTTTGCGGCAGCCGCTGATGAATGTATTCACCCATACGTGGCGGAGTAATGGCATCGCGATCACCATAAACCAGTAATACCGGACAGTTTATGCTAGAGAGTAAAGGGCGTAAATCAGCCTGTTCTAACGCATGCAAAGCCGCGTTAAGAGCAGCAGGCGGTCCATACTGACAGATAGCCGGTATCAGGCTGTTAACACTGGCTTGTGCTGAAGTGTCTGCATACAGCATCTGTAATTGTAGAAACTGCTGCATGTATTTGGGATAATCTTCACGAAATTTATCAGCCATGATATTGAGGCTGGTACGTTTCAGCCCTTGCGGATAATCGCTGCCGGCCAGCAGTCTGACCAGACTGGCAGTCAGACACAGTGTGGCTACTTTCTCCGGATAGCGGGCGGCCAGAGTCAGTGCCACCATCCCGCCCAGTGACCAGCCAAGCAGATGTGCAGGAGCCGTAAGCTGTGCGGCCAGCTGGTCTGCAATACTGTCTATACTGAAATTACCGTTAAACGGTGCACAGCCATGCCCGGGCAGGTCTGGGGTATACCAGTTTTGTTGCCATGGGGTTGGCAGATATGCCTGTAAAGGGTCGAATATATGGTGGTTAGCGCCCCAGCCATGTATCAATAACGTTTGCGAAGGTGTGATCATGAGTATAACTTCATTGCTTACTTCATTCTGGCACGCCTGCATCGGCGCACCGCACTGTTTATTATGCCACGATTGTGCGGATGTCTCAGGTTTGTGCCGGTCATGCAGGCAGGATATGGCTGCTTTGCGGCGTTCTGATACTGATATCTGTCTGCGTTGCCGTGCCGGCGGGCTGACAGCCGGAGTGTGTGAACAGTGCGGCCAGAAATGGCCTTTTACAACTTTATATGCCAGTTACCGTTATGCCGCACCATTACAGCAAATGCTGCGTGCATTTAAGCATCAGCGGCAGCTTACTTTACTGGATACGCTGGCAGCACTGATGCTGGCACAGCCGCCGCAGTGGCTGGAGAAGGTAAAAATAGATGCTGTACTGGCTATGCCGCTGAGCCGCCGGCGCCTGTTTGAGCGTGGTTTCAATCAGAGCCAGTTACTGGCTGCAATCGTTGCCAGACACTATACCTTGCCGATAGTGACACCAGACTGGATAGAGCGTTGTCACCGACCACCGCAATCAACTTTAAAAAAATCAGCACGTTTGCATAATGTGCGCGGTGTATTTCGCCTTAATAGCGCAGTTAAAAAACGTAACTTGTTGTTAATAGATGATGTTGTGACCACCGGCGCAACAATTTTCGAATTGGCTCAGACCCTTAAGAAATCAGGTGTTGCGCAGGTTTATGTCTGGACACTCGCACATCCGGAATGAAAAAATCTTTGACAGACTGAAGTCTGTTTGGCATAGTGTCGCCCAGTTAAATAACTGATTCAATTGTTAACTGCGTTACAACCATGGCGATTTTGCCGGTTAGTAAGCAATTTTCAGAACCCGCCAGTGTGCTGTTTTAATCACCGCCGGTGTTTGTTCTTGCCAATTGAGGCACCAGCCTCTTCTGCCACATTTTAAAAGTGGCCGCCACTGTTTTTTGCTGCCTTAGTAGAAATTCAGTCTTTACCGGACTATGTATTGTTTACCCGCAAATGGTAATTGCGTGTCTGGTTTTTGCGTCTTTTACTCAAAGAAACGGAAATACGGTTTGATCAGAATTAAATTGTTATTTATTAGTGTTGCCATGATACTTGGATTGAGTGCGGCATATGCCGGACCATCAGGTAATTTGTCTGCACCAGTTTATCATCCCAAAAAATCAGTATCTAATCTTACAGTAGTACCCGCAGAGCATCTGCATAAAACAGCTAATCTTAGCTATCAGGTAGCGGGCAAACGTTATTATCCGCTACAAAAAGTGGCCAGTTTCAGTCAGGTAGGTAAAGCTTCCTACTATGGCAAAAATTTTCATGGCCGTAAAACTTCATCAGGCGAGCGCTTTGACAGCCAGATGCTGACAGCCGCCCATCCGACTTTACCTATCCCCAGTTATGCACGGGTAACCAACCTGTCCAATGGAAAGACAGTGGTTGTACGTATTAATGATCGCGGTCCCTTTCATGCTAACCGGGTAATGGATGTATCCTATGCTGCCGCACAGCAGTTAGGTTTTGTACGTGCCGGTACTGCTCAGGTACGGGTAGAGCAGATTCTGCCCGGAGAGCGTCTGCAACCGGCAGGTACCAGTGGTAATATTTACGTGGATCTGCAGAAATTTGACAGTAAGGAGCAGGCTCAGAAATATCTGAAAACCACTTCACGTCATTTACAGAGTGCAGGAAGCGAACAGCAGGCTAAGCTTGTGAAAGTTCAAAACAGCTATGTTGTCCGCATGGGTCCGTTTAAACAGCAGCAGCGTGCCGATGAGGCAAAAAAATCAATGCTGACTGTATTGTAAAATTGCTCAAGCTCAGAAAAAAGCCCGTGATATGATGCACGGGCTTTTATATATCTGGCTGTTGGGAAGGGAATATCATGATTAGCCGTTTACGCGGAATCATATTGGAAAAAAATCCGCCGGTAGTGGTACTGGATGTTCATGGCGTAGGCTATGAAGCTCAGGTTTCCATGCAAACCTTTTATACTTTACCGGCCGCAGGTGAAGAAACTGCACTGTATACTCAGCTGGTCGTGCGTGAAGATGCTCATCTGCTATTTGGTTTCGGCTCCCGCGAAGAACGGGAAACATTCCGTGCATTAGTAAAGGTAAGCGGTATCGGAGCCAAAAGTGCTCTGGGTATTTTATCCGCACTGACCAGTGAGGAGCTGGCTGCCGCTATTGCTACTGAAGATATTAAACGCCTGACAGCTGCACCAGGCATCGGTAAAAAAACCGCCGAACGCATGGTATTGGAATTGCGTGGCAAACTTGCCGCCGTCAGTGATGATGCTACCGGTTTGTTTACACAGAATACAGCCGGCAATAACGAAGATATTATTAATACATTACTTGCTTTAGGCTATACCGATAAAGAAGCCCGTACTGCCTGTAAAAATATACCGGCAGGTACAGACGTCAGTGAAGGTGTACGGCTGGCTTTAAAAAACATGCTATAAATTAATTTGCTTTATAATCATATACGCCACCACGGGAATTTGTATGGCATCTAAATTGATTTTGCTGGATCAGGATGGTGTTCTGGCCGACTTTGAGCAGGGAGTAAGACAACTATGGCAGCAAACCTATCAGCAACCGCTGCCTCTGAAAGAACGCAGACATTTTTACCTGCGTGATGATATGGCTCCCGAATTTCACCGGCAACTGGCGCAAATTTATAGCAGTAAAGGTTTTTTTGCTTCATTACCGCCTATGCAGCATGGTATTTCAGCAGCTAAGCGCCTGCTGGAAGCCGGCCATGATGTGCGTATTTGTACCTCACCTATACAGGATTATCACTATTGTGTATCCGAAAAATTTGACTGGGTGTGCCAGCATCTGGGTGAAGACTGGATGCAGCGCATAATTCTGGCCAAAGATAAAACCTGGGTACGCGGCGATATTCTGATTGATGATAAACCTCAGATAAGCGGCAGTCTGGTGCCGCAATGGCAACACTGGATTTATGATCAGCCCTATAATCGGCATCAGACTGAATTGTATCGGATAAACTGGGAACAACCGGAAACATGGTCTGAATTACTAAATAATTAAGTTCGGTGACCGAACTATATAAAACAGAGAGGCTGGAAACTACAATGCAAACGATTTTTTTAACATCTTATATTGCTGGAACCGGTCAAAAGCTAGCCGATTTTATGCAGAACAATAAAATTAATAGCAAGCGTGTTCTGTTTATCCCTACAGCCGGTAATGTTGAAGGCTACACAAAATATATAGATGAAGGTAAATCAGTATTAACACAGCTTGGATTGAAACTTGATTTACTGGATATTGCCACAGCGGATATCCGCCAGTGTCATACAGCTTTTTCGGCAGCAGAAATCATTTGCATAACCGGCGGTAATACATTTTATTTATTGCAGGAACTGAAAAGAAAAAATCTTGACCGGCTGCTTGCTCAAAGAATTGCTGAAGGCTGCGTTTATATTGGGGAATCTGCCGGTGCAATTATTCTGGCAGCAGACATAGAATATAATAAAATAATGGATGACAGCGGCCTGGCTCCAGAACTGAACAATTATACAGGTTTAAATTGCATCAATTTTTATCCTCTGCCGCATTATATTGATGAACCTTTTGTCCAGTCAGCCCAGCAAACCTATGCAGAATATAGTAAACGTTTGAATTTAGTAACTTTTAATAACTCTCAGGCTATTGTTGTTATTAATCATAATTATGTGGTGGTGTAAATTCAGAGCTGTCAATACGCAGCCAACCCAGTTTGTTCTGTCTGATTTTTAGCCTGTACAGAAGTACTTTAAGGCAAAACTATCTGAATAAAATAAATAATAGTATCGCAGCACATTATCAAATAAACCTCTGTAAGCTACAATAGCACAATTATTCCAATGCCAAAGATCGGTTGTGATTCAGCTTTGGCCTTATATCGTATTCAGGAAAGCCCATGTTTGGATTTTTTAAACGAAAAAAAAATACTGAGCCAGTTGCTGAGCAGCCCGTACCGGCCCCTCACCAGCAGGAAAACTCAGAACAATTACAGAATATAGCTGATGATTCTGTTCAGACTGAAGTAATACCGCAGCCTGAACCGGCTATCAGTGATCCTGTTGCAGAAAAACCTGAGCAGGCCGACACCGCTCCCGTTCAACCACAGGCCGAAACGGAACAAGATATTATTGTACCCACAGCAGTAGATGAACCGGCAGCCATTGCTGTAACAGACGATACTGCCTCACCAGTTCAGACACCTGTCGCTAGTGAAAATACAGTTGTGATAGCTGCTGAGCCGGCTATAGTGAGTGAGCAGACAGAAAAACCGGCTAAACTGAGCTGGACTGCACGACTAAAACAGGGGCTGAGCAAATCCCGCAATCAAATGGCCAAATCTCTGGCTTCTGTATTTGGCGGCGGTAAAATCGACGAAGATTTGTATGAAGAACTGGAAACCGTATTGCTTACCAGTGATATGGGAATTGAAGCCACAGAAAAACTGCTGGCACAGGTGCGTCAGCGGGTTACCCTGAAAGGGCTGAAAAACGGAGATGAGCTGCGCAGTGCTCTGAAAGAAGCCCTGTATGAATTACTGTTGCCACTGGATCAGCCACTGATTTTACCGGATGATAAAAAGCCCTTTGTGATTATGATGGCCGGTGTGAACGGTGCCGGTAAAACTACCAGTATTGGTAAACTGGCGAAATATTTTCAAAGTCAGGGTAAAAGCGTGCTGCTGGCTGCCGGCGATACCTTTCGTGCAGCAGCCCGCGAACAATTGCAGCAATGGGGTGAGCGCAATAATGTCACCGTGATTGCTCAGGCTTCCGGCGATTCAGCAGCAGTCTGTTATGATGCTCTGGAGGCGGCCAAAGCACGCGGTATTGATGTGGTACTGGCAGACACTGCCGGTCGCCTGCCTACTCAGCTGCATCTGATGGAAGAAATCAAAAAAGTAAAACGCGTCCTGCAAAAATCCTTGCCTGACGCCCCGCATGAAGTCATGCTGGTACTGGATGCCAATGTAGGACAGAATGCCATCAATCAGGTTGTAGCCTTTGATGATGCGCTCGGATTAACTGGTCTGATTGTTTCCAAACTGGATGGTACAGCCAAAGGCGGTATTCTCGCGGCACTGGCAGCCAAGCGACCGGTTCCGGTACGCTTTATCGGCGTGGGTGAAGGTATTGATGATTTACGCCCGTTTGATGCCCGAGCATTTGTAGATGCATTAATTGAGGATGAATAATAAAATGTCAGATAAAAGCCGGCTATAAAAATGAATAGACGGCTTTTCACTGTTTCAGTATAAACTGATGTTTTCGAGAAAGTATAATTATAGAAATAGCAGCCGGAACATTGAGCAGAATGCATCAAAAATACTATAAGACTCAATTAGTCTTACCATACAAATTTATTGATAGTAAAATAAATTAATAAAGAAGCTAATTATTAAAGTGGAGATACAAATGGCCGAAAATGAAACTAGATTAAACAGCAACTTATTCAAACAACATCAGAAGTTTGGTTTCGATATCATGGAGTATCTGGCTGATTTTTTTGAAAAAGCGGAGTTAGAAGAAGTTGATGAGGAGGCCGTAGACAGTGTAGATGGTTGTTATCAGCAACTAACTTTTCCTGATCAGTCTTCTATTCGTTATACTTCCTGGAATAATGGACAGCCGTTTTACGTTATTTTATTTAACTCACGCGGTGATTATATTTTAGAGTTGGACTTAACCAGACTGGTTTGTATTGAAGACAGATTTACCTGGTATCTGGCCAAGCCGGTTAATCCTGAGTCAAGAGAAGTGTTAGCAGCACATCTGGACTTGGTACAGATTCCTTCTGATTATAGAGCATGGGTAATTAATCAGAAAAAAATGTTGAAACAAGGTGAAAAGGTTAATAAAGAAGGTTTTTTACTGGTAAAAGATAGTAACTGGAAAGAATTAGTAGAAAAACTGGCTGCTCTTATTCAGGTATATCCAAAAAATACGTGATTGGCGGATAGGTAATCAGGGTAGATAATCTAAATTATTTATTATTGGTAGGTATACAATTACACTGGCTTAATAAACGCAGAAGATTTTTTCTGATTAGTCTGGAATCTTCCTGTAAATTGATGGTAGAAAATCTGATTGTGTGGTTTTGAATAATGACATGTTCATTTATGTTCTCATCAATAGCCGGATACAGTAACATCCCGGTTGCATGACAAGATGGGGCATCAGTAGTGTTTTCCTGACTTCTCAGGTAGGCATAAAGCTGATAAATATGTGCACTTTTAAACTTTTTGCTATTATTAGAACCTGATTGCCGAACAATAGAGGTACATTTTGTATCGATAATCATACGATGCTGGCAGGCTGAGTGTTCAATAATTAAATCTGTTCGCATTTGGGGCAGAAATTTATTTATATTGTTACTTGCAGACTTCTGCTGCCAGAATAACTTTTCACCGGAACTGATTTTCCATCTGCTGGCTGGCAGATTAACCCGGGCAAAGCCTATTGTAGCCTCTTCAAATAATTGCCGTAACCAAGTATCAGTTTTATTAATTTGTTCGGCCGATTGCACGCCGGCCTGTTCTGTAGGAATAGCCAGCTTAAAAATAAGACGGCATAAGGTGAGTAAATATCTATCTTGTGTGCCGGCCCGATCAAAATAGTCGGCTCTGAAATCATAGTGAGTTGACTGGCCTATTTTCAGTGTATTAAAGTGGCTGATAATTTTCTGACATCGGATTTTTAATTTTTCATCCTCTATCAGAGGCAATAAAGTGTGAGCGGCTGCATGAATATAGCGGTTTTTTGGTGTATCAATAGTTAAAACCTCAAACTGACATTGTATTCTGCCCTTTTCCAGTAAATGCTGTCGTACTGTAGCAAGAATATCTATTTTTCCTCTGACACGATTCAGTATTTGCGTCTGTTGTGTATATCCGCAGGATAATGATCGCATGAGTTTTTCGGTAGCCTTACAATACAATTCGGCAGCCAGCTTAATCAGATCTTCAGGATTATTTTCCAATTGAACTCGTTGCTGTTTACCCAAAGTCTGGTATAAATCAGAAGCATAAAGTAACAGTAACCAAATATTTTTAATCGGTATCTTGGCTACTGTAGTACTGGTTTCCTGTTTATTAGACATATATATATTTTTTAGTTAGTTGTTTTGCAATAATAATATTTTCTCAGCTTTCTCAAATTGATTGGGTTTATCAAACCAGTATTCTTTCAATAAAGGCATAATTTCAGTTTTTACGATAGTAGTAAACCATTTATCAGCTTGATCATCTTTTATGCTTTGACTGGTGGTCAGGTAGCTGTGTCCAATGGTAAATGCAGGACCAAGTGTTTGGTCATCGCTAATTTTTTTATTCAGTTTAATCATACAATTTTGCCATTTCTGTAATTTTTCCTCTGAAATTCCTGATTTGTCTTTCATATATTCCAGCCACTCATCATCAAAATTTGGTTTTAGATCAAAAAATGCAAAGCGGCGCCGCAATGCAAAGTCAACCATAGCCAGAGAGCGGTCAGCGATATTCATGGTGCCAATGACATACAGATTATCCGGAATATAAAAGCCTTTTTCATTTCCATAGGTTAGCTCCAATGCTTCCTGAGGATTACGTTTACTGGCTTCGAGCAGTGTTAACATTTCTCCAAAAATCTGTGCCGGATTTCCGCGATTGATTTCTTCAATAACAATCACATAGTTTGCGTCAGGATCATTTTTTGCCTGATTGGCTATATTAAGAAAAGGGCCGTCAACTAATTCAAGTTTGCCGTCGCTGGAAGGGCGATAGCCTCGGATGAAATCCTCATAGGATGTATTCGGATGAAACTGGATTGCTTTAATATTGTCAGAATTACGATAGCCAACGATTACACTGGCCAATCGTTTTGCCAGCCAGGTTTTACCGGTACCGGGCGGTCCTTGTAAAATTATATTTTTCTTTTCTTTTAATTTTGTCTGAATACTTTCCAATTCATCTTTGCTGATGAAACAGCCTTCTGCTATTAAACTATTGATAGTATAAGGTGTTTTAACTGTATTTGGCCCAATTTCTTCCTGAATATTGTTATTGGTTTTATTTTTAATATCACTATTATAATTTATTAATTTATATTTACCCCTACCAAAAAAATCTAGAATCTTTTTATCGCGTAAGTCCTGCATTACTCGGCTAATAGTTTGACTTATTGTATTATTGTTTGGATATTGGTTTTTCAGTAGTTGTTCATAATGCAACATAAACTGTTTTCGAGTAAAAATATTGCTTTTATTGTTATGACATAGTTCATAAATTAAATTTAGTACAGTTTGATACCATCCGGCATTAGTAAGCTGTTGCTGATTTTGATTATTCTTCATATCCGGCTCATAATTTGTATTATTAAAACATTCCTGCCAATAAGGCATCTGACAAAACTGATCGATATCCTGAGGCTGATCATTAAAGGTGAAATTAATCAATTGCTCCGATTGCCAGTTAGTATCTTTATTTACCGGCCAGATGGTTTTCAGACTGGTATAAAAATACCATTTTTTTTCAGGAGTAGATCTTTGCCAGCTGACTTTCAGAGATTTACCATCATCCGGATTTTCAATAACAGTACCGATGGCTTTAATTTGTGTTACCGGTACAGGATAGCCTTTGTTTTCGAAAGGCAGATCAGATATCTGAGGAGAGACGGATTTGATTGCTACCTGATCGCCGGCAGCTATCAAATGAATTTGTTCAATATCCTTCTTATTATTGCCAGCGTATATCCATTTATTATTACGAATAAAAATATCACTCCGGTTATTATTTGCCTCTAAAAACCAGTAGTTTTGCTTTGTATTATTCATTTTCCCCATCTTTGTAAATGATTACCGGTTGCTGATGAAGCATAGCACAGCAATTAAATTAATTAATATTAACTTTAAAATGACATTAAATATGATAAATGTTAATCATAATAAAGTTTAAATACAAATTTTTTTGAAAATAACATTTATAGACAATAACAAACAGCCGCCGATAAAATAATTAGCTGTGATATACGCAGATGCCGGTAAGTTAACTTTTAATCTGAATGGTTATTATATTTTAGTTCAAGAAATTGCCATAAAAAACGCGATGTAATCATCGCGTTTTTTATTCTTTACTGAAACTCAGGCAGCTTCATGAAAGCCGCAGTGACGTAACAGTGCATCGATTTGCGGTTCACGGCCGCGGAATGCTTTAAAGGATTCCATCGCTGGACGGGAGCCGCCGACAGCAAGTACTTCGTGCCAGAAACGTTTGCCTGTTGCCGCTGCATTCGCTTCTTCTTCAAAAGCAGCATAAATATCCGCAGAAAGCACTTCTGCCCAGCTATAGCTGTAATAACCGGCAGAATAACCACCGGCAAAGATATGGCTGAAAGAATGAGCAAAGCGGTTAAAATCTGGCTGAGGCATTACCGCTACCCGACGGCGTACTTCCTGCAAGGTTTGCTGCCAGTCACAACCCGGATGGCTGTAGATTTCCATATCAAACTGAGCAAATTCCATCTGGCGCAGCATCCAAAGCCCGCTCTGGAAGTTTTTTGCAGCCAGCATTTTCTTATAAAGCTCTTCAGGCAGTACCGCGCCGGTATCCTTATGGCAGCTCATACCGGCAAGCACATCATATTCCCAGACAAAGTTTTCCATAAACTGGCTGGGCATTTCCACTGCATCCCATTCCACGCCATTGATACCGGAAACCCCCAGTTCATCTACCTGAGTCAGCAGATGATGCAGGCCATGGCCGGTTTCGTGGAACAGAGTCAGGATTTCTTCGTGGCTCAGGCGTGCGGTATTGCCGGCTACAGGCGGTGTGAAATTGCACACCAGATACGCAATAGGTGTTTGCAGCTGGCCGGCATGATCGCCTGTTATAAAACGACGGCGGCCGCGGTAATCATTCATCCATGCACCGCCGCGCTTACCGGCTCGTGCATACAGATCCATGTAGACGCCACCGATGATGGCACCGCTCTGTTCAAGCTCATAATAGCGAACATCAGGATGCCATACCGGTACCTGTTTTTCGATGAAATGAACGCCATATAATTTATCAATCTGGGCAAACAGACCCGCGAGAACACGATCAGCCGGAAAATATTTTTTTACTTCAGTCTGGCTGAATGCATATTTAGCCTGACGCAGCTTTTCACTGGCATAGGTCATATCCCATGGCTGTAAATCATCCAGACTGAGATGTTCTCGTGCGTATGTTTTAACTTCAGCCAGATCTTTTTCAGCAAAAGGTTTGGCTCTGCTCGCCAGATCCTGAAGAAAGGTCATCACCTGTTGGGGTGTGTCAGCCATTTTGGTTGCCAGCGATAATTCTGCATAATTTTGGAAACCCATTAACTGAGCTTCGCGTGCGGCAATCTGCAGAATCCGGTTGATATTGGCGGTATTATCCCATTTAGCCTCGCCAAGCTCACTGGCCCGGGTTGAATAGGCATGATACAGCTGCCGGCGCAGTTCGCGATTGTGGGCATATTGCATTACTGCCAGATAATGCGGCATTTGCAGCCCGATTTTATAGCCGGTTTTACCTTCTGCCTGTGCCGCTGCGGCAAACATGGCCAGTGCCTCTTCTGTTAATCCGCTGATTTCGCTATCTCGTGCAAAGTCGGCATCTGTGCTGGTCTGACCGGATGTGTTTTCCTGACCAGCTAGTTCTGCGCCATTAGCAAAATACAATGCAAATGCATCAGTGGCGTCCAGAACATTCTGACTAAAGGCTGCGGAAAGCTGCGCACCTTCTGCCTGTAAGGCTGCAAACTCCGCCTGTTCCTGTTCCGGCAGCTCTGCTCCGCTGAGAACAAAATCTCTTAAATCATGGTTCAGTTTGGTTTGCTGTGCCGGGCTCAGCTGTGCATATTCTGCACTGGCTTTAATGCTTTTAAAGCGCTCATATAAGGCAATATCCTGACTGATCGCAGTAAAGAATTCGCTTACTTTAGGCATCAGTGCATTATAGGCTGCGCGTAATTCAGATGTATCTGCCACGCTGTTTAGATGGGCAACAACACTCCAGATACGACCGACACGTTCAGTAATACTGGTTAAAGCTTCTACGGTGTTATTCCAGCTGGCATCAGGCTCAGCTTTCAAGGCGGTGATAGCGGCAGCAGCCTGCTGCATCGCTTCGGTCATTGCCGGCTCAATATCTGCAGCCTTAATGGCATCGAAACGGGGTTCACTATCCAGATTCAACAAAACATTTTCAGACATAGTATTCTCAACAGAAAAATACCTGTAAATTTGCGGTTTTTCAGGTAAATCGGGTGGAAAGAACAGGAGCTTATACTTATCTTCTGCTATAAATAATATTGCATAATGTAACAGGATAAGGTCAAAAACATGAAAAACAATATTCGTTCTTATTTAGATACGCAACCACAAATTGCCGATAGTTGTTATATAGATGATATGGCTGTGGTTATCGGGGATGTAATTTTGCAGGAAGAAGTATCTGTGTGGCCGTTTGCGGTGATTCGCGCAGATGTGAACAGTATGCGTATTGGTGCCAGAAGCAATATTCAGGATCACTGTATGCTGCATGTCAGCCACAAAACAGCAGCCAAACCGGATGGCTCACCATTGGTGATTGGTGAGGATGTTACTGTAGGTCATCATGTTAATCTGCATGGCTGTACGATTGGTAACCGGGTGCTGGTGGGGATTAATTCGATTGTTCTGGATGATGCGATTATTGAGGATGATGTGATGATTGGTGCCGGCAGTCTGGTACCCCCGCGCAAACGTCTGGCGAGCGGTTATCTGTATCTGGGTTCTCCGGTACAGCAAATCCGCCCGTTAACGGAAAAGGAGCGAGAATTTCTATTATATTCAGCATCGCATTATGTTAAACTCATGAAGAGTTATTAAGTTAACCCTCTAATTAAAGGACTATAAAAAATGAAAAAATTCTTGTCTTTAAGTTTATTATGCAGCCTGCTGGCGTTGACAGGCTGTGCCAGCGATGGCTCAGGTAAAGGGCAAACCCAGGTGTATGGGGATATCAAAACCGGTGTGGAAACGTCACATACCAGTCATTAATTTATTTGGTCAAGTTAATTCGATGTAAATGAGTAGCAGAGTAATACTAAAATAGATGAGTGTCGTAAAATGGGTATTATATGCAGTTGGAAAATGCAAAATTTGCACGGAACAATTGTTATATTAATGAAGTTAAGCTAGATTGTGAAAATAGTTTTTCAAACCAACCGTTAAAGGACACAATGATGAAAAAGCTATTGGGAATTGGTGCCGTACTGGCTGCTCTGTTACTAACTGCCTGCGCTACTACAAATTCTGATACTAAAGCTGCTCCGTACAGTGATGTACAGGCTGCCGTAGAATCTAACTAAGCAGTAGTGATTAAATAAGTGGTTGGATTCGCTGGATAAATAATTCCAGCAAATCCAGCCACTTTTTTGTATAAAGTAAGCGGACAAATGCCGGTATAAAAAAATTGACAGATATCATTAGAAACGAAATAGGATTGAATAAAGAGACATCGGCACTCAGAGTAGTGCCGGTTAGCTCTAAATGAGGCATGTTATAGATTTGCATGTTTGAGTGTCTGCGACACTCAAAATCTGTTCAGAAATAATTTTTTATTTTAAAGTTAATGATTTTTGCCGGCCTGATTTGGTTAAATATAAGCTGGTCAGAAATAGCCTGAATGCAATAAATATATTATTCATATTGGCGGAAGATCTACAGCGTATATCAATTCAGACTATTACCTTTAACTTTCAAAACGTATGGCTGATAAACATACGCAGTTTAATCAACAGAATTTTTGATAATGGTCTCATCAATAATCTGATAGTAAACAGAAAAATATCACAATACTCTATTGGTTGTACTGATACAGACAATTAAATTACTTGAATAATGTTGGATTTAATATCAGCAAATAAAAATTTTTCCAGCCTTCGGCAAAATGCTTGCAAGGCTGGAGCAGAGCATGATTAGCCCGTTGTATTCCGGAACTGATAAAAGGCAGTCAGACTGCCTTTTATACTGGTTGGCGATTTTAGCAGATCGCTTAATCACCCTTAATGAGTGATGTAGTTGTGCCGTCCGGATGCACTTCTTGCAGAATAACCCCGCATTGGGCTGATGCAGATGCCGCGATGGCCTCGTAATCTTTACCCGGTTCGGCTACAAAAGTAAGTTTGTTACTCTGGCAGGAGGGCTGATAGGAAATGATTTTGCCATCGTTATGAGTATTATTAACATTGGTCAGACCAATAATGGCATTGGATATGGTAATCGGTACATTAGCTGGAATGGTGAATTCACGGTAGTACAGCTTAGACAAATTATGATTATGTCGTTTCATAGTATCCAAAGTAGCCGTTGCCGGTATACCAATGGTACTGTTACGAGCCAGCCCTAATGATGAAGCAAATGCCCCGCCTAAAGTACCACCGGTTGATTCTTTTACCTCATGTCCCTGAAAACTGTATTTCATATTAGTCGGTTTGCCATTCTGCCCGAAGATGCGTATCCGTGCCTGTTGTGCACTATCATCTGAAACATCCTGTGCCATAGCCAAATTAACATTAAAACTTAAGAAAAAACTGATTATCAGGAATTTTTTCAGGCTGAGTCTGGATTTGTTTTTTTTGATAAAAAACATATGAGTACTTTCTGAATAATTGAGGGTAGAAAAGTTAATAATAAAGTGATATATCAGAATAATTAACTGATATTACTCTATATTCACATAAATAAATATTATTTATCTGCATAATTTTTTTATAGCTGAAACGGCTCAGCCTGAAAGTGTGATTCAGATTAGTGTTATGAAATGTGTAATAAATTATAATGCAGATTGGTATTAATTCCAATATCATAATAATATTAATCTGATAACTACCGGATTGCTATTTTCCGGTTATTTGCTGCGCGATACTGGCGGATCATAGTGATCAGTAGCTGATACCTGAAAAAAGCAGATTTGATTTCAATAAGCGCAATAAGAATATGCATATTAATTTCTAGAAATTCAGATGTTATTTATGATAAATACATATTTATCCGCATAAACATAAACCATAACGGGCACAGTAATTTGTGCCCGTTATGCTGTTTGCTGTTCAGGTGAATTATGTCTGGCTGCCGCCCACAGTAAGACCGGCATCAATACGCAGCGTAGGCTGTCCCACACCTACCGGCACGCTTTGCCCGTCTTTACCGCAGATACCTACACCACTGTCCAGACTACTGTTATTGCCTATCATACTAACGTGTTTTAATACTTCCGGACCGCTGCCAATAATGGTGGCTCCTTTTACCGGATATTGCAGCTTACCGTTTTCAACCCACCAGGCTTCCGAAGCACTGAATACAAATTTACCACTGGTAATATCGACCTGTCCGCCGCCAAAATTAACCGCATACAAGCCCTTATCGACAGAAGCAATAATCTCTTCCGGATTAAGCCGGCCGTTTTCCATATAAGTATTGGTCATGCGCGGCATCGGTGCTGAGGCGTAATTTTCACGCCGGCCATTACCGGTCACAGGGACGCCCATTAAACGTGCATTGGTTTCATCCTGCAAATAGCCGCATAAAATACCATCTTCAATCAGTACCGTACGCTGTGTAGCATTGCCCTCATCATCAATATTCAGCGAACCACGGCGTTCGGCAATATTACCCTGGTCAACAACAGTCACACCTTTAGCCGCTACGCGTTCACCTAAACGGCCGGCAAACGCACTGGTTCCTTTGCGGTTAAAATCACCTTCCAGACCATGACCTACAGCTTCATGTAACAATACACCCGGCCAGCCATTGCCCAGTACCACCGTCATCTGACCGGCAGGTGCCGGACGGGCTTCCAGATTGGTCAGTGCCTGAGCAACAGCTGTATCTACATATGATTTGAGCATGGCTTCATCAAAATAACCCAGATCAAAGCGACCGCCTCCGCCACTGCTGCCCTGCTCGCGCCTTTCTCCCTGTTTGGCAATCACAGTAACAGATAAACGGACAAGCGGGCGGACATCAGTGTGTATCCGGCCGTCCAGTCGCGCCAGATAAATCAGTTCATGCTCGCATACTAGCCCGGCCATTACCTGCACAATACGCGGATCAGCAGCTTTTGCCAGTGTCTCCACACGCTGTAATAAGGCTACTTTCTCTCCGGCATCCAGACTAAGCATCGGATTAGCCATTGCATACAGCGGTTTGACTGACGGCAGAGAAGTTAGTCCCACTGAGCGCTGCTGACCGGCCTGACCAATTGCCCGTACAGCCTGTGCTGCATCTGTTAATGCCTGCACATTCAGATTGTCGGCGTAAGCAAATGCTGTTTTTTCACCACTTACCGCTCGGACACCGACGCCCTGCTCAATCTGAAAACTGCCTGATTTGACCATGCCTTCTTCCAGATGCCAGCTTTCATAGGTACTGCGCTGGCAGTAAATATCAGCATAATCAATATGGTGTGCTCCCATCAGAGAGAGTGCACGGGTAAAATCAGCTACAGCCAGTTCGTTGTCGGCCAGTAGCTGTTGGTGAACAAGTTGCGCGGTTTGAGTAGAGATAGGCATGAGCTGTCAAAAATTAGGTTGTGACAAAAGCACAGACAGAGAAAGATTTAATCAGAAAAGCAAATTGTGGGCAATTATACCGAAAACAAGCTTTGTCCGGGAGAATGCAGAAATACTTATTATACGCAGATCTGGTGTTGGAATAGAGACCGGAAAAACAAATTGTAAAAATTACCAAATTGTTATTGATAATAATTCTCATTATATTATAATGTGACTCACCAGTTAGTTAGAGATAGTTAACCGGTAATGACCTCAAACATCTTTTATCTAAATCTACTTTCAGGAGCGGCGTAACGATTAGCGTTAAATTTTTGCATCAAAACTCAAAAACCGAAAACACTTAACCCACTGAAATATCAGTGGGTTAAGTGTTTATAATAAGCTGATATTCAGTAATCAGATTTTATTGTGGCTGCTGTAGCCCTGAGGATTGAGCTGTTGCCAGTGCCATGCATCAGCCATCATACTGGCCAGACTGCGCTGAGCTGTCCAGCCCAGTTGTTCAGCTGCGCGTTCAGGATTGGCATAGCACACAGCAATATCTCCTGCCCGGCGCGGGACAATCTGATAAGGAATTTTTTTGCCGCTGGCCTGTTCAAAGGCATGTATGATTTCCAGTACCGAATAACCCTGCCCTGTACCCAGATTATAAATATGTACACCGGGCTGATTATTTGTAACGCGCATGGCACTTAAGTGGCCGTCCGCCAGATCCATTACATGGATATAATCACGGACACCGGTACCATCAGTAGTAGGATAATCGTTACCAAATACCGATAGCTGTGTCAGCTTGCCAACAGCTACCTGACAGATATACGGTAATAAATTATTCGGAATGCCATTCGGATCTTCACCAATTAATCCGGATTCATGTGCGCCCACCGGATTGAAATAACGCAGTAATGTCATACTCCAGCGCGCATCTGCTGCCTGTATATCCGTTAACATCCGCTCTACCATATATTTAGATGTTCCGTACGGATTGGTGGTTCCGCCGGTAGCCGCATTTTCATCAATCGGAACCGAAGCCGGTGTACCGTAAACTGTAGCTGAGGAACTGAAAACCAGATTGAAAATACCTGCTTTGGCCATTTCTTCAACCAGAATCAGGCTGCCACTGACATTATTATCATAATATTTCAGCGGCTCCCGTACACTTTCACCGACTGCTTTTAAGCCGGCAAAATGCAGCACATGCTCAATACTGTGCTGTTTAAATACCTGTTGCAGCAACGTACGGTCGCGAATATCGCCCTGATAAAAAGTTACCTCTTTACCGGTAATCTGTTTTAAACGCTCGAGTACCACTGGCGATGCATTACACAGATTATCAATAATAATCACATTGTAGCCGGCATTAAGTAATTGTACAGTTGTGTGAGAGCCAATAAAGCCGGCACCACCTGTTACCAGAATAGCCATAAATTATCCGTAATGATTTTTCATCGAAATACAACAAATAACCGGTATGTAAATAACCAGAAATCCATAAGTATATCTTGTTTATAATCATAGTTAAGCTAACGCGGGATAGAAGATATACAAAAAGAACCGGTATCTGCTGTATCTTTACAACAGTAAAGTGCTGAGCCGCACAGATGAGGTGACACAACAAAAAATATCCGGTACCTCTGACAAAAGTTATTTCTGTTCAAACGGCAATAACTGAACTGGACAGGAGTGATAAAACAGAAATCTGATAGAAATATGACTTGAAATACAGCGGCAAATAAAACCAGATAAACCATTATGCAGATATAGCAGATAAAAAATCAGATTGAATATTTGCTGAAAACCGGCTACTGATAAATATATAACTAATTAATAAATTGAAAGTTTATATTTATTATTTAATAATATACATTTTAAAAACTAAAATAACTTTTTTGATTTTAACAATGTTCTTCATAATTGGAAGATTGAGACATTAATATTTGTGCATGATATTGCGGCTGTTAATAAGCAAGTTAAGGATAAGTCATTTTTCTATCGGTTAACTCTTAATACTCATCATTATTCTGAAAAAGATACACAAAGTGAAAATAACTATGATTGTAAACAGCCTTTATTTAAAGACCGGCAAAATGTCTGTCTCAATTTAAATCTGCAGAATCAGTTTTTTAGATTTTAGCTAGCGAAATCAACACTAGTGCTTTTAAAGATATACAGAAATTGTGGTACAAGGCGATCATAGCTCGCCTGCGTCTGTTGTATTAGATGAATTTAAAGATAGCTTTAAACCGGATTCGGCACTATTTATACACTTCGGATAAATTAAGCAATTTGTAAATAGCAGGATCGGTCTATATTATTTACTCGATTTTTATATCAATGTTGTATTTAAACTAGTTTAACAGTATAGTATGCAAATATTGTGAATACCAAATATCAGCTTGTGATTATTAGATTAGCATTTTGTATTTAGTCATCTACTTAATAATATGGAGTATTTAATTATGCAGATGTATATGAAAAAAATAATATTTTTAATAACTTCGTTGTTGATGATTTTTTACTAAGTTCTTGCTCTAATTTATTAGACCGATATTTTTTATTTTAATAATATCAAATATTTAATTAGTTGACTGTATATGAAAAGAATAATATTTATAATAACCTCGTTGCTGCTGGCTTTTTTACTAAGTTCTTGTGCTAAACACTACAAAAGTGTAAGTATAGCTGAGAACCAGTTAATAAATAGTTCTGACGCCAAGGAATCTTTACATGTCAGTTTACAAATTGATGATTTTTATAATCCTTATTTAACTCATGCAGAAAATGAAGATATTAAACAAAATTTTCCGAAAAAGAATATTAAAATAATAGCAAATTATGAGCCTATAATTGATAAAACAGGCTCCATCATCAAAAAAAAGACAACAAATAGGCCATCACCATTTTTATCATTAAGGGATATTTTGGGAATTGATAATAAGGATATTGTGTATAACAAAATAAATCAATATGCAATTGCGACAAATTTAAAAGTTGATAAAAATAATCAAATTATAAACTTTGATATTCCTAAACCTACTAAGAATAACAAGCAAAAGTATGTTCTTAAAGGTATTTATCTTTATTATCCAGATTTTCAATTATCAGAAAGTCATAAATTTGGTTATTTTAGGGACGGATCAGATTATTATTTACCGATTTTTAAAAATCAAATCGATATCAATAAATTGAAAGGTTCTGTAAATAGATTTATGAACGTGGAACCATTAAATCTTGAAATAAAAACCGATAAGTTTTTTGACCTTACTTCTAATTATGGTAGAACAGAGTTAACTAAAAAAGACTATTTAGCCAGAAATATTGCCTTAAATACCAGTGTTTGGTTTTCAAATGATAAACCAATTAAAAAGAAAGTATTAAGTAATGAAGAAAAAGGTGATTTATTTGATGAAATGACTATCTCCATGGATGGGCAAAAATATGAACATATAGTTATTCCTGACTCAAAATTAAGTTGGTCTGATGCTGAAGATATATATGGTTCTTATGTTAAAGGCAAAACATTTGAAGTTTTACAACTTAAGGGACAACTTTCAAAGTATTCAGAAAAGGGTTATTACGACGGACGACGTGGAAAATGGGTTAAGCAAAAAGGGGATATAGTATATATTGACCAAAAATATGCGGATTATAATGGTTGTAAATTTCATTATCGAATAGTTTTTGAAAAAGATAATCAACCTAGAAGATATATTTTACACTCATATAAAAGGTCTGAATCAAATAATAAAGAATTTACAATATTTTCTAATAAAACTTATATATCACAAGAAAATTTGAACTTCTTTGAAAAAACAAAGCAGCGAAAAAAAGAATCCTTTGACTATAGCTTGAGACAAATTCCTGTATTTTATAAAAATTCGGATAAAGAATTTCGTGATCAACTCATACTTGAAAATCAAGACTTAGCACAAGCATGTATGAAGGAAATAGATCATATGAAAAGATTGATGACAATGCCAAAAGAACATTTAATGCAAGAATTTGAGCAATACAAAAAAATCATCAATAAAGAAAACTCGAAACAACGCTAATATAGCTGCATATTAATACAAATAAAGTAAATATATGGGTATTTCATCAAAATTTAATGAATATTACGATTCAGGTTACAGTTTGATTGGGCTGATAAATTAATATATTAGTAAATTACTTACCCTACTGGAGATGATTAATTTTATAATATAGTCTTATTTAATTTTTTATTACTTTTATTTTAACCACAAAAACAGCTCTGGCTCTGGTCAGAATATTTGTATTCGTTTTATTAATTTTTATTAAAAAACATATGTGCTGAAAAAATCATTAAAACAATGTATACTGAAACTGTATGTAATGATAATTTCAATTATTTATCAGTTAATGCTGCTCTAAGTAGATTGAATCTGAATATTTACAGTTAAGTTATGGTTAATAAACCTTACCAGTATGATTAACATACTAAATCAATGAAAAATTTCATCGAAATATTAAACCAAAAAAATATTAATTATACAGTTGAAAATGACATTATCCGCGTACCGGATAATCTGTGCTTTTATCAAAATCCACTTAAATCACTGCCGGATAATTTAATTATTGAAGGTGATCTGGATATCTCCCAAACAAAAATCAGCCAGTTACCGGATAACCTGATTGTCTGCGGTAATTTGGATATCTCCCATACTAAAATCAGTAAACTGCCGGAAAATATGATTTTTCGCCGGGATCTGAATATATCCGGTACACAAATCAGAGTGTTACCGGAAAATTTGGTGGTTCAGGGCAAACTTATCGCCTCTCGTACCAAAATACAAGTTTTACCGGAAACGCTAATTGTTGGTGGTGCGCTGGATTTATCCTATAGCTATATTCAGTCGCTACCAGAAAATCTGACAATAAACGGTAATTTATATTTACAGAATAGTTATATACTGGAATTACCGGAGAATTTGGTTGTTGCCGGAAACCTGGATGCCTCTTCAACCAGAATAACCCGATTACCGGAAAAATTTACGATAAAAGGCAGTCTTTGTCTGGAAAAAAGTGGTATCAATACTCTGCCTGCTAATCTGCATATAACCGATGATCTTGATTTGAGTAATACCCGTATCACAAAGTTACCTGAAAATCTGAAAGTAGATGGTAGCCTGATTCTGGCTGCCTCCAAAATTAAGAAATTACCAAAGGATATTCAGGTTAAAGCTAATCTGGACTTAAGTTTTACAGAAATCAGAAAATTACCGGATAATCTGACGGTGAACGGAGATCTGGATTTATCAGGAACAAAAATTAAAAAATTACCTGCTAATCTAAGAGTCAATGGATGTTTAGGATTGGAAAGTTGTATAAAAATCAATAAATTACTTAAAAATTTTAGGGCTATATGCACTAGTCTGGATTTGTGCTTTAATAAAATCAAAAAAATACCAGAGAATTTAAAAATACAATCCAATCTGTATTTGAATGAATGCAAAATCAAAAAATTTCCCAAAAAAATGAATATAAACGGAAATTTGAACCTGAATGACGCAAAAATAAAAAAATTGCCTGAAATTTTGCATGTTGGTGGCGATTTATCTCTTTTGCTGGTACCGATTAAAAAACTACCTAAAAAACTTTCAGTAGGAGGTGAGCTGTATTTATGGGGTTGCCCGGTTAAAAAAATTCCCAGTCATGTTAATGTAGTCAATGGGCTGGACTTAACTTTGACTAAAGTAAAAAAATTACCTCAGAATCTTACCAAGATAAAAAAACTGGCAATAGAGGAAACTAAAATTAACCGTTTGCCAGATAAGCTCAATGTTGAGGATTATCTGGATCTGAGAAATAGCCGAATTAAAAAATTACCTAAAAAATTACAGGTTGGTAATACATTGCTGTTAAAAAATACCCGGATTAAAAAGCTACCGAATAACCTGAAACTTGATCATGGTATAAACCTGAAAAAAACTTCAATCAGATATTTGCCCGAAAATCTGGAGCTCAAATGGTTAAGCCTTGATCTTAAAAAGATTAAAAATATTGCTTACCGGAAAAATTGTAAAGCTAAAAGAAAAACCATTTTTGCAGCTTATTTGAATGGTGAATATAAAATTTTTCAGAATGAATACTTGGTTGGTACCCTGCAAGAGTATGAGCAATTTGTTAACCAGAGATTTATTGATCCGCAGGCAAGTAAGCTTAAACAGGCAGCCAGGGATTGCGTAGAGCAATTGCAGAAAAAACTCAGTACTCATAAAACTTAATATATTGAATACTGGCTGACAATAAAACCAGACCGGATAAAGTCAAAGTACTTATTCAACTTTGTAACTTTTTAATTAGAAATAGATATTTATACTGAAAATATATACTGAAACTGCATGATATTAATACCAGCTTTCTGGAAATGTATGCAACTAAGTTACCTTCCCTTAAATTTTACCAGTATGCTAACATACTAAATCAATGAAAAAATTTATCGAAATATTAAATCAAAAAAACATTAAATATAAGGTTAAGAATGATGTTATCCGGGTACTGGATAATCTGTGCTTTTATCAACCCTGTCTAAAATCACTGCCTGACAATTTAATTATTAAAGGCAATCTGGATATTTCTCAAACAAAAATCAGAAATTTACCGGATAATCTGATTGTCTATGGGAATCTGAATCTATCCGGTACAGAAATCAGTATATTACCGGACAATCTGGTGGTTCATGGAGAACTAAACGCCTCTTATACCAAAATAATTACGTTGCCGGAAAAGCTTATAATAGGCGGTGCATTAGATTTATCCTTCAGCTATGTGCAGTCGCTACCAGAAAGTCTGACAATAAACGGCAATTTATCTTTACAAAATACCTATATACTGGAATTACCGGAAACTTTGGCAGTTGCCGGAGATTTAGATATTTCTTCAACCAGAATTACCCGACTACCGGAAAAGTTTACTATCAAGGGTAGTCTTAATTTGGGTCGTACTGATATCACAAAGTTACCTGAAAATCTGAAAGTAGATGGTAGTCTGATTCTGGCTTCCTCCAAAATTAAGAAATTTCCAAAGGATGTACAGGTAAAAGCTGATCTGGATTTATGCTATACGGAAATCAGAAAATTACCGGATAATCTAACGGTGAACGGTAATCTGGATTTGTCTGGAACAAAAATCAAAAAATTACCTGCTAATCTAAGAGTCAATGGATGTTTAGCATTGAGAGGGTGCAGTACAATCAATCAGTTACTTAAAAATTTTAAAGCTACTTGCATTAGCCTGGATCTAAGTTGTAATAAAATTAAGAAAGTACCAGAGAATTTAAAAATACAATCCAGTCTGGACCTGAATAGCTGTAAAATCAAAAAATTTCCTGCAGAGCTGATTGTAAATGAAAATCTGAATCTGGAGGACGCAAAAATCAAAAAATTACCTGTGAAGCTGACTGTAAAAGGAAATCTGGATTTATTTTACGCAAAAATCAAAAAATTGCCTGCAAAGCTGACTGTTGGCGGACAATTATCTATTGAAGGGACGTCAATTAAACAATTACCTAAAAATCTTTCAGTGGGAGGTGAGCTAAACTTATCGGGTACCAAAATTAAAAAAATTTCCAGTCATTTTAATATAGCGAATGGAATAAATTTAGCCTGTACACCAGTAAAAAAGCTACCCTCGAATTTTACTGAGATAAAAAATTTATATATTAACATAACAAAAATTTCTCGCTTGCCTGATAATCTCCATGTTTGGGAGAATCTCGTATTATGTAGCAGCAAAATTAAAAAGTTACCCAAAAATTTGCAGGTCGGTAAAAAACTGCTGTTAAATGATACCAAAATTAAAAAATTACCCGAAAATCTGAAACTTGAAGAAGGCATCGACCTGAGAAAAACTCAAATCAGATATCTGCCGGAAAATCTTGAGATTAAATGGTTAAGTCTTGATCTTAAAAAGATTAAAAATATTGCTTACCGGAAAAATTGTACATCTAAAAGAAAAACTATCTTTGCAGCTTATTTGAATGGTGAATATAAAATTTTTCAGAATAAATCCCTGATTGGTAATCTGAAAGAATATGAGCGATTTGTTAACCAGAGATTTCTTGACCCGCAGGCAGGTAAGCTTAAACAGGCAGCCAGAGATTGCGTAGAGGAATTGCAGAAAAAAATCAGAATTAATTAACTTAATGTACAAAGTACTGGCCGACAGCTGCAAAAAATGCTGAATTTGCCAGTACGTGACTCAGATATATTTGGCCGGCAGTAATTTATTAAAAATAGCATAAACATATTTTGTACTGTTTTTAATTCAACTTCATCCGATTGATTTGTATTAAGTGACTTAAGCTGAAGACACAGAGAAATAAGTTATGGAACAATTTATCACATATTTAAATACACAGCAGATTAAATACAGTATTGGGGATAATTCAATCACAATATTGGAATCTCTTAATCTGGCTGAAGTAAGAATCAAACATTTACCGGATAATCTTATTATTAACGGTGATCTCAATTTGCGATTAACAACAATAAAAAAATTGCCGGATAATTTAACCGTAAATGGTGATTTATGTGCGCGCGCAACTAAGATTAAAGCGTGGCCGAAAAATTTAAATGTAAAAGGTTCTATAGATTTATTACGTACCAGAATTGCATCATTACCAAATAATTTAACAGTAAATGGAGATTTGAATTTAGAACAAACACCTGTTAAATCCTTACCTGATAATCTGAAAGTAAAAGGAAATTTGGATTTGAGTGATTCGCATTTTTGCTATATACCGGAAAGATTCGATGTAGCTGGCTCTTTAAATTTGTCAGATACGAAAATTGACAGATTGCCGGATAATCTTAATATACAGGGTGATCTGAACATTGCCCGTACCAGAATTAAAAAACTACCTGAAAATTTATCTGTAAGCGGCAATTTAAATTTATGCGGAACCAAAGTAAAAAAATTGCCAGATAATTTTGACATTATGGGTGATTTAGATTTAAGTGATACCCGAATTAAAAAGTTACCTGGAAATTTAAAGGTTGGGGGTAAGTTGGATTTATACGGTACCAGAATACAAAAAATACCAAAAGATTTAACAGTAACTGGTGGCATTGCTTTAGGAGGCTCTAAAATTAGAAAGTTACCAGATAATTTAACTGTTAACGATTATTTGGATTTGGGTTTTACAAAAATCAAAAAGTTGCCGGATAATCTGATTGTAAACGGATATCTGGGATTGCGCGCTATTAAAGTCAAAAAATTATTAAAGCATTCAAATGTACAATGCACAAGTCTGGGTTTAGATGGTGCCAAGATAAAACAACTGCCTGCCAATATAGAAGTAAAAAACAGTTTATATCTGAGTTATACCGAAATAAAACAGCTACCGGATAATCTTGAATTAAAAGGTGATCTGACTTTACGTTATGTCCCTATAAAAAAGTTGCCGGATAATTTGACTGTTGGCGGATATCTTGATCTGAGCTGTACCAGAATCGAAACATTGCCTGAGAATTTAAAAGTTGCCGGTAATCTTAATTTAAGTTCTTCAAAACTAAAAAAATTACCGAAAAATTTACATATTGGCGGTGATTTAGACTTACATAATACAAAGATTAAAAAAATTCCGGATAATTTAAATGTGAATGGAACTTTAGATTTATTCAGAACGAAGATTAAGAAGCTTCCAAAAAATTTATTTGTAAAAAATGAGTTGTTTTTGAGTAATACCAGAGTTAAAACATTACCTTCTGATTTAAAAGTAGAAGGAGATCTCTGGCTGAGTTCTTCCTCAATTGAAAAATTGCCAGACAATTTAAAATTAAATGGCGATTTATACTTGCAAGACACTAATATTAAGCAATTACCAAAAAATTTATTTGTAAAAAGGCAGTTATCTATCACGAATACTAAAATCAGTGTATTGCCGGAAGATTTAATGTTTGGCTCAATTGAACTGGATATAAAAAAAATAAAAAATATAGTTTATAAAAAATGCCATTCAATAAAAGCCTTTATTTTTACAGTTTATTTACAGGGAGAAATAAAACTTGTTTACAATGGGAGTCTGATAGGTAATTTGGAAGAATTTGAACAATTTACAGATAAACTATTTTTAAAAGCTGAAGCTGATGAGTTTAAACAGATGGCCAGAGATTGCGCAGCGCAATTGAAGCAAAAGCTGTCTCTTGAATAATCATGGCAGTTTTATCAAAGGCTATCGATTAATAGCAGGGGACAGGAATTATGTTTGGATATTCACTGCAAAAATTATGACTAATAAAATCGTAGCTGTTATTGTGGATAAAATGCTGATTAGTTGCTATAGTTCCTGACATATTTTACGTTATAGCGTTATTTGTTTTCAATTTATAAAACTGATTAACAATTATTTTACGGATAGTTATGAATAAAAGCATTATGAATATTTATAAATGGGTTCATTGGTTTGTAATAATTGTTTTAGCATATTTTATTATCTGTAATGTCATTATTCATCTCTATGCCCGGCAAAAAGCAGCAGACAATGCTGATACTATGGTTATTTTAGGTGCTCAGGTAATGGGTAATCCTGCAGTACCTCATCCTGTTTTAAAAGGGCGTTTAGATAAAGCTCTGGTTTATTTGAAAAATAACCCTAATACCAAAGTAGTTGTTTGCGGAGGACAAGGAGAAGGCGAGCCGGCAACAGAAGCAAGCGTTATGGCTGGTTATTTAATTGATAACGGGATTGATGCCTCAAGGGTTTATCTTGAAGATAAATCAACACGTACTGCTCAGCAGTTTGTTTATGCGAATAAAGTATTACCATTAGGTAAGACCGTGGTAGTTACCAATGATTTTCACTTATTGCGTTCTATTATGTTAGCTAAAAGATCAGGAGTAAAAGATGTATCCGGCTTATCTGCACCTTTAAGTTTCAGAAATTACAGGAACTACATTTCTCTTATTAGAGAACCATTAGCTCTGATTAATTCATGGTTGTTCGATCATCCCCTGAATAATGATAATTAGAATACAGATAATTAAAACATTGAGAATACTGGGTTGATGGTAGTCAGTTTATAGTATTGAATTAGAATAGATACGGTTATTATTAACCGGTATAACCATCAGATGATTGCCCGAATTTAGCCAAATAGCAAACCGCTAAATTCAGGCGGGCAGTGGTTTTGTCTCGTAATAGCAAATGATATCAGCAGTATAAGATAATCAGTCCGGAAACAATTACACTGCTCCTCGTATTGCTTGATTTTAAAACCCTGGCGCTAGTTTTATTAATTAAACTACCCGATACAGGAATTTGATATCATCTGCCAGAAAAACATAATTTATCAGCCTAGATAGCAAATGCCATATACAACGACAGGGTACAAAATATTTTTAGAGCCTGTTGGTATTGAATCGAAATGTTTTTATCGTTACCTGAAAATTTCAGGGTTAAGGGAAATAATATTTATTATGGCTTAGCATCAGCTATCTTTATCCACAATAAAAAGCCTGCAAATATAATTTGCAGGCTTGTCAATACTACAATGCTTTTGGCCTAACCGCAGTTGGCCGCAAGAATATTCGGCGGGGCAAACTGCTTCACCTCATCTGCCGCCCATATCCGGTCTTCACTGCTGCCTCTGGAGAAAGTAGCCATTGCTCCTACCAATTGCTGTACCTGTTCGGCTGTATAGTGCATACCATCCGCAGTATGAATCTGATACTGCCGGTATGATGCATCCGCAAACCAGTTATCCAGCCGTACCTGATCACGTGAACCAACATGGCTGATAAGCAGGTCATCCCCATTCCGGCTTAGCCGCAATTCATCACTACGGTAGTCAGCAAAATCCAGAATATCACCCTGCGATTCATTTGCTGCCTGGTCAATCACCTCATCGCGTCCATAACCAGCCCGGAATACATAACGATCCCGCTGCCAGCTACCGCCAACCAGCAAATCATTACCGCTGCCTCCCTCCAGAATATCCTCGCCGGTGCCACCAAATAACTGATCATCTCCGGCACCGCCATACAGAATATCATTGCCGTCGCCGCCATCAAGCAAATCATTGCCGTTATAGCCATGTAAAATATCATTACCGCCATAGCCATACATCAAATCCTTGCCGGCCGTACCGAAAAGCTCATTATCCCTATCATTGCCTTCAATAATGCGGTCGTACCTGGCGGCATTATGATGCTGTATGTTATCAGCAAACTGCTGTAAGGAGCGTGTTATATAAGAATTACCACCATTAGGCTGGGCAAATAATAAATTATTCATATTCAGGCTGTTGGCACGTCCATCCAGATAATAGCCAACCAGATAGATTACATCCCCATTAACTCCATTGGTTACCTTAATGCCTTTGTTGTAAGCACTGATGGACAGATGATCCAGTGGCACATCCACAATCACTACCGACTGCCCGCTGTAATCCTCAATAGTGGTAACACCGTCACCTCTATTGAACACAAAGTAATCATCACCTGTACCACCATTCAGATAATCATTGCCTTTGCCGCCCAGCAGCCAGTCAAGCCCGTCGCCGCCGTAAAGCCGGTCGTTACCATTACCGCCGCTGAGGTAATCATTTCCTTCATCGCCCTGTAGCAGATCATCGCCTTCGCCGCCAAGTATCGTATCATTACCGTCGCCGCCAAGTATCGTATCATTACCACCGGCCGTATCTGTATCATTTATATTCATCGCATTACCGCCGCTGAGGAAATCATTGCCCTCCCCGCCATAGATCACATCATTGCCGCCACCACCATAAATGGTGTCGTTGCCGGTACCACCATCAAGGTAATCATTGCCATAGCCGCCATCTATATAATCATCACCTTCTTCGCCATAGATGGTGTCATTACCATTATCCTGCGGCCGGCTTTCTTTCGGGCTCTCCGTGCCCATATCACCGAATAATGTATCATTACCCGCACCGCCATAAATCAGATCATCGCCCAGCTGTCCCTGCACCAGATCGTTACCATTGCCTGCGTAAATAGTATCGTTGTAGCCATTATCTGTGGCCACAATATCTGTCACATTAGTGGAGAAATCACCGAATATCCGGTCATCACCATCGCCGCCATAAATAGTATCGCGGCCACCACCACCAAAGAGGATGTCATTGTCGATGCCGCCATCCAGTGTATCATCGCCATAGCCGCCCATTAATACGTCATTACCGGCACCGCCGGAAAGGTAATCATTCCCCGTCATGGTGGTATTCAGCTCATGGCCTTCACGACTATCATCACCCCATAGTATATCATTGCCATCACCACCGATAATCCAGTCGTCGCCACCACCACCGGTCAGCTTATCATTGCCGGCACCGCCATCAATAAAATCATTACCGTGTTCGGTAATATCTTTATTTAACCAGTCACCATAAATTTCGTCATCGCCATCGTCGCCATACAGTTCATCATTACCGGCACCACCATAAACCTGGTCATTATCATCACCGCCATGAATCACATCATCGCCATAACCACCATCGAGAATATCATTGCCGGCATCCCCCCAGATATGGTCGTTGCCAGCAAGCTCGGGATGGCGGCCGGCCGGATCTGAATCATCGCCCCAGATTTTATCGTCGTCATCACCGCCATAGAGATAATCATCACCGCCGCCGCCGATGATTTCATCATTGCCGGCACCACCATATATCGTATCGTTACCATGATATTTAGCGTCCAGCATCTCTTCCTTTGTATAGACGGCATTATCACCATACAATTTGTCATTACCATTACCACCAATAATGACATCATTGCCCCCATCACCAATTATCTGATCATCTCCGTCGCCGCCATCAATATAGTCATCACCATGTAAGGCACCCGCCAGTGAATTCAGGAAGCCCGGCCTGAGAATACCATCGCCATGTAAAAAGTCATTACCTTTGCCTCCTACAATATAATCATTGCCAGCCATACCATAGATGGTATCGTCACCCTGTTCTGTGCTGGCCGGAGCCACTGAATCACCTTCAATATAGTCATTCAGATTACTGCCTACAATATAGTCGCTGCCATCACCACCATATAAAAAGTCTCCGCCCACATCTGCGGCATCATCAAAAGTTTCACTAAGACCATCAAATATCCTAATATCTTGCTGATCAATATATATACCCCAGTTCGGGCCGGCATAAATCATTTTTTTACCGGAAGCCGGCATCGTCCAGCGCTCACCCGGGCGGATACGATCTCTCATGTTTAAATGATTATTAGCCCAGATAAAATCATCACCGGCACCTCCTTTGATGATGTCGGAGCCGCCACCTCCGGCAAGTAAATCTGTGCCATCGCCGCCGAGAATAATATCGTTGCCGCCCATGCCGTCAATCGCATCGCCACCATCGAGACCATTAATTTCATCGGCGCCGTCTGTGCCCTTAATCACATCTTCAAAGCCTTTTTCTACCACACCACCAATAATCGCACCTTTGGCATTGCGATTTTTCCAACCCCAGTAATATTGGCCGGCTAAACTCTCGTCCAGCTCAAAGTAGCCTTCTTTATGAATAATTTTGGTGCGCCAGTCGCCAATAATTTTATTGATTTTATTGTTATTACTATCCTTGAATTTGGGCAGCCTGATACCAAGCTTGCCGCCGCCCATATCATTCCAGCCGACAATGGTTAAAACATCATCTTTATTTTTCAGCGACTGAATCACCAGATTGCCGGTGATATTATCCAGATGTACGCGCCATTTATTGTTGGCTGAAATCCAGACACCATTTTCTTTTGCTGTCCATTTTATTTTTGAAAATTGTTGATTATCAATAAAAATACTGCCTTTGCCGTCAGAATCATAAATCTCATCTTTGCCATCGCCGCTGTTGAAATAATACTTGTCTGCGCCATCACCGCCCACCAGAACATCATTGCCCTTACCGCCCATGAGCGTATCATTGCCGGCACCGCCAAACAGATAATCATCACCCTCTCCGCCAGAGATATCATCACTGCCCTTGCCGCCAAAAATCACATCCGCCAGCTTGCCGCCTACTACCTTGGTATTACCATTGCCCAGCATCACCACCTGATGGGCGTCATCGCCAGCATCGGCATCGGTATTCCAGCTTTGCCCGGTCTGCTCATCACGAAACACAATCGCATCTTCGGTGCCGAAGCCATACTGTTTACGAATCGATTCAACTAATGATTTTTGATCCAGATAGGTCTTGCGTGTGGAAAAAGCAACACCGTCAGGTTCTTGATATTTACTACTTAACGTCTGATTATTTTCATTAGCCTGAGCAAGGCGCATTTCCTGAATCATCCAGGTGCGCACCTTAATCCATTCTTCACCTACATCATCAATTTTGCGTACCGCCGGCATTTTGTCCGGATTGAGTATCACCACCGGATTAAGCTGCATCAGTGCATTCAGATACAGCGATACCATTTGTTGATTGCCTTGTTTTTCCCATGTCTGCAACTGCGATAATAATTTTTCCGGCAGTTCATCAATAAACGCCAGCTGGTATTTAAATTCAAATTTGCCCGGCTGGCCGGCAATTTCCTGGCGATGACCATTTACCGGATCAAAGATAAATCCCCATCCTTTATCAGGAAAATTATCGTCATTAATGCTATTGATGCGCGGATCGGATGAATTAATGCTATTGGTATTTAATACTGCTGCCATAATCCACTTTGTTACCCCTTTGCCACCAGCTACATCCCAGTTAAATTTTAATTGCTGTTTTGCAGCGTCGGTATTTTTCTGATTTTCAAAATAACTGCCTGTATATTGGTCAGATGGAGAAGCATAGTCCTTGTACCATAAGTTTTGGTGACCTTCTCTGCCGAATTCAACCCAATAATCCTTTAGCGGGGCAAACATGCTTGTATTATCCACCCACTTTTTCGCCAGTGCCTGATCAGCGCTGGAAATTGGCACTTTTTTATAGCAACTCCAGATCAGTAAATTTCCAACCGGACCCGTACTCGCTGCCTTTAGCGTTATCGCAGCAGAGGATTCAGGTGTACCAGTTAGTTTATTAATATAAATATACCCATTTTTAGCATCGCTCATAATTCCAGATAATCCCAAGCTCATCAACCAGCTATCGACATTGGTGCCTTTGGTTGCCCACATAGCTTCCCACACTTGTTCGACAACCTGTTCGCCTTTGATTTCACGCCCACCAATGAGTTTCCCCGACGCATACTGTTCAATAATGCGCATCGGTTCATACAGCGTCCAGTAGTTAATATCAACATTATTATTTTTAAATACCTCAATATGAAACTCTTTCATTTGTTGATAAGTAATATCCTGATTGACACTACCCGAACCGGCCTTTTTTTCCAGCATATCCAGATAACCCAAGGCCATGCCGCGGCGAATCTTATTGGTTTCATCTGCTGTTAAAATATGATTATGTTCATTCGCCACTGCCTGCATAAATTCCAGTGCGCCATTACCGGTAATGCTATCCGCAGAAGCTACTCCATAGGCCCATTTAGCATAATGATAGCCACGCTTGGCCAGTTGCTGATACACCGCGCCAACATCGGATAAATCACCATTTTCAATCTGTTTACGCCATGCCTGAATTTCACTTCTGCTTACTTTTTGTGCTTCTAACATGCTCTTCTCCCTAAGATAACCAATAGGTTGTACCACGATTAAAAACTAAGCCTTACCAATCTGTTTGCCCAGCAGCTTGCCTTCCCGGCTTACGCGCCAGCTATCCAGTATTTTGATAATATTATTCTCCATCTCCTGCCACTGTGGCAGATAAGTACGGCTGTAACTAATCCATACTTGGATATGCCAGTCATCGTTATAAAACATATGATGACAAGAATTTATATGCTGAGTGAATTGACAGTCGATATAGGTTTTAATATTGCCGACCTGATCTTTTTTAATCATTCTATCTTTGGTAAGGGTATCCGATTTCCACGGTTCGCCGGTTTCCGGATCAATACCATTATTTGCCCGATATACGGTTAGGCCATACAGCGGTTGTGGCTGCTGAATATAATCAATATTTGAAATTTCTTTTGATATTTTAAAACCTTCCTGCACATAGGCGTTAAAATTTAACGCTACCTTAGCATCATATTGACCGTAGACACTTACGCTTGCCCAAGGGAAAGGCTTGCCATAAGGGATTAAAGTTTCATTATCGTGGCGATAATCCTGTTGTGTCTGCCGGAATGAAGTATAGACATCGCCATCGGTAATCCGATATTGAAAGCCAAATGATTCAATCGGCAAATCATAAGATTCCGGCGGACGCTGGTATCTGGCTTTGATTTTCGGATCAGCAAAATCACCCGGATCGCCCATATAGCGTGCCCAGCCATCAATCACTCCTGCAGGAATGCTGATAGAGTAAGTACCGAGTTTGCCAATAGTATCGGCGCGGCCACGGCTATCACGGTTATAGAACGGTACGGATGCTTGCTGTGCTGGTTGTTCGCTCACATCATAATCACAGCCGGCAAGCAGCAGCACCTGCCACAGCAATACTACGATAAACACAATCTTTTTATATCCAGATTTCATAAACAGCCTTGTTTCTCTATTTCACAGGATAAAAATTAACAGAAACTTTACCAAAAGAAAATAAAAAGTATGCTATTTTAGAATTTTTATTGTTTTAAATTAAATGTTAAGCAAAAGTTCAGTATTCATGCATATAAAATATATTAATAAATATTTACATTTAAATAAGCTTAACCAGCGAAGCGAATCTTATTGGTTTCATCTGCTGTTAAAATATGATTATGTTCATTTGCTACAGCCTGCATAAATTCCAGCGCGCCATTACCGATAATGGTATTCGCAGAAGCTACCCCATAGGCCCATTCAGCATAGTGATAGCCACGTTTGGCCAGTTGCTGATACACCGCGCCAACATCGGATAAATCTCCATTTTCAATCTGTTTACGCCATGCTTCAATTTCGCTTTTACTTACTTTTTGTGCTTCTAACATGCTCTTCTCCCTAAGATAATAACAAGTTGTACCACGATTAAAAACTAGGCCTTACCAATCTGTTTCCCCAGCAGCTTGCCTTCCCGGCTTACGCGCCAGCTATCCAGTATTTTGATAATATTATTCTCCATCTCCTGCCACTGTGGCAGATAAGTACGGCTGTAGCCAATCCATACTCTGATATGCCAGTCATCGTTATAAAACATATGGTCACAGGAATCTATATGATGGGTAAATTCACACTTGATATAGGTTTTAATATTGCCGGCCTGATCTTTTTTAATCATTCTATCTTTGGTAAGGGTATCCGATTTCCACGGTTCGCCGGTTTCCGGATCAATACCATTATTTGCCCGATATACGGTTAGGCCATACAGCGGTTGTGGCTGCTGAATATAATCAATATTTGAAATTTCCTTTGATACTCTGAAGTCATCTTGAACTGTAAAATTAAAATTCAACGGCGTAGCAGCATCATATTCACCATAAATAATAACCCCAGCCCACGGAAAAGGTTTGCCATACGGGATTAAGGTTTCATTATCGTGGCGATAATCCTGTTGTGTTTGCCGGAATGAAGTATAGACATCACCATCAGTAATGCGATATTGAAAGCCAAATGATTCAATCGGCAAATCGTAAGATTCCGGCGGACGCTGGTATCTGGCTTTAATTTTCGGATCAGCAAAATCTCCCGGATCGCCCATATATCGTGCCCAGCCATCAATCACGCCAGCAGGGATGCTGATGGATTGAGTACCGAGTTTGCCAATAGTATCGGCGCGGCCACGGCTATCACGGTTATAAAACAGAGGTGCTTGCTGTGCTGGTTGTTCGCTCACATAATAGTCACAGCCGGCAAGTAGCAGCACCTGCCACAGCAGCACCACGATAAGCAAAATCTTTTTATATCCAGACTTCATAAGCAGCCTTGCTTCTCTATTTCACAGGATAAAAATTAACAGAAACTTTACCAAAAGAAAATAAAAAGAATGTCATTTTGGAATTTTTATTGTTTTAAATTAAATGTTAAGCAAAAATTCAGTATTGATGCATATAGAATATATTAATAAATATTTACATTTAAATAAGCTTAACCAGCGCGGCGAATCTTATTGGTTTTATCGATCGTTAAATTATGATTATGTTTATTCGCCACCGTCTGCATAAATTCCAGTGCGCCATTACCGGTAATGGTATTCGCAGAAGCTACCCCATAGGCCCATTCAGCATAGTGATAGCCACGTTTGGCCAGTTGCTGATACACCGCGCCAACATCGGATAAATCTCCATTTTCAATCTGTTTACGCCATGCCTGAATTTCGCTTTTACTTACTTTTTGTGCTTCTAACATGCTCTTCTCCCTAAGATAATCAATAAGTTGTACCGCTATTAAAAACTAGGCCTTACCAATCTGTTTGCCCAGCAGTTTGCCTTCCCGGCTTACGCGCCAGCTATCCAGTATTTTGATAATATTGCCCTCCATTTCCTGCCACTGCGGCAGATAACTACGGTTATAACTAATCCATACTTGGATATGCCAGTTATCGTTATAAAACATATGATTACAAAAATTTTTATGCTGGGTAAATTCACACTTGATATAGGTTTTAATATTGCCAGCCTGATCTTTTTTAATCATTCTATCTTTGGTAAGGGTATCCGATTTCCATGGTTCGCCGGTTTCCGGATCAATACCATTATTTGCCCGATATACGGTTAGACCATACAGCGGTTGTTCCTGCTGGATATAATCAATATTTGAAATTTCTTTTGATACTCTGAAGTCATCCTGGACCGTAAAATTAAAATTCAACGGCACAGTAGCATCATATTGACCATAGACACTTACGCTTGCCCACGGGAAAGGTTTGCCATACGGGATTAAAGTTTCATTATCACGGCGATAATCCTGTTGTGTTTGCCGGAAAGAGGTATAAACATCGCCGTCAGTAATCCGATACTGAAAACCAAATGATTCAATTGGCAAATCATAAGATTCCGGTGGGCGCTGGTATCTGGCTTTAATTTTCGGATCGGCAAAATCGCCCGGATCGCCCATATAGCGTGCCCAGCCATCAATCACTCCTGCAGGAATGCTGATAGAGTAAGTACCGAGTTTGCCAATAGTATCGGCGCGGCCACGGCTATCACGGTTATAGAACGGTACGGGTGCTTGCTGTGCTGGTTGTTCGCTCACATAATAGTCACAGCCGGCAAGCAGCAACACCTGCCACAGCACCACGATAAGCATAATCTTTTTATATCCAGACTTCATAAGCAGCCCTTTTTCTCTATTTATAAAGATAAATTAACATTTTATTTACATTCAGGAAATGGCTGAATGTTGTTTGGTGTTTAAATTTTCTGTTATTTGATAATTGTTAATGACTAAATAAAATTTGTGAAATAATTATATTGTCAGGATATGTTATATATTATGAATAAATATTTATATATGAATAATATTGGGTTTTGATAATTGGTTATGCATAGATTTGGTTGAGGCATGTTATACGCTAATTGCTATAGATTGATGTTCGATTCGGCAATGGATGTGATTATTATTTTTGGATACGTGTATATGGATGCGCAGTGCAGGCAGATTTTGATTGGTATGTAATTAAAGGAATTGAATCGATTATAGAAAATGGCGGAAAACAGAAGTTTAAGCGATGTTATGAGTATTACTGCTTGGCTGTTTTGATGTTCATGGTTTGCTTTTTGTTGGATTTATGGGTTTCTGTTTGTGTATTGCAACGCTACCGGTAAGATTTTACTGGTAGCGTTTTGTATGAGATGGCTGGGTTAGCGTGCGCCGAAGCCGGTGAGCATGGTTTTGAGGGTTTTGAAGAATATGAGTATATCAAGTGAGAAGGAAAAATGTTTGATGTAGTAAAAATCATGTTCGATTTTTATCTGGGTTTGTTCGGTGTCGGCAGCGTAGCCCTGAGTAACTTGCGCCCAGCCGGAAATACCGGGTTTGACAATGTGGCGGTAGTCATAAAAGGGAATTTCCTGAATAAACTGGTCGACAAATACTTTTTGCTCGGGACGGGGACCAATCAGGCTCATGTCACCTTTCAGGATGTTCCAGAATTGCGGCAGTTCGTCGATGCGGGTTTTGCGGATGATGTGTCCGATACGGGTGACGCGGGCATCCCCAAGTTGCGCCATGCGGGCACCGTTTTTCTCTGAATCGCTGCACATGCTGCGAAATTTATAAATACAGAATTCTTTGCCGCTGCGTCCTACACGGTTTTGCCGGAACAGGATGTTACCCGGGCTTTCAAGTTTGATGGCAATGGCAGTAATAAGCATTACCGGCAGGGTAACAGGGGCAGACAGCAGGATAAGAACGATGTCGAATACGCGTTTAATTAATACATAGGTTGGTGAAGGCAGTAAAGAACCAAGATCATTTTCATATAGGTGATGAATTTTAACCCGTCCGGTAAGAAATTCTTCTACCTGACGAATATTGTAGACAGGCATGCCATTGAGGGTTTGCCGGGCAAGAAATTTCTGCCAGTGGTTGTCGAGCTCAGGTTCGTGCAGGTCGGCAACAATGCCGTTAATGACAGAGGTCTCAGGCAGGCAGGGGCTGGTTAATTTTATCCAGTTGACATTGGGAAGCTGGTCGGCGTTGCTGGCACGTCCGTAGGGCAGGTAGGCGTAGGTTGTTATGAATTTGTTGCGGTAATAGATATAAGAAATACACAGAAACAGGGACAGACAGCCTGCCATGAATAAAAACCATACGGTATAGGGCAGGTTAAAGAATTTGGCCGTCATCCACATGCCGAAAAACCAGAAGAAAGCATGCGGCAGAGCAATCACTGCGGATTTTCTGCCAGGAAAGTTGCTGAATACGGATAAAGATTTGGTGGTCAGGATATGGGCAATACCGGCAAGAATTATGCTGGTGATGAAAGCAGCACGTCCCTGAGCAAAGCCTTTAATAGGCTCCATGATGGCCAGTGGCAGTAGCATTACCAGCAGGGTTCCGAAGAAAAGACGGCTTTTATAGGACAGTAAACTTCGCATAATTGTTTTTTATTTGTTCAGGCGCAAATGTTGGTAGAGGTTGCCCAGCAGGCTGGTGGGCAGCAGACGGCTGCTGCCGCGCAGGGCAAAACAGCTTAGTGCCGGCAGCAATGGCTGGCTTTTGAGGCGGTGTTTTAGACGCAGCAGCTGCCATTCGCTGCGAAGGTAGCGCAGCCCGCGCCGGCGGGCATGCATGTTGTGGCCGGCACGGGCATATACGAGGGTTTCCGGCAGGTTTGCTGCCTGATAGCCGGCCGCCAGCAGGCGCAGCCACAGGTTGTAATCTTCCATCCACTGGTGATGCTGATAGCCGCCTACGGCCTGTACTGCACTTTTACGGTAGGCCGCAGCCATGTGATTAATCGGGTTGCGCCACTGAGCATAATGGCGGATAGCACTGTCTGTAAGAGGTACCTGTCTGACTGTGCCGCTTAGTTCCGGGGTTGTGCTGAATTCAGCTATCTGCCCGCTGAACAGGGCGATATCGGGGTTTTCCAGGATATATGCCCACTGGTATTCAAACCGTCCGGGTGCGCAGATGTCGTCAGTATCCATGCGCATGATCCATTCATGCCGGCAATGTTCCAGTCCGGCATTAAGGGCATGTCCGAGACCGACGTGTTGCGGCAGGGGGACGATTTTCAGAGGCAGCCGGGTCTGATAGCTGTTCAGTACGCTATGCAGTTCAGTACCTACGGCACCATCCAGTACCATGATGATTTCGTCGGCCTGTATGCTCTGCGTACACAGGCTTTCCAGACAGGCGCTGAGCCAGTCGGGATGTTCCTGTGCATATAAGGAAAGCAGAACGGAAAAAGGGCGCGTTTTCATGGTTGTGGCAGTGATGGATGCCTATGCTAATAGTTTGTCAAGATTTGTTTATTATATCGCAACAATGCAGGCAGGTGCCTCTCAGATGACGACGGGTGCAGGTTTATGCTGTTACATCAAAGATAGTTGCTGTTTTTTTTACATTTATATCTATTTATACTGTGATGATGGCTGCTGGCTGTTTTGTTCAAATGAGGCCGGATCGGGCAGGTAGTGCTCGTAAAATGCACTTTGAGCAGCGTGCAGTTGTGCCAGTTCGGTACTGTTGTTGCTGGTGCAGGTATCGTTGAGACAGACAAAACGGATTTCCGGGTGGTGATGCAGATAATGGATAGCGTTATTCAGTTCGGTGATGTTGCTGATGTTGCGCACGAAGCCGTCGTTATGTTTTTGGGGTATGAATGCACCACTGGCCAGTTGCCAGTAGCGATTAAGGTAGATGGTGAGGTCGTTACCGGCGCGGAAGCGGTTTGCGGTACTGGCAAGTATTTCCGGTTCGAAGTGCTGATAAACCTGTTGCAGGGTACTGCGGGTGTAAGGCTGGGGCAGATGCCAGTGAGCAAACCAGAAATAATGGCGGTAAAGGTATTTGAGCAGGAAATTGCTGAATTTTTCACGCAAACTGTAGCTATGGGCAAATAATTGCTGTTTATTCAGTGAGGCCGGCTGATACAGGCGGTTAATCAGGGCAATATTGTTATTCAGTGCATCTACCCAGCTGTTGCGGCCGCGCAGACGGCGAAACAGGCTGCCGCGCTTTAGCCAGCCATGACAGAGAAAGTCTACCGGCAGCCCGTGCTGAAACAGCCGCTCACGCGGGACAGGACGCAGAATGACGGTGTCGTCGTTAAGGTAAACAAATTGTTCACTCAGGTCTTTAAGGTTAACCAGATTCATTTCGATAGCTGAGGAATTGAATACTGGCAGATTCTGCGGGCGGATAAACAGTTGCCGGTGGCTGACAATTTCGATTTTCGGATGGCTGGTTTTCAGCCATGACGGTTGCTGATCAGCAGTTATCAGATAAATTTTGTGATACCACGGGCAGTTTTTTTCAATGGAGCGCAGTACATAACGCAGGGTGCCGAAATCCTGATAACGGTTATTACTGGTCGCGTCACTGTGTCCCTGATGCTGTGGCTGATAGTGGTTTTTTGCAGCCAGCCAGTCCGGATCGCTGTTGTCTACCCATGGCAGAACAAAATCAATCGGGGTATTGTCAGTACTGGTGTTCATCGGTTTTTCCGTTTGAGCAGCGCGATCAGTTTCTGGCTGTTACGGGCGCCAAGTGTAGTACGCAGAGTGTTCAGGATTCTGCGTTTGAGCCGGTTGATGCCTTTACTGTCATTAAGCCATGTACCGTCGTAGTGATGAATGCAGACAGTATTAGCAGTACGGTTCAGTTCATGGGTATAGGCATTTTTGGCCATGAAGTAATCACTTGGATAAACGCAGACATAGCCGGGAACTTCCTGTCGCTGATCGTTAAGGATAATTCCGTGCTTTTGGTATATTTGTTTAAATAACTGGTTGATGGTAATAAGCTGCTGCGGATTGAATTCAAGATTCTGATACTGTTGCCAGATATCCTGCATAAGAATGCTGCCGGCTTCACAGCCCATTACGCCGGCCTGAGGGTTACAGGTAAGCTCGCGGGTATAGGGATTCATGCCCTGTTCGAAACCGGTGAAGCAGTGATGGTGCAGAAACGGGTCGAATGAGGCAATCATCTGCACATCGGTATCCAGATAGATGCCGCCATGCTGATAAAGTGCCTGAATACGGCAGACATCGGCTACAAAGGCATATTTTCCGGCAGCATAGGCTGAACGGGTGTAAGCGTTAGCCTGATAGTCAAAATTGTGTTCGTTCCACAGCTGAATTTGGTAATCGGGCAGAAACTGGCGCCAGCTGGCAATATATTGTCGGGTGGCGGCAGGCAGTGGCTGAGGTCCGAACCAGCAATAGTGAATCAGTTTGGGTATCATTGGGCAGGCCGGCGATAAATCAGAATTAACAGGATGCCAAAGGGTATGGCGGTGCTCAGACCGGTAATAAAGCCAAGTTTAATCCAATCGATAAAGGTATGTACACTGATGCTGTTTACCGGATGCCAGCCAATAGTGAGGATAATGGCGATGGTAGCAAAAACTGTCAGCCACAGCAGATAGGCACGGGTGCAGGGCAGGGACAGAATGTGTTTGCTGGTGTAATGTACCATTTCACTGCTGCGGTAAAGAAATGATATCAGTGCTGCAAGCAAAATCCCGGCACTGCCCCATATCTGTATAAAACATACTGAGCAGGTAATGTTCAGAGCAGCTTCGATCAATGCCTGTGGTTTAGTGTCTTTGTAGCGACCGGCTGCCATGATCATGGTCATACTCGGAATACGGCTGTTTTCAATAATGCCTACCAGTAAAAACAGGGCAGCCAGCATGGGCTGATGGTAGTTGGCATCGGTCATATTACGGGTATAAAGCTGAATAAAGGGCGCCAGCAACAGGCCAGTGCATGTATAGACCCAGCCCAGAAAGCACATAAAGAGACGATTATAGCGGCAGAAATTCTGACGGGTGCGCTGGATATCTGTGGTAAGGCTATGACCAAAAATAGCCTGCATGCCTTGTGAGAGTGATTGCAAGGCCATTTTGATGGCGCCGAAAATCAACGCATAAACGGCGTAGATGCTGGCGTCTTTCAGGGACAGGAAAAAAGTAATCAGTACCAGCGGTGAGCTGAATATCAGCAGACCGGTTAGCTGATGGGTTAGGGCATCCCATGTTTGTTGCAGCTTATACGCGTTATGTTTGTCGTAATGCTGGTTCAGATTGTGATAGTGGTGTTTTACATAGTGACGGTACAACAGAAATTTACTTGCCTGTATCAGGGTAGAGATAAACTGAACAGTCAGAATACTATAGCCGTTACGGATCAGCCAGTAGCATACGACGATGTTAACGAAGATGCTGCCTGCCTGAATGGCGGAGATGATATAGGTTTTCTGGTCGGCAGTAAGTAAGGCACGGTAGCTGCCGAAAAAGAAAAAATCCAGAATATTCACGGCACCCATTATCAGTACCATGTAAAAGGTAAGGCTGGCACTGATTTCGGTGTGGGTAAGCCAGGCAAACAGGATAGCCAGTATCAGTAATGCGACGGCAAACAGCCAGCCGGAGATGCGGTAAAAGTGATGGGCGGCTGCGAGAATGCGGTTACGCAGCTGGTTATCCTGTGCAGTCAGCGCCTGATAAAGGGCTACGACGGCAGCTGCACCGATGCCAGCCTCCAGTAAAGTCAGGTAGGCAATAAACTGTTTGATAGAGGCCAGCATACCGTTGGTTGCTGAACCATAGGTTACAACAATTAACGGCGGCAGGATGAATCCGCCCAGTGCAGTTATCAGTTGCAGCAGCAGATTAGCGGATATGTTTTTCAGGATAACTGCACGGGTACTCATGAATATTTAAGCGGATAGGTGCCGGCTTAATGACATTTACCACTACGCTGCATCCGGCCGTAACGACCGGTAATGGCGTTGATGTCCTGCATAGCTGAGTTGTCTACACCACTGAATACAACGCGCATTTTGGCAATGCTGGTAGCGGAACCGCCGGATGACTGGCTGTCACTGTCGCTGCTACCGCCCAATGTGGTGATAAAGGCGTCACTGAATCCCTGCATTTTGGCTCGCGCCATCAGGCCTTCTGCATCTTCACGGCGGTTAAATACGCCAAGGCTGACTTTACCCTGATTAACACCGTAGTCAAATCCCTGTTCCTGCAGACGGGCACGTATACTGCTGTCATTACCGGAAGAGAGGGCAACCATGTAGCGGGTAGGAGCAGCTGTCTGACGGGTTTTGGCCGGAGCGCTGACCTGTTCTATAAAGCGGCTGGTGGTAAACGGCCAGTGAGTAAGCAGGCCTTTGATACGATGAAAATCGTCTTCCGGCAGGGTAACAGTGGCAGTACAGGTATTGGCCGGAGCAGCAGGCTGTTTGTCAGTGTTGTCGGAAGCATTAGTAGTAGCGGCAGTAGTTGTTTTGGGCGCAGCAGTGGTTTCTGTTTTGCTGGCAGCTTTAGCCGCTGTTGTATTGCTGCTGGCAACAGTTTCAGTTTCTGTTGCCTGCCGTACACTGATATCCGGACTGGCTGGTGCAATAGCTTCTGTTTCAGGGCTGGCGGCACTGGCTGCAGCAGGTGCACCAGAATTACTATGTACCAGTTTCCCTGCTATCATGCTGCCAAAAACAATGATATTGAGTGCTACCAAAATTGCAAACAGCCATTTCATGCGTATTCAACCCAGTTTAGTAAACCGTAAATCACTAAATTATCCACAATTTCAATGCGGTTGTCTAAGACAAATGTATTAGGGAGTGCCTGAGCCACTTTATTGGCACCACCGCCGGTAATAATAATGTCGACAGGTTTGCCGGCACCGATTTTCTGTTGCAGGCGCGCATGCATCAGCACAATAGCCCCGCAGACTGCGTCCATAATGCCGCTGGCCATGGCATTCGGAGTGGTGGTGGCAAAAGCGTATGGTTTGCCCAGCGGCCGGTTAAGGTTAGCAGTGCGCCGCGATAATGCCTCTTTCATTAAATAAAAACCCGGCAGGATACTGCCACCAAGATAATGGTTGGTGTCGGTAAGGGCATCTACTGTGACAGCTGTACCACAGCTGACTACAACACAGGCCTGACGGCTGTAGCGCCGGCTGCCGATGAGATTAAACCAGCGGTCGGCACCATGTTCGGCCGGATTGCGGTAATGATTAGAGATGCCGAGTGCTTCCGGCATGGAAGGCAGCCACTGTACTGGCAGTGGCAGAATACCAGCGATTTGCTGCTGGCGGGCTTCTCCACAGACAGCACAGCCGATAATGCGCTGTACGCCGGCCCCTTGTCTGGTCCAGTCCTGTATCAGGGGCTTCAGGTCGTAGTAGGCTGCTTTGCCATAACCCAGTATGCAGCCGTTTTCTACCCATGCCCATTTGAGTTTGCTGTTGCCGGCATCCAGTAACAGATAGCGTTTTCTGTTATTGGCTTGTACCTGATTCTGTGCAGTCCCCGGGCGCAGGCTGATTTCACCGGTGACGAAACTGCGTTCTCCGTCGGCAGTTTGCAGCAATAAAGCCCCCGATGCTGCAATCCCGTTAACGGTACCTTCGGCAATGGTCTTGCCGTTGGCCAAGAGATGGACTATTTGTCCCTGATCCCGATGCAGCTGGTTGTAATCATTAAGAAACGATTCTAGCCCGGTCTGGTCAAACAGAGGCAGATATTGTGCCAGTTTGGCCAGAACACCCTGAAAAATCTGTGTTACCTGTGCATGTGGCAGAAGAGACAGAATAGCTGCGGCTGTGCCTACCTGATCGGGCAGACTGAAATTGATGCCGATACCGATAACAGCAGTGGTCTGATTCTGTTGCGCTATGGTTTCAATCAGGATGCCGCCAAGTTTGTTTTTATCCAGCATCAGATCATTCGGCCATTTAATTTGTGCCGTTACACCGAGTTCGCGTAAAGTTTGTGCGACAGCCAGCGCTACTACCAGCGCCAGACCGCCAAGCTCTGCCTGAGGCCGCTTAAATGACCAGCTCAGGCTGAACATAAGGCAGTCACCGATACGGTTTTGCCATGATTTGCCCTGACGTCCGCGTCCGGCAGTCTGCTCATAAGCCAGACAGATTTGCGGCGCTGTATTTACCGGTGCATAGCGCAATTGCTCCAGCAGGACGCTGTTGGTCGATGTGGTCTGCTCCAGCAGCTGCGGATTAAACCCGTACTGACGGGCACTGGTATTGAAGATGTGTTCCGGTATTAATGCCAGAGTTTTAGTTAGCTGCCAGACACCATTGCGCTGACGCAGCAGATTCTGGATATGGGCAGGCATATCCTGCCATGCTGCATTGAGCTGCGGTATTTTTTTATTCAGAATGCCTGCCAGTGTCTGGACTTCATGTGCCAGACCATCGGCAAGCAAGGCCAGTAACGGCCAAAACGGTGTGTTCATAAAATGGCATCACCAAGGGTGTCATTGGTTACAACAGGTTAAATTCAATTTGCTGTGTCTGACGGCTGCGCCGGATGCAGACAGGCTGTTAAAACGGCCGTGCAGTCACAACCGTTGTTAATATTATCGCATGGTTCGGTAAATGTATTTGGCTGTGCAGGTTTATTCGACCACAATTTTGGGGAAACGCCGGCTATAGTCTTTACCCTGATCTGCCAGTGCCTGCACCAGCTGCCATGCAGCCTGTTCATACAAGCCGGCTATTTGCGGCTGCTGCTCTGCCAGTATGCCGGCGGTACCGTTATCCATGGCCTCACGTACAGCCATTGTTAACGGTAGCTGACCCAGCAGGGGAACACCGAGTTTATCAGCAAGCTGTTTACCGCCATTCTGTCCGAAAATAGATTCGGTATGGCCGCAGTTAGAGCAGATATGCACCGACATGTTTTCAAGTACGCCGAAAATGGGAATATTGACTTTCTGGAACATATTGACTGCTTTGCGCGCATCAATCAGTGCTATATCCTGCGGTGTGGTCACTACAACCGCACCGGTAACCGGAATTTTCTGTGCCAGTGTCAGCTGGATATCGCCTGTACCGGGGGGTAAGTCGATAATCAGATAATCGACATCATCCCACTGGCTCTGAAACAGAAGCTGCTGTAAAGCCTGACTAACCATCGGGCCGCGCCAGATAACTGCCTGATCAGTATCAACCAGAAAACCAACGGACATCACCTGAATTTCACCGGCAGCCATGACCGGAATCAGCTTATCTTGATACTGACGCGGTTCAAGGCCGGCGACACCGAGCATGGTAGGCTGGCTGGGGCCGTAAATATCAGCATCAAGGACGCCGACACGAGCACCCATGCGGCTCAGGGCAATTGCCAGATTAGCACTGGTAGTCGATTTGCCCACACCGCCTTTACCTGAGGCAACCGCAATAATATTTTTGACGCCGGCAATGGTTTGCACACCGGGCTGCACTTTATGTTTGCCTATCGCCAGTTGTACCTGAACAAATAATGGTGTGTCACCGAATTCAGTGGTAATGGCCTGATCAATACGCTGTTGCAGTTCGTCAATCAGATGGGCAACCGGATAGGGAAAAGTAAGATCCAGATGAATGCCGTCACTGGCGACGGTAACATTACTCAGGGCTTTTTCACTGCCCAGTGTACGGTTACTGTCCGGAATAGATATTGTGTTAAGTAAGGCGGTAATGGATTGTGTGTTCATACAAATTAAGTCCGCAACTGTATTTCCGGCGCATATTTTACCCTATTTGGTCTGCAGCCAGTATTTGCTTAAGACGGTAGTGAATAATCAGGTTGGTGGCTGGGTGTTTTCAGATTCAGCAGAGCTGCCGGAGCCAGCTTTGCTGTGCTGCTGCCGGCTGCGGATCCAGAGTAAACGCAGACACAGAGGGGCAGGATAAAGTAACAGTATGGAAACGATGAGGTAATGCAGATTATGCCAGTCTATAACCAGCTGTCCATGTGCAAGTGACCATAATGCCCATGACCATTGCCACCATGCAGGTAAACTAAATGCCAGTACAATCAGCAGCGCAGCTGTTCTGAGCAATGTCAGAGGCCATATCTGCTGTTGCTGTACTGCGCGGTTTAACTGTAGCAGTGTACGAAAAGCCAGGCTGAGAATGAATACCATACCGCCGTTGGCGATTACCTGTAACCAGCTAAAGGCAATGTCTGGTGATACCGGTAAACTGTTGCGTGGTACTGGCGTCTGTTCCATTGAAATACTGGCAACAATATTCAGTATGAAACTGTAAATCAGATCCAGCCATAACAGTAATAGTGGCCAGGTACGTTTCAAACGTTGAAACATTGTTATGCAGCCGTGGAAATCAATAATACGACAGTGTAACCACTGGCACTGGTCACTGTAAATGGCTGGTAGCCGGATATTTTTGCTAATAAATGCTGAAACTGCTATATAAAAAATAATTAATAATTGCAAAATCGGGCAAATATTGATGGCGGAATAATGAAGCGCTAGTGTGAGGCACTGCGAAATGCCCGGTATTCATTTTCAGGTAATCATTAGTTATCTGTTTATCTGTGGTTTGCTTACCAGCCAGAAATAATGGTCAGTCATGTATAAGCAAACTGAACATGATATCGGGCAAATATGTTTCAAATTCATTCTGAATAATACAATTTTGTTGTTATTTAATTTATTATGCATTTAGTTCTCTTGTTTGTCTGACCGGTTTTAATCTGTGCATATCTCTGATATCGGTAATATTATATCTTTGAAAAATAATAATTTTTATTTGCATTTTTTATGCAATTTGAATGAAAATTACTTGTATTCAATTATAAAAAATTTAATCTATTTGAATAATTGTAAAGATTATCTATCAGCATTATTTATCTTTTTAAGTTAGAATAAACACTCAAATTTTGCTAATTTGAAATTTTACTGAATATTTTTATTTATTTTCTGACCTTTAATTAAGGTCTTTTTTTATTTTATGCGTTTGAGAAAAAACACAATGACAAGACATTTGCCAGTTGTGATGAAAATAAGTGCGGTGTTAATCAGTACTGCGGTAGTTGTTTCTCCTGTATATGCTTCAGGATATCATTTGGGATTACAGTCGGTAACAGCTGTTGGAACCGGTAATGCAGCTGCTGCTGAAGCGGCCGATGCGGCAACAATTGTCAATAATCCTGCCGGATTGACGTATCTGGATGGCACCCAGCTTGATACTAATCTGTTTGTGATTAAGCCCGATATTAAATACAGTAATGCCCGTGGGACATTTTCAGACGGTGCGGCTGTACAGGGACCTGAGCATGGCAATATTGCCAATACTGCGCAATTGGTGCCGCAGCTGTATTTTTCCCATCGCCTGAACGACAGATGGGGTATGGGACTTGGGGTATATATTCCGTATGCGGCCAGAACCAATGACAGTTCTGATTCAGTATTGCGCTATAACGTAAATAAAACCAACGTAAAGGCATTGAATATTAATCCGGCTGTTGCCTATAAAATTAATGACAGACATTCACTGGGTGTGGGGCTGATTGCGCAATACCTGCATGCAGAAGTACAGAAATATGCGGATTTTACGCCGGTAGGCAGTGCACAGTCGGGAATACCGCAATCTGTATTACATCAGAAAGCTCCGGGCGCATTTGATGCACGCGCAACAGTCAAGGGTAATGACTGGGGCTATGGTTTTAATGCCGGCTGGTTATGGGACATTAATGATGATGTCCGGGTAGGTGTGAGCTATCGTTCGAAGATTAATCAGCATTTGCACGGTACTGCGCGCTGGAAACCTATGGGCAAATTTGCAGAAAACTATGCCCCGCTGTTTGAGCAGTTTGGCTTTAAGGCTCTGGAAGGTGCACAGGTACAGATTACTACGCCGGAAGTAGTATCTGTACACGGTATGTGGAAGGTCAATCCGCAGTGGAATGTTTTCAGCAATGTGAGCTGGACGCGTTCTTCACGTCTGCATGCTCTGGATATTAAATTTGAGAATGATAAGGCAATTGATCCGGTACATGGTGCTACTTCGAATACCACTCATATTGCCACAAACTGGCGTGATACTTATGCGGTTGGCTTGGGTGCTTCCTATCAGCAGAATCCGCATTTGCAGTGGCGTTTCGGCGTGAATTATGACCAGTCGCCAGTACGCAGTGCTTCTTCGCGTCTGTCTACTATTCCTGATGGTAACCGCTGGCTGTTTGGTGCCGGATTTAAGTATGATGTGGATAAAAAGAATACGGTAGCGGTATCGTATGCTTATCTGCATATTCAGCATACACATATGAATCAGCAGGATGAAGGAACACATGTATCAAGCAATGTGCGCGGTGAAGCTGATTATCGTTCGAATGCGCATATTGCCGGTGTTTCGTATACTTACCGGTTCTGAAATCTGTCCGGATGGCTGCTTGATGTCATTGTTTGATTATTGTTTTTTTAAGCCATTGAGATTAATAAACTTTAACTAGAATATTGACATAAATTACAGATACTTTTCTTTGTTGTGTACTAATCTGTCGTATGATGGTTCAGCTGTTCCATTTTGGATAAAGCATTGTTAAACAAGGAGATGTATTATGAAGCATCAAGAAGGTTTACAAGATCCAAGAACCAAGTACTACCATCAGGATTTTTCTAAACAGCATCAGCCTGCACCAGGCTTGCAGAGCAGAATGGATCCGGTGCCGGATTGCGGTGAAAGAAGCTATGAAGGTCATGGTCGTTTGCACGGCCGTAAAATTCTGGTAACTGGTGCCGATTCAGGTATTGGTCGTGCTGCTGCTATCGCTTATGCACGCGAAGGTGCCGATCTGGCCATTAATTATTTGCCAGCTGAAGAAGAGGATGCCAAACAGGTTGCTGCTCTGGCACAGGAAGCCGGCCGTAAGGTGGTGTGCATACCCGGTGATTTGAGTGACGAGCATTTTTGCAAACAGCTGGTTGAAAAAGCTCATACTGAGCTGGGCGGCCTTGATGGTTTGACTTTAGTGGCTGGTAAACAGACTGCGGTAGAGCGTTTCTGTGATATCAGCACTGAACAGTTGAAAAAGACTTTTGAAGTGAATATTTTTTCCCTGTTCTGGGTGATTCAGGCTGCTATGCCGCACTTGCCAGCCGGTGCCACTATTGTGACGACCAGCTCTGTACAGGCATATCAGCCTAGCCCGAATCTGGTCGACTATGCCACTACTAAAGCCGGAATTGTGGCTTTTACTCAGGCGTTGGCTAAACAGGTTGCCGCCAAAGGTATCCGGGTTAATTCTGTGGCTCCCGGCCCAATCTGGACTGCACTGGAAATTACCGGTGGTCAGCCTCCTGAAGCTATTCCGAAATTCGGTCAGAGTGAATCAGTACTTGGTCGTGCCGGACAGCCTGCCGAACTAGCATCTACCTATGTTTTCTTAATGTCTGAAGAATCCAGCTATGTGACAGCACAGGTATACGGAGTAACTGGTGGTATTGTGCTGTAAGCCAGTACTTTAAACCGTAATCTGTATTAATCCGTACCGAAATTTTTTTCCGCTCTGATTATTTATCAGCCGGAGAGCTTAAATTCCGGTATGGATTTTTTGTTAATTACAGACGGATTTTCTGCTTTCTTCTGACCAGCCAGTATTTATTTGACAGACTATAGTCATCATTTTCAAAAGTCATCCGGTATGATTCTTGTATTCTGGTCAGGAGTATTACCCTGTATCTGTAAATAACTACTAATTGACTGTATTAGCCTTGTATTAAACAAATTGCTTCAATATTGAAGTTTCGGACATTGCCTATCTTTCAGGTAAACTATTTTATTTTCATAAATTTTGATACTAAGCAGTATTTATTTTATTGGTATATTCTGCTCCGATAATAAATGCGAATAGTTATGTTTTACATGGATAACTAACTGATAAAATTATGGGTATGTAGCTGTAAAAATAAAAATAAATAGTGAAAATAAGTTAAATTTTATAAATATTTTATAAATTAAATGGCTATTTCAGGTTGTTTACAACAGCTTAATAGATGGTGATAACTATTATTGTTATAAAGCTATGTTTTTATTTAATATTTTGCTAAATTGAGAATATTTTATCAAATTATTATGAAAATTAGTTTTATTTAGATTAAAAATAGTTATTTAATTTAATGTTATGATAACCCTGAATGGTTGTATTGATGATTGTGCAGAATTTATTGCTTTGTTAATACAACTATTTAGAGGGGAGTCGGGTTGCGGGCTAGTGATAGTCTGCAACCCAAGACTGTAAAGATATTATTTTAGAATATTTTTCCCCGTATAAATGACTGCGCGATGTCAGTGCATCGTCTAATCTGCTGATGATACCGGCAACGATAAATTAATAAATAAAATTCTATGAATGACGTTCAGGCTATGACGGCAAATGAGTCAGGGCGGTTTGTTGACGACTGTTTAGTGATTGAGCATGCCTGTCTGGACGAATTAGCAGAAGAGTTTTGAGTAAAAAGGAAACAGACATGGAAGGCAAAAAAGTTGTACTGGATTGTTTAAACCGGTTACTGGCAGGAGAGCTGGCCGCACGTGACCAGTATTTTGCGCATTCACGCATGTATGAAGATATGGGCTATATGAAGCTTTTTCAGCGTATAGACCATGAGATGCAGGAAGAAACCGATCATGCTCACCAGTTTATTCACCGTATTCTGATGCTCAATGGCAAACCGGAAATGGTACCGGATGCAATTAATGTCGGTACTGATGTGATTAGTATGCTTGAAAATGATCTGGCAACAGAACTTTGTGTACGCCAGAATCTGAAAGATGCAATTAAGCTGTGTGAGCAGGAACAGGACTATGTCACCCGGCAGTTTCTGGTGACACAGCTGAAAGATACTGAAGAAGACCATGCCCACTGGCTGGAGCAACAGTTACGCCAGATTGAAATAATGGGTTTGCCGAATTATCTGCAAAGCCAGCTGTAAGGAGAAAGATATGCAGGGTGATCGTCTGGCCTTACAGGCATTGAATAAAAATCTGGGTCTGCTGCTGGTATCTATCAATCAGTATTTTTTACATGCACGGATATTACGTAACTGGGGTTTTGCCGAACTGGGTGAGGCATTATACAAACATTCGATTCGCGATATGAAAAGTGCGGATGCACTGATTGAACGTATTCTGCTGCTGGAAGGACTGCCAAATTTACAGGAATACGGCAAAATTCTGGTTGGCGAAAATATCATCGAAATTCTGCAATGTGACCAGCAGGCAGAACAGGCAAAACATGTGGCACTGGCTGATGCCATTGCAGTATGTGAAAACCAGCTGGATTTTGTCTCCCGTGATTTGCTTGAACAGCAAAAAGCGGTAAATGAAGAGTATCTGGACTGGCTGGGAACACAGCTAGACCTGATTGAAGAAGTTGGTCTGGCTAATTATGCCCAGACCGCAGCGCAGGCAGACTGATACTTGCCTGAATGAAAAAACAACACGTTTGCGAACGTGTTGTTTTTTCAGCCGGAGAAATGATTAATTTCTATGCAGCAGCTTCACTGGCAACAGATTGGTTATCCATCTGTTTAAACCATGCCAGTTGCTCCCGTAACTGTACTACTTCACCGATAACCATCAGAGCTGGTGTATCAGCCTGTTGAGCCAGATCGGCCAGCTGATGCAGTCTGCCGGTTAAGACACTCTGGCTGGACATTGTACCATGAGAGATAATCGCAACCGGTGTATCGGCAGCACGTCCGTGGTTAATGAGTTGTCTGCTGATTTCAGCCGCTTTCAGCGTACCCATGTAAATAACCAGTGTCTGCCGGTTACGGGCGAGTGTCTGCCAGCCATAAGGCTGGTCGGCCAGCTGCTGATGGCCGGTAATAAATAATACACTCTGAGCATAATCACGATGGGTTAGCGGAATACCGGCATAGGCAGTTGCTCCCAGACCGGCACTGATACCCGGAATAATCCGAAACGGAATCTCAGCAGCCTGCAATATGGCACATTCTTCTCCGCCACGACCGAATATAAACGGATCACCGCCTTTCAGACGCACAACGCGTTTTCCCTGCTGCGCCCACTGTACCAGTAATTCATTGGTTTGCTGTTGCTGTACCTGATGGTGTCCGCAACGTTTGCCTACACTGATTTTTAATGCATCACGCCTGACCAGATCCAGTACTTCTGCTGAAACCAGTGCATCATATAACACCACATCTGCTGTCTGTATCGCCTGTAAAGCATGCAGGGTCAGCAGACCGGCATCGCCCGGGCCGGCTCCGACCAGAGTAACTTCGCCCTGTGGCAAAGGCTGATGCTGTGTCAATTGTTGTTGCAGCAGTGTTTCTGCTGCAAATTCATCACCACGGGCAATATGCTGGTTAAAACGACTGTGTTCAAACAGATATTCCCAGAAACGCCTGCGTTCGCTCATGTTGTGCAGTGTGGCTTTGACTCGTTTGCGCCAGCGTCCGGCCATCGCCGCTGCCCGTCCGATAGAAAAGGGCAGTAATAATTCGATTTGCTGACGAATCAGCCGCGCTAGCACAGGTGCATGACCACTGCTGCTTACCGCTACCTGTATCGGATTGCGGTCAATCAGTGCCGGTACAATAAATGAGCAGCAATCAGGCTGGTCTACGCAGTTGCAGAAAGTGGCTGCTGCTTCGGCTGCCTGAAAAATACGCCGGTTAAGCGCATGATCGCTGGTTGCGGCAATCACCAGAAAAATACCGTTTAATAAATCAGGGCTGAATTCGGTACTTATATGTTCAGCCTGTTGCCGGTCAAACCATTCTTTAAATCTGGCTGTAGTCTGCTGTGCGACGACCAGCAGATGCGCACCTGCCTCTAATAAAGCACCGGCTTTGCGTTCGGCTACGTGGCCGCCACCCACCAGTAATACCTTACGCTGGTGTAGTTGGGTAAAAATCGGGTAGTGATTCATGCTGACTTGTCGTTGTTGTTTATACGCTATCTTATAAGCGCCGGTGCCCGGATGAAAAAGAAGCATTTTTTCTAACCAAAGCGTTGGCAGTTATATCTGTAACAGCAGCATCAGTGACCGGAAGTTTGGTTATAAAGAAAGAAATTTTTATTCTTTCCTCCATGCCGGCTGCACTTGTTACTATTTGTGCTATTCAGACAGTAATCCGGTTAAACAATTACTGTCATTAATAATTTGTGCATTCAGGATAGTGATAACCATGTTGCGTCCCCGTTTGTGGACTCCTCCGCATGATGCGGCTGCCACCGGCCGCCTGCCAGCTCTGACAACCGAGCTGACAACACGCTTGCAGCAGATTGCACAGCAGCATCACCATGTTAAATTTGCTTCCAGTCTGGCGGTTGAAGACATGGTCATTACTGATGTGATTGCCCGCGAACAGCTGCCTATTGAAGTATTTACGCTTAATACTGGTGCATTGAACAGTGAAACACTGAGCTTGCTCGGGGCAGTGCGTCAGCACTGGGGTATTCATATTGCGGAATACCGGCCAGATGAACACGCTGTTAATGCATATATCGCCACTCACGGCAAACTGGCTTTTTATGACAGTGTTGCACTGAGGCGTGAATGCTGTCATATCCGCAAAATCGAACCGCTTGGTCGTGCTCTGAGTCAGGCTGATGCCTGGATAACCGGACAAAGGCGTGAGCAGTCGGCAACACGTACGGCTCTGGCTCTGGCAGAACAGGATCAGGTGCACGGCATGGCTAAATATAATCCTCTGGCTGAATGGCTGGAAACTGAAATATGGGCATATGCCCGGCAGCAGCAGTTACCGGTTAATGCCCTTTATCAGCAAGGTTATCCCAGTATCGGCTGTGAACCCTGTACCCGCCCAGTAAAAGCAGGTGAAGACATTCGTGCCGGACGCTGGTGGTGGGAAAGTCAGGACAGTAAAGAATGTGGTTTACATAAATAAGCTGAAATCAACTCAGGGTTGCAGACAGAATGGTCTGTGCCCGTAACGGGAATATCATGAGTATTCAAGACAAACATCTGGACTGGCTGGAAGCTGAATCTATTTATATTATCCGCGAAGTAGTGGCCGAAGCACGCAATCCGGCATTACTGTTTTCCGGCGGCAAGGATTCAGTGGTGCTGCTGTCTCTGGCTGTAAAGGCTTTTCAGATTCCGGGGCACAGCCTGCAACTGCCATTGACACTGGTGCATATAGATACCGGACACAACTATCCGGAAGTTATTGCTTTCCGTGATGAAGTCGTACGCCGCCTTGGTGCACGTCTGGTTGTCGGCAGCGTAGAAGAGTCGATTCGCCGCGGCAGTGTTACTCTGCGCCGGGCTACTGATTCACGGAATGCCGCACAGGCCGTCACTCTGCTGGAAACAATTGAAGCCAATGGTTTTGATGCATTAATGGGCGGCGCCAGACGGGATGAGGAAAAAGCCCGGGCTAAAGAACGGATTTTTTCTTTTCGGGATGAATTTGGTCAGTGGGATCCGAAAAACCAGCGTCCCGAATTATGGGATTTGTACAATACACGTCTGCATCCGGGTGAAAATATGCGGGTTTTTCCGATTTCCAACTGGACAGAACTGGATATCTGGCAATATATCGCGCGTGAACAGCTTGCTTTGCCGGAGATTTACTATGCACATCAGCGAGAAGTCGTTGAGCGCAACGATATGCTGGTACCGGTAACAGAGCTGACACCGAAAAAAGAAGGTGAAGTCAGTATTGTGCGCAGTGTGCGTTTCCGGACTGTCGGCGATATTTCCTGTACCTGTCCGGTAGCCAGCACAGCCAGTACAGCAGCAGAAATTATTGCTGAAACCGCACAAACCACGATTTCCGAACGTAATGCTACCCGTATGGATGATCAGGTATCGGAAGCAGCGATGGAAGAGCGCAAGAAAGCAGGTTATTTCTGATGACAGAAAAACAAACGGTATTACCGGCCAGAATATTTATTGTGCATGGTTTTCAGAGCAGTCCGCAGGATAACTGGTTCGACTGGCTGGCTGCACAGATCCGGACAACCGGTGCAGAAGTAACCGTACCACTTATGCCTCAGCCGGATTATCCGCAGGCAGCGCAATGGCAGCAGACACTGGATAAGCTTATCGGGCAGCCGGATGAACAGACTTTTCTGATTGGTCATAGTCTTGGCGTTATTACACTGCTGCAATTTCTCAGCCGGCATAAACCTGCACGGCTGGGCGGTCTGATTCTGGTTGCCGGATTTGCCGCACACCTGCCCAGGCTACAAATACTGGATGGTTATATCGATGCCAGTCAGCCGGATTTTGCAGTATTGCAGCAAATCAGTATGCCGGTTCACAGCATTATTTCAACTAACGACCCATATGTTCCCGAAGCAGCCAGTAACGATATTGCCCATGCCTTGCATAGCAGTATTCAGTATATCCCTGATGGCGGCCATCTGATGGCAGAAGACGGCTTCAGAAAACTGGAACCTGCCCGGGACAGCCTGCAACAGATGCTGGCACAGGCGGCAACCTTAAAAAAGTGAGACACCGATGAGTACTGATTCTGTATTGCGTTTTATTACTGCCGGCAGCGTAGATGATGGTAAATCCACGCTGATAGGACGACTGCTGTTTGACAGTCAGTCCTTACTGGCTGATCAGGTTGCTTCGCTGTATCACGGCAAGCACAAACGTACCGCCGACGGCATTCCTGATTTTGCTCAGCTAACTGACGGACTTGCCGCTGAGCGTGAACAGGGTATTACTATAGATGTAGCCTATCGTTATTTTGCCACGCCGGCGCGTAAATTTATTATTGCTGATACGCCGGGACATGAGCAGTACACACGCAATATGGTTACAGGTGCATCTACTGCTGATGCAGCCATTATTCTTATAGATGCCACCCGTCTGGATTACACTGAACATACACCAGCCTTACTGCCGCAAACCCGCCGCCATAGCGCGATTCTGAAACTGCTGGGTACGCCGCATATTATTGTGGCAGTAAACAAACTGGATTTACTGGATTACAGTGAAGATAAATTTAATGCCATTAAGCGTGCTTATGCTGAACTGGCTATTGCTCTGGATTTGCACAATATCAGCTACGTACCCATATCAGCTTTGAATGGTGACAATATAGTGACTGCCAGTGCGCATATGCCATGGTATCAGGGACAGCCTCTGTTGCCTTTGCTGGAAAGCCTGCCCGCTGCCAATCGCAGCAGCCAGTTACTGTCTGCTCCTGCATTATTCCCTGTTCAGCGGGTTGCCCGGCTGGATGGCAGCAGCGCAGATGATTTTCGCGGTTATCAGGGACGTCTGGAACAAGGTACCCTGAAAGTGGGCGACCGTATACGTATTGAACCGGCAGGGCAGACCAGTGCCATAGCGGCCATTTATACGCCTGATGGTCAGGTGGAGCAGGCACAGTCAGGAGCTGTGCTGACTGTGGTACTGGCAGATGATGTTGATGTTTCCCGGGGCGACAGTCTGGTGGCAGCAGATAGTGCATTACAGCCAGTGAAAACCATCAGTGCTTCCGTGTGCTGGTTCGACAGCAAACCCTTAAACTCAGCCCGCCGCTACTGGTTCAAGCATACTACTCAGACGGTATACGCCAAAATCAGACAGGTTGATTATCTGCTGGATGTTCAAAGCCTGAACCATCGCGAAGACAGCGACAGCCTGCAGCTGAACGATATTGGCCGTGTACAGCTTAGTATTCAGAAACCCGTGGTAGCAACGACTTATGAGGATAATCCCGCTGCCGGAGCCTTTATTCTGATTGATGAAGCCACCAACCATACTGTTGCAGCCGGTATGATTGTTTCTGTTGCTTAAAACCGCATTCAATAATAGTTAATCTATTGAAAATAAGCAGACAGAATTAATATTCTGTCTGTCTGTCTGGTACCAGCCTGATACTCAGGCTGGTATTGTTTTGGCATATATTAACTTGTAGATAATATTTATTAAATTTATTCGTCGTTTCAAATTATTTATCCGGCAAAATTCAGATATATTTAATATCTAATAGGTAAATATCTGATGCTTTGAATGCAAACATACAATGTCAGAATAAGATTTATATCAAACTTTTGTGTAAAAAATATGTAAAAATGACGTTAAACTGAAAGTTTAAAAAGTCAAATTGTTAATGTAATATGATATTAATTAAAGTTTATGATGAATTATCATATTAATATTATTGGATAATTTATATAGGGTAAATAATATTAACTTTTTTTGGATAAATTTCCATATTTTATATATTAAAAATGATTATTCGTATAAACAAAACATAACACGATTTACGTTAACATCATTCTGTATTTGAGTCAGGAGATAACTGATGTTAAGCGATCGGATTAAACAGGCGCGTAAGCATGTGGCTCTGTCACAGCAACAGGTGGCTGATAGAATGGGGGTTTCTAAAACTGCCGTATTTAAATGGGAGAATGGTCATTACGAACCGAAAAATCTGGATATACTGGCCAATATACTGGGTGTCAGTTTATCCTGGTTACGTGAAGGCCGTGGTAGCCCTTTTCCGGCAACAACCACAACATTGGCTGCAGAAGTAAATATTATTGCAGAAAATCAGGATCAAACGCTTGTTCCATTTTATTCTTCAATAGAACAGGCCGGCAGTGTGCAGTCAAACCAACTGCATATTCAGCACGGTAAAGGAATCAGTTTAAGAACTGAGCTTCTGGAGCGTAAAAAAATCAATCCGCAAATGGTGGTGTGCTTTTCGGTAAATGATAATAGTATGGAACCTATTATTCCTTACGGTACTATTTTTGCAGTAGATTTAAACCGCACCAATATTATTGATGGTAATTTATATCTGATTAAACAAAATCACCAGTATCGCATCAGGAAACTATATTCAATGCCCTACGAAGAAGTACGTTTGCATGCTTTTAATACAAAGGAATATAGTGATGTCTGTATACCAGCTAATCACATTATTATCATTGGCCGGATATTTTATTACGCTGTAGAGTTGTAATTGGTGTCATTATCATGTTATTTTTTAATTAAGCTGGATACTTTTAATTCAGTAAATTGTTTACTAATGCTCTGCTGGTTTCAAGGGAAACAGATCTGACTGTTTTCAAATAAGTATTACTTAGTCTGAAACTGGCATTATCGCTTTTTAATCTTAATATAGTTATTATTGAATTTTCTATTTAACCATTGCATGTTTTCAATTGTACTAAACTACATCCTGAGATATTACTTTTTTTGTGCCAGTAAAGTGGTAAATCGCAGTTTTATTCGATTACCATCACTATCGGTTTTATGCAGTTCACCAACATCTTCATTGTATTTCAGAATATTCCAGTCCTGATAATAATTACGCAATTCATTCTCTTTAAAAGTAAACGAAAACCCGACTGTACAAGGGAAATCGTCAGTGGACATCGCACTGACAATTAAATTATATCCCCCCGGTTTTGTTATCATTTGCATATTACGAATAATATCGGGAATTCTGTCTGCCTGTAGAAACATCATTACCACTGTTGAAATAATTAAATCGTAATTACCTGTTAAATCAGCCTGATTTATATCATATACAAATGCGTTGATATGAGATAAATGTTCATTAACAATAATGCTTTGTAAATTATTAATGCTCACCTCTGATTTATCAACCGAATCAACATCAAAACCCAGTAGCTGTAAATAGAGTGAGTTACGACCGGAACCACAACCTAAATCCAAAACTTTCCCTGCCGAAATGAACTGACTAACTGCCAGTACTTCAGAGTGCGTTCTGGTCATTTGATATTTTTTCTGAGTGTAATCTTCCGGCAGACAATAAAAAGCCAGCTGGCATTGCAAATCATCCGATACCTGAGCTATCCTGTGCCATTGCTGCGGTAAAATCAAAGGTGGTTGTTGCTGAGTATTGAAAACATGCTCAGAAATGATGTCTCCCTGTTCAGTTAATATATCGAAATTCACATAACCTTTAATAATATTTAATTTTGCCCAGGTACCTGTTTGTGTATTATGCTGTTCACGAAACTGTTTCGGTAAGGTTTGTGCATTCCAGACTGGTAACGTTTTATAGCAAATTAAATTTTTCATCACATCACTATTAATAAAATAACTTATTGATACCATAGTATATGGCTTTTTTTATTAGTTAAAGAGATGACTCAAAATTAATTTAATTGGCTATTGTTACCTTACAGATAACATAGCATCTTTATCTTTAAAATAACCCGTATTTATATTCCGAATATCAAGAATAAATCTTCCTTTGATCATAAAAATAGATATTTATTCAATTTACCTTTAATGCAAAATTTTATGATGCCTCTAGCCTGGTATTCGCAAGGCCATAATTTATTCTATTTTAGAATGGCGATAACATTAAGAGAAAAAGGCAGATTATAAATACAATAAATGAATATTTGACATAGTTCTTACGAGTAGTAATTCGAAACCACTTTTTATAACTAACTATATCAATAATCAATAAAGTCTATAAATAAAGATCAATATTTTGGTTTTTAGTCAGGTATAAAATAGAATTTGCCAGCGTAAAGATATTATTCAAAATTAAATATAATTATGTTAAATTCACGAAAATATCAATATAACTGGCAAAAAATATACATAAAATTATATTTATAGGTCTAATATACCAAAATTTGTAATGAATAATGAATATAAATAAATAAAAAATATGGCATATGGTAATCTGTTACAATTTATGCATAAATTCACATAGTTTTGTATTTATCCATAGAAACGAGGTTGATTTATGTTACAGCCTACTAATGCCAAAAATCACCAGAAAATTGTTCTGGTCGGCGCCGGTGCAGTTGGTTCCACTTTTGCCTATGCTGCTACCCTGCAAGGTATCGGTCAGGAACTGGTTATCGTCGATGTTGCCCGGGATAAGGCGCATGGTGATGCTAAAGATATTGCTGATGCATTACTGTTTACTTATCCGAAAAACATTTATGCCGGTGATTACAGTGATGCTGCTGATGCTGATATCGTAGTCATTACTGCCGGTGCTGCTCAAAAACCCGGTGAATCACGTCTGGATTTGGTTAATCGTAATCTGCATATCATTAAAAGCATTGTCACTCACATAGTAGAGTCTGGCTTTAACGGTATCTTTCTGGTGGCTTCGAATCCGGTTGACATTCTGACTTATGCTACATGGAAAATTTCCGGTTTTCCGGCAGAACGGGTAATCGGTTCCGGTACATCTTTGGATTCCGCCCGTTTGTGTAAATATGTAGGGTATTTACTGAATGTCGATCCGCGCACAGTAAGCGGATATATTCTGGGTGAACACGGAGACACCGAGTTTCCGGCCTGGTCTCACCTGAGTGTAGGCGGGCTGACCATAGAAGAATGGATTAAAGGTGACCCGCGCTTTACCGAAGCAGATCTGGATATTATTGCTGATCGTGTGGTCAATGCCGCTTACGATATTATTCGCCTTAAAGGTGCTACTTACTATGGTGTCGGTGCTGCTCTGGCACGTATCTGCCGCGCATTATTGGATGATGAAAATACCATTTTACCTGTTTCTGCTTATTTGAACGGTCAGTATGGTGTTAATGATATGTATATTGGTACACCGGCAGTGTTAGACCGGCATGGTATACGTCAGGTAATTGAAATTCCGCTGAATGAAAAAGAGCAGGGTTTAATGCGTGCTTCAGCCAGCCATCTGGATGAAGTGATGCGTAAATCTTTTCCGGAAATCGGTATTAAACGCTAATCCGGACAGTCTGGAGGCAAGCCAGACCATCCGATTCAAGGCAATCCGAAGGGTTGCCTTTTTATATATTCTTACTGCTTCTATCTAAATAAGCGTCATTTCTTTCTCAAAAAACTTTGTGCTTGCTAGTATGGCTGACTATCTATTGCAGTCTGAAAATTACATTAATCATAACTTTATCGAGCACAAGCTATGAGCATACCTATTTCCCCTGAATTGCTGCAATCGCTTGCCAGCCTTTCACCAACACAACTTGCCTGGCTGTCCGGCTATGCATGGGCAAACAGTCAGCAGCAAAATACGGTTTTTCCGGCAGCGTTGCCGGTATCCGGTGTTGCAGAACCGGTTGCAGCACGCAAAGTACTGGTTTTATCCGCTTCACAAACTGGTAACGCACGTCGTGTGGCAGAAAGCCTGCAACTGAAACTTGAAGCTGCCGGTATTAATGCAGCTTTAATCGCCAGCGGCGACTATAAAATCAAGCAGCTCTCCAATGAAGATATTCTTTTGCTGGTAACGTCAACACAGGGCGAAGGCGAACCCCCGGAAGAAGCTTTACCACTATATAAATATCTGTTTGGTAAAAAAGCACCGGCTCTTAATCAGCTTCACTTTGCGGTACTCGGACTGGGAGACAGCAGTTATCCGCAATTTTGTCAGTGTGCTAAGGATTTTGATAATCAACTAGCTCATCTGGGTGCGCAGCGCCTGGCTGAACGGACAGACTGTGATGTCGACTATCAGGGCAGTGCCGCAGCATGGCAGGATAAAATTATTGCTCTTATCAGTGAGCTGAATAACACTAATAGCGCAAGTATAAGTAATGAGGTTCAGCAAAGTGTAGTCGCTGCACAAACTGCGGTATTTACCAAAGCAGCACCATTCAGTGCCACCTTAAGTTTGCGCCAGCGGATCACCACACCTGAAGCCAACAAAGATGTCGAACACATCGAAATCGATTTAACCGGTTCCGGTATCCGTTATCAGCCCGGGGATGCTCTGGGCGTGTTTTATCAGAATGCAGCCACACTGGTAGAAGAAATTCTGCAGCATACTCAGGTAGACAGGGATGCACTGGTTCGACTGGCTGACGGACGTGAAATAAGTATCGGAGAAGCTTTACAGAATGAGCTGGATATCACTCAGAATACACCTGCTCTGGTGCAAAACTATGCCCGGCAGATACAAAATGCCGAACTGGATGAAATTGTGGCTGACAATACAGCCCTGAAGCAGTTTATTGCCACTACTGCGCCAGTCAGTGTGCTGGCAGCCTATCCGCATTTAATTGATGCACAGGCATTACATGATTTATTTCGTCCGCTTACACCGCGCCTGTATTCAATTGCTTCAAGTCAGGATGAGGTTGGCGAGGAAGTTCATCTGACCGTGGGTGTGGTGCGTTTTATTCAGCGTGAACGGCAATATACAGGAGGTGCGTCCGGTTTTCTCGGTGAACGTTTGCCGGAAGGGGAAGCAGTACGCGTATTTATTGAAGAAAATCACCGTTTCCGCTTACCTGAAGATGGTAATACCGCCATTATCATGATTGGTGCCGGTACAGGTATTGCACCGTTTCGCGCATTCATGCAACAGCGTGATGCCAATGGTGACGCAGGTGAAAACTGGCTGTTTTTCGGTAATCAGAAATTTACTGATGATTTTCTTTATCAGGCCGAATGGCTGCAATACCGCAAAAGCGGTTTACTGACACGTTACGATTTTGCCTGGAGCCGTCAGGAAAACGAAAAGGTTTATGTACAGCATAAATTGCGGGAGCGTGCACAGGATATCTGGGAATGGTTACAGCGCGGAGCGCATATTTATGTTTGCGGCGATGCCGGCAAAATGGCTCGTGACGTTGAGCAGGCACTGCTGGATATTGTTACTGGGCAGGGTAAACTCAGCTTTGAAGATGCTGATGAATATCTAAGCGAGCTGCGTCAGCAGCAACGCTATCAGCGTGACGTATACTAACAGCAGGCCTGATTCTTAAAACCGGATTCACAGATACCGTAAAAAAACATTAATATCAGGTTGTGTTTACTACTGATTGTTAATATTTTTATGCTTTTTTCATACCAAATGTTTGGCTGGATGCTGGGATTATTAATACTGTGCTGGGCAATATTTCGAACCAAACTGTTTGCATTTATGGATAATCCCGGTAGCCGGCGGATAGAGCGACTGGATGGTCTGCGCTTTATATTAGCTTTCAGTGTAGCCATGCATCATTATGTTTACAGCTATTATTATTTGCACGGCCAGCCATGGACACCGGCCGTATTTGTCCATAATCTGCTCAATCTGCGTCTTGGTGCATTCGCTGTTACATTGTTTTTCATGCTTTCAGGTTATCTGTTTGCGTATTCTGGCCCCGTTTCGTGGATACAGTTTTATCAGAAGCGTCTGCTGCGCATTGCACCGGTATTTTGTTTATCTTCTGCCTGCTGTATATTACTTGCACTGTATTTTCAAAGACATACACTGATTACACGTGATATGCTGCTTAATCTGTATTACTGGTTTGATGCCGGTATTACTGGCATTAAACCAGGATTATTCGGTATGCAGGACGCCCGATTGATTAATGCAGGTGTATATTGGACGCTATACTGGGAATGGGCATTTTATTTTTCCCTGCCACTGATATGTATTCTGCGCCCGAAAACCGGTTTACTGCCTCTGGCAATAATCGTAATATTTATTGCCGTTTATCTGATTGCCCCATTTAATCAGCAAAAAGCTTACTTTATTGCCTGTTTTGCCATAGGCGCACTGGCCAGAATATTGTCAGAAACTGTACAGATATCTAAAAAATTCTGTGATATCGGTATCGTGCTGTTACTGGTACTGATTTTTTGTATTACTAATGGTAACTATAACATTAATTTTTTACCACTGTTTGCAATGCTGTTTGGTCTGATTGCGCTCGGTGGCGATATATTCGGGCTGTTACGGCTAAAAGCTTTTATACGGCTCGGTGATGCCAGCTACAGTATTTATTTATTACATGGTATTGGCTGGTTCTGTATGAATAAAATTATTCAAATAAATGAAATTCATCTGGAGAAAACAGGCTATACCTTGCTTGCTACCGTGGTATTTATTACCTTAATGCTGATATGTACATTAAGCTATCTTTTTATTGAGCAACCCTTTATGCAATTAAGTCAGCAAAAGCGGTATACCTAAAATAAAGTAGTGTTTTGTTTTGAATTTATTTAGTAAAAAAGCATTTATTATTCATATATATAAAGAACATTAGAAATAAAAAGTTTAATTTTGAACAAATTTTATATGTTAAAATTGGTTTATTATAAAAAATATTTAAAAAACAAATTTTAATTTGAAGAATTATAAATGCTAATTCAATATAAATTCATTTTATGGATGTTTGGGCTGATATTGCTTATAGGACTATTATTTGGTTCAAGACTTTTTAGTTTTATGGATGAGAACAGTCAAGTTAACAGAGTAAAGCATTTAGACGGATTAAGATTCTTTTTAGCATTTATAGTTGCACTATTTCACTATCTTCTTTGTTATTTCTATTTTCATGGACAGGCGTGGTCAGATGAAATAAATCGTCCTAACTATCCAATTGTTATGAATATGGGTGGTCTTGGGGTGGCCATATTTTTTATGATTTCCGGTTTTCTGTTTGCCTGTACACAGCCTACTTCATGGATAATGTTTTATCAGAAGCGTTTTTTTCGCATTGCACCTGTTTTTTATCTTTCATCTATATTCTGCATTATTTTTGCTTTTTTTATCCAGAAAAATAATATTAATACTGATCAATTGTTCAATACTTTTTATTATTGGTTTGATGCAGGTATTACCGGTAATAAACCGCCTTTATTTGGTTTGGAAAATTCTAATTTGATCAATGCTGGAGTCACATGGACATTATTCTGGGAGTGGGGATTTTATTTTTCGTTACCCGTTATTTGTATATTACGCAATAAAATAGGTTTATTAAAATTAAGTTTAACAATATTAGTTATCTGTACATATTTTATTTCTCAATATAATCAAAATTATGCAGTATATATTGCATATTTTGCTATTGGAGCTTTGGCAAGAAAATTACCTGAAAAAATTCAAATACCCAAATACATTTGTGATATTGGAATAATATTAACAGTCGTATTTATGCTTGCAGTTGCAGATAGAATTTACAATATTGTTTATTTGCCGGTAATGGCTTTGCTATTTATCTTCATCACTATGGGTGGTGATCTTTTTGGCTTATTAAAACTGAGAGGATTCGTACGTCTGGGAGATGCCAGCTATAGTATTTATCTACTTCATGGTTTAGCCTGGTATGGTATGAATAAATATATTGCCGTACAAAATCTTGTTTTGAATCGCACACAATACACATTAGTATCTACAGCAGTATTGTTGATTTTATTGACTATCTGTACCCTGACTTTTCAGTATATTGAAAAACCATTTATTGCTTTAGGCCGGCGTAAATTTTCATGGCTGAAAGAATAAATGTTCAAACAAATTTTTCTATAGTGCGACAAATGGTTGTATCACTTTCAGAAAACTAATGCTTAGTACAGATACAGATAATTCAGGATTTAATACCACCATAATTCTGCCCGGAACAATTCAGTGATCCGGGCAGTATGGTTTATGCGATACATTGCTTGCTTTGCAAATAGTTATTTATCCGGCTGATCCTGAGTATCAGTATTCTGCAAAGTTTCATGAATATGCTGTTCTGCACTTTGGGCATCATACGGAGTGTCAGTAGCATTATTGTTGCGCGGGTCAAGCTCGGCAGTCATCGGTCCAACATTACCGGATACCGGTACATAAACACTGCGTTCTGAAACAGGGACAGCCGGCTGCATATACGCATATACTGCCAGAATGGTTGCGATAATGGCGTATACACTATAGAAGCCGAAATGATTGAACAGCTGCATAACTGAACCCAGAATCAGTGGTGCCACCAGTGAGCCCAAACCATAAACAAACAGCAGACAGCGATTTACTTCCACTGTATTCATATTGGCAGGTAAAACATCATTGGCGCGTGCCAGTCCCAGTGCATACATCGGAAAGCCGCTACAACCTATAGCCAGTGCAATCACGCACTGAGCCCAGATATTACCCGGCAACACCAATAACAACAGCATGCCACTGATTGCTGCTACCGCAGCCACACAGGCACAGCCGAAAATAGTACGCGGGCGCCCGAATTTATTTGACAGCCAGGCAATAAATAATTGGATGGTAAACCCTCCAATCATTGCAGAACCCAGAAACAGAGATACTTCAGGCAAACTGTAGCCCAGTTTCAGCATAAATACCGAGCCCATGGTGAAAAAGCCATTAATAAAAATCCCTGCCATAAAACAGGCTATCCATGCCAGTGGGACGATAGAAAAGACATGCGGCAGACTGATACGTTCACGTTTAGGAATTTCCGGTTGCTGCATACGGGTCAGCCCTACCGGTAACGTGGCGGCAATCACCAGAATAGCAGCCAGTGTAAAAATGTTATTACTGGTCATATTCAGGCTTAGCAGCAGAACGCTGGTTGCTGACGACATATAATATACTACTTCGTACAGAGCCAGAATCTTGGCGCGGTTCTGAGGAACGCTGCGTGCTGTAAACCAGCTTTCCACTACCATTAATAAACTGTAGTGACAAAAACCCAGTACTGCACGCAAAATCCCCCACATCCACAACTGTTCTACCATCAGATGAGCGAGAGCGGCAATAGCAAACAATGCACCAAATACGCTGAAGCTGCGGATATGTCCTACGCGTGAAATAATCCGGTGAGAAACAATAGCAGAAATCGTACCACCAATAAAAAAGGCAGCATTCAGCACACCGATGGTAATATTGCTGACTCCCATTTGGGTCAGCTTTACTCCGGCTGAATTCAGAAAAAGCCCGTAACCGGAAAATAGAAAAAAAATAGAACCATATAAAGACAAAAACTGGCGCGTGTGCATGCTGATACCGATAATTAAACAATAGCCAAGCCTGACATAAAACTACTGTTAATGTAAAGTCTGTTACTGAACGGACAAATAATTAAATTATATCTACATTGATTATTCAGGTTTTGCAAAATACTCCTTCTGAGTTGATGCAGCCTGAGATATAACAGTATTTAGTAGTGATTATCCGGCATGAAATTTTCTCTGGCGATGTAAAATAAACAACCAAAATTTTCACTTCATCTGAATAAATTTTATTCGGATAAAGAGATTAAACACAATTAGCAGTACAAATTGCAGGTATAAAACTGTCTGTATATTTTAAATCTGTTTATATTTCAGGCTAAGGATTGAGAATATTCAATCTGCCCCATCTGGTATTGTTTATCCCATCATTCCCTTTGGGATTAATTATTAAACGTGATAGTAACTAGCATTAATCCTAAAAGACCAGTTATCCGATCTTATTCATTATAGTTATTCATATTTAAATTATTTAATAATCAGTGCTAAGACAAATCTTCAAGACGCGGAGAAATGATAAGCAGATAAATGATAAAGCGTAAAGATTGGTCGTCCAGATCATGCTCCTGTTTGTACAAAACATCATTGAACACATAGGAACATGATTTTACCTTGCCACTGGATCCAGCTGGCCATGACGTTTTATGTACGGATTCACATACTTTATTACGCTCGAAGTCGCTAAGCACAAAATCAGGATCAAATGCCTGACTAACAAGCTGAATAGATTGCTGACATTTATTCATATCGGCTGATTTATTATTCGAGGATTGGTCACAGTTAAGTTTAAGTTGTGTTATCAACTCATCCCAGCTGTTTCTATGCATTGTGAGGTTGATATGAGGTGCAAGGTCATATTCAGATAGAGACTCCTCGCTTTTTTTAATAGGTTTCAGATTATATCGATATTGTATATTTAAAGTATTGAATTTTTCTATAAAATCAGATGCTTTAATTTTATAGACGGGTGGGTAGTACACAGATAGTGCTAATGCTGAGTAAGAGATTAGCTGACAGATAATGAAAATAGTAGCTATAAAGATTTTTTGCATTTGGCTATCTCTGGTTTGAAAAAGTAAGAATTCAATAGTTATCCGGCATTAGGCGTTACTGGAGAATATAAGAATGTAAATATCTGTTTTATTTTATAGATATTATGTTATTTCTATAAAAAATAGAATGATATAAATCAAAATTTAAGAATTTTGACTGGTGATATTATCAATCCAATCGGGATAAATATCAGGCCATAACCTTGTACCTGTTTAGATAATTTCTGCGCCTATTTAGTGGTAATTTTATCGGTAAGGCACTATTCAGATGTGCGGACATGCAGGCTGTAGTAGTAAAAATCCATACAGACGTATTCAGTTCACAGCAGATGGTTTATTAACAGACTTAACCGGTTAATAATGGTTCGGGTAGTGATAGTAAACTTGATATGATATAAATTTTTTAAACTGATTGATGCTGATAACAAAAATAGTTAATCGGATACTGATGAGTATCAAGTGGTGTAAGTTTATCCTGCGCAAAGAATACGGGTAATAGTGCTATTGCCTGCCCTTTTTCAACAAGATTTAACAGCTGGCTGAGAGAATCAATGGTAATAATATTAGTCAGTTGCGGATATATTGCTAAAGTTTTGGCACGTAAGGGACAATCTGCATCGTTGTTAATCAGGACAGGTAGATGCTGATTAGTAGTAACTTTGGAACTTTTTAAAAAGGCAACAGGTAAATATCCGGTTTCTGTTAAATCATAATCTTTATGCTTAAATTCTTTAAAAGTAATAACCTTATCATAATTGTGCTGATTAATTTCATTTTCTATTTCACAGGTTTTTTTAATAACAATATCTGTTGATTCTATTTGATATTCAGTCTTTTCAATAACAATAAACTGAAACAGAAGTTCTGAAATTAATAATAAAGGTTTAACAGATTTAAATGATAATTTTATTTGTGCAAATTTTTCCAGTGTTGAATTGCTAAAAGCATAAAACTGATGGCCTTGTGCTGTTGGTTTCATTCCATCAAAACTACGGATAAAAAGCGTTGCCCGTAATTCATGTTCCATCTTTTTCAGATGTGCGGTCAGATTAGATTGTGAATAGCCTAAAATTTTTGCTGCTTTATTAAGACTTTTAACGTCATAAACTGTTTTAAAAATCAATAGTCCTTTGAAATCCATATGTTGTATATGCCTATCATTTTTTCTGATAACTCAATCGCAGATTAGAATTATTCAAAATTTAATTAAATTTATAAACTGAATTACATCGTTTAAAGCGGGAATTCAGTATGCAGGCTATGCAATATAAAATTAGTTTACCAGCCGATTATGATATGAATATTATCAAAGATCGTATTCAAGATAATGGTTTTAAAACAGATGGCTTTGAAGATTTATTATTTAAGGCTTATATAATTGCTGATAAAAAGAGTGGCAACACAGGCAATGGATATTGTCCTCTTTATCTTTGGAAACAAACCAAAGGAATGAACAAATTTATTTTCGAGGGCTATTTTGACAATATTATTAATTCTTTTGGCTGGCAAAAAATCAATATTGGTATTACAGCAGAAGTGGAATTGACAAATGATTTCTCACAAAGCCGGTATGTATCAGAAGAAAATTTTTCTATAGCAGAACAAGTACGGTTAAGAGATTTTTCTTTTCAAAGTGCTGAGTATAAAAATAAAACTGGTAAAGTGATTATTTATAATCCTGATAAATGGCGTTATGCCGCATTTACTTTTTTTAAAGACAAACCAGCCATAAATAATCAGAATCTGTATCAGATTCTCCATCTTTCGCTTGATGCAGGGCATGGTCAAAAATAAATTAATCAGATTGTTCAATGAATGATAACAATAGATAACTAACTTGTTTTTACTTTATGTTTTTCTTTGATATCCGGTGCCATAGAAATGCTGAAAAATCAATGAGTACAAGAGAGCCGGAAAAACGGTTACAACTGTGTGAATAACAATTATGCTGAGGGGCACATCAGACAACCGATAAGCCGGGTTCTGTCTTGGACAGTCATTCATCTGGGCGGCACATTACTGTGCCGCTCTAGCAACCTACCCGAATGCTCGGCGAGCAGCGTCAGTGCATTCTGTTTGGTCTTGCTCCGAATGGGGTTTAGCCTGCTACACGTTGTTACCAACGGCACGGTGCGCTCTTACCGCACCATTTCACCCTTACCTGTGCTGTGGTTTCCCACAGCCATCGGCGGTTATGCTTTCTGTTCCACTTTCCGTCGCCTCACGACGCCCGGCTGTTAGCCGGCATTCTGCTCTGTGGAGCCCGGACTTTCCTCCATGCATGTATATTATGCACAGCGACTGTCTGGTATGCTGATGTGCCTGCAGGATTCTAACACAAACCACTGATAGCTGATTTATATTTCAGATTATGTATAATGATTTGTCTTATTATTTTTCTGGCTGCCGTATTTGCTGGTACAGCCGCTATGGCTCACCTATGCAGAAAGCCCGCGCAATATGTTACTGAACCGATTTTTTAGCTGGTTTGAAAACCGCATTGATACTTATCCGGATACGCTTCCGCAACCGCCGAAAAAAGGTGTGTTGCCGTTTATCTGGAGTTGTCTGGAAGGAGCACGCCCCTGGCTGCTGCTGATGGTTATCATGACCATAGGTACCGGTATTCTGGAAGCACTGGTATTTCGTTTCCTTGGTACGGTAATCGACTGGCTTGGTGCTTATTCACCAGACAGGTTATGGCCGGAAAAAGGACATGAACTGCTGCTGATGGCTGCTGTGCTGATATTCAGTATTATTTGGTCATTTCTTTCTTCCAATGTACAGTTTCAGACTCTTCAGGGTGCCTTTCCGATGCGCCTGCGCTGGAATTTCCACCGCCTGATGCTCGGGCAGAGTATGGGTTTTTATCAGGATGAATTTGCTGGCAGGGTTTCTGCCAAGGTAATGCAAACCGCGCTTGCGGTACGTGATACGGTAATGTCTGTGGCCAATATGCTGGTTTATGTGCTGGTTTATTTTGTTACCAGCGGGGTAATACTTGCCGGTATGGACAGCTGGTTATTGCTGCCTTTTATTCTGTGGATAGTGCTGTTTGTCATGGTACTCAGATTTCTGATTCCAAGGCTGTCTAAAACTGCTCAAAGGCAGGCAGATGCCCGCAGTCTGATGACCGGTCGTATTACTGATGCCTACACCAATATTGCTACGGTGAAGCTGTTTTCACACAGTGCGCGTGAAGCCGCCTATGCCAAAGCATCAATGCAGGAATTTCTGGTAACCGTGAATGCGCAGATGCGTCTGGCAACCCTGCTGGATAGTCTGAGTACCATGATTAATACTTTACTGGTAGTCGGTTCTGCCGGCCTGGGTATCTGGCTGTGGATGCAGGGGCAGGTGGGTGTCGGTGCTATTGCCACAGCAACAGCCATGGCCTCACGGATTAATGGTCTTTCACGCTGGGTTATGTGGGAAAGTGCGCGTCTGTTTGAAAATATCGGTACGGTTGAAGATGGTATGAAGATACTATCCCGTCCGCATGCTATTGTTGATAAACCTAAGGCACTGCCGTTAACAGTTAATCAGGGTGCGATTGATTTTGAGCATGTAAACTTTTCTTACAGTGAGGATAAACCGCTGCTGCGCGATTTTAATCTGCATATCCGCGCAGGTGAAAAAGTGGGTCTGGTCGGACGCAGCGGCGCCGGTAAAACTACACTGACCAATCTGCTGCTGCGTTTTTATGATGTACAGGGCGGGCGTATTCTGATTGACGGGCAGGATATCCGCGATGTAACGCAGGACAGTCTGCGTGCAGCACTGGGGCTGGTGACACAGGATACTTCTCTGCTGCACCGTTCGGTACGTGACAATATAGTTTACGGGCGTCCGGATGCCTCTGATGAAGAAATGATACGGGCAGCACAGCAGGCAGCAGCGGATGGTTTCATTCCGTCACTGGAAGACTCTAAAGCAAGACATGGATATGATGCACATGTGGGTGAGCGCGGTGTGAAGCTGTCTGGCGGACAGCGCCAGCGGATTGCCATAGCCCGTGTAATTCTGAAAGATGCGCCGATTCTGCTGCTGGATGAAGCCACCAGTGCTCTGGATTCAGAAGTAGAGGCCGCCATTCAGGAAAATCTTACCCGGTTAATGCAGGGCAAAACGGTTGTGGCAATTGCGCACCGGCTGTCTACGATTGCCGCAATGGATCGACTGATTGTGATGGATAAAGGACAGATAGTTGAGCAGGGCACACACAGTGAGCTGCTGGCGAAAAATGGTGTTTATGCTATGCTGTGGCAACGGCAGAGCGGTGGTTTTTTGCCTGAAGCCTGATATACATCAGATATGTTAAAAATCTTTCCGTTAATATATAACTGTTCTAAAATGGTTTGTATTAATTAGGAATAAGTCACTACATAATAAAGGGAGAAGCAGTATGGGTATTAATACACATACCGACCTCGTTCACACATTACAGGGAATTGTCGGGCATGAATATACTCTGACTGATCCCGCACGTACTCTGCCTTACCGTCAGGGTATTCGTTTCGGAGTTGGTGATGCGCTGGCTGTTGTGATACCGGGTACACTGGTGGAACAGTGGCGGGTGTTAAAAGCCTGTGTTGAAGCGGATGTGATAGTCATCACTCAGTCTGCCAATACCGGTCTGACAGGTGGTTCGACACCGGATGGTAATGATTATGATCGCCCGATTGTCATTGTCAGCACACGCCGGCTGGATGGTATTCAGGTGATTGAAAATGGCGAACAGGTAGTCTGTCTGCCCGGGAGCACACTGTTCCGTCTGGAAAAAGAGCTGAAACAATATCAGCGTGGTCCGCATTCGGTTATCGGTTCATCCTGTATTGGTGCCTCCGTGATGGGCGGAGTATGTAACAATTCAGGCGGTGCGCTGATTCAGCGCGGTCCGGCTTATACTCAGATGGCAGTGTTTGCTCAACTGGATGAAAACGGTCAGTTGCATCTGGTAAATCATCTTGGTATCGAACTGGGCGATGAACCGGAAACTATTTTACAGAATCTGCAAAATCATAAATACAGCGATCAGGATATCAAACATGATGCCGGTATGGGACATGACCACGAATACCGCAACCATGTACGCGAAATAGATGCAGATACGCCGGCACGTTTTAATGCCGATCCGGCACGGCATTATGAAGCTTCCGGCAGCGCCGGACGTCTGATGGTCTTTGCTGTTCGTCTGGATACTTTCCCGCTGGAGAAAAAATCTGCGGTTTTCTATATCGGCAGTAATGATACCCACGAGCTGGATGATATTCGCCGCCATATTCTCAGCAAGTTTAAAAATCTGCCGGTTTCCGGTGAGTACATGCACCGTGAGGCTTTTGATATTGCTGCGGCATATGGTAAAGATACTTTTGTTGCCATTCAGAAATTCGGTACGGATGCCATGCCGCGTCTGTTTGCCTTTAAGAATTTTGTTGATCGTATCATGGCAAAAATTCCGTTTTTTCCGAAGAATTTTTCTGACCATTTTGCGGTATTTATGTGTAAATTTCTGCCGCAGCATTTACCTCAGTCCATTCGTGATTACCGCGACCGTTACGAACACCATCTGATTCTGAAAATGGCTGATGACGGTATTGAGGAAGCAGAAGCATTTCTGAATACTTTTTTCCAGCAGAAAACCGGTAGTTATTTCCGCTGTAATGAAAAAGAGGCCGAAGCGGCAATGCTGCATCGTTTTGCCGCAGCCGGCGCAGCGACTACCTATCGTAATGTGCATAGCGATACGGTAGAAAATATTGTTGCACTGGATGTGGCTTTACGGCGTAATGACAGCGAATGGTTTGAAACCCTGCCTGACAGTATTAATCAGCATTTCATCCATAAAATGTATTATGGCCACTTTTTCTGTCATGTTTTCCATCAGGATTATATTGCCCGTAAAGGTACCGATTGCAACAAAGTTGAAGATGAGATGCTGGTACTGCTTGATCAGCGTGGAGCCCAGTATCCGGCTGAGCACAATGTCGGTCACTTGTATCATGCCAAACCGGCTTTAAAGCAATTCTACCGGCAGCTGGATCCTACCAATAGCTTTAATCCGGGTATTGGTAAAACTTCAAAGAAAAAATACTGGGCTGATTAAGCTGACAAATAAATCAGTATTTTCTGAAAATCATTGCTGATAAAGGTATTTGGAAAAGATAGTATTTACGTCTGAAGTATACCGCTGAGCGCCTGCTGATTTGTCAGGCGTTTTTTTTTGACTGATGAAAAGGCAAGTTGATTATTTATGAATAGTATTAATTAACCTTAGTAATTCAGACCTCTTAATCCTGTTGCCTGCAAAGACTATGCTGTTTCTGCGATTAATCACAAAAGGAATAGTACGATGCAACAACGTTATTTAGGCAGTAGCCGTCTGGCCGTTTCTGCTTTGGGGCTGGGATGTATGGGGCTGAGTTTCGGATATGGTGCGGCAACAGAAACCGGAAAAGCCATTGAGCTGATTCGTTCTGCTGTGGCACAAGGTGTGACTTTTTTTGATACGGCAGAAGTCTATGGTCCTTATCTGAACGAAGAATTAGTCGGTGAGGCTTTGAAACCTTACCGGCAACAGGTAGTGATTGCCACTAAGTTTGGTTTTACGTTTGGTGATGATAATAAACAGCAGAATTTAGACAGCCGTCCGGAGCATATTCGTCAGGCAGTCGAGGGTTCATTGCGGCGGCTGCAAACAGATGTGATTGATTTATTGTATCAGCATCGGGTCGACCCTGATGTACCGATTGAAGATGTTGCCGGTACGGTTAAGGATTTGATTGCTGAGGGAAAGGTAAAACATTTTGGTTTGTCTGAAGCCGGTGCTGCTACCATTCGCCGGGCTCATGCAGTACAGCCTCTGACTGCGTTGCAAAGTGAGTATTCAATGTGGTGGCGCGAGCCGGAAAAAGAAATTTTGCCATTGCTGCAGGAGCTGGGAATAGGTCTGGTACCGTTCAGCCCGCTGGGTAAAGGCTTTTTAACCGGTACCATTAATTCATCTACTGTATTTACCGCCGATGATTTCCGCCGGCGTGTACCGCGCTTTACTCCTGAAGCACTGGCAGCAAATGAAAAACTGAACACTCTGATCAATAAACTGGCTCAGGCTCATCAGGTTACTCCGGCTCAGATTGCGCTGGCATGGCTGCTGGCACAAAAACCATGGATTGTTCCGATTCCGGGCACTACCAGACCAGACAGACTTCAGGAAAATCTGGCTGCGGCCGACATTCAGCTAACTGCCAGTGATGTTGCTGAAATTAATCAGGCTCTGGAGCGTGTTTCTATTGTGGGTGAGCGTTATCCTGCTGACCTGCAGGCACGTGTAGGGCGTTAATCAGGAAAGAATAAGGGAGACTCATATGGTTTCCCTTATTCAACTAGTCGTAAAGCATCAATCATCATAGCAAAGGCACGGGGGTGCTGTTTGCGGCTGGGATAGTAGAGGTAATAGCCCGGAAAAGCAGGACACCATTCTTTCAGTACTTGTACCAGCTGACCGGATGCCACCAGTGCTGTGACCATATCCTCGGGCACGTAGCCAATACCAAAACCAGATAACACGGCGTCTATGCGCTCAGGCAACTGATTGAAAGTGAGTTGTCCGTTTACTTTAATACGCAGTGGTTTGCCGTCTTTTTCAAACTCCCACTGGTAAAGTGCATTGGCACTGGGTAAGCGTACATTGATACACTGATGATGCTGTAAATCATATGGGGTGGCCGGTATAGCGTGAGTCTTGAAATAATCTGCTGATGCCACAACGGCCAGACGTATTTCAGAGCTCAGTTTAATGGCTACCATGTCTTGTTCGAGGCTCTCTCCAAGGCGTACTCCGGCATCAAAACCATCCTGCACGATATCTACAAAATGGTTATCGATAAATAACTCAACATTAATTTTCGGATGTTCTTTCAGAAATGGTTTCAGTTTCGGCCAGAGTACCGTATTTGCCGCATGTTCACTAACAGACAGCCGAATATTGCCGCTGGCTGTACCATTTTGTTCAACCAGATTCTGTAATGTAAATTCAAGCTCATTTAATCGTGGTTCCAGATAAGCAATTATCTGTTCACCTATATCAGTAGGCGCCACACTGCGCGTTGTCCGGGTCAGTAAACGTGTTTGCAGTTTTTGCTCCAGAACTTTAATCGCGTGGCTGAGCGCAGACTGTGTCATTCCCAGTTTACGGGCTGCTCTGGTAAAACTTCGCTCTTTGGCTATTGTCAGTAAATATTGAAATTCATTGAAATTTTCTCTGAGCATGTTGCTATTCCCCCTGCTGAGTTTAATCATAATTTGCAGCAGTAATGTAATTTATACATTAAAACAATGTGGTGTCATCAGCAACCTTATTCTGTGACAGAGAATATATAAACCTTACCGTGAAATACACTGATTATGCAGCTTAGCAATTTAGTTTGTGGTGATAAACGCAAAGAAGGAGAGGCGCGAACAGGTAAAATCCGTGTACAATATTATTAAAGACAGCCTGCTCAAGCAGGCTTTAATTTATCATAACAGGCAAAATGCTGTTTTATCAGGATATACTGCTGGCATTGCAGCGGTAACATTCCGGTTTGGATGTGCAACACACAGGATAACAATACAATGGATAGCCATAGCAATCTCAGCGAACTGGAACGCCTGCATCTGGATACCGATCACATATGTGAGCTGGTTGCTATTCTTTTGCCGGTTGCCGAGCATATCCATTCGCATACTCAGTCATACCTGCAAACACCGGAGCAGGAACAGGCACTGACTGAACTGATTGCTGCTCTGCACGAGCTGCATCCTGCCGATATGGCTACCCTGCTGGAGTCGCTGCCGCTACAGGAACGTATGCTGGTGTGGAAGCTGGCTACACCTACTGAAGATGGTGAGGTATTACTGGAGGTTTCTGATCCAGTACGTGAAACCCTGATTGAAAGCATGGCGCAGCAGGAACTGCTGGCCGCTGTGGATAATCTGGATGCAGACGAACTGGCCGAGCTGGCTCCGGATTTGCCCAAAGAAGTTGTTTATGAAGCCATCAGCAGCCGTGATGAAGAAGAGCGGGCACAAATTACTGCGGCAATGTCATTTGAAGACAATCAGGTTGGCGCACTGATGGATTTTGAGCTGGTAAGTATTCGGGCTGATGTAACCTGTGAGGTGGTATTGCGTTATTTACGCCGTTTTGAACGTTTGCCCGACCATACCGATAAAATCTTTGTAGTCGATAATTACGATGTTCTGCAAGGCGTTTTACCCATACGCAGTCTGCTGGTTGCCGATCCGGATTTACTGGTCTCGACAGTTATGGCCGATGATGTGGTTACCTTCCGTCCTGAAGACGATGCTGAAGAAGCAGCAGCGGCATTTGAGCGCTATGATCTGGTCACTGCACCAGTAGTAGACAGTAACCGCAAACTGATCGGACGTATTACCGTTGATGAAATGGTGGATGTGATTCGTGAAGAATCAGAAACCGATATGCTGAATATGGCCGGTTTACGTGAAGAGGAAGACCTGTTTGCGCCGGTAGTGGATTCAGTAAAAAACCGCTGGATATGGCTGGCTGTCAATTTGTGTACGGCTTTTGTTGCCAGCCGTGTAATTGGTATGTTTGAAAACTCAATTGAAAAAATTGTTGCGCTGGCAACACTGATGCCGATTGTGGCCGGTATTGGCGGTAATTCCGGTAATCAGACCATTACCATGATTGTGCGCGCCATGACCTCCGGACAAATCAGTAACAGTCAGGCATGGCGGTTACTGCGCAAAGAAGAGGGTGTTGCTCTTGTAAATGGTATTATCTGGGGTTCTGTGATGGGGCTTGTTTCCTATTTCCTGTATCACAGCGTAGGTATTGGTCTGGTTATGGTGGCTGCAATGACACTGAATCTGTTACTGGCTGCCACGGTCGGCGTACTGATACCGGTAATTATGCAAAAATCCGGCCGCGATCCGGCACTTGGCAGCAGTGTGCTGATTACTGCTGTTACAGATTCCGGCGGCTTTTTTATTTTTCTCGGTCTGGCTACCCTGTTTTTGTTATAAACCTGTCTTAAAGAATAGATAATGAATACAGATACGCCAATCACTCTTGATAGCTGGTTACACAACTGCGGTTTGCCGCGACTGGAAGCACGAATGCTGCTTCAGCAGGTACTGGATATCAGTCATGGCTATATTATCGCCCATGGTCAGCAGCTAATCAGCAGCAGAGATCAGACCAGACTGAATCAACTGGCACAACGGCGGCTGGCTGGTGAGCCATTGGCCTATCTGCTCGGATGGCGTGAATTTTACAGCAGGCGTTTTCAAGTTACAGAAGCTGTACTGATTCCGCGTCCGGAAACGGAACATCTCGTAGAAGCGGTTTTAGCACATTTACCTGAGCACGGAGTTGTGTGGGATTTAGGTACAGGCAGCGGAGCCATTGCGATTACCGTAGCCTGTGAACGTCCTGATGCACAGGTATGGGCAGCTGATATCAGTGCAGAAGCACTGGCAGTTGCGCGTACCAATGCTGCTGCCCTGCAGGCAGACGTATCTTTCGGACAAGGTTCATGGTATCAGGCGCAGCCGCAGCCTGCAGTTAACAGTGTGGACGTAATTGTATCCAATCCTCCTTATATTGCCGTACATGATCAACACTTGCAGCAGGGGGATTTGCGCTTTGAACCACAGCATGCGCTCACCGATAATTACAACGGTCTGACTGCATTTCAAACCATTATTACCGGCGCTGCACATTTTCTGCGTCCTGATGGCTGGTTATTACTGGAACATGGCTTTGATCAGGGAGAAGCAGTTCGCACAATGTTAGCGCAGAATAATTTCAGTCAGATTTACACACAGCCTGATCTGGCAGGTCTGGAAAGAGTAACACTAGGACAGAGAAAATAATTTCCTGGTAAATCAATGAGCCAATCATTTATTCACCAGAATTAATTTTAAATTGATGTAATCAATATAATTCGGCAAGAATATAAAAATATTCTTGCCGAATTAAATATTTCAATAGAATTTTGAATAATGAAAACTACATCTGATCTCAGAAGAGATTAATCACTGAAGATATCAATTATTGATGACATCAGCGATACAATAATATCGGTAAACGGCCACAAAATAGTCGACATTATGCCACTTACAATCAAAAGCAGAATAATCCATGTTCCATATGGTTCGAGTTTACGGTATTCCATCGAAGCTTTTGGTGACAGAAAACTGTCAACAAAACGTGCACCCGGTTGCGGAGGAATCGGCAGGAGACTGAAAAAGCAGAACATAGCATTAACATAGATACCTATTATTCCCATCATTGCCATTGGTTCCTCAAAATATTCCGGCACCCACTGACTGATAATCACAACAATGGTCCAGCACAGACATAAGAGCAGGTTAGCCAGAGGGCTGGCAATGGCTACCAGACGCTCTCCCTGACGTCTGTTTTTAAAATTTCGCGGGTCAATTGGTACTGGTTTGGCCCAGCCAACCATGAGAAAGCCTGACAAAAGAATCATAGTTGCCAGCGGGATAATAATTGTTCCGACAATATCAATGTATTTAGCCGGATTCAGACTCAGCCGACCCATCGTTTCAGCTGTACGGTCACCGCAAAAGCGCGCCACATAACCACAAACTGCTTCCGGGAGCGTAAGCCCAAGCAGAATCGGCAAGATTGCCAGAAGTAAGAAAGCCAGATCAAATTTCTGCAAAGTAAAATCCTTAAAATACAAATAGAAAATTCTGTATCAAAACAGTTATGATACCAGTGAAAATTTTACAAACCAAATAGTGCAGCATCCCCTTTACCCTGCCGTATCAGCGTAATATCCTCGGTCATATCAATGACGGTTGTAGGTTCAGTACCGCACCAGCCACCGTCTATCACCAGATCTACTTCATGTTCAAGCTGATCCCGGATATCATAAGGGTCAGTTAACGGTTCATCATCATGAGGCAGCATCAGTGTACATGACAGCATCGGTTCATTCAGATTCTGCAATAAAGCCAGAGCTATACGATTGTCCGGAACACGTAAACCGATGGTTTTGCGTTTAGGGTGAAGAGTACGTGCTGGTACTTCTTTGGTGGCCTGCAAAATAAATGTATAACTTCCGGGCGTTGCTGCTTTGAGTAGCCGGAACTGGCTATTATCTACACGCGCATAAACGCCCAGCTGGCTAAGATCATGACACATCAGAGTTAGATGATGTTTCTGATCAATGCCGCGTATACGTAAAATTCGCTCCATTGCCTGTTTATTGCCCGGCAAGCAGCCCAGTGCATAGCAGGAATCCGTCGGATAAACAATCACTCCGCCACCACGAACAATATCTGCTGCCTGATTAATCAGTCGTTCCTGAGGATCAGTGGGATGGATAGCAAAAAACTGTGCCATAAAAAATTCCTCATTTTGTATTTATCAATCTAACCAGTTATTGTAAACATAAGCCTGCCACACCAACAGAGAATAATATGTCCGACTAACTATTTATTTAGAAGTATTACCGGCAGTAAACAGCCAGCACATATTCAGACAGGTATCAGCACAAATAGAAAATTGCTGAAAAATTCAGCATTCAGCCTGAAATTCTCTACCAGTGCCGGTAAACTGTCTTATCAGAGCACATGATTTCTGTCCGTTATCAATATGTTGCGGCGTTACTGTTCCATTTCTGCCTGAGTTACTGCCACTATAAATATCGTTAATCCCCGTCATTATGCTTCTACTGCCGTTCCACTGACGGGCAGCAGTTCTGGAAGTTTTAACCCGGCGCAGATTTTTAAATTAATGCAGGAAACGTGGTTACCGATTAATATCAGAGTATGAATTATTATTAATGATTAATTTAATTGAAAATAATTGTGTCAAAAGTACCGGATTAGTGTATTAGTGGTGAAATAACTACAAAACACTAATTATAATCAGCTCATTGACATAAAAATCGCTGATTATTTTTGACTACCTGTAAAACCTGATTTACAGTACGCCACTCTGTCAAATTATCAACATTGCAACGGAAAGGAATAATTATGTTTGTACTACCTATCCCTTGCAGGTCAATCCAGGGCTGATTACATCCTGATCCTTGGCTACGGCCTGCCAATTTATTACTCAGCATGCAAATCCTGTTCATTTATGATGAACATGGCTGACTATTGCTTGCTTATTACCAAATAAAATAATTGGAATGGATCAGAATGGGCAATTCTATTCAGCAGCTGGCGGACAATATTACCCTGATTACATCACCAGAACTCTGGTTAGAGGGCGAAGCCATCCGGCAGCTAGAGACAACTGCAAAACTTCCCGATATTAAATACGTTGCCGGTATGCCGGATTTACATCCCGGCCGTGGTTATCCGGTAGGTGCAGCTTTTTTTACTACTCAGTATCTTTATCCGGCACTGATTGGCGGGGATATTGGCTGCGGAATGGCATTATGGCAAACCACAGTTAAAATCCGGGCAATGAATCAGGCTAAGCTGATTAAGCGTCTGGATAATATTGACCAGCCGCTATCAATCACAGAATGTACAGCTTTATGGCCGGAAATTCTGCCATTAAATAATCATACATATGCTTCAGGAACCATTGGCAGCGGTAACCATTTTGCAGAACTGCAAATGCTGGAGACAGTTTATGCACCGGAAATTATCCGGGAGGCCGGACTGGATAAACAGCACCTGCAACTGATGGTACATAGTGGTTCACGCGGGCTGGGCGGCATGATTCTGGATAAACATACCCGCCAGTACGGACATCAGGGATTAATCGCCGATAGTCCTGCCGGTAAAGAATATCTGATGCAACACAATCTGGCTCTGGATTATGCACAGCAGAACCGCGAGCTGATTGGCAGACGTATTCTGGCTAACCTGCGTGAGCAGGGGCAAAAACTGCTGGATATCAGCCATAACTTTATAGAACCGGTAACAATCAATAAGGAGTATGGCTGGTTGCACCGAAAAGGTGCTGCGCCTGCCAACAGGGGATTAGTGATTATTCCTGGTTCACGTGGTGATTTCAGCTATCTGGTACAACCACTGGATACCGTTTCCTCACTATATTCACTGGCACACGGTGCAGGGCGTAAATGGCAGCGCTCTGCCTGTAAGGGCAGGCTGGCAGAACGCTATACAGCAGAACAGTTAACCCGTACAGCACATGGCAGCAGAGTAATCTGCTGTGATCGTGAACTGTTATATGAAGAAGCCCCTCAGGCATATAAATCAATTGAAAGTGTAATCGCAGCCATGGTTCAGGCTCAGCTAATCAGACCGGTAGCACGCCTTAAACCAGTAATTACTTATAAAGTTCAGACGGAGAAGAAATAATGCAACTTTTGCAATTATCTGCTGCTTACGGACCGGCTGAATGTTGTCTCGCCGTTGTCAAAGCATTAGCACGTTTACAATATGAAGCAAAACAGAAACAGGTTGAAGTACAAGTTCTGGAACAGGAACCGGCTAAACACGGGCTGCATTCGGTACTGGTGAGCTTAGAAGGTACTCAGGCCAGCGCACTGGCTGATATGTGGCAGGGTACTATTCAATGGATTTGTATCAGCCCTTATCGTCCGCAGCACAAACGAAAAAACTGGTTTATCGGAGCAAGTTGTTTTAATCCAGTTGTTCAGCAGTACTCTGATGAAATTGTGTTTGAAACCATGCGTTCATCCGGAGCAGGCGGACAGCACGTTAATAAAACAGAATCAGCTGTCAGAGCAACACATACAGCCAGCGGTATTAGTGTTAAAGTGCAATCAGAGCGCAGCCAGCATGCTAATAAAAAACTAGCTGTACTGTTGCTCCAGCATAAGCTGTTACAGCAGGAACAGCGATTGCAGGCAAGAAATAAGGCGGTTCATCATAAACACCATCATCAGATAGTCCGTGGCAATCCGGTACGAATATTTACTGGCATGGATTTTAAAGCTTTGTAGTAGTAAGCAGGCAACCTGATATCTTCATAGTTGCCTGTTTTATTTTCAACATTAATCTACCGAGTATCCGTTTAGAATAAATTTACAAAAAAAGTGAATATTGACATATATCATATAAATAAATCTGGTTTTTGATAAAATAAATTAATTTACATAATTAATTAAATGTCATAATGAAAAAATATATATTAGAGCCTTATGTTGCTTTCGATCCTGATACGGCAACATATTTATTTACCAAGAATATTAAATTAGAAGAAAATCAATCACCGGCGCCTCAAATATCCCGGGAGATATTTAAAATATATTTTCCTAAAAAAATTTTTTTTAGCGGCGTAATTATTTATATCATCGATATTGCATGTTTTTATTTGCAAAAATTTTTTTTAGAGGAAAATGCAATACCTAGAACAGTTATAGAATCTATTCAGATACTCGTGATTATATTTTTACTGATATCTATAGCACAAATTGTCGGAATAATTCGTGAAATCAGAAGGTTAAAAAAATTATACCAAGAAATTAACTGGCCTGCTGAATATCATTATGTGTTTTTTGAAGAAGGAATCTTAATCAAATCTGTTGACATGGAAGGTATTTTTTATTGGGATGATTTTATGAGTATTATTTTAACGTCGAATACATTAGCGTTTAATTTATGCCCGGCCGGAACCCAAAAAGGCAATATATTTATCAAACACTATCCGCGTTTACATAATTTCTATCTTTTTACTGATATAGATGAGCAAATAAAAACATTAATTACTTCAATAAGTCAAAGATATAAAAAATTAGTTGTATTTAGATAGCATTTGTTACATTAACAGATAATGAAAACTTTTCCGTAAATTCTTAGCTGCTTTAATGCGATGATAGCTATTGATAATCTTATCAGTGCCGTTATATAACCTGATGCGGGTAACTAAATCTGGTTTTCTCCGCATCAGAATTCAAATTTTTAAAACCTTCGTCTGAAAATATCTGGCAAGAACGATAAAAATATAACTAAAATAATCCAGCCAAAAACAATATTGCCTTATCAAGACCAAATTTCAACCAAAAGCATTATTAATTAATTACATAATTTTAAACAAATTAAACATTGAAATTTACCTTAAAATTACAATATAAACTATTGATAATAAATATATATTTTATTATTGTGTTTCTAATATTATAAATATTAATTACTTTAGGATATTGAGCGATATTCAGAATAATATCTTTTATTGATTTCATGATACATTTATTTATTAAAATCAATAATTTATGTTTATTTATCTGAAGCTGCGGTTATTATTGTTTAAAAGGAACCGTTAATGAATCCCATCTATCTCAATATCATTTTCAAAATGCTGGTCGCATTTTGTATTCTGTTAGTGTACATCAACTTATCCGGTAAAGGGTCTCTGGCGCCCATTTCTGCTATTGATCAGGTAGGTAACGTGGTTTTAGGGGCAATTATTGGCGGTCCGCTATATAATCCGTCCATAAGTATTACCCTACTTATGAGTGCTTCCATTTTTTGGGCAGGATTATTGTTACTGGTACGTTACACCACATTTAAGCGCAATATTGCTAAAGATTTTGTTGACGGTACCTCTATACGCTTAATGGAAAATGGAATCGTACTTTCACAGAATTTTCGTAAAGCAAAACTGTCTATCCGTGATTTTATTATGTTACTGCATCAGCGTGGCTACAACAGTCTGGAAGCGCTCAGTGATGTCTGGTTTGAATATAATGGTCAGATGACCGTAGTAAAAAAAGGTGATCCCTCCATGGCCGTTGTTGTAGTAGAAAATGGAGTAGTGAATTACCCAAGTTTAAAATCTCTGGGGCATGACGAAAAATGGCTGGAAAATGAGCTGAACCGGTTAGGAGAAAAACTGGATGATGTTTTTCTGGCAGAAGTGCATGATAATAAGCTTTGGGTTTATCCGGATGTGCAAAAAAGTAGCGGAAACTAGTTTGATTAAACTTAGTTTGTAAATTTTATGCCATTTATCATGTGGCATCGTATTAAGATAAAAAGTTTTTCTGATTCTTAGCTGGCTGTTACCGGCAGCAATACCCGGTATTTTGCAGTGATAATGAATTTCTCAGCAAATATGCGATAACATATCAATGTTGGTGATAATAAAGTGCAAAGTCTTGCTGGAACGAATCATAATGAAAATAGAAAACAAGTTGGGTAATGCTGCATCTGAAATCGAAGTAAAACCATACTCTCCACTCTATGCCAATGAAATATGCGATTTGTTTCATTCGACTATTCATGCTATTGATACTGATATTTATAGCAAAGCAGAGCAAGAAGCATGGTGCCCAACACCACCAGATTATCAGATGTGGTTAAAACGTTTAGATAACACTCAGCCTTGGATGGCTATCTTTGGCTCACGCCTTGCGGGGTTTATAGAACTTAAAGATGATGGTTACATAGACTGTTTTTACGTGCATCCTGACTTTCAAAAGCGTGGCATAGCCAGAAAACTCTATGACCATGTGCTTAACTTGGCCCACCAGAAAAAGCTTTCACAATTAAGTGTAGATGCTTCAAAAGTGGCCATGCCAATTTTCAAAAAATGGGGTTTTATAATAAAGCAGGCTAACAAAATATCCAGAGAAAATCAGGTACTGATAAATTACCATATGTATAAACCACTTTGATTTTTATTGAGACCTCTGTTAAGTAGAAAACTTTATAAAGATAGCAGAAAATGAAATACACATCTGGTTTACCTATAATGAAGAAATAAATCCCGAATTTGCTTTGACCAACTATGTCCAATTTTTGAATTATCAGGAATTGGAGCAGTGGCAAAAATTATTCTTTAACAAGTATAAATACCAATATTGGGTAACCCGAATGTTAGTGCGTGATGTTCTGAGCAGATATCTACAAGGTATTCCAGCCGAAAATATAGAATTCAAAACTAATAATTATAAGAAGCCCTATAGCTATATTGTTTCAGAAATTAAAAGGTATACGGGAAATAATAAAAATCATTTTATATTGATGAGAATATTTATAACTTGGAAATATTCTTAATGAATTCTACATCCATTAAAAAATCATAAAGTGGTAATAATTGTTTAAAGCCTTGGGTCAGTTTATTTGGTAAATCCCTGTCAAGTATATCTTCGATATGATGACTGGTTGCCATTACAGCAATACTTTTCCGGTTGTACCATGTTGCAATCTTTTTATCCTGCTCTTTAATTAAAGGACGTTTATAACTATCACCAACAAGCTCAAACGGTTTCTTCACACACCTCATCACTTTTAAAAACACTTCCGGTTTATTCAGTATTTCTTCACGGAAAATATCCATGGTTTGTTTGGGTGCACAATAATAACCAAGCCCATATCGATAAGTATCGGGACTAATTTCAAAAAAATAGGCAGGTGCCACTTTCCAGTCGCGGCTTGGACGTTTGAATGTCAGCCATAAACGGCTGCGATAAAGAGATTTATCTTTTGAGAAACGGGTATCACGATGAATACGTGATATCGTTTTACCAATAGCCGGGCGAGTTTCAAATTCTTTGTCGATTTTCAACATTTCAGGGGTTAACTGTTCAACCAGTGCCCGAAATGGCTGTATCAATTCATGGTCATAAATTGAACGATGCTCATCAAACCACGGCTTACTATTATTAATCCGGATATCTTGTAAAAAATTGAGTCCAGCCTGCGTAAATCCGTTGAATTTATACATTAATCACCCTTTAAATATTCCAGAAAACGCACGGGATTTTCGGATTACTTACTTCATTTTTATCTTACCTAAGTAATTAGAGTTAATCCAGTATTCAGGCAGAGTAAATAAACTGGTTGAAAATTAATTTTTTAATGTAATTTCTGATTACCGAGCTCATCAGAACATAACATTGCTGTTTACATTCCAGTCTTTCCGTGTCGAGTCTCATATAATTAATCTAAAGTTTTACGGATATCTGATATTAATCATGGAAGCTTTGAACCGATAACCAATATTACTGAGACTTTGAAAGATTTAATAAATATATATACCGTGCAGTGATGCATGTGAAAATAATATTGTTAACTTTACAGGTTAATATGTGATTGATATGTCTAATTAAGATATTTTTCGATATCTGAAAATATTCTCAGTACGGAAAGATTTTGCATATCTTTTCTGCCTTTTTATGCTTAAAGCTATTAAACCTGCATCCTTGATATTGTTGCTTTACATTTTATTAGTCAGATATTGAATCTAGTTGTATCAATCAGCTTGTTGTGAAATGGATAATTAAGATAAATCGCAAAGAATGATAAAAAATAAGTAAATCGGCAATCGAAAACCAGAAATATCTATTTTTAAATTAATGAAATGATGTTCAGAGAATGGATAAAGCAAAATGTCCTGTTTAAAACAGGACATTTTAGGAATCTGGATGCGGGGGCAGGATTCGAACCTACGACCTTCGGGTTATGAGCCCGACGAGCTACCGTGCTGCTCCACCCCGCGTCTGGTAAGGGAGTCATTATACGGATAATCAGCCTTATGTCAACTAAAAAACCGATTTTCTATGCATCTTTTATGATGACTGATGATTTTGCCAGCAGTTCACCAGATCATAAATAGCAGCCAGTGCTGCTCTAGGTGTCAGTTCATCAGGCTTTAATGCATTTAGCTGAGCGCATAAATCAGCAGGAATTGCCGATATAGCAACATGATTAATATCTGTATCCATCATGGTTTCTTCTTCGCTGTCTGCTGCCTGAGCCTGAAACATATCCAGTTGCGGCTGCTCGGAAGCTGCATGCTGTTCAAGTGTTTGTAAATGGCGGTAAGCGGCATTTAGTGCTCGCGCCGGCAGTCCGGCCAGTTTCGCTACTGCTATCCCATAACTTTTACTTGCCGGGCCGGATTCAATATGATGCAGAAAAACAATATCCTGTCCTTGTTCCAAAGCCGCAAGATGCATATTGAATGCGTGTGCATGCTGCTCAGGTAAGCGGGTTAACTCAAAATAATGGGTAGCAAAAAGAGTATAACTGCGATTTCTTTGCAGTAAATGTTCTGCAATGGCCTGCGCCAGAGCCAGACCATCAAAGGTAGATGTGCCACGGCCAACTTCATCCATTAATACCAGCGATTGTTCTGTTGCATGATGCAGAATATAAGCCGTTTCCGACATTTCTACCATAAAGGTAGAGCGATTACCTGCCAGATCATCCGAAGCACCAATACGGGTAAATATTTGGTCAAATTCTCCCAATGTACAGCTGTCTGCAGGTACCGGAGCACCAATATGCGCGAGTAACACAATTAAGGCTACTTGTCGCATATAAGTAGATTTACCCCCCATATTCGGGCCGGTTAAAAGCATCAGGCGCCGTTTTTCATCAAGACGCGTATCATTGGCAGTAAACTGTTTAACTTGCGCAGCCACTACCGGATGACGGCCATTTTTAATCTGTAAGCATGGATAGTTTACCAATTCCGGAAAACAGTAATGTTCGGTACATGCATATCTGGCCAGTGTATTTAATACATCCAGACTGGCTGCCGCACGGGCACAGCGCTGTAATACCGGCAGTTCACTTTGTAATTGCAGCAACAGCTTGTCATATATCTGTTTTTCCCGTTCCAGTGCATTTTGCTGTGCACTTAATACTTTTTCTTCGAAATCTTTTAATTCAGGCGTGATATAACGTTCTGCATTTTTCAGAGTCTGGCGTCGCTGATAGTCTGCCGGAGCCTGTTCAGACTGTACCTTGCTCAATTCAATATAAAAACCATGCACACGGTTAAATTCAACTTTCAAACTGGATAAACCTGTGCGTTCCCGTTCCCGGTTTTCCAATTGCAGTAAAAACTCATCTGCATGATTCTGTAAACGGCGTAATTCATCCAGTTCCGCATCAAAGCCATCATTAATCACCCCACCGTCGCGCAACCATATCGACGGTTCAGGCATAATCGCCATATTTAACTGCTCGGCAATAGGTGCGGCAGGTGGAAACTGTTCCAGCAGAGTTTGTATCAGGCTGCTACTCTGGCCGGATTCTTCTAAACGAAATTCTGCCAGAATAGTCAAACTATCCCGTAAAGCAGATAAATCACGAGGGCGGGCACTGCCAATAGCAATTCGTGCGGCAATACGTTCAATATCAGCTACCTGATTTAGCATGGATGTTACCTGTGCCTGCTGAGAGGCTAAATCTGTAACTGCCTGTTGCCGGGCTATAATTTGCTGACGCTGACGCAATGGCTGATGTAACCATTGTGCCAGCAGACGGCTGCCCATATGAGTTGCACACTGGTCTAAAATAGAAAATAGTGTCGGTGCTTTTAAACCGCTTAAAGTCTGAGTTAATTCTAGATTGCGGCGGGTTGCCGCATCCATACCAATATAAGCAGATTCCTGTTCCAGTGACAGGCTGTCTAAATGTTTAGGTAACTGCATTTGAGTTTGCTGTACATAGTTCAGCAAAGCACCCGCAGCACCGATTGCTGCATCATGCACTCCCTGTTGTAAACCGAAAGCACGTAAATCCTGACTGCCAAAATAACGCTCAATCATACGGGCACCGGTATCAGCAGCAAATTGCCATGCGTGTAACCGGGTTAGTTGCCGGTCATAGCCACTAAGATTCAATTTTTCCTGAGTCTGATCAGAAAGCAGTATTTCTGCAGCCTGCAAACGTGCCAGCTCATTAGGCAATGCTTCAGGAGTAATGATTTTGCATCTGAATTCTCCGCTTTGCAGCGAAAGCCACGCTATGCCAAGCTGTTTTTTCAATAAAGAAACGGCCGCAATACGGTTGGTCTCTTTATCTTCAAGTAATGCCGTATCAGTCACCGTACCCGGTGTAACAATACGTACAACCTGCCGTTCTACCGGTCCCTTATTTGCCCCCACTTCACCCGTTTGTTCACAAATAGCTACACTTTTACCCAGTTTTACCAGCTTTGCCAGATATTGTTCGGCTGCATGATAAGGTACACCGGCCATTCTGACCGGTTCTCCGCTAATCTGTCCGCGAGTAGTCAGCGTTATATCCAGCAGACGGGCTGCTTCAACGGCATCTTCCAGAAACAGTTCATAGAAATCGCCCATCCGGTAAAACAGTAATTTGTCCTGATGTTCAGCCTTAATAGACAGGTATTGCGTCATCATCGGTGTGAGGGCGGGTTTACTCATAATGTGGAGAATATTTGAATTGATTAAAAAAACGCTATTGTAACAGAGTGTTTACATTCAGTTTATACAACGCCAAATATCACTGCCTAAAATCAGTTATTCAGTAGTTCATTGTTTAAAAGCGTGACGGACTGTCATAATGATGTAAAAATAGAGTTTATATTATCTGTATCGATCTCAATTCCTATTAAAAAATGTCAAAAATCTTGCCATCAAAGAAATTCAGCCTAATTCGCTGCTGGATACTGTGCTTCTGTGTTTTATTTCTGAGTGCCTGTCCTCATGTCCGTAAACCTACAGATAAAATTCTTCCAGGCGAAACCGGTTCAGTAACACCGGGTAAACCGTTACCCCTGAATTATGTCTTTACTCCGGGGAAAGCTGGTGTCAGTTATCGGGTTGTTTCTTATCAGGAATTGCCACAATGGCCGATTCAGTCGTTTGTTGAAAGTCTGGATGCATTCAAAACCAGTTGCATCAAACTACAAATGCAGCCAGCCTGGCAGCCAGTATGTCAGCAGGCAGCACGCACATCCAGACATAATCAGCATGCCAGAGTATTTTTTGAAACTTATTTCACGCCATGGGAAGTCAGCCAGAACGGACAGCTGGCCGGTACTGTAACCGGCTACTATGAACCAATGCTGCCTGGCGATACCAGACAGACTGCACAGGCGCGCTTTCCTATTTATGGTATTCCCAGCGATTTTATCGTCGTTCCGCTAAATGCCGGACAGCGTCAGGGTGTTGTACGTATCCGACTTACCGGAGCAAATAGCGGCGTCATTACACCTAACGGAGATTACACTGCTAATCTGGCTTCCTTTCCCCTGAATGAGAAAACACGGTCACTAAAAGGCCGCATCAGTGGTAACCAATTGATTCCGTATTACACCCGTGCCCAGATTAATGCAGGTGCACTTAATGGCAAAGCCCCTGTTCTGGGTTATGCTAATGATCCGGTAGAATTATTTTTTCTACATGTACAGGGGTCAGGGCAGTTAAGAACGCCTGACGGCCGGATGCTGCGCCTCAGTTTTGCCGATAAAAATGACTACCCTTATGTATCAATTGGAAAATATATGGCTAACAAAGGTTATCTGCCACTTGCACAAACTTCAATGCAGGGTATTAAAGCCTGGTTACAGCAACATCCGCAGCAATTGGCTGAAGTCTTAGGGCAAAATCCAAGCTATGTCTTTTTTCGCGCATCTGCAGAGCCGGCCAGCGGACCAACCGGTGCATTGGGTGTACCCCTTACCAAAGGATATTCTGCTGCTGTCGACAGCCACTTTATGAATCTGGGTGCCCCTTTATTTGTTGCTACTACCCATCCCGCTAATGGTTTTGGTTTAAACCGGTTAATGATGGCGCAGGATACCGGCAGTGCCATTAACGGTGCAGTAAGAGTAGATTATTTCTGGGGTTATGGCGATGAAGCCGGTGCTTTGGCGGGTAAAATGAAATACCCCGGATACGTCTGGCAACTATTACCTAACGGAATGTTGCCCCAGGTTAAATAAAAATCTGGCGAACAAATGCAAGCTAAGGTAAAATAGTTACAGTATTGACAATTGTATGTGAAGCGTTACCGTAAATGAAAAACATGCATTTAACCATGCGCTCATGCATCTGGCAACTAATTATAAAAGGGATGTAAATTATGGAATTATATTTACCTATTGCCCTTTTGGTTATCTTGCTGGCTGTATTGCTCGTGCTGAAAAAGCGGCAGAAAGCGGCAGGACAAGGCAAAAGTAAAAGTTCGGTCCGCAAAAAGCAATCCGCATCTAAACAAAATAAAAAGACAGGTAAACAGGCTGCTGAAGCCCAGAATACATCCGAGAATGAGGATGTTTCAGCTTCTCTGGAGGATGAGGATTGGGACTGGCAGTTAACCACCAGTCCGGATAAATCCACGGTTTCTGTCGCTACTGTAGATCATCTTACTGAATATAAAGTTTATAAACAGTTTGGTTATTTTCAGAAAGCAGCTGATTCACTCGGTGCATATCTGGAGCAGAATATTGCCCAGCAGAGTCCTGCAATGGCAAATACTCTGGTCAATGAACTGGCTGCATTATGCTTAGATGCCAAAAATTCAGATAAACTTGCTGAAGTAATTGATCAATATCGTAATTATTTCCAGCGGCCTGAATTAGAAAATCTGATTCGCCAAGGACTTGCACTTGATGAAAATCATCTGGGTCTGCGCGTGCTTGCAGAAGATTTGCTGCAATGGGATGTCAAGGAAACAGAAAAAGAAGTAGGCATCAATCAGGATAAAAAACCTGAAGATGTCCGACCTGAAGCAGAATCCTCTGCTAATAAACAGAATGCTGAGGAGCAGCCGCACGAACTGCTGGTAGAAGGTAATCTAGGTAACTTTAAAATTCGCGGTGATGAGCGTGATGTTCTGCTGAGTTTTTCCAAACCCGAAAACAGTTACGTGTTGCTGAAAGAACAGTTGCCCTATGATGCAGCCATTCGCTGTCTAAATAAAGCAATTAAAACATCCAGAAAACCAGCAGGTATGATTATTGATGCTCTGGTGCTGGATTACAGACATAATAATATCAATGTGTTTGCACAGCATTTATGGCGTTTGTATTATACTTTGGGCCAATACGGTAATGTCGTAAAAGAACGTATGCTGGGTTGGGGATACAGTCTGGGTGACCATCCAATGTTTGAAAAGCTGGAGACTAAGCCTAGCGAAACGATATTGCGTGATATTGGCGTGACTCAGGGTTATCTGCCTGTGAACAGCAGTGCCCTTAAAGCTAAACGCCTGTCATTGGTTGATAAAGCATCTTCAGAGAATGACGTGGCTGAAACGCCGGCAGATCATGTATTGCGTGATGTGGAATCGTTGCTTACCTTTGGTCAGTTTGATGAAGCAATGGATTTATTAGAAAAATCAGTCCTGCTTTATCCACAAGAGTCTCAGCTTTACATTACTTTATTTGACTTATATGAACGTGCAGAAGAATGGTCACGTCTGGAAAAAATGTTACAGGTAATTCGTGCTGAAATTCAGACGCCACCTGAAGAAGTTGTACTTGCTATGAGTCAATTATTGAAACGTATTAACCACGGTGGTGTGCAAAATCAATGATGAACAATTCAATACCCAAAGTAAAAACTGCCTATGTTTTGCTCGTCAATGTGGATGATCGCCAGACAGCCATGTTGCGCATGGCATTTAAGATGTACAATAGTGTAAATTACCAGTTAGTTCAGCCTGAAGATAATTTACAGCCCGAACTGGTTTTGGTTGATGGTGATGCTGACGACGGCGAAGAGCTCTGGCATAAGGCAAAAAAGAAATTTCCTGATGCTGTGGTAGTCTTTTTTGGTCGTAATGCACCATCTTTTACAGCACCTTACCTGATGAAACCTATCCGATTCGATACGCTGTTTCAGCATCTGCGTAATTTGCAGCAGGGGAACGGGGTCTGGCTTGCTGATAAAGCAGCTGCACAAAAAGAATCAGTTAGTGAAAAAATTGAATCAAATGCTGAACATAAGGCAGACAAAGTTGCTGAGCATGCACATCAGTCGGTAACTGTAGTACGCTTTCATACTCAGGGAACCTTACTGGGTATGGTACAAAAGCTTGCTCAGCAAACTGAAGATACAGCAATTCTGTTTAATAATAAGCCTGTATTAATTGTATTTCCCAGCATTGAAAGAGTATTACTGGCAGCTGAAAGTGATTTTTTGCAACAATTGTGTATGCAAACTGATGCAGAATGGCAGACTAAAACTGTACCTGCATCCGCATCAACAGCACAGTTGCATGATAAAGCTAAGCTAACCTTACAATCCTGTATTTGGCAGTTATCAATCTGGACAGCACGCGGTCGTCTGATTGAGCCTATTACGCCGGATACAGTGATCAGACTGAAAGCATGGCCAAATATGACTCGTCTGGCTTATTTGCCTGAAGCTATGCGTCTGTCAGCTTTTTTGGTGCGTACGCCTGTGGCACTGAATACTTTATATAAGTTATTACCAGTTTCTTTAGAAGATGTTTTAAACTATATAGCAGCTACATATTCAATTGGTGCCCTGATTATTGAGCAGCAGTTGACTCCTCCTGCTACACAACAGGAGAAAGAAATGGTTCTGACAAGAAAAGCACCACAAGCTGCTAAACCAGCAAGTGGTACACAAGAGGCAGAATATGATGAGAGCGATAAAGACAAGCCGAAAGGTGGTTTACTGGCACGTTTGATGGGTCGCTTGCGTGGCAATTAATACCTAAGCAGGGAGTAATCATGGTTGAAAATAAAATTATATTTACCGGCCCGGTTGGGGTGGGAAAAACGACTGCCATTGCTGCATTATCGGATGATCCTCCGGTACAGACTGATGCCAGTGCGTCGGATATGACACAGGATAGAAAAGGTCATACTACTGTAGCCATGGATTATGGTGTTATTCGGCTTGATGAACATACAAAAGTTCATTTATATGGTACACCTGGTCAAGAACGTTTTGACTTCATGTGGAGTATTTTAAGTAAGGGGAGTATGGGTTTAATTCTGCTGCTGGATAATACCCGCCAGAATCCATTAAAAGATTTGAAATTTTTTCTTACCTCTTTTCATGATTTACTGGATGAGGCTCCGGTTGTCGTTGGTGTAACTAAAATGGATATCAATCCTCAGCCGGGCGTGGATGTTTATCAGCAGTATTTGGCGCAGCATAAACTTAATGTACCTGTTTTTGAGGTAGATGCCCGTAATGAAGATGATGTAAAACAACTGGTTACTGCTATGCTGTACTCAATTGATCCAGGTTTAGAAGGGTAGTTAGTATGGAATCTACATTACAGCTACATCATGATTTGTATCCTAAAGTGATGCCAGCCGGTGCATTTTATGCGGTATCCAGCCCCAACCAGAGTGCCAGTCGTATGTTGCTGGCCAATATTCTGCAGGCGGATATTAATGCGAAGTTAACCGAAGAGCGTTTGAAACGATGGGCTGAAACAGATGATGTTCACACAGCGTTGAATTTGTTATATCGCTTACAACGTCTGGAATTCTTATACGGAGAGGCTAAACCCAGTTCTCAGCTGGTTAAAGTTACCTCTGATGAATTTGAAAACATTCTGGGGCAGCTATCAGACAGCCATAAAGCACTGTTGGTAGATCAGGATGGTTTTTATTTTGCTAATGTCGGTTTTAATCATGAAACTGCCGAAGAGGTAGCTAATCTGGCTAGTGAGGCTACACGCCTGACAGAAAAACACAGTTTACTGATTAAAAATAACCTTAATATCTACAACAACGCTATCGGGATATGTGATCCTGCCGGTCAGAGTGAATTAACATTCTTTCCTCTGTATATAGGCAATACCAAAAATATTTTGGTAACAGCAGGATTGCCGCTACTAAATGGTGAAGCTTTTGTCACGATGGTACGTGGTTTGTACGTATTGGCGGGTGAAGACATTCATGTGGTAAATGAATAACATCAATAGAAAGACATCAAGATGCAAGAACAATTACTGGTTTCGGTATTAAGTGATTTAAACAGCTCTTCGGCTGATATTACCGCATCTGCTGTAATTTCCTCCGATGGTCTGCCGGTAGCAACCTTGTTACCGAATGGTGTTGATCCAGACCGCGTTGGTGCAATGGCAGCAGCTTTGCTTGCTTTGGGAAACCGTACCTCCCGTGAGTTACAATGTGATGAACTGGAGCAGGTTATGGTTAAGGGTAAGCATGGTTATATTCTGCTAATTCAGGCTGGTGAGACCAATGTGCTGGCTGTAACTGCTAACGAAGGCGCTAAGCTTGGTCTCATTTTATTGGATGCCCGCCGCGCAGCACGTAGTATTGTAGATATTTTACGCTAAATTATCATATATAATGAAAGCCCTGTTTTCATATATTTAAGCAGGGTGAGTAATTTTATATCAAAGAGGTAAATTGATAAGTAGCTTAGAATAGCAGTATATTTTAAATTATTTAAAGCAATCAATTTACCAGATGTCTTTTGCCATAAGTATATTCATATTTGAATAAAAGATTGAATTTACTTATGGATTTTGTTTATTGGCGAAAGAAATAGTCTTAATTATTCATTAATCAGCTATATCTATTAGTGAAATGTCAAAATATTGTTTTTTTAAAGCCTAGTATTCATTAACTACTGAAATAATAAATATCTTAATCTTAAAATAATAACTAAATTATTTTTAAAAACACTGAATAAAAAATTTTAGAAAAGAATTCCAATAGATCATTCCTACAATTGTATATAAATAATACTATGCACTAACACAGGATAAATAAATTCTTATTGGTCAGATTTTTAATACGAATAGTAGTAATTAGAATGAAATATCAGATTTTTAAGGTAATTAAAACGAAATAGGAGTAGTTAGTGCATTTATCAGTAGCACTTGCTAAAATATATCCATTAGGATCCAAAATAAATTAGATGAAAATTGCCAAAAAAAAGCCGGTTTTACAGCATTTGAATCAAATATTCAGTTTAAATGTCGATAATCGCAGTAATGCCAGCCTTGTTCCGACTTATAGACAGTGGCGGCAATGGATATGGCAAACGTGTAAGAATAGTTATAACCGAGCCAATATTGCCATATTACTATGTAATGAAGATGCGGCATGCCAATTTAATCATAATTATCGAAACAAAAATTATGCAACTAACGTTCTGAGTTTTGCACTCAATGAAGGTGAGAGTATGTATTTACCTAACTGCTCAGAACTCAATGGTGATCTGGTTTTTTGTCCGCAGGTGATAGAAAAAGAAGCAGCTGATCAGCATAAATCAGTAATAGCGCATTATGCTCATCTTACTGTCCATGGTGTTTTACACCTGATGGGCTATGATCATATTGATGATGATGAAGCAGAAATTATGGAAGCGCTTGAAATTCGTATTCTGCATCAGTTAGGATATACCAATCCCTATATACAGGATGAATATTGATTATGGACGAAAGTTCATCGAAACCCGGATTTTTTGAGCGACTGGTTAATCGTATATCTGGAGAGACGCCGGATACTGAAGAAGACGTACTGCAAACCTTGCGGGAAGCCCATGAACGACAGGTTTTTGATGCAGATACCTTACAATGTCTGGAAAATGTACTGGACTTCGCTGATCTGGAAGTACGCGACGCGATGATAACGCGCAGCCAGATGGATGTGATTAAGATTGATGATTCATTAGACAAAATTATTACTTATATCATTGATACTGCTCATTCTCGTTTTCCGGTAATTGGTGAGGATAAAGATGAAATTCTGGGTATCCTGCATGCAAAAGATTTACTCAAATACTGGAATAAAACAGAGCATTTTCAGCTAGAGCAAATATTACGTCCTGCTGTATTTGTTCCGGAGGGTAAATCACTGAATACATTGCTGAAAGAATTCCGTGAGCAACGTAATCATATGGCTATTGTTGTTGATGAATATGGCGGTACTTCCGGACTGGTGACATTTGAAGATGTAATAGAGCCTATCATTGGTGATATCGAAGATGAATTTGATGAAGATGATAGTGCTGATAATATTTTTGCAGTGTCTGCTGAGCGGTTTCGCGTTAATGCGGTGACAGAAATAGAAGATATCAATGCATTCTTCGGTACTGATTATTCTGATGAAGAAGTAGACACTATTGGTGGTCTGGTTATTCAGGAAATAGGCCACATGCCAGTACGAGGTGAAAAAATTACCATTGGTAAATTAAACTTCACAATAGCCCGGGCTGATGCACGGCGCTTACAGACACTAATGGTAACTGTTAAACATGATGTAGATTAGTATACTTAATGCGTTTGCGCATTGAAAATTTTTTATTTACATTGTTTTAACTACAGAAACATAGAGATAGCTTATCAATCCGTATTTTATAGAAGGCAATATTTATGGTAATTAATCATATATTGTATTGAAAATATATTATTAAAATATAATGAATATTGATGTTTGCCATTAATGGCTAATGTAATTATTAAATTTTAATTTAGCTGTCTAAAAGCTGCGGAGATTTATGTGACTGCTCAACCGGAGATAGCTGCACAACATTCTTCTGCTATGAAGTGTCATGCTATTTTAGCTAAAGCATGGGTGTACTGGCTGTTATTATTCATATCTGCGGTTCTGGTACCATTTACCTTTGCTCCTTATTATCATTATTGGTTATTACCAGTTTTACTGGCGGTATTGCTGATTTTGCAGAGTGTACGGCCACAATGGCGTATCAGGACAGCCTATCTGTGGGCATTAACTGCATATACATCATTACTCTACTGGATAGATATTGCTTTACATGATATTGCCGGATTAGCGCAAATTTGGGCCTGGCCGCTGACATTGATATTACCTGCTTATTTGGCTATTTATCCTGCTATAGTATTCTGGTTACTGGGTAAATTCAGGTTTTCAGGCACTATTTGTCATACTATTGTATTGCCTTTGTTATGGTGTCTGGCTGAATTTGTCCGTGAACGTGCACTAACAGGTTTTGGCTGGGGCATCTGGGGTTATAGCCAAATAGCAGATTCGGCTCTGGCCGGTTATGCACCAGTGGGTGGTATTTTTCTGGTTACACTGGTTACTGTAGCCAGTGGTGCCTGGCTGGCTGAGTTGGTACTGGCAAAAAGCTGGAGAGTAAAGATTAGCTGTGGTGTTGCATTAATAAGTGTATGGTTGCTTGGAGCAATATTATTACAGTTTCACTTTACACAGTCAGATGGCACTCATGCCAGGATTGCTCTGGCACAAGGCAATATTCCGCAGTCATTCAAATGGGATGAGCGGTCATTACAGCCAACATTACAACGTTATTTTGATCAGATAGCCAGTACCCATGCAGATATTGTTATTTTGCCAGAAACAGCGATTCCGGTAATGCGTCAGGATATGCCTGCTGAACTATTAGATGAATTTACTCAGCTTGCGCGCAGCCATGGTTCTGCACTCGCCGTGGGTATTCCGCAATATACGGCAGATGGAACCGGTTATCAAAATGCAGTGATTAATTTTACAGCTACTCCTGTAACAGCCGGATTGCCTTTCTATGCAAAAAATCATCTGGTTCCGTTTGGTGAGTATATTCCTTTTCCGGCTTTACTGGGCTGGCTGTATAGTAAGATGGACATGCCACTGGTCGGTTTTTCTGGTGGTGGCATAGGACAAATGCCTTTACAACTGGCTAATCAGCGTATTGCATTTAATATTTGTTATGAAGATGGTTTCGGAGATGAACTAATTGCTACAGCCAAACAGGCGAGTTTACTGGCAAATGTAAGCAATATGGCCTGGTATGGAAAGTCACATGCTATGCAGCAGCAATTACAGCAATCTCAGGCACGTGCATTAGAAACAGGGCGCTATATGGTTCGTGCAACCAATACAGGAATGACTGCAATTATTAATCCTAAAGGGAAAGTTGTGGCACAACTCAAACCTGATACTGCATCTGTATTAGAAGGTGAAATATCCGGTTATAAAGGTAGTACACCCTATATGCGACTCGGAAGCAGCTGGCCTTTGGCTTTGATCAGTCTGTTTTTACTGTTAATACTAGGTATTTATGGACATTATCGCCATTGAATAAACCAAACTAATGTGTATAATGATAAATTTATACAATCATAATTTTGAATATACATTATTTTTCCTATAATGAACAAATCATAAATAGTAATTGAAGTACAGTAATATTTTAATTACAATGATAAATTATTAACTCAGTTATTAATTGTTTTCCTGCAATAAACAATGTGTTATTGTAGGGAGCGAAAAATAATTAAATAGCTGGGCACACAGAGAAAGGACAGGCATGAATACCGCTTTTGCATTACCCGTGCTGACCGGGCATGGTAGTTTGGAGCAATACATTCATACCGTAAACAATATTCCTATGCTTTCTCCTGAGGAAGAACAGGATTTGGCGGTACGCCAGACCGAAGGGGATTTAGAGGCTGCAAAAAAACTGATTTTGTCCCACTTGCGTGTAGTCGTTTCTATCGCTCGTGGTTATGATGGTTATGGTCTGAATCAGGCTGATTTGATTCAAGAAGGCAATATTGGTTTGATGAAAGCGGTAAAACGCTTTCAGCCAAGTCGTGGCGTACGTTTATTTTCGTTTGCGGTACATTGGATTAAAGCTGAAATACACGAATTTATTTTACGTAACTGGCGTTTGGTACGTGTAGCTACTACTAAACCACAGCGTAAATTATTCTTCAATTTACGCAGTATGCGCAAATCTATGGCTGCGTTAAGTAACAAAGAAGCACAGTCGATTGCTGATGATTTAGGTGTGAAACTTTCTGAAGTTCTGGAAATGGAACAGCGGATGACAGGTAAGGATATGTCGCTGCTGGCAGAAAATGATGATGATAATTTTGCACCGATAGACTGGCTGACTGACAGTACTACAGAACCAACACAAGTACTGGCGCAGCAGGCGCATTATACTCTGCAGACCGAAGGTTTGCAGAATGCACTGGCTAAACTGGATGATCGCAGCCGGCATATTGTTGAAAGTCGCTGGCTGGCAGATGATGGTGGATTAACCTTGCATGACCTGGCTGGTGAATATGGTGTATCTGCAGAACGTATCCGCCAGATTGAAGCCAAAGCTATGCAGAAATTGCGTGGCTATCTTTCTGAAAAAGAATGAGATTTATATCGTGCTATTCAGAAATATGAAAATAAATTCAATCTGATTTGTGTATTTTAAAAACAAATTAACTGAAGATAAATTTGCTATCTTAATAGCTGATATGTGGATAAAAAATACAGGATATGAAATATCCTGTATTTTTATATGTTATGAAGATGTTATTTAATCAATTTTTTGGCTGAATTTATGGCTGCATAATGTAAAACCGTTTTTCAGATATAAATGATGCATATTGCTACTATCCGAAGATACATTTGAATCAGCATGAATACTGCTACAGTGTTCATTTATTGCAATTGTCTTCAATGTTTCGAAAATCTGGCTAACCTGCTCATCAGCTATGGGTAAATGAAGGCTGGCTAAATCATCAATATGTATATGGCGCCCAGAAGCAAAGTTAGTCACAATTCGAAAGCCACAAACGGTCACGGCATTCTGTTTACCTTCTTCAAATATCCCCAAAAGACGATAACCTTCGGTCTGCTGAATTTTGACCAGATCCTGAAACTGAGCTATATCACGAATATTGGGATGTAACAGATGCAAAGCTGCAAAAGCAGAACTAATCTCTGCAGGAGTCAGTTCACGTAATTGATTAACCGGAACCTGTGGTTCTGTTTCTATTTCTGTTTGAATTGTATTTAATTGTGTTTGTGCTGTTTCTGCATTTTGCTGAGATACAGCATCGGTGAGTGTAATTTGTTTATGCTCCTGTTCTTCTAATAAGGCTTTGCAATCCAGAATACGTAAATTGTTGTCACGGGCAAAATCCATCAGGAAATTAAAAGCAGTAGCGCTGATCTGCTCCAATTTTCGATCTACAGCAACACAGCGGATATTGTCTACCAGAATCGGACGAACCCATTGATGATAAGACAGACGATGTCCCTGATCAAAAGAGGACAATATTCCGCATAAACGCTCAGCCCAGTCACTGGGACGAAAACGTTTATTATTATTAGTCATACCCTGGATAACGATTTCATACGGATTGCAAATTAGCATGTTGACCTCTTGATAGAAACATGAAGTTTCAATAATGCATATATTTATTTTTACTGTCGTGATTAATTATACCTGATACGGCATATTTAATGTATGTCACATGTGTGTGTTTTCTATTGAAATTATTTATGCAAAAAGAATAATAAATGTAATTTTATTTCATCTGCTACTTTTATTCTGTCAGATATAATTTCTGATAAAGATATCATCTGGACTTGTTATGTAATTAAATCTATTGAGCTGATTAGTTTATATGCAGAATTGAAATATAAATGGTTTATATAACTATTTTAATTGTTCTATAGGCTATATCGACCAGATTGATTATGACATTTGTCTGATGGATTCATTAGCAAAAGATAAGATAAATACCCCAGTAATTTTGATACATCTTTGCAGATTTAAAATAAAGATGTATGGTGTAATTAAAATTTTTGCTTGCTGCAAATTACAGAATTAACAAATTGGATTTGATGAATGTCATTAAGACTGTCTTGATGAGCAACATTCAAAAATTCAGAAAAGAGGAGAGTTATATGAAAAAAGTTACAGCGATGATTAAACCATTCAAGCTGGATGATGTACGTGAAGCACTGGCTGAAATAGGTGTGCAAGGAATGACTGTCAGTGAGGTAAAAGGTTTTGGCAGGCAAAAAGGACATACTGAAATCTATCGGGGTGCAGAATATGAAGTCGATTTCTTACCTAAAATTAAAATAGAAATTGTACTCGTAGATGATCTGGTAGAGCGGGCTGTTGAAGCGATAATGACATGTGCCAGTACAGGTAAAGTGGGTGATGGCAAAATTTTTGTTTCATCGGTTGAGCAGGTGGTGAGAATACGTACAGGTGAGTCCGGATCGGATGCTGTATAAATAATCTGAATAATTATTAAGGGAAATACAATGAAGTTGATTGATAAATGTGTAGTAATGACAGCTCTGTTATTACCATTGCCGCTACTGGCTGCTGATTTATCCGGATGGTGGCGACCGCTGTCAGAGATAAATGCAGGTAATACAGCATGGGTAATGACTTCTGCCGTACTGGTTTTGCTGATGACTGTTCCGGGGCTGGCATTGTTTTATGGCGGAATGGTACGAAAAAAAAATGTATTGGGTACTATGATGCACAGCTTTGTCGTTGCCGCTCTGGTGAGTGTGCTGTGGATGATAATAGGCTATTCGTTGGCTTTTACCCCGGGTAATTCATTTATTGGTGGTTTGGATAGGTTTATGCTTGGCGGTATGGGGCTGGATAAAACCAGAGAAATGACTACTATTGTTAATGGAGATGGTACTGTTCCTGAGTCAGTATTCATGTTTTTTCAAATGACCTTCGCCATTATATCTACGGCTATTGTGACAGGTGCTTTTGCCGAACGTCTGAAATTTTCAGCCTTATTGTTATTTTCCGGTTTTTGGGTTACTTGTGTTTATGCGCCGGTATGTCACTGGGTCTGGGGCGGGGGCTTTATGAGTGATACACAAACTCCGGTTCTGGATTTTGCCGGCGGAACGGTTGTGCACATTAATGCCGGTGTTGCCGGACTGGTAGCTGCACTGGTGATTGGTAAACGTCTGGGGTACGGTAAAGATGTAATGGCACCACATAATATGGTACTTACTCTAACCGGTGCTGCGATGTTATGGGTTGGCTGGTTTGGCTTTAATGCCGGTTCAGCTGGTGCTGCGGATGCTTCTGCCGGTATGGCTATGGCTGTGACTCAGATAGCAGCAGCTTCAGCAGCATTAACATGGATGTTATGTGAAAAACTGGCAGGACATAAACCTTCGGCATTGGGTATGGCTTCTGGTGCAGTGTCCGGTCTGGTAGGCATTACACCTGCTGCGGGGTTTGTCGGTCCGCAGGCTGCATTGGTAATCGGAGTATTGACGGCTGTTGCTGCCTATTTTGCCGCAGTGTATTTAAAACGCAGATTTGGTTATGATGATTCGCTTGATGCTTTTGGTATTCATGGCTTTGGCGGTATCGTTGGTTCAATTTTAACTGGTTTGCTATTCAGTAATGCCATTTTTGGCGGTGAGGCGACTATAGGTAGTCAACTGATGGCTCAGATTAAAGATGTGGCTATTACAATTGTATACAGCGCAATTATGACTTATCTGATTCTTAAAATTGTGGCAATTGTATGTCGCGGTTTACGTATTGATCATGATTCAGAACGCGAAGGTATGGATGTGAGTATCCATGGTGAACGTATTGAATAAGTATGGTTGATTCTCAATTCTGTTTGAAATGAAAAACTGACCGGCTGTGAAAAACCGGTCAGTTTTATTTTATCTGCTGGATTCTGATAACGTATACAGTCTGATTTAACGGTATAAATATTGACGTAAAAAACGCAAAGCATATTCCACAGCCTGAGTGCGGATTGTATCTCTGTTACCGTTAAACTGATAATTTTTAGCCCAGATACGCTGTTTGGTTGCCAGCCCGAACCATACTGTACCAACTGGTTTTTCGGCACTTCCTCCGGTTGGTCCGGCAATACCGGAAATCGAAATAGCATAATTTGCTTTCGAATTAATCAGAGCACCCAGTGCCATTTCGCGTACACATTCCTCACTAACAGCTCCATAATGGCGCAAAGTTGTTTCGTTAACATTAAGTAACTGTTTTTTTGCCTGATTGCTATAAGTGACATAGCCCATATTAAACCAATTGGAACTACCCGGCAGGCGAGTTAGTTCTGCTGCCAACAAGCCCCCGGTACATGATTCGGCACAGGTTACCGTATGTCCCAGTTCATCCAGTTTGGTGGTAATGTCAATTAAGGTTTGTGTCATGATGATGTTTTCTGAAATAGTCAATGAGGCCGTTAGTTGAAGCATCATGGTGTAGCGAATCATTAGTACTTAATTCCGGTTCAATATTTTTAGCCAGAACTTTTCCGTACTCTACACCCCACTGATCGAATGAATTAATTCCCCAGATTACACCCTGTACAAATACTTTATGTTCATACATGGCCAGCAGCATACCCAGATTAAACGGGTTAATTTCATCTATTAAGAGAGTATTAGATGGCTGATTACCCGGAAATACTTTTTGCGGAGCCATAATATCGCGTGATTTGTTATCCAGATCAATTAATTCGGCATAAGCTTCCGCCAGTGTTTTACCACGCATCAGTGCTTCAGTTTGAGCAAAGGCATTAGCAACAAGAACTTTATGCTGGGTACTGACATGATAAAAACTGTTAACTGGAACAATAAAATCGGAAGAAATCAGTCGTGGTCCCTGATGCAGTAATTGAAAAAAAGCATGCTGGCAGTTAACACCTTCCTCACCCCAGATTATCGGACCAGTATCAAAGTCCAGCCGTTCTCCATAACGGCTTACCTGTTTTCCATTACTTTCCATGTCCAGCTGCTGCAAGTGCGCAGCCAGACGGCGCAGTCCGTGGTCATAAGGAATGATTGCATGGCTGGTTGTGGTATAAAAGGTGTGATACCACAATCCGATCAGTCCGAGTAAAACCGGAATATTATGTCTTAGCGGTGCATGAAAAAAATGTTCATCCATCGCTCTGCCGCCAGCAAGAAAATCCTGAAAATTTTCTTTACCAATGGCGCAAATAACTGATAATCCAATAGTTGACCAAACAGAGTAGCGACCGCCTACCCAGTCAAACATGGAGAATGTATGATCCGAAGTGATACCAAAAGTTTGTGCTTTATCAACAGCACTGGTTATAGCTATAAAATGGCGGCTGATATCAGCTTCACTCATTCCCTGTTGTAAAAACCAGTTACGTGCGGTTTGTGCATTCAGCAAAGTCTCAGGTGTGGTGAAAGATTTGCTGGCAATGATAAAAATGGTTGTGGCCGGATTAACTTTATTCAATACCTGAATCAGGTTGGCGCCGTCAACATTGGCAACATAATGAATATTCAGACCAGTTTGCTGAAACGGACGTAAGGCCAGTGTCACCATTTCTGGACCAAGATGAGATCCGCCAATACCTATATTAATAATATCCGTAATACGATCATTACCAGCTCCGGTATATTCACCATTGCGCACTGATTCGGCAAAGTGGTAGGCTCGTTCCAGTTCCCGATGGATATCCGGTACGATATTATGATCATCAACATACACTTCAGCATGCGGCGGTAGCCTGAGTGCTGTATGTAATACGGCACGATTTTCACTGACATTAATTTTATCACCGCGGCGCATTTTGTCAGTCCAGCCACGTACGTCTGCGGTATTGGCCAGTTCAATCAATAATGCAAGCGTATCTTCAGTAATACGGTTTTTGCTATAATCCAGTAACAGACCATTTAATTGTTCATGCATTTGCGCAAAACGATCCGGCTGCTGACGAAATAAATCGCGCATATGCAAGAAACGGGTACTGCGCTGATGCTGATGCAATTGTGCCCAAATGGCTGTCTGATTAATAGGACAGGACGGATTGATCATAACCGGAATTAATTTCAGCAAAGATAAATAGGGCAGTATACAAAATCAGCTAGGTATTGTTAAGAAGTGTTCGCGATAATAAGCCATTTCCTCAATGCTTTCCTTAATATCATCCAGAGCCTGATGCGCACCTTTTTTACTGATGCCTTTGACAATGGCAGGATTCCAGCGTCTGGCCAATTCTTTAAGAGTAGAAACATCCAGATTGCGGTAATGGAAGTAAGCTTCCAGTCGCGGCATGTAGCGCACCATAAAGCGGCGATCCTGATGAATGGAATTGCCACACATTGGTGAGGCTTTTTCCGGTATCCACTCACTGATAAAAGCCAGCAATTTTTCTTCAGCCTCAGCTTCTGTTAACGTGGAAGCTTTTACTTTATCTACCAGACCAGTACGGGTATGCGTAGTGGTATTCCATTTATCCATATGATCGATAATGCTGTCTGGCTGATGAATTACCAGTACTTCAGACTGTGCGAGTATATTCAGGTCACTATCGGTAATGATCATGGCAACCTCTATAATACGGTCTGTATCCGGATTTAATCCGGTCATTTCCATATCCAGCCACGCAAGATTTTTAGCGTTTTGCATATCTTAATCTTGATTAATAATAAAATATGATTTTAGCTTCTTTCTGATAAGGCTGATAGGTTAAGCTGATTTTTTTACCTATATCTGGAGCTAAAATCAGGCAAAAGTAATAGTTTTAGGAGAACAGACTGAATTTCAATTATTCTAATTGAATAGATTTTATGTAATGTTGTAAGTAGTTTTGGATATTATCACAAGATAACATACAGTAATAAATATATTATTCAGTTAAATAATCATGTTAATTTTAAATAAAAGGATGTTTGTTCAGACACTTTTTAGCCAGTAACAGATAAACTCCGTTAAAATGATTATTTTCAGGTACAAAGTATTTTTATGGTGTTTTATCTTTCTGCCCAAACAATTTATATATTGTTTTTATTATTTTTCATCTGCAGCATATGTGGTCAGTTATATCTTTCGGTTCGCCAAAGTAAAGCTGTACTGGCACATCGTAGCTATGTTCCAGCGGCTTTTGTGCAAAGTGTGTCTCTGGCAGAGCATCAGAAAGCAGCGGATTATACTTTGGCCAAGCAGCGTCTGGCTCGTTATGAAATTCTGTTTCAGGCATTATTATTGCTAATATTCACACTTGGTGGCGGTCTTGATCTATTAGCGCATTTGAGTCAGAAATGGGTGCAGCACGATATTGCACAGGGAATTGTGCTTATTGGTCTGTTTGCTTTGGTTAATATGATTCTTGGCTGGCCGATCGCCTGGTACCGCAGTTTTTGTCTGGAGGCAAAATTTGGCTTTAACAAAATGACCATGGCTACTTTTATTGCTGATCAGTTTAAAGGTAGTCTTTTAGCTATTATTGTTGGCTTGCCCTTACTATATATTATTCTGTGGCTGATGCGGATTCTGATTGCAGCACACTGGTTTGGTGGCGCATGGTGGCTGGCTGTATGGCTGGTATGGGTCAGTTTTTCCTTGTTGCTGATGTGGGCTTTTCCAAAGTGGATTGCGCCGCTTTTCAATAAATTTGAACCGTTGAAAGATGATGCATTGCGAACCCGGATTGAAAACTTGTTACAGCGTACTGGTTTTCAGAGTGATGGTATTTTTGTAATGGATGGCTCCAGACGCAGTGGGCACGGTAATGCTTATTTTACCGGTCTGGGGAAACATAAGCGCATTGTATTTTTTGATACCTTGCTAAAAGATATGCAGATTAGTGAGGTTGAGGCTGTGCTGGCTCATGAGTTAGGTCATTTTGCTCACAAACATGTATTCAAACAAATGATTGTTACTTTTATACTGGCTCTGATTGTTTTTGCTGTTTTGGGCTGGCTATTACCTCAGACTGGTTTTTATACTGGTCTGGGTGTGCATGAAGTCAGTCATGCTATGGCTTTATTATTATTTATGCTGGTGCTGCCCGTATTTACTTTTCCGTTTTCACCATTGTCGAGTGTTTTGTCCCGTAAAAATGAATTTGAAGCAGACCGTTTTGCAGCAAAATATGCAAATGCCGATGATCTGATTCATGCTTTAACTAAACTTTATCGTACTAATGCCTCCAGTCTGGTTAGCGATATATGGTATTCGCGGTTTTATGATTCACATCCGGGAGCACGGGAACGTATTGCGGCATTACAAACAGCCGTAAAGGCAGACTGAGAATGGCGCAGCCTGCGAATGAATTATTAACAGCACAGATTATTACCAGTTTCGGGCGCCGCTTCATGGTGCGCACACATGCGGGTAAAACTTATGAAGCCACTACGCGAAAGAAAAGAGTTGATTTTGCTTGTGGTGATGAAGTCCATATTAGTCATATCAATCAGCAGCAGGCTGTAATTGAGGATTATTTACCCCGGCGCAGCCTGCTTTACCGGCAGGATGCTACGCGCAGTAAACTCATTGCGGCCAATGTTACCCTTATGCTAATCGTACTGGCTGCTGTACCGACTCCCAGTGAATTATTATTGCAGCGTGCATTACTGGCTGCAGAGGCTGAGGATATACCGCCACTGATTGTATTAAATAAGGCAGATTTACCACAAAATAAGCTTTGGCTCGAAAAATTGGCGTTTTATCAGAGTCTGGGTTATCAGGTAATCAATATTAGTGCCTTATATAATGTGGCTGAGCTGCGCCGGTATTTGCAGGAAGAGCGGGCAATCCTGTTAGGTCAGTCAGGTATGGGTAAATCAACTTTAACCAATGCATTACTGGGTAATGAACAGGCAAGGGTAGGTGATATCTCAGCGGCACTGGATTCAGGCCGTCACACCACGACTCATGCGCAATTATATGATCTGGATGCACACAGTCAGCTTATTGATTCGCCCGGATTGCAGGCATTTGGCTTACATCATTTGTTAGTTAGTAATCTGCTGCATTATTTCCCTGATATGCGTCAGTATATCGGAGAGTGCCGCTTTCATAATTGTACTCATCGTCAGGAACCGGGCTGTGCACTGAAACAGGCTGCGGCAGACGGGAAACTGAAGCCTGAGCGGCTTCAGTTTTTGCAAAGTATTACTGATGAATTAATCAGATAATATTTATATTCAGGCAGAGTAAAAATACCCGAAATCCAGACTAATAGTCATGTATAAGGCATAAACGTTGTTTTTTATCTAAAAATCCGTGCTTTACTTGCATAAAAAATTGATTCATGCAGAGTAAACATGGTATTATCGTCATCTTGCCGATTTTACGTCGGCAAGATTCTTTATTTGTGCGAGGCCAATCAATCGTAATTGGTCCCTTTATAAAAGGAAATAACTATGACTTTAGGTCTGGTTGGGCGCAAAGTAGGCATGACGCGCGTGTTCGATGAGAACGGCGCATCAGTTCCGGTAACTGTACTGGATATGTCTGCCAATCGCGTCACTCAACTCAAATCCGAAGCTACTGACGGCTACACTGCCGTACAGGTAACTTTTGGTCAGAAAAAAGCCAATCGCGTAAGCAAGGCACAGGCAGGTCATTTTGCCAAGGCAGGTGTTGAAGCCGGCCGTGGCTTGGTTGAATTTGCTGTTTCTGAAGAAAAACTGGCTGAATTGTCTGCCGGTGCTGAAATCAATGTCGGCATTTTTGCAGCAGGTCAGTTAATTGATGTCACTGGTACCAGTAAAGGTAAAGGCTTTTCTGGCACCATCAAACGTCACAATTTTGGTTCTCAGCGTGCTTCTCACGGTAACTCACGCTCTCATCGTGTGCCTGGTTCAACCGGTATGGCACAGGATCCGGGTCGCGTATTCCGTGGCAAACGTATGGCCGGACAGTACGGTAACGTTAAGTCCACCATTCAGAATCTGGAAATCGTACGCGTAGACACCGAACGTCAGTTATTGCTGGTAAAAGGTGCGGTGCCCGGTGCGGTTAACAGCGACGTTGTCGTGCGTCCGAGCGTGAAGGTAGGTGCGTAATGGAACTGAAATTAATTGATGCTCAGGGTCAGGTTGCAGGTGCAGTTGCTGCGTCTGACGCATTGTTTGCACGTGAATACAATGAAGATCTGGTTCACCAGCTGGTTACAGCTTTTCTGGCCAATGCCCGTTCCGGTAACCGTTCACAGTTAACCCGTGCCGAAGTAAAACACTCCACTAAAAAACCATGGCGTCAGAAAGGAACCGGCCGTGCTCGTTCCGGTATGACATCTTCTCCGCTGTGGCGCAGTGGTGGTCGTGCGTTCCCGAATAAACCAGATGAAAACTTTACCCAGAAAGTAAATCGTAAGATGTACCGTGCGGGTATGGCAGCCATTCTGTCTCAGCTGGTACGCGATGAACGCCTGTTTGTTATTGATGAACTGTCTGCTGCTACTCCTAAAACCAAAGCATTTGCTGAACAGGTTAAAAATCTGGGTATGGAGCAGGTATTGTTCATTACCAAACAGCTGGATGAAAACGTTTACTTGTCTAGCCGCAACCTGCCTAATGTACTGGTTCTGGAAGCACAGCAAACTGATCCGTACAATCTGTTACGCTTTAAGAAAGTGGTGCTTACCAAAGCAGCAGTTGCACAACTTGAGGAGCAATGGGTATGAATCAACAACGTTTAATGCAAGTGCTCTTGGCTCCTGTTGTTTCCGAAAAAAGCAACATGCTGGCTGAAAAACGCAACCAGATGACGTTTAGAGTATTGCCGAATGCCACTAAACCTGAAATTAAGGCAGCAGTGGAACTATTATTTAATGTGAAAGTGGATTCTGTAGCCACAACCATCATTAAAGGCAAAAACAAACGTTTTGGCCGTACCATCGGTAAGCGCAGCGATGTTAAGAAAGCTTATGTCAGCCTGGCGGCTGGACAGGAGCTGGATATTGAATCTGCTGCCGCTTCTGCAGATAAGGAATAAGCACTATGGCTATTGTTAAAATGAAGCCGACTTCTGCTGGCCGTCGCGGAATGGTACGCGTGGTTGCGGAAGGCTTGCATAAAGGTGCACCCTATGCACCATTATTAGAAAAACAGTCTTCAACTGCCGGTCGTAATCACGGCGGACGCATTACAACCCGTCATAAAGGTGGTGGTCACAAACACCATTACCGTATTGTTGACTTTAAACGTAATGATAAAGACGGTATCGCTGCTAAAGTAGAACGTATTGAGTACGATCCGAACCGTACCGCTCATATTGCGTTATTGTGTTTTGCAGATGGTGAACGCCGTTACATTATTGCGCCGCGTAATGTTCAGGTAGGTGCCGTATTGGTTTCCGGTTCTGAAGCTGCAATTAAAGCTGGTAATAATCTGCCAATCCGCAATATTCCGGTAGGTACAACTCTTCATTGTATCGAAATGAAACCGGGTAAAGGTGCACAGATTGCTCGTTCAGCCGGTGCATCTGCTGTATTGCTGGCAAAAGAAGGCGTATATGCACAGCTGCGTCTGCGTTCAGGTGAAGTACGTAAAATTCATGTTGACTGCCGTGCCACCATTGGTGAAGTAGGCAATGAAGAACAAAGCCTGCAAAAATTGGGTAAAGCCGGTGCTAAACGCTGGCGTGGTATTCGTCCGACCGTACGCGGTGTTGTGATGAACCCGGTTGACCACCCGCATGGTGGTGGTGAAGGTCGTACAGGTGAAGCTCGTGAACCGGTTAGCCCATGGGGTACACCGACTAAAGGCTATCGTACTCGTCGTAATAAACGCACGAACAATATGATTGTTCGCCGCCGTTACTCAAATAAAGGTTAACTGATATGGCTCGTTCATTAAAAAAAGGCCCATATGTCGACCTGCATTTACTGAAAAAGGTCGATGCGGCTCGTGCTAATAACGACAAACGCCCGATTAAAACCTGGTCACGTCGTTCCACTATTCTGCCTGATTTTATCGGTCTGACCATTGCTGTACACAACGGACGTACCCACGTGCCGGTATTTATCAGCGATAATATGGTTGGTCATAAGTTGGGTGAATTCTCATTGACCCGTACCTTCAAAGGCCATTTGGCTGATAAGAAGGCTAAAAAATAAGGGATAAAACATGAGAGTTAGTGCACAACACAAAAATGCCCGTATTTCAGCACAAAAAGCTCGTCTGGTAGCTGACTTGGTACGTGGCAAAGATATTGCCCAAGCGTTGAACATTTTGACATTCAGCCCGAAAAAGGGTGCTGAACTGATTAAAAAGGTACTGGAATCTGCAGTAGCCAATGCCGAACACAACGAAGGTGCTGATATCGATGAACTGAAAGTGGTTACTATTTATATCGACAAAGGTCCGAGTCTGAAACGTTTTCAGGCACGTGCTAAAGGTCGTGGTAACCGCATCGAAAAACAAACTTGTCACATCAACGTGATTGTAGGCAACTAAGGAAAAGCGATGGGACAAAAAATTAACCCTACAGGCTTTCGCCTGGCAGTGAATAAAGATTGGTCTTCCAAGTGGTTTGCCAAAAGCGGCGACTTTTCCAAAGTGCTGAAAGAAGATATTGACGTACGTCATTTTTTACGCAAACGTCTTGCAAATGCTTCTGTAGGTCGCGTGGTAATTGAACGCCCGGCAAAATCTGCACGTATTACCATTTACAGTGCCCGTCCTGGTATTGTAATCGGTAAAAAAGGTGAAGATATTGAAGTATTAAAACGTGATTTGCAGAAAATCATGGGCGTACCGGTGCATGTAAACATCGAAGAAATCCGTAAACCGGAAATCGATGCGCAAATTATTGCGGACAATATTGCCGGACAACTGGAAAAACGCGTTATGTTCCGTCGTGCCATGAAACGTGCTATGCAGAATGCTATGCGTGTTGGCGCCAAAGGCATCAAAATTATGTCTTCAGGTCGTCTGAACGGTATCGAAATTGCGCGTACCGAATGGTATCGTGAAGGTCGTGTGCCTTTACATACCCTGCGTGCCAATGTTGACTACGCTACCAGCGAAGCCAAAACTACATATGGCATTATCGGTATCAAAGTTTGGGTTTACAAAGGTGAACTGACGCCGGGTGAAATTCAGGCTAAGCCGGAACAGGACAAGAAACACAGCAGAAAGGCAGGTGGTCGAAATGCTGCAGCCAACTAGAATGAAATACCGCAAACAGCAAAAAGGCCGCAACACCGGTATTGCTACTCGTGGCAATAAAGTTAGCTTTGGTGATTTTGGTCTGAAAGCTGTGGGTCGCGGTCGTTTGACTGCACGCCAGATTGAGGCAGCACGTCGTGCAATGACCCGTCATATTAAACGTGGCGGTCGTATCTGGATTCGCGTATTCCCGGATAAACCTATTACTGAAAAACCAATTCAGGTTCGTATGGGTGGCGGTAAAGGTAATGTGGAATATTACATTGCTGAAATCCAGCCGGGCAAAATGCTCTACGAAATGGACGGTGTTGATGAAACATTGGCTCGTCAGGCTTTTGAACTGGCTGCAGCCAAATTGCCGATTCAGACTGTATTTGTTAAACGCCAGGTAGGTCAATAATGAAAACCAGTGAATTGAAAGACAAATCTGTTGAGCAGTTAAACGAAGAACTGGTTGGTCTGTTGAAAGCGCAGTTTGGTTTGCGTATGCAGCACGCCACCGGCCAGCTGGGTAAAAACAGTGAGCTGAAAAAAGTGCGTCGTAATATTGCTCGTGTAAAAACCATTTTGCATCAGAAGGATGGTGAATAATGACTGAAGCTAAAAACGTACGTACTTTGCAGGGCAAAGTCGTGAGCGACAAAATGGATAAAACTGTAACAGTATTGGTGGAACGTAAAGTGAAACACCCGCTGTATGGTAAAGTAATCCGTCGTTCTACTAAAATCCATGCGCACGATGAGCAAAACCAATACGGTATTGGTGACGTTGTTGTCATTTCCGAAGGTCGCCCGTTGTCAAAAACCAAAAGCTGGGTTGTAACTGAGCTGATTGAGAAAGCACGTAATGTGTAATTAACACAACAATGTGCTGCAATTAGGGAACGAAGTCTTGCGACAATCAGATATTGTCTGTAAACTTCGTTCCTTAACTTTCAGTTTCTTGAAAGTCTCCGGCAGTCGCCGGAACTCTCCCTTCGGGACCCAAGACTGGTTTACTAGAACCGTTAATGGTTTCAGACAGCTATTGAGTGGTAACAGGCTGACTGAAAGCGGTAAATTAAGTTGGATTTTTAAAGGTAATAACATGATTCAAATGCAGACCATCTTAGATGTGGCTGACAACTCTGGTGCGCGCCGCGTAATGTGCATCAAAGTATTAGGTGGATCTAAGCGTCGCTACGCATCTGTAGGCGACATTATTAAAGTGGCCGTAAAAGACGCAGCTCCCCGTGGTCGCGTTAAAAAGGGCGATGTATATAACGCTGTGGTAGTGCGTACAGCTAAAGGTGTACGTCGTAATGACGGAGCACTGATCAAATTTGATAACAATGCAGCCGTGCTGTTGAATACCAAACTGGAACCAATTGGTACCCGTATTTTTGGCCCGGTAACCCGTGAGCTACGTACTGAGCGATTCATGAAAATCGTTTCATTGGCTCCTGAAGTACTGTAAGTGAGGTTGCAATGAAAAAGATTAAAACTGGTGATCAGGTGATCATTATTGCCGGTAAAGATAAGGGCAAACAGGGTAAAGTAGTGCGTGTTTTGGGTGATAAAGTGATTGTTGACGGCGTAAATCGTGTTAAACGTCACCAGAAACCTAACCCCATGCGTGGGATTGAAGGTGGTGTAATCACCAAAGATGCGCCATTGGCTATTTCCAATGTGGCGATTTTCAATCCGGAAACCCAAAAAGCTGACCGCGTAGGTATCAAAGTAGAAACTGTAGACGGCAAAGTAGTGCGTACCCGTGTATATAAATCTACCGGTGCCGCCGTGGGAGCTTAAGGAGTAATCAATGGCTCGTTTAAAAGACTTTTATAACACTACTGTTGTTCCTGAGTTGACCAAACAGTTCGGTTACAAATCTATCATGGAAGTACCGCGTATTGAAAAAATTACCCTCAACATGGGTGTTGGTGAAGCGGTTGCCGATAAAAAAGTAATGGAACATGCAGTTGGTGATCTGGAAAAAATTGCTGGTCAGAAACCAGTAGTAACTGTAGCACGCAAGTCAATTGCAGGCTTTAAAATCCGTGATAATTACCCGATTGGCTGCAAAGTAACTTTGCGCCGTGATCGTATGTATGAATTTCTGGATCGTCTGATTGCAATCGCTTTGCCGCGTGTACGTGACTTCCGCGGTGTAAATGGTAAATCATTCGACGGTCGTGGTAATTACAACATGGGCGTGCGTGAACAAATTATTTTCCCGGAAATTGAATACGATAAAATTGATGCTTTGCGTGGTTTGAATATTACTATTACCACTACTGCCAAAACTGACGCAGAAGCCAAAGCACTGCTGTCTCTGTTCAAATTTCCGTTTAAGGGTTAATTATGGCTAAGAAAGCACTTATTAATCGTGAGCTGAAGCGTGAAGCTTTGGCAAAAAAATATGCTGCAAAGCGTGAAGCCATTTTCGCCATCATCAATGATGCTAACGCGACTGATGAAGAACATTTTCAGGCACGTCTGAAACTGCAGGCTATTCCGCGTAATGCTGCTCCGATTCGTCAACGTCGTCGCTGCGCTTTGACCGGTCGTCCGCGTGGTAATTTCCGTAAATTCGGCTTGGCCCGTACCAAAATCCGTGAAATCGCCATGCGTGGTGAAATTCCGGGTGTCATCAAAGCCAGCTGGTAATAGGAGTATAAAATATGAGTATGCATGATCCTATTTCCGATATGTTGACCCGTATTCGCAACGCTCAGCGTGCGAATAAAGTCTCTGTAAGTATGCCTTCTTCAAAACTGAAAGTAGCAATTGCCAAAGTTTTGAAAGAAGAAGGCTACGTAGAAGATTTCGCCGTATCTACTGAAACCAAGGCGACATTGGAAATACAATTGAAATACTATGCAGGTCAGCCGGTAATAGAGCGCATTCAGCGCGTATCACGTCCTGGTTTGCGTGTGTATAAAGGTTCCAACGACATTCCTTCTGTAATGAATGGTTTGGGCGTTGTGATTGTGAGCACTTCTAAAGGCGTAATGACTGACCGTAAAGCCCGTGCCAATGGTATTGGCGGTGAGTTATTGTGCGTAGTTGCCTAAGGAGAAAACATGTCTCGAATTGCAAAACATCCGGTAGTGGTTCCGGCTGGCGTTGACGTTAAGTTTTCTCCAGAGGCTATCATTGTTAAAGGTAAAAACGGCGAATTGTCTCTGCATCAGCACGCTGAAGTGAATGTAGCATTGAATGATGGTCAGCTGGTTGTTACCGCCAATGATAACAGTACAAAAGCAAATGCTTTATCCGGTACAGTTCGTGCTTTATTGCACAATATGGTTGTGGGCGTGAGCAATGGTTTTGAGAAAAAGCTGCAACTGATTGGTGTGGGTTATCGCGCTCAGGCTCAGGGTAAAGTATTGAATCTTTCTTTAGGTTACTCTCATCCGATTAACTACGAATTGCCTGAAGGTATTACTGCTACTACTCCTTCTGCTACCGAAGTAATCATTGCCGGTGCAGATAAACAGGTAGTAGGGCAGGTGGCCGCTGAAATTCGTGGATTCCGTCCGCCGGAACCTTATAAAGGTAAAGGTGTACGTTATGCTGATGAGCGTGTCGTTATTAAAGAAACCAAGAAAAAATAATTGAGGCTCACTGATGGATAAAAATGTAGCAAGACTGCGTCGAGCACGTAAAACCCGTGCCAAAATTGCAGCCCTGAACAAAGTGAGATTGTGCGTTTTCCGCACCAATAATCACATTTATGCCCAGGTTATTAGCGCTGAAGGTGACCGAGTACTGGCTCAGGCCTCTACTCTTGAGGCTGATGTTCGTGCCAGCATTAAATATGGTAGCAATGTAGATGCTGCTGTTGTAGTTGGCAAACGCATTGCTGAAAAAGCCAAAGCGGCCGGCATTGATGCAGTGGCTTTTGACCGTTCTGGTTTTCAATACCATGGTCGCGTTAAAGCCTTGGCTGAGGCAGCCCGTGAAAACGGTTTGAGCTTCTAATAAACTGGAGACCAGAAATATGGCAAAACACGAAACTGAAGAACGCGGTGACGGCCTGATTGAAAAAATGGTTGCCGTAAACCGTGTGACCAAAGTGGTTAAGGGTGGCCGCATTATGGCCTTCTCGGCTTTAACCGTAGTAGGTGATGGCGATGGTCGCATTGGTATGGGCAAAGGTAAATCTAAAGAAGTACCTGTGGCTGTACAGAAAGCTATGGATCAAGCCCGCCGCAATATGATCAAAGTGCCTTTAAATGGACGTACCATTCATCACGAAGTAATTGGTCGCCATGGTGCAACACGTGTATTCATGCAACCGGCCAAAGAAGGTAATGGTGTGAAAGCTGGTGGTCCAATGCGTTTGGTATTTGATGCAATGGGTATTCATAATATCTCTGCTAAAGTACATGGTTCAACCAATCCATACAACATTGTTCGCGCAACTCTGGACGGATTGTCTAAACTGTATACGCCGGCTGAGATTGCTGCTAAACGTGGCCTGACCGTAGAAGAAATTTTAGGAGCAGATCATGAGTGAGCAAAAAACCATACGCATTACACTGGTTAAAAGTCTGATTGGCACTATTGCTGCTCATCGTGCCTGCGCACGCGGTTTAGGCTTACGTCACCGCGAGCATACTGTTGAAGTGCTTGATACCCCCGAAAATCGTGGCATGATCAACAAAATCAGCTACCTTTTGAAAGTGGAGAAGTAACATGCTTTTGAATACCATTCAACCTGCTGAAGGTGCTAAACACGCGGCTCGCCGTGTAGGTCGTGGCATTGGCAGCGGTTTAGGCAAAACTTGTGGCCGAGGCCATAAGGGTCAGAAAAGCCGTAAAGGTGGTTATCATAAAGTCGGTTTCGAAGGCGGTCAGATGCCTTTGCAACGCCGTCTGCCGAAACGCGGTTTTAAATCTCTGACTGCTAATCTGAATGCAGAAGTGCGTTTAGATGAACTGGCTAAAATTGCAGTTGATGAAATTGATGTTTTAGTTCTGAAACAGGCAGGACTGGTGCCTGCTACTGCTCTGAATGTTAAAATTATTGCATCAGGCAGTATTGATAAGGCGGTAACTTTAAATGGTATTAAGGCCACCAAAGGTGCGCAACAGGCCATTGAAGCTGCCGGTGGTAAAGTAGCAGAATAAGGCAAGGACTCAAGTGGCTAATCCGCAATCCGCAACAGGACTTTCAAAGTTCGGTGATTTGAAAAATCGTCTGTTATTTTTACTTGGTGCGTTGGTTGTATTCCGCATCGGTTCACATATTCCAGTGCCCGGTGTGGATGGTGCTGCTTTGACCAAATTGTATGAAAGTGCCGGCGGAGGCATATTAAGTATGCTTAATATGTTTTCCGGCGGTTCTCTGCAACGGTTCAGTATTTTTGCAATAGGTGTGATGCCCTATATTTCAGCCTCAATTATTATTCAGCTTGCTTCTGAAATTATTCCTTCATTGAAGGCTTTAAAAAAAGAAGGTGAGGCGGGGCGCCGTACTTTGACCAAATATACCCGTTACGGTACTGTTTTGCTGGCCACTTTGCAAAGCTTTGGTGCTGCTGCATTTGTTTACCAGCAAAATGTAGTAGTTTCCGGTCAGATTGAGTTTTATTTCTCGACTATGGTTTGTCTGGTTACAGGAACCATGTTTCTGATGTGGCTGGGTGAACAAATTACTGAACGTGGTATAGGTAATGGTATTTCGCTGATTATTACCGCCGGTATTGCAGCCAGTCTGCCTGCCGGTATTGGTCGTTTGCTGACATTAACCAGTCAGGGATCAATTAGTTATCTGATGGCTGTTGCACTGATTGTTGGTGCGCTGACATTGATATATGCTGTTGTATATATTGAAAGTGCACAACGTAAAGTACCTGTGCAATATGCCAAACGTCAGGTAGGTAATCGTATTATGCAGGCGCAAAACTCTCATCTGCCGTTCAAACTGAATATGGCTGGGGTTATTCCGCCAATTTTTGCATCCAGTATTATTTTGTTTCCTTCTACTCTGTTAAGCTGGTTTGGTTCGGCAAATCCGGATAGTTGGTTACAGAAACTGGCTACATTATTGCAGCATGGTCAGCCTGTTTATATTTTGTTATTTGCAGCTACTATTATCTTCTTTTGTTATTTCTATACGGCTTTGGTGTTCAGTCCAAGGGAAATGGCAGAAAATCTGAAGAAAAGTGGTGCTTTCGTTCCAGGTATCCGGCCTGGTGAGCAAACCAGTCGTTATCTGGAGAAAGTTGTATTGCGTTTGACCTTTTGGGGCGCAATTTATATTGCTATCGTGTGCCTGATTCCGGAAGTGCTGACTTCTGCGATGAATGTACCTTTCTACCTAGGTGGCACCTCACTACTTATTCTGGTGGTGGTGACCATGGATTTTAAAACGCAAATCGCTTCTTACGTAATGAGCAGTCAGTATGAACATCTGATGAAGCGTTCTGCGATGAAATCATTATCATCACGTCGTTAAGTATTATGGCTAAAGAAGATACCATACAAATGCAGGGTGAAATTCTTGAAACCCTGCCCAACGCAACTTTTAAAGTTAAACTTGAAAACGATCATGTCGTTTTAGGTCATATCTCCGGAAAAATGCGCATGCATTACATTCGTATTTCACCCGGTGATAAAGTGACTGTGGAATTGACTCCGTACGATTTGACTCGTGCCCGCATCGTTTTCCGCGCCCGCTAAGAGTAGAAAGGAAATAATATGCGCGTTCAGCCATCGGTAAAGAAAATTTGCCGTAATTGTAAAATCATTCGTCGTAATCGTGTCGTACGCGTGATTTGTACTGACCCTCGTCATAAACAACGCCAAGGCTAATGGATAACCATAAGTCTTTGTGTTATAGTGACAGACTTTTGCCCTAAGGAAAAAATATGGCTCGTATTGCAGGGGTAAATATCCCTAACAATGCCCATATCGTAATTGGCCTTCAGGCTATTTATGGTATTGGTTCGTCTCGCGCTAAACTGGTTTGCGAAGCTGCCGGCGTTGTGCCGAGCACTAAAGTAAAAGATTTAGACGAGACTCAGCTTGATGCTTTGCGTGAACAGATTGCCAAATACCATGTGGAAGGTGATCTGCGCCGTGAAGTAACCATGAATATCAAACGTTTGATGGACATGGGCTGTTATCGTGGTCTGCGTCATCGTCGTGGTTTACCGTGCCGTGGTCAGCGTACCCGTACCAATGCGCGTACGCGTAAAGGTCCGCGTAAAGCGATCGCAGGCAAGAAATAATTGATAAGGAATAATAATGGCTAAAGCAAACACAGCTCGTGTGCGCAAGAAAGTACGTAAATCCGTAAGTGAAGGTATTGTGCATGTACATGCATCTTTCAATAATACCATCATTACTATCACTGACCGTCAGGGCAATGCATTATCTTGGGCTACCTCTGGCGGTGCTGGTTTTAAAGGTTCACGTAAGAGCACACCATTTGCCGCTCAGGTTGCGGCAGAAGCAGCTGGTAAAGTTGCCCAAGAGTATGGCGTAAAAAATCTGGAAGTTCGCATTAAAGGGCCGGGTCCTGGTCGCGAATCTTCTGTGCGTGCGCTCAACGCTCTTGGTTTCAAGATTACCAGTATTACAGACGTTACTCCATTGCCACACAATGGTTGTCGGCCACCTAAAAAACGTCGTATCTAACAGGAGTATTTGAGTATGGCACGTTATACCGGCCCGAAATGTAAATTAGCCCGTCGTGAGGGCACAGATCTGTTTCTGAAGAGTGCACGTCGCTCTCTGGATTCAAAATGTAAACTTGACTCTGCTCCCGGCCAGCATGGCGCAAAAAAACCGCGTTTGTCCGGCTATGGTCTGCAATTACGTGAAAAACAGAAAATCCGCCGTATTTACGGTGTGTTAGAACGTCAGTTCCGCCGTTATTTTGCTGAAGCAGCCCGTCGTAAAGGTTCGACTGGTGAATTGCTGCTTCAGTTGTTGGAATCTCGTTTAGACAACGTGGTATACCGTATGGGGTTTGGCTCTACTCGTGCTGAAGCCCGTCAGTTGGTATCTCACAAAGCCATTACTGTGAACGGTCAGGTTGTAAACATCCCTTCTTTTCAAGTGAAAGCTGGTGATGTGGTTGCTGTTCGCGAAAAAGCCAAAAAACAGGTGCGAATTCAGGAAGCATTCAGTCTTGCCAGCCAGATCGGTTTACCAAGCTGGGTTTCTGTTGAAGAAGGCAAGCTGGAAGGTGTTTTCAAAAACATGCCAGATCGCACTGAATTGAGTGGCGATATTAATGAACAGCTGGTGGTAGAGTTTTACTCTAAATAAAGCTGGTTAAGTGAGGACAGTTAAATGCAAAACACATCCGAATTCTTGAAGCCACGTCAAATTGACGTTGACACCTTGTCTGCTACCCGTGCCAAAGTGTCTATGGAGCCTTTTGAACGTGGTTTCGGCCATACCTTGGGTAATGCTTTGCGTCGTATCTTACTGTCATCAATGAATGGTTATGCGTCGACAGAAGTAACGATTGAAGGCGTATTGCATGAATATTCTACACTTGACAGCGTTCAGGAGGATGTTGTTGATATTCTGCTGAACCTGAAAGGTGTAGTATTTAAAGTGCATGGCCGCACAGAAGTAACTTTAAGTTTGAAAAAATCAGGTGCTGGTGTTGTTACCGCAGCTGATATTGAGTTACCTCATGATGTCGAAATTGTTAACCCTGATCATGTTATCTGCCACCTGTCTGAAGGTGGTAGTATCAATATGGAAATTAAGGTTGAACAAGGCAGAGGTTATGAATCTGTGTCAGGTCGTCGTAATAAAGACGACCACAAACGTATCGGCGCTATTCAACTAGATGCAAGCTTTTCGCCTATCAGTCGTGTCAGCTTTGAAGTAGAACCTGCTCGTGTTGAGCAGCGTACTGATTTAGATCGTCTGGTTTTAGATATTGAAACCAACGGTGCTATTGACCCTGAAGAAGCAGTTCGCAATGCGGCCTGTATTTTGATTGATCAAATGTCAATTTTTGCAGATTTACAGGGTACTCCAGTTACCGTGGTAGAAGAGAAAGAACCACCGATTGATCCGATTCTGCTTCGTCCAGTTGATGATCTGGAGTTGACCGTTCGTTCAGCAAACTGCTTGAAAGCTGAAGATATTTACTATATTGGCGATTTGATTCAACGCACAGAGACTGAATTGTTGAAAACCCCGAATCTGGGTAGAAAATCTCTGAACGAAATCAAGGAAGTCCTGGCTTCCAAAGGATTGACGTTGGGTTCAAAACTGGAAGCCTGGCCGCCGGCCAGTCTGGAAAAGCCACAAGTTTGATGATTAAAGGATAATGACATGCGTCATCGTAATGGTAACCGCAAATTAAATCGCACCAGCAGTCATCGCGCTGCTATGTTGCGTAATATGGCCAATTCTTTATTGACTCACGAAACAATTGTAACTACTTTGCCGAAAGCAAAAGAGTTGCGTCGTGTAGCTGAACCATTGATTACTTTAGGTAAAAAGCCTTCACTGGCTAATCATCGTTTAGCTTTTAATCGTACACGTGATCGTGATGTTGTTGTTAAATTATTCAATGAGTTAGGCCCGCGCTTTGCTAATCGGAATGGTGGCTATCTGCGCATATTGAAGTATGGCTTCCGTAAAGGCGATAATGCTCCGCTGGCTCTGGTTGAGTTGGTTGAGAAAGCACCTGAATCTGAAGCTGTAGCTGAGTAATCAGGCTTCACGAACAAGCCAGCCATTAGGCTGGCTTGTTTCATTTTGATTTTTTGCTTTATGGTTTTGTGAATAGTTTGAAAATGTATATTTATTTAGTTGTCGTGATGTAGTAATTCAGTATATATCTATAAATTTTAATAGGTACGATTCACTACTTTTTTCATCATTGAGTAAGTTTGGTTTTTTGTTATGATGCCGAAAATATAGTTATTTTAGGAATTAATCAATACACAAATAAAAAGCTGATTTTTGAACCGAATTTAAACTACTTGTTTAGTGTAAGTTTATTACCGTAATTCTATTTAAATACATTTGTTTGATTTAATAAGTTTGTATTTACTGTTTTAGCTTTTCAGAATTCGTTTTTCTTAAAAAGCTGCTGTTTATCTCTCTTCTGCGTATAATTATTGACGCTTAGCTGACTATTGTTATTTAAGGAGAAATCATGAAATATTTACGTTTAGTATTGTTGAGCCTGATTTTTTTATCCTCTTCATTAGTATGGGCAGGTCGTGTTTTACCTAATGATATTCATATAGTTGTATTGAAACAAGCAGAAGGACAGCAGGTTGTATTAGGAACGGCAAAAAAAGCATGGTTACGTACGTTAAGTTTGGGCTTAGTTAAAGGTAATAAAACATTTCAATTAAGCAGGGGAGTACGTATACATGATACAAATAATCGTTTTGTTACGTATAACAATTTGTACAAATTTAAGAATGCAACGATAGCAGTGCGGGTTGACAGAGCAAATCAGATTCAGGAAATCTGGGTACTGACTGATGAAGAGCAGGACGCATTAGTGAGACCCAATAATCCGCAGGTTGAATAATTATTGTAGGTGTTATGAAAAAAGTATTTATACGAACCTTTGGTTGTCAGATGAATGAATACGACAGTGAAAAAATGCTGTCTGTCCTGGCAGAAGGGCAACCTTTAGAACGAACTGACAGGGCTGAAGATGCAGATATTATTCTTTTTAATACCTGTTCGGTTCGGGAAAAGGCTCAGGAAAAAGTATTTTCAGATTTGGGTCGTATCCGACCTTTGAAAGTTAAAAATCCGGATTTAATTATCGGTGTCGGTGGTTGTGTGGCTTCACAAGAAGGTGAGGCAATTATTCAGCGCGCACCTTATGTGGATGTGGTTTTCGGTCCTCAGACTTTGCATCGTTTACCACAAATGATTCTTGATAAGGAAACCAGTGGTCTGTCACAGGTAGATATTTCTTTTCCGGAAATAGAAAAATTTGATCATTTACCGCCTGCACGTGTTGAAGGTGGAGCAGCGTTCGTATCTATTATGGAAGGCTGTTCCAAATATTGCAGTTTTTGTGTTGTACCCTACACGCGCGGAGAGGAATTTTCACGTCCACTTGACGATGTGCTTACTGAAATTGCCGGTCTGGCACAACAGGGTGTCAAAGAAATTAATCTGCTGGGACAAAACGTAAACGCCTATCGCGGCGATATGGGTGATGGTGAAATCTGTGATTTCGCAACGTTGCTGCGCATAGTGCATGAGATACCCGGTATTGAACGCATGCGCTTTACGACTAGCCACCCGCGTGAATTTTCTGATGCAATCATTGAGTGTTATCGTGATTTACCTAAGCTGGTATCACATTTGCATCTTCCGGTACAGTCTGGTTCCGACCGTGTTTTAATGGCAATGAAACGTGGCTATACAGCCTTAGAGTATAAACATATTATCCGTAAGTTGCGGGCTATCCGGCCGGATTTATGTTTAAGTTCAGACTTTATTGTTGGCTTTCCGGGAGAAACTGAGCGTGAGTTTGAGCAAACTCTGAAGTTAGTACAAGACCTGGCTTTTGATTTAAGCTTTGTATTTATCTATAGTCCGCGTCCGGGAACACCGGCAGCAAATTTACCGGATGATACTCCTCATGCTGAAAAAGTACGTCGTCTGGAAGCATTAAATACAGTGATTGAAGCTGAGACAGCGCGTATTAATCAATCTATGCTTGGCAGTGTACAGCGCTGTCTTGTAGAAGGTGTGTCTAAAAAAGATCCTGATCAGTTACAGGCGCGTACAGCAAATAACCGGGTAGTTAATTTTACAGGGCATCCTCGTCTGATTAATCAGATGGTAGAGCTGGAAATCACTCAGGCACATACTTTTTCTTTACGCGGAAAAATGGTTTTAGCCGATTAAGTGATTAATCTTTCTAATAAGGGGAAACGCTGCATTAATCCATTTATCTGGATACCGGAACATGTACATTAATACAGTATAAAGGCTGTGCTTGTTGTCGGAATGTGATGCTATATTTATTTGTTTTTTCGTCTGGTTATCAATAAACATTTATTAATGATAACCGGTTTTGTCTGGCCTTTGTTCGGTATTAAAAGGAATTGGCATGAGCCCAGCGGGTACTTCTTTTCTGGATCGTTTTTTTAAAATTAAAGAAAGTGGCAGCAGTGTGCGCACTGAGGTGTTAGCCGGTCTGACTACTTTTTTGGCAATGAGCTATATTCTGGTAGTTAATCCTTCTATTCTTAAGGATGCCGGAATGGATTTTGGTGCGGTATTTGTGGCTACCTGTATTTCTTCAGCTTTTGCCTGCATGATGATGGGATTGGTAGCCAATTATCCGATCGCCCTCGCGCCCGGTATGGGACTGAATGCTTATTTTACTTATGCTGTTGTAAAAGGTATGGGTATATCATGGCAGGTAGCACTGGGTGCAGTTTTTGTTTCCGGTATTGTTTTTATTATCTTAAGCCTGTTTAAGGTGCGCGAAGCGATTGTTAATTCACTACCGAATTCTCTCAAGTATTCTATTGGCGGCGGTATTGGTTTATTTCTGGCTCTGGTTGCGCTCAAAAGTGCCGAAGTAGTGGTATCTAATCCGAACACTCTGGTCAGCCTGGGTGATATTCATTCTCCTCAGGTGCTGTTGACGATCGTGGGCTTTTGTTTCATAGTTACTTTGGAGCATTTCCGCATACGTGGCGGAATTATTATCGGTATTTTGGCAATTACGGCTATTGCTTCAGTAGCAGGTCTTAATGAGTTTAAGGGAATATTTGCGCCGGTTCCCTCTCTGGCTCCTACCTTTTTACAGCTGGATTTTCATGATTTATTTAGCATGAGTCTGGTTAGCGTTATTTTTGTGTTTTTCTTTGTGGATTTATTTGACAGTACCGGTGTTCTGATTGGTGTTGCCGGACGTGCCGGTTTGTTGGTGGATGGCAAATTACCACGGGTAAAAAAAGCGTTGCTGGCCGATTCAACGGCAATTGTAGTCGGTGCCGGGCTGGGTACTTCTTCTACTACTGCTTATGTAGAGTCGGCAGCCGGAGCAGCTGCAGGCGGCCGTACAGGTCTGACAGCAGTGGTGGTTGGTCTTCTGATGCTGGCCAGTTTGTGGTTTTCCAAGCTTGCTGCCAGTGTGCCGGCATATGCAACTGCGCCTGCTTTGTTATATGTGGGTGTACTGATGATGCGCAGTATGATGGAAATTGACTGGAAAGATGTATCTGAAGCTGCACCTGCATTTTTTACACTGATTTTTATGCCTTTCGCTTATTCAATTGCAGATGGTATTGCAATGGGTTTTATTAGTTATGCACTAATTAAACTGTTCTGTGGCAGAGTTAAAGAAGTTTCTTATATGGTGTGGATTATTGCTGTACTATGGGCTTTTAAATTGCTCTGGTTAGGTGCATAGACAGTTCGGTTTGTTAACAGGCAGCCGTTGGGCTGCCTGAATATTTTATGGTTTTTGTTCTTCGGGCTGATGTATCAATGTAATAAGATTCATGTAACGATTAAATAAATGCAGAGGGAGAAATTATGTCTTTAATCGATGAAATTATGGACTTTAATCAAAGATTTGTTGATGCAGAAGAGTATGAGCAATTTTTTACAGATAAATATCCGGAAAAAAATCTGGCGATTGTTTCCTGTATGGACGCACGGATTCTGGATTTATTACCCCGTGCTCTGGGGTTGAAGAATGGAGATGCTAAGGTAATTCGTAACGCCGGTGCTTTAGTCACCCATCCCTGGGGTTCCGTGATGCGTTCATTACTAGTGGCTGTATTTGAAATGAATGTAACTGAAATTATGGTGATCGGGCATTATGATTGCGGCATGCAGGAATTACATGTGCCTGATATGCTTGACAGAATGCGCGCCCGGGGGATCAGCGATGAGCGCCTTGAAATTCTGGAAAATGCCGGCGTAGATTTCCATAAATGGTTAACTGATTTTGATTGTGTGGAAGATGCTATTATGCATTCGGTGAATATGATACGTAAACATCCTCTGATGCCCAGTGAGATTAGGGTACATGGTCTGGTTATTCATCCGATTACCGGTAAGCTGAATATTGTGGTTAACGGAAATAAAGTATGAAACGTATCGGTTTGTTCGGCGGTACTTTTGATCCCCTGCATAATGGGCATATTCATATTGCACAGGGTTTTGCCGATGAGTTAATGCTGGATAATGTTATTTTTATTCCGGCTGGTGATCCGTATCATAAACCGACAGTTATCTGTACACCGGCACTACAACGTCTTGCTATGGTGGAAAGGGCAATTAGTACAGACAAACGTTTTAGTGTGTCTGATTGCGATGTACTACGTAATGGACCTACATATACTATTGATACAGTATCTCTGTTTCGTCAGGTATTTCCGCAGACTCAGTTATGGTGGTTGCTGGGAATGGATTCATTGTTGCAATTACCTCACTGGCATCGCTATCAGGCTCTGCTACAAAGTGTGAATCTGGCAATTGCTCAGCGCGGTCAACAGAGATTAACCGATTTGCCGGAATCATTGCAGCAATGGTTGCCAGATGCACTGGCTAAAAATATGACGGTACCGGATGGTAGTGATGGCGGACGTGCAGTTTTATTACAAACATCATTTTTACCAGTCAGCTCAACTGATATTCGTGCAAAATGGTCATCAGGTCATCATGATGATGTTCCGGAGACTGTGGCTGAATACATCGACCATGAAGGTCTTTATCAGGCATAATTTATATTTATAGAGTATTTCTAAGCTGGAAATGCTTTTAACATAATAGGGTATTTTACTATATGGATGAAAATCTTATCGCTCAATGGGAAAATATGGTAGCCGTTAGCGTTAATGCACTTGAAGATATTAAAGGAAAAGATATTATTGTGCTGGATACTTCAGCACAAACTTCGCTGTTTTCACGCATGATTATTGCCAGTGGTGACAGTACACGTCAGGTAAAGGCTCTGGCCAACAATGTGGCTGTCGATTTGAAAGAGGCTGGTTATGAAATTATCAGCACTGAAGGTCTTGATAGCGGTGAATGGGCATTGGTTGATGCTGGTGATCTGGTTGTGCATGTTATGCAGCCAGCAGTACGCGATTATTATGATATTGAAGCTTTGTGGGGTGGTGAAAAACCTTCCTTTCATGCAGGGGCAGCTAAGCCATGGCAGGCTGCAGATTGATTTGTGCCGGATACTAATTTTACTGGAATTGAATGAATATTACTGTGCTGGCGGTAGGAACGAAAATGCCGCAATGGGTAGATTATGCTGTGACCGATTACAGTAAAAGATTTGGTCGTGAAATTCAGTTTCAGCTTAAAGAAATCAAGCCGGAAAAGCGTGGTTCCGGAACGAGTACAGCGCAGGCAATGGCTGCAGAAGAGGCGCGTATTGTTGCAGCCATTCCTGCGCATAGTTATCTAATAGTTCTGGATGAGCGCGGAAAAGCCCCTACTTCGATGGAACTCGCTAACTGGTTAAAAAAATGGCAGCATCAGGGTGATAATCTGTGTTTTGTTATTGGTGGTGCCGATGGTATGACTGATGGTTTAAAACAGCGAGCGAATTTGTTATTGCGGCTCTCCAGTCTTACTTTACCTCATGGTATGGTGCGGGTATTGCTGACAGAGCAGCTTTATCGTGCACAGTCGATTCTGCATAATCATCCATATCATCGTGAGTAATTCAATAGTGTGGATTGGTAATTTAAGATTGAATTGTTTTGATTGACTGAAATTATTTGGATGAATCCGGATAAAAATAATTTTTCGTCATATAATGAAATACCCCCGTGCAGGGGGTATGCTGGTATATAATTACTCTGCATTTACTTGGCAGGTATTTGATCTGTCACCCGGATTAATAAATTAATAATAAGTAAAGTCTGATCATGAATCCTACACCACTGCTTGATACCATTGATTTACCGCAGGATGTTCGTCGTTTACAAAAAACACAGTTACCTGAGCTGGTCAATGAATTGCGCGCCTATTTACTTGAATCAGTAAGTAAAACAGGAGGACACTTTGCCAGTAATCTCGGGGCAGTTGAGTTAACTGTTGCTTTGCATTATGTATATCAGACGCCATATGACCATCTGATTTGGGATGTAGGGCATCAGAGTTATCCTCATAAAATTCTTACCGGACGTAAGCAACGCATGAATACAATGCGTCAATGCGGAGGTCTGGCCGGGTTTCCTAAACGCAGCGAGTCTGAATACGATGTGTTTGGCGTCGGTCATTCCTCTACTTCGATTGGTGCTGCTCTGGGTATGGCTGTTGCTGATAAATTACAGCATAAAACCAATCGTAGTGTGGCTATTATTGGTGACGGGGCAATGACGGCGGGACAGGCATTTGAAGCGTTGAATAATGCCGGGGATATGGACATTGATTTGTTGGTTATTCTCAACGATAACGAAATGTCTATTTCACCCAATGTGGGAGCTTTACCTAAATATTTGGCGAAAAATCCTTTGCATGATGTAAAAGACTTAGTGAAATCTATCAAGCACAAATCAGAAAAAGTGCTGAGTCTGGTTCCGGGTGCTCTGGATGTGGCTCAGCGGGTAGAAAATAAAATTAAGGGGCTGATTGAAGAAAGCACTAGCTCTGAAACTTTATCATTATTTGATAATTTTGGATTTACCTATTCCGGTCCGGTTGACGGGCATGATGTGATTCAGCTGGTAGATGTATTGCAGGAAATGCGCAGCCGTAAAGGGCCGCAATTGTTGCATATTATTACTAAAAAAGGGCATGGCTATAAACTGGCAGAAAATGATCCGGTTGCATTTCATGCTGTCAGTGCATTTGATCCTCAGCAGGGTTTGCATTCATCTGACGGGGCTGCTAAACCCACTTATACACAGATTTTTAGTCAGTGGATAATCGATCAGGCCGCGGCAGACAATAAATTACTGGCCATTACTCCGGCAATGCGTGAAGGCAGTGGTCTGGTAGAGTTTGAGAAGCTTTACCCTGAACGTTATTTTGATGTTGGTATTGCAGAACAGCATGCGGTTACTTTTGCTGCCGGACTTGCCTGTGAGCAGATGAAGCCGGTTGTAGCAATTTATTCAACTTTTCTGCAACGTGCTTACGATCAGCTGATTCATGATGTGGCATTACAGAATTTGCCGGTTTTGTTTGCTATTGATCGCGGCGGAATTGTTGGTGCAGATGGTCCGACACATGCGGGTGTCTATGATTTAAGCTATTTGCGCTGCGTACCCAATCTGGTAATTGCTGTTCCTAGTGATGAACGTGAATGCCGTTTACTATTATCAAGCTGTTATCAGCTTAATCAGCCGGCGGCTGTGCGTTATCCGCGTGGTACAGGTACCGGTATCGAAGCGGGATCAGATTTGGCTACAGTGGCAATTGGTAAGGGAGTAGTACGCCGCAAAGGAAGTAAAATTGCTTTGGTAGCGTTTGGTAGTATGGTACAACCGGCACTGACTGTAGCTAATGCTATTGATGCTACAGTAGCAGATATGCGTTTTGTCAAACCACTGGATACAGAGTTATTAGTACAGCTGGCAGCAGAACATGATTATATAGTTACGCTTGAAGAAAACAGTAAAATTGGCGGTGCAGGAAGTGCTGTGCTTGAAGCGCTAGTACAGCATAATCTGACTAAACCCGTTTTGACACTCGGAATTCCTGATATTGTTACTGAACATGGTGATACAGCACGATTGTTAGCGCAAATGGGATTAAGTGCAGAAAAAATTCAGCAACAAATTCTACAATGGATAGAATAATTATTATCTGAATAGTATCCGGCAGCTTAATAGAGTTTTTATCTTAATAAAACTTTATTAAGCTGCTCTTAGTATGATGGACTGTATTTGTAGCTTTCATTATCTTCCTACCACCTAACTGTAACTAAAATCATTTAACTTCACACAAATAAAATAAATACTGCCAGCAAGCTTTAAAATCACTTTAAATATCACCAGTAATTTGCTTGTGGTTATTTGACCAACAAGTCGACAGGCTGTTTTATATCTTCTTATCCAAGTGCTGACATTTTGAAATAGTCGCTTTATTGCAGCAGAGATAAATATAAGCAGATAGCATAAAATTTATTATATTCTGGCCTGTTAGTCAGTATTTTACTCGTAATCGATTAATCAGTATTTAACCGATGCAGCAAATATCTATTTCGGACATCTGAAAGCAAATTGCAGAAAACAAACTGGGCTAAAGTATTAGCGGGCTAAAACTATTTTATATTTAATAAATAATTTTTTTAAATTAATCAATGAACTATTTTAATAATATTATTTATATTTGGAGTGAGTGCCTAAAAAATGTACAATATTTAGATATTTATTCTTCTTTCTCCGTTTGATTTAGCAATTATGCAAATTGGTTGTTATCAGCTTGCTACTCCGTTTGCCTTAGCTCCGATGGCAGGTATAACTGATAAACCTTTCCGTCAGTTATGCCGTGAATTTGGTGCAGGCTGGGCTGTAAGTGAAATGATTACCAGTGATCCTTATTTACAGAAAACTCGTAAGACTTTGCAGCGGGCAGACTACGACGGTGAAAGCGGGGTCAGGGTAGTACAGATTGCGGGTAGTGATCCGCAGCAGCTGGCCGAGGCTGCCTGCTATAATGTAGCCCGTGGTGCTGAAGTAATTGATATTAATATGGGCTGCCCGGCAAAAAAAGTATGTAATGTATTGGCTGGCAGTGCTCTATTACAAAATGAATCGCTGGTTAAGGCTATTTTGCAAACCGTTGTCGGTGCAGTTGATGTTCCGGTAACGCTGAAAACCCGTCTGGGATGGGATGACGATCATCGTAATATTTTAACCATTGCGCAAATAGCTGAACAGGCAGGAATTGCTGCTCTTGCTATCCACGGCCGAACACGAACGCAAATGTACCGGGGAACGGCAAGTTATGATCTGATTACACAAGTACGACAGAAGATAAACCTGCCATTATGGGTTAACGGTGATATTACCAGCCCGCAAAAAGCGATTGATATAAAACAACAAACCGGTGCCGATGGTGTGATGATCGGGCGCGCTGCACAGGGACAGCCATGGTTGTTCCGCGATTTGGTACATTACTATAAGCATGGTTGTTTACCGCAGGCACTGACCATAGCGGAGCATGCACAGATTATAGTCAATCATGTTTCTGCTATACATGATTTTTACGGGATATTTACGGGAGTGCGCATTGCCCGTAAACATATTGGCTGGTATGTGTCCGGTCTACCGGAAGGTGAAATTTTTCGCAGACAGGTGAATACGACAGATGATGCGCAAATACAGTTGCAGCTGGTTAATGATTTTCTGGACAGGCAAGTAGCACAATTAACAGAATGGCCATGTGATTACCGTGAGCAATAAGCAGTTTGCCCTGAGTTATATAAGGAAAATGTAAATGAGTGAAATGCCTAAAGTTAGTATCGCTCAATGTATAGAGGCAAATGTACGTCAATATTTTGCTGATCTTGATGGTGAAACACCTTGTGCAGTATATGATATGGTATTACAGCAAATGGAACTACCGCTATTACGTTGTGTAATGGACGTATGTGATAACAATCAGACACGTGCAGCACAAATTCTTGGTTTGAACCGCAATACTTTACGTAAAAAATTAATCCAACATCATCTGCTGGATTAAATCAGTAATATTCGCATATTAAGGGAGAAATCATGGCTGTAATCAAACGGGCACTGCTGAGTGTATCAGACAAAACAGGTGTAATTGAATTTGCGCATCAGCTGGCACAACTGGGGGTTGAATTACTGTCAACCGGCGGCACAGCCAGTTTACTGGCTGATGCCGGTATTGCTGTCACTGAAGTGGCAGACTATACGGGTTTTCCGGAAATGCTGGACGGACGGGTTAAAACATTACATCCGAAAATTCATGGCGGTATTCTGGGACGGCGTGACTGTCCTGAGCATGTAGCACAAATGGCAGAGCATGATATTGGAACCATTGATCTGGTTTGTGTAAATTTGTATCCATTTGCGGCAACAGTAGCTAAACCTGACTGCACACTGGAAGATGCTATTGAAAACATTGATATTGGTGGTCCGACAATGGTGCGTTCTGCAGCCAAAAACTGGCGGGATGTAGCCATTGTTACAGATTATCATGATTATGAAGCCGTTATTGCCGAAATACAGCAGCTTGGCAGTTTATCCGCGCAAACGCGTTTTAATCTGGCACGAAAAGCTTTTGCCCATACAGCTCAATATGACGGCATGATCACTAATTACCTGACTCGTATTAACGATCAAAATCTGTCTGGAAAGCCGCAATTACACACTTTTCCTCAGCAATATAACCAGAACTGGTTGAAAGTGCAGGATTTACGCTATGGAGAAAATCCTCATCAGCAGGCAGCATTTTATCGTGATGTGAAGCCGGCTGCCGGTAGTCTGGCTAATTATCAGCAATTGCAAGGCAAAGAATTATCGTATAACAATATTGCTGATGCCGATGCAGCGTGGGAGGCTGTTAAATCTTTTACTCAGCCAGCCTGTGTTATCGTTAAGCATGCTAACCCTTGCGGAGTAGCAGTTGCAGCGGATACGTTAACTGCTTACCGTCTGGCATTTGCTACCGATACAACCAGTGCATTTGGCGGTATTATCGCGTTTAACCGTGAGGTAGATGCAGCAACAGTAGAAGCAGTTACCGGTCAGTTTCTTGAGGTATTAATGGCACCCGGATTTACTGCAGAGGCAAAAACCATTATTGCTGCTAAAAAAAATGTACGTGTGCTTGAAATTCCCTTGTCAGCCGGAGCCAATCAGTTTGAATTAAAGCGTGTTGGCGGTGGTCTGCTGGTACAGACACCGGATAATCATCAGATCGAAAAAGCACAATTGCAGGTAGTCACATTACGTTCACCGACTGAACAGGAAATGCATGATTTACTGTTTGTATGGAAAGTGGCGAAATACGTAAAATCGAATGCAATTGTTTTTGGCAAAGACGGTCAAACCTACGGTATCGGGGCCGGTCAGATGAGCAGAGTTGATTCAACCAGAATCGCTGCCCGTAAGGCACAGGATGCAGGTTTTGAACTGGCAGGTGCCTGTGCTGCCTCAGATGCATTTTTTCCTTTCAGAGATGGTGTAGATGTAATTGCTGCGCAGGGTATTAAAGCCATTATTCAGCCTGGCGGTTCTGTACGGGATGAAGAGGTGATTAATGCAGCTAATGAGCATGGTATAGCAATGGTCGTAACCGGAGTACGCCACTTTCGCCATTAATATACAGTATTAGTGCAGCAAAAAAAATAATCTATGGAACTGCTTGCTTATTTAATAATCGGTGCGGTAGCCGGCTTTGCTGCTGGTCTGTTCGGAGTAGGTGGCGGTTTAATCGTTGTTCCTATACTCTATATAGTCTTTATGCATGCGGGCTATGGTGAGACTGTCACCATGCATCTTGCGCTTGGCACATCCCTGGCCACTATTATGGTTACGTCAGTCAGTTCCATGCTGGCTCATAATAAAAATCATGCAGTGCTCTGGCCGGTGGTAGGACGGTTAACTCCTGGACTTGTATTTGGCTCATTCGCAGGTGCGGCTATTGCCGATGCTTTATCCGGTCAGAAATTGCAACTGGTTATCGGTATTTTTACTTTGTTTGTTGGCATCAATATGCTTCACAGTGCCAGGGTAAAATCCAGCAGACAGAACAGGCCGTTAATTAATCCACGCTGGCACTGGTGTGCAGGTGTTGTTATTGGCCTGGCATCTGCTTTATTTGGTATCGGAGGCGGAAGTTTAACAGTGCCTTATCTGAATCGAAGCGGAATAACAATGCAGCAGGCAGTAGGATCCTCCGCTGCATGTGGTTTGCCGATTGCGATTGCCGGAGCTTTAGGCTTTATATTCTTTGGAACGCATGAACACATTGATATAGCTCATACCATTGGTTATGTTCATATTTACGCATTTATTGGTATAAGTATTATGAGCTTTATCACTGCCAGACAGGGTGCTAAAGTAGCTCATCGGCTTTCACCGACAATGCTGAAGCAATGTTTTGCCTGTTTACTATTATTCATGAGTATATATTTTTTAAGCAAAGCACTATTCTTATAAATTTGTAGCAAAATAAGAGAAAATAATGGCTTTACAAATTCAAGTGATACCAGTAACACCATTTCAACAAAATGCAGCATTGCTTTGGGATGATGTCAGCAGGGAAGCAGTACTAACTGATGTTGGCGGAGAGGCTGAACGTTTATTATCAGCAGTCAGCCAGCACCAGCTTAAACTGCAGGCTATCTGGTTAACACATGGACATCTTGATCATGCCAGTGGTGTAGCCGATTTAACTGAGCAGCAAAGTGTTCCCGTGCTGGGGCCGCATCAGTCTGATGATTATTGGTTGCAGGCATTGCCTGAAATTACCGCTAATTACGGTTTTCCGGTTAGTAAACCACTTACTCCCACACGCTGGTTGGAAGATGGCGATGAATTATCCGTTGGTGAACATAAATTTATTGTTTATCACATACCCGGTCATACGCCCGGTCATGTTGTGTTTTACAGTCAGGCAAATAACCTGTTGATTGCCGGTGATGTTTTATTCCGTGAATCTATCGGCCGTACTGATTTCCCGGGCGGAAATCATGCGGATTTAATTCATGGGATTCAAAGTAAACTACTAACTTTGCCTGATAGTACTCGAGTTTTGCCGGGGCATGGTCCTATGACTACTATCGGTCATGAGAAACTGCATAATCCATATTTACGTTAATCAGGTTTGCATTTAACTGACAAAGTATTCAAATTTATCCTGCAAAACCTGATTATTGAAGCTTTAATGCAAATATTTAGAATTATGTATTCTGAATTGAACCAGATCATTCTGTTTGCCAATTGGCTTTTGAATTAGGCACAAACTAAGTTCTGATAATCTCTTTTTAGTTTAATTATATGTACAAGTGCAGTACTAAGTATCTGTTACGTTTTTATTCCATGGCGCAACTTTTATTAATAGCAGCATACCGGGGAATGCCAGAAAAAAGCATAACCAGAAAAAATTGACATAGCCCAGCCAGTTAATCAGATAACCGGTTGTTGCATTAAATAAAGTTCTTGGTACTGCCGCCAGACTGGTAAACAATGCCAGTTGTGTGGCAGTAAAGGCAGGGTTGGTTTCACGTGCCATATAAGCCACAAAAGCAGCCGTACCCAAACCCACACCAATTGCTTCAACGCCAATAACGGTTGCCAGCATTAACTGCTGCTTTAAACTGATTACGGCAAAAGGTCCCTGACTTGCCAGCCAGACAAATCCCAATATAGAAAAAACCTGTACCAGTCCGAATAGCCATAAAGCACGATTAATACCTAATTTAATCATCCAGATCCCGCCCAAAATACCAGCAATAATTGTTGGCCACAAGCCGGCATTTTTAGCAATCAGACCGATATCTATTTTACTGAAGCCCATATCTAAATAAAAAGGTGTAGCCAGCGCAGTAGCCATACTGTCACCCAGTTTATACAAAAAAATAAAACACAGTATCAGCAAAGCATTTTTAATACCTTTACGATTAAAAAATTCATTAAAAGGAGCAATAACTGTCTGATTAAAAGATTTGTGAGTAATTACAGGAAGTTTGGGTTCTTGTGTCAGAAAGAAGGTCATAAATAGACCAGGAAGCATAAATAGTGCGGTAATGGCGAATACTGTCGACCATGGATGTGTCTCAGCCAGAATCAATGATAAAGAGCCCGGTATAATTGAGGCAATACGATAGGCATAAACATGAATTGCATTACCTAATCCTAACTCATTATCCTGCAATATTTCACGCCGGAAAGCATCCAAAACAATATCCTGACTGGCCGCAAAAAAGGCTACGAACACAGATAGAATTTTTATAGTTGTCATATTCTGATTAGGATTAAGCCCGATGTAGCCGAGTAAAGTCAGTAATAATGCAATTTGTGTGATAAACATCCAGCCACGCCGTCTACCCAGCCATGGTAATTTAACTAAATCCATCAATGGTGACCATAAGAATTTCCAGGTAAAAGGCAGACCGATAATGGAAAATGAAGCAATAGTTGCCAAATCTATATGTTCACTATGTAACCATGCCGGAATCAGATTAATCAGAAAATAATAGGGCAAACCAGAGCTGAAACCTGTAAATATACATATCAGCATATGTCGGCTAAAAATTCTGCGTAATAATGAAACAGATGATTGAGAGTCAGTTTGAGTCATTCGGATACAACCCAGCAGCAAATGATATATGCCTGAAAGACTACATAAATATTAATTATTTATGTAATTGGCAAGATGGTTAAAATTACTGTCTGTTAACAGCTCTTGTAAGTTGGTTTATAATTTAAATTACTGATATACATTTAAACAAAATCATATTTAAATCATCAATACATTAAAATAAATGGCGAACTTTTTTCAAAGTGAATCAGGAATAGACAGAGTTAGTTCTTCCTCGTCGTCTTCTGAGATTTGATAATGTTCTGGTAAAATTTTACCGCTTTGTACACCTAATTGACGTAATTTATTGGCTTTACTTACCAGATTACCACGTCCGTTTACTAATTGCCCCATTGCTTTCTGAAATTGTCCCTGAGCCTGATCCAGATTTTTACCTACACCTTCAAGCGTATTCACAAAACCAACAAATTTGTCATATAGTTTGCCGCCTTCTTTGGCTATAGCCAAAGCATTCTGGTTTTGCTGTTCATTACGCCAGATATGCGCAATTGTACGTAATGTCGCCAGTAAGGTGCTGGGTCCGACCAGCATAATCCGTTTCTGAAAACAATCATCAAAAAGCTGATTATCCTGTTGCAAGGCAAGTAAGTATGCCGGTTCAACCGGAATAAACATGAACACAAAATCCAGTGTATTTAACCCGTCAATTTCATCATAGCTTTTAGCTGAAAGATCCTTAATATGCTGGCGTACCGACTGAATATGGGCTGCCAGTGCTTTGGTCGCAGAACCGGGATCTGTTGCCTGAGTATAGCGTACATAAGCAGTTAACGAAGTTTTTGCATCAATAACGATCTGTTTATTCTCCGGTAAATTCACCAGAACATCCGGTTGCAGCCGGCGCTGCCGGCCATCCTCATCAATAACAGTAGAGGATGCCTGTAAAACATATTCACGCCCCTTATGTAAACCTGAATTTTCCAGCACTTTTTCCAGAATCATTTCGCCCCAGTTACCCTGATTTTTATTCTGGGTACCAGTTAATGCATCTGTAAGTGCTTTAGCATCATTGTGCAGCTGCGCATTTAACTGCTGTAAATGTTTCAGTTCAGTTTCAAGAGTAGTGCGCTCTTTAGCTTCTTTTTCATAAGTATTTTGTACAAGCTGACTAAATCCCTGCATACGTTCATGTAAGGGAGTTAATAACTGATTAAGACTGGTTTGATTCTGTTCACTGAAACGTTTACTTTTTTCTTCAAGTATATCATTGGCCAGTGATTTAAACTGATCAGTCAGACTAACACGGGCTTCATTAAGCAAAGTCAGCTTTTCATCATAAGTTTCACGTTCATGCTTTAATTGTGTAGCTAGACGACTATTTTCCACACGCACATGATTTAATTCTTCCTGTACCTTTAGAAACTCTTCTTCACGCAAATGCCACTCCTCACTACGTAACTGCCAGTCTTGTAGTTGCTGTTCTGCTGCTGCCAGTTGGGTAGAAACAGATCGGCACTGTTGCTGTTCCCGCTCTAAAGCACTCTGAATATCGGTTAATTGAGCATTAACAGCTTCGGCTGCACTTAAACGTTTATGTACGATTTGTAATTCTTGGCGGCAATTACAAAGCTCAGCATTATAATTCTGATTGATTTGGTGTAGATTATTTACTTCTGCCTGAATACGACTTAGCTCATTTTGGGCTTCAGATAAGAGAATATCCCCGGCCTGGCGTTCCTGTAATAACTTTTGGCGTGAAAATAGATATAATATACAAATGATTAAGATAAATAAAAATATCAAAATTAGCCAAGTCATAATGGTCATGATTTATTAAAATTTATAGCAAACAACAGTGTTAAATAATAGCATTTATTTAACACTGACATCGAATAATTCAGTGTTGTAATGTGAAGATTAGACTAAACCTATTGATGAGCTACTGAAAAATAGTTATGTGAATATTGAATTCGTATATTCTATTTATATTAAGTATATTTAAAATGTTAAAAACATATAAAATAATAAAATTTATAAGTAGTATCAAAATAATCGATATTTATTAATGAATTCTGAATTTGGTTTTATTTTTTGCAGATATCTGTATTTAATATGCTGAAATAATAAAAAGATATCATAAAACACAAATTTATTTCCAATAATCATAAATATATGTATACCCTTATTTCAACGTATTAGGTTGTTAATATGTTGCAGATAATAAATTTTTTATTTATTGTCTTGTAAATAAAAAATTTTTCACATAAAATTTTCTTATATAAAAATAAATTAAAAATTGCATATGAAATTAAAATAAAAATAGTTCTAAATCGTGGTCGTGACATCGTGCCAATGTTTGCAGAGTTTGGTCAGCAATTAAAGCAGTATGATTATCTGGCATATTTACACAGTAAGAAATCGATATATAACAAAGGGGTAAAATTTATTCATTATTAATAGAAAATAATAATTTAGGTATAATTTATCCACAAATTTATCATCTGCTACCTTATTTTGCTTGTACTTGGTTAGCAAATAAAAGCCAGGGTGCAAAAGTTATTAACTCGTATGCAATTACCAATGATAAATGGTTATTTCAATTATCCGGTTGGCTCAATGTTTTGGGCTAAAACGAATGCATTAGTGCCTTTATTTGATCTCAATTTGAAATGGGAAGATTTTTCAGAAGAACGAGGACAAACAGATGGAACATCGGCACATGCACTTGAAAGATTGCTAGGCATTGTACCTTCTTTAACTGGTTATAGCTCACTAATTATTCAGGATTTAAAGTATCCTTCCTGGTCATCCTTCCGAATTGATACCCAATACCTGACACGAGATATACAATTTTATAAATCAAGAATTAACCAAGAGAAAGTAATAGTAGTTGCTTTTGATATATTTGATACCTTATTGGTAAGGCCACTTTTAAATCCTGAACACACAAAAAAATAATATCCCAGTATCTTGATGATGAATGCAGAGTGATTTTTAAAAAATATCGGGTAGTTGCAGAAACTCAGGCCAGAAGTAGTAAAGGTAAGGATATTTCATTAAATGAAATATATGTCCAGTTTAAAAATTTATCACAACTTACAGATAATCAGGTTCAGCAAATACAAAAAATTGAGGAAAGAGTTGAACTGGCTTCAGTCAGTCCTCGTTATAACGTAATTGAATTAATGCAATTTGTTAAAAATATAGGGAAAAAAGTTATTTTAGTTAGCGATATGTTTTTATCAAGGGAAATAGTTGAGAGGATGTTATCCCAGCATGGAATTACTGAATGGCATAATTTATATTTATCTTCAGAAACCGGAGTTCGAAAGGATACTGGAGAGCTATATAAGTACATGTTAAACAAAGAGGATATCACTGGTCGCGAAGTAGTGATGATTGGTGACAATGAACGTTCGGATATACAATTGCCTACGGATGAATTTGGAATAAAATGTATTCATATTCTGAGGGCTGCGGATTTGGCATGTGCACTGCCTGACTATTTTAAAATTATAAAAAGCGATTTAAATCAAGATAATATTAATAATGAATTAACAATAGGCTTATTAGTCAGAAAAAATTTAAACAATATATATGGGTATAATAACTCATCAGAAAAATTCAAATTATTTAGCTCAAATCCTTATCAGTTAGGTTATAACGTATTAGGGCCTGTAGTGAGTGCCTTTTGTCAATGGCTGATTGAGCAAGCCCAAATAGATCATATTAATGAATTATATTTTTTAGCCAGAGAAGGTAAGCTTGTTAAACAAATTTATGATTTGTGGAGTTCACCTCAAAAAAATACTCCTCAAAGCCATTATCTGCAAGTTTCTCGTAGATGTGTAACAGTACCGGCTATTAATTCTTTTGAGGATATTATTGATATTGCAGAGAAAAACTACTGTGAAAATAGTATTCAAAATTATTTGATTGAGCGATTTGGCTTAATTCTGGATGCTGAACGTTGGAAAAATATATATCAAAAAAATTTATGGGATAAGGATAAAAAATTAATTATAAAACAAAAACAAATTGATCATATAAAGCCTTTATTAGAATACCTGCAAACAGATATTTTAAGTCTGGCACAAACTGAAAAACAACCTTTAATGACATATCTGAAAAAATCCGGTCTCTTTTCAAGTAAAAGTTCTGCAGTTGTAGATGTAGGGTATTCCGGGACAATTCAACAAGCATTAAATAAACTATCGATGCAGCCAATTCATGGTTATTACTTTGCAACAATTATCCCAAATATGGAAGGATTAACAAAAGATATTAAGATAAAAGGCTGTTATGTAAATAATTTAGCAAATCTGTATCCTGATTCTCAAATTTTTGCCCGAAGTTTTGAGTTAGAAAAATTATTAAGTGCTGATGATACTCAAATTATAAAATATTGCATTAATGATGATATGCTAAAAGGAGAGTTTAAAAATTTGTCCGATAGAGAACTGGCAACCCGGCCAATAAGAAATGCTTTACAACAAGGTGCTATAGATTTTGTGAAGGATGCGGTCAATCTTCGTAAAAATCTTTACTTTGATTTTAAATCTTCTTTGTTTATCGCCGACTCTTTATATAAAGACTTTTGTTTAACTTTAAGAATTAAAAAAATAAAGTTTTAGAAAATTTAATTCTGGATGACGATTATTGTGGCAGAGGTTTGGTTAGTTGATACGATTAGTATTGAATTAAGAAAAAATAAAAGGATTAATGATTTAATCCTTTTATTTGCTTAAAATAAATCGATTTTGTTATCTATCAGTTTCTTAAAATTTGGAGCATTATTGTCTTTTTCTGTTTGATTTATTGACATATCGTTTTCAATCGGCCAATTAATAGCTAGATCTGTATCATTCCATAACAGGTTGCGTTCGCATTCTTTAGAATAATAATTGGTGGTTTTATATAAGAATTGAGTATTATCTTCTAAGGCAATGAAACCATGTGCAAATCCAGCGGGTATCCAGAATTGCCGAAGATTGTTTTCAGATAGCTCGACTCCCACCCATTGACCAAAAGTTGGAGATGATGTCCGTATATCTACAGCGACATCCCATGCTTTTCCACTGACTACTCTTACAAGTTTTCCTTGAGCATATGGATTTATCTGATAATGCAATCCACGGATTACGCCCCTATGTGAAATTGAGTGATTATCTTGTACAAAGTTTACAATTGATTGATTATATGACGATAGAATGGAATTAAAAGTTGTCTGGTTAAAACTTTCCATAAACCAACCACGATTGTCTGCAAAAACTCTGGGTTCTAAAATCAGCAGATCTTTAATCTTAGTCTCAATCACATTCATATTCAGGCTTTCCTAGAAAATTCACTATATAGTTTTAATAGATATTGACCATAATCTGTCTTTTGAAAAAGTTTGCCGCGTTTATACAATTGATCTAAATCTATCCAGCTATTATTAAAAGCAATTTCTTCAAGACATGCTATTTTTAAACCCTGTCTTTTTTCAATTGTCTGAACAAAACAGCTGGCTTCAATCAATGAATCATGTGTACCAGTATCCAACCAGGCAAAGCCACGCCCGAGTATTTCAACATTTAATAATTTCTTATTTAAATAAGCATTGTTAATATCGGTTATTTCAAGTTCACCTCTGGGTGAAGGGCGAATACTTTTGGCTATCTCAATAACTTCATTATCATAAAAATATAACCCTGTAATCGCATAATTTGATTTTGCTTCATTCGGTTTTTCTTCTATGGAAAGTGCTTTTCCATTGGTGTCAAATTCGACTACACCGAATCTCTCAGGGTCATTAACATAATAACCGAATACGGTAGCACCTTTTTCTTGTTGTGCTGCCTTTTGTAATTGTGTACCGAAACTTTGCCCGTAAAAAATGTTATCACCCAGGATAAGTGTGACATTATCTTTGCCAATAAATTCTGCTCCAAGAATAAAAGCTTGTGCCAATCCGTCAGGAGATGGTTGTACTTTATAAGATAAATCAATTCCTAAATCTCTGCCGTCACCTAACATTTTTTTAAAATTAGGTAAATCTGCAGGAGTTGAAATAATCATGATTTCTCGTATCCCGGCCAGCATAAGTACAGAAAGGGGATAGTAAATCATCGGTTTATCATAAATGGGTAATAACTGTTTTGATACGCCTAAAGTAATAGGATAAAGTCTGGTTCCGGATCCGCCAGCCAGTATAATACCCTTTCGTTTAACCATTTTTTGTTCCTTGATTATTAATTCAATTAGAATTTAATTTTAAATAAATATTTGATTTATCATGTTTTATTGCGGGTGGTATTGTTGTTGTATCCATTTCTGATATTCTCCGGTCAGAATATGATTTACCCAATCCTGATTGTTTAAATACCATAATACGGTTTTGCGTAAACCTGATTGAAAATTTTCTTCTGGTTCCCAGCCAAGTTCTTGTTTAATCTTATTCGCATCAATAGCATAACGTACATCATGTCCGGGACGATCTGGAACAAATGTGATTAAATCTTTGTAGGATTTTATCCCAAGTGTTTTATTGGGTGCCAGTTCATTTAGAAGAGTACATATATTTTTTACGACATCAATATTTTTCTGTTCATTATGCCCTCCAATATTATAGGTACTGCCTGCTTCGGCCTTTGTGACAACCTGATATAAAGCTCTGGCGTGATCTTCAACATACAGCCAGTCCCGGATTTGTTCACCATTTCCGTATACAGGCAGTTTTTTTCCTTGTAAAGCATTAAGAATAGTTAATGGAATTAATTTCTCCGGGAAATGGTAAGGTCCATAATTATTCGAGCAATTTGTAATAATAACAGGCAGTCCATAAGTACGATGCCAGGCACGAACCAGATGGTCTGAACTTGCCTTACTGGCTGAATATGGTGAACTTGGAGCGTATGGAGTAGATTCTGTAAATAATTCTGAACTTAAATCACTAAGATCACCATATACTTCATCAGTTGATATGTGATGGAAGCGAAATAGATGTTGTTTTTCTTCAGGCAAATTTTCCCAGTAAAGACGACTTATTTCCAAAAGTTGAAATGTGCCTACAATATTAGTCTGAATAAATTCTGCTGAGCTGGATATTGAACGATCAACATGTGATTCTGCTGCCAGATGCATTACTATGTCTGGCTGAAATTGCTTAAATAATTGTGTTATAAGTGCTTGATCATTAATATCTGCCTGACAAAAATGATAACGTGAATTATTTGCAATGGTGGCTAATGATTCTAAGTTACCGGCATAGGTTAATTTGTCAACATTCAAAATTTTATGGTCAGTTTCATTGATCAGATATCTAATAACTGCTGACCCAATAAATCCTGCTCCTCCAGTGATAAGAATATTCATAAAATTACATTCAAAAATTGGTAAAATGTAATATTTTATAATATAAACTATATTAAGATATAAAAAATTTAAAGTAATATGGAAAAAATTTATTTAATTTAAATTTGAATTATTTTTGTTTAACAAGCAATATAGTTGGTCTAAATATTGTCTAAATTTATATTGTATAATGGTTCCGTAAAATTTGTATGGGAGATAAGGTATATTTTATGACAAAAACAATTATTCTGGGTATGCCTAAAAGCCGTAATATTTACTTACAAATCAAAAAAAATCTGGAATTTTACGGATTTGAGGTATTGTACATAGATAACTACCCAGAATATATCAAGCATTTTCATTATCAGAGTTTTAAAGATTATTTGTATAATCTGGTGCAAAAGCTTTTTTTTAGAAATTATTCATATAAAACAAAGTTAAAAGAAAAATTACTTTTATCAAATGCTGAGCAAGCGTTAAATAAAAGAAATTATGAATATGCTATTATTATACGTCCTGATTTGTATCCAATAAGCTTATTAAATTTGATGAAAGCACATACAAAAAACGAATTTATTGCTTATCAGTGGGATGGAATGAGACGTATGCCTTGTACAAAAGAAACAATAAATTTATTTGATAAATTTTATGTATTTGATAGCTATGATATAGTAGATAATAATTATCAAAACCATAAATTGGAAGGAATAACCAATTTTTATTTTGATATGAACAAACCGCAACCGATAAAGCATAAAGGAACAATAGCATATTTTGTAGGAACACATGTTTCCGAACGTGTTGCTGACATTGAATATTGTGCAGCAGAGTTAATTGAAAACGGTATTCAGCTAAAGTTTATTATCCCTACGAGTAATCAGGATAAGATTAATCAATACCATTGCTCTGATTATTTTATCTTTGGTGCCGAAAATGAAATTGATTTTTCTCAAAATATAGAAATGTTAAACGAAATAGATATTATTGTCGATTTCGTTAATCCACTTCATAATGGTTTATCTTTTCGGATTTTTGAAGCTTTGTATTACCAGAAAAAATTAATTACTAATAATGTTAATGTATCTAACTACGATTTTTATCATCCTGATAATATTCTTATCTGGCATAAAGATGATCTTTCACAAAAAATTAAAGAGTTTTTATCTAAACCCTTTAGACCGATAGATGATGAAATTGTAAAAAAATATAGTTTTGGTAATTGGATAAAGAATATTCTAAATTTATCCCCATATGATAAAATACGCTTGCCTTTTCAATAAATTAAAATTGAACCATTTAGAAAATATATATGTAGTATTAGATTAATTTTAAATTTTATGTCTCCATTTTTTATGTACCGCTGTAGTTTTGCTGCCAGCCTCTTTAAGGGAAATGATTTTCTTCGTAAAGAATAAACATTTCTTTGGATATTGACGATTTTATGATCTAATTTATCGATTTTTTGTGATAATAAGTTATATTTTTCATATTATCATTTAACAGTATATGTAAAATACTATAATTTCCCTGATTTTCTAAAATAGATTGACGAACAAAAGAATTTCTAAATTCAACATGATATTTTTGGTGTCTATCTATTGCTGCGATAACCGAATTCCCATAATTATTACTGTGATTTGGTCTAAGATAATAATAGGCTAAAATCTTATTTAATGTTTTTATTTCACCAGCTTTAAACAATCGTAATATGTAATCCCAATCTCCCAAAACGGGTAAGTTTTTGTTGAATTCACCAATTTGTTTAGCAACGCTCATTCTAATAAGTAAGCATACCGGAGGAGATACATTATTTTTTTATTAAAGTTGTAATATCAACCTGATCATGTCTGTTAGGCCATCGCATTGTACCAAGTTGAATGGATTTATCTTCCTGAATTTCTTCATTAATGATAATACAATTTGTTAATACAGCAACAGCTTGTTGTTCTGAATTGAGATAGGCAACAGTTTCTTTAAAAAAAAATCAGGGTGCTAGGCGTCATCGTGTATGACTAAATATTCTTCATTAGCAATATTTAGACCGCAGTTAGATGCTGCTTCCATTCCTAAGGAATAATTGTTATGTATTACGGTAATTTTATGGTTTAAATCTATAAAATTCAGATCAATTAATTGATTAACGGAGCTGGTATCACCTCCGTCATTAACCAGATATAAATGCCAGTTTGTATAGCTTTGTTGAATAACACTTTCCAATGCCCGAGCTAATAATACAGGGCGATTTTTGGTCCGCATGATGATTGCTACTGAATTATTATGTTTTATATTGTTTAGTTGTATATCAGACCAACTTTTAATTGAGTATAGATTTTCGTTAATAGTTATATTAATTCATCAAATAATTCTTAATTAATTCAGGATATTTATCAAAAAATTTAGTTGCTATTCTATAAATTTCAGGTTTTATCTTGTTCTTATTAGCTTTCCAATGTCCTATAACGCCACATGGCCAACCGCCTAAAGTGAGTAATTGTGTAACATCTTTTTTCTCTGCAGGAATTTCCTGTGGTATGAGATAGTATGATGTTTTATGGCACATTTAATGTGCAGTGATTGATTTCGCCTAAATATTGTTGTTTATTTCGGTTCGCTGTAATACACACTTGTAAAATAGCTGTTGTTGCAACAGAAGTAGTAATCCATTCAGTACCAATTCCAAAAACATTATTGTTATAAATCCAATTTGTAATGGTTTGAATCGTATTTTGTTGAAATAAATTATTGTTCTTTATATTGTTACTATAAGTTATTTTTTTATAAATTTAAACCCGGATACATATATGTATATTGTAAATTAAATTTCATTTAAATAATTGATTTTAATAAAAATTAAAGAGAATATTTATTTAAAATATTATTGTATTTAATTTCCGTTCGGAATTTTAAAGACTGTCACTTGCAAAATTTATCTGGTGTTACAAATTTCAGACTAAATTCTGAATGAGTCTATATATTTTAATTATGAATTTATACCTAAAATATTTTCTATCCAGTTTTTAAAACTGTATTTCGCAACTATATCCGGATTTATAGGACTATATGGTTTCATAAGAAAGTTATTTATCTCTCCTAAATTTTTATCGTCCCAAATGAATATATTATTCGGATGATAAAAATCATAATATTGAATGTGTTTGTTGGTGGTGATTATTTTTTTTTTGTAGTAAAGTGCTTCAAAATGGCGGAACGATAAACCGTTATGATCTGCAATAACAAAATCTACCAAGATATCCGCTGTTGAGACATTTTTTAAGTTATCTTGATAAGATAGGCGATTTTTTTTACCAAAAGTAAGATATTTTGATTTATAACATTTAATATCACTTTTTTTGCTCGTGGGTATTATAAATTTAATACGGACTCCATTTTCCGCAAGTTTTTCGGCACATTGCTCTATCATGGCAACGCGACTTTTCTGATGGTCACCAATATAGTAAGCTTCTAACTTATCATTTTGGACATAATCCGGCTTTATAACATCAAAATAGAAATTAGTAGTACTGTACAGTTGATGGTTTTGGTAGTCAGCGTTATTTAAATCGGTATGATCAAAAATAAAAAACCGATCAAATAAATGAATAATATTTTTTACTGGAAAGCGTTTTAGTCCATCCCATTGATAGCCAATAAATCTTTTTTTAGTATGCTTTTTTAATAAAGCCAATACCTTTGGCGGATAGATATCTGGCCGGATAACTAAGGCATAGTCATAAAGATTATCTGCCAGAAGTTGTTTTGCTTTATGAAAACTTTGTTTTTCTCGTAGAGTTTTTTTATATGTCTTACTCTGGGTGATATTTTTGTGCAGAAAGTGATATACACGTTCCCAAATACTGTTATATTTGAATTTCAGTACACTATCTAATCGTAAAACTTGATATCCGTGAAATTGAAGGTTTTTTTCAATTAATTCAACTATACCATTGCTTGGTGGCATAGCTAATATGATGGTTTTACGAGTCATGAATAAAAACTGATTTAGATGTTGATAACAATTAAAACTGCTGAATGTAAAGAATTGGATTTATCCAATCAATATACAGAATAAGTTTATATTTTAATTCAAATTTAAATATCATATGTGTTTTGATTATTCTTTTAGAGTAAAAATATATACAATATTTATCAACAAATTGTTTTAAATAAACTGTATTTGTTAGCAATATGTAAATTAAATTCGGTAAGATCAGTGCTTAGTTTGTCTCAACTGATTTAAATTTCATTGATTTGGTAGTGGATTTTTGTACTGGAGAGAATTTTTATCAGGTATTTTATTCAGATTGTTTTCGATTTGATAGAATACAAGTTGTATGTGATTTTAGAAGTTGATAATTGGTATAGGTTTAGATTGGCAGTTTGCTGAATTTAATGGATTTATGCCGTTTATGATGAGATACCGACAGGTAATTTCATCGACACTGTGTTTTGTTTTGTATTTGATTGTTCTGGGAAGCGAATGAAAAAAAGTAAAAAGGCTGATGCTTTTTCACCGCATAATCTTTATAAGAGATTATTTCCGTATATGCGCGGGCTGGTAAAGTATTTTTTTATTTCTGTATTGGCAATGGTTGTCGTAGGTGTGACAGGTCCCCTTTTTGCTTATTTGTTAAAGCCGATCATTGATAATGGTTTCGTTGACAAAAATATCGAAGCTATGAAATGGGTACCATTTGAAATCATCGGTTTGTTCATTTTTCGTGGGGTTGCCAACTATATAAATGAATATACCAGTGCTTATATTTCTAATCAGATGGTCCAGGTAATTCAGCGTGATCTGTTTGCAAAAATGATGATGTTACCTGTGAGTTACTATCAGGAAAACAGCCGCGGGCGCATGATGTCGCGCATTACCAATGACGCTAAAGGAATAACGGCTGCCGGTTTTGATGTGATCACTGTCTTTGCCAAAGATGGTGTGACCGTTTTGGGACTTCTGATTTGGTTGTTTTATCTTGACTGGCAATTAACACTGATCACTTTTGTTACCATTCCATTAATTGCCTGGTGTGTAAGGGTTATTAATAAGCGTATTCGCCGATTAGTTACTAAAAGTCAGAATGATCTTGGTCAGGTCATGCAAATTTTGTCTGAATCAATTGATGGTACAAGGGTTGTACGCATTTATGGTGGTGAACAGTATGAACAGAGTCGTCTGGAAAAAACCAATAAGGCTCTGCGTAGTCTTGCTGTAAGACGTCAGTCGTATACGTCTATTGGCAGTGCAGTAACACAACTGTTAATTGCCACATCGTTATCAATTATTTTATATGTTGCTGCTAAAAGAGCCAGTCATGCAGGCTTTACTGCCGGTGATTTTATGTCTTTTCTGTCAGCTATGCTGATGATGTTTGATCCGTTAAAACGGATTACCAATATGTCCAGTGTTTTGCAGGCCGGACTGATGGCTGCAGATAGTGTATTTCACTTTCTGGATGAACCAGAAGAAAAAAATCAGGGAAAAAAGCAGCTGACTGCTCCTATTGGAGATATTGTTTTTCAGAATGTAACATTGCGTTATCAGCATGCGGATAAAAATGCGATAGATCATTTAAACCTGACAATTAAACAGGGTAGTGTGGTTGCGTTAGTAGGGGAGTCTGGTTGCGGTAAAACTTCTACAGTAAATCTTATCCCGCGATTTTACGATACGACCAGCGGACATGTAAGTATAGGTGGTATAAATGTTGATGATTTTGAATTGAAAAATCTTCGTTCCAAAATGGCATTAGTTAGTCAGGATGTTGTTTTATTTAATGATACTATTGCGAATAATATTGCTTATGGTTCGCCACATGCTACAGAGGCAGATATTATTCAGGCTGCGAAAGCTGCTAATGCCTGGTCATTTATCAGTAATATGCCTGAAGGCTTAAAAACTGAAGTGGGTGATCAGGGGATGAAGCTGTCCGGAGGTCAGCGACAGCGTTTGGCAATTGCACGGGCATTGTTAAAAGATGCGCCTATTTTAATTCTTGATGAGGCAACTAGTGCTTTGGATACTGAATCAGAACGATTAGTGCAGTCTGCTCTGGAAACACTAATGAAAAACCGGACCACAATTGTGATCGCGCATCGCTTGTCGACTATTGAAAATGCCGATAATATTGTGGTGATGCATCAGGGGAAAATTGTCGAGCAGGGTAAGCATGCAGACTTACTGGCAAAAAATGGACGTTATGCATTCTTACATCGGATGCAGTTTGGTGAAAACCGCAATTCAGCTGAAGATAAATCATTAAATTAACAGATTTAAGAATGTTTAAAATTGCCTATATTGTTTTTTATTTATTGGTTTATATGTTTGAAAAGTAGCAGAAATATTATATTTTCAGTACTTTATTCATAATAAATTTATAAATAGATTGCTAACCGGATACTATGATTGTAGAAATAATGGTATCCGGTATTAAATTTAAATGCATTAATTTCATTCAATTTGATTAATATCTAAAGCAAAAAGATTTACTCATATTCAGTATGATATAAATTTGTTGTACGATAATTCTCTTAATATTCAATTTTGCAGAGTAAGTTCCGTTGGTTTATTTTTGCTGAAGCAGATGTGGTGTAATTGAATGTGCTGTAGTTAGTATTTTTTAAATACAAATTTGAGCCTACAGCATTTTTTTAGAATATTTCAATTATATAACGGATATTTTCTGGAATGGCTGTCTGTTTAAAATATTGTTTATCCAGTTTGCAAAACTGTATTTTTTTATAATATCCGGATTGATGCTGACAAATGGTCTGGCCAGAAAGCTCTCTATTTTCTGTAAATCATCCGCATTCTTCCATATAAAAATGTTATCTGGATGATAAAAATCAAGATTTTTGATTTGTGGGTTATTGGTAATTAATTTCTTTTGGTAATATAACGCTTCAAATGTACGAAATGATAAACCATGATGAACTGGATTAACGATATCAATGAGTATATCTGCATTGTTGATATGCTTTAAATTGTCATCGAAGGTAATATTTTCAGGGATAAAATGAATTTCTTTGCAAGAATATAGTCCGGCTTTGCTAGCTTCAGACGGGCGAAATTTTATATTAAAATCTAGATTTATCCCGTATTTAATTAATGCATTTGCACAGGCTTCTATAGCGGTAATGCGACTATCTACATGTAGTCCGACGAAATAGGCAATGGTTCCGGTATGTGATACAGGTTGTGGCTGATACATATCAAAATAGAAATTACTGATTCCATTTAGCCGGTATTGCTGGTATTCCTCATTATGCAGATCTTCAGAATCGAATACATAAAAACGATCAAATAAGTTTATTGTCGGCTTTGTTTTAGGAAATCGTCTGATTCCATTCCACTGATAAGCAACAAAATCGTTTTTTGTATGAATTTTTAGCAGTTGTAAGGCCTCTATAGGAAATAAGTCTGGGCGTATAACCAAAGTATAGTCGTAATGATTGTTGTCTAATAGGTTTTTAATATTTGCCAGTAATTTCTGATTGTACATTTGTTCTTTCAGATATGCTTTGTATGAACAATCTGAAAGAAAAATTTTTCGGGCTGTATGAATCAGGTGCGATTTCAGGTTAGGATAATAAAAACTGGAATCAACTTGCTTCTTCAATTCCTCTGAAGTGCTGTTTATAAAGATAACTTTAAAATTATGGTATTCTAAATGCTTTTGAATGGCAGCAGCGAAGTCACTATAGCTTGACATTGCCAGAATGATAGTTGGTTGCGACATTGTTAACTTAATTTTATGAAATCTGGTATTCTCGATAACTGTAAAGTTGAAATAGTGTAACTATTATCAGATCAGATAGCTATTTTAGCAGTTTATACCGGTGAGTGTATCAGGATACTGGATTTATCTATGAATGGCAGACATATTTTAGCTATAATTTATAGATAATTTATGACTAAAGTATGTGCAGGGCTAATCAATGCTCAAAACTTTTTTAATTAATCTTGAACGCCGTCCGGATAGATTAATGTTTGTTAAACAACAACTGGAAAATCTGAATATTGCTTTTGAAAGGGTAAATGCAGTTGATGGCAATTGTTTAACTGATGAGCAAAAAGCCTTTTTTAACCAGAAAAGATTTGCACTGGAATGTAAACGTAAGGCCGTTAATGGAGAAATTGGTTGTGCCTTATCCCATCAGACGGTATGGCAGAAAATGGTAGATGAAAATATACCCTATGCTCTGATTCTGGAAGATGATGTACAGCTTAAACCTGAACTGCTTTCTTTGCTGGCTGATGAAAAAAATTTTCAGTCTTTTGATTTTTTAAATCTGACTTTAAAAAGACCTTTTTACGATATTGATGTTGCGGCAGTTAATTCTTGTATTGCGCAGAAACAGTTTGTCCGGCCGCGATTCTGGCAATTGGTAAGGCGCAGATTATGGCGCTTTATGGAAAGTAAAGCTATTGTCCGGTGGAAAATTTTTCGTTTACATATGCTCTGTAATCATATGATTGCCTGTGAGTGTGATATCGCTCCGTCATTGGCATGTTGTTATATTGTATCTTTGCAGGGAGCTAAAAATATGCTGCAGGCAAGTAAAAATCTCTTTTATCCTATTGATAAGGTTTGGCATTATAGTGGTGGCCGGTTAAAAGAGGCTTTTTTGGTTGAGCCGCTGGCATTTCAGAATCTGGATTCAGATATTCCTCATCGTGTGCGTTTTAAACTTACTTTGGGACAAAAAATTAAAAGATTTTTTCTTAAGGGGCGGCATTGGCGGCGTCATTTTGATGTTGTGAAAATGTATGGATGGACACGTTTATAATAAATGTATGTTAATCACTGAGAATAATACTAATGGTTAAACTGGGCAGAGAATATGCATGGCGAGCCAAGAATCGTAAAGTTGTGGTTCCGCTGGCACGGGTTGTTACTGATGAGATGAAAGCATCAGCAGATGATGCTGTAACAGTTGTAGCCTATCATACAGATGATGAATTTTATACGCATGAAGCCAAACGTATGTGTGCTTCTGCTGAACGTTTGGGTATCAGGGTTAAGACAACTACTATTTCTAGTCAGGGTGGGTGGGAAGCCAATACATCGTTTAAAGCAGCTTATTTGCTTCGTGAACGTGATATAGTCAGCGGACCGATGCTGTATGTGGATGTTGATGCGGTTTTTCATGTTTCTCCGTTAAAATATCTTGCCAGTCTGGATTGTGATATTGCAGTGTATTATGATTTAGGAGATGGTCATTTAGTATCTGCAACTCTTTTTTTCCAGGACACTGAGGCTGCAAGACACTTGCTAGCCGAATGGAACCGGCAGTGTATAGCACATCCGGAAATCTGGGATCAGGAGGTTTTACAATCTGTCATTGCTGCTGATCAGGCATCTGACAATCCTCGTTATAAAGTTTTTCATTTGCCTGTTGGCTTTTGCTGGATATTTGATCGTGAAGACAATCTGCGTGCACCTAAACAGCAGGTTTATATCGAACAGTTACAGGCGGCCCGTGTGGTTCATGAAAATCTGAGAACCAGCGGGAAGCTGTTTTCAATACGGAAAAGTAAAGTACAGCGTCGCATGGATCGGATACGAGAAATTGAGGATGTTCTGTTTCAGCAAAAATCTGATGATTAATTATAATATCTGTGGTGATACAAACAGATGATTTCTGCTCTTGTAATTAATCTGGATCATTCAGTTGAGCGATTGGAATTTCAGCGCAAACAACTGATTCATTTGCAAATACCTATGCAGCGCCTGTCTGCTGTTAATAGTTCAGATATTCTTGGTGAACAATATGAACAATTAGCAAATGGCTGGGAGCGTAAATTGCGTACGGCTGAGGTAGCCTGTTTTTTAAGCCATAAAGCTGCATGGCGATATGTACTTAATACCGATAAACCCTGGTTAATTCTTGAAGATGATGCTCTATTATCGCGTAAAACAGCAGATATTCTTGCTGCGTTAATTCCTCTGGCAAATGAGGTTGATTATGTGAATCTGGAAACGCGCCATCGACGTAAATGGATAAGTAAAAAGGCTTTTAATTTAATTGATGGTTATGAGTTACGCCGGTTATATCAGGATCGGACAGGTGCCGCCGCATATGTTTTATTCCCTTCCGGGGCACGGAAGCTGTTAAACAGAGCTGAATATTCGGCACCGGCGCTTGCTGATGCATTTTTGTGTCGTTCATATGATTTGAATGCCAGACAAGTGTATCCGGCCGCTGCAATTCAACTGGATCAGTGTATTAATTATGGTCTGGAGCATACAGAATCTTTTGTTTCTACTATCACTCCTGAGAATAATCTGAAACCTCATGCAAACGATATTTATAGTAACGTATGCTTTAAATATCGTCGTCTGGCAGCACAAATTCGTATGGGATGGAGACAATTGTCTGTGCTGCGGTGTGCGCAACGTATGCTGGTGCCAATAATAAAAAGTGATTTTGAGGAATAGTTGTGTGGATGGAGTAAAAAATAATTATGCAGGTACAGATAAGGTAGATTTAAGTATTCTGATTCCTGTATTTAATGTTGAATCATATCTTTCCGGATTGCTGGATGCTTTATTTCCGGATTTGACTGCTTTAACTGAAGTTATATTTTATGATGATTGTTCACCTGATAATTCACTTAGTGTGATTCGCAAATATCAGCAGAGTTATCCGCATGTGAATATTCGTGTACTGTGCGGAAAGAAAAATCTGGGTATTACTCAGGTTCGCCAGTGTCTGTTACAGGCCAGTCATGCTGAATATGTCTGGTTTATTGATTCAGATGATTTGATTGAACCGCAAGCGGTACGGCAGATAAGGAATATTCTGGGTGAGTATCGTCCGGATGTAGTACTGTTTGATTATGATGTATTTTTTGATGGTAGCGGTAAAGTTAAATATCATGAACATTTATCTGTTACTCCTGTAAATACATTATTGCATCAGAATAACGGTGAGTTATACCGCCTTGCAATTATGGATGGTAAACATTATTTCTGGAATAAAGTTTTCCGGCGTACTTTGGTAACAGATTCGTGTGATTTCACTATACCTGCCTATGAAGATATTGCGAATACTCCGATTATTCTGAATCAATGTCAGACTTACTTTTATTATCCGCAAACTTTAGTACATTATCGTATCTGGCCGGATTCGATTGTGCAGAAAATGAGTCTGAAACAGGTATATGGTATCAGGGCTTATCTGAAACAGGCTGAATATGCTGATAAAGTGGTCGATGATAAAAAGTGCTGTGCTTATTTATTATATAAAGCTCATCTTTATTATTTCAGATTGTGTCGTAAACTCAGAAAAATGAATCTTCCGGAAATGGAAAAAGCTGATATTTTGCTTTTGGCTAAAGAGCTATATGCACAAAAACAGTTATCGACTTGCGCAACTGTTTCGTTATTAGTACGTACGGGTATGTGGGACAAGGCGGCTAAACTGATAGTGAAATCAGGTTTAGCCCGATTCTCATGCAGGTAAATATTTTCTGTTCAGATTGCAGTTATTTTACCTTCGGTAATCCACTTATAAATTAGTTTTTTTTCATCATCCCAGTTATGCCCCGTCCAGCCTTCACTGGTGAAATTATGTATATAAATTTGTTTTTCCGGATAATGCTGACAAATGTAATCAATGGCCAGTAAACCAGTGCTTGGTTGGCGAAAACCCAGTGTATTGGCACAGTGCTGATAAGTATCTGTAGGTATCGTGTTTATTTGGTATTGATCCAGATGAGAGTGTTTAATCCATTTAGGAAAACGCCATATATATTTTATTCGTTTATGTAAAGGAATATTCTGATATCGTCCCAGACAAATATCTTTTGTGGTATATCGGAAAAATATTTGTGTGTCAGGTTTAAAAAACTGATGGTCAATATTCAGATGTCTGATTTGTGTGTAGCCATTGGCAATAAATACCCAGTCGGCCATAAGTGTACAGTTTGGATTGGGGGTGTTAAAGCGGACTACGATATCGTCTTCATGAATTAATCCGGCAATAGAATTTTGTTCGTCAGCATTGCCAATGATGAAGAATTTACTGTGTGCTTGTACGATTTTCATAATAGTAATTTTATTGCCAATAATTTTTTAACCATGGAGCCGGTAAAACTTTACGGTACCATTTTCCTCCACCTCCTCTGATGGCATCCGGAGGATTAACTTCGCCGTGAAAGATGATAATTTTGCCGTAATCCGGCTTTTCCGGTGGCTGCCATAGCGCATAAGGCATTTTTTTTAATATGTCATATTTATAGCTCAGACACCAGTTTTCAGGCCAGTAACTTAGTTTATGATTTTCGCGCACATACCATGATAAAAATGCCTGTTCATGACGAAATTGCTGACGAATAGTCTGGAAATGCTCGCGAAAATAGTTCATTAAATCTGGTAATGCACCAATCTGAAATCGGTATACTGAGCTATTGCCGACTTTTCGCCACGGCTTTTTCCAGTCACGAATAATCCATACTTCGTCCTGACGGCTGGAAGGATGTGTGAAGAAGCAGTCTATGTTATCGATTATGACTATGTCTATGTCAAGAAATAAAGCTGTACCGTGTAAACCATATAAATCTGCACTGAATGTTGTCAGTTTGTTCCAGCCACGTTCAGGCAGACCCTGAGGCAGATCAAGAGGTATCAGCGGATAACACTGAACAGCCGGATTGATGCCTTTAGCATCATCTGTCAGGCAAATCATGGTAAATGGTAGCGTTAAGTGGCGTTGCACCATGTTATAGAGGCGGTTGATGTATTCAGCATCATATTTTTGCCCCCATTTCATGCATAGTATGTAGTTTTGTGAAGCTGTGTCCATGGCATATTTTGTCTGGGCGGTTACTGGTGTGGGAGTATAGCATTTTAGATTTTTGTATAGTTTGATTCCATTGATTAAGAATAATAAATTGCTGATTGATTTTAACTGTTTTTCGCGATTTTATTGATTATTCGCTGTTTGTGTTCGTTTTAATGCTAAACTTATTATCTGCTAGGTAAACTGAAATGGTTTTCTGTTAAGGTTTAATGGTGTTGAAAAGACGGATTAAAACAGATTTTCTGATGAGAGATAATTTGCTGCTCACGGATTTATTGTCAGTTCTGATGATATTTTGTATCTGTTTTTAAATGTGTTTGAATCCGGCGATAACCAAGGATTGTGAATGAAGAAGCTTTTATGGGTATTATTTAAGAGTAATCTGATTGTACGTATGCTGATATGTATGATTATCGGCGCGTTTATTGCGGCGTTTTTACCGCAGTACGGGGTGAAACTGGAATTTCTGGGTAAGGTATTTATTCAGGCTTTACGTGCAGCTGCTCCGATACTGGTTTTTGTATTAGTCATATCTTCTATTGTTAATAATAAATTTGATAATGTTTCCAGTATTAAGTCAGTAGCCTGGTTATATGCTGTTACTGTTCTGATTTCTGCTGTACTGGCTTCTACGGTAAGTTTTTTATATCCGCTACAGCTGGTAATGGATGTACCGCCGATATCTGAAAAACCGCCGGAAGGTGTGGCAGAAATTCTTATGAATATTGTGCTCAAGTTTGTGGATAATCCGGTTGATGCACTGGCAACCGGTAATTTTCTGAGTATTCTGGCATGGTCAACAGCATTGGGTATTGCATTACGCCAGAGTAGTGAGGCAACGAAATCGGTGATTAAAAACTGGTCAGATGCCACTATCTGGGTGGTTCGCCTTGTTGTGGCAATTGCTCCTTATGGTGTACTTGGTTTGGTTGCTTCTCACTTTACGAGTGATGGTTTGGCTAAGCTGAAGAATTATCTTGAGCTGATTGGTGTATTACTGGGTCTGATGGTGTTTGTGGCACTGGTAATTAATCCGCTGATTGTATTTTTGAATTTTCGTAAAAATCCATATCCGCTGGTGTTTACCTGTTTGCGTTATAGTGGAATCACAGCGTTTTTTACCCGTAGTTCAGCAGCAAATATTCCGGTAAATATCCGTCTGGCTCAGCGTATGCAATTGCCGGAAGAAATTTATTCGCTGTCTATTCCTCTGGGTGTGACAATGAGTATGAATGGAGCAGCTATCACGATTACGACGATGACGATGGCTACTGTGCATACTTTAGGTCTGGATGTGAGCTTTATTCAGACATTGTTGCTGAGTATTCTGGCAACGGTATGTGCTCTTGGTGCTTCCGGTGTGCCCGGCGGTTCGCTGCTACTGATTCCGGTAGCATGCAGTATGTTTGGTATTGATCCGGCTATATCCGCTCAGGTGGTAGCAATCGGGTTCGTTATCAGTGAAATTCAGGACTCAGCTGAAACAGTTTTGAATTCTTCTAGCGATATGCTGTTTACCTCTGTGGTGTCACTCAAACAGCAGGGAAGAGATCCGAGTAAAATTGAGTTACTGCCGGAATAAGCCTGTATCATGATTGTGTATAGGCCGCTGTATAATTTATGCAGCGGTTTTTTATACGCGGGCAGAGTATTCGTTTTCTGCGCATAGGACGAATTTAATTTATATCTGTTTTTCTTCAATGTGAGGAATTTATGGCTATTCCTGTTTCTATACTGAATCTGGTACCACGTCGGGATAAAGGTACTGCGGCGGCGGCTATACAGGATATGTTGCGTCTGGCACAGGCTGCTGAACAGTCAGGTTTTGTGCGTTACTGGATCGCAGAACATCATAATATGCCGATGGTTATCAGCTCTGCCACTCAGGTATTAATTGGTCATACACTGGCTCATACCCACAAGATAAGGGTAGGCAGCGGCGGAGTAATGCTGCCTAATCACAGTCCGTTAATGGTTGCAGAACAGTATGGCACTTTAGCAACCATTTATCCGCACCGGCTTGATTTGGGACTGGGGCGTGCACCCGGTACTGACAGGGTAACAGCTGCAGCTTTGCGTCGGCATTTAAATGATGTTTCATTACAGTTTGCTGATGATGTGGTGCAGTTGCAACGTTATCTGGGCGATGAGAATTGTCAGGGAATAGTAAAGGCCTATCCGGGTATTGGTACACATATTCCGCTCTATATACTGGGCTCCAGTACGGATAGTGCTTATCTGGCGGCCAAAATGGGACTGCCATACGTTTTTGCTGCACATTTTGCACCGCGTTTTCTGGAAGAGGCCGCAGCGATTTACCGGGAACGTTTTCAGCCTTCTGCTCAGCTAAGTAAGCCCTTTTTTATGCTGTGTTTAAATGTTGTTGCCGCGGCAACGGATGAAGAGGCTCGTTACCTGCAAACTACGCAGTTTCAATCGGTATTGGGACTGGTTCGCAATAGCTGGGCGCCGTTACAGCCACCAGTACCTCATATGCACGGTTTATGGACTGCTGAGGAGGAAACTTATGTGCGTAACTTTACTGCCTGCACATTACTGGGTGCTCCTGATACTATTCGTCAGCAGCTGGAGGAATATCGCCTGCGCTTACAGCCGGATGAAGTAATGGCTGTGAGTTATATTTATGATATGGATAAATTACTTGAGTCTTATTATATTTTTAAGAGTGTGGCAGATATTGTCGGCTAATCTGTTAACTTGCCCATATTAAAACGAATTAATACCTGATAATAGGTATCTACCGGTCTGATATTTATAAATTTGATTGGAATTATTTGTTTCATATCAAATATTACTTGATTAATATTATCATTTTTACTGGTATTTTTGCGGTAAGATTACAATTATCTTTATAACGTAAGCAAATCGGGAGTATATGCATGAGCAACGATGTAATTAAGGTCTTTGTGGGTTGTGACCCGAATAACTGTGATCTGGAACAGATGATGGTGGTGGATTACAGCATCCATAAACATACATCGCGGCCAGTGGAAATTATCTGGATGCAGTTAAGTCATGACCCGGAAAGCCCCTGGTACTCTGATCCGCAGTCTGGTGCCGGCTGGCATACTGAAAAATGGGCAACACCGTTTTCAGGTTTCCGCTGGGGTATTCCTGCTGCCTGCAATTATGAAGGCCGGGCTATTTATATGGATGCAGATATGATTATTCTGGCTGATTTAGCCGAACTTTGGGAGCATCCTATTGAAGGTGAAGCAATTGTTGCTGCCAAGGAAGTGCATGATCATGCCAAGGGCAAACGCTTTACCCGCTTGTGTACTTGTGTCTGGGATTGTGCGAAAGCTAAAGCTAAATTGCCGGAACAGGCTACGCTGCGTGCTGACCCTGATTCGCATAAGAAAATGATGGCTAAGTTTAAAGAGCATCCTGAATGGGTACAGGCTTATACAGCTGCATGGAATTGTGTCGATGGTGAAGGTATGCCGATCGAGCAGATGAAAATTTTGCATTATTCGGATATGGGTACCCAATTTAGCCATAAGTATTCAATCCCGCGTTTGTCTGCAGCTGGTCAGAAACATTGGTTTGATAGCGATATTCTGCCTCATCCGCGTAAAGACCTGGTTGAGCTGTTTGACCAGTACTATCAGGAAGCTCTGGATGCCGGCTATAAGCTGGAAAATTATGCTGTGGAACCTTTTGGTGCTTTCCCTAAGGAATCTCAAGTAGGTTATGATGGCAATGAAGTTACCCGCCAGAAAAAACAAAAACCATTACTTTCACGTGTTTGGCATAGTCTGCGTGGGCGCGAATAAGTTATCAGTTAAATCTGATTACTGGTCATCTGCCAATCTGGCTGATGACCAGTTTTTGTTACAGATAGGGTAAAAATGAATGAATGTATGCTTATAATTCGAATGGCATCATAATTACATTTCCAGCGGATCTACATCGATCAGCCAGCGTGTGTGTGGGCTGGTTTTTTCCAGATGCAATAGCCAGCTTTGCCATATTGTAATGCTGTGATGTAATTCGCGCCGGTTATGACTTTCCAGAAAGACCTGTGCCCGTTCATAACCGGCCAGCCGTGCCATTAACATTGGTACTGGTCCGAAAATACTGACACTGGGCGGTAAAGATTGTTGCTGTCTGATACCCTGTAATGCCTGTCGCAGGAGTTCTTGTGCTTCACGCATGGTTCTGGCGTCAGCACGAATAGCTGCCATATAGCTGAAAGGTGGCATGCCCAGTTCCTGTCTTTCCGTCAGTTCTGCTGTTGCAAAGGTAACATAATTTTGTGCAGCCAATGCCTGATAAACTTTGTGTTCGGGTTGTCTGGTTTGTACCCAGACTTCGCCACTGCATTCTGCTCTGCCGGCACGGCCGCTTACTTGCATCAATTCGGCAAACAAGCGTTCTGGTGCGCGAAAGTCCGCACTGTAAAGACTGTTATCTGCATTTAAAACAACAACCAGATTTAATTGCGGAAAATCATGACCTTTGGCCAGCATCTGGGTGCCGATCAGAATATCTACCTGCCGGTTAATGATTTTACTGTAAATATCTGACCAATCCTGCCGGTGGGCGGTGCTGTCGCGGTCTACCCGCAGAATACGTGCCTTAGGTAACAGATATTGCAGGTTTTCTTCAATGCGTTGTGTTCCTTGTCCGACAGCCGTTAAATCCTGATTACCGCATTCTGGGCAACAATGTGGAATACGCTGGTGAAAATCACAGTGATGACAGCGCAGCTGACCGGCATGCTGATGTAAAACCATCTTGGCCGAGCAGTTAGGGCAGCCGAAAGTATGCCCGCAGGCGGCGCAGAATAAAGCCGGAGCAAAGCCGCGACGGTTCAGATAGACCATACTTAAGCCACCATTGGCAAAATTGGTCTGTAATTTTTGTTTGATAATATCGCTCAAACCATTATCCAGTGGTAACCGGCGAATATCTACCAGATGAATTTGCGGTAATTGAGCACTGATATGGGCGCGTTCGCTTAATTGCAGTAGTTGATAATCTTTTTGCTGGGCTTTATACCAGCTTTCCAGAGATGGAGTGGCACTGCCCAGTACAATAGGACATCCTGCCTGCTGCGCACGCCACACAGCCAGATCCCGTGCCTGATAACGCAGTTCGCTTTCCTGCTTAAATGAGTAATCATGTTCTTCATCGACTACAATTAATCCCAGATTATGCATGGGAGTGAAAACAGCCAGTCGGGTGCCAATGATTAAAGCTGCCTGTCCGAGTGCCGCCTGAAGATAATTAGCTGTCCGTTGTCCGGCAGCAGTCTGACTGTGCAGCAGAGCAGTAATAGTATGTGGAAATCGCTGGCGCACACGCTGCAATAATTGCGGAGTCAGATTGATTTCGGGCAGCAGAAATAAAACCTGTTTGCCCTGCTGCAATATTTTGGCCATGATGTCGAAATAAACTTCTGTTTTGCCGCTGCCTGTAATGCCATATAACAGAAACGGAGCAAATTGGCCGAATTTATTCTGTACTGTTGTACTGGCAAGCAGTTGTTGCTGATTAAGCTGATACCGGCTTTCCGGAATGCTGCCGCAGGCCGGAACTGAAGTAGTCTGTATCCAGCCTTGCAGTTGCCACTGATTAAGATAATGTGCAGCCTGAGAATGTATGGTCTTAAGTTGTTGTAATGTAGCAGATGTTGTTTGCAGATGTTGCCATAATGCATTTTGTTTGTGAAAGCGTGCCGGTGGAGGAGGCTGTTCACGCCCCAGAGCATTTAACGTGTAAATCACTTCCGGTCGGGGTAGTTGCACGACTTCAGGCTGACGCAGTCCTTTTGGCAACGCCGCCATTACTGCCTGCCCGAGAGGATAGTGATAATAGCGGGCAGTAAAACTGAGTAATGTGCGCCAGTCTTCAGGCAATTGCCAGTCATCAGAAAGCACTGATTCTATTGGTCGTATTTTGCTGATATCAATTTCCGGTTCTACATTACTTTCCCATACTATGGCGGCCACCAGACGTTTGCGGAAGCGTACTGCTACCCGTGTACCGGCGGGCAGGGCTGTGGTATGGGCATAGGTAAGCAGTGAATACAGGGGCACATTCAGTGCCAGTTGATGGTAAATCAATGTAAGCAGAAATAAAAAAGGCAATGAAATGCTGATTGTAACTCAATTTGGTCAGCTTTTATCATTGCGCTGTTTATGCGATAATTTATATTAATTTATTATTACGGGGATAATAGCGTGATGCAGATACTGGCAGCAGATGTTCAAGATTGTCTGGAACAGGTATTACATCAGTACAGCTAATTTCCGTAAGATTTTACCCGTTTGAAGACGGGTTTTTTTGTGCCTATTGATAAATGCTGAAGGTTAAATTATGGCTAATCCGCTGTATCGGCAACATTTCATTTCTATTAATGATTTATCTACTGCGCAGTTGGAATTTTTGCTGGCGCTCGCTTTACAGTTAAAACAGCAGCCTCAGGCTGATTTATTAGACGGACGTTTAATTGGTTCGTGTTTTTTTGAACCGTCTACACGAACCCGTTTGTCATTTGAAACTGCTATCCAGCGGCTGGGCGGTAAGGTTATTGGTTTTGCTGATGGTGCCAATACCAGTGCCAAGAAGGGAGAAACGCTTGCTGATACCGCCAGAATTATCAGTAATTATGCAGATGCAATTGTAATGCGTCATCCGAAAGATGGTGCAGCCCGGGTAGTCAGTGAGTTTGCCCGGGTGCCTGTTATCAATGCAGGAGACGGTACGAATCAGCACCCGTCGCAGACATTGCTGGATTTAGTCACCATTTATGAAACGCAGGGGCATTTACAGAATCTTAAAATTGCTTTAGTTGGTGATTTGAAATACGGCCGTACTGTACATTCACTGGCGCAGGCTCTCAGTCGCTGGGGGTGTGAATTTATTTTTGTGTCTCCGCCAACTCTGGCAATGCCTGCTTATATCTGTGAGCAGCTGGATGATAATGGCGTACATTACCGGACTTCTGGCAGTCTCGAAGAAGCATTGGCCTGGGCAGATATTCTGTATATGACGCGTATTCAGCGTGAGCGGTTCGATGAACAGGAGTTTGCCAGAATTAGTGGTCATTTTAATTTGTGTGCGGCTATGCTCGGGCAGGCTAAACCGAATATGCGTATTTTGCATCCTTTACCGCGTGTGGATGAAATCCATGCAGATGTCGATGACAGTATTCATGCTTATTATTTTCAGCAGGCCAATAATGGTATGTATGCGCGGCAGGCTATTCTGGCGGCGATTCTGAATGAACATATTGATATAGTTGTAGCAAAAGGATAAACAATGATGAATCAGACCAGACTGAGTGTTGAGGCAATAAAAGATGGTACTGTGATTGATCACATCCCGGTAGGGCAGGGGCTGACTATTTTGCGCCAGTTTAAATTGCTGCATTCCGGTGATGCGGTTACGGTAGGGTTTAATCTGAGCAGTCAATCCACCGGCAGCAAGGATATTATTAAAATTTCCGGTCAGTATCTTGATGATGCTGCGGCTAACCGCTTGGCTTTGTTCGCGCCGCAGGCTACAGTTAATGATATTGAAAATTTTCGGGTAGTACGCAAACGTACACTGACTTTGCCGGAAAGTATCAGTGAAGTGTTTCGTTGTCCGAACAGCAATTGTGCCAGCCATGGAGAACCGGTAAAGAGCCATTTTTCTGTTCGGGTGAGTCATGGCGAAACCCGTTTATGCTGTCATTACTGCGAAAAAACGTTTGCGCGCGAATCCGTGATTGAAGCTTAGCTGTTAATTTACCGGTCTGGTGATTTATAGTCCGAATGCTTCGGCATGAAAGCTGATGTGGCTTTCTATAAATGTACTGACAAAATAATAGCTGTGATCATAGTTTTCACGCAGCTGATACCGAATGTTAATGCCTTTGGCTTTGGCTGCCTGAACGAAATCCTGTGGATTTAATTGCTCAGGATAGTATTCATCCACGCTTCCCTGATCGATAAGAACTGGTAATGAAAACGGATACCGGCTGATCAGTTCAGTACTGTCATATGCAGCCCAGTCTTGCTGATTGGCTCCCAGATAGGTTGAGAATGCTGTCTGACCCCATGCTCCGGCTACCGGATGGGCGATAGGAGCAAATGCCGATACAGCAACGTAGCGCTGAGGGTTTTTCAGGGCAATCATCAGCGCACCATGACCGCCCATACTGTGGCCGCATAAACTACGCTGTTCATTAACCGAAAAATGTTTTTCGATAAGTTCGGGCAGTTCTGTGACCACATAATCATACATCTGGTAATGCTGAGCCCACGGCTGCTGGGTAGCATTAAGATAAAAACCGGCACCCTGTCCCAGATTGTAAACATCAGCATCAGCTACATCAGTACCGCGCGGACTGGTATCCGGCATAACCAGAACAATACCCCATTCAGCAGCAAAACGCTGTGCACCACTTTTCACCGAAAAATTTTCATCAGTACAGGTGAGCCCGCCCAGACAATACAGCACAGGCAGCCGGTAACCTTGTAAGGCACGTGACGGAAGATAGACAGAAAATGTCATGTCACATTGATTGTAGTGACTGTAATGCCGGTAACGTCGTTGTTCGCCGTTAAACAGTTTATGAGTGGTCAGCAGAGTAATTTCAGCCATTTTAAAGGATCCGTATTGAGTTTATAACATGATGAAATACCGGCAATTACATTAATAATGTGTATGCACATACGCATATTATTAATAATAAATGACTGTACGAATAGATTCGCCGGTATGCATCAGCTCGAATGCCTGATTAATATCAGTCAGCGGCAATGTATGAGTAATAAATGGTGTCAACTCGATTTTACCCTGCATGGCTTCTTCCACCATCTGCGGCAGTTGTGAGCGTCCTTTAACCCCACCGAAAGCAGATCCTTTCCATACTCGCCCGGTAACCAGCTGAAAAGGGCGTGTGGCTATTTCCTGACTGGCACCGGCGACACCGATAATGATGCTTTGTCCCCAGCCCCGATGAGCGCATTCCAAAGCAGCACGCATCACTTCTACATTACCGATACACTCAAAACTATGATCTACGCCCCATTCAGTCAGACCAATAATTATCTGTTGTATCGGTTCCTGATAATCGTTCGGATTAATACATTCTGTGGCACCAAAATGTCTGGCAAGGGCAAACTTAGCCGGATTGGTATCAATAGCAATAATTCGTCCGGCTCCGGCCTGTCGTGCACCCTGTACTACAGCCAGCCCGATACCACCCAGCCCGAACACGGCAACAGTATCACCTGCTTGTACTTTAGCAGTATTGTGTACTGCACCAATACCGGTAGTCACTCCGCAGCCTAGCAGACAAACCTGATCATGTCTGGCTTCAGGATTGATTTTAGCCAGAGATACCTCTGCCACGACGGTATATTCGCTGAAAGTTGAACATCCCATATAATGGTAAATGGGTTTTCCCTGATAGGAAAAACGTGTTGTGCCGTCAGGCATTAGCCCCTTACCCTGTGTTGCTCTTACTGCGGTACACAGGTTTGTTTTACCCGAACGGCAAAACAAACACTTTCCGCATTCAGCGGTATACAAGGGAATAACATGATCACCGGGTTTGACAGAAGTGACGCCTTCACCGACTTCCACCACAATACCGGCACCTTCGTGCCCCAGAATAACCGGAAATACACCTTCAGGATCATCGCCCGACAAAGTAAATGCATCAGTATGGCAAACACCGGTATGGGTAATTTTTACCAGTACTTCACCAGCCTTGGGCGGAGCAACGTCTACTTCAACAATTTGTAATGCTTCTCCCGGAGCAAAGGCAACTGCGGCACGAGATTTCATACTCTATCCTCTGAATTAATAAGCACATGTATTCGGCTAACATAACGGGATTGCAGCAATAAATCAATTGTCAGATTCTTAATTGCCAGTCTGGTAGTCTGAATATGAGACCAGAAAAGCTGTGCAGAATAAATATTCTGAGTATAAAAATCTGATTTATATTGATATTTTAATGAATTTTATTTGTATGTCAGTATGGATAGTATATTTGTATGTATAAATAAAATTATTAACCGGAAAGCGCCACTATCAAACTTAATCTATCGATAGTGGCGCTGACTGATGTGCAAGCATAAAAATCAGCCCGAAATGCCTGGTTTCCTCATTAGAAAATGCTGATAGCGTACTCATTATCTTTAAAACAAGGATTTTTCAAGCCAAATGCAGCAATTGCAGCTATATTTTGAGCATTTAATTTATTGATTTTTTAAATGCTCAATACTCTTTTATGGCGAAATTTGTTAGCTGTCTGGCAATTCTTTCCATCAACTGGCTGATAATTTTACGTTGTAATATTTTGGTGTAATAAGAAAGGCAAAGTATCAGGCAGCCATTAAGAAAAGCCAGATGAAAGGTGGCAGTCAGCGTGCCGCTGTTCATATTGGCTCCGGTACGAAAGTTATGCAGCTTGAAGTTTGGCGGTACGGTTATTTTGTTAATCCGGCCATTATTGGTATAGATAAAAACCAAATCTTTTTGCAGATTTTGTAACGTTATCGGTGACAGCATTTTATTTGCTGCAACTGTTGCTTTGGCATCCAGAATATCTTGTTTAATTTGCTGTGCACTGGTGTAAATATCTCCGGAAATGGTGGTTATTGCCTGCTGAATTAAGCAGGTAAAGCTGTCTTCTATGTTGAGTATAGGATGACAGTTAATCGCAGTTAATATGGGAAATGAATCCAGCTTAAAAAAATCTGTATTGGTCTGCTGAATCAGGGCAGTCAATAATGAATTCATGGTCAGATTATGTCTGCTTGCTATAGAGCTTAATTTTTTAACAGTTTCTGCTTCAATTATGGCCGTATAGCTTGCTGTTTGGATTTCTCTGGCAGGATTACTCCACATTTTTACAGCTTGTTGATAATCAGAATAACTGTGTCCTGTTTTATTTGCAGAACTAAAACCTGAATTTTCCGGGGATATATTTCGGTCAATAGTTTTATCAGAAAAATTTTGTGCAGACAGACGTAATATTTCAGAAAAAATCTTCAGACCGGCTGTGGCGTCTGCAATGACGTGAGCCAGTGTCAGTATCAGTAAGTGGCGATTAAAATTATCCTGACTCAGCATGGTCAATCTGCATAATTGCTGATGGATATCTAACGGATCATTTACCTCTCTTTCCAGTAATTCATCAAAACAGCGGACATCATTTGAGGGTAATTCCGGTACGGTAATGACGGTGAATATTATGGGAAAAGATAAAGAGGATTTAACCAGATGCCATTGACTTTCCTGTAGAAGAATTTTGGAGGCCAGTGCCTCATATTGCTTTTGAATGATTTGTAAAGCCTGCTCTACTCTGCTCGGTTCCAGTTTACCTTCAACCTCCAGAATTAAAGTAAATTGTGTTGTTCCTGAAAAATTAGTATGCAAATTTGCCATACCACTTTCCAGTCTGTTCAGGGGGCGGATAAAGTTTAACGCCTCTGATTGAATATCAGAGATCTGAGTGCTCATTTTTATTTCCTTTATATTGACTTGAATAAGTTCAGAAAAGCGATTAATAATTTTTTGTTAAAAGAGAAATCGATAGGAAAACACAAATTTAAAATAAGGTAAGTCTAATACTGTTATTTTATTTATTTTTAAATATTATTTTATTTTATAGATAATTTGCTATTAAAGTATTGTATATGTAGATATATTTTACATTTTATTGGAATGGTAATGCTCATTAAGCAACACTATTAGTAATATATAAATAAAATAAATTTATCTGTAATAGGCCAATTATTTATTAATATTAATAGCGAAGTAAGCACGCATATCTGGTAAGTAATAAGACTGTACGGTTTTTCAGCAAAATTGATAGACATTTTAATATTATTTTTTTAGCGGATTTCCGTATATATTTTACTTTCCCGGTCATACTGGCTATTACTGTACAGGCAATAAAAATTTGATTTACTGTTTAATTCTTATTATCTGAATTTTTATATGATTTTGGCATATTATAATCAAACATTTTGTGATTGGTTTATGACTGAAACAAACTTGAAATACCTTGTTTGATTTAAAATCTATCAGAGATAATGCGGTTAATCAGCTAAATGATCCCACACTGGTTTACAGATAGGTGGTAGTTCAGGACAGCAGCCGAGCAGGCCACCACCAAAATCACCATCACGATGAAAATCACTGCCACAGCTGGCTAAAAAATCGAATTGTTGTGCCAGTAAGGCATAGTTCAGTCTATCGTTCAGATTAGAACGCCCACTATGCACTTCAATCGCTTCGCCACCACAAGCCTTAAAATCACTGAACAGATTGCGACGTGCAGTAGCAGACAGCTCATAGCGCATTGGATGTGCAATAACCGCAATCCCGCCGGCATGCCGGATAGCGGTAACAACCTCAGCCAGTTCTGCCCAGTGATGTTTAACACTACAGGATTTACCGTCACCCAGATATTTACGAAATGCATCAGCTTTTTTATTCACATGGCCGGACTGGACTAAAAAATCAGCAATATGCGTACGTGTTACCATATCTATATTCGTAGCAAGTGCCAGTGTACCTTCATAAGCATCACTAATTCCTTTTTTAGCCAGCTTATCGGCAATGGCCTGTAAACGCTGTAAACGGCCGCTGCGAAGACGTCCGAGTAAAGTTTGTAATACTTCATCTTCCGGAGATATATTCAGACCGACAATATGTATAGTACGTCCGCGCCAGCTTACTGAGATTTCCACCCCGTTAATCAAAGTGATTCCTGACTGCTTGGCCTGTGCATGCGCGGCGGCCAGACCGCCAGTATGGTCATGGTCTGTTAATGCCAGCAATCTGCAACCATTAGCAGAAGCACGCAGGACAACTTCGGCCGGCGTCAGTGCGCCATCAGAAACCGTGGAATGACAATGTAAATCAATACTCATGAGCTTTTTTCGTTATTAGAAGATAATGTGGACAACTGTGCCTGCATCACTTCATATGCAGCTTTTTCGCGGTAATAAATTTGCCAGACACAGGCATCGCCACAGTCACTATTGCAGCATTCCCAGTCTTCCGGTGGTACTGGCGGAGTTAATAATTCCAGTGCGCTCATAACTCACTATTAATGACATTGATTTCACTGTCACCCAACCGGATACTGTCTCCGGCAATAATTTTCGCAGTTTTACGGGTTTCCGGTTGCTGATTGCGCAGTACTTTACCTTCGGCAATCAATTGTTTGGCTCTGCCGCCACTTTCTGCCAGCCCGGCCAGTTTAAGCAGATCACATAGTGCAACATGCGGATGTCCGGCTAAGTCAAATTGCTGTTTCATCTGTTATACCTTTCCATAAATAGCTATTGTAGCTATTATCAGCGTCGAAGAGGATTTTGTTTTATGTATTGGTTACGCTAAAGGCATAAATTATGCTATGGTTTAACCAGAGTTAACCGGAGATTTGCCGTGGATACACTTAGCTGGTTATGTCAGCTGATTGCTTTTGATACCACCAGCCGTCAGAGTAATCTGGCCTTGATTAATTATGTGGCCGATTATCTAGAGAGCCGTAAACTGTCGCCATGGCTGGCACATAATGAAAAGGGGGATAAAGCCAATCTGTTTGTCACTATCCCGGCTGCTGATGGCAGTATTTCTGGCGGGATAGTACTTTCTGGTCATACTGATGTTGTGCCGGTAGACGGGCAAAAATGGTTATCAGACCCGTTTGCAGCAAATATACGCGATGGTCGCGTATATGGTCGTGGCAGTAGTGACATGAAAGGTTTTATTGCCAGCGTACTGGCTGCGGTTCCGGACATGCAGAAGACAAAGCTGAAAGTCCCATTACATATTGCTTTGTCTTTTGATGAAGAAGTCGGCTGTCTCGGTGCACCGGTGATGCTGGCTGAGCTGGAAAAAAGAGGTTTGCAGCCGCAATCCTGTATTGTTGGTGAACCTACATCCATGCAAATGGTAGTAGCCCACAAAGGGATCCATACTTTCTGTTGTGAAGTACACGGTAAAAATGCTCACTCTTCGCTCACACCTGATGGTGTGAATGCAATTGAATATGCAGCCCGTCTGATTGTGTTTATCAACCAGCTGGCTCAGCAATTACAACAGCGGGCTGATTTGGATCATGCTTTTGATGTCCCGTTTGCTACTGTTTCAACCGGCCTGATTCGTGGCGGTACTGCTATTAATATTGTGCCGGATTATTGTACCTTTGAATTTGATTATCGTAATTTGCCGCATATGACGGTAGAAGAGCTGACTGAACCGATTCGGCAATATATTGCAACGACCCTTTTACCCGCTATGCAGGCAGTGGTACCGGAAGCATCAATTAAGCTAACCCATAATGTACAGGTACCTGCTTTAAATGACGCAAATAATCAGCAGCTGCATGCATTGATTACTCAACTAGTGGATAATAAACAACAAGCCAAAGTGGCCTATGCGACTGAAGGCGGCCAGTTTCAGAATAGCGGTATCAATACTGTTGTATGTGGTCCCGGTAGTATTACAGTGGCTCATAAGGCTGATGAATATATAGAACTGGAGCAGCTTGAACGCTGTGATCACTTTTTACGCAAACTGATTCAGGTGCAAAGCTTATCATTTACTTGATACGGTATTATCAAACTCTGCGCTGTTTTATATATAAAATGTTTAGGATTAACTGAAGAACAGGAAAATCAGATGGCAACCAAAAAATTTCTCTCTGCAGGGATATTGTTATTATCACTGATATTATCAGTGATGACTGTTCAGGCGAATGGCGTAAACGTTTATATGAGTGCTATTAATATGAGTTATGCGCGTTTTAATTCAGCGCAAACAGTCGCAGATGCCAGTAAAGCTCTGGCCAGTATGCGGGCTGCTGCCGTGGCCGCTAAAGCAAAAAAACCTTCCGGTCTGGAAAATGCTGCACCGAATAATTCAAAATTGAGAGCATACTATGCTGAGATGGATAAATTGATTGCAGAAATTGATAAAACCAATAATCTGGTTAAAGCGGGAAAAATGGTACAGGCTAAGGCAGAAGGTAAGAAAATATTGCAATTACGTGATGAAGGGCATAAAGCGATGAGGCAATAAAAGATACTAGGGCGGTATAGCAGTAAAAACGATAGTCCAGAATGCAAAAAGCCTGGTTCCGCCCCTTAAAAAGCTAAAGAACCAGGAAACATAGACAAATAAACTAACTGATAGATAATGACCGGAATCAATGAGTCTGTACGGACATTATCTTAAATTTTTCAGGCAATCCTTTTTTTGCAACATTTCTTTATCCCCTTTCTACAATCAGATAATTGTAGCTATTAATACAAAAAATATACTAAATGCAATAAATATAATATATTATAAAAACTAACTATCTCATTACTGATTATAATACTCAATTAACTTTGCTGTCAGGCTTGGCTGAGTAAATAATTACTTTTTTAGGGCGTTTCAGTTTATATCTGATAAATAAGCGTATATCAGAACCAAAGGTGTTGTTTTCACGCAAATTAATATGACAAAACTCTGGTAAAACCTGCTTATTGGTAATTGGAGCCATCGCTGGCGGAAACAGGCGTAACATATACGCTTCCAAATGGCGGCTTTCCGCCACAAAAATAGTCATAAACACTGCCTTTCCTGATTATTCTAATCAAACCGCTATGCGCTTCCAGACGCATCTGGCGGCAGAAGAATGGCAAGGCTGGAAGACCGTTAATCAGAACCGGCAGGCATAAAGCCTCCCTGCCATTGTCTACCATCGAAAAGGTATGCCAATGACTCGGTAAACAGAATATGAAAAAACCATAATGAAAAATATTAATGGTTTATCTGTCTGATAAAACAGCCTTCCAGAGCTGACCGTACTATTTAATACGGTATAGACATCATACTGGCGAGTAATTAAATTTGTCAAGAATGTGTTAATTAAATAATATAATCAGTAGTTAATGTAATATTTTATCTTTTTATTGTAATCATTAAAAAAACTATTTAATAAAATATAACATATTATTTTTTATATATATTTAGTATATATATTCTATGTATGCTGATATATTATGATATTAACATTTTTATTAGTGCTGTATGGCTGTTATTTGAATTTGAACATGAATTAGCTTAATCCCGCATTAATTCTTTATTTTTTATAAAAAATATATTTTAAAGCAGATTTGAAACAGTTTGCTGTCTTTCAAAAATGATTATTTAACGCAGTAGATATATTAATGATTTAGATACAGTTTTAATGCTATAGCTTTGAGTGAACCGTGATTTTATTAATGATAATAATGGAATTAAATTTGATTATGCTATACGTATTTCAAAACCGGAAAATCTAAGAATGAGCAAGTAGCCACAGTGTAGATAACCATGGCCTGCATATAATAGATACTGTTATTGACAATTACTCAGCCAGAGCATAAATTTCGTCCAGATTACGCCATTTACCTTCAGCATCCATGCCATACCCGAAAACATAACGATTGGGAACATCCAGTCCGACAAAATCAGCCATAATGGGTTTTTCTTTGCCTATCAGTTTGTTGGCAAAAACAGCTGTAGAACAGCTGGCTGCACCCATTTCCAGTATCTGTTTTTTTACGGCTGCCAGTGTATGCCCCTCATCCAAAATATCATCCAGTACCAGAATGTGGCGTCCGGCTACCGCATTCTGCGGGGCACGCAGCCACTGATAATTACCACCTTTAAGCTTATCACCATAGCGGGAAATATGGATGTAATCAAAATCCAGCGGAAAACGCAGTAATGGCAGTAATTTTCCGGTGAAAACAACTGCACCACCCATCACCGGTAATACCAGCGGGTATTTATCACTTAATGCTGCAGTGATGTCCGCAGCCATTTGCTCCAGCCTGGTTTCACAGGTTCTGCGGTCAAACAATAAATCTGCTTTATCCAGCATTGCCTGAGTTTCGGCGCGTCTGTCAGTTACATCAATTATGCTCATTGGTATTGTCCATGTGTATCCGGGTAAATAAAACCGTATGTCACTATTAACTGACCACCAATATGCTCAGAATAGATGCAGGTAGTGTTGTCTACGGTTTAATTGAGTAAATTTGTGCTGCTCTGGTGATTTGGCAGCACTAAGACGAATATATTTTGATTGTTTAAACCAGAATATTAAAGGTAAATTATCCCAGAATTTTACTTGCAATACGCGAATTTTATGCTATTCCGGCCATTTCGGGCAGTCTGAGAACATGCGAGTAAAATAACTGGCTGGTTTATTAGAAAAATTTTCTGACGGCAAGAAATAAAGAAACACCATTGCTGTTATGCAGAATTAATCTGTTAACTACAATGGTGTCAAATGGTTGAATTATACCGGATGCAGGTAATGAATCTGCTGGTTACTGCTGCCGCGCCAGACTAGCGCCGGATCTTTCAGTTCCTGTATGAATTTACCGTCGATAAGGGTGTTGATTTCATTTACAATCTGCATTTGCGCCGGTGATAATTCTGCCAGTGTGTAGCCTGTCCATAACCAGATGTCTTTATGTTCGGTTTCCTGCCGTACCCGTCTGACCAGTTTCAGGATAGCATTCAGGTTATGCGGGTGCAGCGGATCTCCGCCGGTGAGCGACAGCCCCTGACGCACAATACGTTTGTCGTTAAGGTCGCTGATAATCAGCTCTTCCATCTGCTGGTCAAATGGTTTACCGGAATCTGTCCGCCATGTGGTGGCGTTATAGCAGCCCGGGCATTTGTGCTCACAGCCGGCTACGAACAGCGTACAGCGGGTTCCGGGACCGTTGACAACATCAACCGGATAATACTGATGATAATTCATACTTACAGTGCACCACATTGCTGACCAAGGTGTTTGACCCGTCGTTTAACTTCTTCCTGTTTGCCGGCATTAAACGGGCGGGAATCCGGACTGCCCAGATAACCGCATACACGTCTGGTAACGGATACCCGTGCAGGATCATGATTGCCGCATTTCGGGCAGACAAAACCTTTGCTGGTACAGGAAAATTCACCGCTGAATCCACAGTCGTAGCATTCATCGATCGGTGTATTCGTTCCGTAATAGGGAACGTAACGGTAGCTGTAGTCCCACACGTCCTCTAATGCTTTAAGATTGTGCTGTAAATTCGGATATTCCCCGTAGCAGATAAAACCGCCACTGGCCATTTTCGGATAGGGTGCTTCAAAATCGATTTTATCGTAAGGATTAACCTTTTTCTCAACATCCAGATGGAAGCTGTTGGTATAGTAACCTTTATCGGTCACACCATCGATAACCCCGAATTCGGCAGTATCAAGCCGGCAGAAGCGATCACACAGGTTTTCACTGGGTGTGCTGTACAGGCTGAAACCATAACCGGTTTCGGCTTTCCAGCGGTCGGCAGTGTCACGCAGTTTTTGTACGATAGCAATGGCTTTCTCGCGCAGGGTTTCGCTATCAAAAACATGTTTTTCGGTACCATACAGGGCATTAATGGTTTCGTGCAGACCGATATAACCCAGTGAAATTGAGGCGCGGCCGTTTTTGAATATTTGAGCTACTGAATCATCAGCATTCAGACGTACCCCGCAGGCACCCTCCATATACAGAATCGGAGCTACTCTTGCTTTGACATTTTCAAAACGGGCAATGCGTGTCATCAGTGCTTTGCGGCACAGTTGCAGACGTTCATCCAGTAACTGCCAGAAACGTGTTTCATCATATCTGGCTTCTATGGCGATACGGGGCAGATTCAGGCTGATAACTCCCAGATTGTTTCGTCCTTCATGGATTTGCTCCCCGTTTTCTTCATAGACACCAAGGAAGCTGCGGCAGCCCATCGGGGTTTTGAAGGAACCGGTAACAGCGACAACCTGATCATAGTTAAGAATATCTGGATACATACGTTTGGAAGCACATTCCAGAGCCAGCTGTTTAATGTCGTAGTTAATATCACCGGCTTTGTGGTTAATACCATCTCTAATGCTGAATACCAGTTTGGGAAAAACGGCTGTTTTGCCATTTTTACCAAGGCCTGCGAGGCGATTGCGTAAAATAGCAGTTTGTATCAGCCGGCTTTCCCAGCTTGTACCCAGACCAAAGCCAAAGGTTACAAAAGGAGTCTGACCATTAGCCGTATGCAGGGTATTAACTTCATATTCCAGTGACTGAAAGGCGTCATAACACTCTTTTTCAGTACGTGCACGTGCATACTCGTTTGCATTGGCAATCTGCCATTCAGTTGCAACTGCCAGATGTTTGTTGTAGCTGGCACGAACAAAGGGAGCCAGTACTTCATCAATTCGGTTGATGGTGCTGCCGCCATAAATATGGCTGGCTACCTGCGCAATGATCTGTGCGGTTACCGCAGTGGCAGTGGCAATTGATTTCGGCTGCTCGATTTCGGCATTACCCATTTTAAAACCGTTAGTCAGCATGCCTTTCAGGTCAATCAGCATGCAGTTAAACATTGGGAAAAAAGGTGCATAATCCAGATCATGGTAATGGATTTCACCCCGTTCATGTGCCAGTACCACATCGCGTGGAAGTAGGTGCTGTTGAGCGTAGTGTTTGGCGACAATGCCGGCCAGTAAATCGCGCTGTGTCGGAATAACTTTACTGTCTTTGTTGGCGTTTTCATTGAGCAGACTAAAGTTGGTTTGTTCAACCAAACCCTGAATTTCACGATTTAGACGACTGCGTGATTCACGTGCCACATCGCGGGAATGGCGATATTCAATATACGCCCTGGCCAGTTCCTTGTACTGTCCGGCCATTAATTGGTCTTCAACAGCCTGCTGGATATCATGAATATCAATGTACTCACGCTCGACAAGATGACCGGCCACACTTTCTGCCACCTGATGGCAATAATCGATATCGTTAATCTGTACTGCTTTGGCTGCTTGTTGTATGGCTTCTTTGATGCGGGCTGTATCAAAAGGTACGTGACAACCATCTCTTTTAATTACAATGGGTTTCATGCTGATTATCCTTCTGCCGCCTGTAATAACCGGCAGCAGTTACTGCATTGTTATTAAATAATAACAATTTGTCTGATCACAGTGCTTATATGTAAAAATACTATATTTAGTGTTTAAATGCTGTTGTTGCGCTTTTTTTTACTATATATGGGATTTGTATGATGAATAAAGCAGCATTTTTCACATTTATTTGATATAGCGCATCATTCATGGTTGACATGGCTATTTATTATAGATAAATCATTGGCTTATATTATTGAAAACAAAGTGTAAAAAATGGTCATTTCTTGCCTGCAACTGAAATGCTGATGTCTGTAACCAGCTCGTCTGAAATTTCTGTTAGAAGGTAACATGTCTGAATTAGATAATTTTATTTTCAGTAATATGCTTATTGTCATTATCTGATGATTGCTATGCAAGTAGCCTAAGTTAAGGCTGATGGGGATACTTATAATTGACAACCGGGTAAACAGTACAGTTTGCCATCGGTAATGATAGCGAATCTATATAACAGATAAATTTGAGCATAATAGGTGTCTGATAAAGGCAGGAATACCTATCAGTCGAAATTGAGCTGCTATGCTTTTATAAATGTGCAGACAGGTGATGGCTGTAAAAACGCATACAGCCAAACTAATCAGATGGATGGGTAAATGAACCCTAGAATAGATGCGATAAATTACCAAAAACAGATAAAAATAATAATCAGATAATGGCAGGATACCAGCTGCAGAATGCCCGTATTACCGGACATTCTCATGCACATAAAGTAGGTAAAATCAGGTGTTATTCTGCCGATAATCACCTGTTATGAAAAACTATTTGCTGTATCGGTATAAAGGCAGAATCATGACCGGATAAGTAAAGATAAAAGTTATAAAAACTGAGGAAATAAATGATTTATGAGCAGAATAGCAGAGACGTTCTGACTATTATTGCGCCCATTTGCGACACAGGGCCAGAATATCTGCACCGAAATTTCTGATTTTACTTTCACCTAATCCATAAATATGGTTTAAATCAGCCAGTGTGGCCGGCGGATGCCGGACTAAATCCTGTAATGTCCGGTCGGCAAAAATGGTATAGGCTGGTACATTGTTTTTGCTGGCGCGTTCTTTACGCCAGTTGCGCAGCGTTTGCCACAGACGTTCTTCGCGTTCAGTACGCAGCCAGGTATCAGTATTGCGATTGTTGCGGGTTTTATCATGCTTCAATGGTCGCAGCCAGACCTGTTGCTGGTTTTTTAATACTGCCCGTGCCTGCTCAGTAAGCTGTAATGCCTGATTGGCTATATCAACATTCAGATACCCTGACGCAACGCATTGCCGTACCACTGTACGCCACTCTTTAACTGTTAATTCACTGCCTATACCGAAAGTAGATAAATGCTGGTGTCCGCAGCGTATTACCAAGTCTGATTCGCGACCGCGTAAAACATCAATCACATGTCCGGTAGCAAAACGCTGTTTTACCCGATACACGCACGAAAGTAATTTTTGTGCCAGTACAGTGCCGTCAAATCTGCTGGGCGGGTCAGTGCAGTTGTCGCAATGTCCGCAGGACTCACCTTCCTCTCCGAAATAGCGCAGCAAGAGCCGGCGGCGGCAGTCTGCAGTCTCACAAAAGGCCAGCATGGCATCGAGTTTTTGTAAATCAATGCGTTTTTGCGCTTCATCGCGCTCAGCAAGCTCAATCCGTTCGCGCAATAGTACCCAGTCATTCAGGCCATAACACAGCCAGCTGGTGGCAGGCAGGCCGTCACGGCCGGCACGCCCTGATTCCTGATAAAAATGTTCAATGCTGGCAGGCATATCAAGATGGGCAACAAAACGTACATCCGGTTTATCTATACCCATACCAAATGCTACTGTTGCTACGATAATAATGCCATCTTCCTGTGTGAAGCGGCGCTGATTTCGGCTGCGTATTTCCCAGTCCAGTCCGGCATGATAGGGCAGGGCAGTCAGACCGTTTTCGCTTAGAAAAGCAGCAATATCTTCCACACGCTTGCGTGACAGACAATACACAATACCATTCTCTCCGGACATCTGGCTGCGGATGAATTGTAATAACTGTTTCTTACCGTTGTTTTTTTCAATAACCTGATAGTCAATATTCGGGCGGTTAAAGCTGGAAACAAATAATCGTGCGTCTGTTAAATCCAGATAGTGCTGAATATCTGCTCTGGTGGCATTATCTGCTGTGGCAGTAAGGGCAATACGCGGAATACTAGCAAATTCGTCTGCCAGAATGCTCAGTTGCTGATATTCAGGGCGAAAATCATGTCCCCACTGGCTGACACAATGAGCCTCATCAATCGCAAACAGGCTAATACGGGTATTGTGTAAAAACTGTAAAAAACGCGGCATCACCAGACGTTCCGGTGCTACATATAATAGCTTCAGATGCTCAGCCGCGATTTCATCAGCAATGCGCTGTATCTCTTCACTACTCGTGCCTCCGTGTACACAGGCGGCAGAAATACCATTGACATTCAGAGCTGTAACCTGATCCTGCATCAGTGCGATCAGTGGTGAAATCACAATAGCGACACCATCGCGCATTAATGCCGGAATTTGATAACATAAAGACTTGCCCGCGCCGGTAGGCATCAGTACCAGTGCATTATGACCGCTGGCTACTGTATCGATAATTTCTGCCTGTTGTCCGCGAAATTCCGGATAGCCGAAAACATCGTGTAAAATTTGCTCGGCATGGGTCACAAAACACCTGTTACATTTAATCTGAAACGGGTATTGTACTGCAATTTACCTTTATTTCCGACAGTTACCTGATGGCTGTTGCAAGGAATTAGCATGAAAATCATTTATTTCCGTCACCTGATAACCAGTTTGGCTGTTTGTGCTATTCTGGCTGCATGTACTACCACCAATGTTCCGAAAGCCAGCGGCAACTGGGTTGAGCTTGGTGTATCCGCCAGTGGTAATATCCAGTATGCGCTTGATAGCGGCAGTATTAAACGCCAGGGTAATCTGGTTACTTTCCGCGATCGCAAAACCGTTATCGACCCTAAACAGCAGTATTACAGTAATACACCGGCTTATAAAACCGCACTGAGTACAACACAGATTGACTGTAGTCGTAAAATATTCCGGGTACTTGATGTAGAGTTGCTGGATGCGCATGGCGAACTGATCCGTCAGGATCATTTTGGCGAAACAGACTTGCGCCCGATGGGTATTACCAGTGGTTCAGCTTCCGAACAGCAATATCAGCATGTATGTGCACATTAATTCTAATTAAGATTAATTCTGATTAAGAAAGTTAGCAGGCATGAAAGTAAAATATAACTTGTGGTTGATTTTAGGTCTGGCGGTTACGGCATGGGCAGAATCTCCTGCCGATGTTGAATTACTCAGTGCTCAGAAAGCTTATCAGGCAGCACTGTCAGCACAAAGTGCCAGCCAGAGTAAAGCATTGCAATTGCAAACTCAGTTGCAATCAGCGCAGTTACAGCTGAAAAATGCACAGGATAATGTTACTCGTCTGCAAAATGATTTTAATCAGGCTGATGTTCAGCGCCAGCAGGCTGATGCTGCATTACAGGCAGCCGGTACCAGACTGGATGCCGCATGGCAGGGTGTGCACGGCCGTTAAAACAGACAGACTGCAATAACTGCCGGGGTGAAAAATCACTTTGCATTTTTACATGCCTGACAAATGGCAACAGCTCGCGTAAAATAGCACTATTTTGCTCAGGCATTGTTTCTTGAAAAAACAATGCTATGGAATCAACTGTTGTCAAATGAATTATCCGATTGAATACGATGTAATTGTGGTGGGCGGCGGACATGCCGGTACAGAGGCGGCTTTGGCCGCTGCGCGTATGGGTGCGCAAACATTATTACTTACCCACAATATCGAAACTCTGGGACAAATGTCGTGTAATCCGTCTATTGGCGGCATCGGCAAAGGTCATCTGGTGCGCGAACTGGATGCACTGGGCGGGGCAATGGCACTGGCTGCTGATTACGGAGGTATTCAATTTCGTCGCCTGAATGCATCAAAAGGACCCGCAGTACGTGCAACACGGGCACAGGCCGACCGCATTCTGTATAAAGCAGCTATCCGTTCCATGCTGGAGAATCAGCCGAACCTGCAATTATTTCAGCAGCAGGTAGAAGATATTGTTGTGGAACATGGCTGTGCTGTCGGGGTAATGACGGCAATGGGTGTTATATTCCGTAGTCGTGTAGTGGTGCTGACGGCAGGTACCTTTCTGGCTGGTAAAATTCACATTGGTCTGGAAAACTATGCCGGTGGCCGTGCCGGTGATCCGGCAGCCCAGCGTTTATCAGGCTGCCTGAAAGAGCTGAATTTACCGCAGGGACGTCTGAAAACCGGTACTCCGCCAAGAATTGATGGACGCAGTATTGATTTCAGCCAGCTTAAAGAACAGCCGGGCGACAATCCGGCACCAGTATTTTCAGTACGTGGCAGCCGGGAGATACATCCGCAGCAGATTTCCTGCTGGATTACTCATACTAATAGTCATACCCACGATATTATCCGTAGCGGTTTCGACCGCAGCCCGATGTTTACCGGTAAAATTGAGGGAGTCGGTCCACGTTACTGTCCTTCTATAGAAGATAAAATCAATCGTTTTGCCGATAAAGAAAGCCATCAGATTTTTCTGGAACCTGAAGGGCTGAAAACACACGAATATTATCCGAATGGTATTTCTACCAGTCTGCCGTTTGATATTCAGTTAAAGCTGGTGCATTCAATGCCCGGATTGCAGAACGCACATATTCTGCGCCCCGGTTATGCCATTGAATATGATTACTTTGATCCGCGTAATCTCAAGGCCAGTCTCGAAACCAAAAATATAGCCGGACTGTTTTTTGCCGGACAGATTAACGGTACTACCGGCTATGAAGAAGCCGCCGCTCAGGGCTTACTTGCCGGAGCCAATGCTGTATTATATCTGCGTGAAGCAGAACCACTGATATTGCAACGAGATCAGGCTTATTTAGGTGTACTGGTGGATGATCTGATTACTAAAGGCGTTACTGAGCCGTACCGCATGTTTACCAGTCGTGCCGAATACCGTCTGCAATTGCGTGAAGATAATGCTGATATGCGTCTGACCGGTCTGGGGCGAGCTGTTGGTCTGGTCAATGATGCGCAATGGCAAATATTTCAGCGAAAACAGGAAGCAGTTGAGCGCGAACTGCAACGCATGAGCCACACATGGTATACACCATTGAATCTGCCACTGAGTGATCAGCAGCGGGTGCTGGGTCAGCCACTGAGTAAAGAATCCAGTTTGCTGGATATGCTGCGCCGGCCTAATGTCAGCTATGCTGACTTAATGACTTTACCTAATGCGCAGCAAGAAGTACTTGAAGCCGATGCGGCTGAGCAGGTAGAAATTCAGGCCAAATATCAGGGTTATATTGAGCGGCAAAATGAAGAAATCAGCCACCGTCAGAATCTGGAAAAACTAAAATTACCGGCCAGCATTGATTACACGCTGGTAAAAGGCCTTTCCGCAGAGGTACAACAAAAACTGAATCAATTTCGTCCCGAAACAGTTGGACAGGCTTCACGTATATCCGGTATCACTCCGGCGGCAGTCGCATTACTGATGGTGCATCTGAAACGGGGTTTTGAGGGAGCAAAAAAATATGAATGACATGAAAACCATGTTGCAACAAGGTTTGCAGCAGATGAATATCGAACTGACTGTTCCGCAGCAATTACAATTACTGGCCTTTATAGAGCTGTTGAAAAAATGGAATAGTACCTACAATCTGACTGCACTGCGCAATGATCAGGATGTTATCAGTCATCATATTCTCGACAGTCTCACTCTTTTGCCTTATGTAGAGCATGCAAGAGGCCTGATTGACGTAGGCAGCGGCGGTGGTATGCCGGGCATACCCGTAGCTATAGCGCGTCCTGATTTGGCTGTCGCCCTGCTTGATGCTAACAGCAAAAAAACATCATTCCTGCAACAGGCAGTAATCGAGCTGGGCTTAAGTAATGTGCAGGTTATAACGGCACGGGTAGAAGCCATGGTTGGTGAGCAGTTCGATGTCATTACCAGCAGGGCTTTTGCTGAATTGAATGATTTTGTTACCATCACTAAACAGCTGATGGCAAAAGGCGGTTACTGGGCGGCTATGAAGGGAGTTTATCCCTATGAAGAAATTGAACGGTTACCTGAAAATACAGAACTGATCCGGGTAGATAAACTCAGCGTACCGCATCTGGATGCAGAGCGGCATATGGTTCTGGTACGCAAGAAAGAAAGTGCATGAGTGCGCATATTATTGCAGTAGCCAACCAGAAAGGCGGGGTAGGTAAAACTACAACCGTAGTTAATCTGGCCGCTTCGTTGGTGGAAAAAAAGTCCAGAGTCCTGATAGTTGATCTCGACCCTCAGGGTAATGCCACGACTGGTAGTGGCATTAATAAAGCCAATGTAACCAGCGGAGTTTATGCTGTGTTGCTTGGTAATGAAACTATTCAGCAGGCCATTACTTCTGCTCAGCATGGCGGTTTTGATGTTTTGCCTGCTAATCGTGCTCTGGCAGGTGCTGAGGTGGAGCTGGTGCAGGAGTTGGCGCGGGAAATGCGCCTGAAAAATGCACTGGCACAGGTGGCAGATCAGTACGATTACATTATCATTGACTGCCCGCCGACACTGACTTTATTAACCATTAACGGTCTGGTTGCAGCACAGCACATTATTGTACCCATGTTGTGTGAGTATTATGCACTGGAAGGTATTTCCGATCTGATTGCCACCGTGCGCAAAATCCGCCAGGCCATCAATCCGCAACTGGATATTTTAGGTATTGTCCGTACCCTGTACGACCCGCGCAGTTTGCTGGCTAAACAGGTGGACGAACAGCTGGGTACCCACTTTCCCGATAAGCTGTTCAGTACACCGATTCCGCGTAATATACGTCTGGCAGAAGCACCAAGCCATGGCATGCCGGCCTTGCAATATGATCCTCGTGCCACTGGTACCAGAGCCTATCTGGCACTTGCTGATGAGGTATTGCTGCGTACCAGCAAATAAGCAGTTAATAAGCATAAATTAAATGTATTTATGTAATAACAGCCTTTGCCACAATGTGGTGTTAATCCGGAAATTAAAGAGCGATACATGGTAAAAGCAAAAGGTTTGGGTGCAGGACTGGATGCCCTGCTTGGTTCCGGTAGCGATATTACCGGAGGGGATCGTTTAACAACAGTAGCAGTTACAGATATTATTCCCGGGCGTTATCAGCCTCGAACCCAGATTGATGATGAAGGGTTACAGGAACTGGCTGATTCAATTCGTGCTCAGGGCGTTATTCAGCCAGTAATCGTACGTGAAATGGGGCTACATCAGTACGAACTTATCGCTGGTGAGCGTCGCTGGCGTGCTGCTCAGCTTGCCGGGTTGCAGGAAATACCCGTAGTCATCAAAAGTATTACCGATGAAGCTGCGCTGGCCATGGGACTGATTGAAAATATCCAGCGGCAGAACCTGAATCCTATCGAAGAAGCCCGGGGGTTGAAGCGTCTGGTAGATGAATTCGGTCTTACACATGATACAGTAGCCAAAGCAGTTGGACGTAGCCGCAGCAGTATTTCTAACAGTCTCCGTTTACTTAATCTTCCTCAACCGGTTCAGGACCTGATGTATGGCCGTCAGCTGGAAATGGGACATGCCAGAGCTTTATTAACTTTGCCGGTTATCCAGCAAATTGACCTGGCACAGAAAGCAGTACAAAATGGCTGGTCAGTACGGGAAGTTGAGCGTCGCTGTCAGCAAATTCAGGCTAAACCGGAGGCTGCCAAACGCCATCCGGCAGAAAAAAGCAGTGAAGTTCAACAAATAGAAGCGGCGCTTGAGCAGCGTTTTTCTGTGCCTGTGCAGGTACAAAGTAAAAATCAGCGCAGCGGCCGGATTATTCTACAGTTTGATAATCCGGAAACTTTAAGTCATTTATTACAGAAATTAGGACTAGAATAATTCCTGCAAACAGAAATTAACTGTGGCAAAATTGTTTAGTTGGGTTATCAGTTTAAGCAATATTGTAGAAATATATAGAAAAATTAATTAATTAGGTGTAGTTAATTTAACAAAATTTCACAAAATTACTTGACGATATTGTATTAGTTGATTATATTATTGCAGCTTACCGAAGTGTTTTTCAGGGTAACAGAATGAAGTGGATCATGTTTTGGCAAACAGTCATGTTGTTTGCCGCAGTTTGCGTGTCCGCATGGTTGTGGAATTATTCTGCTATCTGGTCAGCAGTATTAGGTGGGCTGAGTTACCTGATACCTACATTACTGGCGATATTAACTATTATTGCTGCAAAAAAATTACCGGCGCTATTACCTGCAACACTGTTAATGGCCGAGATTAGCAAAATTCTGATGATATGCCTGATGATGTTATTGGTGTATTTATGCTATTCCGCTGTTAACTGGTTTGCTTTCCTGACAGGACTAATACTGGTCAGTCAGGCTGGATTGTTCACATTTAGAAAAAGATTGTTATTATGAGCGGCACAGAGATGACTCCGGGCGAATATATTAGCCATCATTTAATTAATTACACCCAGAAATCACCAGATTATCAGACAAATCTGGTTGATTTCTCATTTCTTGATCTGGATACACTATTCTTTTCCATTCTGACCGGTGTAATCGCTTCTGCTATCTTGTTTATAGCAGCAAAACGTATGAAAGCAGACGTGCCAACCCGTTTTCAGGCTGCAATTGAATTGCTGATTGAATTCGTTGACAGTGCCTGCAAGGATATGATTCATAACGAGAAATCTCGTAAGATTATTGCTCCTCTGGGGCTGACTGTATTCATGTGGATTCTCTTCATGAATATCATGGATTTATTGCCAGTAGATTTACTGCCATGGGCATGGCAGCATGCTACCGGTGATCATCATGCCTATTTGCGTGTAGTACCTACTGCCGATCTGAATGCAACCATGGCCATGGCGATTTCAGTCTTGTTTTTATGTTTTGTTTATAATATTAAAATCAAGGGACTGGGTGGCTGGATTCATGAATTATTCAGTGTGCCGTTCGGTAACAAAGTTTGGTTGTTTATCCCAAACTTTCTGATGAATATTATTGAGTTTTTCTCCAAAACCCTTTCACATGGTATGCGACTGTTCGGTAATATGTATGCCGGTGAAATTCTGTTTATGGTTATTGCCTTAATGGGTGGTGCATGGGGTGTGTCCGGTGCCGCCGGTGTCAGTGATGTTATGCTGTTTATCCTGCAGATTATTGCAGGTCTGGCATGGGCTATATTCCATATTCTGGTAATCGCCCTGCAGGCCTATCTCTTTATGGTACTGACTTTTGTTTATCTGGGTCAGGCTCACGATTCCCATTAAGGGTCAGTTTATTTGTTGTAGTATTCTCTTTTTTTATATTTAAGGAGTTAAGTAAATGGGTGGTTTAATCGCTATCGCTTGTGGTCTGATGATTGGTATTTCTGCAATGGGTGCCTCTATCGGTATTGGTATGCTGGGTGCAAAATACATGGAATCTTCTGCCCGTCAGCCTGAATTAATGGGCTCATTGCTGGGTAAATTCTTCATTATCATGGGTATGATTGATGCTACGTTCATTATCTCCCTGGGCGTATCATTCTTATACTTTATCAAAATTGGTGGCTGATAAACTTGGATTTGCTGGTTGTTAACTGTTTTAATTAATAAACACAAATTCTAAAGGTTTAATCGTGAATATCAATGCAACCCTAATCGCACAAGTACTCGTTTTTATCATGTTTGTGCTATTTACGATGAAATTCGTATGGCCACCCATTGTCAAAGTACTTGATGCCCGTGCCGACAAAATTGCCGAAGGTTTGGCTGCTGCCGAACGCGGGAAAAACGATTTTGCTCAGGCGGAAAAACGCGTTGCTGATATCTTAGCCGAGGGTCGCAGTCAGGTCTCCGAAATGGTGGCCAATGCAGAAAAGCGTGCCGCGCAGATTGTTGAAGATGCCAAAACGCAGGCATCAGAAGAAGCTGCCCGTATCATGGCTCAGGCAAAAGCTGATGTTGAGCAGGAAGCCAACAGAGCCCGTGAAGCATTGCGTCAACAGGTGGCTGATTTGGTTGTTAAAGGTGCCGAATCTATCCTGCGCAGCGAAGTTAATCCTTCACGTCACGCTGATTTACTAGCGAACCTGAAACAGGAGCTGTAATCCCATGGCTGAGTTCGCAACCATAGCCAGACCATATGCAAAGGCATTATTCAGTCTGGCACAAGAACAGAATCAAATTGAGTCTTGGTTGGACGAACTGAAAACACTGGCTGAAATTATTCTGCAACCTAAAGTGCAGTTACTGATTGACGAGCCGGAATGCGAATACACAGAAAAGGCAAAACAAATCCTGTCATTAGTGGATTTTACGCCGGCTGATGAATTAAAAAATTTCATCTTTCTGTTAGCGCAGAACAAACGCTTAACAGTTTTGCCAGAAATTTATACGTTATTCCAAGACTATGCTTTGTCCCTAAACGACATAAAAGAGGCCACTGTATATACGGCTTATCCCATTGACGAACAACAATTTACACAAGTCGTTTTAGATATGGAAGCCCATTTCAAAAGCCGGTTGAAAGCGCGTCAGGTGGTTGCCCCGGAATTGATTGGTGGCGTAAAAGTAGAAGTTGGTGACCAAGTATTGGATTTGTCGGTGCAAGGCAGATTAAACAGCCTGCATACGGCATTGATGAATTAGGAGAGTTTTCATGCAGCTTAATCCTGCTGAAATTAGCGATTTGATTAAAGCTAAAATCGCAAACCTGAACGTTGATTCAGAATTACGTACCCGCGGTACTGTAATGTCTGTAACTGACGGGATTGTGCGCGTTCACGGCTTATCAGACGTGATGCAAGGTGAAATGCTCGAGTTTCCCGGCAATACATTTGGTCTCGCCATGAACCTGGAGCGCGATTCTGTAGGTGCCGTGATTCTGGGTGAATCAGAACATATTAAGGAAGGTGACGAAGTTACCTGTACCGGCCGAATTCTGGAAGTACCGGTTGGCCGTGAACTGATTGGTCGCGTAGTTGATGCACTTGGCCGCCCGATCGATGGCAAAGGTCCGATTAATACTACACACACTGCTCCGGTAGAAAAAATTGCTCCCGGGGTGATTGCACGTCAGTCTGTAGATCAGCCAATGCAAACCGGTTTGAAAGCCATTGACTCAATGGTACCGATTGGTCGTGGTCAGCGTGAGCTGATTATTGGTGACCGTCAGACTGGTAAAACAGCCGTGGCACTTGATGCCATTGTTAATCAGAAAGATACCGGTGTTATCTGTATCTATGTTGCTATCGGTCAGAAAGCTTCTTCCATTGCCAGTGTAGTACGTAAACTGGAAGAACATGGTGCCATGGATCACACCATCATTATTGCTGCCACTGCATCAGAAGCAGCTGCACTGCAATATATTGCGCCATATGCCGGTTGCAGTATGGGTGAATATTTCCGTGATAACGGTGAAGATGCGCTGATTGTATACGATGACCTGTCTAAACAGGCTGTGGCGTATCGTCAGATTTCCCTGCTTTTGCGTCGTCCGCCAGGCCGTGAGGCTTATCCGGGTGATGTATTCTATCTGCATTCACGTCTGCTGGAACGTGCTTCCCGCATTAATGCACATGAGGTAGAAGAACTGACCAAAGGTGCCGTTAAAGGTAAAACCGGTTCTCTGACTGCTTTGCCAATTATTGAAACTCAGGCCGGTGACGTATCTGCATTCGTACCTACTAATGTAATTTCGATTACAGACGGTCAGATATTCCTGGAAACAGACCTGTTTAACTCTGGTATTCGTCCTGCTATCAATGCCGGTATTTCAGTATCCCGTGTAGGTGGTGCAGCACAGACTAAAGTCATTAAAAAGCTGGGCGGCGGTATTCGTCTGGCACTGGCACAGTACCGTGAACTGGCTGCATTCTCGCAGTTTGCTTCTGATCTGGATGAAGCTACCCGTAAACAGCTGCGTCATGGTGAAGTTGTGACGGAACTGATGAAACAGAAGCAGTTCAGTACACTGAGCACAGGTGAAATGGCGCTGACACTGTGGGCGATTAATAACGGCTCTTATGATGATGTGCCGGTATCAAAAGCATTGGCCTTTGAAGCAGAATTTTTAAGCTATGTGCGTACCCAGTGTCCGAATGTGTTACAGGACATTGATACAACCGGCGCTTTGAGCGATGATAATGCCAAAGCATTGGACAACGCCATGAAGACCTTCAAATCGTCTTACAGCTTTGCGTAAGCGTGTTATTGAAAGGAGTCTGAAATGGCAGTAGGAAAAGAGATTCTCACCAGAATTCGCAGTGTTCAGAATACTCAAAAGATCACTAAAGCGATGCAGATGGTGTCAACCTCTAAAATGCGGAAGACTCAGGAACGGATGCGTCAGGCGCGTCCGTATGCCGATAAAATTCGTCTGGTGATGAGCCATCTGGCACAAACCCATTCTACTCATAATGTACCTTTATTGCGCAGTAATAATGACAGCAAGCGTGTTGGCTTTATTGTTATTACCACAGATAAAGGCTTGTGCGGCGGATTGAATGCAAATATTTTAAAAGCATTCTTTCATAAGGTGCAGGAATGTGAGCAGAATGGTCTGGATGCAGAGATTGTGTGTCTGGGCGGTAAAGGGCTGGCAGCCTGTAACCGTGTGGGTCTGAATGTCATTGCCAGTGCTGTGGGTTTGGGTGATACACCCAAAGTAGCTACATTATTAGGTCCGTTAACGGAAATTTTCCAGCGCTATGCCGAAGGTAAACTGGATGCTATTTATCTGGTTTATGCCGGTTTTATCAATACTATGCGTCAGGAAGCACGTCTGGAAACCCTGTTGCCGATTGGTCAGAATGTTCTGGATGAAGTATCTGAAAGCAAAGAGTTCGGCTGGGAATATGTATACGAACCATCACCACAGCAGGTGCTGGAATTTTTAGTCCGCCGTTATTTAGAGTCTGTGGTTTATCAGGCCTTATCTGAAAATATGGCTGCCGAACAGGCTGCACGTATGGTAGCGATGAAAGCTGCTACTGATAATGCAAGTAATGCCATTAAAGAATTGCGTCTGATATATAACAAATCGCGTCAGGCAGCGATTACCACAGAGTTGTCAGAAATTGTGGCCGGTGCTGCTGCTGTTTAAGCAGAACAGGTCAAATAAACTTAGGATGCGATAATGAGCCAAGGCAAAATCGTACAAATCATTGGTGCGGTAGTGGACGTTGAATTTCCGCATGATACTATCCCCAATGTGTATGACGCTCTTAAACTGGTTGATACTGATTTAACTCTGGAAGTTGAACAGTTACTGGGTGATGGTATTGTACGTACCATTCCGATGGGTACTTCCGATGGTCTGAAACGCGGTATGGCCGTAATCAATACCGGTGCTCCGATTACCGTACCGGTAGGCACAGCTACTCTGGGCCGGATTATGGACGTTTTGGGTCACCCGGTAGATGAGGCAGGTGAAATCAAAACCGATACTACCCGTTCTATTCATCAGCAGGCACCGAAATTTGATGAACTTTCCAGCTCTACTGAATTGCTGGAAACCGGCATCAAGGTGATTGATTTGCTGTGCCCGTTTGCTAAAGGCGGTAAAGTTGGTCTGTTCGGTGGTGCAGGTGTGGGTAAAACCGTCAACATGATGGAACTGATTAATAATATTGCTAAAGCACACAGTGGTTTGTCTGTGTTTGCCGGCGTTGGTGAACGTACCCGTGAAGGTAACGACTTTTATCACGAGATGAAAGATTCCAACGTACTGGATAAAGTAGCGATGGTATATGGTCAGATGAATGAGCCACCGGGTAACCGTCTGCGTGTGGCATTAACCGGGCTGACCATGGCGGAATATTTCCGTGATGAAAAAGATGAAAATGGTAAAGGTCGCGATGTATTGCTGTTCATCGATAACATTTACCGTTACACACTAGCCGGTACTGAAGTATCTGCATTATTAGGACGTATGCCATCTGCTGTGGGTTATCAGCCGACACTGGCTGAAGAGATGGGACGCTTACAGGAGCGTATTGCTTCCACTAAAACTGGTTCTATCACGTCTATTCAGGCCGTATATGTACCTGCGGATGACTTGACTGACCCGTCTCCGGCTACTACTTTTGCCCACTTGGATGCTACAGTCGTGCTGAGCCGTGATATTGCCTCTTTAGGTATTTATCCTGCTGTAGATCCGCTGGATTCCACTTCCCGTCAGCTTGATCCTGCTGTAATCGGTCAGGAACATTATGATGTTGCACGCGGTGTACAGACTACTCTGCAAAAATACAAAGAATTGAACGATATTATTGCAATTCTGGGTATGGATGAATTGTCTGATGAAGACAAGCTGACTGTAAACCGTGCGCGTAAAATTCAGCGCTTTTTGTCACAGCCTTTCCACGTAGCGGAAGTATTTACCGGTGCGCCGGGTAAATATGTATCTCTGCGTGATACTATTGCCGGCTTTAAGGCTATTCTGAGCGGTGAATATGATCACTTGCCAGAACAGGCTTTCTACATGGTAGGCAATATCGAAGAAGCTGCTGAAAAAGCGAAAACCCTAAACTAAGGAGCACTTGATGAGTACCATGCAAGTGGAAGTGGTGAGTAATGAAGAAAGCATCTACTCCGGAGAAGCAAGTTTTGTAGTTGTGCCTACTCTGGAAGGTGAGCTTGGTATTTATCCTCGCCATGAACCCATTATGAGCCTGGTGCGTCCTGGTGCCTTGCGTTTGACAGTGCCTGGCCAGAAAGAAGAAATTCTGGTAGCCGTATCAGGTGGTGTCCTGGAAGTACAGCCGGATAAGCTTACGCTGTTGGCGGACGTGGCCGTTCGCAGTGAAGAAATGGATCAGCAGCGTGCCGAAGAGGCTAAAAAAGCAGCAGAATCAGGTATACATGAAGCCAAAGATGATGTTTCTCTGGTAAAAGCACATGTGGCTTTAGCTGCGGCAATTGCCCAACTGAAAACGCTGGACTACTTGCGCACGCATCGAAAATAAACAACTTTGATGGCGATTAATCTATAACTATCTGATTGCCTGACTGAGATGTTGAAAAGCCCAGACAATTTGTCTGGGCTTTTTATATCTGTACAGATTCAATGGAATGTTATCAACAATGAATTCATTAGATATATATCATTTAGTTGTTTAATGGTATTTGAATATGCTGGACATTTTATTGTATACAGGAAACTATGTTATATATGAAAAAAGCATATAGATGATCGTGATTCACTCCGTATCAGCAAACGTAATAATAGTGTAATATCGGCTCAAATAGATGGATATTACACTCTTGTTGGTAAATCACATTCAACTTCTATGCTTGTTTAGTCGGATAAATAGTTAATTCACTAATATTGGTATCTTCAGGTTGTTCAATAGCAAAATTTACTACGCGCGCAATGGCGTCAGGGCTGATGCCTACCTGTTTATAGAGTTCAGTCATACTTTGTAAAACAGCAGTATCGGTAATGCTTTGTAAAAGCTCGGTATTGATTGCAGCCGGATATAGGGTAGTGGTGCGAATATTGGTTTGTTCGGTTGCACTTTCCTGCCGGATCACTTCCATCAGATTGCGTACAGCAAATTTGGTGGCTCCATAAACACCACAACCCATAAAGCTTTTGATACCGGCTATAGAAGAGGTGGTAATAATATGTCCGGATTTTTGTTTAGTAAAAATCGGCATCACTGCAGCTATACCGTTTAGCACACCTTTCAGATTAATATCAATCATGTCATTCCACTGTTGAGTTTGAACGGCACTGATTGGTGAGTTAGGCATGATTCCGGCGTTATTGAATATCACATCAACGCCCTGAAAATGTTTTTGTGCCAGTTCGACCAGTGTCTGCAGTTGTTCCGGTTGGCGCACATCTGTAACCTGATAAACTGCCTGACCGCCAGATTGAGTAATTTCCTGTTGCAATAATTGCAGTTGCTGTTCACGGCGTGCTGCCAGAACAACTTTAGCTCCGTTCCGAGCCAGTAAGCGGGCTGTTGCCGCACCAATACCGGATGATGCACCGGTAATAATAACAACCTTATTCTGAACACTCATATTTATTCCTTTGCAGATTGTAAAATTGAACATTACCGGCAGAAAATTTAATAAACCGGCATTTACTGTCTTCAAACAAATCAGAATAGTTTGCAAATAAGTCTATAATCTGACAATTAATTTGTTTGATATGATGATTATTGCACAGATTACTTTTTAGTATCGTGATATATTTCTTTAGCCAGATTAAATGCTGACCATGCTTTGGGCCAGCCAATATAAAAAGCCAGATGAGTGATAATCTCAACGATTTCAGTTTCAGTAATACCGTTTTGTCGTCCGATGTTTAAATGCGCCCGTAACTGCTCAAAGTTACCGGCACTGATCAGTGCGGCAATAGTAATCATGCTGCGCTGATGTGCCGGTAATTGTTGTTCGCGAGACCACACCTCTCCAAAAAGTACTTCATCATTAAAATGTGCAAACAAGGGGGCAAAATCACCTAATAAATCATGGCCTGCTGTCTGTTTTTTCATGGTTTTCTCCTATAGATTAAAAAAGATAAGTTAAAGATTGTTGTAATCACTGCTGTCTACCGGTTTCAGCCATTCACTTTGACCTTTAGTAATGGCTATATGGCTGAACCAGCTGTCTTTAGTGGCACCATGCCAGTGTTTGACTCCGGCATGAATGACTACCGAATCCCCGGGATTTAACAGTCGCGCTGGTTTATCTGCTTCCTGATACCAGCCTTGTCCTGCTGTAACAAGCAGAATCTGATAGCCATGCAGATGTTTGTGCCAGTGATTATGGCAGCCCGGCTCAAAAGTAACATTGCTAACATCGACATCTATTTGTTCATCGATAGCGGCTAAATTAGATAAATAGCTTTGGCCGATAAAATATTGTGCATAATTAATATTAATCTTGCCTTGCGGAAAGATCTGTTTGAATGCTGTAGACATGGCTTACTCCTGTTGTTATCAGTATTTGAGTATAAAACTTAAAGTTAACTTTAACTCAAGAGTTATTTTGTATTGAACCAGAACCATCAACTTTAGATATAGTTTTAATTATGCAAAGATTAAAGTTATAAGATTGTAGATTTAGTTTTAGAAGTATAGCAGTTGTTTGAAGAAATCTGTCTTCATCGTAGATATGATGAAAAATATGCTATTTAAATATATTTAGTGCCTCGAATTTCTTATTCTTTGTATTATTACTTTTTGCCAGCATATCGAAAAGTTTTAGTAGTCTGGTTGGGTTGGCTTCCGATTCCGCTTATTATTAAATGGAAGAGTCAAAAGAGAAGCCGGATTATCAATTAATAAGTATTTAGCAAACGGATGAACATATATAAAACCCACATCATAATCACTACTTGGTAAAGGAAATCACTAAGTGAGGCTGCCAGATTCGCAGGCAAAATAATTTTGATATTATTTTGCTGCTCTAATGCAGTCAGTTCTGTTTAATACGGTTTTGCCTATGTAATAAACATCACTATTAATTAATTTTATAAAGATTGTTTTAATAATAAGGCTATTAATCATTGTTTTAGGTTAATAACGTGATAATTCTGTGTTTAATTTTTTCATCAGGTTCAATAATTTCCAGTTCTTGAATTGCGGTTTTAATTCTTTCTGACCAAAATGACCGATCCCATGCCTCTATAGTATTTAATGCTATATTGCGGTTTAGTATTACTGGGCTATTCAAGCCGATTAATATTAAGTCTTCTCCAACACCGGGAAAATGATTGAGTTCTTGTAAAATCAAATCTAATAAATTATGTGTGTCAATTTCTGTTTCATATTCATGGATTAATGCAGGGCCTGTTGCGATTTTAGCAAAATCATATTGTTGATTAGCTAATTGAATAACTTGCTTTATTCTCGGTAATGAATCACTTAGTAGTAAATAAGGCCACTGATCGCTATGATAATTTTTTTGATGTTCAAAACGTGCTTCCCATGCATCAAAGCCATATTGTGTATAAAGGTTTGCAGCTAGCTGAAATTGTTGCGTATCATTAGTTGTCAGCGTATTTTTAATCAAGTCTAACCATTTATCCTGCTTAATAACCTCATTTGCTTTGTTGATTATTTGATTTTTGATTTGCGTATCCCAGTTAGGATAATAATCGTTTACTTTATTAACCACAAAATCGTGTAATAACCAAACGGTTCGTAATATTTTCAGATCCGTTAAATTTGGTAGATTGAGTAAATGGGTTAAATAATTTAGACATACTTTAGCACCAGCAGCATAGTTATGCATATCCTGAGTGGGTCCGCCGTTTATCAGCGCTTCAATAATTTCACTTATGGAGCTGATTAATTCACTATCAATGGTTTTATGCGCTAGAGCTTTAGCTAATTCACCTGACATTGCACAGGTGTAAGCAAGATATTCATTCATCAAACTATTTCGATAGCCGGATCTTAGTAACCAGTCTTTTGTTGATGATGATAAGGGATATGTTACTAACCGATGAATGATATGGATACGCCCCCAACCATCAATTTTTTTTGCTAATGTCAGCAAGGCATTTTCAATATCGGTTTCAGATGATAGTGTATTTTGTAATGCGCCAGCAGAATATAATGAAAATTCTTCATGCATACCAAATAACAAAAATAATTCTGTTTGTTCGGTAGTAAAACATCCTAATATGGCAATACTGAATTTAATGATTTCACGATCCGGACTATTAAGTGCTAACCAATAAATAAATTCGTATAATTTATCAAAATCAATAATGAGTTTGGGTATTTCCTTAGTTAAATCTTCAATATAACTTAAGGTCCGTTCTGTTTGGACCAGGGTGTAAAGTGTTTCAATATCGGATTGATTAGGTTGCGCAGTTATTTTGGTGAGTAATGCTAAAATTTTTTCTACACAACTTTGTTCTGCAGAGGCACTATGATAATTTGTAATTCCATCCCTCATTCTTGCTGCCGGTTTTATTTTTCTACTATCTAAGGAGTGATCAGGCAGAATTTTGGCCGTTTCGGGAAGTTTATCCGCGTTTTGATAAGGAAGTAAAAACTGATAAATACTGGTTTTATGGTTATCCCATACCAATGGAAAGTGTTGGCAATTAATATTATTCAGGTATTCCATTATTTTTCAGATTTTTAATATTTTAGAGTTTTATGTATGGTGTTAATCTCTGGTAAAAATTAAGTACGGTTACCAGTACTGTCTGATTTTGCTGTGGTGGTTTGATTATACCTTAGCAATATATTAAGCATATGCTTTCCTGTATTATTATCTGAATATCTATTTTAAATTATATTTTTTATTCATTATCAAAGTCTTATTGCTATTTTTATACAGATTGATTCTTTATTTTACGCATTAAAAGGGTTAGGCAGGCAAGTTATTGCTCAGTCTGTTTGTTTTGCCTGATTTGCTATTACTTAGTTTTTAATATGAAATGATATTTTAAGTTGTTTGAGCTTTATTTTAGTGATGGGAATAAGAATGACAGAGTCACAACAATACAGTATCCGTGCTTTTGCGGATATATTCGGATTAACGCCGGCAACTGTCCGGTATTATGAAAGTCTTGGGCTGATTTCTCCGCAGCGCTCTGTCAATCAGCATCGTTTCTATACCGAAAAGGACGTTGACTGGATGCGTTTTATTTTGCATCTGAAAAATACCGGTATGAGTATGGAACAGCTTCAGCAGTATGTGTTGCTGCGCAGTCAGGGGGATATAACTATTACTGAGCGGCTGGAGTTGTTGTTACAGACTCGTGATAATTTTTTGCAACAGCAGGCAAAACTGCAAAAACATCTGCAGATTTTGAATGACAAGATTGAATGGTATCAGCGACGGCAGCAGGGTCTTTTATCTGAACAGGTGAGTTTTGCTGAATATTTAATCAGCAACGGCCATAGTCTGTAATGCTGTGCTCTGTCGTCTGGTTAAAGTGCAGGCTGTACTGTAAACTTAAGTTCGGATATGTTCGGATAAGCTAATTTTTATTTATATTTAGTAATCAAACAACCAAGGGGAATAAAATGAAAAAATACTGATTATTGTAGCGCATTCTGATATTGAACATTCTTTAGTCAATAAACGCTGGATTGAAGAAGTAAAAAAATTTCCGGTGCATGAGCTGTATCAGTCTTATCCGGACGGTAAGATTAATGTGGAGAAAGAGCAGGCTTTGGTAGAGGCACATGGTAGTCTGATCTGGCAATTTCCGGTTTACTGGTTTAACTGCCCGCCACTAATGAAACAGTGGTTTGATGATGTTTTAACCTACGGATGGGCATATGGTTCCCGCGGGACTCAGCTTAAAGATCGAGAAATCGGTCTGGCTGTTTCTATGGGAAGTTCGGAACAGGATTATCGGGCACCTAATGATTTAACAGCAGTTCTGCGTCCGTTTGAAATGACTTTACATTATGTTAAAGCAGATTATCAGGGTGCATTTTCTTTGTTTGGCGCTAATACAGATGTTTCATTAGTAACAAATACCCCGCAGGCAATCAATCAAAGTGCTGCTGATTATATTAAGTTTCTAAACACATTTTAAAGTATGCTGAACCTTGAACAGGGTTATTAGTTGGTTTCATCTGTACAAATTAGTTTTTTGCTGTATCTATATGTGAAGTTAATACTTTGTTCGTTTACTGGAGGTATTATGTATGAATAATATTGCTTACCGTTGTAATATCAAACCCGAACTCGAAGAAACGCTGAATCTTTACCGAAACTGCAGTCTGGGGGAACGGCGTCCGATTACGGATAAATCCCGTTTTCAGTCTATGCTGAATAATGCAAATTTAATTATTACAGCATGGGACGGACAGAAGTTGGTAGGTATTGCGCGCTGTTTAACTGATTTTGTTTATATTACTTATCTGGCTGATTTGGCTGTTGATGAGCGCTATCAAAAGCAGGGTATTGGTAAGCAGTTGATTCGGGAAATTCAGAAAAATACTGGAGAGAATGCCGGAATTGTTTTAATTGCTGCCCCACAGGCTGTCGACTATTATGGTCATATCGGTTTTACTGCTCATACATCTGCATGGGTTTTAAAGAAACCGTTATGATAGTAAATACAGTTCGTTGCTATTGATTATTCTTTTGTCGTGCCGGGTGCCGGACAGGCAGGTTTGGCCGATAATCACAAAATAAGTGCAGGGCTATGATGGCGGATTCCTGTTTTGCTCCTGAAGGTGATATTGGTATTTGCCTGCAAGTTAATAACTTAGTATGGTTTCAATCAACAGAGAGAAAAAAGTAAGTACGGTCATCTATTCTGACTACTCATGTGAATAGTCAGAATAGATGGGTTTAATGATTTGTGCGGATAAATGATTTATTTAACTTCGCTACCTTCAAATTTTAATCTTTTATCGTTAACAGAAACGAGATCTCCTAATTCGTAAACATTACGATAGCCATATCCGTATAGATTGATAAAGGTAGGTATATTAAGGGCTAAACTGATCTTATTACGATAAGATGGCAGTCCGTTCAGGTCTTTTGGTGTTACTGCCATTTTACTGGCAAAGTTTTCCTGGTCATCTATAAAATTATTATTGCAATAAATGAGAATGGTTGTATTTTTATCTGGAATTAATCTGTATAGGCTAATCTGATTATAGTCGGAGAAATTCAGATGAATAGCCCCTTTCAAATGTTTTCTGTCATACATTTCTTTAGATCTGGAGTCCAAAATAATGGTTTTTGAATTTTTGGATTTGGCCAAAAATTGGTTTAAAGGAAGAAGTCTTTTAGCTCTGTATTGTTTTACTTCTTCGGCTAATTTCATGTAACCATCAAAATCAATTTTGCTGCTGACTGATTTATCCTGAGCTATAAAATAATTCGATAAACGATCAACTTCAGCTTTATTAACTCTGGTAGTGGTTTTTGCAGTAGCAGGTAATGCTAATGTAATTAATATCGCTAAGCTTGATGTAAGAAAATAGTGTTTTATCAGATTATTCTTTTTCATTTATTGCTCCCTTTAAGTAAAAAACAAAACATTGAACATAATAAACAAACCAAAAGGCTTATGTGTTCTTATATGCCTGTTTGTTGATTTATGTAAAATATATGGTTTTGTTGATTCGGGTAGCGCAACTAATTATAAGTAAGTTATCTATATTTAGTTAAAAGATAAAAATATGAAATGTTTGATAAATAAAGAATGCAGTAAAGAAAATAACGGTTAATTATTCGTATGAGTATCAAATTTTTATGTGTTATCCGCTTTGGTGCAATTAATCTGACGATCCTGATGGCAGGACAGGAATGAGCTGGCTAAATCAGCACAGCAGCCACAACAAGTGGCTACACCAAGCTGAGCCTGTAAATCAGTGAGACTTGAGGCGCCGGCAGCAACAGTTTCTTTTATCTGGCGATCGGTAATGGCATTGCACAGACAAACGTACATGTTTTGTCCTTTGTGTGTGTTTGGTTTCTTTTGTAGGTAAAGATGATAGTGGATTTCATTATTATTATCAAGTAGTGGATTTATGCTGTCTGAAAGCTGATTATGTTTATACCGGTAAAAATAAAGCCGACTGGGAAAGTCGGCTTTATGCTTTTAAATGTCGGAATTAAGCTTCTGGTGTATCCAGTATATCTACTTCGTTATCGCTGTTTTCTTCTGCTTCAGCAATACGTTCCAGACTGACCAGTTTTTCGCCTTCATCCAGATTAATCAGTTTAACACCGGCAGCAGCACGCCCGGTGGAACGGATCTGATCGACTTTGGTACGAATCAGTACACCGCCACTGGTAATCAGCATCAGGTCGTCGCTGTCGGCTACGAGTGTAGCGGCTACCAGGTCACCATTACGTTCACCGGTATCGATGGCAATTACGCCCTGAGTACCACGGCCGGAACGACGGTAGTCATCAACAGCAGTACGTTTACCAAAGCCGTTGGCTGTGGCGGTCAGTACCAGTTTGTCGCTATCTTCTTCAGCATCATAGGCCAGCAGGCTGATTACCTGGTTATTTTCAGCCAGTTTCATGCCGCGTACACCGCGGGCACTGCGTCCCATCGGACGAACATTGTCTTCACTGAAACGGACTGCTTTACCACCATTGGAAAACAACATGATGTCGTGTTTACCGGCAGTTTTAACCGCACCAATCAGATGGTCACCTTCATCCAGTCCGAGGGCGATAATGCCAGCTGAGCGCGGACGTGAAAAATCGATTAGTGATGTTTTCTTGACGATACCCTGTTCGGTACACATAAAGACGTATTCATTTTCGCTGAATTCACGTACCGGCAGAATGGTGTTAATTTTTTCACCTTCTTCAAGCTGAATCAGGTTGTTAACCGGCCGCCCACGGCTGTTGCGGCCGCCTTCAGGCAGTTTGTATACTTTAATCCAGTGGCATTTACCCAGACTGGTGAAACACAGCAGGTAGTCGTGTGTGTTGGCGATAAACAGAGTTTCAATAAAGTCTTCATCTTTGGTGGCAGTTGCCTGTTTACCGCGACCGCCACGCCGTTGTGCCTGATAGTCATCTGCCTGCTGGGTTTTGATATAGCCGCCGTGAGTCAATGTAACCACCATGTCACGTTTCGGTATCAGGTCTTCATCGGCAATGTCGCCACCAAAAGTGTTGATTTCGCTGCGACGTTCATCCCCGAATTGTTGCTGGATGGCGGTCAGCTCATCATGAATAATCTGGTTGATACGAGCCGGTTTGGCAAGAATATCAAGTAAGTCGACAATATTATCAAGGATAGTTTTGTATTCATCGACAATTTTATCCTGTTCCAAACCGGTAAGACGTTGCAGGCGCATTTCGAGAATGGCCTGAGCCTGTGCGTCGGAGAGGAAATAGCCGTCAGCACTCAGACCGGTATTTTCCGGTAAATTCTGAGGCTTGATCAATTTTGCATCAATATCGCTACGTACGAGCATGTTTTTAACCAGATCAGGACGCCATGCCCGTGAGGTTAAAGCGATTTTGGCTTCTGAAGGGGTAGGAGACGATTTAATCAGGGCAATGATTTCATCGACATTAGACAGAGCTACTGCCAGACCTTCGAGCAAGTGTCCGCGTTCACGTGCTTTACGCAGATTAAACATGGTACGCCGGGTAACAACTTCGCGACGGTGACGCAGAAATTCATTCAGAATCTGTTTCAGGTTCAGCAGGCGCGGCTGACCGTCTACCAGAGCCACCATATTGATGCCGAAACTGTCCTGAAGCTGAGTTAATTTATATAGCTGATTAAGAACAACTTCGCTATTTTCATTGCGTTTGAGCTCAATAACCACACGCATGCCGGATCTGTCCGACTCGTCGCGCAGGTCTGAAATACCTTCGAGAATTTTATTGCGTACCAGTTCGCCGATTTTTTCGACTAGTCTGGCTTTATTTACCTGATACGGAATTTCATCAATGATGATTGCTTCGCGTTCATCATGATGCCCGATAGGTTCGATATGGGTTTTACCACGAATAATGACGCGACCGCGACCGGTACGATAACCTTCACGCACGCCTGAAAGTCCGTAAATAATACCGCCAGTCGGAAAATCCGGGGCAGGAATCAGATCGATAAGCTCGTCAATACTGAGGTTTTCATTAGCCAGCAGAGCTTTGGCACCGCCTATTACTTCGTTAATATTGTGCGGCGGAATGTTGGTAGCCATACCGACGGCAATACCGGAAGAACCATTAATCAGTAATGTCGGAATACGTGTTGGCAATACCGCCGGCTCTTGTTCTTTGCCGTCATAATTCGGGACAAAGTCAACAGTTTCCTGTTCGATATCAGCCATTAGCTCATGCGCAATTCTTGTCATGCGGATTTCGGTGTACCGCATAGCCGCTGCACTGTCGCCATCAACGGAACCGAAATTACCCTGTCCGTCGACCAGCAGATAACGCATGGAGAAATCCTGCGCCAGACGTACGATAGTATCGTAAACTGCTGTATCGCCGTGCGGATGGTATTTACCAATAACATCGCCGACAATGCGCGCAGATTTTTTGTAAGGCCGGTTCCAGTCGTTATTCGCTTCGTTCATTGCATACAGCACACGACGATGAACCGGTTTCAGCCCATCGCGTACATCAGGAAGGGCTCGTCCTACAATCACGCTCATGGCGTAATCCAGATAGGAACTGCGCATTTCATCTTCAAGTGATACTGCTATGGTTTCTTTGGCAAAAAGTGCATCAGACATAATGGCTTTACTACTTTAGAGAGCATGGTTTATTTTACCATAATGGTGATTAGTTTCTGATTATTTTTCATGACGCAGATGATCTGGCATAAAAAACCTTGTTGTTAAAGGGGTTAAAGATATGCCCACAATATTTGTGGATAAATCTGTGGAAAATGAAAGATGAGCGTGCATAATTGCCTATAAATCAAGACTTGGATGTGCTTGCTTAAAAAATAAGCCTTAAAATAAAATTGTTTAAAAACAAATATATATAAAAATAAGTTGCATGTGTGCAGCTATTTTTGCTTTTTATAGGGTTCAGTATGCGTTGCTTAATTCATGTGGATAAAATCAGTTTGTCAAGTCTGTTTTATGGTTGACAAAAGGATAAATGGTGAGAATGTGTGAGTAAGTTGTGCTGTCTGTAAGGAAATTTTAATGCATGTTTTAAATTTACCTGAAACTATGCTGTCGGATGAGTCTATGGCAGAGGCATGGGTATTTGTACGGGTAATTGATAATTATGGTGATGCAGGCGTAGGCTGGCGGCTAAGCTGTCTGCTGGCTGAATATCTGCACATGCATGTGCGTTTGTGGATTGATGATACTGATGCACTTAATAAGCTAGTGCCGGCACCGGAAAAACAGGCACGGATTACTATCGAAGCATGGCAGGGCGATGCCATGATGCAGCAACAGCTGTCTGCTGCTGCCGATCCGGTATTGGTAATAGAAACGTTTGGTTGTGAGCTCCCGCCTCAGGTATTGGAAAGAATGAGGCAGTGCCGGCCATTGTGGTTGAACTGGGAGTATCTGACCGCCGAAGACTGGGCAGTTGGTTTACATGCTATGTCATCGTTGCAGCCTAATGGTCTGGAAAAGTATTTCTGGTTTATGGGTATTGATGCGGACAGTGGCGGTTTGTTACGGGAACCGGATTATCTGGCTGAGCGGGAAAAATTCAGACAACAGCCGCAACTTCAGCAGGCATTCAGGCTGGAATATGGTTTGCCGTTACAGTATACAGGGCAGTTATGGCTGGTATTTGCTTATACTTCCGGTCAGTGGGCACAATGGATGGCTATGTGGCAGCAGGCGGATACGCCGGTAACGTTGTGGCTCGCCGGCGGACAGGTCATTGAAAGTTTACGTGCGGCAAAATTAATTGCACCGGAGGAGCTGCAGCAGGAAGGGGATAGCTGTGAGCTGGGGAATGTGACGCTGGTACGTATTCCGTTTGTACCACAGGCGGCCTTTGACCGTTTGCTGTGGCTGGCAGATGCGGCTATTGTGCGCGGTGAAGACAGTTTTGTCCGGGCATTATGGGCAGGATTACCGTTTTTCTGGCATATTTACCGTCAGGATGATGATGTCCATCTGCAAAAGCTGCATTCATTCTGGTTTAAGGCGATGCAAGGCTGGCCGGCAGAGCTCAGACAGGCGTTTACTGTTTTGTCGGATGATCTGAACGGTGCAGGGGCTGTGAGTTCGTTAAAACGTGAACAGGCTTGGCAGTATTTGTGCGCGCATTGGCAAAGTTGGGTAAAATCAGCCGCTGCGTGGTCAGAAATGCTGCATAGGCAGGACAATGCGCTGGAAAAACTAGCCAGATTCAGCCATCTTCCGCTAAAATAATATACTTATTATTTGCTGAACATTTTTGGAAGTTAGATTAAAGATGAAAACCGCACAAGAATTGCGCCCGGGTAATGTATTTATGGTGGGCAATGATCCGATGGTGGTGCAGAAGTCCGAATACAATAAATCCGGTCGTAATGCTGCCGTGGTAAAAATGAAACTGAAAAACCTGCTGACTGGTGCTGCTACAGAAACGGTTTATAAAGCCGATGAAAAATTTGATGTGGTAGTGCTGGATCGCAAACAGTGCACTTACAGCTATTTTGCTGATCCGATGTATGTTTTCATGGATGATGAATTCAATCAGTATGAAGTGGAAGCAGAAAACATCGGCGATGCCATCAAGTTTATTGTAGACGGCATGGAAGAAAAATGCGAAGTAACGTTCTATGACGGCCGCGCTATTTCTGTAGAACTGCCTACTATTATCGTGCGTGAAGTGGAATATACTGAACCGGCAGTAAAAGGTGACACTTCTGGCAAAGTAATGAAAAATGCACGTTTGGTAGGTGGTGCCGAGATTCAGGTAGCTGCTTATATTGAAAATGGCGATAAAGTGGAAATTGATTCACGTACTTTTGAATTCCGTAAACGCGCTTAACTGATTTTCTTGCTGGCAGGCTGTCTGAATGATTTCAGGCAGCCTGTTTTATTGTTGGCATAGCAGCAGTAAACTGCCTGATGAATGTGATGATCTACGGTATTTTGTTGTTTGTATTGTTTAATTTTGTAGGTGAAACATGTTGTTTGAACTGAATCAGCACGGCCGGGGCGAGTTGCTGGCTGAATGTCGCAGATTGCTGCGGCTGGCGTTGCCGATTCTTATTGCACAGGTAGCGCAGGTAGGTGTAGGTGTAGTCGATACTGTAATGGCCGGTCATGCCAGTGCCAACGACCTGGCCGGTGTGGCTCTGGGTTCGAATGTATTTATTACGCTGTATATTACTTTTCTGGGAGTGATGACGGCATTACAGCCAATACTGGCACAGTTATACGGTGCCGGTAAAACAACGGAAATCGGAGAGCAGGGACGGCAGGGAATATGGTTCGGACTGTTTCTCGGTGTTCTGGGTATGCTGTTGCTGTGGGCAATGATTATACCAATGCAGCACTGGCTGAATATGGGTGCATATGTGGATGCAGTATTTGGTCAGTTTGTATTCTATATTGCACTGGGTATGCCGGCAGCGATGATTCACCGGGCATTTTATGCTTTTGCCTCTTCTTTAAACCGCCCCAAACCTATTATGGTGGTGAGTCTGATTGCACTATTGCTGAATATTCCGCTTAATTATATTTTTGTTTACGGAAAATTCGGGATGCCGCAGATGGGAGGAGCCGGCTGTGGTCTGGCCTCAGCTATCTGTTTCTGGCTGAATGCCATTGCACTAGGCATATATATTATACGGCAGCGGTATTTTGCCCCTTTTGCTCTGTTTGCGCGCTTTGAGTGGCCGCGCTGGCGTACACAGGCTTCTTTGTTGCGTCTGGGTATTCCGATCGGAATGTCGTTTTTTCTGGAAGTGAGCCTGTTTACTTTTATTAGTTTGCTGATTGCCCGTTTCGGGGTCACTCAGGTGGCAGCGCAACAGGTAGTAATCAGTATTACTTCTTTAATTTATATGTTGCCGCAAAGTGTGGGCATTGCGCTGGCTGTATGTGTGGGTCAGGCAGTCGGAGCACGTAACTGGCAGCGTGCCCGCTTTGTTTCCGGAGTAGGTTTATGTATGGGTCTGCTTGGTGCCTGCTTTACCGGGATCATGCTGCTCTTGTTCCGGCATTTCTGGGTAGGCTTATATACAGCTGATCAGGAAGTGATTTTATTGGGCGGTACGCTGTTGATTTTTGCAGCAGTTTTCCAGTTGTCTGATGCTACACAGACAATTGCTTCCTATGCCTTGCGCGGCTATAAGCTGACTAAGATTCCAATGGTGATTCATGCATTCAGTTTCTGGGGGCTGGGTCTGGGTTTCGGCTGTCTGTTTGGTTTGTATTTCGGTATGGCGCTTTATGGTTTCTGGCTGGCTCTGGTGCTGGCATTGACAGGTGCGGCTGTGGCACTGGTGTGGTATCTGCACCGGAAAAGTGAAAAATTTATGCTGACAGATGCAGAAGGCAAATCATGATAAATGTGATTGAACATGCAGATTTACAACCGCTAAATACTTTTGCTCTGCCGGTGCGGGCACGCTGGCTGGTCACATTAACGAATACTGAACAGTTGCCGGATATTCTGGCACTGCCTCAGTTTGAACGGCAAAGTGTGCTGTGGCTGGGTGGCGGGAGTAATATTCTGTTTTGTGCGGATTATCCGGCACTGGTGGTGCGTATGGCCAATCGTGGTATCAGGCTGGTGACGGATGATGGTGTACAGGTTATCGTAGAAGCTGCGGCTGGTGAAAACTGGCATGAATTTGTTCAGTATACGCTGGAACAGGGCTGGTGCGGCCTGGAAAATCTGAGTCTGATTCCGGGTACAGTAGGGGCGGCACCCGTACAGAATATCGGCGCTTATGGTGTTGAAGTACAATCCTGTATTGAGGCTGTACAATGTTTTGATCTTGAAAGTCAGCAACTGTGCTGGCTCAGCCGGAATGAATGCAGCTTTGCTTACCGGGACAGTGTATTTAAGCATGAACGGCAAGGGCGTTATGTCATTGTGGCGGTACGGTTTGTATTATCCCGCAGTTTTACACCACAACTGCATTATGGTGATTTAGCTCAGGTGGCCACAGAGCTGGCACAGGGACAAGCCCTAACCGCCAGTATCGTTGCACAGGCAGTGTGTCGTATCCGCCGGCAGAAGCTGCCTGATCCGCGAGTGCTTGGCAGTGCCGGTAGTTTTTTTAAAAATCCTGTTGTGGCGGCTGAACTGGCAGAAAGTCTATTAAAACAATATCCGGCTTTGCCGCATTATCCACTGCCTGACGGGCAGGTAAAGCTGGCAGCAGGCTGGATGATAGACCAGTGCGGCCTGAAAGGTTATCAGCTTGGCGGTGCGGCAGTTCATGAACAGCAGGCTTTGGTGTTGGTTAATAAAAAACAGGCCAGCGCGGCCGATGTAGTTGCTCTGGCTGAATATGTTCGTAACTGTGTAGCACAGCATTTTCAGGTATTGCTCGAACCGGAACCGGTCTGGCTGCCGGAAGTTTTGCCGCATGCGGCTGGTTAAGAGAATATCTGTATGCTTTGCCCGGTGATAAACTGCATAATCAGAAAGAAATTAATATGGTGAAAGAATCACGCCCCAATACGTATAACCGCATTATTGATGCCAGTCTGAAACTGTTTAATGAAGAGGGTGAACGCAACATCAGCACTAATCATATTGCATCTTTTCTGGGCATCAGTCCGGGCAATCTTTATTATCATTTTCGTAATAAAGATGAAATTATTATGCAGTTATTCAAGCGCTACAGTGAGAAATTGCTGTGTTATCTGCAGCAGGTCAGTCCGCCACAGGACACAGAAGCGATTAAGAACTATATGCTTGGTGTTTATGATGTAATGTGGCAATACCGTTTTTTATTCAGTGATTTAAATGCAATGCTTTCACGCAGTGCCGAATTATTGGGTGAACACAATAATTTCACCCGGGTTCGTGTATCACCGTTACTGCAAAATCTCTTGCAGCAATTGACTGATATTGGTTTTATACAAACAGACGAAGTTGCCCGCAAGGAAATGGCGGTGAATATCTGGCTGATTACCAAATATTGGTGTGATTATGACAGTGCTTTGTATGAACGCAAACTGACTGAAGCTTCTAAATTTCGTGGTACTCACCAGACTCTGACTCTGTTACGACCTTATGTTGCCCCTGCCTACCGAGAAGAATTCAGTCGCATGATGAATGATTTGCGTAATCAGGTGTGAAAATAAAAATAATTAAAAGTGGTTTAGCTTAAACAGAATTTTTAATGCGATAGTTTTTATCAGTATTCATTTGTTCAAGTTAAGAAACTATACTATTTCTGCACGCTTATTTATAAAGTTGCACTGATTACTACGGCAATCAATTGGTTAGTCCGTATTTCAGGTGTAGCAGACTGAAATTTAAATAAAATTAAGATAATATTTTTTATTTTACAATCTGTGAGTTCCGTTCAGAACGATATGCTGGGGATGAAATTTCTTATTATTGTTTAATTAAATCAGGAGTGGGACGGCTGGCTCCCATTTTTATACTTTCAAAACGGCTGTTGTCCAGTTGCTGTTGTGCACAGGCCTGAGCTAGTAGTTGTGGTGGTTCATCTATGGGTTCATCTGCCAGTTCAAATGCACCCCAGTGCATGCCAACTGCCTGACGGCATTGTAGTATTTGAAAAATTGTTACTGCCTGATAAGGATCTATGTGCTGATTATGCATAAACCAGCGGGGTGCATAAGCTCCTGTCTGGATTGCAGCCATGTCTATCGGGGCAAATCGCTCGGCAATCTGCCGGAACATAATCTCGCTGAAACCTGTATCTCCGCTGAAATAGGTAGTACTTCCCGCGGCCGTCTGCATTATCCAGCCACACCACAGAGTATGATTACGGTCGAAAATGCCGCGCTGGCTCCAGTGATGTGCCGGTACAGCATGAAACCGGATATCTTTAATCGTCACCTGTTCCCACCAGTCCAGTTCAATGACATTACGTACGCCCATACGTTCCAGTTTATTTTTCAAACCTAGGGGAACAACGGCAGTGATGGACGGAAAACGTTCGGCTAACTGGCGGATACTTGCCTTATCCAGATGATCGTAATGGTTGTGTGACAATGCGATAACATCCACTGAAGGCAGTTGGGCAATACTGGCTGCAGGCTGAGTACGGCGTTTGGGGCCGGCAAATGTTACTGGTGATACCCGCTGTGAAAATACCGGATCGGTAATAATGGTACATTGCTGTAAACGTATGAGCAGTGTGGCATGGTTGATCCACCATAGCCGGTTGCCGCTCAGTGTAAAGTCCGGTTGCTGATACCAGTCGCTCGCAAAACGCTCATATCCGTTTTGCGGTGGCTTAGGCAAATGATGGATATGCCTTTCCCAGTTCCAGCGACAGACTTCCAGGGGTTTGATGACTGTAGGTTCCAGATTGCAGAAACCATAAGGTGTATGATGACTTTTAGCCGGATTGTAATATGGGTTTCTTTTCTTAAATAGCATTATCTGTTGTCTTTAGCTGATACAGCTACAGCAATATATTATCAGTTTAAATGTTTTAATGCTGTTTGCAGTTTCTATTTTAACTTAATTATCAATCATTCGGGTTGGATATATCGAAATTGTGACGGTGGGATGATGTTATGCACAGAAGGAAATCAAGATAAAAGTAAAGGCATTTGTCTGTTTTGTTAAGGAGTGTTAATATGCGCCTTTTGTATTTAATCATGCGCTTGTTTTCGCGCCTCTGGAGATCGATAAATGAAAAAAATTTTACTGGTCTTTTTATGTCTGTTGTTGGCAAGCTGTACATTACCGGTTAAACCGGAGGACAAGTTCAAAACCGGTGATTATGTAGGTGGAGTGAAAGTTCTGGCTAATAATTTCAACGCTAAGGCTAAGAAGCTTGAGCAAAAGAATAAGCCATGGAAAGACAAGGATATTCTGTATTTGCAGGTTACCGTTGGCGGTCTGGTGGAAATGGCGCAGAAAAACATTCAGCAGGCTGCCGTTTCTGATTATGAATTACGGATTAAAAGCTATCAGCTGTTACTGACGATAAAAACCGAGCTGGAAGATAAAAGTTACAGCCCTTATCTTGAAAAGTATTTAAGTCTGTATACAGTAGACGGTCTGAAAGAATCTCTGGCTATACAGTTCTATCAGCAGGCTAATGCAATTGTTGCTGCAAACAGTGCTGATTATTTGCGCAAGGCCAAATTATACCGGCAAGGCTATGAATATTTTAATTATAAGGATATTAAAAAGCGCGCTGAAGATAATCAGAACATGTATTATAAAACTGCTGCTCAGGAATATTACACCGAAGCACAGGCTAATGTCAGAGACAAAAATTATAAACAGGCAGCGGATAATTTCCGCAAAGCTTATGATGTGTATCTGCCTTTGGGCAATTATAAGGACAGCGCCAAATTAGCCGCTATTTATGAAAAAAAATGGCGTACTGCTGAAGCGGAAAGTCACTATCAGGAAGCGCAGGGTATTGTGCGCAAAGCAAGACTTCTGAGTGAATACCGGCAGGCAGCGGCTTTGTTCCGTGCAGCCAGTGATGTGTACAGTCCTTATGGTAACACCTATAAAGATTCTACCAGACAGGCTGGTGTATATGAACGTAAAGGACAGGTACAGATATATATCTACGGGAATGAATTTCTGACTTACCAGATAAGTGTAGTGCTGCAAAAAAGCTATGTCAGCTTTGTAACCAGCCCGAGCGCGGCTAATCTGGTGATTGATGTAAGTATGACCCGCAATCATTTTCAGCAGTATAAGGAAAATATTGAGACGGATGATAAATATGAAAATCTGAAAGTGGGCACGAAAAAAGTTGCTGATGAAAATGGCAATATGGTTGATCAGTCTATTTATGAAGATTTTTATTTCAAACAATATAGTGTGAAGACAATTAATGAAGCGGTGATGAATGCTGAGGTGCACACAAGCGGATTGTATGAATTAAACCGCAGCTACAGTGGGAAAAGTACTTCATCACAAACCTATTACTGGTTTGACGGACATGTTCCCAGAAAATATACGGCATATACAAAAGGTACATTGCTTAGTCGTGATGAGCAGTTAGATGAGGCACGTACTAATCTTTGGTCTCATATGCGCGGAGACATTGCTGAAATGAGCAGAGCACTGGCAAATCTATAGTTGTTTAAAAACTATTTTATTTGTCAGATAGCCGGAAATACATATGTAACAATTCTGTGATCAGGAAATTTCCGGATCGGTATCTGATGATTAAAAGATGCTTATGTAAAAACAAAACCTGAATGAAAGCCATTCAGGTTTTGTTTTAGAAACTGGTTTGAACAGTTATTGAAACTAATGTCTGGTTTGAACTATTTAGGATTAAAAGCATAAACAGTGCCATCCTGCCATGTACCTATGTAATAGCGATTATTATGTAAGGCCAATGCTACTGCTCCCGGTAAAGAGGTAACTAATTTACGTACAGTCCCGGTTTTAATATCAACTGTGCGTACCATATCAGCGCCATTATCAATCACGGCAACCACATTTGGCGAAACGGTGACAATACCTACTCCCGGCCGGTTGAAGTCTTTGCCCAGCTCTGTTTGCTGACCATTCGGGCGGATTAAGGTCAGGCGACCACTATACTGGGAAACAACCAAACTGTTATCCGGTAACTGTGTTACACCAACCGGAGTGGATAGACCGCGTGCAATAATTTCCTTGCGACGGTTGTTTAAATCAAGAGACACAATTTCTCCGGTGGAGCGGTTGGTAATCAGTAAATTTCCCGAATTGGAAAAAGCAATACCTGTCGGAGTATGGTAGCCATCAGAAATTTTTTCAGCTTTGCCGTCAGCAGTTATTTTGAGAATATAGTCATCACTGTATGATGATACGTAAATATTATCCTCTGCATCAATTACAATACCGGCAGGAGAAGAAATATTGGAATAAATAGTTTTACGCTCACCGTCCGCAGTTATTTTAGTAATTGAATTGCCAGACCAGTTGGTAACATACATGGCATTTGAGCTATCAAAAGCAATACCGGTGGGCGCACTAAAAGAAGTTGCTACAGTGGTTAATCCGGCAGTATTATCTGCTGATGTTTTGGATGCAGCTGCTCTGGTAGTATTATTTGCTGACGTATTGGATGCAGTTGCTCGGGTTGTTGAGCTGACCATATCGCTCCTTCCGTATAGATATAAAGTACATAAAGTAAAACAAGCAAAAGCAATGGAATATAAAGAGATTTTTTTCATCATGAGTACCCGCTAAAAGCTAAAGAAAATGTGAACACCATAACACTCAGAATAGCTGAGAAATTGCTAATGGCCATTATTCATGCTTAAGCTTACTAAGCAAAAATTGCTTAGCTTTTGTTTCTGCAATGCTATGGCTTACTTAAAGCGAAAGCCGGTATAGCTATTTTCTGGGCAAGAGTCAGAAATAAATGATTCATAATTTGCCATCATCATTCTCTGAAATTTAAATGCCCGAATAATGCATGAATAAAGCCTGTCAAAAGCGTATATAAAAAACAGAAAATACAGAAATACGAAATTAGCGATATAAAATAAATATCAAAGGCGAAACTCAGCAATAGCAAAAATAAACATATACAGTTATTTGACAGATTTGGATGATTTTATTAGTTCAAGCTAATGTTTTTTATAATAATTTTTGAGTAAAAATTAGTAATGCTGTGCTGATGCTGCTGCCTGATTCAGGCAGGAAATAATTGAGCAGATAATGACTTATGACTTGGTTAGTGGTTGCAATATCCGGCCGGCTTATGTTTTTTCATGCAAAAGTTGATGTAACTTATAATATAGCGCAGCGAAGTAAATTATAATCGTTAGCGATAAGATAAGTGCAGTATTTGCTGCTAGTGTAATTTAAATGAAAGGGATGTTTATGTCACAATTTTTGCTGGTGCCGACAGGAACTCAGACAAATATAACTGCTGTAGGTTTGGGCGTGGCGCAGGTATTTGTACAAACAGGTCATGTGCCTTTGTACTTTAAACCAATTGCTGAAGATGTGGCTAAGGATAATACATCTGAACTTGTACAGGCTGTCTTGAATCAGAAATTACCGGTACCGCAGTCGCTGAGCAATCTGGATGAACGTGTATATCAGGGACAGGCAGATGATGTAGTAGAAGAATTTGTTGCTGCTTTCCACGAGATGGACGAAATTAAACACGATGTGGTTGTTATTGAAGGTGCAATACCTGAAGCAGGCCGTACATATCTGCCAGCACAGAATGTGAAAATTGCGGCTGCACTGAATGCTCGGGTAATTCTGGTAGCAGCAGTGGCTGGTCAGACAGCAGCGGCGGTGGCTGCGCAATTACAACTGACTTTGCATGATTATGCACACGGACATACTGAAATCAGTGGATTTATTTTAACTGCGGATGCACAGAATGTACCGTCTGCCGGTTTTGCGGCGGATGTTCAGGCTGAACTGGCTAAACATGGTAAGCAGCTGGAATGTATCGGTCTGGTTACTGTACCGGCAGATGTACAGGTTGCACAGGCACAGGAAGCTGCTAAAGCGGTAGCGGCACAATTAAATGCAGACGTGCTGGGTAGCGAACTGGCGAAACCTGTAGCAACACATCTGGCACCGGCAGCGTTTCGCTATCAGATGATGGCACGTGCCCGTGCGGCGAATAAACGCATTGTTCTGCCTGAAGGCAATGAACCGCGTACTATTGCTGCGGCTGCAATTTGTGAGAATAAAGGTATCGCCCGTTGTGTGCTGCTGGCCAAAAAAGCAGAAGTGGAAGCAGTGGCTCAGTCTAAAGGCATTACTTTGCCTGCATCTCTGGAAATTATTGATCCTGACAGTATCCGTGAACGTTATATTGCTCCAATGGTCGAACTGAGAAAGAGCAAGGGTCTGACTCCGGAACAGGCTGCTGAACAGTTACAGGATACGGTAGTTCTGGGCACAATGATGCTGGCTACCGGTGATGTAGACGGTCTGGTATCCGGTGCTGTACATACAACAGCCAATACTATTCGTCCGGCTTTGCAGCTGATTAAAACTGCGCCGGGGGCCAGTCTGGTATCCAGTGTATTCTTTATGCTGATGCCGGATCAGGTTCTGGTATATGGTGACTGTGCTGTTAATCCGAATCCTACAGCCGAACAGCTGGCTGATATTGCTATTCAGTCTGCCGATTCTGCTAAAGCATTCGGTATTGAACCCAAAGTAGCAATGATTTCATATTCTACTGGCTCATCCGGCAGTGGTCCTGATGTTGAGACTGTTACCGCAGCGACCAAACTGGCACAGCAAAAACGTCCTGATTTACATATTGACGGTCCTTTACAATATGATGCTGCCAGCGTACCAAGTGTGGGCAAACAGAAAGCACCGGACAGCAAAGTAGCCGGTCAGGCAACTGTATTTGTATTCCCTGATCTGAATACGGGTAACACTACATATAAAGCAGTACAGCGCAGTGCACATGTGCTGAGTGTCGGTCCGATGTTGCAGGGGCTGAATAAACCGGTAAATGATTTGTCACGCGGTGCCCTGATTGAAGATATTGTGTATACCATTGCACTGACGGCAATTCAGGCAGTACAGATGAACTAGGCAAGATATTACAAGCCCGCAGGCATTGTAATTTTGTTATACAGCAGACAGATGATAGTAATATCATTTGTCTGTTTTTAATTTTTGGTAATAACTTTTAATAAATCTATTCTTTTGAGAAATATTATTTCTAATTTTAGTTATAAAAAGGTAGATTGTTGTCTTTTGGTGCTATATATTTACAAACTATTGTCAAAATTGAATTCATAAATTACAGTCTATTACACAGACGATGATCTGAAAAAAGCCAAGAATACAGAGGCATAATTTAAAAATAGAGGAAATATTACGGTATTAAATACTCGCCTGCAGATATTTGCAGGCGTTTTATTTTTATCTGCTGTTATTTTGATCTAAAAACCATTTCTGTGCACACATGCCGGCTAGGTTGCTGCCCGCTGCTGTTCACTATTTGCAATATTGTTTCAGGTATTGGTTTATCTGAAAGAATCTACTATTTTAAATAAATTATATACAGGTTTGGAATTTTACCAGAATACAGTTTTTATACTGTAATATCATCTTCAGAATCATTTCTATTGTGTATTGCACAGCCACTATTTTCTGAAATATGGATAGCGTGGTAATTTTTCCGGTCTGTTTTCAATCTTGTATCTGGTTTGAAAATATATCAATATGATTTTTAATCATAAATTTAGTTTAATGGTCAGTCCGGTTCATGCTGAATTAACTTAGCTTGATGTGCACCTTATGCTGCTGTGTTTCAAATTTATGAGCTGGATTAAAGAAATTGTTTTTTTGCGACATGGGTTCTGACAGGGAAGTGTATTTGCTGTTACATTAGGGACAGCTTACTTTTTTAACGCCAGTTTGATATGCGGTTTATGTGGTTTCTCTTCCGGTAAAGAGGGTTTACCGGCGGCGGCAATTTGTGCGCGCTGTGCTTCTGAAAGCAAGCCGGACCAGTCTCCGTCCAGATACCATTGCTCGCCGAAATCTTCGCAGGGATGCGGAATACGGATGCAACCATTACCACATTGCAAATCATCAGCACGACAATATTTATCACAACCCCAGCAGATTCGTTCGGGATGTTTCGGGTGTAACGGAAAAACCTTGGCCATGATGATGCATACTTGTGACGATTGATATGAAGTTATACCTGCTAAGATAGTTTTATTCAAGGAACGGTTAAATGAAAACCGTGTAATATTTTGTCTGGATGAGGTGCAGATGGTACCGGATGCAGACTGAAATTGAATACAGATTCTAGTCAACAAAAATGGGTGCACGATGAAACAATATGATGTTGCAGTGCTGGGAGGCGGTTTATTGGGACGTCTGACTGCCTGGTTATTGGTAGAGCAGGGTTGTAAAGTAATATTATTTAATGCCGGTAAACGTAATGGTGAAGGTGCTGCTGCTTTTGCAGCGGCAGCTATGCTGGCACCTACAGCTGAAGCAGTAGAAGCAACGCCGCTTGTGGTACAACTGGGTTATACCAGTCTGCCCGTCTGGCGCCAGTGGGTGGATTCGTTTCCGACTCCGGTATTCATGCAGCAAAATGGTTCATTGATTGTATGGCATCCGCAGGATCGTGCCTTAGCAAAGCAATTTACTAATCACTTGCAGCGTGCCCATCAGGATAACAGCGTCTGGCAGATGTGGGATAAACAGGCAATCAGTGAGCATGAACCACAGCTGGCCGGTCGTTTTAAGCAGGGATTGTTTTTACCGACCGAGGGGCAGCTGGATAATCGCCAGACATTACTGGCTCTGGCCGATGTGCTCGAGCAAAAGCAGGTTAGCTGTCACTGGGAGCAGAGCAGTGATCTGGCTGAATGTGCCGGTCTGGCTCACTGGACGCTGGATTGCCGCGGCTATGGCGGCAAAAGTAACTGGAATAGCCATGGTCAGAGCCGTCTGCGCGGGGTACGGGGAGAGGTGCTGCGGGTTTATGCGCCTGATATTGAGCTTAATCGTCCGGTACGGATATTGCATCCGCGCTATCCTATTTATATTGCACCCAAACAGAATAAGTTGTTTGTTATCGGTGCTACACAGATTGAAAGTGAAGATGACAGTAATCTGAGTGTGCGCAGCGGTTTGGAGCTGATGTCTGCTTTGCATACTGTTCATTCGGCATTCGGTGAAGCAAGGATTCTGGAAAGTATGGCTGAACTGCGCCCGACACTTAATCACGAAAGCCCGGAAATACGTTATGATAAGCAAAATCATGTAGTGGCTGTAAATGGTCTGTTCCGGCACGGTTTTATGATTTCGCCGGCAGTAAGTATTGCAACAGTACGGGTATTACAGGCCTTAATGCAGCAGCAATCCATTCCGGATGCTCCGGCACGCTATCATATTGATGTTTTACCGGAAAATGACAATGGAGAAACAGATTAATGGATATTAGTGTTAATGATGATGTAATTGATTTTAATGGTAATACTGTGGCTGATCTATTGGAGCAGCTGATGCCGGAATCACCATTTGCGGTTTCGGTAAATACTTGTTTTATATCTAAAAAACAATATTCTGTTTATCAGTTGCAGCCGCAGGATAAAGTGGATATTGTCAGACCGGTAGTGGGCGGGTAGTACCCGCTGGTAGTTAAGTTTTATTTTGAAAACCCTGTTTGATACAGGGTTTTTGCTTATCTGGCAACAGCCAGTTTATACCTGCCGGGAAGAATAATTTACTTTGTTTATCTATAAATGAATTGGTGATTTGAGCAGTGAAAATTCGATGAGAGGTATATGGATTTTCCGGTATACAAAATCAGTATATTGCTGATTAAACAGCCATTCAGATTTTTAAACAGTTATTTATGCTCTGCTGGAGAGATATTCGGAGGGTAAATTTACTTGATTTAGCATTAAATATGCATTTACACTTGCGACCCCAATTTTGGGTTAATTAATAGAAAAAAAAGTAATCATTATTACATTAAGAGGAAATAATTATGTCTAATCTGTTTACTCGCACACAACCATCCAGTCGCAATTACGGTGTAGCCTTTTTTGCCGGTATTATGGGCGGTCTGGTTTCTGCATTTGTGAAATCAGGTACGGAAGGAATAATGCCGCCACGAACCCCGGATCGTATAGCACCGCCCATTCAGATGATTCAGGATATGGGTATTGATATTCACAGCATGGTTTACATCTATTCAGATCAGGTAGTGAACTGGGGTGGTAGTACCATACATATTCTGTTTTCAATTGTATGGGCTATTATTTACTGTATGGCTGCTGAAATTTTTCCTAAAGTTAAATTATGGCAGGGTCTGGCTTTTGGTATTGGTGTAACCATTCTGTTTCACGGTATTATGCTGCCGGTGCTGAATTTATCTCCGGCACCATGGAATCTGCCGTTTGATGAATTGTTTTCTGAACTTGTTGGTACGCTATTATGGATGTGGACAATTGAAATCTTCCGCCGCGATCTGCGTAACCGCCTGACCGAAAAACCGGATCCGGAGTTTCAGTAAAACTCATCTGATTTATGCATGATGTACCGGCTTATATGCTTAAGACCGGATACGATGCCCGTGTATATCTGTAACAATCGGGAAAATATTATTTAGCCGCTATTCCTGATGATACAGACATGCACGGGCATTATGTTAAGCACTTCAGCCTGCTGGCTTTGGTGCTTTGTGATGGATGAAATCATGATGATGGCAGGCTTAATCTTTTTTCAGTGCTTTGATTAGTTCCGAAGTGTCAGCTCTTTCCATGTAATTGACATTGATATAGGAAAAGATAACTTTTTTATTTTGGTCGATAATATAAGTGGCTGGTATGGGCAGCTGATAACTGTCATCGCCATTAAAATTAGGCAGATTTGCACCTAAGTTTTTGTATAAATTTCTGACATTCTCAGGTAAGGTAAATACCAGACCGTACTGTTTGGCTATCTGATTACCCGTATCCGATAAAATAGTCAGATTAATATTGTGTTCCTGTATTAATTGAGCGCTGATATCAGGTTTTTGCGGAGAAATAGCGATAAAGTGAACGTCTTGAGTATCAAGGATTAATTTCAGATTTTGGTTAAAGTGTTCTAATTCTTTAACACAAAACGGACACCAGCTGCCCCGGAAAAAACTGAGAATGACTGGTTTTGTCTCCAGCAATTTATAGAGTTCGATTTTTTGATTATTTGTCGCTACCAGAGAAAAATCTGGTGCGGTATCTCCGCTTTTTATGGCATGGCAATCTAAATTCTGCGTAAGCATTTCTGATAATGAATTTCCCATTACATTCAATACTTCTGCAGGTAACTGGGTAAACATTTCTTGCTGTATTGATTTTAGCTCTTCAATTATTTTCATTATGACTTTCCTGTTGTGAAACGTTTTGATGAATTTGTTGCAGAATTTTTTTAAATATCGTTAATTCTTCAGCAGATAAATTTTGGGTTATTTTTTCTATCCACTGGCTGTGCTGATGCAGAATTTCTTTAACCAGTTTAGTGCCGGTATCAGTTAATGAGACGAGGGAAATTCTTTTATCCTGACTGGCAGTTCTTTTTGAAATCAGTTTTTCATTAACTAGTGAGCTGATTAGTGTTGTTGTTGATGCTTTGGTTATGCCTAATAATTTAGCAATTTCTTGTAATGACAGCTCAGGATATTCTTTTAACAATACTAAAATAATCAGCCTGCTTTCAGATAAATGAAATTGCTGCAGACGTTTGGCGCATTCAATATCAATAGTGTTTGCAACGGATAATAGAGTAAAGCATGTCTTAATTTTATCCAGATCTGCAATTTTTTCTTTTTCCAGAACGTTACAAAAGGATAAATAACGGTTTTCAAGTTGCATACGGTTATTTCTATAAATTAGTTAGTGACCTTACTATTTGTTAATTATAGTATAGACCAGGAAAATTATTGTCAATAATTTCAGAATTGTATTGTTATGGTAAATTGATATGAATGGCTGTATTTGCTGTTTTCCGGATGTTTGTAGTAATTAAGAATTTATTTGTTTTCTTGGATATTTCTGAAATTCTTGCTTCATGGCTAGGATAAACTCAATTGTCGTAACTATGTCGGCGGAAAAAATAGCTGCAAATGTTTTCATTTATTAGGGCTGATATTTATTATGACATTTATTACACGGGGTTTTTGTTTCCTATCATGATAAAAGCTATATGTGCGGTGCTTTGATATTTGAAATAAAAATATTAATTATGATAATTATATATATGCACCGAGTAATAGTAACAAATGTTGTTTTAAGTGAAAATAAGTGAAAAGTTATTGTTTTTGTTATAAAGTATAAATGCTTTGTGCAGTTTGCCTTTATCGCTTGTAGTTGGAAGATTTTTATTTTTTATGTTAACGGGGGAAGTGAATATGGCTTTACAACTTTATGATGAAGAGTTTAATAGTCGTTTGTTGTTAGGCACTGCTGCTTATCCCACTCTTGAAATACTGCGTACGGCAGTAAGGAAAGCGCAGCCGGCCATGATTACGGTTGCTTTACGCCGTCAGAGCGCAACTTCGGCTGAGCATGGGCAGGGTATATGGGGATTGTTGCAGGAGCTGGCTGTACCGATTCTTCCTAATACCGCCGGTTGTCTGAGTGTAGAAGAGGCGGTAACAACTGCGCAGATGGCTCGCGAGGTATTTGAAACAGACTGGATCAAGCTTGAACTGATTGGTGATGATGATACCTTGCAGCCGGATGTATTTCAGCTGGTGCGTGCAGCCGAAATCCTGATTAAAGAGGGTTTCAAGGTACTGCCATATTGTACTGAAGATTTGATTGCCTGCCGTCGCTTGCTGGATGCCGGTTGTCAGGCACTGATGCCATGGGCTGCACCGATTGGTACCGGTCTGGGACCGGTACATGAATATGCTTTGCATGTCCTGCGTGAACGCTTACCGGATATTCCTCTGCTTGTCGATGCAGGGCTAGGCTTACCTTCGCATGCGGCAAAAGTAATGGAGTGGGGTTTTGACGGGGTATTGCTGAATACCGCGGTTTCACGTAGTGGCTTGCCGGTGATGATGGCAGAAGCGTTTGCACTGGCTGTTAATGCAGGAAGAATGGCTTATGAAGCGGATCCGGTAGTACCGAGAGACAATGCACAAGCCTCTACACCTCAGGTCGGACAGCCTTTCTGGCACTATGCTTAACTATGTTTTCATTTGTCACTGAATACTGAGTTTGTGTGAAATGGCTTAGCGGTTATTGCTTAACGGCTTCCCGATAAGGAAAGTTATCCCCCAATAACATATTGAATTGAAGAGCAGCAAACTGATTAAGATTAGTATTCAATAAAAGACCTAAAGCGTATATACGCTTTAGGTCTTTTATTAATTATTCTGTCCTGTTTAATTGATGCAGATAGTAATTAAACAGGACAGATTTTTGGGTATTAATGATTCAGATGGTCTGTATCGGTATAGGTAATGCGTTTTTTCAGTTGCTGACGATACAAAGGCAGGAACATGGTCAGCAGAATAAACCACACTGGTGTGGCGACCAGACCGGTAAGCGTATCTTTATCCTGACTGAACAGGTATAGGACAAAAACGAAAAATATCAGAGTGGCATAACACATGGGTATACCCAGAGGCATTTTGTAAACTGAGCGCGCATGCGCTTCAGGATAAAGCTGGCGATAGCGCAGATAGGTAATCAGAATGACTGCCCATACAAAAATAAAGCAAATACTGGATACGGTGGTGACAATCGTAAATACTTTCATCACGTCGCCTTCCGCATAAAGCAGACCAACACCAATCAGCAGCAGAGCACAAGAATATAACAGACCGTTTTGCGGTACCCCGCTGGCGGACAGCCGTGCAAAAGCTTTCGGGCCAACGCCGTTTTTCGACAGGCCGTACAGCATACGGCCGGTAGAATACATACCGCTGTTGGCGGAAGACAGTGCAGAGGTGAGTACAACAAAATTAATAATAGTGGCCGCAGCACTGATGCCAATCAGGGTAAACATATTGACGAACGGGCTGCGGTCGGGAGCGACCATATTCCACGGGGTAACCGTCATAATAATGGTTAGTGCCAGTACGTAGAAAATAATGACACGCACCGGTATTTTATTAATGGCAGCCGGCAGGGTGGTATTTGGATCATCTGTTTCGGCTGAAGCGGTACCGACCAGCTCAATGCCGACAAAAGCAAAGATAGCAATCTGAAATGCGGCAAAAAAACCTGACCAGCCATGAGGCATCCAACCGCCGTAAGACCATAAATTGCTGATTTTAGCCTGAATGCCGCTGGGGCTGGTAAAGCCGGTTAGTAATAAATAGCCGCCACAGCCGATAAGTGCGAGAATCGCCAGAATTTTAATCAGGGCAAACCAGAATTCCAGTTCGCCGAAGAGTTTGACCGATAACAGATTCAGCGCCAGCAGGATGGCAATGCAGATAATGCCGGGCAGCCATAATGGCACTTCCGGCCACCAGAACTGAGTATAACCGGTAATCGCTACAATATCTGCCATACCAATCACTACCCAGCAAAACCAGTATGACCAGCCGACATAATAACCTACAGTCGGATTCAGGATATCGGTAGTGAAATCGACAAAAGATTTGTAATGCAGATTGTGCAGCAGTAATTCACCCATGGCACGCATCACAAAAAACAGAAATGCGCCGATGATTATATAGGTAAACAACACAGATGGTCCGGCCAGGCTGATCGTACGGCCTGAACCCATAAACAGACCGGTGCCGATTGCGCCACCAATAGCAATCAATTGTAAATGTCGGTTTTTCAGTGTGCGTTTTAACTCAGGTGGTCGGCTCATGGTGTATCCTTTACAGACTGGAAAACAAAAATAGAAAACATGGTTTTATTTTTAGAAGTGTATACGTTGATATAAAGTTAATTATGATAAATATATATGCTGCTAACCACAGACTGGTTCATCACTATGCTTATATACATTTATTGATATAAGCATTTTACCGGTACATACCGGTTCGAGTTTGTAATACTTTATCACAGTTTATTGTTGTTGCCGGCAATATCTGAATATAGTTGTTGAGAATGAGAGGCTGTTGTATTAAGGTAGTGGTGTTACCGGTTTTAGACCGGTATAAAAAGACATAATAACAGATAAATAAGGAAGGAGAGCTTGTCCATGCGCGCAATCCGGACCGGATTAGTGGTGGGCTATGGTTTTATTGTGATGTTTATCAGCACAGCCATAAAAGGGGTTTATCAGGTTTATTTTACCAGTCTGGTAGATCATTATGCTGTGAGTATTGAAACAATGGCTCTGGTTGGTGGTTTTTTTGGCCTTGCGCAAGGTATTTACTCAGCATTAGTCGGTAAGCTGTGTGACCGTTGTGGTGCTGGTCATGTTCTGTTATCGGGAATGCTGGCAGCTGCCTGCGCATTTTTGCTGTTTTCCTCTAATAATAATTTCATGACTTTTGTGCTGGGGTTTCTGCTGCTGGCTGCATATGCGGTTGCTGCCCTGACTTTTGTACCGGTCAGTATTCTGATTGACAGATATGTGATACCTGAGCGGCGCCAGTTTGCGTATGTGCTGGCCACTAACGGTATCGCTGCCGGTCTGATGATATTGTCTCCTCTGTGGATTTATCTGGACGGGTTTATCTCATGGCCGATGCTTTGTGCTATTCTGGCCGGTGTATTTGCCTGTCTGGCTATTGTTCCGGCATTGCTGAACTGGATGGAAGGTATCTGGGTGCCTGAAAAAGTAGCAGTGCAGTCAGCAAATATATCATCTAAGCCTAAGCCGGTCAGCCCGAATATTACCGCACCTTTACCCCGTTACTGGTATCTGGACCGTCGGTTTGTGCTGTCTGCCTTAGCTTTTTCCGGCTGCGGTACGTCAATGATTTTTATTGATGTACATTATGTTCCGGCAATACAGGAAATATTAAGCCAGAATGAAACCGCCAATCTGTTTACCGGTACTTCACTGAGTCTGCTGGGGCTGGCAGAAGCCGTGGGCAGTGTACTGATTGGTTATCTGGTGGCTAAAAAAGTATCTCTGCCTTTATTGCTGTGTCTGCTGTATATCGTGCGTTGTATAACGCTCATGGCACTGGCTCTGTGGCCGGAACCAATGATGGTACCGCTGTTCGGGATTTTTTTCGGAATAACTTATATGGGAACCGTCATTATTATATCCCGTCTGGCCGGTTCTATTTTTGGTTATCGGTATAAAGGCTTTATTTTTGGTGCATTTTTTCTGATTCATCAGATTAGCGGTTTATTAACCGCCTGGCTTGGTGGTTTGCTGCGGGTATATTGCGGTAGTTATTTTCCGGTTATCTGTTTTGTTGCCGTATGGATGGCATTATCAGCAGCTGCCTCTTTATTGTTATCTATGCTGAAAAAAAATGGTGGTTCTGGTAACGGTGGTCGTTATCAGGTTAAATATGAACAATAATTGCCAATTCTGCTATTAATAGCCGGCAGGAATTGAGAACGGCGAACATGGCCGTATTTAAAGATAATTATGTTGCCGGACAGGGCAGTGATGAGGTTGATTGTATTGATGGCAGTCGTACAATAACCGAAACAGATTTGAATAAAGAGTGTTAATGATGAGTGAAGAAAAAGTGGTTCATTATCTTAAAGATTATCAGGCACCGGATTTTGCGGTGGCAGATATTAATCTGACTTTTACTCTGGAGGAAGCTTATACCACAGTAATCAATCGTATGACTGTTGTACCAAAGCAGACGCAAAAACCTTGTGTGCTTGATGGCAGTGCGGAACTATTGCAGATTGTTTTAGATGGTAAATCCTTATATCCGCATGAGTATGCTGTGGCAGATGAAAAGCTGATTATTCATACGGTACCGGAAAGACAGTTTGTACTGGAAATCACGACCAGACTGTATCCGGCACAAAATAAAACGCTGATGGGTTTATATGAATCCGGTGATAATCTGTATACCCAGAATGAGCCGGAGGGCTTCCGTAAAATTACTTATTACTTTGACCGTCCGGATGTCATGAGCCAGTTTACCACCACCATTATTGGTGACAAAGAACAGTATCCGGTTATGCTGTCTAACGGTAATCTGATTGATAGTGGTGAGCTGGATAATGGTCGTCACTGGGTATGCTGGCGTGACCCGTTTGCCAAGCCAAGCTATCTGTTTGCTCTGGTAGCAGGCAAGCTGGCGGTGCTCGAAGGCAGTTTTACTACCTGTAGCGGTAAAGAAGTGGCGCTGAAATTTTATACCCGTCCGGAAGACCGTGCTAAGGCAGGTTTTGCTCTGGAGTCGCTGAAGCATGCCATGCAGTGGGATGAAGAGCGCTTTAATCTGGAATATGATTTAAATATTTTTATGGTGGTGGCTGTTGGTGATTTTAATATGGGCGCCATGGAAAATAAGGGCCTGAATATTTTCAACACCAAATATGTGCTTGCCAGCAGTGATACAGCTACAGATGCTGATTTTGAGGCGATAGAGGGTGTAATCGGGCATGAGTATTTCCACAACTGGACAGGTAACCGGGTCACTTGCCGGGACTGGTTTCAGTTGTCGCTGAAAGAGGGGCTGACCGTTTTTCGTGATCAGGAATTTTCAGCCGACCGGGCCAGCAGGGCTGTACGCCGTATTCATAATGTCAGGGTATTGCGCAGTATGCAGTTTGCGGAAGATGCCGGTCCGATGGCACATCCGGTACGACCGGCTTCATACGAGGAAATGAATAATTTCTATACACTGACTGTGTATGAAAAAGGTGCCGAAGTGGTACGTATGTACCATACTCTTCTCGGTGAAGCCGGTTTTCAGAAAGGAATGCAGCTTTATTTCCAGCGGCATGACGGACAGGCTGTTACCTGTGACGATTTTCGTGCGGCTATGGCCGATGCCAATGGTGTTAATCTGGAACAGTTTGCGTTGTGGTACAGTCAGGCCGGTACACCGCAGGTTAAAGCATGTGGTGAATATGATGCGGAAAAACGTACATTTAGTCTGCATTTGCAGCAATCTATTCCGCCCACACCGGATATGAATGAAAAACAGCCAATGGTGATTCCGGTAAAAGCCGGTTTAATCGGTAAAGATGGCTCACCAGTTTCGTTCCGGCTGGATAACAGTGAATCTGTGGTTGAGGAAGCGGTACTGGTATTTAATCAGGCTGAGCAGACTTTTGTCTTTAATGATGTAACACAAGAAGTCATACCGTCATTATTGCGCGGATTCAGTGCTCCGGTGAGACTGGAGTATCCCTATAGTGATGCTGATTTAATGCTGTTACTGGCACATGATAGTGATTCTTTTGCCCGCTGGGAAGCAGCACAAACTCTGTACCGGCGTGCCATTACGGCAAATCTGGCTGCGCTTGAAGCCGGTCAGCCTGTACCACATCATGCTGCGCTGGCTCAGGCCATTACGGCGGCACTGAATGCTGATATTGATCCGGCGTATAAGGCAGTGTTGTTGCAAGTACCGGCTGAAGCAGAATTGTGGGAAGATGCTCAGAGTATTAATCCCGAGCTGTATGTCCGTGCACGTCAGGCACTGTTGCAGGATCTGGCATGCAGTATGGAGGATACGCTGACACACTGGCGTCAGTGGGCTGATGAGCAGGAGCAGAACAGCAAACATGCTGCCCCGCAGGAATACCATCCTGATCTGGCCGGTATTCGCAGCCTGCGCAATACTTTACTGCAATGGGGCGTACAGGCCAGAGCAGAATTATTGCAAAGCATTGCTGCCGAGTATCCGCAGCGGGCGACCAATATGACGCATGAATTCGGAATGCTTCTGGCCATTAATCATTTGGCTGATACAAAGCGTAATGAGTTATTAGACCAGTTTGCTCAGCGCCATGCTCATGATGATTTAGTCATGGATAAGTATTTTACTCTGATAGGCAGCAGCCAGCGTACGGATGCTCTGCAACAGGTGCAGGCAGCATTGCAGAACCGCGCTTTCAGCTTAGAAAATCCGAATAAGGTACGTTCTTTACTGGGTAGCTTTAGCCGTAATATTCAGCACTTTCATGCAGCCGATGGCAGTGGTTACCGTTTTATTGCTGAGCATATATTGCACATTGACGGATTTAATCCGCAGGTGGCTTCTCGTCTGGTACAGGCATTTAATCTGTACGGTCGGCTGGAACCGCACCGCAAAGCCTTGATGGCCGAGCAGTTACAGCGGATTCAAAAACATGACGGGCTGTCCAAAGATAGCCGTGAAATTGTAGATAAAATATTAGGTGGCTGAGGAATTGCTGATTTATTTAGTGATAAGCCAGATAAATGAAAGCACTACAGTTGATGCTGTAGTGCTTTTTTATTTCAGTATTTTATTTTTTAAGCCTTATAAACTTAAAAATATCTGTCTTGGTACTGTTTATCCTTCAAGCAGCAATCTGCCCAGATAGTCATTTTCTTTGGCCATTCCCGGTAAAACAAAGAAAAATCCGCCGCCGAATGGTTTGATATAACGTTCCATCGGTTCGCCATTCAGGCGGTTTTGGGTATCAATAAAACCTTTTTTCAGGTCATTCTGATAGGCAACAAAAATCAGACCCATATCAAGTTGACCGTTGGGTAATACACCCAGAGAATAACTGAAACTGCGCCGGCGCAGTTTGGCTACATGCCGTTCAGGAATACGTGGTTCTGCACGGCGCATGTGTGAATCAAACAGAATGCGGTCGCCATGAGGGTCGCTGTTCATTTTCGGATCATCCATTTCATGCTGCATACCAATGGGTGCTCCGCTGGTTTTGTAACGGCCAAAATCATTTTCCTGATCTTCGAGCGGGGTTCTGTCCCAGAATTCGAGATTGAAGCGAATCAGACGGATTGCCTGATAACTGCCGCCCAGACACCATGCCGGTTCCTGGTTGTTCTTGGTTACCCATACCAGTTCATCCATCAGTTTGCTATCGCTAATGGAGCCATTACCGGTACCGTCTTTAAAACCAAACAGATTAATAGCGGTAGTGTGATTGTCGATATCTCTGGCTGGTAGAAATCCGTCCATTTTCCATACCGGCACCATATACTGATTACAATGACTAATCAGATCGCGCAGGGCATAAATGACACTTTCGCGGCTGTTGGCGCAGAACTGGATTGATAAATCTCCGCCGCACCATGCTTTTTCCAGCCGGTCGTTGGGAAAGCGGGGCATAGGAATCAGTTTTTTGGGTTTGAGCTGAGACAGACCAAAACGCTGGTCAAACAGGCTGGCACCCACGGCCAGGGTAATTGTCAGTGAGTCGGGAGACAGATTATGACCAAGCAGCCCGGATTCTGCCGGAGGAAGCTGGTCATTTTTTCCTGCTGTGAGTGTTTGTGGTCTGGTGAGATAGGCAATACGTTGTGAAATCCGCTGGAATAACTGTTGCAGCTCTTTTTTGTTTTTTACAGTAACGTTGAAGACAACAAAGATAGCTTCTTTGGTGTCGGGGGTGATTACGCCGGCCTGATGGCTACCCCAGTAATCAACGGCCTGATTGTAATCATGAGTACAGTTGCCGGCCGCATTGGCTGCTTTGACGGCGCCAAGACTGGCGATACCCAGCCCTCCGGCCAGCAGCATTTTCATGCTATTGCGTCGCGTAGTGCTGGCCGGATTGTCTTCAGGCGAGGCAGCTGAGACAGGCTGATGTCTGAAGGTGTTTTTAGACATAACTTAAACCTTAATGAGGATATTTATAATAAACACGTATACTTAGTTGCGCCCTAAGCTGGGCCAGCCGTGCTGTCTGCGTACTTAGTAAGGAGTACAGGATATCGTGATCTGTCTGACTGAGCCGGCTGAAACTTTGGAATTGGTTCTGGGGCAGTTGATAATGCTGCAGAATGGCAAAAATCTGCTGGTAACCATGATTCAGTGCTTTACGCTGCTCTGCTGGAATAAAGCTCTGCAGATGCTGCATGATTTGTGCTGAACCGGTTACATTGGCATGGATATCGGCCAGATCACTGTGGCTATACTGATTTTCTTTGCCGGCAAGTTTGGTTTGCAGAATCATTTCCAGAAAGTCGGATGCTGACTGAACTACTTTGGCAATATCCAGATCATCGGCTGCTACACGTTTTTGTAAATCAATAATTTCATATTGCAGATTGCTGTTTTCTGCCTGTGCCTGCTGTAGGTCTTTGAGTTTAAATAAATCATATTCTAAACGGTGAAAACCGCTGAAATTCGGATCATCGGTACCTTGCAGATAATAATCAGCGCGCGAGTTAATATTCTGGTCGGCATTACCAAACAGTTTAACGATAACCCGTACTTGTTCGTAACTCTGATGGGCACGGATATAATTTTGTTGCGCCTGTTGCAGCTGTCCGTTTTTGCAGGCATTCTCAATCGCATTAAGATATTGCTGAGTGGTTTTTAGTTGCAGTACAACTTCCTGCTGATAATTACGAATTGCTGACTGGTATTTTTCCGGAGTGGGAATATCCCCTTTTGCGACTACAGCATTAGAATCATTGATAATTGGTGCCCGTAAACCATGTGCTACAGCAATGGCAGGCACCAGTAAAGAGCAAATAATAAATAGTGTACAGAACTTATTCTGTGTCATTTAAAATTTTCCTTAAGAAGAGCTGTATGGCGATTAATAGCAGAATACTAATAAATGAAATGATGCTAAACCATACAGGCGGCGAATTATAGGCAGAAATTAAGTCAGGAAAGCTGTCGGACAGAAAGCTATTGTCAATAAAATGTGAGATTTTCACTGCCGGCCACATCATAATATCAGGAAGGGGTTCATTGTGTGCCGACAGATATACACCTGCTTTGACATATGGGGGGAAATTCAGAACTAACATTATAATACTGGTTATGATAAGGTATTTTTTCAACTGCATGCGGCGGCTGATTACAACAAATGGATAAAATGTCAGGGCAGATACTGCAATGCCGAGAATGACCGCAAGGCATAAATTAGTATAATTAGAATTATTCAGCTGCTTCATTTGGTCGGACAACAATAAGATAACTTCATTGCCTGCACAGGCAATGGTAAGCGCTGCTATGAACATGGCTGCTGTCCATGAACGTGCCATCTGCTGAGCTTTTATCTGTTCCTGTGCTGATCCCATGCTCAGGATATAGTCAAACATCAAAAACACTACTAAAAATGTCAGTAAAGTAATCAATAGCAATATGCTCATCATAAGCATTTTTTGATTTTTATCGGGAATATATCTGAACACACCACCGATAATTGCTGCCAGGAACAGTACACCAAGTATCAAGCCGCTAAACAGATGGCGCATTCCGCTTTTGCTGTCCGGATTATGCTTAATCCATGAGTAAATAATGCCGACAACAATCAGTGTTACAAAGCATTCACGCCAGACAATAAAAAAGGTTTGTTCCATTCTATATCTCGTTTTATTTTAAAATTAATTGATTAAAGACCTGTTCCGATTGAAATTTATACAGGGTTTTTCAGTGCAATGGTAGCAACTGATGAAGCATTGCACCGATTACTTTTTATTGTGACAGAAGGGGGACAAACGTGATATATCTTTTGTTCGTATTCACCATATTGCAGCAAGTAATAGATATGGTTGATAAGGGTGTTAAGTGCTGGGGCATGATTTTCAGCCTGAGCTAGTTATCAGTAATGCTAGAGAAGGATAAGGCTGTATAAAAACACTCAAATCATGATTGAATGGTGCCGGTAAATCATATGCTGAAGAAATAACCGGCACATGCCCAAAGTAAGTAAATCAGATATGTAGCAGGTTTTGCCTTATTTGGATTTTTTCCTTAAAAACAATATAGCCATTAATAACCAGAATACACCAAAAGTAATGACGCTAATCCACATTGGCTGGGAGCGGTAGGCAAACAGTGAGGAAGCAAAACTGCCAATCAGACCGCTATCGTCAATAAAATGTGATGTATCCCATGCCGGGCTAATGAGGAAATCAGGAATTGATACATCATGCTCCAGCAGCATATTGGTACCGTCTTCAACAGCTCTCAGCAATAATGAAATGGCCAGAAATAACAGGACAATACCGGTTATGGTAAAAAACTTTTTCCATTGGATGAAGCGGCTGGTTAGAATAAAAGCATAAAATGTCAGGGCAGATACTGCTATGCCGATAAGTACGGCGAGACAGAAACTGAAGTAATTTTGACTGTTCAGCTGCATAATCTGGCCGGACAGAAATACGACAATTTCACTGCCTTCACGGGCAATGGCAATGGCTATAATAAACAGAGCTCCCCACCATGAATTGCGGGCTACCTGTTGTGCCATTTCCTGTTCCAAGGATGATTTCATATTTCGGGCGTGTTTGTTCATCCAGTACACCATCTGCACAATCAGTATGCAGGCAACAGCAGACATGCCCATCATAAACATGGTTTGATGATCATCGGTAAGCGCTTTGAATACGCCGTTGATGATTAATGCCAGTATGACAGAAATCAGTACGCCAAGCCCGACACCGCCAAACAAATAACGCATACCATGACTACTGTCAGGATTACGTTTAATCCATGCATAAATAATGCCGACAACCAGTAATGCTTCGAAACATTCACGCCAGACGACAAAAATTGTTTGTCCCATTGTATTTCCTGCTTTTATTTTACTATTAACTGCCCTTTGGGCTTATTCAGATGAAAGTCATCGAAAAAGATATAGGTACCGGGTTTTTTCGGGGCGATGACGACCACTGATGAAGCACCCGGGGCGAGTACTTTTTCTTTGACCAGCTGGGTACTTTCAAACTCGACGGGACCTTTGCCAATATTGGTAACCTTAATGCGAATAATTTTGTTGGCCGGTGCATTGAGGGTCAGGGGAATCAGATCACCATCTTTCATTTTCAGTTCCAGAGTGACTTTATCGTCAGCAATGGCTGAAAATGAAAATATAAGACTGCATAAACCCAATAAGATAAGAAGAAATTTTTTCATAACAGATATTCTTACAGTGAAAGGTGTTGTGGCAGTAATAATGTAATAAGGGATTATTCAGCCAGTTGAAGCTAGAATAATCCCTGATCACAGCCAGCTAAATGCGATTAATAGCTGCCTTTGCGGCCTACACCGGCATAATCAAAATCCCAGCTGACTTCAAATGGTTTGAACCATGGAGCTACGCCGGTTTCTTTGTCAATATGGCGAGCCATCTGGTTGGCTGTTGGTGGGGAGATACGGTAGGTAACACGATATTTGCCCAGACCATTCAGTTTGATGTTGTCACCATAGTGGGGACCATCATTGGCAACCATAGACATGAATTTACCTGAATGTTCGAATTTGCCTTTAGTCAGTTTGGTAATGGAGTATTCTATATTCAGATTGGGAATCCAGTCTCCTTCGGCAAAGCCGTTAGGATTACCTTCTGTTGCATGAATATCGGCTTCCATGTGCACGTCGGATTTGCTGGCCGGCAAATGCATATTACTGTGATCCATGCCATCAGTGTCCATAGTAATAGGCGGCAGATATACACCGGAAATTTCCATTCCGTTTTTAATAATAGGTTTGCCCATGGGGTATTCCTGAGCAAAGGCTGCCATTGATACAAGAGCGGCACTGGCGATAGCAATTTTTTGTAACAGCATTTTATAATTTCCCTATTTTATTCATATTGAGACAAATTGAATCAGATATGACTGCATATCAATTGATAAGGATTATCAATATACTCCTTTTACCAATGTTAGAAAATAATTAAATTATGTTTTTTACTGGTGTTTATTGTTATTTATTGTGGTGCAAATAACAGTAATTTTTTGAGGTTGTCCGTAAAAGTGTCTTATAAATAACAAATCTAAATTGACAATTGAATATATCCTTTATTAATAAATATATAGATTAAAAAAGCTGAAAACGCCGGCTGGAAATGGTTTCAGCTGTTATCAATCTTAATCTGGTCGTTACCAACCGGAAAACTGATGGAGGAATTTCTAAATTATTTGCTGTTATGGTGTAGGCAAACTATTGATATATAAGTTAAGTAATGTTAAATTAAGCTTGTGGTTGTGATAGCGCTGGTTATGGAAATGATCAGCCGGAACAGATTCCGGATAGTACTTTAATTGGTATGTGTTAGTTTGAAGCAGAAAACTGTTCGGGCTGGTTTGGTGGTATGAATAAACAGTTATCGAAAATAGTCGCCTATGGTGAAATTACTATAAGCAGAAAATGATTAGGTTCTGTGTACTGCCTGCCATATTTGTTGTGCTATGGGTTCTATCCCTTGCCAGAGCAGGGGTTCCCAGTTATGCTGTTTGCAGAATGAAAATACCAGGGTTTCGGCACTGATGATGCTGTTACAGGGCTTGAAAACCAGCAACCCGCTATCCTGCCAGTCTGAGTCGGCTTTGATGATATAGGGTGACAGGATATAGGCTGTATATTCGGTAATTTCCTCTGGTTCGTTATGCCATTGGCTGCCGAGTGATGTAGTTTGTTGTATATAATAAAGTGCAAAGGGGTATTGCAGTTGTAGATTGTCGTGCAATGCTGTGGATAGCGCATTCTTGTCAGGCGCAAGAAGTTTCATTGTTTATTCTCCCTTTGTATTTTATGCTGAATGAGTAATTGTATGAAGTATGTAGTATATCTGTGTATCAGGACGACACCTGATTGTCAGTAGTTTTTGGACAAACAGGTTAGATTGTGGTTTCTGAAAGGGGAGATTTGCTTTGTAGATGTTCATATCATTGCCCTTCTCTTTAATCATGAGACCGCAAGTGTGCTGTTAAACACAGATGGCGGCAGACAAATGGCAGGGTTGACAGACCGACAAAGAGTATACCGGTAGGCGTAAAGCCTCCCTGCCACTGTCCACCATGAAAAAAAGCGGTGGCAATGGGTTTTTACAGACCAACGCTACTTTTTTGGTAAGTAGCAAAAAGTCTGCCTCTTTGTTCAGCCTGTCAAAGCTGGTTACGCTATTGAACGTAACGTCTTTATCTTGCCGCTAAAGCAGGGAACTGTCAATTATTGACTCATATATATGTATGAGTTATCTGATATGCATTTTCATTCCGGGTAAAAATGGTTTGTTTATCCGGATTATTAAGTCTGTTTTATGACTGAAAAGCCAGTTTTTATTTTTTTGGCATGTATTGCCGGCTGTTATGTATTTTGCATATTTTTATGATAAATGCGAGATTAAGCAGACGATTGTGTAATTACTTATTGTATACAGGACAGAATATCTTTAACTGTAGCCATATTCGCTGAACAGGCTGTGATGACTATTGAATAATATAAATGGATAATAAACAGAAACCGGCTGCATATTCTTCGATTTAGTGTATTTGCAATATTTTTTGTTTAATGGTTAACAGTTTTATTTTTAAAGTGTTGTTTTATTGGTATTAGAAGCGAATTGATATAACTAAAAAAACTGGTATTTCATCATTCAGTCTTTAGTATCAGGATAATGTAATTTCTCAATGCTTTTATTTGTTATTTTCAGCAAAAAATCGGGCATACACTGGTATGCCCGATTTTGAAGCTATTTATCTGATGATTACCACTTATAGCCTATACCTGCATTAAAGCCGGTTTCACGTCCGGTAGTGGAGACACCTGCACCCCATGAGAACTTACCGGTATTGTTTGTGGCTTTGTAGTTAATACCAACTGCAGCATAACCATGATATGAACCCATGCCTACACCTACTGTCTGTTCACCGGCATTTAACTGCGGCAGATAAGCACCAGACAGTGCCATGGCCAGAGCAGTACCGGAATAGGCACGCCGTTCTACACGATGTACGCGGTCGTTAACATCATTGACATAGCGGTTGATATTTTCCATGCGGGCATTAACACCTTTCAGCTGTGCCACATTGACTGCATCAGTGTCAGCAGTACCTGCAGCGACACCTGTAATCTGACGGTAAACACCATTGGCGGCGTCACCCACAGACACAGCGGCCTGAGTGCTGGTGGTTGCCTGAATGGCTCTTGCCTGTTGTGCTGTGGCACTAACCGGAATGTAGCCATTAATACCTGCTGCCGTATTGGCCACAGAGTTGGCACCCAGCGCAATTCCGCCATTCTGAGTAACGCTGGCATGATTACCAATAGCTACGCCGTTTTCTGCACTGGCTGCTGCTTGTGAACCAATAGCTACAGCAGCCTTACCACTGGCAGCTGCTGCACCGCCTACAGCAATAGCATCACTTCCGCTTGCTGAAGCCACAGCCTGAGTGGAATTAACTTTTGCATATTTGCTGCCGCCGTTATACAGATTGTTAATGGCATCGCCTACATTATTGGCTGTTACCGCAGTACCATCAGCATTGCTGGTTGTATAGCTTGGTGCAGTGAAACCACCTGTGCCGGCTCTGGTGAGCGGGTTGTAGCTGGCATTACCGCCCAGGCTGGCTGCTACTGCAGACAGGGCATCAGCTGTTGAAGCAGACAGTTTCTGGGTATCCGAAATAGCCTGATTGGCTTTTTCAGTTGCTTCATTGATCGCAGAAGCATTACCGCCACCACTGTTTTGTGCCAGCTTGGTATCCACTGAGCTGGAAAGACTTTGTAAATCCTGTTTCCATTCATTTTTCATTTGCCACAGCTGGCTGCCATTCACTGCCTCTGTTGAATTCTGGCCTGTATCACCAGAAGCAACATTGGTAATTTTCTGGGCAGTGCCGGAGCCATGGCTGGCATCGTAAGCTGAACCGTTCCATTGCAGGGCATTAAGCTGTAATGAGCTCAATGTTGTGGATATTCCTGCCGGTATGGTGCCGGAAGCAAGGTGAAGCTGATCCTGCAGGCTGGACAGACTGGTTGAGGTGGAAGTGGACAGCGAATAGAGCTGACGACCATTTACTGCCTGATTAGACGTTGCGTCTACTCGTCCGTCTGCAACTCCACTAATGGTTCTTTCGTTGCTTGCTTCACGAGTCAGCTGATTTGAGAAGGCTGTTGTACCATCGTCAAAATGCACTGAGTTCTTCTGCAATTCGTCAATCAAACGTTTTGAGGTCTTAATATCATCCTGAGCAGTTTTAATATCATCCTGAGCAGCTTTGATATCTTTGTTCATCGTTTCTATCGTTGTCCTGCTCTCAGTAACTACCTGATCAACTGAGCTTGATACACTGCTAATGATGGAAGACGAAATACTGTATAACTGTCCGGCATTGACTGCATCAGTAGAACCGTCTGCCAGCTGACCGGCAGCCACGTTGGTAATCTTCTGGGCAGCGCCGGAACCATGGCTGGCATCATAAGCATTACCATTCCATTGCAGTGCGTCGCGTTGCAGATTACTGATGTTATTCACCGCAGAACTCAGACTACTAGACAAAGTAGAGACATTACTGTTGGTAGTAGAAAGTCCGGTATTGTTACCGGCAGTCACAGTGGAAAGACTGTTAATCATTGAGGTGGACAGATTATACAGCTGGTCACCGTTAACAGCATCGGTAGAGCCACTGCTAAGTGTACCGTTGGCCACGTTAGTAATCTTCTGGGCAGCGCCGGAGCCATGGCTGGCGTCATAAGCATTACCATTCCATTGCAGCGCATCGCGTTGCAGATTACTGATATTATTCACCGCAGAACTCAGACTACTAGACAAAGTAGAGACATTACTGTTGGTAGTAGAGAGTCCGGTATTGTTACCGGCAGTTACAGTGGAAAGACTGCTGCTCAGTGAGGTGGACAGATTATACAGCTGGCTGCCATTAACGGCATCGGTAGAACTATTGCTCACTGTACCGTTTGCTACATTGGTAATCTTCTGGGCAGTGCCGGAACCATGGCTGGCATCATAAGCATTACCATTCCAACCCAGTGCATCGCGTCGCAGGTCACTGATGCTGGTGTTAACCTCTGCTAAGCTGGTCGACAGCGTAGCTGTTGCGCCGGAAACTGTATCCAGACGGTCAATAGCACCATTCAGTCTGCCAGTCAGATTACCTACAGAGGAGGAAACGGTGTTGAGTTTATCATTGGTGGTAAACAGCTGACCGCCTGTTACTGCCTCATTTGAACCCAGTTCAATTTTTCCGCCTGTAATATTGGTGATTTTTTTGTAGTTTGCATCATAATTTTCACCATTTATTTGCAGGGCATTCTGATCCAGAGTATTGATTCTATCTGTAGCAGAAGACAAATTATCGGAAATTCTGGAAGTGGATTCAGCAATACTGTTAATCCGCGTATTGGTCTTATTCAGGCTATCATTCAGATTCGCCACTGTAGAGCTTAAGCTGCCTACCCTCGAATTAGTCTGATTTAGCTGACTGCCATTGACTGCATCGGTGGAATCCGGGGCTAAATCAGCTTCGGCTACGCGGGTGATTTTCTGCGCCATAGTAGAACCATGGCCGGCATCGTAGGCAGATCCATTCCATTGCAGAGTATTGTCCTGCAGTCTGGTTACAGCAGCAGTTACTGAATTTACCGAAGTGGATACAGCATTAATACTAGAATTTGTAGTATATAGCTGGCTGCCATTCACTACATCTGATGAATCAGGTGCCAGTGAACCGTTTGCAACATTGGTAATTCGATACCGGGCATTGGTAACACCATGGCTGGCATCATAATAACTGTTGCCATTCTCTTCCTGTACCCATTGCAAGCTGTCTTTTTCCAGTTTGTTTACTGTATCGTTCACTTTGTGTACTGAGCTGGAAACGATACTCAGATTGGAATTAGTAGTAGATAACTGGCTGCCATTTACAGCATCGGTAGAGTTATACGTCAGATCACCGTTAGCTACATTGGTAATCTTCTGAGCCTGACTGGTACCATGGCTGGCATCATAGGCACCAAAGCCATCGGTATTGGTTTTCCATTGCAGCGCATCAGACTGTAAAGTAGCAATATTGCTGTTTGCTGTACTGATATTACCATTGATATTGGTCAGATCACCGGCACGGCTTACAACAGTAGACAGTGAGCTGAAGCTGGTAGCAGAAGAGGTGGATAACTGATAGAGCTGACCGGCATTGACTGCATCAGTAGAACCGTCTGCCAGCTGACCGGCAGCCACATTGGTAATTTTCTGTGCCTGACTGGTACCATGACTGGCATCGTAAAAGCCGCCGTTACCATTGACATTCTTTTTCCATTGCAGCGCATCAGACTGTAAAGCAGCGATATTGCTGTTTGCTGTACTGATATTACCATTGATATTGGTTAGATCACCGGCACGGCTTACAACAGTAGACAGTGAGCTGAAGCTGGTAGAAGAAGAGGTGGATAACTGATAGAGCTGACCGGCATTAACTGCATCAGTAGAACCGTCTGCCAGCTGACCGGCAGCCACATTAGTAATCTTCTGCGCCTGAGTGGTGCCATGGCTGGCATCATAGGCACCAGTACCATCGGTGTTCTTTTTCCATTGCAGCGCATCAGACTGTAAAGCAGAAACATTGCTGCTTACCGTATTCAGTTTACCGGTGGTGTTTAGAGCAGCGGTAGATAAAGAAGTGATACCGGAAGCAGAAGAGGTGGATACCTGATAAAGCTGGCTGGCATTAACTGCATCTGTAGAACCGTCTTCCATCAGACCGGCAGCCACATTAGTAATCTTCTGCGCCTGAGTGGTACCATGGCTGGCATCATAGGCACCAGAACCATCGGTATTGTTTTTCCATTGCAGCGCATCAGACTGTAAATCAGCAACAGAGCTGCTTAGTGTACTGATACTACCATTGATATTGGTCAGATCACCGGCACGGCTTACAACAGTAGACAGTGAGCTGAAGTTGGTAGCAGAAGAGGTGGATAACTGATAAAGCTGACTGGCATTAACCGCATCAGTAGAGCCGTCTTCCAGCTGACCGGCAGCCACATTAGTAATCTTCTGCGCCTGAGTGGTGCCATGGCTGGCATCATAAACACCTGATCCATCGGTATTTTTTTTCCATTGCAGGGCATCAGCCATTAGCTGAGTAACATTATTAGTGATGTTGGTAACATTACCTGTATTGGCCACCGCTGCGTTCAGATTACTCAGACTGGTTGAAGTGGTTGTAGACAAGCTGTAGAGCTGAGCGGCATTAACCGCATCAGTAGAATGCTCATCCAGTACACCGGCCGCTAAATTACTGATTTTCTGAGGACTGGATGTTCCATGGCTGGCATCGTAAAAACCAGAACCATCAGCATTTCCATGCCATTGCAACGCATTACTGAGCAGAGAGCTAACTTGAGTATTCAGAACATAAACATTGCTGGCAACAGTAGAAATATTACCAGTAGTAGCTACCGCTTCATTCAGATTACTCAGGCTGGTCGAAGTGATTGTAGACAAGCTGTAGAGCTGAGCGGCATTGACTGCATCAGTAGAATGCTCATCCAGTACACCGGCTGCTACATTGCTGATTTTCTGCGGACTACTTGTTGCGTGGCTAGCATCATAAAAGCCTGAGCCATCAGCATTACTTTTCCATTGCAGCGCGCCACCGAGCAGAGTACTTACCTGGTCATTTAAAACATTGACATTATGAGAGATATTGGCAATATTACCAGTAGTGGCTACTGCCTCATTCAAATTACTCAGACTGGTTGAAGTCGTTGTGGATAAGCTGTAGAGCTGGGCAGCATTGACCGCATCAGTAGAATGTTCATTAACCTGACCGGCGGCAATATTGGTGATTCTCTGCGCACGGTTGGTTCCGTGACTGGCATCGTAAAAACCGGAACCATCTGCATTTCCATGCCATTGCAGAGCATCAATAACCAAATCATTCACTTTAGTAGTTAATGTACTGATATTACTGTTAACATTCGTCAGATCACCAGCACGATTTAAAGTGGATGATAATGTACTCAGTCCGGTAGATGAAGAAGTAGATAGCTGATAAAACTGAGCAGCATTGACTGCCTCAGTAGAGTATTCATCTATATGACCGGCAGCAATATTGGTGATTTTCTGCGCACGATTAGTTCCGTGACTGGCATCATAAGCTCCGCTACCGTCTACATTACTTTTCCACTGCAATGCATCAGATTTTAAAGTTGAGACATCGTTGCTTACCGTATTCAGTTTACCGGTAGTGCTTAGAGCAACAGTGGATAAAGAAGTGATACCGGAAGCAGAAGAAGTAGATACCTGATAAAGCTGACCGGCATTAATCGCATCAGTAGAATTTTCATTTATCAGACCAGCAGCTACATTGGTAATCTTCTGCGCCTGATTGGTACCATGGCTGGCATCATAGGCACCAGAGCCGTTGGTATTCTTTTTCCATTGCAGCGCATCAGACTGTAATTCAGCAACAGAACTGCTCAGTGTACTGATATTACCATTTACATTGGCTATATCACTGACACGGCTCACAGCGGTAGACAATGAGTTAAAGCTGGTAGAAGAAGAGGTGGATAAATGGTAGAGCTGACTGGCATTAACCGCATCAGTAGAATTGTCTGCCAGCTGGCCGGCAGCTACATTGGTAATTTTCTGTGCCTGATTAGTGCCATGACTGGCATCATAAAAGCCGCCGATACCATTAACATTATTTTTCCATTGCAGCGCATCAGACTGCAAAGCAGAAACATTGTTGCTTACCGTATTCAGTTTACCGGTGGTGTTTAGAGCAGCGGTAGATAAAGAAGTGATACCGGAAGCAGAAGAGGTGGATACCTGATAAAGCTGGCTGGCATTAACTGCATCAGTAGAACTGTCTGCCAGCTGACCGGCAGCCACATTAGTAATCTTCTGCGCCTGATTAGTACCATGGCTGGCATCATAGGCACCAGAGCCATCGGCATTGTTTTTCCATTGCAGCGCATCAGACTGCAAAGCAGAAACATTGCTGCTTACCGTATTTAGTTTGCCGGTAGTGCTAAGAGCAGCGGTAGATAAAGAAGTGATACCGGAAGCAGAAGAGGTGGATACCTGATAAAGCTGACCGGCATTAACCGCATCAGTAGAACCATTTATCAGCTGACCGTCTGCCACATTGGTAATTTTCTGCGCCTGATTGGTACCATGGCTGGCATCATAGGCACCGGAACCATCGGTATTCTTTTTCCATTGCAGCGCATCAGATTTTAAATCAGCAACAGAGCTGCTCAGTGTACTGATATTACCATTCACATTGGCCATATCACTGACACGGCTCACAGCGGTAGATAAAGAAGTGATACCGGAAGCAGAAGAGGTGGATACCTGATAAAGCTGACCGGCATTGACCGCATCAGTAGAATTGTCTGCCAGCTGACCGGCAGCTACATTGGTAATTTTCTGTGCCTGATTAGTACCATGGCTGGCATCATAAAAGCCGCCGATACCATTGACATTATTTTTCCATTGCAGTGCATCAGACTGCAAAGCAGAAACATTGCTGCTTACCGTATTTAGTTTACCGGTGGTGTTTAGAGCAGCGGTAGATAAAGAAGTGATACCGGAAGCAGAAGAGGTGGATACCTGATAAAGCTGGCTGGCATTGACTGCATCAGTAGAATCGTCTGCCAACTGACCGGCAGCCACATTAGTAATCTTCTGAGCCTGATTAGTACCATGGCTGGCATCATAGGCACCGGAACCATCGGCATTGTTTTTCCATTGCAGCGCATCAGACTGTAAAGTAGAAACATTGCTGCTTACCGTATTCAGCTTACCGGTAGTGCTAAGAGCAACAGTGGATAAAGAAGTGATACCACTAGCAGAAGAAGTAGATACCTGATAAAGCTGACCGGCATTAACCGCATCAGTAGAACCATTTATCATCTGACCGTCTGCCACATTGGTAATCTTCTGTGCCTGATTAGTACCATGGCTAGCATCATAGGCACCGGAACCATCGGCATTGTTTTTCCATTGCAGCGCATCAGACTGCAAAGCAGAAACATTGCTGCTTACCGTATTCAGTTTACCGGTAGTGCTAAGAGCAACAGTAGATAAAGAAGTGATACCACTAGCAGAAGAAGTAGATACCTGATAAAGCTGGCTGGCATTAACTGCATCAGTAGAACCGTCTTCCACCAGACCGGCAGCCACATTAGTAATCTTCTGCGCCTGATTAGTACCATGGCTGGCATCATAGGCACCAGACCCATCGGCATTGTTTTTCCATTGCAGTGCATCAGACTGCAAAGCAGAAACATTGCTGTTCAGTGTGCTGATATTACTATTAACATTGCTCATATCACCGACTTTGCTTACAGCAGTAGACAACGAGCTTAAACCAGTGGTTGTAACACTGGCCAGATTTTTCATCTGTGCCACATTCACCGCATCGGTATCGTTTGTACCTGCTGCCAGACCGGTTAACTGACGGGTTATTCCGCTGCCTGCATTACCAATAGCAACAGCACCTGCGGTGCTGGTCCAGGTCGGATTATTCGCAGCAGAATTTGTACCAGTAGGGTCAAAGCCGGTTTTTCCTTTCTCAATATCGGCAACTGATCCGCTGCCCAGAGCGACACCTGTGTCTACAATAGTCGTAGCATTGGTACCTATTGCAATACCACTGGCATTGCTAACGCTGACAGAATTACCAATAGCAATTGCATCAGTAGCATTGGCACCTGTACTTGTGTTATTACCAATAATTAAGCCACGATCGGCATTAACCGTGTTATCATTGCCCAGAATCAGGCCACGAGTGGCCGTGACGGTATTATCATTACCAAAAACCAAATCTTTGGCTGAACTAACAGTATTATCATTACCAAAAACCAAATCTTTGGCTGAACTAACAGTATTGTTATTACCAACAATACGGATATTATTTACGCCTTCAGTTGTACCGCTAATGGTATTTTTATTACCGAAAACACCAGAATCATCAACAGCAATTGTGCCGTTTTCGTTACCAAGAGAATAAGTGTTGTTACCGGTAATATTGGTTGGGTTGCTCTGGGCTGCAATTATTTCACCATCCTTGAAAATGGCATTGCTTTGTACACCGCCGATTGCCCCGGATTTACGCCCGCTGACCTGATTACCCGCGCCAATACTGATACTCTGATCGCCAACTGCCTGTGCTGCATTACCGACTGCCACACTGCTGTTACCGGATGCAGTTGCACCGGCACCCAAAGCAACCGCTGCATCTTTATTTGCAGCACTGCTTAAACCAACTGCTACGCTGCCGGTACCATTTGAAGAAGCCATAGAGCCCAGAGCCACACTGGAAATACCAGTTGCCTGAGAGCTTATACCAAAGGCAATTGATGCAGCGCCGGAAGCCAGAGATGCTACGCCGAAAGCCATTGCTCCGCCCGCAGTTGCAGTTGCGTTAGCTCCGAATGCAGTGGAATAATTCCCGGTAGCGTAAGAACCGCAGCCATAGGCAAAAGAATAAATACCATAAGCTACAGGCATTGCATTGTTATCACCGCCGGTAGGGGCGGCCTGATAACCGGTTCCGCCATCGGTCTTACCTTCATCACTCCATGCTTCTGCTTTGTTAGAAGTTACGCTTCCGTATGGATGACTGGTTCCAAACGCAGTATTTCTAATGAAACGTAAGTATTCATCTTTTGCTGTAATGCCGTCTGAAACGGTTCTGCGACCATTAACTCTGTCTGCACCACAATGGTCGTCATCACCCGAGAATACCATGCTACCATGGCCGCCATATTGATAGCCGCCACCAGGCCAAACTGTACCGCTGTTATTGCCGCCGACAATTGCCGCATTAGCTGCATATACTGGAGCAATTGCCTGCCATTCTAAAATCAGCGCTGTGATTGTTACACTAACAATTTTTTTCAGTCCTAGCTTATTAATAATTTTTTTAACTATTGATTGTTCACAAACAGTATTTGATTTGGTTTTACTATTCGCCAGCTCTGATGCGGCTACCCATGTTTGGGTATTTTCATTCCAGACATTCCGATAAACCTTGTTCATAGGTTTTCTCCTGATTGATTAAAGTTACAAAACCAACAATCCAACCCCCTGTACTACAATTTGAATCTGCTTACCCAGCTGTAAAATATCTGCTTATCTTGACGGCTGTATCAGCAGATAACCGACTCAGGAAATAATCTTCCGGAATAAACAATGACAAAGGTTTACCCAGCGTTAAATCCAATTAATGAAAAAGATTACGCTTGAAAAATAAAAGCTTATAAATTCTTAATTATTTATTATCAATATTTTCAGAATAGATAAGTGATTAACTTAATCTTGTAACTTTTTAATACAAAGGTATGAGCAAACTGAATAATTAATATTAAATATATAGAATTAACATGAAAAAATATAAATGTACTTATTTATAATTAACTTTAAATGTAAGAATTTAATGTAAAAATTAAAATAAAGAATAAAAATGAGAGAGAAACAGTGAACAATGCCATTTTGTGGCTGTGAATGATAGAAAAAGAAATATTTGATATTTGCAAATTATTTAAAACGGATATTAAAGATAAAAAATAATTTGGATTTAAGAAAATTTAAATCCAAATCAGCAGAGATGAGAAAGTAAGACGAACAAATTAGCCGGCTAAATCATAAATTTTCATATCGCACTTTTTATCTAGTTCTAAAAATTAGTAAACAAATTGATCATCAATTTTATAACCTGACTTTTCATACAGAGCTCTGGCTTTGAGATTATCGATTGATGTGCATAATGGAATGCCGTCATAGGCAGAATTACTAGCGAAGTTTCTTAGTTTTCCATTAATGGGTGGCAACACCGCATCTTCTGTGGCTTTTTATAATATATAAGTCATTCAAAATGATAGTGAGTGATATAACTAAAGAAGAATATGAAAAATATAACTGTATAAAACCATATGCTGTTTTATTGTCGTAGGCTAGAAAAATGATTGAATCATTGTTTTTCAATCTTTCTTTAATGAATTATTTTGATTCAGAATGACAATCCTTAATACCATAAAATTCTCGATATTCAGAGAAAAGTTATGATATATCATCAAATTCGTTTAATGTTCCTTGTAGTATATTAAATGAGGTATCCATACGTTTATCAATATCATAATGCTATTTAGATAATTAGTATTATGATATTAAACCGCTCCATTTGGTTCAATATCTTATTTGTAATAGCATATTAATATCATAAAAGTGTAACTTTTCAGATTTCTTCAGAACGAATTTTAATTCTGGCGGGAGAAATCTATTAAATTTGTACATTGCAAATCAAAATTAATTTATATATTAGAATGAATCAACGGGTTTAGTTTTTTGGCTAAATTAATTCTATTATAGATTGCTTTTTTATCTTTAAAGAAAATTAGTTTTCAGGGTGATAAATAAAAGTGAATGCTATAAAACATCAATAAAAAAATATATTAAAAGTGGAATTATGAATAGTGTATTTTCTGCCAGGGTATCAGCATTGCAGATTTTTTGATTAAAGATATGATAACTAACAAAAGAGTGATTACCTTTTGCTGATCTTTATTCTTTTAAAAAATAAGTTTCTAATAAACCCAATACATTATTAATCAGCATAATACCGATAATAATTAACAGAGCACCGAGGAAAAAAGCATAGTCAGGTAATTCAGACAGAATCAGCCAGCCCATCAGCATGGCAAATATTGGCTCAGCTAATTCAGTTACCTGAACCTGAGCAGCGGATAAATAACCAAGTGCTTTGGTAGTACAGTAAAATCCCAGAATAGTAGGTAAAATGGCCAAAGCTATCAGCCCTGCGACGGGTTGCCAGTGAAAATCAAAAGGGTTTTGCCGGAAGGTTGCTAAATAGGGTATAGCCAGATAGATCAGACCAAACAATAATAAAAATCTGGTCAGATAAATACCACCATGTAAACCGAATTTCTTAACCAATACACTAAACAACCCGTAACCGGCTCCTGCGGCACTGGCAAATATCAATAACAATAATGAGGCCTGTCCAGACCATGAAATAACGCTAATGCCGGCGATTGCAACAGCAACACCGGAAACGGCTGATATTTTAATTTTTTCATTTAATAATAAGCAGCCGAAAACTAGTGCAGCTATCGTAGCGGAAGCCATGAGTATCACGACTACATTCGCCGCACTGCCATGCCCGTAAGCGATTGTTTCAAAGAAAAACAAAGTAAATATTCCAAACAGAGCACACAGACCAATATGCATCCAGATTTTTATATTATTATCTGATACAGGGGCAACTATCTGAATTTGCCGGGCAAATGGAGTACGTATCAAAAGTAGTGAAACAAAAACCAAAGCCAGAAACGTTTTATAAAACGCTATTTCATAAGGATTCAATCCACTGGCCATCAGTAATTTACTGATAATACCTATAGAACCATTTAGTGCGGCTGCTGATAGTGCAAATAAAATTCCGGCTAAAGCTTTAGGCATTATGGACTTTCTCCGATAAATCTTTCCACATGGCAGATTTCGAATATGCTGACTAAACTCAGAATCAGGTTCCGATCATTCATTCAAACATGTAGCTATCTGACACGATAATTAAATAATCATATGCTAAAGCCAATATTCTATACTGTTTAACAAGTCTGTTTTTATAGTTTTAAGAATTCTTGATTGCCCGTCCCATCTCTCGGTTTCTGAATTTGTATTTACTGAATAGAAGTCAGAGCAGAAATATTTTTACTGGTTTTAATTATGCTAAATAAATATATTTATTATCGCCGGTGCTGATTATTTTTATAACATTTGATGATGTAACCGACCACTTAAATGATTGTTTTATTCTGTACCGGTTTAATGGTTATTTGAAGATTAATTCTGTATCAGCAGGGAACAGGTTTAGTTCACTATATATAAAAGCCGGCTATTGTCTTATCTGGTTGATGAATAATTATAATTATTAATTTTATATAATAAATTATTATCGTTTTATTTTAATTTTTTATTTTTAAATTTACATTTACATGATATTGTATGCCTGGTTTTTATATTTTTTATAAAAAGGTATTAAACATGAACACTGTAATGCTTGAAACACATTCCCGATTAAACCGTTATTGCAAATTAATGTCTCAGTTAACCCTGATTCCTATATTCTGTATCGGTATCGGCATGGTATCTCCTTTATTATTTTATTTTTTGATATTCATAATATCGGACTGAATTCCGGCGGATATTCATTTTTTATTACTCATAGTATGGGTGATGGTAATGCTGATATTGATATATCCAGACTTTCTTTATGGCAGGCAGTTTCTGCTACCTTAATTGATACCATAATCATTGCGATTCTGGTTTATGGTTTCGTTCAGCTCAGATTACTGTTTCTAAGCTACAGTAAAGCAGATTATTTTTCTGTGAAATCAGCAAATTACTGTTATGCCTTTGGTAAAGATTTGGTGATTTGGGAGGTTTTACAATTGCTCTCAGAGCCTCTGCTATCGTTTATCTTAACGCTTAATAATCATTTTCCGGATCGGTATATTTCGATATCATTTGAAAGTAGTGATTTAATTCTGTTATTCCCTTCTATCAGTATTATGATTATCGGTCAGATACTAAAAAAAGCATGCCAGATTGCAGAAGAAAATAAGCAGTTTATTTAACAGGAGTTTAATGTGCCGATTAGAATAAATTTAGATGTTATGCTTGCTAAACGGAAAGTGAAATCAAAAGAGCTGGCTGCTGCTATTGGTATTACCGAGCAAAACTTATCTTTGCTTAAACAGGGAAAAGTAAAAGGTATCAGGCTGGCTACGCTGGAGGCAATCTGTCAGTATCTGGATTCGCAGCCGGCTGATATATTGGAATATATTAAAGATAATCACCCGGAAACGACATTGTAACCGTTATCATGTCGTTTCATTAGCGCATTACCATATTTTACCCATAAGAAAAACTAAAATAAAAATCGTATTTTATCTGTTTTCTTTAGATAAGGAGTGATTATGCTTGATATTGATTGGGAACCTGTAGATAGGAAATTAATAGATGAAAATAATTTGAAATTTCCTAGGTTCTATAGAAATAAGAAAACTGAGAAAATTCATTTATTTCTTAATAAAAATGAAGGTGTAATATTTGAACAAAAGATCTGCAGTTCTAAACCAAAGCTATATCACTTTGAAATAATTGGTCACAGGAATGATTTATCGGAATGTACAGAGGAGGAACTCTGGCAACCTATTGATGTCTGTTTATACAATAGCCTAGATTTTAATGGTCAAGTAGTTATAGAACTCCCAGGTTCACTAGGAATTGTTACAGATAATACTTGGTTTTTAGTTTTAGTATCTAAATACAACCCTAAGTTAAGGAAGTTAAATTCTATGGAGAAAATTTTCACATGGAATTATGTGAAGCTAAACATTAGTCATACTGATGGAATCTCTATAGTTGAATATCAAAAAAAACTATAGATTTTAAGAAAATCTACAATCCGGAGAACATAAAAGCGAATCAGATGCCCAGTGTTGCCCCGCCATCTACAACAATTTCCTGCATAGTGATCTGTGCGGCTTCTTCAGAGAGCAGGAAAGAAACGGTATTGGCGATATCTGCCGGCTGAGCCAGTTTTCTGAGAGGAATGCCAAGACGATATTGTGTTAAGTCACCATCCAGTATGCCGGCCGGTGGTTCGTTGTCGGTCCATAATTGTTGTTGCATCGCTGTGAGGGTAGAGCCCGGTGAAACGATATTAACCCGGACATACGGGGCAACTTCCAGAGCAAGATTGCGGCAGAAATGACTGAGTGCTGCTTTGGTGGTGGCATATAAACCCATCTCCGTGCGCGCCATGCGGGCACTGTTAGAGCTGACGGTAACAATACAGCCTTGTCGCTGCTGCCGGAAATGTGCGGCTAAATGCTGGCTGATGAATATGGGCGCCAGCAGATTAACATTCAGGCTGGTTTGCCATTGTGCTTTAGTGGCACTCAGTAATGGTGTAAGGATTAATACTCCGGCCACATTAACCAGACCGGTTATATTGTATTGATTAATCAGTGTATTGAGTAATATACGGGTTTCTTCGAAAGCAGTGATATCCTGACTAATGCTTGTCCAGTAAGTCTGATACTGGGCTTCAATCATCTGTTGTACCGGCCAGCTCGGCGAATAGGGCTGTTTATCGATTCCGATAACATGATAGTGCTGTTCGAGCAGTTTAGTAACAATCGCAGCCCCTATACCCTGGGCTGCACCGGTAACGATAATGGCTTGCTGCATGGTTGTTTCTCCAGATAATGTTACTGTTGCTGAAATACATTGAGCATAGTTTGCATTTTGGCTTCGGTTTCAAACCATTCTGCTGCTGCGTCTGAGCCTGCAACGATGCCTGCTCCGGCATACAGGCGGATAATATTGTGATTCAGTAAGCCGTTGCGGATAGTAACGACCCATTCTCCGTTCCCGCTGGCATCCATCCAGCCATTCAGTCCGCTGTAGTAATGACGGTTATAGCCTTCATGATTGAGAATAAAGTCTCTGGCGATATCCGTTGGTGTGCCGCAAACGGCCGGTGTGGGATGCAGATGAAGTGCCAGATTAAGTGCATCGGGCGCATCGGCTTTCAGTTGCCCCTGAAAGATTGATGACAGATGAAACATGGTTGATGTAGTTAAAATTTCGGGTATTTCTGATGCCTGATACGCTGAGCAATAGCTGCTGAGCTTGTGCCGGATATTATCGATAACCAGCTGATGTTCATACCTGTCTTTGGCCGACTGATAAAGTTCTGTCTGAGTCTGGCTGTTGTGTTCCGGAATGGCAGGACGCGGTCGGGAGCCGGCCAGCGGGTTACTGCGTACCTGTTGCTGCTGGCGCGATAGCAGTAATTCCGGGCTGGCACCAAAAATGTACTGGTCTTCTTCTACAGGAATCATAAATTTATAGGCATCAGGATTTTGCCGGATAAGGATATTCAGTAAATCATCCGGGCTGTACTGCCGGGCAAATTCAAATTCTGTTGCCTGTGACAGCACAATTTTTTGCATCTGTTTATCCGCCATAGCGCTTAAAGCCGTTTGAACACTGTGTTCGAATGCCTGCCGCTCAACCAATGATTTTTTGCGGATAAGTGAGTTTGCAGTTTTGCCTGCTGAAGCAGTATTGTGCTCAAAGTGAGCTGGTGAAGTTTGATTAAATTCACTGTAAAAATTTAAGGTACCGTTTTTTCTGGTATCAAATGGAATAGCAGCAATAAGAATGGGATTGGCATATCCCTGTGCTTTGATGTGATTAAAACAGTCGGCAATCTGCTGATTGCAGGATTCGGACTGATTAACCGGCATGTGTATTTTATGGATAAGATGTCTGGCACTGATGTGATGCTGTCTGGTTGCAAAACAGGCAAACTGATCCTGAGATTGAATAGGAGAGCGGGAAACAACGCTTGATTCTGTAATCGTCATTTTATTACCTGTAGACAGATGCGGGTTGTATGTAATGAAAAGTATAGATAAATCAGGCTATGTAAGTTTGTTGATATTAGTGCAAATAGTAATCATTATCAATTAAATATAATAAAAATACAGAAAAATTTTCTCTTCTGTGCAAAATTCAGCCACAAGCTGTTTCAGATATATGCAATGGTTATTATTTTTTCTTTTGTGCAATGGAAATAAACTTCTGCTGTTTGCGGATTTGCATGGGTAAGCGGTGAATCAATCAGGAAATTCAGGTATGAATGACGATACGACCGGAAAGCTATATCAGTAAAATTAATCAGTTTCTGATATTGATGAAACCATGCTTTGATAATGCTTTCTTTAGCTGAAAAAAGCAGCAGCGCCATCAGCGGCAGGTCAGTACCGTGTTCGGTTATATAGCGTAATTCGGCCGCCCGGAGAAACAGGCTCAGAGTGGATTTATGCTCATTCATAATACTCTGATGCTGCCGGTATTCAATATCGATACCCAGATAGCGGTGTGTCGGCTGTTTTTTCTGTACGCAGGCAATAGCCAGACATTGGCGCTGATTGCTGGTGTGGCTCAGACTTCCCTGTAAGGATTCAGGAAAAAGCGGCTGTCCCTGTGAGCCTGTTTTCAGATTAAAGTTGCTGTAATCATACTGTAATAATGCATATTTTGCCGCCAGCCGGCCGGCTATAAATTCTGTCTGGCGTTTGTGCCGGCTTTGTCTGATGTTGTCCGGCAGAAAGATGTTATGTATCTGACCAATTTTATGCAAAACCGCTGTGTCGGCTAATGGCATGCATATCTGGTGAATGGTGTTATCGCCGATGCTGATTGTGTGATGACTGAATAATGCATGCGAATCATTCACCGGCAATAGCAATTTTCTGCTGCCGGCAGAAGTGTTTTGCCGGCAGTCTGTTCTGCCCGGGTCTGATATAAATGACATGCATAGCCTGTATTTTAAGATATGGCGCTAATCAGTAGTATTTGCCTGAATCATATCTGGTGTTTATGTAATATTCGGCGATAAATCCAGAGTCAGGGTAGGCTGCCACGGAGCCGCACTGCGATGCGACACAAAAATCAGGGTGCAGGACTGGCTGAGTATAGTATCAATCAGTTGTTGTTCCGTACTTTCATCCAGTGCTGATGTGGCTTCATCCAGAATCAGTATCGGCGCATGCTTGATAAGAGCACGGGCAATGGCTACGCGCTGCTGTTCGCCGCCGGATAGGGCAGAGCCCTGCTGGCCGACATGTTGGTGAATGCCTTCATCCGTCCGGTCGATAACTGTTCCCAGCATACATTGTTTGGCAATAGCTTCGATTTCAGCGTCACTGGCATCAAAACGGCCGATGCGGATATTGTCTGCCAGAGTGCCGGTAAAAATAATCGGGTTCTGAGCGACATAAGCCATATTGTCTGTCAGTGTCTGATAAGACAGTTGAGGCAGCGGAATGCCGTCTAATTTGATTTCACCCATAGCCGGATCATCAAAGCGCAGGCATAGTTGCAGCAAGGTACTTTTGCCACTGCCGCTAACACCGGCAACGTGTAAGCGCGCACCTTCGGGGATATCCTGATTAATGGTTGTCGAGCCGGTGATACAGTTCAGATTATGCAGAGATAACTGTGCATGCTTCGGGGTGCGCGTTTCTTCTGTTTCAGGCAGTACCGGCGGATGGGTAAGTTGCTGAAAGTGGCGCAGTGAGCTGATTAAATCATTAATGCTCAGACCGGCAGTAGCCAGTGCACTTAATGGTGCGCCGGCGCGCCCCATCAGTAATAATACAGCCAGTATCAGGTATTCATCGTTCTGAGCGGATAAAATACAATAAACCGCCATACCTGCCATGGGCAGCACATTAGCTAAAGTAGCTATCAGCGTTGCACTGGCTGCACTGCAGTTAATTTTGCTTAGCAGGTTTTCCTGAGTGCTCCAGCGCTGCTGGATAGTATCCAGCGCATGAGCCGATCCTGCGGCTGTACGCAGCAGAGTAAGGTGTTCAACCAGTTCAATGGTTGCCGTGGTGCTGTCCAGTTCGGTCTGATGGCGTTGTGCATCAGTTTTATTTAAAGCATATTGTGCCCATACTTGTAATAGTAAGGACAGCAATATCATCGCCAGTGCAGCTAACATGATGCCTGTACCGGCAACAAAGGCCAGCCCGATACAGATAAACAGGGGCAGACAGGGCGCATGTAAAAACGTCTGCAACTGATGTGCCGGAATGCTCATGAAATTCGGAATTTCCTGTCCGGCAGTTTTACTGATAACCGCACGGCGCTGGTCATTAAACCAGGATAATTTAGCGCTGGACAGAGAACGCCCCAGTGCGGCAAATAAATCTCCGGCCAGACGTACGCCGGTAAGAAAGCCGTTACGGGTAACCAGTACTGTAATCACTATGGCAATAGCAGCACTAATCACTACCCACAGTGGCGACTGCTGATTTACTATAGCCAGAGCCAGTATGGTGTAAGCACATGCTTCCAGTACGGCAACCAGTATCCAGCCGATGCTGACAGCAATCAGGCGGGGTCTGGTGGCGGCCGGTATGGTTTCAAAAAGGGAGTGTTTGTTGCCGGCTGCTGTATTCATGCCTCGCTCCTTAATGCTTCCAGTACCAGTTTTGCATCGGCTTTATCGGCCAGAGCCGGCTGGTGAGTAACAATGATAATGGTTTTAGGCGCCGTATGAGCCAGTTCCTGCAAAGCCTGAAATATTTCCCGGGCATTCTGATCATCCAGCGCACTGGTAGGCTCATCCATTAAGATAATTTCTGCCTGAGTGAGAAAAGCCCGTGCAATGCAGATACGCTGTTTTTCTCCGCCGGACAGGGTACGGGCAGGTGTTGATAAATCCAGATTCAGATTGGCTCTGGCCAGAGCCTGCTGCATGACTTCATCGCTGGCATCAGGAGCAGTTAAGGCCAGATTGGCACGAATCGTATTGTCTAAAACATCATATCCTTGCGGAATAAACAGAATCAGCCGGTGGCGGGTGTCGTCATGTAATGCAGACAGATCGGTCTTACCCAGTTGAACAGTTCCGGATGTCAATGGTATGTATCCGGCTAATGCATTGAGTAAAGTGGTTTTACCTGCCCCGCTGGGGCCGGTAATAGCAGTAATGGCACCGGCGGGAAATGTGAAGCTGAGTTTGCGTAAAACCGGCTGTTCTTCCTGAGAAAAAATTGCATCATGCATAGATAATACTGCCGGCTCCGGCAGATGATTTATGGTTCCGGCCGGTAATAAGGGCTGATGTAAAAATTCGGTCAGACGTTTGGCAGCAGCGCGTCCGGCTCTGATGTAATCAATACCATGCCCGAGACGTAATGCTGGTGTCACAATGGCCAGACTGAATAACAGGGTGGCAGCCAGAGTAGTGGTGTCCTGTGTATAACTGACCCAGTAGCCAATGGCAAATGTTGCTACTGCCTGTAACATAGCAGTGGCTATGGCTGCCGGTGTGGCTGCCTTGGCTACCCAGTGCACCATATTGCGGGTAAATTTTTCAGTTGCTTCTGTATAGGCAGTTAATGCGCTGGAATGCTGCCCGTAAATACGATAAACCGGAATCCCGCGTACATATTCATCGGCCTTATTAATAATATCCAGCATTACCTGCATGCGTGCGGTACCGTCACGCCGGGTCATGCGCGGTATGATGATGAGATAATAAACCGAAGCAATCAGTCCGGGTAATAATACCCATATTGCCGATATGCCGATAAAATAAACAAGGATACCGATGGATAAAAGCGGAATAACCGTGAATACGGCAATCTCACCGGGTAAATGCGCCAGCATATGATGCAAACTGGCAACATCATCGGTTAGCAGCTGTTTAAGTGTCTGCTCATTCTGTTTAGCCAGTATATTGGACGGCAGGCGGATTAAATGCTGTGCCACTGTCCGGCGTAAAGCCGCCGCAAAGCGGCTTTCTGCCTGATGTGCCAGCCATGAGGACAAGGCCGTAAACAAAGCGGCCAGCAGCCAGCTGACCAGTGCATAATTCAGCCAGCGCCAGCTCATGTTATCGATAAATTTAATGATAAACCACAGCCCTGCCAGCATAGCGATACCGGCAATTACGGCGGCAAGTGTACCGCTTATCAGCCCGGGCAGGGCTACCCGCCACTGATGTGCCAGAGCGGGCGGTATGCTCTTGCCGGATAGATTTAAGTCAGTCATGTTTTATGTTCCCAAAGCTGTATGCAGCGTCCGGCTAATTATTTGCAGCCAATTCTAGGCTGAAACAGTTTTATTTTGTTTTTCAATGAGTTGCCACCAGTTGTTTAGTGAAGGCTGCTGACCCAGTACATCATAGCCAATATTGATGTCATACTGTTTCAGTTCAGCGGCAAACTGCATAATGCGTAAAGAATCCAGACCGTAGAGAATCAGGTTTTCTTCGGGGTTAATGGTTTCTTCCGGTATTTCCAGTAATGTCTGAACTTTTTGTGTCAGCCATGCACGAGTAAGACTATTTGTTGACGGCAACAATGCCTCTGTAGTGGTGACCTGCCCGCAACAGCCGGCAACATAATTCAGTGCTTGCTGGTGTTGCTCCGCTGAGAAGTCAGCCAATGCATCAGCTACAAAAAATACCTGAATATCCTGCATAAATGCTTCGGCAGCGGTAAGCATACAGCCGATATGCGCATAAACACCACCGATAATCAGCTGATCACGCTGCCAGTTATGCATGTGTGCCAGTAAATCTGAACGCTGAAAAGCGCTATAACGCCATTTGGTCAGTATGGTATCTTCCGGACGTGGTGTCAGAGCATCAACTATTTTCTGCTCTTCAACAGGTGCGGTAGTAATACCCGTACCCCACATATCATTCAGCAGCGCCCGTTGCTGAGGATGCTGCTGATGCGGCTGGGCGGTATACACCACGGGAATCTGTTGCTGAGCCGCCCGGCTGCGCAAACTTTGCAGATTCTTTATCATTGTCCGGATGAGTGTGCTGTCCTGCTGATAAAAATTCAGAAAATAATTCTGCATGTCATGAATTAATAATACAGAGCGCGCAGCATCAGCTTCCCAGTCGGTTTTATTTTGCGGGATTTGTGCCAGAACAGGCATCGGATAATCAGCGATTTGTTTGATAGTCATGCTGTCTCTCGTTTCTCATTCTGATAATTATTTCAGGCAGGATTTTGCTGAAAGGTTTCACGTAAGCGTTTTTTATCGGTTTTGCCGACGGCAGTAAGCGGCAGGCTATCAATAATGCATACCTGATCAGGCAGTTTGTAATGAGCAATACCCAGATTGAGCAGATGGCGTTTCAGGCTCAGAGCAGTTAAGTGCTGATTCTGTGACACAATAAATGCACAGCTCTTTTCACCAAAACGTTCATCCGTAATAGCCACCAGTGCGGCTTCGGTAACATCAGGATGGGTAATCATCAGTTTTTCAATTTCTTCAGCAGCAATTTTTTCGCCACCGCGGTTAATCTGATCTTTAACCCGTCCCACCACTTTCAAATATCCGTTGCTGTTACGCTGTACCAAATCACCTGAATAATAAAAACCTTCTGTATCGAAAGCCTGTGCATTGTGCTCAGGGCTCTGGTAGTAACCGCGAAAGGTATAGGGACCGCGTGTTTTCAGCATACCTGTTTCTCCGGCAGGCACTTCTTCACCGTTTTCATCCACCACTTTTACTTCATCATCCGGGCTGATAGGACGCCCCTGAGTGGTGACAATAAGCTCTTCGCTGTCATCCAGCCGCGTATAGTTCACCAGTCCTTCCGCCATCCCGAATACTTGCTGCAACTGACAGCCGAAAACATTTAATACCTGTCGTGCCACTGATTCCGGGAAACTGGCACCGCCTACCTGAATTAATTGTAGTGAGTGCAGCTTTTCCAGTTGCTCAGGTGCCTGCTGTAACCACATAGATACGGCACTGGGTACAAGTGAAGCCATGGTCACCTGATGCTGTTCAATCAGGCTGAAACAACTCAGCGGTTCAGGGCTTGCCGCCATTACCACACAACCGCCGGCATGAAATACACCCAGAGCGCCGGGTGAGCTCAGCATATAATTATGTGCTGCCGGCATGGCACAGAGTAATCGGGTATGCTGATTCAGAGCGCAGATTTCGGCGCTGGCACGCACGCTGTAATCATAATCATTGTGCGTACGCGGAATGAGTTTCGGCGTACCGGTACTGCCGCCGGAAAGCTGGAAAAAAGCCACTTCATCTGCCGGCGTAGCAGCATAATGGCTGATATCAGAATGCGTAGTGGTATACCAGTCTGGCAGGCTTTCATCATCAGCAAAGGCATTGAGCATTAGAGTTAAAGCCGGCGCCAGCTGTAAAGCAGTCAGTTCAGTCAGAAAATCATTTCCGCTGAATACTTCATGATGGCGTGAAGCCACCAGCAGCCGGGGTTTAATCTGGCTGAAAAAACTCTTTAATTCATGCTGACGATGATTAAACAGTGCATTCAAAGGCACAATACCGGCTTTCAGCAGAGCAAAAAAGACAATATAAAATTCGGCAATATTAGGTAGTTGCACCAGTGCAGTATCACCTATGCCAAAGCCCTGTGCGCTCAGTCGGGCTGCCAGATTATCGGAAAGCTGATTTAACTGCGCATAACTGAAATGCCGTTCACCACAGATAATGGCAGTTGACTGCGGAAACTGTCTGGCAGTTTGTGTCAGAACGCGGCTTAACGGCTGATCCAGCCAGTAACCTTTCTGGCGGTATTTCCGGGCTAAATCTTCAGGCCAGTGTGTATAGCTAATCATCTTATCAGCCTTTTTTCTATCTGTTGAACCAGCTGAATCAGACAAAAAATATTGATTAATCAAAACAAATTGAATCATCCAACATTTTTCTGATGGTCTGTTCAGGGTTGCTAATTACGGTTTGCTGTAGTGATAAGTTTTAGTTAAATGAAACTAGTAATCATTTTCATTTAACTGTATCATCGTCAAAAATCGTAAATTTGTCAACAGAGTAAAGAAATAATGTGTGAACTTACTCCAATGCAGTCTGCATGCTGGTTTGGGCGTGTGCATGACGCCATGCTCGGTGGTGTAGCTGCGCATCTGTATACCGAATTCAATGGCACTCAGCTGGATTCAGACAAACTCAGACAGGCAATTGAATGTCTGTACCGGCGGCATGAACTGTTACGTTTGCAACTGAATGCCGAAGGTGAAGTAAGAATCAGAGATACGCTGCCGCAAAATGTATTGGAAATAGATAATTTTTTACATTTATCCGAGGCGCAGCAGCAACAGAAACTTGAAGACAAGCGCAGGCAATGGACACATCAGCAACTCAGTCTGGATGAAGGACAGACAGTGCGTTTTTCTGTCAGCCTTCTGGGTAATCAGGTTTTCCGCCTGCATATAGATGCCGATATGATTGCCGTTGATCCTTCCAGCTTCCGGATTCTGATGGAGGATCTGGCTCAGTTTTACGCAGACAGTACCGTCTGTCTGCCTTCACCGCCATCTTTTTATGACTGGCGCAACAGGATTCAGCAGGATCTGTACCAACGCCAGCAGCAACAGCGTGCCCGCCAGTGGTGGCTGTCACGCATGGATACTATCGCACCTGCGCCTGCTTTACCTTTAAAGCAACCAACCCCGGCCGGCGCACAGAGCACACGCTTAAGTGCAATTATCGGTGCAGAGCAGGCATTGCTGTTACGCCGGTTTGCCCGTCAGCAGCGGTTAACCTTTTCTGCTCTGATACTGGGGTTGTTTGCCTATACATTGGGCAAGGTCACCCATGATCGTGCTTACCGGCTTAATGTGCCGTTTTTCTGGCGGGAACCGCTTTTGCCTCATATTGACCGAACCATTGGTGATTTTGCTGATCTGGTGCTGTTAAATGTTGATATGACTGAAACGCCTGATCTGGAAACTTTTTGCCGGCGTCTGGCGACTGAATGGCGGCAATGTCTGGATCACCGGCAATTCAGTGGTGTCAATGTAATGCGGCGTTTGTCGCGTTATCATGCTACGCCGCAAATCGCACCGGTAGTATTTACTGCCGCAGTCGATTTACCTGAAAAAAATCTGTTCTCATCCAGGGTACATAAATATTTTGGCAGTATGGACTGGTGTATTTCACAGGGGCCGCAGGTGGCACTGGATGCACAGTTTGTGCAGCTAAATAATGATTTACTCATTAACTGGGATATTCGTCTGGATGCATTAGCCGATACATGGGTAAACGGACTGTTTGAACGTTTTCTGACTCTGCTGAATACATTGATTACGAAGCCGGAATATTTTTCACGCCCGTTAACTGAATTGAATCAGTACCTGAATATTACGGAACCTGATGAAAAAGCCACCCCTTTAAACTCTCTGCAAAAATCCTATTTGTCCGGCCGAAGTACTGCTTTTGCGCTTGGCGGTGTGGCGATGCAGGAATTTCGCGAATATGCCGGAACCCTGGATTTACCCGCATTCAGGCAGCGTCTGGCTGATATGGTACAGCATCATGCCAGCTTAAGAACCTGTATTGATGTCAGGCGTTGTGTACAGTGGGTAAATCCGCAGGTAATTATTAATTTAACTGAAATCAATCTGTGTGGAGAAGAGTCGGCAGCAGCTACCGAAAAAATTGACAGTTTTCGCCGGCGTTATCAGCAGGAAATATTTGATTTACAGGAATCGCCGTGGGATATCACACTTTTTCAGTTATCCGCACAACAGTTTATTGTCTTTGCGCGCTTTGATGCGCTGATTCTCGACGGACGCTCTATTGCAGCGCTGATGTGTGAGTTATTCACGGATACGGAGCTGAAAGAGGCGCCACTGCTGTCTGAAAACAGGCAGCAACCGGATAGTCAGACTTATAACACAGCACTTGCCTACTGGCAGGCACAGTTGCAGTCTGTTACGAGCATTCCGCAATTACCCTGGAAACAACCTTTAGCGACACTGGAAACCTCACCCTATCAGCGACAAAGTGCCGTATTGCCTGCACAGATATTCGATAAATTATGTCAGTCAGGTTTACGACAGGGACTCTTTAAAAATTCCTTATTGATGGCGTTGATTCTGGCGGTATTAAATCGCTGGCAGCAGACACCCGGCCTGCTGTCGGCAGCGGTACCGGTTTTGCCGCTGTATGAGGGTGAATTCTCCAATCAATCCACTTTTGTTGTGGTCTGCTGGTCATCTGCAACCGGATTTATCGAACAGGCGGCTAAGTTACAAAAGGATATGCTGGACGGTTTGCAGCATCTGGCCTTTTCCGGTGTGGACTTGGCAAGATTACTATTTGAGCAGCATGGCGAAGCACCGGTTTTACCAATCGTTATTACTAATGGATTATCGTGGCCGGTATTACTGGCGGGTAGCGCAGTTCATTATGTTAACGGGCTAACTCAGACACCACAGGTAGCGATAGATATTCGCTTCATGCTCAGTGATGACGGTGCATTGCTGTTTAATATTGATTTTGCACAGGCTGCCATTGATGCAGCCATCATTCACGATTTTCTCGCAGTTCTGGTCAGCGTCTGTCAGCAACTGGCTGATCAGGGTCTGGAAAATATTGATTCTGTATTAAATCAGACATTATCCAGTATCACAATCAATCCGAATGGGCAGTGTGCTGATGCAGTTATCCGCCAAAGAGAACAATTAGAACATATTTACCGCGATACGCTGAATATCGAACAAACAATAGTTATTGAACATACCCGGCCATTCAGCCAGCTCGGATTACGCCCTGCGCATGTAAAAGAAATTACCAGCCGGATAAATCACAGTTTCAGACTGACTCTGAATCCGCGCCAGTTAATCGGCTGCCGCAATATGAAGGAAGTAGAACAACTGATCCGGGCAGAAATGGATTCAGTATAAAAGCATTACATGTTGTAAATATTTAAATATTTAACTTTTTGTACATAGGGACGGAATAAACATGGATATAAAGCAAACGGATTTGGCAGGTATTGGGATTGGTCCTTTTAATCTGGGGCTGGCGGCATTATTATCTGGTCATTCAGAAGTCAATGCTGTATTTCTGGATAAAACGCCTACTTTTCACTGGCATGCCGGCTTATTATTGCCTGGTACCACATTGCAGGTACCTTTTCTGGCTGATCTGGTTACCATGGCTGATCCGTGTCATCCCTTAAGTTATCTTAATTACCTGTGTCAGCAGGGGCGTCTGTATCAGTTTTATTACTATGACCGTTTTCTGATTCCGCGTCAGGAATATGATGATTATTGCCGCTGGGCAGTACGCCAGTTGCCATCCTGTCATTTCGATGCCTGTGTCAAGACAGTAAGTTATGATTATCGTCAGGAAAGATTTATTCTCGAAAGTGAATCTGCAGCCGGAGACAGACAGATTTTTTCCAGTAAAGATATTGCTGTCGGTGTGGGTACCCAACCTTACCATCCTGAGTGGCTGAAAAACACCAGCCACCCGCTGATACAGCATTCAGCGCAATTTACCTATATGCAGAAACAATTGCAGGAATGTAAACAGGTTACCGTGGTCGGGGCAGGGCAAAGTGCTGCTGAATGTGTGCTGGCCCTTTATCGCGCATTACAGCCGGAACAAATCCGGGCAGGCGCGTCAATCCGCTGGATTACCCGTTCTGCCGGTTTTCATCCGATGGAGTTTTCCAAACTGGGGCAGGAGTGCTTTACTCCGGTATATATGCATTATTTCCAGACACTGACACCGCAGAAACGGCGTGAAGTCAGTGCCGGTCAGGGGCAGCTTTATAAAGGGATCAGCTTTGCCACCATTGGCGATATTTATGATTTATTGTACGAACGAACCATTGCCGGTGCACCGGCAGGGCTGACACTGTTTTCTAATTGTGACGTGCAGTCGGTAGAAATACTGCCTTCCGGCGTAATTAATATGACCTGTCTGCATACCCAGCTTAATCAGCAACAAACCATTCAGACAGATGCAATTATGGCAGCCACCGGCTACCATCATCAGTGGCCGCAATGGTTTGAAGAGCTGAAAGGCAGTGTTCTGCAAACTGATGAGCGCAATGACTATCTGGTTAATGAAGACTTTACCGCTGTACGCTGTGATAGCGGTAAAGGGCGGATTTTTATTCAGAATGCCGAAATCGCCAAGCAGGGGGTTGGTTCCCCTGATCTGGGTATGGGCGCAACCAGAAATGGTGTGATTATTAATCAGCTTCTGGGCAGGCAATATTACCGGGTACCGGAATACTCGGCCTTTCAGCAATATGGGTTACCGCAATAAACTGCTGCTTATAAAAAATCGCCCGAAAGGGCGATTTTTTAACAGGCCGGAAATTTTTTAAAAATCATACGAACCGGATAAAAGGAAAGTTCTCGGTGCACCTAAAGACAGATTGGACAGGCGCGGCATGCCCCAATATGCTTTGTTGGTTACGTTCTTCACTTCTGCGCGCAACGTAAACGGATGGCCGGATACTTTGGCATTGTAGCGGGCACCAATATCAAATACAGTATGGCCGGGTACCGATAAACTGTTTTCCTGATTCAGATATTGTTTGGATACAGCCGTAGCATTGGCAGAAAGAGTAACAATGCCGGCTGCGGCTTTAATATCCCACTCCGCACCCAGCTTACCCTGTACTTTAGCCACACCCGTAGCGATATTTCCTTCATTGGCATGATTTGCCAGTTTAGTCAGCTCCGGTTTAATGTAGCTGGCACCGCCTATCAGACGTACTGTCTCAATCGGCGAGGCTATAAACGTCCATTCAATACCGCGGTTGCGCTGCTGACCGCCGGATGTAAACTCATTGGTTCTCAGATCAGTATAACTATTGGGTTTTTTAATTTCAAATATGCTTAAAGAATTAACCAGATTGCCGTAATCCCATTTTACTCCCAGCTCAGTCTGCTTGGTTTTATACGGAGCAAACACCTTGGGATAATTAGCTGCTGTAATGGGGGCTGAATTACCCTTGGTCAAACCCTCAATATAATTGCCGTAAAGTGATACATGATCTGTGGCTTTAAACAGAATAGCCACGCCCGGAGTCAATGCGTGTTTTTTGTATTCAGTTAAAACAGGTTTACCCATCAGGCTCAGATTATCACTTTTGACTTCCTGATAGCGCAGACCTAAAGTCAGCTGCAGTTTATCATCCATGAACGACATAATATCGGCCATCCCATAGCTTCTGAGCTGCAGTGAGCTTCTGGAAATTGGCGGAACATCAAAGGGTACAGACTTACCCCATGTCGGATCATACATATTGGTTATCCATGTAGCCCATGGAATACTTCTGACACCAAAATCATGCTGATTATGCTTGTAGTAAGTAGTATTAACTACCCATTGATGATTTACCGGACCAGTATCAAACTGACCTTTAAAGCCCACATCTGCTGATTTCTTGTCCAGATCAAATGCCAGCTGCGCCATTATGGTCTGAATGGTGCCTTTGTTATCCAGTAAATTGGCTGAAGTAGCACCATTGTATTTATAATTGGTTTTACTGCGCCCGAAAGCCGCATAAGCAGTAATATTGTTTGTAATATCAAATTCACCGCGCATCATGGCTCCGCGGTCTTTATTGCTGACATATGACCAGTCGGGGTTAATCAGTGTTTTCGGATTCGGCGGAGTGGGTACCTTTACATTTTTACCCAGATTAATACCGCGAACTACTCCGTCCACTTTGTCATTGGCCATATAGATATCGGCAGAAACCCGTGCACGGTTGCCGCGCCAGTCCAACCCGACTGAACCGAGCTGGGTTTTCAAGTCCTGTTTTCTTACAGGGCCGGAGCCATCCTGATAAACCCCGTTAACCCGGATCCCGAACTGTTTGTTCTGTCCGAACCGGCGGCTGGCATCAATGGTGCCGCCCCATTGTGAATCAGACATATAGGTAGGCGTTATCCGCAGCAATGGTTCATTACCTGCGCGCTTGGATACCAGATTAACCGTGCCGGCAACAGAACCGGCAGGCGGCATACCGTTTAACAGTGCGGATGGTCCTTTCAATACCTCAATGCGTGAAAACATTGCCGGCGGTGTGCGGTAATAGGGGGCAATACCAAATAAACCGTTCATCGACATATCGTTGGTGTCAGACTGAAAGCCGCGGATATAGTAATTTTCACTCCAGCCGCCGATAGCACCATTGGTAAATACTGAAGGGTCGGTAGCGGCAATGACATCAGTGACATTTCTTGCCTGAGAATCCTCAACGAATTTATTGGTATAGCTAACGGTATTAAATGGCGTTTCCATCGCAGTTTTATTGCCAAGAAAACCAAGACGGCTGTCTTTAGCCACAAAACCGCCGGAGTAAGTTGTTTTTCCGCCTGCTTCCACCACCACATCAGCCAGAACAGCTTCACCAGTGGATTGAGTATTCTCGGTAGCTGTTTTTTTCACTGCAGGTTTGGCTTTATCATCAGCCGGTTTCGCATATATAACCGGAGTGTAAAGCAGCATGGCGCTGGCAATACTCAATATCAGCGCTTTGGGTGAGGAAGTGAACGGATGCAGAAAATTTTTGCTTCGGTGTCTGACCGCAGGCAAAGCCTCTTGCCTGCGGTGATGTGCGTGTTTACCCATAGATTTCTCCTTGTTAACTAAACTCACGCAATACATTTAACGGATGGATTTATTGGTAGGGTCTGGTTTTCTTATTTATACAGCTTATTATTCTGCTGTAATTAAAACAAAGTTATTGATAGCCTTTCATCACATCCTGCATAAGCAGTCGCATCGAAGTAGGGCTGGCTCCGGTGGTATACCATGCATCGGCATCCACAAAGACTACCCGGTTGTTTTTCCATGCTTTGGTAGCGCGTAATAACGGATTAGTTACCTGTGCAGCGCTAATCACCGGCTGATGCTCCATAACTGAGGTACGGTCAATAATGTACAGAATGTCCGGATCAGCCCGTTTAATAAATTCACTGGAAATCGGCTGTCCGTGCAGGCTGGTGCTGAGATCATTACTGGCCGGTTTGACACCCAGATCACTGAAAACGAAGCCATAGCGTGAATCCACCCCATAATTACTGAAAGAGCCATTGTTATAGAGTACTACCAGCGCTTTTTCCGGCCGGTCTTTAGTCACGGCACGAACTTTACTGACTTCCGTATCCAGCTCCGCAACCTTGGTGCGGGCTAAATCTTCACGGTTAAAAATTTTACCCAGAGTCAGCAGATGATTTTTAATGGTATCCAGATGCCCGTGTTCGCTGTTATTGAAGTTGATTTCATAATAGAGCGTAGGTGCAATCTGCGTCAGTTCCTGATAATGGTCTTTCTGAATCGGAGTCATTAAAATCAAATCAGGTTTCAGAGTATGGATACGTTCCATATTCGGCTGCACAATGCCACCTAAATCGGCAATATCATCATGATTCTGTTTGTATTTATCCAGAAAATGCGGAATAAAATCCTTGGGCATTCCGGCAACAGGCACATTTAACTGATCCAGAAAGTCCACTTCATTCATATCCATTGCGGCTACATGCTGCGGAATGTGATCAATTGTAGTCGTACCAAGCTGATGCTTGATAATAAGCGGCTCACTACGCTTCTGTACCGCAGACGAAGACGCAGAAACCGGCTTTTTATCACAGCCGGATATGGTCACCATTGTTGCTACTGCAATCAGACCCAGCAGACTGACAGCACATTTTTTGAGTTTCCCGTTCATATTTTACCTTTCGACTTTTGAAAATACTGACAGACATAACCATGTTTATTGTGACTAATTTCAAAATCCAGCTCATACAGTTCACTCAGGCGTTCTTCAGTAATGACTTCCTGAGCAGGACCGCTGAAACTTAACTGTCCCTGTTTTAATGCGACAATATAATCTGAATAATTTGCAGTAAAATTAATATCATGCACCACCATAATGACAGTTTTCCGCTGCTCTTCACTCAGACGCCGGATTGCTGCCATAATTTGTACTGCATGATTCATATCCAGATTGTTTAAAGGTTCATCCAGCAGCAAAATCTTGGTTTCCTGAGCAATAGTCATCGCCAGAAAAGCCATTTGCCGCAGCCCGCCGCTTAATTCATCTATATACGCATCACGCAGGGCACTGAGCCCCAGAAAATCGATTGCCTCGTCCATAACCTGATGGTCTCTGGCAGAGAGTACCCCGTGCCCGTAGGGAAAACGGCCAAAAGACACCAGCTCCTTAACCGTCAGCCGCAAACCGAAATAAGGAGATTGCCGTAGCGTCGCGACCAGACGGGCATAATCAGCAATGCGGAAGCCGGCAATATCCTGCTTATCAAACAGAATATTGCCTTTAGTCGGCGAAAGCAGTCGTGCCAGAATCATCAGCAGAGTGGATTTCCCTGCACCATTGGGCCCGATCAGCGCAATCACCTGCTGCATCGGCAGCTCCAGATTAATATTGTTCAGCACCGGCCGATGACCATATACTTTGGAAATATTCTGAATAGAAATCATGCCATTCCTCGATGACGGACAATAAGCAGCAGAAAATACACCCCGCAAATCAGATTAATTAAAATACTGACTGTCGTTTTATAATTAAACACATGCTCCACCAGAATCTGAGCAATCAGAAACACCGCAATAGCTACCGCACTGGCAAATAACAGAATCCGTTTGTGCTGATAATGGCCGGCGAAGGCATAAGCCATATTGGCAATAAATACCCCCATAAAGGCAGTCGGACCAACCAGACTGGTCGAAACAGCGACCAGTACAGCAATCAGACCGAATCCCCAGCGCACATAACGGGCATAATCGACACCAAGCGAAACAGACTGTTCCTCTCCCAGAGCCATCACATCCAGAGTAGTCAGATACGGATATCCCACCAGTCCTACAGCCAGCATGGCGACAAAAGCATATAAAAGCGTCTGCGTTTCGGAATTATTAAAAGATGCATAATTAATTCCTTGAAAAACAGAAAATTCGCCCGGGCTGATTTTGAGCACAATAAACTGCGTTAATGTGGTGATAACCATGGTCAGCACCATACCGAATAAAAGCAATAACCACAGACTGTGGCGTGCACGCGGCAGCAGATAATGATGAATAAGCCACGAATAAAACAGCATTAATCCGACTGAAGCAAAAAAATTTCCGTTCAGACCCAGCAGCCCCAGACTGCTTTGTCCCAGAAAGAACAGCAGCAAGACCTGCCAGAACAGATATACAGCCTCATAACCCATAATTGCCGGAGTCAGAATCCTGTTAGTTACCAGCGTCTGAAACACTACAGACGAAACCGCAATACAAATACCTGCCAGCAAAATAGTAGCCAGACGCAGTAATCGCTTGGGCAGCACATATTCAAAATCAAGACCGGAATCAAACAGCATAAAAAATACCGCCAGTCCGGCAATACCGGCGCAAAGCAGCCAGAATTTGCGATTCATCATCGTAGCCCCCGTAAAATCAGCAGCAAAAAGACAATGCCGCCAACCGCACCGGCAGTAAGGCCAATAGGTATTTCAAAGGGGTAGATCAGCAAACGGCCGGTAATATCACATCCCAGCAGCAGGCATGCCCCGCCCAGCGCAACAACGGGTAAAGTTCTGGCTAAATGTTCACCATATTTAATTGCCACCAGATTCGGAATCACCAGACCAATAAAAGGAATAGAACCAACCGTAATCACCGTAGCCGCAACAGTAACTGATACCAGCATCAATCCAATAGCTACAGTCGTTTTATAGCTTACGCCAAGACTGGCAGCCATCTGCTGCCCCATACCCACTACAGTAAACCGGTTGGCAAATACATAACTCAGAATAATTACCGGCACAAGCACATACAGCAATTCATAATGCCCCTGCACCACACGGGAGAAATCACCCAGCAGCCAGCCCTGAACATTTTGTAAAAGATTATTTTTATAGGCATAAAACTCAGCCGCAGCACTTAAAACACAGCCATACATCAGCCCGATTACCGGAATCAGCACAATCTGCTGAAAGCGGATTCTGGCAATAATCCAGATGTAAATCAGTCCGGCAACAAAGCAGAACAGCAGAGCTGCCAGCATCTTACTCAGCACACCGGCAGAGGGAAGCAGTACCAGCGAAACCAGAATGCCGAGTTTGGCTGCATCCAGCCCGCCGGCTGTTTCCGGCTCCACAAATTTATTACGGACAATATGTTGCAGAATCACACCACCGATAGAAAGCCCCATACCTGTCAGCACAATCGCAATCAGACGGGGAAAGCGGCTGGCTTTGACAGTTAACCAGTCAGCATCAGAACCGGACAGCAGACCTGTCCATGAAACCGGATCAGTGCCTACCAGCAAAGACACAATACATAAAACAATAAATACACTGATCAGAATACGGTACATCAGTGATATATCCTGCTACAGCAATGACTGATTACAGCCGTTGTCACAAAGTCATCACCATATAAAACCGTAAGCCGGTAAGTTAAATTTTGCTCCGGCATCAGCTGATACAGACTCAGCATTGATTCTCCTCAGGAAGTGCTTTTTATGTCGATCCGCTGCTTATGCTGCTGTTTTACGGCATAAATCAAAACATTAAATAAAATTAGAAACAATTAAAGTTGATGAAAATGAAAATCAATTGTATTATCATTTTAAATGTATTGTAAAGTATTATTAATAAAAATAAAAATTTTGACTCTGATAAGCAGAGCAGACAGATAGCACAAATCTCTTCCGATGTTAATTTAAGTTAACTGGTTAAATAATTATTACCAGAATGAGTGAAGACAGTCATGAATAACTGATACGGCAAGAGAGGATTAATAATATGTTAACATTAAATACAGATTCTGCTCCTTCTATCGCAAATGAGCACGAAGAATTTATCTGGATGCAGCAATTGCAGGAACCGGAGCAGGTGAAATATCAACTAGCGGTGTGGCAGGTAAACCCATATCCGGATTTAACCATACTGCATAAAAGCATTGTGCATTTACTGGAAATCCATACAGACTTAAATGTTCGCTATCAATTTACCGATGACGGAGATTTATATAAATATCCCGATGCTGATTTCTCAGCTTGTATCCAAACAGAGCAAATACAGGAAAAACAGCTTATTACCCTTCTGGCGCAACTAATGCAGCAATCATGGCAGCCGGAAACAACACCCCCCTTTCTGGTTACAGTAATCAGCACAGAAAACAAAGTTTTTCTGGCTTTGCGTTTACATCCGATACTGGCTCAGCAATTTACTCTGGATGATTTAATTCAGGAAATTCAAGCCACTTACACCAGCAATACCGGAGCACCGCATCAGCTCGAATTATTGCCTTTAGATTTAACTGTACTGAATATACCGGCAACACCGGCTCAGCCTGCAAATACAGAATCGCTGCCAGACATCATACTGGCAGAATTCAGAAATACACTGGCAGAGCCCGATATGACTGCTGACGATGATTTTTTTGATTTTGGCGGACATTCACTACTGGCAACACGGGTGATAGGTAATTTACAAAAAAATCATGGTATTAAATTGAATTTTAATGATTTTTTTAAATCGCCTACAGCAGGCGCACTGGCAAAAATTGCCCGTCAGCAGCAGCCGGCAGTATCTTCAGCCGAAGTACAGCCGGATCAGAGTGCGCCATTAACACTGGCACAGGATTTTCTATGGCAGGCATACAGTGCCTTTGATTTCAGCCCTATTTACAATTTACCGTTTGCCATCGAATTTCAGCAGCCAGTCAATGAAGAAATCCTGCATCAGGCATTTAATGATTTAATCATACGCCATATCGGCTTGCGTACCCTGTTTAAAACCGATAAACAGCAAACCAGACAATATACAGTTCCCGTAGCCGAACTTAACCAGTATAAATGGTTCTGGGCGGTTAGCGACAGCCATGGAGTAACATTGTCCGGTGAAGCAGCATATAAATTTGATCTGACTCGTGAACTGCCTCTCAGAATCCGGCTGTTAACAGCAGATAACGGCAACACAGTTTTATCGTTTCTGGTACATCACATGGTAATAGATGAATGGTCTTTAAATACCATCATGACTGATCTGAGCCATGCATATGCCGCACGGCTGCAAGGACAGGCACCGGTATGGACAAATACGGTACCCGCTATTCATGAATTTGCACGCAGACAGCAGCAAAACGGTATTAATCGTCAGCATCTTGACTACTGGCGCAGCCGCTTACAAGGAGCAAAAAAAGGCTTAACCCTGAACACAGACACCATCACCTTGCCGGAAAATACTGCTCCGCAGGTGAAATGGCTGGAAATCAGATTTGATTCTGCTTTTCATCAGCATATTTCCGCATTTGCCAAACTTCATCATGCTTCAATATTCAGCGTGTTTTATACCGCTATTGCCACCATACTGCAAAAAGAGGGTAATTTAGACGAAATCGTCATCGGCACCTCAGCATCCGGCCGTACTGATCCCAATTATTTTGATACCGTTGGCTACTTCACAACCATGGTTGCCCATCGTACCCGTTTTACCCCACAGCAATCCTTTACCGCATTGCTGGCAGACACCAGTGAACAAATCAACGAATCCATGGATTATGCTGATATTCCGATTAACTATATTCAGCAGGCTTTAGGTATTCCTGATAACGAAGGATTAATGTTTGATGTTTATATTCACATTCATTCAAACAATGCCTTAAATGGTCAGCTAAACACAGCAAGAGGTGCCATACCTTACCGGCAGATATTACCGGAGCGCAATGAATCCATGTTCGGGCTGCACTTTGAAATTATGGAAAATCAGATTAACAATCAGTACAGCCTGAGCATGATTATTACCTATCAGGCACATCGTTATCCGACTGTACTGGTCGAGAGAATAGCCACAGAAGTGCAACAGCTGTTAAATGATCTGGCTAAACAGGCATCGGTATAAAGATTCAGATAAACAAAGTACTTAAAATTTTAAGTACTTTGTTTAATGATTTCCGGCAGATATTATTCAGGCATTCTCCTGCTTATCTCATTCACCACATCCTGTATTGTTTTACAGCGTAGCAAAACAGCCGTATCCAGCCGGATATCAAACTGTTGTGTAAGCTTGTCTGAGAGCATAATTAACTGTTTCAGACGCATACCAGTATTCAGAATTTCAGTTTGTGCAGAAATATTCACAGCATTTTCTGCTGTCTGGGGCAGGCATTCACGAAAAATAGCCAGAATATCATCAGTTACAGCCTGTTCTTGTGTCGCTGTCACTTTGGCCTGTGGCAGCGTAGCCTGATACAGGCGTTCCTGTGCCATCTGCTGTATCAGCTTACGGTCTACTTTAACATTACGGGTTAGCGGAATTTCTTCAATCATCAGCCATCTGGTCGGAATATGTGATTTCGGTAAATCAGCCATCAAGCATGTTTTCAAAGCATTAATATCCGCATCGGGCTGATTAGCCGGCAACGTATACACCGCCACCAGTTCATGCATTTGTGTTACCGGGTGAGTACAGCACACCACCAGACTGTCCTGAAAATAGCCGGATTTAGCCAGCGCAGCCTCAACCTCGGCCGCAGAAATCCTCACACCTTTTATTTTCAGATAACCTTCAGTACGTCCCGCAAAAATAATATTGCCATCATCTCGCATATACCCCAAATCACTCATGCGAAAAGCAATTTTTTCTTCATCACATCCCAGAGACACAAAATCCCCGGTTTGCAACTGACCATTGAGCAAATAACCGTTAGACAGATTCACGCCCGACATATACATTCGTCCCACCTCACCAATAGCACATGGCTGTAACTGCTCATCCAGAATATAATATCGGTTATGTGCCAGTGCTTTACCATAAGGAATCACATCAATATCTTCAGCAGTTATTTCATGCCATATACTCCAGATAGTTGTTTCCGTCGGACCGCCTAACGAAAACAAACGCGCCTGTGGCAGTTGCCGGCGCAAAAACTGAATCAGACCCGGCTTAATATAATCACCACCTTGTGCAATCAGGCGCAAAGACTGCAATTGTTCTTTACTGGCAACGCTGCACAGCATATCCACAATAGCCGGAACACTTACCCAGATACTAATATTATAAGCTGTCAGTAACTCAGCCCATGACATTGCATCCTTGGCCTGGGCAGCAGTAGGAATAACCAGAGAAGCACCAAGAGCCATTGCCCCAAAAACATCAAAAACCGACATATCATGATGAAAGGGCGTTACAGCCATCAATACATCATCCTGATCAGCCTGCCACCGGTTGATGGTTTGTCCGAGTACATTGGCAGTAGCCAGATTATTCAGTACCACACATTTCGGCGTTCCCGTACTGCCGGAAGTATATAAATAATAGGCTGCTTCAGTATTCAGCTGATAGCAGCATTTCGAATGATTGAAACCTTGTGCAGTCAGAGCATCATCAATAAGTACATATTGCCGGCCGGTTACCGGCGTTTTGCTAATCACCAGATCCGTCAGACTATTAGACAGTAAATAATCTCGTCTGGCTTCTGGTGCATCCATATCAACCGGTAACCAGATAATACCCATCAGAGCACAGGCCAGAACCGCATAAACATGCTCAGCACTTTTAGGCAGACAAACTGCCACTACCGCACCGGCACGTAATTTTTTTTGTTGCAGTGCAGCCATTACTTGAGCCACATTTTTACCCAGCTGAGCGTAACTGATTGCTTCACCAGCATAGAACAGAGCAGTTTTATCTAGCGGATAATCAAACAGATTATGCCGGATAGAATCAAGAAAGCAGAATGCATCTGCTATTATCTCATCGTATTTCCCGCGATACTGAAAACTATCCCGATTAGATTCAAAGTTATCCTGTTGCCGTAATTCAGAGCTGTCAGATTGCATATAAACTTTCTCCCGTTTATTGTTGTCGGCTGCTACTCAAATGAGTAATCACAAAAAAAGAATTTCAAATAAATTACCGCACCGCAAAACATTTTATACAGAGTTAATCTTTTTTAAAAGATAATAATAATTATTTTCATTTATAAGAAAAATTATAATTTCAATTGTTTATCCAGATTATCGATAGTAACTTTCGGGCAAATAATCATTCATCAAACTCAGTAGCACAACGATTGAACCGCGCACAGCCGGTAATGTTTATATAAAAAGCAATGCCATACAAAAAATGGTACCGGCAGGCAAACATTCATCGATTAAATTAAATCATAATAAGAAAGATTTATTAATTAAATTGAATGACAAAATCTGGTTCAGGTATAATGATTTATCGTATTTTTCATAATAGGAAAATCGAAAAACATACCTAAAGTTATATAAAGAGTTATGAGAAGAAATATAAATATGTTTATCATAAAGCAAAGGATAATAAACATATAATTTATATAATGATATTGTTAAGAAAAAATTTCAATATGAAAAAATTTATTTTAAAAATTTCACTAATAATTTTATTATCTGTTAGTACTAATTATGCATATAGTTTTAATAATAGTTATTATAGGTTAATAGAAGACAGATTAACAGAACAGACAACTGAAAAAGAACATATAGAAGAAGTTTTCAGTAATTCAAATTTAATAATGAGTGAAGAAGAAAAAATCTATTTTTTAGGATGTGATTTCGAACATTCAGAAGAAAATAAACAAGAGATCAATAATCGATTAAATAAAAGTGATTTTTTTAGGAACTATAAAAATGAATTAAAAAAATATCATTTGACAGCAAATAACTTTAGTAAACTTTATTATAGAAATAATAATGACTCATTAGAAAATAATAGTGATTCATCAGACCTATGTAACGAATACAGTAATATTAATATTATACTGCTTGATAATAATGAATTGATGATACCTTATAAAAATCAATTGGTTTTCTTGCATCGTTTATCTAATGAGGATGAAAAAAAACTCAATGATTTTTATAACAATGAGAAATGCCTAGACATGCAAGAGAAAGAAGGAATGGTATTTATTAATGTTTGCTATTATCAAAACATGTCAATTTTAGATGTATATAATGCAATGAGTACAGATCCAGCATATATTTTTAGGGAGAAAATTGGAATAGGTGAAAATCGATCGGTAACTTATGAAGATAAGGCAGTTGATGTTGAGTATAAATGGAAAGGAAAGAATAAGTTAGAAATAATACAGCATTTTGAAGGCGGAGAGGCGTCTTACATTTTTAAACACAAAAAAAATGGGACAAAATTGACAACTATTGATTGTCCTGATTAATAAATAGATCATATCCGAGTCGTAACTATCTCCTGAAATAGTACAGTATAAAAGTAGAAAATTCTCTATGATATTTTTAAGAAAAATTTCAATATAAAAAAATTATCAATATATTGAGTTTTATTAAGTTTAAAAATCAGAAACGGGAACTTAGGTTAAAAGACTTGGCTGTCGTAAAATGTATACAAATGTATATTTTTAATAAATGACTGGACAATTATACAGAGATAGAGCTATGTGATTAAATACATAGTACGATGTTTTAGCCAAATTTCAATTGATGCTAACTATTATCCACATCGCTCATATTTTCAATACCATGCTATAAAGAAAGTTGAGAAAATTAACGCATGAAATACTTAATTTATCCAATTATTATCTGTTTTATCGTATTTGGGAATGTTAGCAATGCAATTGCAAATATTTCTAATGAAATTGCAAATACTAAAGAAATCGAACTCAAGCATTATAAAAAAATAAATTTACCTTATTCCTCTGCTGAATTAGAAAAATACTATTATTGGGGAGAAAATGGATTGCAATTGTCTCCTGATATGCCGTTTCCCCTCAGGTTCACTAACAAGGAGTTTTCATATAAACCTAAATTATTTGATTATCTCGCTAAAACGACATTCTATTTTCCTCTTTGTTATTTTTATTATAAAAATATTTTATATAAAGGCGTTATACAGATGGCGATAAGTGATAATGATGAAAAAATTTTTACTTTTCAAGTATATAGTTATAATGATCAAGGGGGGGTTATTGATGCAATATTACTTTATAAAGTTCAGAGAGGTGAAATATCATACTGGAATGACTTTATAATAAACCCAAATGGAAAAATTTTGATAACACAATATCAGCAAGTAAACCTTTTTGAAGATGATGAAGAGCCAAAAGATAATCAAATCGAGACCAAAATTGTAGAATTTCAAATGACGCCTTCTGGTATTTTTAACTCAGTAGAGAAGTAGATCATGAAAAAAACAATATATATAGCTGTAATAATAAATTTGTTTATTTATAATAGCTACGCAGAGCAATTTAATGTGGCAGAAAATTATAAAGGTAAATCTGATATTCAGTCATTAGATCTAATTCAACTAGAAAAAGATTGCACTGAACAAATTGATTTTTGGCAAATGACCAATTCTGAACGTGAAAAGATAAGAAAAAATTGTCCAATTAATCAAATTGCTTTCTACTTTCAGAATTTATATGAAACCATTAACAATAAAAAAAATATTTATAATTCTGAGAAGTTAAATCTTATTATTGAAAAAAACATTTCTACCAAAATAATTAATAATACTAAATACCCCGTAAAAGCGCTCAATTTATCCATGTTTAATAAAACAAAATTTATGGATAAAATTAATTTAGCCAAGAGTTATTATGATGTGGATGGTTATTATTGGTTAATCAATCAATATTATTACATTAGTGATGACGGAGATATTTATACATCATTATTAAAAGATATAGATGTTGATGTGAAGCCTGTATTCTGGAAACATTATCAAATAGACAAAAAAAATTTTCATTTTAATCTTATAGATCTGCTGATCGATGATGGATATAAATATGAAATTATTTATCCAGATCATTTCAGAATTCTTGAGGGCTCATTAAAAGAAACACCTTATGAAATTGATAAAGTAAAAACATGCTATCAAAAAGAATATACGACAGGATGTAGTATTGATTCGTATCGGTTTTACCATAATATTTTATCTGAAAAAATTGAGATGTTGAAAGAAAAAGATACAAATAATAAAGAATCAATAGAAATAATCGATAAGCAAATTAATAAAAAGTGTTTATCAATATCAGAACCAAATGATCATTTTGAAGCAGAAAAATTTACTTACAACATAACAAAATGTTTAACCAGGCAATTAAAGAAAAAAATTAAAAAAATCGATCAAAGATTAGAGGTTTTATGATCTGAATTTTATGCATACTCAAAAGTTAATTATTAACTACAATAATTGAATAAAAAATCATTACTGGTTTTCGTACCCAAAAATAATAGAAAATATATGATGAATTTTTACAATTTAGTCATTTAATTATTGCAATTAATAAAAAATACAGAACAGGGACTATTCTTACTATTTGCGAAGGGTTAATAATTTAAATAAATAAATTATTTATATCTATTCCTATCCATGATAATTCCTCTGGATCTACATATCTATTCTGAGGATCAGAACATCATTGCGGTAGTAACCACTTATCAGCGTAATAATATAAGACAGATATAATCTGTTTTTGTATTTCTTTTAATGCTTTTTTATTTTTACAATCGTTAATTTTATAAATATCCGATCACTACAATTCAATAAAACATAATTTATACATGACTCATAAATCATTAACCCATCCTCAGAGATATCAGCATCGAACTTATTTACAGTCACTGATGGGTTTTTATGTTTGAATAAATACATTATTATCTTTTATCAAGTATTCGTTACCATTAAAATTGGCAATGATTTATAAATTCTCTTTAAGTCTAAATATTTTGTATTTATTAGATTTTCCGTTTAATGCAGAAGAGGCAATAGTATTAATTGCCATAAACCAGAAAAAATGCGTTAGTGACAATACTGCTAACTTCGTTTTCATTAATTAACGGGACAATTTCATTTTTTGGTGTCGTCATATAAGGATTTAGGTATTAAATAGTATTTTGTATTAGATACACTAACTTGCTACCAGCATCAGAAATAACCCTCATGCCTATTTATCGTAATCTGTACAGAAACCGATTTGCAGTATAAATATTTTTTAGCATAATTTAGTCACACCTAAAAATATCAGGCTTTAGTATAGTTCCGGGCAGTGAACAGAAACGATATTTGCCAGACATTAAATCGTTCATATACCTATGCGCTAAGTACAGAAAAACTGTAGCATTAGCTAGTGGAGATTAACGCCGTCAGATATGTTCAATAATTTTTTTAATGTATCGTAATCGTTGATCTTGAGGTTTTGAGGAGAAACGTTATCCAGCACTTTTGGTTTTTTTGGTTTTTGATTTTTTTCTGGGTTAATGTAAGCATAAACTTTTTTACCATCTGTAAAAAAGTAAAAGTAATCTATCTCTGCAAGGGGACCGTTGGTATCACAATCATGTATAATATCGACGATTGATCCTAGAAAAATCGGAATATCTTGAAATTTATCGGTATCGAGTTGTCGCTCGTTAATAAAAATCTGCTTCTCTTTGATTTTAATATAATCTGTTGTAGTAAGTCGGGAATAATCATGAGGGGCTATTTTTTCAAGTCTGAGAGGATCTTCTTTAAGACTGTATTGTTGCTGATTGTCAAAGAAGACTGAAAATAAAGGCCGGTGTAGTTCTCTTGGATTTTTAACATTCGATAGATCAATTGATTTATCTTTGTATAAACTATCTCCGTAGCACGGATCAGGAGGAGCTGTTTCATGGCGTATAAAATCATAAAGATCACCATTGTCAGCATAAACTTTATTATGATATACATATAAATCTTTGTACGCATTCAGGTAGGTCGCTTTGACTGGTGTAAAAGAATCTCCTATTCTAAGCCATATCAGCCCATCCTTTGTATCCATAGAATCACCTGACTGACTAGGATGCATTTCTGCTTTAGTAAATCCATCATATTTATTTTGCAGATTGAATTTTTCGGTAATATCTTTGTATCTTAAACCTGGATCAAATTTAGTCAGATAAAATGTATCATCATCATATAAGTAATGCTCTCTCTCATCATAAGATGACTGAAAAAAATGTGTTTGTGAGGGTGTGAGATGCGGAATTTTTTCTAATTTATCCCTTCGATTATCAAAGATATACACAGCATTATCATCTTTTAATAATACTTCATCACGAAAGTTGGTAATGATTTCCCAATTTCCTTGATGCGAAATTTTTTCTAGTTTATTATCCCTACTATAGTATACATACACATAATTATCATTTTCTAACAAATATTTATAGCCACCAAAGTCGAAAATGATTTCCATATTTCCTTTGAGCTCAGGTATTTTTTGTTTATAAGTTTCTTCCCATACTGCATAATAAGACGCATAATACCAATTGTCAGAAACCAGGAAAAAATGGTTAGCGACTGCTTTGCTAACCTCGTTTTCACTAAATAATGGCGTAAATTTATTTTCTTCGGCGTACTTTAAGGATTTAGGTATAAAATAATAATTTCCACTGGATAATATAAGTATATTTTTATTATCATCAGAAATAACTCGCATGCCTTTATCTGTAATATCCTTCAGGCGTACTTTTGATTGGGATACATAACTAATCTCGTTGCGATCCTTAACTGTTTCTTGCAGATATATACCGTCTTCTTCAACCAATAAATTGTAATGAGAAGAGTTTGTATCTGTATAACAATAACTTGCTTTTGCAAAGTCAATGAATACCAGATAGAAAATGAGTAGTATAATCTGCTGAATAAGATGTTTCATTGTCAATAATTTTTAAAATTATTAATATTAAATTAAATCATAACAAAATAAGATAAGAATATAAAGGACTGTTTTTATCTTAGCTTTAAAATATACAAAATTGCTTTATGTTCTACCGATAATTTGCTTTTATTCAAGATAGATAGCTTTATAGTTAAACTATAGTTCTAAATGTTCTGCGCAGGGCGGAAAACTGATTTCCGGTATAATTATTTATTGATTTAACAAAACTTAGTCGTTTCTTAAAATATCAGGCTTTGGTGCAGTTCCGGCCAATGAACAGAAACGATATTTGCTATATATTAAATCGTTCATATCATGTTTGTCGAGATATAGAAAAACTGTGTCATCAGCCAGTGTGGATTGGTGCTTTCGGATCTTTTTAAAACGAATCGTTTTCCTTTGCTGGAGGTACCAATATGTTCAATAATTTTTTTAATGTATTGTAATCGTTTACCTTGAGATTTCGAGGAGAAACGTTATGCAACACTTTTGGTTTTTGATTTTCTCTAGGATTGATATAAGCATAAACTTTTTTACCATCTGTAAAAAAGTAATCTTTTGCCTTGAGATTTCGACGAGAAACGTTATGCAACACTTTTGGTTTTTGATTTTCTCCAGGATTAATATAAGCATAAACTTTTTTACCATCTGTAAAAAAGTAATAATAGTCCTCTTTAGAATGGGATCGGATGCCTTCATCAATATCACCACCTACAGTAACATAACATGGAATTATAATATCGACAATTGAACCCAGAAAAATCGGAGCATCTTGAAATTTATCGGTATTGAGTTGTTGCCCGTCAATAAAAATTCGCTTCTCTCTGATTTCAATATCATCTTTTGTAGTAAGTAGTTTGAGATAGGCAGAAGGCTCTTTTTTTTCTAGTCTTCGTGAATTTTCTTCAAGACTATAGTATTGTTGATTGTCAAAGTACTCTGAAGATGAAATTTTGTGTAGTTCACCAGGATTTTTGACATTTGATATATCAATTGATCTATCTCTGTAGCTTGGATAAGAAGGATCAGCTTCATGGCGTATAAACCAATTAAGATAATCATTGTCATCAAATACTTTGTCATGATACACATATAAATCTTTGTACGCATTCAGATAGGTCGCTTTAACTGGTTTAAAAGAATTAAATATTTTAATCCATATCAGTCCATCCTTTGTATCCATAGAATCAACTGACCAATTAGTGTGCATCTCCGCTTTAGTAAACCCATTATACTTACCTTGCTGATTGAACTTTTTGGTAATGTCTGTGTATTTAAAATCCCTATCAAACAGATAAAATGTATCATCGTCATACAAGTAGTATGGCGTATTACGGGACTGAATAAGATGTGTTTGCGAAGGTGTGAGATGAGGAATTTTTTCAAGTTTATTCTTATTTATATCGTAGACATACACAGCATTACCATCTTTTAATAAAACTGCATTATTATCTAAGTAATTATTACTATCAGAATCGGCAATGATTTCTAAATTTCCTTTGAGTTCAGGTATTTTGTGTTTATCGGATTCCCCCTTAGACGTATAAGAGACATAATACCAATGGTCAGAAATTAGAAAGAATTTGTTAGAAACAATTTTACTAACTTCATTTTCATTAAATAATGGGGTAATTTCATATTTGTTGATGTCTCTTCTATATAAGGGTTTAGGTATAAAATAGTATTTTGAATCAGATAATACAAGTATCTTGTTACCATCATCAGAAATAATCCGAGCGCCTTTATCTGTAATCTCCTTTAAGCGTATTTTTGATTGTGATATGTAACTAATTTTGTTCTCAGCTTTCACTGTTTCTTGCAGATATATGCCGTCCTTTTCAACCAACAAATCATAATAAGGAGAGTCGATGCGACAAACACTTGTTTGACTTGCTTGTACAAAGTCAATGAATACCAGGTAGCAAATAAGTAATATAATCTGCTGAATAAAATGTTTCATTGTCAATAATTTTTAAAATTATTAATATTAAATTAGATCATAGCAAAATAAGATAAAAATATGAAGGATTATTCAATCTTAGCTGTAAACATATATAAAACATATTTATGCTATATTGATAATTTTTTTTGTATTCAAGATAGATGGCTTTATAGGTAAGCTATAGTTCGAATTGTCCTACGCTTGGCGGAAACCGGTTTTCGGTATAAGTATTTATTTAATATAATTTAGTCACACCTAAAAATATCAGGATTTGGTATAGTTCCGGTCAGTGAACAGAGACGGTATTTGCTATACAAAAGCCATTCATATACATGTGCGTCTAAGCATTCTGTTATTTTGCAAAGATGGATTGAAGCTCTGGCAATATCTAACTTTATCTTATAATCAATCAAATAATTATTTATTTTGAATGATGAGTTTTGATCATATTCATCTGAAGCCTGCCGATAAATATCAGTTATATATTTTTGCCAGTTTGATTAAGCCATAATAATGTTTGCTGGTAATTTGATTGTGCAATTTGAATAATAAAAAAAACTAAGTTAAATTGAACAAAAGTATTATTTTTTCTGTTATTGTTTAATGCTAATAAAACTATTTTTATAGTTTTCTAATTCTGGATCCAACTCATTATTCGTTAAGTAAAAATTACCTGATTCAACTTGGGCAGGTATATCAGTTTGTTCAGTCTTTTTTTAGAAAATATAATGTTTTTGAACAGTCTGTTTCAGTACCAATTTAAAATCAATAAATTATGCCAGAATTGTATTGAGATTTTATATAATTTTGTTTTGCTGTTTTTTCTAACTAAATAATTGATTGTTGATAGATGCTGAGGCTTCCGGTAAATAACTGATTAAGCAAATTCAGCATCTACATATCTTTGTTCTGCAGGTTGTTGATACTAATAAAACTTTATCATTATAATTTTCATTAATGTTTTCGATAAAAAACAAATTAGCTAAATGATACTGAGCAACTTTATCTCCATTTTATACTTTAATAATTAGATTATTTTGTTATTTATTTCAATCTTTGCAAAGCTTATTGCCTGAAAAATACAAGTTAATGCTTGCTGTTGAGATAAGTTTTTTATTGGGGTGTTTCGTGAAGTTACTCTAGTTTTAAGTTATCTATTAATTCAAATTTTCCGGTTCTGGGATTAATCTTATATTTATTCCAATCAAAAGCCGTTGTTGATTCTAAATCATAAATAAAAATTAATGTCCATAAATAATAGTCTTTCAGATAGTATAATTTTTCTGAAGCTGTACTATAATTCGGATCGTTTTTGGATTCATAACATATTATAGAGTCTACCTTTTTATTATTTTTGTATGAAATTAATTTAATTACCATGGAAAATTCGTTTTGATTTTTTTTTCTTTTTTCTTTTTTCAATTTTAATACAATATTATCTTTTAGTTTCGATATAATTATTTCATCATTATTCAGATTACTGAATTTACTAAAATAATCTTTTTTTATTTTCCCGACTGTACATAATTTAGATTCTGTATTATCACAAGTTCTATTTACAGATAATACAAATTCTTTATTTGATAACAATTTTTCTCCATTAAAAGAATTATTTATTAAATTTTGTTTATTACTAGTCTGTGCTTTTGCAGTTTGAGTGCTGCAGGCAGACAGTATCATTAGTAAAATAATCAGGATATACATAAAATTTTTCATATTATTATTTTCCTTATGGAAATTTCATTAAATTCTTTAGGAATACTATAAATTTATCTCATTGTGTTCTGATCTGGAAAATTATTTCCTTCAATATTATATATAACTTTTTCCAGTGTGTTTTTGTTAAAGCTGTTTGTATGATACATTAATTTAGTATAGATAATTTGGGTTAGTGTTGAGTAATGGTAAACCCAAATTTAAATTGAGTATTTATGAAAATGGTTTATTGCAGGCAAAAAAATAACCGCATTCAGCGGTTATTAATGGTGGCCAGAGGCAGGATCGAACTGCCGACACACGGATTTTCAGTCCGTTGCTCTACCGACTGAGCTATCTGGCCATCGGGGAAGAGTGCGCATTAAACCAGATATATGCCGGCTTGGCAAGTGTTTTCTGTGTTCTCTTATCTATGTCGCTGTTTATTTGTTGGAAAAATTAGTTATTTTCTAGTTGCACAAGTGTGATTTTGAAATTCTGTATGTTTAATAAGGTCGTTTTTTTCTTTTTTCAGAATACACACAGGAAACGATTGCTTATCTTGGATTTCTGTCTGATTCTTCACAAAAAGTAGACGCCGGATAAGAGCTGTATTAAGGTAAACACTTTTATTACAAGGGTGAAGAGGATGCAGGGCGAACAAAAGCCGGTATGGAAAGATGGCTGGTTACAGCAATGTATTCATGTACCGTCACCAAATTTCAGCCGGCGTCCGGCACAGACTAAGGTATCGCTGGTGGTATTGCATAATATTTCTTTACCGCCGTTTGAATACGGGCAGCAGGCAGTACAGCGTTTGTTCACTAATCAGATTGATGCTGCTGAACCGGATGATTTTATGCGTTCATTAACCGGATTGCGGGTATCCAGCCATTTTCTGCTGGATAGGGACGGAACGATAATTCAGTTTGTTTCCTGTGATGACGCGGCTTTTCATGCCGGAATATCACGTTTTAACAGCAGGGATGGCTGTAATGCGTTTTCGATCGGAATTGAGCTTGAAGGCTGTGATTTCGAACCGTTTACGTCATCTCAGTATACGCAGTTGTATGCGTTATTGCAGAAGCTGTGTGCGCATTATCCGATTCAGGCGATTACCGGCCATCAGCATGTGGCACCGGGGCGAAAGTCGGATCCGGGGCATTTTTTTGAATGGGATATGCTGCGCAGTAATGGTTTGCCGATAATGACAGAATATCAGTGGCTTTTGTAGTTTATGGCTGCCGGCAGGGGTATTTTTAGTTATAATTCCATTCAACTGTTAATTAAGTTGCGGTTTTCGCAAATTGTCTGGTAGGAATGTAATGAGTGATTCTGTAATGATTGTGCTGGTGATAGGTGCTGCGATTATTTTGTTGGTACTGGCCTATAATATTTATCAGGAAAGCCAATACCGCAAACAATTGCGCGAACAGTTCGGGCATGCTAATAAAGATGCTTTACTGGACAGTCAGGTAAATTCAGTACGGGATGGTGCGGAGGCTCAGTCTGTAATGAATACTAAAACTGTGCCGCCGGCTGAGGAAGTAAATAAAACTGATGATTCATCCGCCGAACAATCTGAGACTTCGGCCACTGATGAAAAAATTATTGATGACACAGTTTCTGAAGAAGAGAATGTGTCTGCTGCGCAAGCGGCATCTTCTGCTCCTGATAACGTTGCAGCACCGGAAAATTCAGCAGCACATATTGATATGGCGCCATTATCACGCACGGTTCCGGTAAAGGGGCGTAAAGCTTTGCTGGATGTGCGGGACATGTCTAAACAGCCGCTACCGTGGTTTGATGTACGTTTTGATTATCTGGCCTATATTGCGTTGTATCAGCCGAAAGAATTACATGCAATGCCTCGGTTGAGCAGCCGTTCCCGTTTCCGGCTGGTGGGCTGTACGATGGATGACCGTTACCAGATAGCTGAACCGATTCCCAGTGTTTATTATCAGGGTTTTGTGGTTGGTCTGCAGGCAATCAGCCGCAGTGGTCTGCTTACTCATGAAGAGCTGGCGCATTTTGGCGAACAGGCCAATCGTTTCGCCGAGCAGATGGATGGTCAGCTGCTGTTAACGGATATTAATACTTTTCTGGATGTGGCGCGTCCACTGGATGATTTGTGCGCAAGGGTTGACCAGACAATTGCGATTCATCTGGTATCACGTACAAATGTCAGCGGAACGGAGCTGCGTTCTGCGGTTGAGAAACAGGGCTTTGAGCTGGGGCATGATGGTGCATTTTTTTATGCTGATACTGATGGCGAGCCTTTGTTTAATATTGTTACGCTGGATAACACACCTTTTACCTCTACTTTGTTAGCAAATCAAAATTATCGCGGATTCAGTATGTTGTTTGATATAGTACATATACCAAACGGCGAGAAATGTTTTGATCAGTTTATGGATATGGCTGTGAAATTATCCAGTCAGCTGGGTCTGGATCTGGTTAATGATAAAGTGGAAGAGTTATCCACAGAGTGGTTGCGTGAGGTACGCCGCTATGTAGTTGACCGGCAAAAGGAAATGAAGCAGGTTGATCTGGAGCCGGGAAGTGAACTGGCCAAAAGACTGTTTTCCTGATATTGCCTGAATATTTTAATTTTATAAAGAGATGGCAAGCCGCAGAACGGGGTTTGCCATTTCTTTTTCCTTTTCCTGAAGGATAGCTGTAATGGATTCAGTAAGCGAACAGCAAATTATTGATTTAACCGCTCTGCTCAATCGTTATGCGCATGAGTATTATGATCTGGATGCACCTACTGTGCCGGATGCGGAATATGACCGGTTGTTCCGCCAGTTGCAGGCTCTGGAAGAGCAATATCCGCAATGGCGGCAGCCGGACAGCCCGAGTATCCGTGTAGGCGGGCAGGCACAGCAAAAATTTGCTGCTGTGGTGCACCAGATTCCGATGCTGTCACTGAACAATGCATTTTCACCGCTGAATGATAATAATCAGTTCGACCATAGTGAGATGTATGCTTTTGATAAACGGGTACGTGATGGTCTTGGTGCTGAGTCTGAATATATTGTTGAACCAAAGTTTGACGGTCTGGCAATCAGTTTGTTGTATCGTGACGGTCTGCTGGTACAGGCATCTACGCGCGGAGACGGATATACCGGCGAGGATGTTACTCAGAACGCGCGCACTATTGTCAATATTCCATTGCGTTTGCTGGGTGATCAGGTACCGGATGTGCTGGAGGTACGCGGTGAAGTACTGATGCTTAAAGCGGATTTTGACCGGCTTAATGCACATCAGCAGGCAGAAAATCAGAAAACTTTTGCCAATCCGCGTAATGCAGCGGCTGGCAGTTTACGCCAGCTGGATCCGAAAATAACGGCACGCCGGCACTTGCATTTCTATGCCTACGGAATTGCCAGACTGGATGAGCGTTTTGCGGTAAACAGCCACAGCGAAGAGCTGGCATTGCTGGCTCGTTTGGGGCTGACTGTACCGCCACAGGATAATTTGTGCTATCAGGCTGATATCGGGAAGGTGCTGGCTTTTTATGAGCATATTTTTCAGATACGTGCGGATTTGCCGTTTGGCATCGATGGTGTAGTCATTAAGGTAGATAATCTGGCTCAGCAGGAGCAGCTTGGCTATGTAGCCCGTGCCCCGCGCTTTGCTATTGCTCAAAAATTTCCGGCAGAGGAAATGCTGACTACGGTAGAGGCTATTGATGTACAGGTGGGACGTACCGGTGCAGTAACACCAGTAGCGCGGCTGACACCGGTATTTGTAGGTGGTGTTACAGTTACTAATGCAACTTTGCATAATGAAGGTGAAGCACAGCGCAAGGATGTACGTGAGGGTGACACGGTTATTGTGCGCCGTGCCGGAGATGTTATTCCTGAAATTGTATCTGTGGTGCTGGCACAGCGTCCGATGGTGGAAAAACCGGCGGCAGATTTGCTTACTCCGCCTGAAGCTGTGCCCAAATATCCGCCGTTCCGTATGCCAGAAAACTGTCCGGTTTGCGGTCATGAAATTGTCCGTGAAGAGGGTGAAGCAGTGGCTCGTTGCAGTGGCGGAATGCTGTGTCATGCTCAGCGGGTGCAGTCGCTAATTCACTTTGCTTCACGTCGCGCCATGGATATCGAAAATCTCGGTGACCGGCAGATTGAACAGTTAGTAACACAGGGCAGAGTTCGTCATTTTGCTGATGTTTATCATTTGCAATTGGCCGATTTGCTGGCAATGAAACAGCAGGCTAAGCAGGAAGCAGGAGAAAGCTCAGCAGAGTCGGTGACAAATGAACTGGAATTATCTGCAACTGATAAAGCAGGCAAACAGCAGCCATCCAGATGGGCTGAAAATATTCTGGCCGGTATTCAGGACAGCCGGCAGCGTCCTCTGGCTAATTTAATTTATGCTTTGGGTATTTTTCATGTTGGTGAGCGTACAGCAAAACAGCTGGCACAGGCTTTCGGTGATCTGGCTACGCTTACTCAGGCTACTGAGCCGTTACTGGCCTGTTTGCCGGATATCGGTAAGGTGGTAGCACATTCGGTAGCCTATTTTTTCAGTCAGGAAGATCAGACCAGTCAATTGCAGGAATTACTTGATGCCGGTGTGCAACCGCAGACAGAAACACGGCGCACACAACTGGGTAAATACTTTACTCCTGAGCGGATACTGGCTCGTTTACCCGGTGCCGGTTTAACGGAAGCGCGGGCACAGAAGCTGTGGCAACTGGCGGGTAAGGACTGGTCACAACTGTTAACTGATAAAGCCTTGCCGGAAAGCTGGCAGCAATGGTGCAGCCAGCCTGAAAATCATGAATTACTGCAAAAGACGATTGAGTTACGTGAGCAGCTGCTTAGCGGAGAGACGGAGGAAAAGACGTCATCGGTTAATGAAGCTGTAGCCGGTAAAACTTTTGTGTTAACCGGTACTTTACCAGACTGGTCACGTGATGTGGCACAGCAGCATATTGAAGAAGCCGGTGGTAAAGTGAGCGGCAGTGTATCGAAAAAAACTGATTTTGTGGTGGCCGGAGCAGAGGCGGGCAGCAAGCTATCCAAAGCTGAGGCACTTGGTGTTACTATACTGGATCAGGCTGCATTAATGACTATGCTGGGAATTAAAGAGTAAATCTGAATGAAAGCTGAACCAATCCGTAAGTGTGTTTTTCCGGTGGCCGGTATGGGGACACGGTTTTTACCGGCTACTAAAGCCAGCCCGAAAGAAATGTTGCCGATAGTGGATAAACCACTGATTCAGTATGCGGTAGAAGAGGCTGTTGCAGCCGGCTGTACTGAACTGGTATTTATTACCGGCAGGAATAAGCGCTGTATTGAAGATCATTTTGATAAGGCTTATGAACTGGAAACAGAGCTGGCTTACCGCAATCAGAATAAATTGCTTGATTTTGTGCAGAATATTCTGCCGCCCAATGTGACTTGTCTGTATATTCGCCAGCCGGCCGCACTGGGGTTGGGGCATGCGGTTTTATGCAGCCGGGCAGCAGTGGGTAAAGAAGCCTTTGCTGTGGTGCTGGCAGATGACTTGATTGATGCACAACCAGGTGCGTTGAGCCAGATGATGAATGCGTATTACCATACGGGTTGTAATGTCATTGGTGTAGAAAATGTTGATCCGCTGCAGACGGGTGCTTACGGTATTGTCGAGATTAATCATCAGAATGATTTTGATTTTGTAAAGAGTATTGTCGAAAAACCCCATCCGGATGAAGCACCCTCACATCTGGGTGTGGTTGGGCGCTATATTTTGTCTGCACGAATTTTTGATTTTCTGACTAATTTACCGTTGGGTGCTGGTGGAGAAATTCAGCTGACTGATGCTATTGCACGGTTGCTGACTGAACAGAAAATGATTGCGTATGCTTTTGCCGGCAGACGTTATGATTGCGGTGATAAGCTTGGTTATCTGGAAGCAACAGTGGCCTATGGTATGAAACATCCTCTGGTAGGAGAAGATTTTAAAAAATTATTGCAGCGCATGGTGTGTTAACGCAATACCGGAATTCATACGTAAATGTATCTAGTTTTGTTATTTGCCTGCCTGCTGTTTCGCCGGCAGGCAAGTTTTTTGCCTGGCGTTCTGCTTCAGCGCAATGGCATTGTCTGATAATTAGTGTTGTTAATAATCAGGCGTTCTGTTGCATACCAAACAACTGATTGTGTGTGATTAACAAAGCGCTTTTCATCTTCCATTAATGCGTTTAATGCCTTTACAGCTTCTGGTGAAGACCGGTTTTTCTGCATGCTTTCCAGATCCTGCCACCATATTTCAGCCATACCGTCAAAAACAAAATTCTGAGACTGACGCCCGTTTTGTATTATTTTATCCAGCTCGGGATAACGGTGCGGAATGGTTTGTACATAGCGGGTAATATTTAAAACGTTTTGCACAGAAGCCACTAGCGGAGCATGATGCTCAATCCAGTATTGGTCAAATTCTTCATAAGTAATATCGGGCAGGCGTTTTACTAACATGGTTAACTTAATCATTTTCTTTCTTTCAGTTTGTGGGTTGTGCGAATAATGATAAAGTTTCACAGTAGTGTTAAAGTCAACAGAGTAAAAATGAAAATCAGTGAATTAGCCAGAAAAAGCGCAATCAGTCCCAGAATGCTGCGCTATTATGAACAGGAAAAATTGCTGACACCTGCCCGTACACAATCCGGATACCGTGAATACCAGCAGGCAGATGTAGAAAGAGTAAAATTGATTCAGCAGCTCAATAATGCCGGTTTTTCGTTAAAAATTATCCGGCAAATACTGCCTTGCTGGCATGAGCAAAACAGTAAATTTGAGCCTTGTGAAATTTACCTGAAAAATATTAATCTGACGTTAGAAAAGATTGAACAACAAATAGATATATTAATACAAACACGAACCCGTCTGCTTAATATGATAAATAAATAATGTATTTTTGTGTATTTTATTTTGCATAATAGCTGCTGAAACTCAAATAAGAAATAATGATCACAGGCAGGAGATAGCGTTAATTGCCTTTACTGGTGCTGTATTTTATCTGCTCCCAGCTTAAATCAAATTTGGCCAGATATTTTTTCAGTCTGTCTGCATCATTGGCGCGCTGTTTTTGTGCTCTGGACACAGCAAACAAATACCGGCCGGCTTCGGATAAAGTTCGGCTTTTCCGGCATACTTCAATGACCTTTTCCAGCTGATACCGGTCAAATTCATCAATTTCAGCCGGAATCAGCGCATCAGAAAAAGTTACTTGCTGCCAGTGTATCTGTAAACGCCGGATTTCATTTTCAACTTGTTCCAGAGTGATATTTCCTTGTATGGATAAAGTAGCCATACGGGTAATGGAAGCAGTGAGCTCACGGAAATTACCCGGCCATGTTGCCATGGCCGATGTGGCAAACTGAATATAACGGTCTCTGGATTGCTGATTAAAACGCGGCATGGTACCGTACTCCTGCGCAAATCGTGCCAGCTCAAAATCAATATTCGGTTCGATATCTTCTTTACGTTCGGCAAGTCCCGGTAGCTGGTAACTCCATAAATTGATACGTGCGTATAAATCCTCTCTAAAAGTACCGCGGATAATTGCCTGTTTTAAATCTTTGTTGGTTCCGGCAATCAGCTGAAAGTTACTGGATACCAGTTTGTCTGCACCTAGCGGATAAAATTGTTTTTCCTCAATCGCCTTTAAGAGAATAGCCTGTTCATCCAGCCCCAGTTCTCCGATTTCATCCAGAAACAAAACACCGTTATCCGCCTGTCTGAGTAAGCCGTTTCTGCCCAGACTGGCACCGGTATATGCACCTTTGATGTGACCGAACAGTGTAGACATGGCATTATCGCTACTCAGGGTAGCGCAGTTAATTTCTACGAATTGTCCGGTAATCTGATGCTGGTTCAGTTTAAGCCGGTAAATTTGCCGGGCAAGAAAAGATTTACCGGCACCAGTGGGGCCGCATAGCAAAATAGGCGCATGAGAGCGGCTGGCAACCTGTTCTATTTCGCTGATTAGCTGATTGTAATGCCGGTTTTTTGTCGCTATACCTGATTTGAGCAGTTCTGTTGCCTGATTAGCATATTGCTGGAAGCGGGTCAGAATCTGATCGTAACGGTTCAGATTCAGGTCGATTATATTTATTTGTCCGCTGGGGCACGGTGGCGGGTTTGCTATAGGTTCTGCGGCAAGGTTTTCTGGCGATGCAGACGGTCTGGCCGGCGGCGATGATTGTAAAAGTCTGGCAGGATAAAAACGTGATTCTGCCAGTAAGAACCAGCAGATCTGCATTACATGGGTGCCGGTGGTAATATTCAGATAATAATTTTTTTGTTCATTATTAAAAGTATAGTTTTTGGCGATATCCAGTAAACAGGTATACACCTCTTCAAAATCCCATGGATCCTGTATCTGAACCGGAATCGGATTAACCTGGGTATCCGGGGCAATGGTTTTAATATCCAGAATAATTTCTTCGAGTAGTTTTCTGTCCTGAGTGTGATAAATCAGTTCCAGACGATAGATCGGCCATTCCGGATGATTACAGATATCAATAGTAGGGCGCCAGCGTGTCCAGCGTTTTTTTCCTTTGCCCCGCTGGTCAAGTACATTGCCTAAAAAACTGAATACGATATTTTTCTTGTCCATTATTTATTATTAGTTATATAAAATTAAATAAAATTATATAATATTTTATAAAAAATTACGAAAACAAAACTAAAAGTAATTTATTGAAAATAAAATTATCTATTTATTTTTATACTAAAAACAATATTTTAATTATTTTATTTTAGAAATTTACGGACTTGGTACGGTAATTGCAATAAGGATATTGTCTGAAATACATACTGTTTTTTACGGCAGCAGGGTACATAGCGAATGGAATTAAATTAATCGAAAGACTGATTTATTCGCATTATCAACATGTATTCCCCGGTATGAAAGACGTTTCCTTCCGATGAAAAATTTTTGAATAGCTCAGAGGTAGAGCAATTGGTACCAAACCAATCTGTCACGGGTTCGACTCCTGTTTCAAAAGCCATATTGTAATAATTTGTTGTTTGAGCAATACCAGCCAGTAAAGGGAAATAAGCAAAGCAGTAAAGCTAAGACATGAAAAAAACCGGTTAACCGCACAGAATAAACGGATTAATGATTCTGTCCGGGTAAAAAAACCGGATAGCAGGCAAAAAATTGATGAGCCATAAGCAGTTAGTTGAATGTTTAAAGATATCAGTTTTTCCCCTGTTATTTCGTTACTTAATCCGTTTGATTGTGTCTCTTCTCCTTGCTGGCTGCCATAAAAGGAGATTTAATATGTTGAATATAATTAATGTGAAAAAAGGTGAGCTGGCCGTTGTCACCAAACGCGGTGAAATTAATACTATTGTTACCGCAGGCCGGCATATTTTCTGGAATCCTTTTGTCAACATTACTCATTATCTGGTGGATTTAGCTGATACTAAGATTGAACCGGCTATCGCCGAAAAACTGCTCAATTTTTATCCGCAGCTGGTAGAAAAATATTGTCATTATGTCAATGTGGCTGATAATGAGATTGTACTGCGTTATGAAGAACAAATGCTGGTAGAGATTATTCAACCCTCTACTAAAGCATTGTACTGGAAGAGTTATAAAGAACAGGCAATTAAAAAAGTAACTTTGGAGCAAGGGTACCGGTTGTCTGATGAAGTTGCTATGGAAATTATTCAGGCAAAAAATACCGGCAGATTAATTGAAGGTATCGATCACATCAAACTGCATTATTTTATCGATGAGCAAATTGGTACGCTGTTTGTTGATAATCAGTTTGTACAGATTATTCCACCTAAATCCGTAATTGGTTTGTGTGAATTCAAACATAAGCTGGTTCTGGGTAAATTCAAACTACAGGATAACCGTATTGATGATTTGCTGGCGGCAACAATTGAACAAAATGCCCCGCAGCAGATGGCACAATTCTGTATTCAGATGCAGGTAGGTGCTAATCAGACTGGTTTACGTTTTGAAGATGATTTACTGGTAGAAATTCTGCCTCCGGGAACCAAACGATTGTACTGGCAGAATAACTGCAAGCAGCATATGCAGCTTATTGAGCTGACTGACGATTTTCAGCTTTCTGAGCAAATGGTACAGCAGCTGTTACAGCCAAAATTACGTAAAAAAGAAGTGACAGGCGATAGTAGTGTATTGATTGCACAGGTACCGGCATATCATGTTGGCGTATTAAAAGTTAATGGTAAAGTAGAACAGCTGCTTAATGCAGGTATTACTGCTTACTGGCGTTTTAATCGTGAAATCAGTGTCGAAATTGTCGATACACGTTTGCAGACAGTGGAAATATCCGGTCAGGAAATTTTAACCCGGGATAAAGTCAATCTGCGTATTAATCTGGTAGCCAGCTGGTGTTACACCGATGTGTTAAAGGCGTTTGCCAGAATTGCGCAGCCAATGGAGTTATTGTACCGGCAATTACAGTTTGCATTACGGGAAGCGATTGGTACTCGCAGTCTGGATGAATTGTTGGAAAACAAAAATTTAATCGACGAGGTGGTGAATGCTCATATGCAGATGCATATGACGGGTTATGGAATCGAAACGGTCAGTGTTGGCGTAAAAGATATTATTTTACCGGGAGACATGAAAACCATTCTGGCACAAGTAGTAGAAGCAGAAAAATCTGCACAGGCGAATGTTATCCGCCGGCGGGAAGAAACTTCTGCTACCCGTTCCTTACTGAATACAGCCCGGGTAATGGAAAATAATCCGGTTGCTTTACGCTTAAAAGAAATGGAAACACTGGAAAGAATTGCTGAACGAATCGATAAGATTTCAGTTGTAGGCGGTTTGGATCAGTTATTGCATGGTTTGATTAATATTCAGGCGCAATAGCATACATCCGCTAATTAATTTGCTAAAAAATAATGGAAGTTAAAAATGCAAAAGCAAGAATTTGAAGTATTAAAAGAAAATAAAACACGTCCGGTAAAAATGTGGACAAAAGGTGTGCCGGTAGAAGATGTGGCTAAAAAACAATTGCTCGAAACTGCACAATTACCTTTTATTTTTAAGCATATTGCGGTTATGCCAGATGTGCATCTGGGAAAAGGCTCTACTATCGGGAGTGTGATTCCGACTGCTGGTGCGATTATTCCGGCTGCTGTCGGCGTGGATATTGGTTGTGGAATGATGGCGGTACAGCTGTCACTTACCGCTCAGGATCTGCCGGAAGATTTAATGCCATTACGTCTGGCTATAGAAAAGGCGGTACCGCATGGTTCCACACTCAATAATGAAAAGTACGATAAAGGAAGCTGGCAAAATCCGCCACCGATTGTACAGGAGTACTGGCAGCAGCTTTTGCCCGGATTTGAAAAACTGACCAGTAAATATCCGTGTTTTTTAAAAGCGAATAGTTATAGTCATTTGGGAACCTTGGGCGGCGGTAATCATTTTATTGAAGTTTGTCTGGATGAGTGTGATCGCGTATGGATATTGCTGCATAGTGGTTCACGCGGTATTGGTCGTGCAATAGGTAAATATTTCAGTGAGCTGGCTAAAAAGGAAATGAAAAAATATTTCATTGATACCTATTTGCCTAATAATGATCTGGCGTTTTTAGTAGAAGGAACCGAATACTGTAATGATTATCTGAAAGCAGTGCACTGGGCACAGGAATTTGCCCGTTTAAATCGTGAAGTGATGATGCACAATACTATCGCTGCTATACGCAAAGTAATCAATGTGCCGTTTACCACGCATTTACAAACTGTAAACTGTCACCATAATTATGTACAGAAAGAGCACCATTTCGGTAAGAATGTTTTTGTTACGCGTAAAGGGGCTGTTTCTGCACGAGAAGGTGAACTGGGAATTATTCCGGGTTCTATGGGAACAAAAAGTTATATTGTGCAGGGGCGAGGGAATGCAGAAAGTTTTCATTCCTGTTCTCACGGTGCAGGCAGAGTTATGAGTCGTGGTGAAGCTAAACGGAAATTTACTGTTGCTGACCAGATACAGGCTACGGCTCATGTAGAGTGCCGTAAAGATGCTGAGGTTATTGATGAAATTCCTATGGCGTATAAGGATATTGACGCAGTAATGCAGGCGCAACAGGAATTGGTGGAAATCAAGCACCAGTTACGTCAGGTTATCTGTGTTAAGGGCTGATATTATCCGGATAATCAACTGCAGAATATTTTTGTATAGAAAAAAGGATGGCAGACAATGCCATCCTTTTTCAGGTATTTAAAAACTAAATATCAACCTGAGCATTTAGAGCGTTGTTTTCGATAAATGCACGACGAGGTTCAACTTCGTCACCCATCAGGGTAACAAATACATCATCTGCTGCCATCGCATCTTCGATTCTGACTTTCAGCAAACGGCGTACTGAAGGATCCATTGTAGTTTCCCATAATTGTTCGGGATTCATTTCACCCAGACCTTTATAACGCTGAATGTTAATTTTTTCCTGTGCTAAATCCATCAGTAATTCCAGTGCCTGGGCAAAGCCGGTTACAGCGGTGGTCATATTACCTTTAATGACTTCAATTGGTACGTCAGCAATACCGCTTAAAGTGGCCGCTGTCTGCCGGATAATCTGATAGGCGCGGCTTTCAACAAATTTCTGATCCAGATAGCTGACCATATGATTCCCATGCAACTGACGAGTAATTTTAATCATTTGTACTTCATCATCTGCACCAATGCGTTCCAGTTTGAGGTTGTCGTCATTAACCAGTGCGGTTAATGTTTGCACAGCTTTTTCTGCATTGCTTACAGTGCTTAAATCCAGATTCTCATTCCAGAGAAGCAGGGAATTAAGTACATTGTTGTCAATGATACGGCTTTCACGCGCAATCATACTTTGTGCCAGAATCAATTGTTTGGCGATTTCGGACAGAGCATTACCTTCCAGAGTATTTTCGCCAATAATTAATTGAGCATTATTCAATGCCAGGCTGAGCATGAACTGATCTTTTTCAAACTCGTCTTTCAGGTAGTTGTCTTTTTTGCCATATTCCACTTTATACAATGGTGGCTGAGCAATATATACATAACCGCGTTCAACCAGTTCAGGCATTTGCCGGTAGAAGAAGGTAAGCAGCAGGGTACGGATATGCGCGCCGTCTACATCCGCATCGGTCATGATAATTATGCGGTGATAACGCAATTTTTCCGGGTTAAATTCTTCTTTGCCTATACCGGCACCCAGTGCAGTGATTAAAGTACCAACTTCCTGACTGGCAAGCATTTTTTCAAAACGGGCTTTTTCTACATTCAGGATTTTACCTTTTAAGGGCAAAATGGCCTGAAATTTACGATCACGGCCTTGCTTGGCAGAACCGCCTGCCGAGTCACCTTCGACCAGATACAATTCTGATAAAGCAGGATCTTTTTCCTGACAGTCTGCCAGTTTGCCCGGCAGCCCCAGACCATCCATTACCCCTTTTCTGCGGGTAATTTCGCGTGCTTTGCGCGCTGCTTCACGTGCACGCGCGGCATCAACAATTTTGCTTGTGATGATTTTGGCCTCTGCAGGATTTTCTTCCAGAAATTCAGACAAGGCTTTACCAAGCACTTCATTAACCACTGGACCTATTTCACTGGAAACCAGTTTGTCTTTGGTTTGTGAAGAAAATTTCGGGTCAGGCAGTTTAACAGACAATACGCAGGTTAAACCTTCACGCATATCATCGCCATTAGTATCTACTTTGGCTTTTTTGGCAACTTCATTGGCTTCAATATAGTTGTTGATGGTTCGGGTCATAACCTGACGCAGGGCGGTTAAATGGGAGCCGCCATCGCGTTGCGGAATATTATTGGTGAAACACTGTACGTTTTCCTGATAACTGTCGTTCCACTGCATGGCACATTCCACGCTCATGCCATCTTTTTCACCATTGGCATAGAAAACTTTATTGTGCAGAGCCGTTTTATTCCGGTTCATGTATTGTACAAAGCCGGCTACACCACCGCTGAATGCGAAATTTTCGTGTTTGCCATCACGTTTATCAAAGAGCTCAATACTGACGCCGTTGTTTAGGAAAGATAACTCCCGGATGCGTTTGGCCAGAATATCAAAATGGTAATCGATATTACCAAAGGTTTCGGTACTGGCCAGAAACTGAACACGTGTACCCTGTTTGTCGGTATCGCCGACAACAGCCAGCGGAGCAACTGCATCCCCGTGACGAAATTCTACAAAATGTTCTTTGTGATTACGGTAGATGGTCAGACGGAGCCAGTCAGAAAGTGCGTTAACTACAGAGACCCCTACACCATGCAGACCACCGGAAATTTTATAACTGTTGTTATCAAATTTACCGCCGGCATGCAGAATGGTCATGATTACTTCAGCTGCTGAACGATGTTCTTCCGGATGCATATCGGTAGGAATGCCACGGCCATTGTCTTCAATAGTAATGGAGTTATCGGCATTAACTGCTACGGTAATATGATCACAGTATCCGGCCAGTGCTTCATCAATGGCATTATCCAGAACTTCGAATACCATATGATGTAAACCCGTGCCATCCTGAGTATCACCAATGTACATACCGGGACGTTTGCGTACAGCATCCAAACCTTTTAATACTTTGATACTGTCGGCACTGTAATCTTCAGGGTGTTGATCTATCATAAGAATTCTTTACTAAACTTGGCAGCGGTTATGCTGTTAAAGGTCATTTATAACTGTTATTAATTATAAAAAACGTTAGTGGTATAACTGTATAACAGGCCTGTTTGAGGGCAATAAACCAAAAACTTATTATAGCATAAAATCGGTTTTTTTTCAGCCCTGTGCTATATTTAAGATGATGTTTTATCTGATGTTTATTGGAAGATAAGAATGCTGATTGTAAATAATAAACTGCCGTAAACCAGACTGAGCTATTAAAAACAGAAAGCTGGCGTACGGCAGTAACCGGATTTAAGAGTGCATGGATGTTTAAATCCGCATAGGCATAACTATATACTTAAAATTGGGATTGTTCGGGATGGTAAACAGTGTTGAACGGTTTGCATCACCAAAAGCAAGTTGTAAATCTTCTGCATGTAAATTACGCAATACATCCATCAGATAGTTGATATTAAAACCGACTTCCAGTGTATCTCCCTGATAAGCAATTTCCAGCTCTTCACGAGCTTCTTCCTGTTCGTTATTATTACAGGTCACGCTCAGTAATCCGGGCTGGATTTGCAGGCGGGCACCGCGAAATTTTTCATTGGCGAGAATGGCTGCGCGTTCCAGTGCACCCAGCAACTCGGTACGGTTGGCCAGAAAGATTTTATCGTTATCCAGTGGAATAACCCGGTTGTAATCCGGAAATTTACCATCCACGACTTTAGAAACAATAATGGTGTCATTACAACGGAAACGTACCTGATTGTTCAGCAGTTCAATAGTGATCGGCTGTTCGGGAAAGGTAAGCAGTTTAAAGAGTTCCAGCACAGTTTTACGCGGCAGAATAACTTCTGCTTTGGGTAAATCTGCTTCTATATTGCAGGCTGCATAGGCCAGACGATGTCCGTCTGTAGCGACCAGACGCAGCTGATTGCCTTCTGTCTGCATCAGCAGACCATTCAGATAATAGCGGATATCCTGAATGGCCATGCTGTACTGCACCTGAGAAAGCATTTCACGAAATGTTTCCTGTGGCAGGCTGAAGCTGGCATCAATATTTTCGCCCACACTCATTAATGGAAAATCTTCGGCCGGCAGGGTTTGCAGATTAAAACGGCTTTTGCCTGCTTTCAGTACCAGACGGTTGTTATTCCAGTCCAGAGAAACGATTGCGCCGGCCGGTAAAGCCCGCAGGATATCCTGCAGTTTTTTGGCATTGGTGGTAATGCGAAAATCTTCTGCTTCGCTTTTGGGGCCGATGGTATCAATCTGAATTTCCAGATCGGTTGCCAGAATCTTGATTTGCCCCTGATGGTTTTCCAGTAATACATTAGATAATATCGGTAATGTATGACGACGCTCTACAATACCGGTTACTGCCTGCAGCGGTTTGAGTAAACTGTCACGTTCTGCTTGTAATATCAGCATATTTTGTTCCTTGGTTTAATCTCGCAAAATCATCATTAAGGTTTCATACGCTTTGGTTGTTTCAGCATCATCCTTGCGGAGTTTGGAGATACTTTTTACCGCATGCATGACCGTGGTATGGTCGCGGCCACCAAATCCGCTGCCAATAGCGGGTAAACTAAGCGGAGTAAGTTCTTTTGCCAGGGTCATGGCCATCTGGCGCGGGCGAGCCAGATTCCGGGTACGTTTTTTCCCTACCATATCACTAATGGTAATCCCATAAAATTTTGCTACTGTATTCTGAATGTGTTCCAGGGTCATAGGTTTGTGGTTAACAGCCAGAATATCCTGTAATGCTTCAGTAGCCAGCCCTACATCAATCGGGCGGCTGGCAAAACGGCTTTGTGCTACTACCCGCTTGAATGCACCTTCCAGCTCACGCACGTTGCTGCGGATATGTTTGGCAATAAAAAATGCAGCTTCGTCCTCAAGCTTCACCTGAGCCAGCTCAGCTTTTTTCTGCAAAATGGCTACGCGCATTTCCAGCTCCGGCGGTTCCAGTTCCAGACTCAGCCCCCATGAGAAACGGGATTTCAGGCGATCGTCCATGCCGTCTATATGTGTAGGCAGCGTATCACAGGTAAGGATAACTTGTTTTTTTTCGTCAATTAAATGGTTATAGACGTAAAAAAACTCTTCCATGGTACGGTCTTTACCGGCAATAAACTGTACGTCATCCATAATCAGTAAGTCTACCTGCTGATATTGCTGGCGCATGGCATCAAAAGATTTGGCGTGGAATGCATTCATAATGCCGCGAATGAATTCATCAGCATGAATATAGCGTATTTTTACTTTGTTGTCGGTGGCAAACAGCTGGTTGCCAATAGCCTGTACCAGGTGGGTTTTACCCAGACCGGTACTACCATAAATAAAAAACGGGTTGTACATGCTATTGCCGGGATTTTCTGCAATCGACAGCGCAGCAGCGTGAGCAAGACGGTTTCCTTTACCTTGTACCAGAGCAGCAAAAGTATGTTCAGGATTAAGGTTGGTATCAGTATAGCGGGATTTTTTACCGTTTTCATGTGCTGAATCAGAGGTAGCCACTGATTCACCAGCCTCAGGTTTTTCTGTGGCGGTCTGTTTGCTGTTTTCTTTTGTTTCGGCAGTAGCACTTGCGCTTTTGGTCTGGCTGTTTCGCAGGCGTTTGGCAATAATGTCCTGAGCAGATTCGGTACGTTTTGCCGTTGTCTGTGGTTTGGTTGAAACTTCAGAAGGAATTTTATTGCGATCAACTGAATCCGGTTTAGTATCAGCCGGCTGTTCAGCGACATTTAAGGCTGGTTCTGCAGTCTTGACCGGTGAATTGTTTCCTGCCGGTATTGCCTCAGTGGCAGCCTGCAGAGATAGTCCCTGTCCGATTTTCAGAATTAATGGAGTGCTGCCGTCTGGCAGAGCAGATTGTCTGGCATTTTCGATAGCCGGCCAGAAACGCTCGCGGATATGATTGAAGGTAAAAGTATTACGCGCAAAAATAACCCAGTTGCCATTTTCTTCGCCCACAGTTAATGGTGCAATCCACATCTGGTATTGCTGAGAAGGTAAGCTTTGTTTTAATTGCAATAGGCACTGAGGCCAAAATTCTGTCAGGGTCATTCGTGAAGCTTAAATTTATCTGTCAATCGGAGCTGGCTGAAGGCTGGAAACAATAAGTGCCTATTATGCTAATTATACGCAATAAACAAATTTCTGACCATGATTTGCACTTTATACCAACACAGCTCCCGTAAAGCTTTGCTACAGATTATATTGATTGACAAAGTGCTGTTCTTGTTGTGTAATGCTACGTTTTATTTAAAGTTAATTCGGGAATAAATTATGAAACGTACTTATCAACCATCCGTTACCCGCCGCAAACGCACTCATGGCTTTCTGGTTCGCAGTAAAACCCGTGGCGGACGTGCTGTACTGGCTGCCCGCCGTGCCAAAGGCCGTAAACGTTTGGCTGTGTAAGAACAAGAATGGATTATCATTTTGGCAAAAAATATCGCCTATTAAAAACGGATGATTTTTCATCCGTTTTTGCATTACGTTGCCAAAAAAGCCGTGCCTGGATTCAGGTTTTTCAGGCACGCAACAGTTTAGGTTTCCCGCGTCTGGGGCTGATAGTAGCCAAAAAAGTTGCCAGACGTGCTAACCGGCGCAATTATATGAAGCGCTTAATACGCGAATGGTTTCGCCTGCATAAGCATGAATTGCCGCCGGTAGATATAATCATTCGTGTACGCCAGCCGTTCCGGCATGCTGAGTACGCTGGCGTAGTCAGGACTTTACAGCAGCTGCTTATTACAGCTGACAGGTGTAAAGCATCTTCGCAATGAGATATTTATTGCTGGGTCTGATCCGGTTCTATCAGTATGCCATCAGCCCGCTGTTACCACCGCGCTGCCGCTACAATCCAACCTGTTCGCAATATGCCGTACTGGCGCTGCAAAAATACGGGGTAATGAAAGGTAGCTGGCTGGCGATAAAGCGTATTTGCCGCTGTCATCCATGGGGTGGTTGCGGTCATGACCCTCTTCCTTAGCGAGTAGACGGAATACACTATGGATTTCAAACGATTATTGATATTTTTTGTGCTGACCATGGCGATTTTGCTGGGTTGGGAAAAATTATACCCGCAACCCGAAAAACAGCCAGCTGCACAACAAACATCATCCACCAGTAACAGCAATTCTTCTACTGGTGTTGTTGCCGAGAGTGCCCTGAGTAAAACAGAGCCGGTAACAGTGACTACTGATACTGTTAAGGCTGTTATTGATGAAAAAAGCGGCGATTTACGCCAGCTAACTCTCAATAAATACAAGGCCACCAGTGATGCCAGCAAGCCTTTTGTATTGCTGGATAATGGTGCAAATGGTCATCAGTATGTTGCCCAGTCGGTATTATTAAACCGTCAGGGTGACTATCAGTTTAAAGATCTGACATTTACAGCTGCGCAAAAACAGTACACGCTTAATGGTGACAAACTGGATGTGCGTCTGACTGCTGCCGAACAAAACGGTGTACAGGTTAGTAAAATTTATACGTTTACTAAAGGCAGTTACCTGATCGGGCTGCGCTATGAAATTGCCAATCACAATGCTCAGCCATTACAAATGGATGTAGCTTACCGGGTACTGCGGGATGATAAGGAACCTGAAGGTACAGGCTATTTCGATCACACTTATACTGGTCCGGTACTGTATACCCCGAATGGTAAATTTGAAAAAGTAGCCTTTAAAGATCTTGACAGTGATTATACCTCTGGTCGTGATCAGGCAGATTATCAGCGTAAAACCAATACCGGCTGGATTGGTATGACCCAGCATTATTTTATGACTACCTGGATTCTGCAGCCGAAAGAAGGTAACAGTGTTTGTGGTACCAGTGACTGCCAGATAGATATCAGAAAACGCAGTGATGGCCTGTATTCTGCCGGCGTACGAGTACCGTTGAAAGATATTGGTGCTAACTCCACTGGCAGTTTCGGTATCTCCTTGTATGCCGGTCCGCAGATTTATTCTGTCATTACTAAAGTAGCCGATCATTTGCAGATGATTAAAGACTATGGCAAAGTATCGCTGTTTTCTTCTCCTTTATTCTGGCTGCTGAACTGGTGGCACAGTCTGGTACAGAACTGGGGCTGGGCGATTATTCTGCTTACTCTTACTGTCAAAGCAATTCTGTTTCCGCTCACACATGCTTCATATAAATCGATGGCCAAGATGCGTGCTGTGGCTCCGCGTTTGCAGGCATTGAAAGATCAGTACGGTGATGACCGTATGCGTATGCAGCAGGAAATGATGTCGCTGTATAAAAAGGAAAAAATCAATCCTGTTGGCGGTTGTCTGCCTATGTTGCTGCAGATTCCAGTATTTATTGGTTTGTATTGGGCATTGTTTGCTTCGGTAGAATTGCGCGGAGCTCCATGGATTGGCTGGATTACCGATTTAGGCCGTCAGGATCCTTACTTTATTCTGCCTGTGCTCATGGCACTGACTATGTATCTGCAAACATTTATGAATCCGCCGCCAACTGATCCGGTTCAGGCGAAAATGATGAAAATCATGCCAGTTGCCTTTTCAGTAATGTTTTTCTTCTTCCCGGCAGGGCTGGTTCTCTACTGGTTGACGAATAATATTCTGACTCTGGCTCAGCAATGGTTTATCAATAAGCGTATTGAGCGGCAGGCTAAACTGCATCGCTCACTGGATATATAAAATACAGTCTGAAAAAAAGCACTTCATGTTGAAGTGCTTTTTTTATTTGCAGCTTGATTGAATATATATACCGAATTTTAATTGTCTGACTGCTGGAGCTGCTGCAGTAATCAGTCAGGCATATTCATTTATTACTGAACGTAGGTTGTAGTTTGCTGTGTGGTTGTAGTCTGAGCCTGCTGTACCGGATTTAACCGGATTTCCACACGGCGGTTTTGTGCGCGTCCTTCAACAGTTGCATTGCTGGCAATAGGATTGGCAGATCCGTATCCGTTAGCGCTGATACGGTTATAAGCAACGCCACGGGAAGTCAGGAAATTTGAAACTGATTGTGCACGGCGCTGTGATAACGGGATGTTAATACTATCATTACCTGTGCTATCAGTGTATCCGGCAATAGTGATGGTAGTATCTACATATTTAGCCAGTACTTCAGCCACCGAAGACAGAGAAGAGGTAGCCGCGCCACTTAAATCTGAACTATTGGTTGCAAATGTCACATTTTCAGGCATAGTCAGTTTGATCTGATTACCCTCACGCTGAACTTCGACATTGGTATTAGCCAGTTTCTGGCGTAACAGTTTTTCCTGATAATCCATATAAGCGCCAATACCGGCTCCGATAGCACCGCAACCAAGTGCTGCATTACGTGCACCGCGGCTGTTATGAGTAATCGCGCCGACAATGCCGCATACGGCAGCGCCACTTAAACCATATACTGCTGTTTTACTGGCATGAGACTGACCGGTAGACGGATCGGTAACACAACCGGTTAAAGCAAGGGTGGTAGCGGCTGCAAGTGCAGCCAGTGGTTTTATGATAGTCATACTTACTCCTTCTCTTGAATATAAGCTTGATTATGCTTTTCACAGTTTCTGTTTTATGCTTTCTATAGTAGAAAAGCAAGAGTCATGCTTTTTTGGCAATATGATGTACTGAAAAGAAAAATGGTTATATCTATATGATAAAAAGATAAGTTTTTGGTTGAAAACTGCTTTAGACCATAATAATTATTGGCTATAGTACCGTTCAGACTACTATAATTAACTTTTTAAGCTGGTTATATCTTGAAAACAACCAGTTTAACCTCATACAAACTAATTACCTTAGTACAGTGCTACCATTTTAGCCATTTGGAAACGACATGCTCAGCTTGTATAACACTTTAACCAGAAGCAAACAAGAATTTACACCGATTAATCCGCACCAGGTGCGTATGTATGTGTGTGGTATGACTGTTTATGATTATTGCCATCTTGGTCATGCCAGAGTAATGATTGTATTTGATCTGGTGGCGCGCTGGTTGCGGGAATTGGGTTATCAGCTTGATTATGTACGCAATATTACTGATATAGACGATAAAATCATTGCCCGTGCCAATGAACGCGGGATTAGTATTACTGAGCTTACCGATTACTATATTCAGGCCATGCACGAAGATGCAGCCGCTTTGGGTGTACTGCCGCCAGACCACGAACCGAGAGCCACGCAATATATCCCGCAAATGATTGCTATGATTGAAGATATCATTGCTAATAATAAGGCTTATATGGCGGATAATGGCGATGTTTTTTATGCTGTACGCGAGTATCCGCAATACGGTCAGTTAAGCGGGAAAAGTCTGGATGATTTACGTGCCGGAGAACGGGTTGATGTTGACGGACATAAACGGGATCCGTTGGATTTTGTGTTGTGGAAATCAGCCAAGCCGCATGAGCCCGCATGGGACAGCCCGTGGGGCAGAGGACGCCCGGGATGGCATATTGAATGTTCTGCCATGAGTAAAGCACTACTGGGTAAAAATTTTGATATTCATGGAGGTGGTGCTGATTTACAGTTTCCTCATCATGAAAATGAAATTGCTCAGAGTTGCGGTGCAGAAAAAAACGGGTGCTGTGAAGAGCATAATCATTTTGCCAGCCATGTTAAATATTGGTTACATAATGGATTTATTCGTGTGGATAATGAAAAAATGTCTAAATCACTTGGAAATTTCTTCACTATCCGCGAAGTGTTGCAGAAATACGATGCTGAAGTTGTGCGGTTTTTTATTTTGCGTGCACATTATCGTAGCCCTTTGAACTATTCGGATGCTCATCTGAATGATGCAAAAGGCGCATTAACCCGCTTATATACGGCACTTAAAAATACAGCTGCGGCAGAAGTGGCAGTACATGCTGACTTAAATGATTACACGCGCCGTTTTTATGCAGCCATGAATGATGACTTTGCTACCGTTGAAGCTGTAGCAGTATTGTTTGAGCTGGCTAATGAAATTAATAAAACACATGACGCCGAACTGGCAGGATGTCTGAAAGGGCTGGCAGGTTTACTGGGCTTGTTACAACGTGATCCGGCTGCTTTTCTTCAGGGAGAAGTGGGGGAAACGGTTCAGGGTCTGGATAGCGCAGCTATAGAAGCGCTGATAGCTGCACGGCAGCAGGCTCGTGCAGAACGTAACTGGGCTGAATCCGACCGGATTCGTGATGAGCTTACGGCAGCCGGTATTGTATTGGAAGATGGTGCCGGCGGGACTAGCTGGCGTCGTGCCTGAATTTGTATACAGCACAGCCTTAAGTCTCAGACCGGGTGTATTTTTGTAATGCATTATGGTCTTGACAGCAATGTCAGACTTAAATAGTGGGATGTGAGGAATCCGGTCGTTTCATATCGTTTTAGCTGTGAAGAAGAGTAGCTGCTATATACTGATTCACTTGAAAATCTTACTCATGCGAGTATAATTACCCAATTCTGGACATCCGTTTCAAGAGGTACAGGCACAACCCCTGTGCCCGCCAACCAAGGACGATATTATGAATAACAGCATTCAACCGAACTACCATGATATAACCGTGACTTGCTCTTGCGGTAACACTTTTGTAACTAAATCCGCAATGGAAAAAGATACTTTCAATATCGAAGTATGTTCTGCATGTCACCCTTTCTACACAGGTAAACAGAAAATCGTTGACTCTACCGGTCGTGTGGATAAGTTCAATCAGAAATACGGCAATATGTTCAAACGTTAATTCTTATTTGCAACATGTTGCACCGAAAAAGACTGCCATCAGGGCAGTCTTTTTTATCAGATAATCTGATGTTGTGTTCAATACAGCAGCAAAAATAGCCAAAAAATTCGAATATTTTACTGGTTTGATTATTTCAAGTGGGTATACATTTACCTTTCATATTACAGAACTCTTTCTTTGATATTTCCACGCACAATTGTGAATTTGCATTTTCTGATTCATAGTTAGCAAAAAGCATTGATTTAATCTTGTTTTATCGGGATGGCTGTTTTCTGTTGCTTATCCAATTTTAGAATCTGAAAAATACAAATTTTTCTTATTTTTTTATTCAATATATAAAATCGATAAACGCTAACGCTGGCTTAAAGTTTGATTGGTTAATAACCATAACCAGCTTACTAGTACAAAAGGTAAGGTTAATACAGGTATGGCAAATGGCTTCAGTATTGTGGCTAATGCTGCCTGAGTAAGAACAGTGAAGATAATACCGAAGATAATATAAATAACAGTTTTAAAATTTTGATTATTACTGAAAGTAGCCAGTGTGATAGCTGTCAGGATTGCATTAAAAGAATAGAGGCCGAGAGAAATCATTTCAATCTGACTGCCATATAACAGTGCAATACCGATGGCTAGTAAAGAACCGGCCAGTGCATAGATAGCCATTCTGATTGAATTGACTGCCAGCCCTGCCAGAAAAATAACACCTACCAGTGTGCTGTTAAATAAAAATACTTCGGCAATGCCCAGTATACTATCCGGTATTAGATGCAGCAGATGAAAACTTGAAATCTGTGCAGATAGTGCAGCAGACGGTTCGCGTATCAGTACTGAGAATGATGGTGTAGCCAACAGATACAGCCATGTAATCAACACAAATGGTATTGTCAGACAGGGTAAGTACCATTGCTGTAATATTGAGCTGAATGCTTGTGTAATAAATACTGATAATATGGCAGCAAGTATGATACTTAGCCATAAATACAGTGAATTTTCGCAGAAAACAGATAAGGCGATACCAATCAGACAGGCATTGAAACCATAAATTCCTTGCAGCCAGGCTTTGCGGTTAAGCTGGTACATGTAAGCTATTGCATTGGCACAGACTACAGCAAGTAAGCAGGCCAGAGCAGTTTGTGGCTTACCGGCACTGTAACTGCCAAATAGTATGCCTATTGAAAAGATTAGCCCGGAAACAGGATTGTTTTGCAACATAACCTGTCCGTAGCTGCGCAGGATAACATCAATAAACTGACAAAGATGATTGGTACTGGTTAACTGATGCCAGTACTGACGTACTGAGGCTGTGTTCATCTGATTTCTCCTTTTTATTTTTACTTTAGCTGAACAAATAAATTACTATCAGCAGCGGTAACTATGAGTATTAGAATGATTATAAAAGAGAATAAGCGATAGTTGGGTTGCAGAAGTATAAAAATGTAATTATCACGTATCTATTCAGGCGAAATAGTATCTGGCAGAATGTAATAGATATTTATATCAGGGCGTTATTTGTCTGTAACAAAAAATACGCGGATGTAAGGCTGCTATTGAACAATCTACTGAATAATATTTCAAATATAATCCAGATTAATTAAAACGAATTTCATATGAAATTTATAAAACTAAGCGAATCAGATAAGTTTGATTTATATCTAATGAATAAAGAATAAACCTGAATATTAAGTAATAAAAAATACTAAATATTGTAAGTTAATTTATTTTTTTGTAATAATAATAATTCCCAGTATTAGATATGGAAATAAATATGAAAATTTTGAAAACAGTGTTGTTATTATCCCTGAGCATGATACTTTTTGGGTGTGGTAACTCGAAGCAGGCAGAGCCAAATAAAGCAGGTAGTGAGGCAGTACAGTCAGATGCTAGTAAGTCTGATAACAATAAATTAGATGATGATACTATTCAGAGCTACTTTAGCGAGCTTAAACGGCAACTGCCTATGAGAGTTTCCTCAACTACTCAGCTGGTCGATCTCACTATTGGAAATAATGTAGTAGATTATAAATATGTAGTAACAGGAAATAAAAAAAATTTCTCATCATCTAATGTTCAGAAAATGACTAGTGATAACTTAAAAAATAAATATTGTGAAAATAGAGATCCTGATCTCGTGAAATTAAGAAATTCATTTCCGGATGGCATTAATCATCATTATTATTTTAAAGATGAAGATAAAGAATTATTTAGTGTACATTTAGTACCATCTGATTGTGATGCTAAATAAATTGAAACAGATAATGTGAAAGTAATCATCATAACAGGGTGTTCAGCCCTGTTTTTCTTTTATTATTCATCATTAATTATTTAAACTTTGCCGGTTTTATAGTTTTAAAAGGTTCAGTTCCGGAAAACAGGTCGGATGCGAAAATCAAAAAACATAAATTGCCAGCAGACTAATTTATATCCGGATATGAAAAATAGTAAAGCTGGCTTTGTAATCTTATAACCAAACTGAATTATTATATTTAACTATTAGAAAATCATGTACGGCATAGATTATCTGTTCCGCTAAAAATAATTCTGAATATCTTCTCTTGATTCCTGGCAGAGGCGGAATGCAGAATCTGCTTAAAACAATTATCAGCAGGGGGATTATCTTTTCTGCCGAATATGCTATTGTTCGAATAGCAGCCGGTATAAAGCCATTTACCTGACTGCTGATTCTGATAACTGGTATGGTTACCAGATTTTTTATGATAAAAATATTTAGCAGGAAAAACTTATGCAGCTACAGCTGAATTCTGTCGGTACACCTTTATTCTATGGCGTATTTATCGTGATTGTCATTGTGATGATTGCAATTGATATGCTTACATTGAAAAAAGAGGGAGTGCATCGGGTTAGTACCAAAGAAGCTCTGCTATGGACAACAGTCTGGATTACTGTCTCTCTCGGATTTGCTGCCTGGCTGTATTTTGAGCTGGCACATAATCCTGCCGCCGGTCCGGCTATAGCAGCAGATTCGGTGATGGATTTTCTGACAGGTTATGTTTTGGAAAAATCACTCTCAGTCGATAATATCTTTGTATTTATTCTGATATTCGGTTATTTCAAAGTGCCGGCTGAGTACCAGCATCGTGTTTTGCTTTACGGTGTACTGGGCGCTATTTTACTACGCGCCATTATGGTGGCTCTGGGTGCAGTACTGGTCAGCCGTTTTGAATGGGTATTGTATCTGTTTGGTATATTTCTGCTTTATAGCGGGATTAAGCTGATGCTGCCTGAAAAGGCGGAAGATAAAGGTCTGGCTGATAATCCGCTGATAGGCTGGCTGCACCGGTATATGCGTGTTAGCGGGCAGTTAAACCGGGAAAAATTCTTTACCGTTGAAAACGGTCAGCGTATGGCAACTCCTTTGCTGCTTACTTTGATTGTGATTGAATTAAGTGATGTTGTTTTTGCTGTTGACAGTATTCCGGCAGTATTTGCCGTCACCACTGACCCATTTATTGTTTTTACTTCCAATATCTTTGCGGTACTGGGGCTGCGTGCGATGTATTTTTTACTCGCCAATGTAGTAGAAAAATTTATCTATCTCAAATACGGGCTGGCTGTGGTTTTAACTTTTATTGGCGGCAAAATGCTGGTGGCCAAATGGTGGCATATTCCTTCTTTTGCTTCACTGACTATCGTGTTTAGTGCTTTAATGATTGCTATACTTGCTTCATGGTGGAAAACCAGACAACAACCATCAGCTTAATTAATAATAGGTGATATTTATTTAAACAGCCTGTTATCTGTTACTGCCATTAACCGGCAAAAACAGATAACGGGCTGAAATTCGAAATTAGCTTAAAAACGATTAAGCTAATTTATTGATGATTTCGCTTACCCGTGCTACGTAGATTTTAACGGTTTCAATATCGCCGCGCGGAATTTCATCTACGCTGGCATCTGCCGGTGTTTGTATCAGCGCTCCTCCAGAGCCTCCGAGTACATTAATATCATTACGGTCTGCTTCTTTGTTATTGGCCGGTAACAGTCCCAGACTTACCCAGATACCGCCGTGCTGTGCGGCCAGTGTCTGCATCCAGAGAAGCGTAACCTGTTTGTCACCGTTAAAGCTGGCACTATTGGTAAATCCGCCAAATACTTTATTTTGCCATGCGCGCTCTGCCCACAGTCCTGAAGTGGCATCAGCAAATTTTTTGAATTGCCAGGGTACATTGCCCATATAAGTAGGTGCGGCAAAAATAATCCCTTTGGCGTCGTGAAGCTGTTGCCACTGATCATTGTCCAGATCACCATTAGCATCAATTTCAACCAGTACTGCATCGGTATCTGCAGCGGCTGCTTCAGCTATTTTACGAGTATGGCCGTAACCGGAAAAAACCACTATCGCCAGTTTACTCATTTGTACATCCTTATGAATGATTAAATGTTAAAACAGTTTATGCGTGCTGTGCTGCTACTGCAAGAGAGTTTCAGGAAACAAAAATTTCGATTATTGCCTGCGAAGAAATTATTGACTGATGCATTATTATCCTTACACATACCAGTTGCTATGGTATTTAGCTAATACACTAATGCACTAAGACAGCATGCTGGAATTTGTTAGTTTACGGTACGCTTGCTGTTGTGGTAAATTATTGTTAAACTCAATTAATACATAATCATGCTAGAGTGATAACAGACAGGAAAATTAATGTTGCCGGTAGCCTGTATCAGGCTTACAAAAGATAATTAACAGCGGCAGCACACATCAGGCACACAACCATTTCTTCATAGTAAACACTGTAATTGTTTCAGAACCTGCCCGTACCGGCGGCACACCAAAAATAGCCAACAGGGCAGTAACCGTGGTGTAACTTTTACTCATGAGAGGTAATTATATGGCGTACGCTAGTACCAATCCTTATACCGAGCAACAGGTAAAGGCATTTTCTGATACTACCGATATTGAGCTGGAAGCAGCATTAAATCATGCTGATGCCGCTTTCCATCAGTGGAAAACTACTACATTTGCCCAGCGTGCGCGTATTCTGCAAAACGCTGCGGATATTCTGCGGGCTAATATTGAAGAATATGCCAGTTTACTCACGCTGGAAATGGGTAAACTGTTTAGTGAAGCTAAAGCAGAAACGGAACTGTCAGCACAGATTCTTGAATATTATGCAGTTAATGCTGAACGGCAGCTTCAGCCGGAAGTGTTACCGGTTACATCCAATAAAGGTAATCGTGCCCGTATTGAATTTGCTCCGCAGGGTATTATTCTGGCTGTTGAGCCATGGAATTTCCCTTATTACCAGATAGCACGTATTGCAGCCCCGCAACTGGCTGCCGGTAATGTGATTGTGCTGAAACATGCTTCTAATGTACCTCAGTGTGCAGCGAAAATGGAGGCGATGTTCCTTCAGGCCGGTTTAATGGCCGGTGCTTTCCAGAATCTCTATCCAACTCATGCTCAACTGGCCAAAATTATTGCAGATCCGCGTGTACGCGGTGTAGCGCTGACTGGCTCTGAAAGTGCCGGTGCCATTGTTGCCGCTCAGGCCGGAGCCGCAGTGAAAAAATGTACCCTCGAACTGGGTGGTGCAGATGCGTTCATCGTACTCAATGACGCAGATATCGAAAAAGCAGCTAAATGGGCTGTTTTCGGACGTCACTGGAATGCCGGTCAGGTATGTGTCAGTGCCAAACGTATTATTGTAGAAGATGGTGTATACGATCGTTTCCTGAGTTTGTATCGTCAGGGTGTGCAGCAATTGCGCATGGGTGATCCGATGGATGCAGCCACAACACTGGCTCCGCTGTCTTCACGCTCAGCCGTTACTGGTTTACAGCAGCAGCTGGATGAAGCAGTTAAGCTTGGTGCGCACGCTGAGGAAATCCCGCTGGACATGCCTGCTCAGGGCTGTTTCTTCCGGCCAGTTATTCTGACCAATATTCAGCCGGATAATCCGGCACGTCACTGGGAATTCTTTGGTCCGGTTTCTTCAATTTACCGTGCTAAAGATGCAGCACACGCTATCGAGATTGCTAACGATAGCCCGTACGGATTAGGCGGATCTATCTTTACTGCTGACGAAGAACGCGGTGCACAGCTGGCTCAGCAGATTGATACCGGTATGGTATTTATTAATCATCCAACCATGGTAAAAGCTGACTTACCTTTCGGTGGTGTGAAACGTTCCGGATTCGGACGTGAATTACTGGATCTGGGCTTAAAAGAATTTGTTAATGCTAAGCTGGTAAGTATTGCCGATATTGACGGTGAATTCTAAGCAGAGCAAATAAAGCAAAACAGGGCTGACAGTGTGCGGCCCTGTTTTTTTATTTTCGGCTGTCAGTAAATTAATTTTTTTCTTTATTTTCTCCATTGTGGTTAGCAATCTGTTTTTCGGTTCAGTAAAGTGTTTACCTGGAGAGACATATACGTTACTGAAATGTAATATATATGTAGCATTATGCTAAATTCCGGCTATTGTGTTCTGCTGACAATATTTTCTCAGGTAAAGTGGTGATATCGAGTTTTTATGCATTATCTGATTGATAATAATATTTTATTTCACCATGATGAGCATAAATGTGTACCAGTGATTGAATAGGAGGCCGTATGTTAACCATTATCGCTGCACCCACCAGTCAGGACTTTGCTAATCCGCGCCTGAGTGAAAAGTATACTCAGCCACAGTTTCTTAAACAGAGCGAACAGTTAGTACATTATTGTCGTCAGCTAAGTGTGAAACAGCTGGAGGAATTGATGCACATCAGCCCGCATCTGGCTGAGCTTAATCAGCAGCGTTTTCAGGACTGGCATACGCCATTTACCCCTGATAATGCTTTACAGGCGATTTTTGCCTATAGTGGTGATATTTACACCAGCCTGAAAGTTAGTGATTTATCCTTGCATGAACTGGATTATATGCAAACCGCTGTATGTATTCTTTCCGGTTTGTACGGCATATTGCGTCCGCTGGATTTAATCCAGCCCTACCGCCTGAGCATGAATGTACGTCTGGAGAATCCTAAAGGTATTAATTTGTATCATTTCTGGCATGAAACCCTGACCAGCCATTTGAATCAAATCGAAACTGAAACCATCATTGATTTAGCTTTTGATAATTATTTCAAAGCAATAGATAAGGATAAACTTAAAGCACAGGTAATTAAACCGGTTTTTCTGGATGAAAAAGCGGGTAAATACATGAATGTTAATGCTTATGCGAAAGAGGCCATGGGATTGATGACTCGCTTTATTGTACGCAATAAACTGCACTCACCTAAAATGCTGCATGAATTCAATGAGCATGGTTACCAGTTTGCTGCACATGAATCAAGTGAGGATGAACTGGTGTTCAAACGTTCAGAAAAAACAGCTCAGCAATACCGTAATTAGGCATATTATTCAGTATAGCTGTGCAAAAGCTGCAAAAAAGCAGAGCAAGTACATAAAAATGTGGTAGTTGTAGCAAAATTAGGTACAATCGCCGCTTTTACCATCGCAAAGGTGTAACCATGTCTGAATCAACCCCAATCTGCCCGCAATGTGCCAGCGAACAGAATTATTTTGATGGTAGCTTTACTGTCTGCCTGGAATGCGGACACGAATGGGATGCTGCCAGCAATACCGGCTCATCACAAGAACTTGATGTTAAAGACAGTAACGGTAATCCGTTGTCGACTGGTGACGACGTTATTCTGATTAAAGACCTTAAGCTTAAAGGTAGCAGCACTGTTTTGAAAAAAGGTGCCAAAGCTAAAGGTATTCGTCTGGTTGAAGGCGATCATGAAATTGATTGCAAAATTGACGGCATGAAAATCATGCTTAAAGCGTGCTTTGTGAAAAAGGCCTGATATTTTTTAAAGAGGTACGTGCACAAAACCCGCCCTGTCTGCCAATTTTTAATTGCAGACAGGGCGGGTTTTGATCTGTGGATAACTAAGTTATCCACATACAGGCGCAAATATGCTCTAATTATTGTCGGAAGTTAACCCCGGGTCAACGACTGCATAGATACGGTTGTCCAGAACACTGGCACTGATTCTTTGCATAATAACATTAGCCAGTTCAGTACGATGAATAAAACCATGTACCTCCTGCTGATAAAAACATTTACCTGTGCCAGTAACGTCACCATTAGACAAACCGCCCGGACGCAGAATTTCATAATTCAGCTTACTGGTTTGCAGCCATACTTCTGCCAGAGATTTTTCCCGTACAGCATGCCCGAAAGCAGTTTTTGCGCGTTCAGACATTGTATGCCATGAGTCGCCGCAGCCCAGAGATGTAACCAGCAGCATTCTGGAGATACCAGCTTGTTCAGCTGTATCAATAATCAGGCGCTGAGCCAGATAATGTGCGCCAGCTGATCCACCCAGAGTAGAGACAATTACGGTATTGGTGCCGGCAAGCCGGCATATTTCTTTGACACTGGATTCATCAGTAGCATCACCAACCACAGTCTGCACACCCTGCCGGTTTAATTCAGCGGCAAAAGCGGCATCGCGTACCAGTGTCGCGCAGCGCCATTCAGATGATTGTTGTAATGCCAGCTGTAATACCTGATAGCCAGTGCCTTTTTTAGGGCTCACCCCAAACAATAATAGCGTTTTCATCAGTTTTTCCTTAGTCCGGACGGAAGCGTTGAGCCAGAATTCTGAATTTATCTAATTGCTGTGCTTTTAATTGTCTTTGTTCATCACGTCCGACAAAAATTTTAAACATAGCTTCACCCTGATGGTTCAGAAAAATAATTCCCGCGGTAGCCATATGCATAAAACTGCGCTCAACAAAAGCGATATGTGCACAGTTTTCTGACCGGATATGCCCACCGAATGCTTGCTTATGCTGCAAATTAAAATAACCGGCACCATATTTTCCAGCTGGCAGTTCACCGGAAAATTCAGCAATAATATCCGGAGTGTGAACCAGAAAATTAATTTCACCCCATGAAAGCACTTCCTGCCACACAGTATCAAATTGACTTCCGTCTGTCATTACTGCATCAGGCATGGCTTCAATTACTGCAGTTAAACTAGTCTGATATTGCCGGGCAATCTGTTCCAGCGTACCTTCCGGGTTACTTTGCATGAAAAGTTTAAGATTATTACTTGCAGATTGTTCAGTCATTCTTATTTCCTTAAATTAAAACTGTTTTGACGCTGTGATATTACGGAGCAGCGGTATGCCCTGGCGCGGGTTTTCCGCTTTGGCGCATCTGCATCATTTTTTCCTGCCGCTCAAGATGTTCCGGATTATTCAAAGACAATAGTAATTGCTGCAAAGCCTGTAACAGATTGCTCGACCAGAAACGGCCTGATGGTGTTAGCAACAGACAGCGTGCATCATTGACGAGTAAACCCGCCTGCTGCCATTGTTCCAGTAACGGATCCAATAAGTGAGCCTGTGTTGTCAGTGCAGCTAAATCAACCCGGCCCTGTTCTATACCGGCCTGAAGCTGATATAACCATTCTCCTAGTAAAGATTGGCCAGTAAGCATCATCAATGGCTTTTTGCCTTGTTTCAGCCGGGTATAGTACTCAGCCAAATCGCGTTGCAGCATAAATGACTGACCGCCCAGCCGACCACCGGCACCGGAGCCAAATGCAAAGAAATCAGCACCCTGCTTAATTAGCAGATTATATAAATTTCGTTCACGTGTGGTTTTAGCCCAATGGCTGTTACTTAGCTGCATCCAGCCCTGCCGGCGTAAAAAAGCCTCACCCTGTAAATAAAAATGACATTTATCCGCTACTGAAGGTAATTCAAGTTGGCCGTTTTCCACCCGCTTAGCCAGCGGTGTGGAAGAGAGCAGATTTAGAGCATACAAATCCACACCATCCAGCGGCAGACCGGCAGCAAGTTCTAAATCTGTCTGCCAGCTCTGAGGCGTCTGCCCGGGCAATCCGAACATCAGATCGCACACCAGTGCTACACTGTCTTTAGCGGCAATCCGTTCAAATGTTTCTATAATCTGTTCACGTTTGGATAAGCGTCCGAGCTTCTGACGAATATTGGTATCGAAAGTCTGAATACCGATTGAAAACCGGTTTGCACCTGCTTCTATATAACTATCTGTACGTGCCTCATCGAAATCAGAAATTCGTCCTTCAATAGTAATTTCACAATCAGGTGCAAGAGGTAAGGACTGTTTCAGTAAACTGATTACCCGAGCTAGCTGACCGGCAGGCAGAGCGGATGGTGTACCACCTCCGAAATAAACCGCATGAATGGGTGCAGACTGTAATGCCGGATTGTTGATTTCCAGAGTGATTTCGGTTAGTAAAGCATCAATATATGCTTCAGTATCAAATTTGCGCAGCAGATTCTGGTAAAAACCACAAAACTGGCAGTGAGTATCACAAAAGGGGATATGAATATAAATCAGCCTTTTATTGCCGGTAAGTTTGGTTTGCTGTAATTGTTGCCATTGCTTTTCGATATCTTCCGCAGCCAGTGGCATACTTGCGCGTAATGGCATCACAGCCCGGCGATCCTGAAACGGTAAACCAGAACATGCAGCATAATAACGGCTTAAATCCAATAATTTCATAACACAGACATAAATTGAAAGCTGCAAGAATTAAATAATAATTATTATCATATGGCAATGGTTTTATGACCATGTATACTTAACAATATCCTGTTTATTGATACATATCAACAGACTTGAATATGCCAATAGAAATGTTTATTCTGTAAAATAGTTGTGCAAAAACTATTTTATGCGTGCTGGAATTCATCTATCAATGATTAAAGGTAAAAATTAAATGGATTAGTAAAAAGAAGAGAAGATGAAGCTAAATTTTTCGAAAAAGGATTATAGTAATGAAGAAAATTCTACTAATTATATTAATATTTATGAGTAACAATGTTTTTAGTTCTATTAGTCCAATAGAGAGGATGTTCATTGATATGGATAATACTATAAAACATAATTCAACTATAATAGATAAATTATCTAAAATTCTTTTAAAAAAAAATATTGATATTTTTCAGGAGGAATGGGAAAGTGAGTTGTATAAAAAATGTAACTGGGTACGTGATAATATTGATGTTTACCGCTTTGGTCAGGAGGATAAATTCAGTTATCCAGACTGTTTAATTAGCGAACAAAATTCTTTTATTAATGAATTAATTTTATTGATATATCATAATAAAATACCAGTAAATATTAAATTACAAAAATACATCACTGAAATTCCAGAGCAAAAACAATATAATATTTATTTCAATCTATTAACAGAGAAATATGCTTCAAAATTTTGCAACACATTTTATACTTCAACAGATATTAATGATTGTATGAATCGTTTCCTTTTAACTCAATATCAGCCCGAAGAATATGGATTTAAGCTTACGGTGGATAAGAGTTATCTATATGATTCTCCAAATTTAAAAAATAAAACAAAAATATATTTAATTAGAGAGGATAAGGTAGAATTATTAAATTATAAAAATGATTTTTATGAAATTGAATATACAACAGAAAAAAATAGGAAAATTAAAAAATGGCTTCACTGTTCTGCTATTGATGCTTGTATTTCTGATTAATAAAATAAATCTTAAACGGCAAGAGAAACATTTAAAATAAATGTTTCTCTTGCAAATCCTAATTTAGTTGTTGCTAAAAATTATTTATTATCATCAAACGGTTATCTATGGGTAAAAAGAATGCGGCTGAATCAGATGGGAGTGTGAATAAATTTATCTTTCTGAATTAAAGCTTGATAAGCTTAAAACTGAATTTATAAAAATCAATATTGATTAAAGTTCTGATTTTTGAATTAATTGTATTTATTAAATGGTAATTATATAAACTCTGTATTCTGACTATATATTTAATTGGCAGCAGGTTATCTTTATGGCTAAGCCATTATTATTGAATATTCTGAAAATAAATAAAAAATTTGATAATCTCAACAGTTAAAACAGGAATTAATAAAGAAAATACTGTATAGTTAACATTTGTAAATTTATTATTTATCCACCGGAAATAAATTATGCAACAAACCCAGTCTGTCCGGCAGTTTACCGGATTGCTTATTGGTACCGCAGTTGGTGATGCAATAGGGCTGGCTCGTGAGGGTATTGCTCCTAAGCGAGCCAGACGTATGTTTGGCGATAAAATTCAGCACAACCTGATTGTTACTCCATGGGGGAGAATAGGGTTATGCAGTGATGATACTGAGCATGCAGCGATGGTGGCACAATGTCTGCTGAGCTGTAAGCTGAATCCGAAGGATTTTAGTAGCCGGCTGGGCAGAGGCATGAGGCGATGGTTTCTGACCATGCCGGCCGGTTTGGGTATGGCTACTTTAAAAGCCTGTCTGAAATTGTGTCTGGGTATAAATCCGGCTAAAAGCGGTAATAATTCTGCCGGTAACGGAGCGGCTATGCGTGCACCGGTGATAGGCTGGTTTTTTGCCGGTAATCCGGACATCATGCGTGAATGCATTCATGCAGCTACCATCATAACTCATACTGATCCGCGTGCAGAAGAAGGCGCATGGGTGATTGCCATGGCTGCCGGCTATGCCAGCCGGCAACAGTCTGAGGTGTCTGCTGACAGTTTCTTTGCTGAGATTATGCCTGCGCTAAGCGGAGAGCAGCTTATCAGTCACTTGCAACTGGCTCAGCAGAAACTTAAGCAGCAGGCTCAATTGCATGAATATCTGCTGGCGCTGAAACTGGAAAAAAAAGGAATTACTGGCTATATTAACAATACTGTGCCTGCTGTTATCTATGCATGGCTGCGCTATTATGGTAATTACGAACAAACCGTCAGTGCATTAATACAAGCGGGCGGCGATACTGATACCACGGCAGCCATTGCCGGCGCTCTTGCTGGTATTTATGTAGGCGAAGCAGGTATTCCGGAACAATGGCTGCAAGGTGTGAAAGAATGGCCGATGAGTATGGATTATCTGCGCAAACTCTCGGTGGCACTGGCTGACAGAAAACATCATCCGAAACAGATTATCAGTCTGAAACAGCCACCATATGTTTTCTTATTATGCAGAAATATACTTTTTTTCTGCATAATCATGTTGCATGGTTTCAGACGGCTGTTACCGCCCTTCTAAATTATTAAAAATTAATACTCTTGTTCTTGATAAAAACTTATAACTATAAAAATATATTTAAAAGTCAATAAAATAAGCCACATTAAAAGTGGCTTATTTTATTGGATTAATCAATATAAAATAACAATCAGAATTTTAATTGAATAACTAATAAGGAATATTAATCTGATATTTCTTGTACATCTAATATTTCTAAATAACCAGAATATTCATTTGAAATTTTTCCTCTCAACTGGAATTTGGCTTGCATGGCATCTTCAGCTTCAATAATTTTAAATCTATCTGCTGATTCATTTGGTAACGCATAAACAACTTTATATTTTTTCATTTTTCTCCCTTTATGAGATAAAGATATTATTTAAAAATAAGCATATAAATTATAACATTTTTATAAAAATTTTAGAATAATGATTGCTTTGTTATTACTCTTAAACTAATCTTCAATATTGAGTTGGTTAATTTAGAAATGCTTCAATAAAAATAATTCTACTACATTGATTGAAATCTATATTTAAGGTATCAGAACCATATATTCTGTATGATTATGCTACATGGTTTCAGACGGCTGTTACCGCCGTATTAGGCAATAAATACTTTATTGCTGAACCATTAAACAGATAAAAACAGACCGATGATTTTATAAACATTGTTTCGGTATCGTATTTTCCTTAACGCCGTTCGGGCAATAACCTACGCTTTGTCCGAGTTTTACTACTACCACATCCTTTATCCGGAAAATACTGCCTTTCTGCGGCCACACAGGTGCGGCATGAACGGTATTTAAATCAGATTTAATATCATCATAGGATGCGGGAATGATAGTGGCAATTTCGGCTTTATTCATAAATGCAGATATTCTTGCGGAATTACCACTATCCCAGTTAAGAAATGAAGCACCAAACATATCTGAATTATTTGGTCTGTTTACGCGTTTAATATCCATCGCACCAAAGAAATATACTTTGACAGGGGTATCCGGAGATACTTTTATTTCTTTGGTGATATCACTGGCAATAAATGAAGCCAGCCGATAATCTTTATTGTAGGCAATATAGTCTGTATAAAATAGGTTACTGGAACAGGCTATACCATATAAAAATGAAAAAGCGGCCACCGCCCATAAATATTTATTTTTTCGAATAATAATAAAACCAATCAATCCTGCAGAGGCAAAGAATACGGCAAAACTGGTCATCGTTCTGGGTGGTAACCCTTTGCCGACAATAATATTCATACAGAATAAAGTCAGAATACTTAAAAGTACATAAAACCCATATCTGGCTTTTCTTTTTAACGGATGTAGGAGTGGCAAAATTAAAAATACAAACGCAATTAAAAAAGTATTTAATCCATATGGAGCTTTTAAAGTGAAATAACGCTCTATAGAACGTCTAATCTTGTGTAAGCTTTGTCCGGGGGATTCATTAAACCAGGTGACAAGATCGCTTAAATAAGATTCAGACTGCAGATGATAATAATTCAGGATTAATTTTCCCAGTACAAAATACAGTATTAATCCGATAACTGATGAAATACATAAAGCAGTTATCAGTTTTAAATGCCGGGTATTTTCTGTACCTCTGACCTCATCGATTAATAAATATGCGATTAGTAATGAGTACGGGAGAAAGATTAATGATTGATAAATAGCTATTGAATAACAGATCAGAAAGGCCGGAAAAATTACGGTATGCAGAAAGGAATTTTTTCTGACAATCAAGTATACGGCAACAGATGACAGTAATATTGCTGTGGCCAGTGTGTCACACTGGTTCAGAAACTGTAACTGATAGGCAAACTGTACAGATGAGGCATATAAAACAGTAAAGAAAAGCGATTGATTCAGATTTAAACAAAATATTTTGACAATTACCGTGCACGAAGCGGCCAATAAAATAAACGTCAGAATTTCAGTGAAAAAGGGGATAAAAGGTTCCGGATAAATACTGGCTTTCAATAAGGCATGCCCCCATCTGCCAATTGCGACAGTATGCAAAATGTTGTTATTGAATTCTTCATCTATAGACAAAGAAAAATGAGTAAGCTCAAAGCCGAAAACAAAAATATAGATGATTAATGCGGACAGAAAAGAAAATACGGCAATCTGGTTTTTATTATTCTGGTCTGGCTGAAAAATTTGCATTCAATGTCACCCTTATTAAGGTAAAGCTTGTTGTTTAATAATCTATATTTCTCCGGAATATTTGTCGCTGACATAGAATCTTGAATAAACCGGAGCTTTCTTTTCTATAGCAAAATTATAATTCAATTTGATTTAATCAGTTACTCTGTATAAGAAGATTGAAGCTAATAAAAACTATTTTTAAAGTAAAAAACAAAATATAAAGTTGATTTGAGGTTTTATGCTAAAAATATTATAAATAAAGCTGATATTAGTTTTAAATAATTATATGTAATAAAAAAGCTAATCACTCTATGAAAATGCAGATTAATTAGGATATTACGTGACTCTGAGTTTATTTTTAATATTTTTAGTTTAAGTAAGATTAATTTTAAACGCCCTGTTGAAAACAACAGGGCGTTTAAAATTAAAAATCGTTCACAAGCTACTTATTCTACAGTCACTGATTTCGCCAGATTTCGTGGTTTATCTACATCAGTGCCGCGAGCCAGTGCGGTGTGGTAGGCCAGTAGTTGTACCGGTATGGTGTGTACAATCGGGGAAAGTACGCCCATATGGCGCGGAGTACGGATAACGTGTACACCTTCACCGGCGCTGAATTCGCTGTCCAGATCGGTGAATACAAAGAGCTCACCACCGCGTGCGGCTACTTCCTGCATATTGGCTTTGACTTTCTCGAGCAGGCTGTCATTAGGTGCAATCACCACTACAGGCATATTCTGGTCTACCAGTGCCAGTGGACCGTGCTTAAGCTCACCGGCGGGATAAGCTTCGGCATGAATATAGGTAATCTCTTTAAGTTTCAGAGCACCTTCAAGGGCGATGGGGTAATGAATGCCGCGGCCTAGAAACAGTGCGTTATTTTTAGCGGCAAACTGATTTGCCCAGCCGGCAATTTGCGGTTCGAGATTAAGTACATGCTGCACGCTGCCAGGTAGCAGGCGCAGCTCATTGGTATATTGCTCTTCTTCTTCAGGGGTAACCAGTCCTCGCATTTTGCCCAGTGTTACCGCCAGTCCGAACAATGCTACAAGCTGAGTCGTAAAGGCTTTGGTAGAGGCAACACCGATTTCGGCACCGGCCCGGGTATACAGTACCAGTTCACTTTCGCGCGGCAGAGCTGATTCCATTACATTGCAAATAGAAAGGCTGTGCTGCATGCCCAGTGACTGGGCATATTTAAGCGCTTCCATGGTATCAAGTGTTTCGCCGGACTGAGAAATTGTGATGACCAGCTGTTCCGGGTCGGCAATAACTTTGCGGTAGCGGTATTCACTGGCAATTTCGACGTCTGTCGGTATTTGCGCAATGGCTTCCAGCCAGTAACGTGCAGTGAGTGCGGAGTAGTAGGAGGTACCGCAGGCAAGAATTTTAATGTTACGGATTCGCTCAAAGATGCCGGCAGCACTGGCGCCAAAGTTTTCCGGCTCAAAGCCGCCTACCAGAAATACTTCGGCGGTGTCGGTGATGGCTTTGGGCTGTTCATGAATTTCTTTTTGCATGAAATGGCTGTACAACCCCAGTTCGAGCGAAGCTAAGGACAGTTCGGACATTTTGATTTCACGTTCTGCCGGCTGATTGTGTTTGTCGAGCAGAATATCAATGCCTTGTGTGGATAGCTGAACAAGGTCGCCATCTTCGAGAAAGACAACACGACGGGTATAAGCAATAACGGCGGAAACATCGGAAGCGATAAAGCTTTCATTTTCACCCAGTGCCACTAACAGTGGACAGCCCATACGCGCAGCCACAAGTTTATCGGGATTGTCTCTGGCAATAACGCCGATGGCATAGGCACCCTGAAAACGTTTGCAGGCAGTTTGTACCGCCTGAAACAGGTTGCCGGTGCTGGTGTGGGTGTATTCGTAATGGATGCTGTGAGCGATGACTTCTGTATCGGTTTGGGATGTGAATTCGTAACCCAGTGCCTGTAGCCGGCTACGCTCACTTTCAAAGTTTTCGATAATGCCATTATGAACAATGGCAATCATATTGTTAGAAATATGCGGATGGGCGTTGGGTTCGGTAACACCACCGTGTGTTGCCCAGCGGGTGTGACCAATACCCAGTCTGCCTTTGAGTCCGGCAGCCTGAGCGGCTTCTTCCATAAATTTAACGCGGCCGACACGGCGTACGCGCTCAATACCGTCCGGTGTCCATACGGCAATGCCGGAAGAGTCATATCCGCGGTATTCCAGCCGTTCCAGACCGCTGGTAAGAAATTCTACTACGTTATTCTGTGCGCGAATGGCGCCAACTATGCCACACATGGTTTATCCTTTTTCAACAGGCATGGGTTGCAGTGCAATTACGGTTTTTACCTGGCTGGAATGCGGCTATTGCGGCTTGCGGGTTATGCCTTGCTGATTCCAGTTTTTGTGTATCGTCTGCCTGATGATGCTGTTTCAGTTTTATTTGAAATGAAGATTGTAATGGAAACGGCGAATTTGTACAGTAAACTTTGTTTACAGCCGGCTGTACAAACAGACAGATATGTTTATGCTATTGGTTTTCAGGATGATGTTTGGTAGATAAATTATCTTTAATATATATCAGATATTTTATTCATTTGTTCTGTGTGTATCATTCAGTATCTGGTTTAGGGATATGTTAGTGGTATTGATTTATGCCGGCAAATTGTTAATGTGTTTTCACCTGAAAAGACAGTTGTGCATCCAGGTAAGTCAGATTTGAAATTTTTGTTGGTTCAGGCTAAGCGGGTAATCGGAATGGTTCTGTCTGTGCCGGTGACGGCCTGATAAATTTTTCTGGCACTTTCAGGACAAATAAAGCAGTCGCTGCATTTACTTTGCTGACAGGAAGGCTGGTAAGGAGCTATCTGGCGGATGATCCCTTTTCTGAGCCAAAAGTTAAGCATCTGCTCCATGGCACTTTCCTGTACCTGAAAATGGCGGGACAAATCCTGCAGGCTGGCTTGTCCGATAGTGATAAGGTAGTCACGAATGGCAGTGATAAGCATATCCGGTAGTCCTTTATCTGGGTTGGCTGATGGTTTGTTCCTGCTGTCTGAATAACTGAATACAAACAGATAGTGATGATTTTGCAAATATCACTATCTGTTCAGGTAAATAAGTTTTGGTAATTAGTAAAAATGCCTGATTACTCAGTGACAGCAGCTACTTTTGCTGTGCGGGCAGTTTTTCATGGTTATCTGGCAAGTCTGACGCCGGCTGCCGATAAATTTCATGCTGCAAACAACAAGAATAAACAGACAGGCTACTCCGCCAATCCAGTATGCGGCGCTGGTACTGTGACTAAGCTGGTGGTACTGGTAGTAAATGGTGGCACAGCTCCAGCCGGTAAAGAATGTCCAGCCGGCTACAAACAGCATCCAGCGTCCGCCGGCTTCGCGGTAAATGGTACCTAGCGCAGCCGCACACGGTGTATATAGCAGGATGAATATGAGATAGGCCATTGCGGCGGCACTACTGCCGAAAGAGGTTTCCAGTTTGGTTACTGTGCGTCCGGTCATGTCCATATCCTGCTGTACGCTGTCAGCACTCTGATTCAGCGCACTAAACCCCAGAGGATCGAGAAAGGAACCGGCCAGTTCGTTTAAGTTGGCTGGTATGGTGTTCAGGGCTTTGATGACACCGGCCTGAAAGTTAAAGGTTTCTTCGCCGCCATCCTCTTCTGCTTTCATAGAGTACAGGGAGTTGAGGGTGGCAATGACGGCTTCTTTGGCAAAGATACCGGTAAATATACCTACCGTAGCCGGCCAGTTTTGTTCATTGATACCCATAGGTGTGAATACCGGGGTAATTTTCTGACTGGCAACCGACAGTACAGACTGGCTGCTGTCATTGTGGCCGAATGAGCCGTCGCTACCCAGTGAGTTAAGCAGGCTGAGAATGGTTACCATGAGTACGATGGCCTGTCCGGCACGGAAAATAAATCCTTTCAGACGTGACCATGTCAGGTAAAGCATGCCGCGCAATGTAGGCAAACGATAAGCGGGCATTTCCATAATAAAAGGGGTAATGTCACCGGGCAGCAGGGTGTGCTTGAGAATAATACCGGTAAGAATGGCAACACCGATACCGAGCAGATAAAGGATAAAAACCACGGTTGAGGCGTTTTCAGGAAAAAACAAAACAGCAAACAGGGTATAAACCGGCAGTCTGGCACCACAGGACATAAAAGGTATCATGCTGATAGACATGAGACGGTCACGGGCACAGTCCAGTGTGCGGGTACCCATAATGGCGGGTACACCACAGCCGAAGCCGACCAGCATAGGAACAAAGGCTTTGCCCGGCAGTCCAATGGCACGCATGCCGCGGTCGACTACCATTGCGGCACGCGCCAGATAGCCGGAATCTTCGAGAAATGACAGGCACAGAAACATGGCTGCAATAACCGGAATGAATGTGGCCACTGTTTGAATACCACTGCCGATTCCGTTGGCCAGAATAGCAATCAGCCACTCGGGAGAGCCGAGTCTGGTGAGCAGGGCGGAGAAGCCATCGACAAATATGGTACCAAAGAGGATGTCGAAGAAATCGATAAATACAGAGCCAAATTTAACCGCTACCATAAACATCAGGTACATGACCAACAGAAAAAACGGGATGCCGGTATAGCGGCCCAGAGTAATGCGGTCAATTTTATCGGATAAGGACAGATTTGCTTCACGCGGCTTTTCAATTGCAGAGCGGCTTAGCTTATCGATGGCGTCATAACGGGCGCTGGCAAGGGCAACGTCGATTTCATGGTTACACCAGTCAGACAAGGCATCACGGCATTGTTGCAGGATATGTTTTTCGGTTTCAGTAAGAGAAACGGGGTTCTGTTTAAGTAATAATTCGATCAGCGACCACTGGTCGAGCTGGTGTACGGCACTATCGGCCGGAAGCTGAGCCAGATAGTTGCGGATAATGATGCTTTGTTTGCTACCAAGAGTATCCAGCTCGGGATGGGCAGCTACAGGGGTGGTGATGGCCTGTGCAATTGCCTGTTTAAGTTGCGGTATTCCGGTTTTTCGTGCAGCGGAAATGGCGATAACCGGACAGCCAAGCTGTTTACTCAGTGTGCTGATGCTGATATTTTCCCCTATGTTATGCAGGGCATCGATCATGTTGAGAACGACCAGCATCGGCCGTTTGAGGTCAAGCAGTTGGAAAGTCAGGTACAGACTGCGTTGCAGATTAGTGGCGTCGATAATGTTGATGATCAGGCTGTCTGGTTCATTGAGAACAAACTCACGCGCAATCATTTCATCCTGAGAAGCAGCTATGTCGAGATTTTCTATGGCATAGGTGCCGGGCAGGTCGATGATTTCTACCTGTTGCTGGTTTATCTGGATACTACCGGTTTTGCGTTCTACAGTTACCCCGGGCCAGTTTCCTACCTGCTGGCGTGAACCGGTAAGCGCATTGAAAAGCGTACTTTTGCCGCTATTGGGATTGCCGATTAATGCTATTTTCATTGTGTTGCCTCAACTACGCCGATGGCTTGTGCTTCACTGCGCCGCAGGCATAGGTAAAATCCGCGGGTTTTGATTTCCAGTGGATCGCCTAATGGTGCTGTACGGATTACGGTAACGTGGCTGCCGGGCGTAATGCCCATGGCTAACAGACGCCGGCGGAAAGGCAGAGATTCGGGCAACAGTCGGGTTATAACTGCCGGCTGACCAAACGGTAGTTGATCAAGAGTAAGTATTGGCACTGCGGTTGACCTTCAGTAGTAGGTAAGGTGTCTTTGTTATTATTGGGAATCATTTTTATTGTACATGATATTACTTTTGCCTGTTAATTTGCTTGTATGAATGGCTAAGAGAAAATGCTTTGTTTAGTTCTTTTGTGAAGAATATAGTGAATAAAGTGATTATTTTGCGAATTATAATTAGTTTGTGTATTTTTTAAACGCAGATATGTAATGCTTTTGATTAAAGTATGGCGGGTTTGGTGAAACAGATGTAAAGGCAGGAAAGATTAGTGAATAAGATAATCAGCCCGGCAGGCAGAATAGCACTGGCGGGCTGATAAAGAGATTATTTTTCGTTGTTTTTTTCTGGTCGCTGCCATTCTGACAAAGTTGTCTGGCGACTGCGTGACAGTGTCAGTTTGTCTGGCGGACAGTTCCTGCTCAGAGTACTGCCGGCACCGGTAGTGGCACGGTCACCTATGGTGATGGGCGCAATAAGCATATTGCCGGAACCGATGCGGACATGATTGCCAATGGTAGTACGGTATTTGTTAACTCCGTCATAATTACAGGTGATGGTACCGGCGCCAATGTTGCTGTTTTCACCAATAGTGGCATCGCCCAGATAGGTAAGATGATTGGCTTTGCTGCCATAGCCAATGGTGCTGTTTTTAACTTCGACAAAATTACCGATATGCACTGCATCACCAATCTGTGCCTGCGGTCGCAGACGTGCAAACGGACCAACCCGGGCATCGCTGCCAATATTGCAGTTTTCCAGATGGGAATTGGGGTGAATGATGGTACCGGAGCCGATGGTAGCGTTTTTAATCACACAATTGGCACCAATGGAAACGTTGTCACCGAGATCTACATTCCCTTCCAGAATGACATTAATGTCGATTATTACGTCTTGTCCGTGAGTTAGCTGTCCGCGTAAGTCGAAACGGGCAGGGTCACGCAGGGTTACGCCAGCCTGAAGCAGTGCCGTAGACTGCTGCTGTTGCAGGATGCGCTCCAGCTGTGCCAGTTGCAGTTTGTTATTAACGCCAGCTGCCAGCCATGATGCACGCACTTGCAGCGGATGAACGGGAATATTGTCCTGTCGGGCCAGTGCAATGACATCAGTCAGGTAGTATTCTTGCTGACTATTGTTATTTTGCAACGCATTGAGCCATTGGGTCAGCTGACAATTGGGCAGTACAAAGATACCGGTATTGGTTTCGCAAATGGCTTTTTCCTCTGCGTTGGCATCTTTTTCTTCGACAATGGCGACAACATTGCCATGTTGACGGATGATGCGGCCATAGCCGGCCGGATTGTCGAGAACGTCTGTCAGTAATCCTACGTCTTTACCGGCGGTGCTGAGTAATTCTTCCAGTGTTTGCTGATCGATAAGGGGTACATCGCCATACAGAATCAGAGTGCGTCCGCTGTCGGATAAATGTGGCAGAGCCATTTTGACTGCATGGCCGGTACCCAGTTGCTGATCTTGTTCCACCCAGCACACGTCTGCCTGAATTCGTTCCCGTACCAGCTCTTTACCGTGACCAATAACGACGGTGATATTGTCCGGATGCAGACTCTGTGCGGTGTTAATAACACGTTCCAGCATGCTGACACCGCCGATTTCATGCAAAACTTTGGGCAGGCGTGAATACATCCGGGTACCTTTGCCGGCTGCAAGGATGACGATATTTAAGGGTGAATTAGCCATAAATTTGTATATATTAAGATGTGAAAACGGGCTGTCGGTAATCTGGCATGATTCCGGCAGCCCTGTACTGATATATCTGAATTATTCGGCACTACTGTTTGAATCAGACCAGTGTGTGTGTGCCGGTAATTTTTCGTCTGCATCCCCTACAGTGGGTTTCATCACGTGCGGTTCGGGGCGCATGCTGTTATAGCGCATATTATGTGAGTAGGTGCCATCCTGATAAACCACACGTGTACCCGGTTCATATTTCTGGCGCAGTTTTGTCTGTCCGCTGGCATCCTGATAGGTTTCCCATGTGCAGCCACTGATGGCCAGTAGACCGCAAATTAAACAGATTCCGGCACGCATGGTGTTGTCCTTTGTGGTTGGTCGTTTGTACAGTGATATTGTAGAGAATTTGTGTGCCTGCGTATAGTTGCTTTATAACAGAGACGGGGCAATCTGTAGCAGACTGTGCATATCCGGTACAGCAGCATCGATTCCGGTAGCCGGATGGCTGTGTGTTCCGAACCATACTGTTCGCATGCCCAGTATATGTGCTGTTTTCAGATTGGACAGGCTATCGTCTACCATAATGCATTGCTCAGGGCGGATATGCAGCTGCCGGCACAGACTGTGGTAAGCATGCGGATGAGGTTTGTAAAGCATTTGTACATTATCAGTACCAAACAGGGCATGGAAATGGGATTCAATTTGCATGGTACTGATCAGTGCCTGTACATAATGGCTGGGACCATTGGAAAAAACGATTTTATAGCCGGGCAAATGGGTTAGAGTATGCTGTATTTGCGGCACTGGCTGCAACAGAGGCAAAATTTGTTCCAGCGGGTGACATGCCAGCAGAAATTCCTGAAGATTGATTTCCGGATGGTGTTTTTGCAGTCCGGCCAGTGTGGCGCCATAATCCTGCCAGTACTGCTGACGCAGCCGGGAAGCGGCAATATCGTCGATATTCAGGGTGGTGGCTATATAGGCTGTCATGTGTTGATTGATAATACCGAATATGCCTGCATCAGCCTGATGCAGGGTATTGTCGAGATCGAATAGCCAGTAATGAGTTGTCATGATTTGTAAGATGGCGTCAGATTTTTACTATAAACGTCTAAAACGGGTATGATTGTATATGAAGAATACCTAATGATTTTAATGGCAGGAGACCGGAATGAAAGCAGGTAAGTGGTTAATCGGAGTGCTGTGTCTGTTACTCAGTATGGTTGTACAGGCACAGACAGAAGTACGTCTGGCTGTACATGATTCATTTGCTTTACCTAAAAATGTTCTGGCTCAGTTTGAGCATGATAATAATGTGAAACTGACTGTGATTAAAGTCGGTAGCGGAAATGAAATGCTCAACAAGCTGATTTTAACTCGTGCTAAACCAATTGCTGATGCAGTATATGGTCTGGATAACAGTAATATTGCTAAGGCTCAGCAGTTTAAACTGTTTGCTCAGGCGCAGCCGTCCGGTCGTCCGGTTAATGTTTCTCTGCCGCAGGCTCTGGCAGTGGATTACGGCTATATTACGATTAATTACGATAAGGCATGGTTTCAGAAACATGGCAAAGCTGTGCCGCGCTCGCTGGAAGAACTGGCCAGCCCGGCTTACCGCGATTTACTCGTTGTGCCCAGCCCGGCCACTTCCAGTGTGGGGCTGGGTTTTCTGCTGGCGAATATTGGCGGCTTAGGAGAGCAGGGCACCTGGCAATGGTGGGCTAAAATGCGCCAGAATGGTGTAAAAGTGACTAAAGGCTGGAGTGAGGCCTATTACACTGAGTTTACCTTGAACGGAGGCAGCCGACCGATGGTGGTAAGCTATGCTTCCAGTCCGATAGCAGAAGTTTATTATGGTAAGGGTAAATACAAAACACCGCCAACTGCCGATTTACGCTTTAAAGGGGCAGTGTTCCGCCATATCGAAGGTGCTGCGGTGCTGAATCATGCCAGTCAGCCTGCACTGGCCGCTAAACTGGTGCAATATCTGCAAAGTAATCAGGTACAGAATGCCATTCCGACATCCATGTGGGTTTATCCGGCTGTAAAAGACGTGTCTTTGCCACCGGTATATGCTCATGTAAAAATTCCGACTACGGTAACACAACCAAGTATGGCTGATATGGCAGCTAAGCAGCAAAGCTGGGTTAAACAATGGGTAAAGGTAGTGCAGCGCTGAACAAATAACCTGTACTGTCGCCATGCGGCTGTTTATTGCGGCCGGAGTAAGAAATAAAAACAGGGCATGGATATGCCCTGTTTAGTTATACAAATACTGAATCAGAGGTAATCGTCTGGTAAATAAAGATGTAAACGGTATTGGGATGAAAGTTGTCAGTTTCGGGCAAAAATTGCTGCCGGTGCTGTTTTCATTACTGCCGCTGTTTTTTTTGCTGGCTGTGGTGCTGTTACCATTGCAGGCAATGCTGCAACAAACGGATGCAGACAGTTTCCGTATGGTGTGGCAGGACGAATATATGCGTCGTTTACTGGGTTGGACAGCTTCACAGGCTGCTATCAGCAGCGTGTTGACGTTGTTGCTGGGTGTACCGGTAGCATGGACGGTTACCCGTTTGCAGTTTAGCGGCCGAAACTGGGTGCTGCGTTTGTTAATGCTGCCGTTTGTAATCCCTACTTTAGTAGCCGGTGTGGGTATTCTGGCATTGTTCGGGGCACAGGGTTTATTGTGGCGCGGCTGGGAAGGTACGCCATGGCTATTGTTATACGGTAATGTATTTTTTAATCTGCCGGTAATGGTACGTGCCGGCTATCAGGGTTTGTGTCAGGTACCGGCAACACGTATGTATGCGGCACAGACACTGGGTGCCGGAACATGGCAGCGCTTTGTCAGGATTGAAATTCCGCAGATGCTGCCATGGCTGGCCGGTGGTATGTGTCTGGTGTTTTTGTATTGTTTTTCCGGATTTGGTCTGGCTTTATTGCTTGGCGGTGAGCATTACATTACGCTGGAAGTACAGATTTATCAGCTGATAGCTTATGAGCTGGATATGGCACAGGCCGGTGTGCTGGTGTTATGGGTACTGGCCACAACTTTTCTGTCCGGTATTATATATGCGGTTCTGAGTAGATATTCTGCTCAGAAGGCAGTGATACAGATGTTGCCGCCGCAATTACCGACAACCGGTCAGAAAGCCGGACTGGCACTGGCTTTGCTGCTGTTGCTGGGGTGTTGTGCGCTGCCGCTGCTGGCAGTGTGCTGGCGTGCTTTGCTGGCTGGCAGTTCATGGCTGGTATTACTGGAAAGTACAACGTGGCAGGCAGTACTGAATACTTTAAGCTTTACTTTAATGGCAATCATGCTGGCATTACTGCTGGGTTTTTTGCATGCTGCGCTGGCAAAGCGGCTGATGTGGGTGCGTAGTCTGACATTTTTACCATTTATGGTATCACCGGTGTGTGTGTCATTCGGGCTGTTGTTGTGTTATCCCGGCTGGACAGCATCATTAAGTATGCTGATATGTACGTATGCGCTGCTGGCTTATCCGTTTATTACTAAGGATGTACTGGCTGCATGGGACAGTTTGCCTGACAGTTATACACAGGCTGCGCGTACACTCGGTGCCGGCCGCATGCAAGTATTGCTGTATGTTATTGTGCCTCTGTTACGACCGGCTATGCAGCGCGGGCTGGCGCTGGCTGCGGCTACCTGTATCGGTGAGTTTGCGGCTACGCTGTTTCTGTCGCGGCCGGAATGGCAGACGCTGACTACACTGATCTATCATTATCTGAGTACCGCCGGACGGGATAATTATGACCGTGCAATGGTGCTGACCTTACTACTGATGATGCTGACTATACTGATTTTTGCGTTAGTGGAATGGAGTAAGGACAAAAAGGAAACGCATCTATGCTGAGCTGGCAACACATTAATAAAAAATTTTCCGATAAAGTTGTTGCCGCGGATTTGAGTCTGGAGGTGGCCGACGGTCAGCTGGTAGCGGTACTGGGAGAAAGCGGCAGCGGTAAATCAACTTTGCTGAATATGGCTGCCGGTCTGGTACAACCTGATAGCGGCAATATTTTTATTAACAAAGAAAATATAACTTTTTTATTGCCGGAACAGCGCCGTATCGGGCTGATGTTTCAGGATTATGCTTTATTGCCGCATCTGAATGTGTGGCAAAACGTGGCTTTCGGACTGCGTATGCACGGGGTAAGCAAACCGCAAGCACAACAGCAGGCCATGCAAATGCTTGCCGAGGTAGGGCTGTCTGAAGCAGCTGCCCGGCAGGTAGATGTATTATCCGGCGGAGAGCAGCAACGGGTGGCACTGGCCAGAGCACTTGTTCTGCAACCACAGGCATTGTTGCTGGACGAACCATTTTCAGCACTGGATACAACATTGCGTGCCAGTTTGCAGCAATTAACTGTGCGTTTATTGCGTCAGCAAAAATGTTCGGCTGTACTGGTTACTCACAGCCCGCTGGAGGCTTTTGCGCTGGCTGATCGTATTTGTTTGCTCAGGCATGGCCGCTGGATACAGCAGGGTACCGCTGCACAATTGCTGGCACGACCAGCTGATCCATGGGCTGCGCGTTTACTGGGTTGTGATAATGTCAGCGATGTTTGTTACATTCCGCAAAACGCTCTGCAATATGATCCTGAAAACGGAACACAGGTACAGGTAACAGAAGTATGTTTAACAGCCAGATCATATGATGTACAGTTGCTGCATCCGCAATACGGAATATTACGCTGGTGGCTGCCGCTGCATTATGCTGTGCAGGCAGGAGACTGGCTGCCATTAACGGTACAGCATCAACAAATTGTTTTCTTTCAATAATACGGTGTCTGTTTGGCAGTAAACTGAATTAGTGAAAGAATGCATGCTCATGCCTACAAAAACGGTGCATAGTGGTATAATTGCGCCGATTTTTTTACCAATTATTGCAAGTACACACGGAGAACCTCATGGCTTTAGTTTCTATGCGCCAACTGCTCGACCATGCTGCGGAAAACAGTTATGGTCTGCCGGCGTTTAATGTCAATAATCTTGAACAAATGCGTGCGATTATGGAAGCGGCCGATGAAGTTAACGCTCCGGTGATTGTGCAGGCCAGTGCCGGTGCACGCAAATATGCCGGTGCCCCGTTTTTGCGGCACCTTATTCTGGCTGCCATTGAAGAATTTCCGCATATTCCGGTTGTAATGCATCAGGATCATGGTGCATCACCGGAAGTATGTCAGCGTTCAATTCAGCTGGGCTTTTCATCAGTAATGATGGATGGTTCGCTGCTGAGTGATGCCAAAACACCTTCCACTTATGAATACAATGCAGATGTCACTCGCAAAACTGTTTATATGGCACATGCCTGTGGTGTATCAGTAGAGGGTGAAATCGGCTGTCTGGGTAATCTGGAAACCGGAGATGCCGGTGAGGAAGATGGTGTGGGTGCGGCAGGTAAACTCAGCCATGAACAGATGCTTACCAGTGTGGATGAAGCAGCGCGTTTTGTACAGGATACGGGTGTTGACGCTCTGGCCATTGCTATTGGTACCAGCCATGGCGCCTATAAATTTACCCGTAAGCCGACAGGGGAAGTACTGCGTATCGACCGCATCCGTGAAATTCATGAACGTTTACCTAATACCCATCTGGTTATGCATGGTTCCAGCTCAGTACCGCAGGAATGGTTGCAGGTGATTAACGAATTTGGCGGCAATATTCCGGAAACTTATGGTGTGCCGGTAGAAGAAATTGTCGAAGGGATTAAATACGGTGTACGCAAGGTTAATATTGATACAGATTTGCGTCTGGCCAGCACAGGCGCCATCCGTCGTTTTCTCGCTACACATCCGGCAGAATTTGATCCGCGTAAATACTTTACTGAAACCATTAAAGCCATGAAGCAGGTTTGTATTGATCGTTATGTGGCCTTTGGAGCTGCCGGTCATGCGAGCCAGATTAAACCAATTTCTTTGGAAAAAATGGCAAATCGTTACGCAGCCGGCGAACTGGTACAGATTGTAAAATAAGTATTTTTACATGTAGTAATGGACTGTCCGGAAAAGGACAGTCCATTGTTGTTTATATCCTGTTTTTTAGTTTATCTGCCGGTGTGGCAGGAAAATCGATTCAGACACAGTCTGCTTCACAAAATGGTATGGCAGTCTGAGTAAACCGGCGCTGAAAATAGAGTAATCCCTGATTTTCCTGTGAATTAATATTTATGTGCTCAACTGCTACATAAAATACGCTGTGGCTGCCCATATCATGGCAGTCAACAATGTGCCCGTGCAAATGTGCCAGTGCTCCTACTAACTGAGGCTGGGCGGAGTGGTGATGATTTTGCCAGTCGTTTTGCAGAAAACGTTCGGTTACCGGAACAGATGTTATTCCGGCAAAATGCTCCGCTACATCCTGCTGAGATGAAGCCAGAACATTAACACATAAACGCCCGTTGGCGCGGAGAACCGGTTGAATACGGGCGTTGCGGTTAATGCATAATAATAAGGTAGGAGGTGTATCTGTTACCGATGTGACTGCGGTAAGGGTGATGCCATAACGGCCGGCTGAACCTTCGGTGGTAATAACATGTACTGCTGCGGCAACTTTTGACATCGCTTCACGATATTGTAAAGCTACGGCTGACGGTGGTTGATTCATTTTATTAAGTTTCTGGTTCTTCTTTATCGACAGCAATATTGGTAAATTCTTTCAGCATATTGCCCAGTTGATGTAATTTTTCCTGAGTATAACGCTGTTCCAGTACTTTGTACCGTGCATCTACTGAACGACACAAATCTTCATACAATTTTTCTCCGGCCGGGGTCAGCTTAAGAAAAACCCGTCGCTGATCATTGGATGGTTTAAGACGGACTACATAATCCAGTTTTTCCAGTCTTGTCAGGATACCAGTCAGGCTTGGGCGAAGAATGCATGCCTGTTTAGCTAAATCCTGAAAATCCATGATACCATTTTCTGCCAGTAAACGGGTAATACGCCATTGCTGATCAGTGATACCGATATCATTCAGCATCGGGCGAAAATGAGATAATAATGCTTCACGAGCCTGAATCAAGACAATGTTGAGGGACGAGTATTTAGATGTATTAATCACCTGTTTGCTCCAATCTTTCAGTATATCCGGTTCATATAACTATTAAATATAAAGCTAAAAAGTTATTTTTTACGAATTTTACATAATATTATTATAAATTTGAATAATTATGTGTAAATAAATTACAAAACAAGTACATTGTATTTAATTAATAGCTTGTTTTAGAATAAAAAATTATTTTTTAGTTGATTATTGCAATATTTTTGAAATTAAAAAAAGAAACCACCAATCCTAATACATAAAAGTGATCGCCGGATTTATCCGGCTGCTACCTGTATCTGTGGTTTGGTGGTTGAGAAGAAATAATTTGTAATTAATTAATTGTATTTTTGTAACTGTAAAGCAATTTTAGACATTCTGTCCTGTAGTTGAGCCAGTTCGGTACGGTCTTTTTCTACCAGATGCGCAGGTGCCTTGTCGGTATAGCCCGGTTTGGCCAGCTTTGCTTCAATTTTATCGATATTTTTCTGTAGTTTTTCTGCTTCTTTTTGCAGTCGTGCCGTTTCAGCAGCTTTATCCACTTCGACTTTCAGCATCAGGCGCGCACCCTGACATACTGCTACCGGTGCATCATCACTTTCTGGCAAATGGGTTACCTGTTTGGCTTCACTCAGACGTGCCATCAGTGGCAGATATGGAAGAATTTCACCCAGATCGGTATTGCTTTCAACCAGTAAAGGCACTTTTACACTCATCGCCAGCCCCATTTCACCACGCAAATTGCGTACTGAATTAACCAGCTCCTGCAAATAATGCATCTGATTTACCGCATTAGCATTATTCAGACTGCTGTCAGCCTGCGGCCATGTGGCCAGCATGATGCTGTCAGTATGTTTTGCGTTAGCCAGTGGTGCAATGGTCTGCCACAGTTCTTCAGTGATAAACGGCATAATCGGATGCAACAGGCGCAGTACTACTTCCAGAACGCGTACCAGTGTGCGCCGTGTTGCGCGCTGCTGTGCTTCATCACCACGTTGCAACTGAGTTTTGGCCAGTTCTACATACCAGTCACAGTATTCATTCCAGATGAATTCATATAAGGTCTGAGCAGCCATATCAAAACGGTAGGTGTCCAGTGCTTCACTTACTGCCGAAATGGTTTGCTGCAAACGGGTCAGCAGCCATTTATCAACAAAGCTGTAACTTAGCGGCAGACTTTCATCCTGCCCGCAATCGTGATTTTCAATATTCATCAGTACGAAGCGGCTGGCATTCCACAATTTATTGCAGAAATTACGATAGCCTTCGGCACGTTTGAAATCGAAATTGATACTGCGGCCTAGGCTAGCATAGCTGGCCATAGTGAAGCGCAGAGCATCAGCACCGAATACCGGAATGCCGTCAGGAAATAGTTTTTGTGTCGCTTTGATTACCTGCGGCGCTTTTTCCGGGCGGCGCAAACCGGTAGTACGTTTAACCAGCAGGTTTTCCAGATCGATACCGTCAATCAAATCCACCGGGTCAATGACATTGCCTTCAGATTTGGACATCTTCTTACCTTCATGGTCACGCACCATGCCATGAATATATACATCATGAAAAGGTACTTTGCCGGTGAAGTGGGTAGTCATCATAATCATGCGTGCTACCCAGAAGAAAATAATTTCATAACCGGTTACCAATACCTGAGAGGGCAGGAATGCCTGCAATTCCGGTGTTTTTTCCGGCCAGCCAAGCGTAGAAAACGGCACCAGAGCTGAAGAAAACCAAGTGTCCAGTACATCTTCGTCACGGGTCAGAACCGCATCTTCACCCGCCTGTGCCTGTGCTTCGGCTTCATTACGCGCTACATAAACGCGGCCGTTCTGGTCGTACCATGCCGGAATCTGGTGACCCCACCACAGCTGGCGGGAGATACACCAGTCCTGAATATTGTTCATCCACTGGTTATAAGTATTAACCCAGTTTTCCGGAATAAAGCGTACTTGTCCGCTTTCCACTGCATGAATACATTTTTCAGTCAGAGTTTTACCTTTAAACTCTGATTCCGGTTCGGGATTGGCAACATTATTATCAGCACTGCGGGTCATAGCCACAAACCACTGACTGGTCAGCATTGGTTCGATTACACTGCCGGTACGGTCACCTTTAGGTGTCATCAGTTTGTGTTCTTCCACTTTTAACAGTAAACCCTGAGCTTCAAGGTCTGCGACCATCTGTTTGCGTGCAGCAAAACGATCCAGTCCGGCATATTGTGCCGGTAACGTAATACCAGCCTGAGCCTGACCCTGAAAATCAAATACTTCTGCCTGCGGTAGTATTCTGGCATCCAGACTGAGTACATTAATCAGTGCAGTCTGATGACGTTTACCCACTTCATAGTCATTAAAATCGTGAGCCGGTGTGATTTTAACGCAGCCGGTACCAAAATCTTTATCTACATACTCATCAGCAATCACCGGAATAGTGCGGCCGGATAATGGCAGTACCAGCTGTTTTCCGATGAAGCCGGCATAACGTTCATCATCGGGATGTACGGCTACGGCTACGTCGCCCAGCAAAGTTTCCGGACGGGTAGTGGCAACAATCAGAGCGTTGTCCGGATTATCGGCCAGCGGATAACGGATATGCCACATATGGCCGTTTTCTTCGATATTTTCCACTTCCAGATCTGATACAGCTGTACCCAGTACCGGATCCCAGTTTACCAGCCGTTTACCGCGATAAATCAGACCCTGCTCAAACAGGCGTACAAATACTTCGGTAACCACTTCGGCACGCACATCGTCCATTGTAAAATATTCACGGCTCCAGTCTACAGAGCAGCCGACACGGCGCATCTGTTCGGTAATGGTGCCGCCGGAGAATTTTTTCCAGTCCCAGATTTTGGCAATAAATGCTTCCCGGCCTAAATCATGGCGGGTAATGTTTTCTACCGCCAGCTGGCGTTCCACCACAATCTGCGTAGCAATACCGGCATGGTCAGAGCCGGGAATCCAGCACACATTTTCACCTTTCATGCGGTGATAACGGGTAAGGCCATCCATAATGGTCTGGTTAAATGCATGCCCCATATGCAGGGTGCCAGTTACATTAGGCGGTGGCAGCTGAATAGCGAAAGAAGGTTTGCTTAAATCCAGTGACGGTGCAAAATAGCCGCGTTGTTCCCATTGCTGATATAAACGGGTTTCGATTTCACTCGGAGAATATTGGGTGTTTAACATGGTTACGAATTGGAAAAAAATCAAAAAATAAGATTCTGATTATAACCCATGCGCTGAGGCATGGTTTAAGACGATGCGCTTTTATCAGAATCCGGATATCAAAGTAAACAGTCTTATTTTCAAAATAGAGGTTGAGTCGAATAAACGATTAATTATTAAGCAAATGTCATAAATGAAAATTATGAGTACAGGCGGATAATTAACTAATAAATATATATTTCTGCTGCTTTACCTGTTTATTATCTGTGTAGGCGGGATAAAACTGTGCAGAAGCCCAATCAATTATCCCCCGGTATGCGTAGAATACAGGGGGAAGTAATTAAAAGTGGATTAATTCAGTAGCAGTGATTACTGGCAGACATTAGCGGAAATAGTCATGCCTGTTGCTGCCATCGAAAGCAGCCGGTTTTCAGACAACACTTCTTAAAAGCTGCGGCCGGAGTTGCATGGACAGGGATCATTGCGCCCCAGCTTTTCATGCAGAACTTTGTCACCATGAACAGTTCTTATCAGTCCGCGTTTAACGTTGGTTTCTGACGGGAAACCTCTGCGGCGTTTGCTGGTTGGCTCAAAAAAAGCCTTTATCATTAAATTTGCGCATTATCGTACTCCTTTTTAAAATAATGTAATTAAACAGCAATCATAAATTGCTCGGAATATTTTACAGTAAAAATATAAGATTATCCATGCCGGATGCTTGTCATAAGCTATCTTCAGGAGATAGCAGAAAATAAAAAACTGCCTGAATCTGAATTCAGGCAGTGTATTAAAAATACAGGTTATTGCGGCATGATACCTTTCATGCCTTTTGCCAGACGCATCAGCTTACCCATACCGCCTTTGGTAAATGATTTCATCATTTTTTGCGACTGCTCAAACTGTTTGAGCATTTTATTCACTTCCTGCACGGTAACGCCGGAACCATTGGCAATGCGGCGTTTACGGCTGGCTTTAATCAGCAGCGGATTGGCACGTTCTTTGGCTGTCATCGAGTTGATAATGGCTTCCACACGACTCATGGCTTTTTCTGCCGTGCCTTCCGGCACCTGTTTGGCCATTTGTCCCATATCGCCTGGCAGCTTAGACATAATGGATTCAATTCCACCCATTTTACGCATCTGCTGAATTTGTGCTTTAAAGTCATTCAGGTCAAAACCTTTGCCTTTATGCAGTTTTTTTGCCATCTGCTGCGCGGTTTTTTCATCAATGCCTTTTTGTACATCTTCAATCAGTGAAAGTACATCCCCCATGCCGAGAATGCGCGAAGCCAGACGATCCGGATAAAACGGTTCCAGCCCGTTGATTTTTTCACCTACACCAATAAATTTAATCGGTTTGCCGGTTACATGGCGTACAGACAAAGCGGCACCCCCACGGGCATCGCCATCCATTTTGGTTAATACCACACCTGTCAGAGGCAGCGTATCATTAAAAGCCTGTGCTGTATTTACGGCATCCTGACCCTGCATGGCATCTACTACAAACAGAGTTTCTACCGGATTAATCGCTGCATGTATCTGCCGGATTTCATCCATCATTTTCTGGTCAATAGCCAGCCGGCCGGCAGTATCCACCATCAGTACATCATAAAAATGTTTTTTGGCATGATCCAGAGCATTCAATGCAATGGTCACCGGCTGTTCACCTTCGTGTGACGGGAAAAAATCCACTTCAACCTGTTGTGCCAGCAATTTTAGCTGCTCTATTGCCGCCGGACGGTATACGTCGGCAGAAACCACCAGTACCTTTTTCTTCTGCTCATTTTTCAGCAGCCGGGCCAGTTTGCCCACCGTAGTGGTTTTACCTGCACCCTGCAAACCTGCCATCAGAATCACGGCTGGTGGAACTGCAGCCAGATTCAGACTGCTGTTTTGTGTGCCCATCAGTTCGGTAAGGGCATCGTTTACCACACCAACAAAAGCCTGCCCGGGTGTGAGACTGCCAATGACTTCTTGCCCAACTGCACGTTCTTTTACCGAAGCCATAAACGTTTTTACAACTGGCAGGGCAACGTCTGCTTCGAGTAATGCCATACGTACTTCACGCAGGGCATCTTTGATATTGTCTTCACTCAAACGCGCCTGTCCGCGCAGAGTTTTCGCAATTTTACTAAAGCGATCTGATAGATTGTCTAACATCGAAACCATCTCCGGCTAATTGTAAGCAGCCTGTATATGTTTGGTGAAAATTGCCTGTTGCCAGTCAATTCGCACAATAAATAGGTATGATAAGTAGCAATTTGGTTATAAAATGGCACCCCGTTGCTATACCTGCCTGTATTTTTTAGCCGGCATAGCAATAATAAATACCTATTTTACACTACGCGCGCCAATTTTTGGCGCGCTATTGCTGCGGAAAAATCATGAGCTTATTGCTGCTGGTGCTTATTCTTGCTTATGTCGTGCTTTCTGTACTGGCATGGCGGTTCTGGCAACGTCATACTGATGTGCCTTATCCGTTGCGGGGTGAGCAGTCACTGCTACTGCTGATATTGTTGCTGCATACCTTTGTTGTTTGGCAGCCAATGTTGCAGCAGCATGTACTGCTGGTGGGGTTCGGTCAGGCACTCAATCTGATTACCTGGTTAATGGTAATGCTGTATTGGGTAGGCAGTTTTCGCTATCGCCTGCAGGGATTACAGCTGGCGCTGTTTCCCTGTTCGGCACTCGTACTGTTGATTGCCTTACTGCTGCCCGGGCAGGCTATTGCTTACCCGATGCACAACACAGCATTCATGATACATGTTTTGTCGGCATTGCTGGCTTATGCCCTCTTTGGCATTACAACCCTGCTGGCTGTGCTCATGCTGGTACGTAATCATTATCTGCACCGGCGTAAAACTGTTCCGCAGCAATCATTCCTGCCGCCTTTGCTGGCTATTGAAAAATTAATGTTTCAAGGCCTGCAGGCGGGTTTTGTGCTACTGACTATAGCGGCTGTCAGCGGCACAGTATTTTCCGAAGCTGTATTTGGTGAGCCGGCACGTTTTAACCACAAAACGGTATTCGGCGTGCTGTCATGGATAATCTATCTGGTTATCCTGCTCAGACATCATATGCAGGCATGGCGCGGGAAAAAAGTGGCATGGTGGGTTATTGTGTCATTTGTCAGCCTGATGCTGGCTTATTTTGGCAGCAAATTTGTGCTGGAAATTTTGTTTTAATCTTTTTTGTAACTAGTTTCACCCTGATTTGTAACCATAGGATATTTGAATGAGTGACTTACAATCGTCAGTTGACAGCTCGAAGCAGAGCGCAGCTGAACAGCGTTTAGCCACACCTGAAGGACGACGGGAATTTGTTAGAGCAACACTTTCCTGCTGGCTCGGAACCACCATGGAGTATGTGGATTTTGCTTTATACAGTCTGGCCGCAGGGCTGGTATTCGGAGATGTATTTTTTCCGGGAAAAACGTACACAATTGCTCTTCTGTACAGTTTTACCACTTATTCAGTCGGCTTTGTTGCTCGCCCGATCGGTGCCATATTTTTTGGCCGTCTTGGCGACCTTAAAGGACGTAAATTTGTACTGGTAACTACTATTGCTCTGATGGGCATTTCCACCACACTGATTGGTTTTATTCCTAGCTATGCCACTATCGGGATATGGGCACCAGTTCTTCTAGTTGTACTGCGTTTTATGCAGGGTTTCGGAGCCGGTGCCGAACTTTCCGGCGCTACAGTAGTGCTGGGAGAATATGCACCACCCAAACACCGCGGTCTGATTGCTTCGATTATCGGTATCGGTTCCAACAGTGGTACGCTGGTCGCTTCGTCTGTCTGGCTGCTGGTGTTAATGCTGAATAAAGAAGATGTAGCCAGCTGGGGTTGGCGGATACCTTTTATTCTCAGTGCACTGATTGCTCTTGCTGCTACTCTTATTCGCCGCCATTTACGGGAAACTCCGGTATTCGAGCAGGAACAAAATGAAGTTAAACAATCTCAGGTGCAAAAAACTGAAATATCAGTTTCACAAGTTACTGAAACAGATGAAAGCATTCCCTTTCTGGCACGTGTTAAAGCATTTCTGGCAGGTAACAAAGCATTTTTTGTTATGCTGGGCTTACGTATTGGTGAAAATGGCCCATCTTACCTGGCGCAGACATTTGTTATCGGCTATGTTGTCAAATCTCTAAAAATGAATGAAAACGTTGCGACTTCTGCGGTATTTGTTGCGTCTTTGTTAGGCTTTTTTGTGATTCCGTTTGCCGGCTGGTTATCCGACAGGTTTGGCCGCCGTATTGTTTACCGCTGGTTCTGTTTTCTGCTGATGCTGTATGCTGTTCCGGCTTATATGTTTCTGGAAACACGAGATCCTTTTATCGTAGCCAGTATTATTGTTATTGGTATGTGTCTGGCGTCACTGGGTATTTTTGGTGTACAGGCAGCCTATGGGGTAGAACTGTTCGGGGTGCGTAATCGTTACTCTAAAATGGCTCTGGCCAAAGAGATCGGAGGTATCATGTCAGGTGGTATTGCGCCATTAGTTGCCACAGCATTGCTGGATCATTACAAGATATGGTGGCCGATTGCAATTTATTTTGCAGCAATGGCAGGCATTGGCTTTATAACTACATTCTATGCTCCGGAAACTCGCGGGCGCGACCTGAATGCAGTAGAAGACGCTATTTAACTGCTTTAACAAATTGATAGAATCACTAATAACGGAGTCAGTTACTGACTCCGTTGTAATTGAAGCACAGGTAAATATTTATGAAGCGTATCGTAATTGACTGTGATCCCGGTAATGGTATTGCAGGCGCGAATGTAGATGACGGGCTGGCACTGGCGCTGGCACTGGCTGCAGATTCAATTAAACTGGAATTGATTACCATTGTAGCCGGTAATACACCGCGGGATACCGGTTTTCAGGTAGCGCATCAATTAATGCAGGAATTGAATCAAAGCATCCCGGTAGTAAAAGGAGCTGCTCAGGCATTACTTGAACCGGCTGCCCCATGGCGTGAACAACTGGATAATAATGTACGCAAACAGGGATTATTGTCTTTATGGGACAATCTGCCACCGCTGCCGCCATTAAATGATCACAGTGCGCCACATGCGGCTCAGGCAATTGGTGAACTGGTGTGTAATAACCCCGGTGAAATTACCGTGGTGGCTATTGGTCCGTTAACCAATATTGCCCATACCATCCAGCTTTATCCCGATTTTGCCCGGTCTGTTGCTGAAATTGTCATCATGGGCGGTGTATTTCAGCTGGACAGCTACCTTAAGGACACCAACTTCGCTGTTGATCCTGAAGCAGCCAAAATTGTTATCGAAAGTGGAGCCAATATTACCCTTGCACCGCTGGACGTAACTACACAGACACTGCTAACCCATCAGGATTTGGATAAACTTCAGAGCTTTGCCAATCCGCTTGCAGATTTTATTGTCCGTACATCACGTCCGTGGATGGACTATTCTATTCAGACACGCCAGCTGGCTGGTTGCTGGATTCATGATGTATTGTGTGTCGCCAAGCTGATTGATGAAAGTGTTGTTACCAGCTCGCCTTATATTGTTGATGTATCCACTGCGCGTGACTGTACCCGTGCCAGCAGCCGTCGCTGGAAAGAGGGTGCACTCAGACTGACTGTTGGTATGCCGCCGGTCAGTCATCAGCCTGTTAATGTAATGGAGCAGGTAGATAATCAGCGTTTACTTGAAATTATATTTAATGCATTAGGTCAGTATCGCTGCTAGAAAATATCAGAATATCTTACAGTAATAACAAAAATCTGTTCTAATACCGCTATAATAAATATTTATGGTTTTAATAACCATCATGATAACGATAATCCGCATCAGAATATTGCATTTGTTTATTTCAGTGTTAGCATAGGCACGCAATACAAGAGAAATCAGCAGGTTTACCATGTATAAATTAATTATCAATATTTCTCTTCCTGTTTTGTGGCGACAACAAAACAGGAGAGCATAATGTTAGCCAAAATCAGTCAGAAATTACCTGAATTATCTTCAGCAGAACGCCGGGTGGCTGAATGTGTACTGGCGCAGACTAAGTGGTTTGTACACGCAGCTGTAGCCAATATTGCTAAAGAGGCACGTGTCAGCCAGCCTACGGTTATCCGTTTTTGCCGCAGCATGGGCTATAGCGGGTTACCTGAATTTAAACTCAATCTTTCTGCCAGTATCGGTCATGACGGCATGCCATATGTCCATGAAGAGCTTAACAGCACAGATTCTATGCAGGACGTGCTGAATAAAGTTATAGCCAGTACCGCAGCCACAGTGCTTGGCAGCCGTAAATCTCTTAATGCGGCTGACTTGGAAACCGCAGTCAGGCTGATGGCCAAAGCGCGCCGTATAGAATTCTATGGGGCAGGCAATTCAGGTATTGTCGCAATGGATGCTCAGCACAAACTTTTCCGTTTTGGTTTGTCTACAGTTGCCTATACCGATAGTCATGTACAACTGATGGCTGCTGCCGTATTGTCACCACAAGATGTGCTGGTTGTTATTTCGCATTCAGGTTCTTCACGAGATTTACTTGATGCAATTAAAATTGCCAAGGGTAACGGCGCCAAAGTAATCGCTCTTACCCGTGCCGGATCACCCGTCGCACAAGCCTGTGACTGTGTCATTAGTGTTGTTACCCCTGAAGACAGCGAAAAATATACCCCGATGATTTCCCGTCTGCTGCAGCTGATGGTAGTTGATATGCTGACTATCGGCCTGGCCTTGCATCTGGGCGAAAATGTAAGCGAAATGCTGGCAAAAACCAAGGCAGGAGTTAAGCTGAAATTTTTACAACACTAATTTCAGCAGAAAAACAGCTTTTAGTATGATTCACTATCAGCCAATATGATTACCTGTATGAAGTTTCTGCCGGTTGTCAGCGGGTTTGCATTGTCCCCTCAGGCACGGTATTTATCTTAAATTATTACAACGAAATGAGCGCTAGTGAGTAACAAAACCCGTCAAATTAAACGTCAGACCGAACAGCAGAAAAACGTTAAAAATTCAGAAGCGGCTACGCAGCAGAAAAGAGGCTCTGCCATTCTGGTAGGCATTATTGCTATTTGTCTGCTTGCCGGAGGGCTGTATATCGGCGGCTGGTTTAATCTGGTTACGCCGGCACAGATTCAGCAGTGTGAAACAGCAGTCAGACAAACATTTCCACAGGCTGCTGATCAGAATGTCTTGCTGCCCAAATGTAATAATCGCCATATGATTGAAGGCATGAGCAGTCCGGGCAGCCAGAAACTGAGTTCTAAACAGATACTGGACAGTCTGGATGTGGGCAAAACTGTTGATTTAGTTTCCATGTTTATCGGTGGTGCGCTGATTGGTGCGGCTATTGCTGCATTTGCAGCCAGCTACCGTATTTTCCAGCGCAAGCTTGGTAAAAATACCGATTGATTTAAAAGCGTACTTTACTGCCTAAATTCTATAAATACTGGTTAATCAATGTATATGCAGTATAATTAATCATTATTTACTAATAAGATATGGTTTGTACATGAATAAAAAAACTATCCGTTTATTGCTGGCTCTGGTGTGCAGTTTATTTTTCAGCCTGAATGTCTATGCCCAAAAATCCTTTAAACCACAAAATGGTGATCTTATTTTTCTGGAAAATTGTGACGGCGGTATGAATAGTGCCATTAAGGCTGCTACCAGTGGTCTGACCGGATACAATTTTACTCATGTCGGAATTGTCTGGCAGAAAAACCCAAATCAGTATTTTGTTATTGAAGCCACCACTCCTGAAGTCCGTATCACATCACTGAAAACATATCTGCATCCCAAAAAAAAATGTCAGCCGCGAGCAGTAGTGGGCAGATTGAAAGCACCTTATCAGGCACTGATTCCTTCTGCTCTGATTTATGCACAGCAAAAAGTAGGTAAAAAATACGATGATGCCTTTGATATCACCAACGATCAGTATTACTGTTCTGAGCTGATTTATCAGATATTCAAAGAAGCCAACAACGGGCAGGAAGTATTCCCATTACGCGCAATGACCTTTAAGTCTAAAGATACTGGTGAATTTCCTGATTACTGGGTAAAGCATTTCCAGAAAATGGGTATTCCGATACCTGAGGGTCAGCCCGGAAATAATCCGGGCGATATGTCCCGCTCTGATTTAATTGATATTGTTTATTACTATTAGTTATTAACCAACAGACCGGCATTAATTATGCTGGTCTGTTTCATTATAGAAACTAAACTTTATCCGGCACATACCAAATTAACCAATCACTAATCATGAGTCAGATAAACGGATTAATACAGATATCCGTTACTATTCCTGAATAATGAAAATTAATAGCATCAAAAAATTGTATATTGGGTTAGCAGTCTTAAATTTATGATTAGCAAAATGACAAATGTATTTTTAAAGAAAGAAATTTATATATCAATTCAGCATCATTTTATTAATAGAATAGAAAAGCAAATAGATAAAATAATCGAATTGTAATTAACTTGCATAAAAAAATTCAGAAATAGAATATTATTATTGCATAAAATTATTTATTTTGTACCGAGTTCACCCGCTTAAGCTGTATTTCATTATCTATATTGGTATTTTATGTTTACGTTGTGTAAATATCCTCTTTATAATACACAACACTAAATTTACACCGGAAAGCACCAAACTGTGTCATCGTCTGCCCTATTACAATCAGGACAGGAATTTAAAAGAGGGTTGATTACCGCTTTGCCGGTTATGCTGAGTTTTATTCCGTTTTCATTGGTGTTAGGTGCGCAGGCAATTCAAAAAGGAATGCGTACCGGTGAAATTTCACTGCTTACTGCGGTAAACTTTGCCGGTGGTTCCGAATTTGTAGCGGTTAATTTGTGGACTTCACCCCCGCATTTAATCTTAATTGCTTTAATGACACTACTGGTAAACAGTCGCCATATTCTGATGAGTGCGGCACTGACACCTTATCTAAAAGATCTGCCCAGACGAAAAGTATTATCTGCACTGTTTTTAATGTGTGACGAAAGCTGGGCACTGGCATTTACTGATGCGAAAAACTCACCAAAGCAGAAATTCAGCTATTATTTTTATCTTGGTGCCAGCATAGGTCTGTATGTCGTCTGGGTCGGATTCACAACTGTGGGTGCACTTATCGGACCGGTTATTGGCGATGTTACTCATTACGGTTTTGATATGGCCTTTGTGGCAGTATTTCTGGTTTTACTCAAAGGAATGTGGAAAGGTTTTACTGCAGCTGTTCCATGGCTGGTGAGCCTGCTGGCGGCGATTGCCGGCTATCTTTTCCTGCCTGGTGCATGGTATGTATTACTGGGTACAATATCCGGCTTAACTGTAGCTTTTATCATGGCAGCGTATGATTGATTTATCAGCTTTACTCACTATTCTGTCCATGGCGGTAGTTACTTACATCACCCGAATCAGTGGTTATCTGTTATTACGCAATCGTGAGCTTAGTCCGCGCCTGACTAAAGTTCTTGAATCCATCCCCGGCTGTGTTCTGATTGCTGTAATCGCTCCTGCCTTTGCCACAACCAATCCGGCTAATCTTTTAGCCGTTATCATCACAATATTACTGGCGTGGCGATTTTCATTGTTACCAACAGTGGTGTTCAGTATCGCTATTACGGCTTTTCTGCGTCACTATCTGCTCAGCTAAATACCGCATATTCCTGACCCAATAACAGTAATAATTTCTAAAAATATATTAAAAACAGTCTGTTTGATAGCGCAAATCTGGCATTTCATGGAAATAAAAAATCAATTCCTGTAAGGAAATGCTGTGTAACAACGACTTCAAACCGGCGCAATTATCATCAATTCCGATTTATTTTGCTTGTTATGTTCTGTTTTTTAAGAAAATAGAATTTATTAATATCTTAAATGAATAATTTTTGTACTGATAAGCAGGGCTGGGTAGACTTAAATTTTTCCGCTAGTATATCAATGTATGTTGGAGTTAATTTATTAATTTAATTGCATAATGATAAAGGAAAGAACATGAATAATACATTAATAGAAGCCATTGAAAAACGTCGTACCCAGTATGCACTCGGCAGGAATATTACTCAGGCACAGGAAGAAATAACTGCTTTAATAGAAGAAGCCATTAAACTGTCTCCGTCAGCTTTTAATTCGCAAAGTTCACGTGCTGTAATCCTGTTTGGTCAGCAAAGTGAAAAATTCTGGCATATTGTCATGAATGAATTGCGTATCAGAGTACCTGCAGACAAATTTGCCCCCACAGAAGCCAAAATTAAGAGTTTTGCGGCTGGTGTCGGTACCATATTATTTTATGAAGATCAGCAAATCATCACCAGCCTGCAACAGCAATATCCCAACTATGCTGAGCAGTTTCCTGTCTGGTCGGAACAGGGAAGCAGTATTGCCCAGTTTGCAGTCTGGTCTGCTCTGGCAAATGCCGGCATCGGCGCCAGCCTGCAACACTATAACCCTTTGCCGGATGCGGCAGCTGCTAAAGAATGGCAGATACCGGAAAGCTGGAAGCTGCGTGCCATGATGCCTTTTGGTTCCAATGAAGCACCTTTCCCTGAAAAAAGCTTTATTGATGATACGGAACGATTTAAAGTATTTTACTGAATCAGATAAGATATCTGCATAAAATGAATTCTGAAATGCTGCCGGCCGGATCAGAATATCTCTGATCCGGTCAGATTTTTATCGATTTTCCGCTTTGGAATGATAATTTTAGCCCTTTTTGAACAATAAGAACTAATATTGCTTTTTTATTATAATTAAAAAATAAAATTTTAAGATTTTAAATAAATTAATTTAATATTGATAATTAAATATAAATTTAAACATAAAAAAAGCTAATACTGTATTTTGATATAATTTTTATATCTGAAAACTTTTATATAATTCATTAATTTTAATTAAATTAAAAAAATTATTTTAAAACATATATTTATATAATATTTAATATCGATTTAATGCAAGTTTCTATAAAAAATACTGTTACTACTAAAGTTATTAAGTATATTTATGTAAATGATAATAGAATATTTAAAGTTGTAATTAACTTTAAATAACGTTAAAATTAACTAGTATTAACATTCATTAAGCATAAATGCGTATAAAAAACCCAGTTTTATTGTTAAATCTATTAGGGATAAGTCTGTTACAAGCCAATGCTGCATCAATGAACGAAGCGGCTGAACAGATAGATAAGAAACAACAGCAGCAGATTATACGCGAGCAGCAGCGTCAGCAGCAATTCCGGCAGCAAATGCAGCCTGATGTAAACGTACATTTGCAGCCTGCGGAAGAAAATCTGTCTGGAACAGGTAAACTGATAACAGATGAAACTCCCTGTTTTGCTATCCAGGACATCCGTCTGGTCGGAGAAGATGCAGGTCATTTTCAGTTTGCCCTGAAAAAAGCTCTTCGTCAGAGTCAGTTTACGCCCGGTATGTGTCTGGGCGGAAAAGCGATAAATCAGATTATGATTCTGGCGCAAAATGCCGTTATAGAACGTGGCTATACCACTACCCGTATTCTGGCCAGTCCGCAAGATATTAATAGCGGGCAATTACAGCTGAGTGTTATTGCCGGACGGGTTCATGCTATTCGTTATAATCTGGATGATTCTGCTTCCAGACATGTTGGTCGTATTCGCCATATTCAGAATGAATTTCCGGTCAGGGCTGGTGATATTCTGAATTTACGTGCATTGGAGCAAGGGCTTGAAAACCTTCGCCGGGTTCCGACTGCTGAAGCCGATATTCAGATTGTGCCGGCAGACGAGCCCAATCAGAGTGATATAGTAATAAGCTGGTCACAGCGTACCGTGCCAATGCGTTTAAGTTTCAATATAGACGATTCCGGCAGTCATTCAACCGGACGTTATCAGGGAGGTGTCACTCTATCGGTAGATAATCCTCTTGGATTAAGTGATTTATTCTACATCAACTACAATCATGATCTGGGTAGCAAAGACAGCTATTTTGACAGTGATGGCAATCGTACCAGCAGTGGTACACACGGCTATGCCCTGCATTACTCAGTTCCTTTCGGTAACTGGCAGATTGCCTTCAACCGCAATCATTACCGCTATCATCAGGCAATAGCAGGTTATAACGAAAACTATGATTACAGTGGTAACAGTGACAATACCGATCTGGGTTTAACCCGTATGCTTTACCGCAACAGCCATCGCAAAATCGATGTTACCGCTAAGGTATGGAAACGCGAATCGCATAATTTTATTAACGATGCCGAAATTGAAGTTCAGCAGCGTCATACTGCAGGCTGGGCTGTCAATCTGAATCATCAGGAATATATCGGTAATGCCGTCGTCAATCTGGGGCTGGGCTACAAGCGTGGTACTGGCGCGGATAACAGTTTGCGTGCACCTGAAGAAGAATTTGGTGAAGGTACTTCACGCATGAAAATCATTACCGTAGATGCCGGTTTATTGTGGCCGTTCACGCTGGGTAATCAGCAGTTAAGCTATGACAGCTCCTTTCACGGACAGTGGAACAAAACACCATTAATTACCCAGGATCAGCTTTCCATTGGCGGCCGTTACACCGTGCGTGGTTTTGATGGCGAAGTTACCTTGATAGGTGAGCGCGGCTGGTATTGGAATAATAACCTGAACTGGCAATACAAAGGCCGCCATCAGGTATATCTCGGACTTGATGTCGGCCACGTTTCCGGGCCGTCAACTGAAATGCAGCTGGGAAAAACACTGGCTGGAGCAGTTATCGGCTTTAAAGGACAAATCAAAGCCGGCGGACAATGGTATTACGACATCTTTGCCGGTAAACCAATATACAAACCGCAATACTTCCGTACGGACAGAACCAATGTAGGCTTCAGTCTTAATTATTCAATGTAAATCATTAAAGAAACAAAAAATGGCTATGAATTAAAGATATAAAGCCAGATTTAAGAGGATCAATCATGAACAAAAACCGTTATAAAATCATATTCAATAAAAAAAGAGGCATGCTGGTAGCCGTAGCAGAAAACACCACTCGCGAAGGTAAAAGCACAGCCGACCGCAGCAGCAGTAACAGCATTACCGGCAGCCTGCTGGCCAAGCTGCCATTAATCACCGGGTCTGTCCTGTTAGGACTGGGCTTATGCGTACTGACCGGTAATGGAGCTATTGCGGCCGACATTCACGCAGATACATCTGCACCTAAGAATCAGCAGCCCACTATATTACAAACTGCCAATGGTGTACCACAGATAAACATTCAGACTCCAAGTAAAGGCGGCGTGTCCGTCAATCAGTACCGGCAGCTGGATGTAAATCAAAAAGGTGCTATTCTCAACAATAGCCGAAAAAGCATTCAGACACAGCAGGCTGGTTGGGTACAAGGCAATCCCTGGCTGGCCAGAGGCGAAGCCAGAGTCATCGTTAACCAGATTAATAGCAGCAATCCCAGCCGGATTAACGGCTACATCGAAGTAGCCGGTAAACGTGCCGAAGTTATCATGGCAAACCCCGCCGGAATCAATGTTAACGGAGGCGGCTTTATTAATGCTGCCGGTGTAACACTGACTACCGGCAAACCCATACTCAATAATGGTAGTCTGGATGGTTTTCAGGTACGTGAAGGCAATATCAGCATCAACGGACAGGGGCTGGATAGCCGGGGTAGTGATTACACCAATATCCTGACCAAAGCTGCTCAAATCAATGCCGGCATCTGGGCAAATAATCTCAATATTATTGCCGGCAGCAACGATATTACTTCGCAGGGAGCAATTACGCCCAGCTATCCGGCTGAGAACTCAGCCCAGAACCGGGTAGCCATAGACAGTAGCAAACTGGCCGGTATGTACGCAGGTAAAATCACACTCGTCAGCAACGACAAAGGTGTCGGCATTAATAATGCCGGTCAGATATTTGCCGGGGCAGGTGGCGTACAGATTAGTGCCGATGGCAAACTGAGTAACAGCGGCAGCATCGTTGCTGCTGATAAGAGCAGTGTCGGCGCAGATAGTGCCGCAGCCGCCATCAAAGCTGACAGTATCAGCAACAGCGGTACTGTCTCCAGCCTGGGTAAACTGCAATTACAGAGCCGGCAGCTGGACAACAGTGGTTTAATTACCAGTGCTGATGAACTGAATATCCGTAACCGGCAACAACTGGATAATCAGGGAGAAATCAATGGTGGTCGTCTGGACATCATCAGTGACAGCCTTCATAACCGTAACGGCAAAATTATCCAGAGCGGTTTGCAGGCGTTGAGTCTGGAAACAGATAAACTAAGCAACGAAAACAACGGTCTGATTGGCTATGCACCAGCAGAAAGCAGCACAGAACCAGCCCCTGACAAACCGGCTAACACCGGAGAACCGTCAGACAGTAATACCAATCCGCCAGGCAGTGCAACAGCAACAGGTCAGACCAAACCTGCGCTCAGCCAGCCTAAACAGTTTGCAGCCGGACAAATCATCAGCCGGCAGGAAATTATCAATGATAACGGGCAGATTACAGGTAACGGCGGCATCGATCTTAATGCTCATAACGGATTGAGTAACCACGCTAATCTGCATCTGAATCACCTTCAGGTAAGCGGAGATTTGCTGGATAATACTCAGGGCAAACTGATTGTCAGACAGGCACAAATCAAAACTGACCGGCTGGATAACCGGCAGGGTGAAATCAGCGGCAGCGAGCAGTTACAGTACGCAGGTAAAGCACTGGATAACCGCCATGGTCGTATCCAGTCAGCCGGACAGATAGAAATTAACAGCGCAGAAACAAATAACAGCAATAGCGGTGTAATAGCAGCTCAGAACAAATTGCAGCTTAATAGCAGCAGCTACATTGATAACAGCAATGCCGGGCAGTTGTGGAGCGGCGGTCAGACAGAGCTGGAAACAGACACTCTGAACAACAGCAGTGGAGCGATAGACAGTAACAGCCTGAGGATAGATGCAGCAAATCTGAATAACCGGCAGGGTGCTGTCCGCAGCATAGCTGATCAGCAACTGAAGATACAAAATCAGGCAGATAATCGTGACGGACAAATTGGCAGTAATGGTCAGCTGACTATTTATGCTACTAGCATCGAAAACAGCAATGGTAAAATCAGTGCCGGTAAACAGGCAGATATATACAGTAGCGAATTAAACAATCAGCTGGGCTCAATAGATGCAGAAGCCATCCGGATTAGCAGTAATAATCTGAATAACAAACAAGGCGCTATACGTGCCAATGAAAAAATCGATGCCGTAATTAACCAGTCCCTCAATAATCAGCAGGGGCAGATAAGCGCTCTTAAAGACATATCAATTAGCGGTAACGGCACTGATAACAGTGGCAATAATCTCCATGTAGATAATAGCGATAATGGCCGGATTATTGCCGGGCAGAATCTCAGTTTGCATGCAAAAAATCTCAACAACCAAAGTACTATTGCTGCCGGGAATGATGCAGATATTGCGCTGATTGATGATTTCAGCATTGATACAGATCTGAGTGCCGGTCATAACCTGAGTATCAGCAGTCAGGGAAATATCAGTAATAGCCATACCGTAACCGGTGGCAATAGCGTAATTATCAAAGCGGCAAACATCAGTAACCAGACCAATGGGATTATTCAGAGTAACAGCCATACCGAACTGAACGCAGCTGACAGCATTACTAATCGCGGTCTGCTCAATAGTAACGGTACTACACTGATACAGTCGGGCAGCAACATCAACAACATCGGTACCGGCCGTATTTATGGTAATCATGTGGCTATCGGTACTCATAACTTGTTTAATCAGGAAGAAAACACCGGTACCGAAACCAAAGCGGCAGTGGTAGCAGCCAGAAATCGTCTGGATATTGGTGCTTCCAATATCATAAATCAAGAGCATGCTCTGTTATCCAGCGAAGGTGATATTGCTATCGGAGGCATTCTGAATGAGCAGCATCAGGCCAGTGGTATGGCAGACAGTCTCATTAACAGCAGTGCAAGGATAGAAGCGCAGGGTAATGGCAATATTGCAGTTAAACAATTAAAAAATCAAAATAACCATTTTAGCGTAGAAGAATATCTGGAGAGCAGTAACCAAATTCATCAGTATCAGGAGAAAGGTAACCCTGAAATCTGGGTAGATGGTGTAGACGGTAAATATAAAGAAGAAAGAAAAAAAATCAGTTTTACCTTTAATGATAAAAGCCAGAAAGTATGGAAAAAATATTCAGTATCAAAACTGCACTGGTGGGATTTCAAGCGTGATATTTATAAACAGAAAGTAACTGAAACTCAGCCCGGAGAAATTATTATAGGCGGAGATTTAACCGTCAGTGGTGAACACTGGCTGAATGACAACAGCCAGATTATCGTTGGTGGCACCTTGCAGAGTACAGATAATCTGAATCTGGAGAACAAAGAAACCAAAGGCCAGCAGCGAGTAGAAGAGCATGGAAAAGAGGGTGGCTATAAATATGTGAATAAAAAACTGTCAAAGGGAAAAATTAAAACGAATGGAGAAACCTCGTATAACAAAACTATCATCAGCAGCCATGAGTTTGATACTCCGGTCAGTGTAGTGCAGCAACACACCAGCACAGGAACCAATCAGGCACATGCAGAGCAGGTTCAAAGCAATAACCAGCTACAGCAGCAAGATAAGGCACAGACACAGTTAAACAGTCACAACCAGAACATACAGACCCTCAGTGATTACACTACCAAACTGCCTAACAACAGCCTTTATCATATCAGTCCGGACAATAGCGGCTATCTGGTAGAAACCGATCCGGCCTTTACCAACATGAGAAAATGGCTGGGCAGTGATTATATGCTCAGCGCTCTGGGGCAGAATCCCGAGAATATGCAAAAACGGCTTGGTGACGGCTACTATGAACAGCGGCTGATTAACGAGCAGATAGCTAAACTGACCGGTTACCGTTATCTCGAAGGTTACAGCAATAATGAAGAGCAATATAAAGCACTGATGAATGCCGGTATCGCATATGCACAGAAATTTAACCTGACACCGGGAATAGACCTGAGCCCTGAGCAAATGGCACAACTGACTAGTAACATCGTGTGGATGGTCAGCCAGACCGTCACTCTGGCAGATGGCAGCCAGCAGACAGTACTTGTACCCAAAGTGTACCTGATGGTTCACAGCGGAGATGTCAATGACAACGGCAGTCTCATCAGTGCCCGCAATATTAACCTGCAAAATAGCGGTAATATAAATAATCAGGGCACCATAGCCGGTCAGAATATTACCAGTATCGGTGCACAGAATATCAGCAACAGCGGTACTATCAGTGGCAGTAAAGTTGGTCTCACTGCCAAAGAGAACATCGACTTTAATGGCGGAGTGGCCACAGGTAAAGATCTGCTTAGTCTGAAAGCCGATAAAATCAACCTCAGCAGCACTACCGTCAGCTATGGAGATGAACATAATGGCGGCACCATTATTGACCGCACCGCAGGATTATATGTCACTGGTGAAAAAGACAGTGTTCTTAGTGTGGCCGGTATACACGGTATTACCAGTCACGGTGCCGGCATTACCAATACAGCTGAGAATGGTATTACTCAGCTTAGCTCCGGAGAGGGCACTATCGATCTTAATACAGTGACCACTGCAACCAATATGGCTTCAGGCAGCCGCAGCGATAAAAATCACTGGATAAACCGTTATCAGAATGAAACCGGTACCAGCATCAATGCCATCGGCGACATTAACATACTTTCCGGAGAGCAACTCAATATCAGGCAGGGTGACATCAACAGCCTGCAGGGTAATATCAACCTTTATGGTAAAAACGGCGTTAATATCAGCGAAGGACGCCAGCAAACCGAGATGGATCATTCTACATATATTAAATCCAGCGGTCTGTTGTCGAAAAAAACCAGTCTTGATCAGTATCAGGCCGACCATGATGAAGCTGTATCCAGTAATATTACCGGAGCTTTAATCAACATCAGCAGCGATAAAGACATTAATATCCGTGGTAGCAACGTCATCTCTGATTTCGGTACCATTATGCAGGCGGGTAACGATATCAGCATCAGCGCCGCAGAAAATCATTATGCTGATCGTCAGTATCGCAAAGATACTAAATCCGGTCTGATGGGCAGCGGCGGTATCGGCTTCACTATCGGTAAACAGAAAGAAACTGACGATACCACCAGTAAATCTCTTGTTCACAGCGGCAGCAGCATCGGCAGCCTGTACGGAGATACCATTATCATTGCAGATAATCACTACAACCAGACCGGCAGCAGCGTGAGCACACCTGCAGGCAATGTAACCATAGCGGCTAAAGATATAAATATTGCAGCTGCGCAAGATAAACATAACCGAGACAATATTCATACTTTTGAAAAGAGCGGACTCACCGTTGCTGTCAACGTACCTGTGGTGAATGCCATCCAGACTGCGAATACTGCCATTAACCGCGTAGGTAAAAGTAAAAATGACCGCGTCAATGCCATGGCTGCCTTCAATGCCGGTATGGATACCTACAAAGCAGGCGAAGCTTTGAATAAACTTGGCAGCGATCAATCAGCAGACCAAAATGTCAGTGTCAGCATAACCATCGGTCAGCAGAAGAGTCGCAGTGAAAATCACACAAAAGATACCGTGGCCTCTGCCAGTCAGATTAATGCCGGCGGAACAGTCAATTTACTGGCAACGGGCGCAGGCAAAGACTCTAATATCAACATTATCGGATCAGATGTGGCAGGCAGCAAAGGCACCCATTTACAGGCAGATAACGAAATTAACCTGCTTGCAGCCGAACAAAGCCACAGCGAGCGCAGCAGTAATAAATCCAGCGGCTGGAATGCCGGAGTGGCTATCAGCTATGGCTCTGGTGGCACATCTCTGGGTGTTACAGCCGGGGGCAATCTGGGTAAAGGCCATGGTAACGGAGACGAAACCAGCTACCGGAACAGCCATGTTGGCAGTAGTAGCGGCAGTACCAGCCTCAGCAGTGGCGGTGCTACCAACATCATAGGTGCACAGGTAATCGGTAAAGGCGTGAGTATAGATGCAGCCGAGCTGAACATAGCCAGCCTGCAGGACAAAGCAAAATATGACAGTAAACAGGAGAATATCAGCGGACAGGTCACTGTAGGCTACGGTGCATCGGGATCCGCCAGCTACAGCAAGAGCAAAATCAAAGCCGATTATGCCGGAGTAACCGAACAAAGCGGCATCATAGCCGGAGATGACGGCTATCAGATTAAAATCAAAGGCAATACAGATCTGAAAGGAGCCATCATCACCTCTGCCAGTGCCGCAGAAGCAGCAGGTAAAAACAGCCTGATTACCGGCAGTCTTACCAGCAGTGATATCAAAAATCACAGCGATTACAGTGGCAGCAGCATTGGCATCAGTGGCGGCGGTTCTATCAGCGGTTCTTCACTGGGTCAGAAACAGCCCGGTACAGGCAATGGCATCCATCTTGCCAATCAGGGCGGCTCCGGCGTAAACAAATCGATAGGTTTTGGTCACGATAGTGGTCATACCAGCAGTACTACCCACAGCGGTATTAATACTGGAAATATCATCATTACTGATGAAACAGCGCAGCAGCAGAAAACCGGCAAAACGGCTGCCCAGACAATTGCAGCTATCCATACAAATACCACCAGCGATAACTACGCCGATAAAGCTGACTATCTGACTAACAACTTTGACAAAGACAAAGTACAGAAAGAACTCGACTTACAGCGTGAAATCAGTCAGGAATTTGATCAGAACCGACTGTATTTGCGAAATACCCTTCACCAGCATGTCGATAAAAAGCGTCAGGAAGCTGAAGAAATACGTAAAAATAACTATGTAGATGGAAAAAATGGATACAATACTGAGCAATCTTTGGCTTTAGAAGAAAATGCTAATAAATGGGAAAAAGCCACCTTTTATGTTGATTTGGCATTAAGTTCTCTCTATGGTTATGATAATACAGCAGCATTAATCTATGCTGATGGTTCTGCTTTTATAGACCCGGCTGTTAGAGCAGCAACCAGACCTATACAAATCTGGAAAGTGAAATGTGGAAAAGATGGATTATACTGTTCTAATTTAGGTGAAGACAAAAAGAGGCGTTTAGTAGATGTAAACAGTCTTTATGTAGAAGAAGGTGACAAAAGACAAATATTTGATATGGAGGATATAAAGCCAGGAGAACATACTGGAGTAGTCACTGTATCTAATCCGGGCATACTTAATCCATTAAATGCTGCATTAACAAATGCAGTTAAACAAAATTTATATGATACAGCTAAAGATGGAGTTTATGTCGTTAATAATCCGCCAACCACCAATTTCGTTTCAGAAGGCTTATATGCATTATATGATAAAGTCAATGATGTGAGCGGAACAAAATTGCCGTTAACCAATGCTGAAAAAGCTAATGTAATGATATTTCAGCATGTAAAAGAAAAAGGTTATATCTTGGATATGAGCAATCACAGCCGTGGTGGCATGACGGCCACTAATGCATTGCAATATGCCTATAACCATGGTTTAACAGAAATACCAATAAGAGAAGCAAGATTTTATGGTACAGCCACGTATGTACCGAAATTTGCCGATCTGCTGGTAAAAAATGGTTATACGTGGTGGGATAGTGATCTAAATTATCGTTATGGTAGTGCAGCTTTCTCAGCTGTGCATTATACTGATTTTGTTGGCAGAACACCATTGATAGGATTACGTAGTAAATATATTGTAGGTGGCAATGCCCCAACAGGAGGAGTAGAAAACAAATGGTTCATGTATTCGCATAGTAGTTATTTCAGAGAAATACCTTATAAATTTTTGAAAGATAGTTATGGCAGAAATATAGATAAGAATGGTAATTTAACAGGTAATATTGAAGTTAAGAATCCTTATTATAAAGATTTTAGAGACAAGTGGTTTGAAGGTTCAAATCATAATAAAAATGATACAAACCCATCAATACCGGTTCTGGTAAGGCCAACGAAACCTCAGGAAGGAGTGCATTATCATGAGACACCACATTAAAATTATATTCCTGTTAAGTATGTGTTTGTGCTTGGAGGGTTGCATGGAGGCAGCTATAAGATTCTGGAATGGTCCGGGCTGGTCATCACCAGCAAGAGAGAAAGCTGATCAGGAATGTTTTGATGAGCTTCAATTAACTGTACCTAAGCCAAATGCCCCCCGGGGTTCTGAAGCGAGGACTGAATGGCTTATTAACGTTTATACACCTGCATCAATAGAATGTATGAAGAGAAAAGGTTTTTAAAAATTGTTGAGTGCCATATTAGATTTATATTCCTGATAAATATGAATTTGTACTTGGATAATTGAATGGACTCAGCTATAAGTTTCTAAAACGCGTCAAGCTGGACATTAGCAGCAATGATTAAGCTGAAAATGAGTGGTTGATTAACGTTTATACACCTGCCTCAATAGCATGTATGAGAAGAAAGTTTATTAGTCTCAGACAATTTTTAAATAGACAAAAATGGAGTATAAAGTGGCAAGTAATATTAAGAAATTTAGCTTAGTTGGATTTATTATATTGTGTATATTATGTGGATGTAGTACAGATGCTTCACGATTTGAGAAACTGCTAGCATTAAACGGATATGAGGGTAGTCGGGTAGTAGTATATCCTTCTGGCTGGTATGCTGAGCCACCTGCACAATATTTGGTAGATGAACGTGGACGCTATATTGATGCGAATGGAAATTATACTGATCATCCCGTAGAGAATCCCTATTACAGAGATTATATAAAACGTTTTAAGAAATAATAAATTTGGATAAGCATTAATTATAACAATGACATTATCATTATTGGTTTATTTCATAATAGAAATAAACTTTGGGAAAGAAGTAAAAGTGAGAGTGGCGGGTACTTGTTTGAAATCTATATAAAATAAGGTAATGAATGCATTGATATAATTGATAAAACCAATAACTATTTCATTGGATATTACATGATAAATATTAGTATAAATTGGTAGGAAAGAAATATTATGCAGATCCGAATCGCTAAAATCCGCTTACTTATTCTGACCGGTATCGGTATATTCCTGAGTGGCTGCAGTATATCCGACTGGTACAATGGTTATTATGCTGAAAGATCAGCAATTTCCCAATCACAAAGGGATGAAAATAATTATTACAATTCAGAATCGCCAGAAATGCAAAAGTTGAGAAAGCAGAATCAAACATATTGTTTAGATTTAGCACATAAGCCAGAAAACCGGGTTGCAAGAGATGGTTATCCAAATGGAGTATGGAATCAAGGTATGTTTGAAAATTGTATGGAAGACAGAGGAACACCAACATATGAAACCTGGGCGGGAATGCAGAAAAAAAAACGTGATGAAGAGCGAAGAGCAAAAGGTAAAAGAGTCATGTAAGTGTTGCTAGCCTGATATATCAGCCCTGTATTTAATTTTATAATATTAGCATTAAAAGATTAATTACAAGGCTGTATTTACGACAAAAATTCAAGAAAGCATTTTGATACGCTATATAGAAAAACAAATAATCAAGTTATTGGTGTTGTTGAGGAAAAAAAAGGAAATCAGTATATTTCAAGAGAGACAGTGATATTACCTGATTCTAATGGTTATTATGATATAAAGGCTACTATTCAAGGCCAGACTGGTCCAATGCGATTCAGATTGAAAAATGGACAAATGTTACGTTAGGAAGTAAAAATAATGTTAATACAGTCAAAAAAATTGTTTTTAATTATATTGTTAATGGTTTTTAACAAGTCAATATTTGCAAAACAAATTAGTATAAAAGAACAACAGGAATTTTTCTGTAAACTTGAGCAGTATGATCAATGCTTTTATACAGGAAAGTGTGATTATAAAGACTATGTAAATTATACGGATTATTTTATAAAAATTACCGGTGATATCAATCAAAATGCTAAATCTTTATATGATAAACTTCCTGATATATATCAATGGGCAGGTAATGATGAACTGAGTGAAAACTTTCCGCATTACATAATTTATAATGGTACTTTTGTAAGTAATTTAGCCTACGCATATATTGATTTAAAATATAAATGGTTATCATGGTATAAAAATAATACTGGAATAAGTTATAAAAAACCTAAAGATATATTTTTAAAAAATAAGGAGGCTTGCGGAGTAAAAATGTTTGGAAAATATTTATCTTTACCGTTGCCAGAAGATGCTGATGTAAAGACCTGCTTTTTTAATTATCGAATTAATGACCCATGGTGCCAACCAGATGACAAAATCTTAATGAAAAATTTATTCTGTCAATCAGGAAAAAAATGTGAGATTAAATGGTAATAATAAGAAATGATATTCATCATAAGCCATAGCGGAGCTGTACTGTTGTCTGTTATAAAATTTTTTGCTAAAACTGTATAATTTACAAACAGTTTTGATAAAAATACACTCAATACAGATAATTAAGTAGTTTAATGTCATAGAATAGACGTATTTTAATCTGTGTATTCCTCAAGAAACAACATTAAAACCTGATGCTAATGGTTATTATGATATTTGGGTTAATAGTTTTGATCCTCAGGGAAATCCTATAACGTATAAAGCACATTTCAGAATGATAAATGGACAACCTATGAAATAAAACAAAAGAATCTAATGTTTAATTATTTTAAAAGTATATTTTTGATATTTGTACTGGTTTTTATAGCGGAAAGGCCAGTACAGGCCGAAGATTTTGATATAAGAGAACAAAAGAAATTTTTTTGTCAATTGGAGAAATATGACCAGTGTTTTTATACAGGAAAGTGCACGTCTGATGAGTATAAAAACTATACTGATTATTTTGATAAAGTAACTGATTATAGTTATGATCAAGTTGGTGATATATATAATCTAATTCCTAAGATTTATAGAAAAGAAAATAAGTGAATCTGGATTAAAAAGAAATATACTTGAGTACGATAGTGCTTATCTTTTTGATATTTCAAATATTTATATGAAAGGAAAGTATAATTGGTTAACATGGTTTAAACATAAAACAGGAATAAGCCATCAATCTCCGAAAAATATATTTACAGAAAAAGAATCAGATGAATGTGGTGCTAAAATGTTTAATAAATACTTATCGTTACCGTTGCCGGAGGATGCAGATCTTTTAACATGTATTATTCATTATCAGTTTATATGGTCTTGCTTAGGATATGATAAAGAATTATCTAAAAATTTATTTTGTCAACTAGGCAATTCAAATTGTATTGTTATATATTAATATTGGTTAAATTTAATCATTTATTCAAACTATTAAATTTGATAGAAGCATATCAGTCCTCCTGAACTAACAGCATAGGAGGAATAGCAGGAATATAAGCTCTGGCACCGGTAGTATCGAAATGGCTGCATGGGAAGGAATCAAAAGATTTAACTGCAGATAATAAAACCAAATAAAGCGAGTGGAAAGTTTATAATATATGATATACAAAACCCTAATGATTATTTTGAATATCCTTGAGAAATTCTATGAACAAAAATTTTTTAATTATTATTTTATGTATTTTATTTAATGGATGTGCACATATACAACACAAAATCAATGTAAAGCCTGAGGAAGCTGATGTAAAATCTGAGAAAGGAAAATTTTTAACGGAGCAAGATACAGAAAAGGATTACATATTTTTGGAATTGACATGGAGTAATTTTCGAAAAGATGGATGGTTTTATTCCTATCATCCTGAACATATCAGCCACCCGGAAAAATGTATTTTATTGACTAAAAAAGCTCCTGAACCTGACAATGATAGATTAATTTATAAAGTTGATTGTTTTGATAAATAAAGGTATATAGAAATGGATAAACGTAAAAACTCGGTAATACTAAATAATATACTTGTCATATATCGATAGGGTAATTGGTTCAAATTATTTTAATTTAGCTTATTATCATAAGAGTAATAATTTAAATATAAGTAGGACAGAAACCGAAATTAAATTAGTAAATGCGTTGATTCCAATAGTGGCAATTTTATCAGGGTAGTGTTGGCGTAAACAATTAATTGGTTTTGGTCACGATTGTGACTATACCAGCCAGTACTACCCATAGCAGTGTTAATACCGGCAATATCATTACTGGTTAAGTAATGCAGCAGCAGAAATCGGCAAAATGGCTGTTCAGACAATTTCTGCTATCCATACTGGTATGACCAGTGACGACAATGCCGATAAAGCCAACAACTTTGACAAAGACAAAGTATAGAAAGAGCTGGATTTACAGCATGAGATCAGTCAGGGCTTCAGCGATAACATGCAGACAGCCTCTGCTATGATAAACAGTAAAAAAGATGCCCTCAAAGAAAAACTGAAAAATGAAGCACTGAGTCCGGAAGAACGTGAAAAATATGAAAAAGAACTGTCGCAGTGGAATGCAGGCGGATTACTGTTAAATGCGATAGGAGCAGGCCTGTCCGCCCCGACTAACAGCATAGGAGGGATAGTGGCAGCCACAGCCAGCCCGATAGTTTCATATCAGATAGGGCAGTACTTTAAAGGAAAAGATGCAGAAGGCAGCACTGCGCATCTGGTGGCGCACGCAGTAGTAGGAGCAGCAGTAGCGGCAGCAGGAGGAAATAATGCACTGGCTGGCGGACTGGCTGCGGCAGGAACAGAAGCTCTGGCGCCGGTAGTATCGAAATGGCTGTATGGCAAGGAATCAAAAGATTTAACTGCAGATGAAAAAGCCACGGTTTCATCAATCATAGGGTTGGCTGGAGCAGCAACAGGAGCGGCAGTAGGCGGCAGTATGGCTGATGTGGCACAGGGGAATCAGGCCGGGCATACGGCGGTTGATAATAATGCACTTCGTAACAGTAAGGGGGAAAGTAAACTTAACACTCAGGAAAAAATATTAAATGAAAAACTGAAAAAAGCAGGTGTACAAAGTGCGGATGATTATCAAAGAAAATATGATGCATGCAAAACAGATCAGTGCAGGATTCAGGTTGAAAAAGAATATTTAAAGGCCTCTGATGAAGCAAATAAAATCATATTGAATTTGTATATGACAGAACAAATAACAGAAGAAGAATCCAAAATATTATTGACAAGCTATGCTAATAAAATGATGAGGGGGGCTGGAGAAAGTCAGCGTAGGTTTGGTTCACGCATATTTGATTTAAATGCAAATGAATGGATACCAGCGAGCGTAATTGGCAATGCAGATTTCAACCAAATTACAATGTTAAATCTAGTCAAAAAAATGAAACGCTCTGGAGCTTCTGACGAACAGATAGCCATAAGAGTATTCCAATATCAAATTGCTGGGAGCTACATAGGGTCAGTTAGTATAATGCAACAGCAAGTTGATACATTACTCAACTCAGGAGTTAGTGTTGAAACAGTTATACGTGCACTGAGCATGAAAAAAGGAAGGAGACTAACCAATGACGAAATAGGTTTGATAAAAAATAGATATTCTGTAATGATGCAAAAGCAGGGTTCTAAAGCAAAAGCTGGAAAGGGGACGAGTGGAGCGGGACAAGCTGGAAATGCTGCTTCTGAGTTACCCGCTTTACCACCGGGTAAACAAGGTTCGGTAATTAGAAATGAGCTTCTTGATCATGAGTACAAACAAGCCTTAGATATTGTTGGGTACAAAGGTGGAACGTTTAAAGGAGCTACTGAGAAAAGCCAAGCTGGTATTGATGGTTGGTTAAATGGGGTTCCTGTGCAATTAAAAGAAGTTCAGGGTCAAAGTATCCACTCAATACGAAAGAATATTGTTGGCGGGGCAAATGATATGGCAAAAGCAGGCTATAAAGGTGATTTATATATAGATGCCTCTAAAACAGGTGTCAGTATGAATGAAATGATCAATCACTTTAAACCCGGTTCTCCAGTATCCAACATTACTAAAGAAGGTACGGTAAATAATATATATATCAAAACTCAGGACGGTTGGTTAAATGTCACCGGTGGTTCAATTACAAAGGGAGGGAGTAAGTAATGGCCAATGAATTTATGTTCCCAATTAAAGAAACACCTTCTTTTGAAGAATTATTGGATATTATAGTTGATGGTTTTAAGGTATATTCGTTACCAATAAGGCAGTTATCTGTCGGACTATCTGCAAGCAAAGGTATTGATCTATCAGATAAATTTGTAAATATACAAGACCATCAGTATGGATATTTTTGTTGGATAACTTTTCATTATTTTCAACCTGAATTTAGAGATGAAGCTGAAATCGATTTGCCTATTATGGTGGGTATAAAAACCCGAGGAGAAAATGAATTAAAATTTTCTGTAGTAATAGGGTATATATTAGCCAAAGCACTCGAGGCCAGAGTAATTTATGACGATGCTTATCTAGTACAGCGAAAAGAAGTCTATCCTGTAGATGAATTAAAGCCCTTTGTTGAACAATACATAAAAGAGCTCTATCCAGTAGATGAGTAATGAAGATCCCCGCCTAAGCCGCGGGGATCTTTTATTATTTTTTAGATCTGTATCGCAAGTTCAATAATCAGCTTGTTCTGCTCAACTTTAATGACCACGGGCAGCCCGGCATAAAAGCCTATCTGCTCCAGCCAGCGCCCCTTAATGGTCAGTTGCGGTCTGGGGTTAGGTTGCCCGCCATTAGGGCTGTATCCAACCGTTAAGCTGCGCTTGGGTCGGGGTTTTACCGTTCGGGTTTTGGTAATGCTGGAAAGGGGACGATAAATCAACAATATCTGGAAGAAATGTCTAAGAATGGCGTTAAATTCTCACCTGAAAATATTTTGAAAGTTGAAAAATTAGCTGATGGTAAAATAGTTTTTCTTGAGACAGGTAATTCATCGGCAGGGCTCCAACATATTGTAGAACGTCATGCCAGTGATTTTGCAAAAATAGGGGTTTCAGAATCACAAATACCTAATGTAGTTATAGACACTGTATCCAAAGGAAAGATTATTGGTTATCAAGGAAAAGGAACAGGACGACCAATTTATGAAATTACGATTAATGGACAAAAACAAAGAATAGCTGTTACAACTGGAAGTAATGGTTTTATTGTTGGAGCAAATCCTGCGGGGAGTAAGTAAATGAAGAAAATAAAATTAATGGCTGATTATGAATGTTATCCATTGTGGATTGATTCGGATAATGAAGTTGGAAATATTGATCCTGATTCCTTACTAATCAGTGATTCTCTCAAAAATGAGTTAAATAAGTGGTCAGATGACTATGATAAAACGTTGAATTCAGATAACCCGTTAGAATCTGGATTTAAAACTATTAATGAAGAAATAGCCTTTAAAGAAAAAGGGAAATGTTTACAAGAAAAATTACAAATAGAATTAGGTAATAATTACGACGTAATATATCAATCCTAGCAACTAGATCCCTTTACATTACTGGGATCTAATATTTTCCTAGAATGTACAAGAAATAAACATGAGTTTCAGTTTCAAAACTGGGTGTGTAGCTTGTCTGGGTTACTGAGGAAGATATAAGAAAATAATATGTTATTAATGATATCCGTCATCTTTTTGCTAAGTATGATTTTTTTAATTAAAAATCCCATATTGAATCAGTTAGTAATTTGCTCTACATTAAACCTCTTGAACAAACCCATTCAGACGAAGGGCGATATATCTACTTCTGACGATGGTCTTACTCATGTGGGCAGAGAGTTAGCCGTAGCAGGAGACAAAATAATACGTATGGGTGACAGTAGTTATAATTTCCACCATAAGATATGTTTGTCTCAATACATCAACCATCAACAAAGTGGTCAGAGTATCACCGCATAGGTCAGATTAACCAGTTTTCAGGAAATCGAATGCTGGAAAGGGAACGGCGGGACCTACACAGGTTGCAAGGGAAGGGATTGGAGTGCCAGTAACTCAATCTAAAAATCCACTTAGTCCAGTACAACAATATGATGCTTATGGAAATGAAATTGTTTATAGAACTATGTCACCAGAACAGTTTAAGCAATTTGAGCGAACAGGTATAATGCCAGCAACGACTGAAACTTCTGTTTCACCAGTATTAAAATATTCATCAAAGTATAACGGCATTACGGTTAAAATAGTAGTTAAACCAGGGACGTTTTCTCAGCTTGAAAAAATTGGGATTTCAGCAAACAAACCAGCAAGTACACAATTCCCTAATATGTCTACTCAAACAGGAAAATGGATGAATACGAATACTCGATTCATAGTGGAAGGAGGGCAAATGACAACCCAACTTGGGCAAGGTAAAGGCATAGAGATTTTTAATAAAAATATTGTCCATTTTGAAAAAGTAAAATAAAAGGTAAGAAATATGTTATTAAAGTTAGAAAATTCAAAAGTTCCTATGAAATTAGTTTATCTTTTATCTGAAGAGTTAAAAGATAATCCTGAGCAAATTGTAATGACACAGTCACTCACGCTCGATAAGTCGAGACCAAATATGGGTTTAAAAGGTACAAATGGCCTTTTTGGTTCTAAAGAATGGTGGAATAGTATTAAACAAGGAAAAATGCCTTTACTGCACGTGTCGGGAGTAATAACTAGAACCTATGTGGCAGGTCAAGATCCTTCTTCTGTAGATAATGCTTTTAGTTTACTATTAGATGATGGTTCCGAAGTTGAAGAAAGCATTTATAACTATATTAATTACAAGGATAAAAAGCTTTTTCAAAAAGGGGCTAAAGTTGAAATTATTTACGCATATGATGAACTGAAACGGCGAAATCATAATGGCGAAAAAGCTTACTTAGATATAGTATTAGAAATGGCTGTTTCATTAGAGCCCGTTGAATAAGTATCAATCCCCACCTAATTTGTGTGAGGATCTTTTATTGTTTTTTAAAACTTGCTTGTTAGTTTAATAATAAGTTTATTTTGCTTAACTTTAATGATAACTGTACAACCAACATAAAAGCCTATCTGCTCCAGCCAGCGCCCCTTAATGGCCAGTTGTGGTCTGGGGTTGCGATTTGCGCCTTGTGGCACATAACCGACGGTATAAAATCACTCAGTGGGTTGTAGTGCAGGTTCTTTGCATGTGGTTGATTTTAGCTTAGAATGTGCCTTAGCCATAGTTAACTCCTCGATAGTTAGTTGTGGTTAGCAGTGTTAAGGTGTTCGAGCACCTTAATGCTGCGCTATTGTTTACTGCATTAGCTTTTACTTCTTCTTTAGCCGCCCTGTTTTAACCAATCAACTGCTTAGCCTGATGCTTTAAAATCATGGCGTCTAAAATCTCTTTTACTGACTTCTGCTCGTCAGCGGTCATCTGTTTAACCGCCTCAAACTTAAGCTTAAGCTCGTCCTGTGGCTCCCGTTCACCTTCCTCAAATATCAGCCAGTCGGTGGTCACATTAAAGGTGGTGGCAATCTTCTTTAAGATATCTAAAGAGGGTTGGGCTTCGCCGGCTTCATAGCGGCGAACCTGAGTTAAATGTATACCGACCTTATCGGCCATCTGTGGCTGCGTCAGCTTATGCTGTTTAGGCAGCCATAAGGGTTTTTCAATATGAAATTGCTGAAAGCTACATAGGATAAGTTAATATAATACAACAGCAAGTTGATGCATTACTCAACTAAGGAGTCAGTGTTGAAACAGTTATACATGCACTGAGCATGAAAAAAAGAAGGAATCTAACCAATAACGAAATAGGTTTGATAAAAAATAGATATTATGTAATACAGCAAAAACAGCATCCTAAAGCAAAAGCTGCTAAATCAAATACTGAAAAGGGGATGACGAGTGCTCAAGGACTTATCGGTAAGGATTTTGAAAATTATTTGCATCAAACTTTAGGTGGTAAAGGTAGCTTTAAAAATCAAGGACGATAGTTTGGTGGCGCTTATGGTCCAAATAATTCAATCTGGTATGAAGCTAAATCAGGGCGCTATTGGCAAGATCGTGCTCAGGCAGGTAGTAAAGGATTTGAAAAATTTAAATCCGATGTGGGATCTCATGCGAGAATTGCCAAGCAAAATGGTGCGTCTTTTGAAGTGCATTCTAATACACCTATCCCTCAGCATGTTAAAGACTGGTTAACATCAAAGAACATACCTTTTAAGGAATATTAATATGGGAATGCAAGTCAGCATAGATATAAATTTTTCACAAGAATATTCTCCTAAAGAGATATTAAAGTGCCTGATAAATAGTGGCTGGAATATTTATTATCAAAATATGGTTACTTATCTATCGTCAAATGATATCGAAGATTATGACTGGTTGAATACAGACATGAATCTGTTCAATTTAGACGAGTTTATAAACTCTCATAATATTATGGATAAAGTCGGTATAGTGATGGTTTATGATAATGAATCAGGGGGTAATTTATTAATTTACCCTAACTATTTATCTATGTCACTGTCAATAAATCGTCAGTATTTATCTGGGGAAGATATTCCAGATTTTAATTGGTATCTAAAAAAAATGAGTGTTTTTTTGAGAAATATAAAACTATCTAGCATACAGTGTGAAACCATCTACTAATGAATAATCCACACCTCACCTGTGGGGATTTTGTTTTACCTTTTATCTCAGCCCATCAATCCTGATAATCAGCAATCCTTGCTGTGCATCAATGATGACTGGCTGACCGGTGGTAAAGCAGGAAAGGGAATGAATGGTAATTCTCTGAATGGAATTTTTGGCAAAACTACCCCAAAAAGACTATTTACGGTAAGCAATATGCGTCGATTGGAACAAGCCAAGTGCGGGAGAGAAAGCGACAATTATTAATAAACCAAAGGAATAGAAAATGAATAAGATTAAATGGATAACTCAGGCGATAGCGCAGCCTTGTGAAGTACAGAAAAGTTTATTTCCTGATTTTGTGAACGTTGCGGACGAGCTGGCTGTTGAGTGGGAAATGGCTTTAGATGAATTAAACGATCCTTTGGTCGCATCTTCTTTCACGTCTGAGCAAAAATTGGCAATTAAACAGTTAGATGATTATATGTTATCTATAAGTGGAGCACCTAACATCCAATACTGGAACAACGATGCGCTTTGTCAATGTGCTGAGTGGAAAAATATGAGAGAAATGGCTATGGCGATATTACTCATCATGGGATGGGAAATTACCGTACCGGCAAAACCTGTTGCTCTATATATCAATCACAGTTAAATATAAGATCCTAGCCTGTTGTATAGCAATCCCCGCCTTAACTCGCGAGGATATTGTTTTACCTCTTAGCTCAGCCCTTCAATCCTGATAATAAACAGCCCATGTTGCGCATCGATGATGAATGACTGACCAGTGGTAAAGCCAAAGGCTTCTAGCCAGCAGCCTTTAATAGGTAGTTGCGGTCTGGTGTTGGGGCCTATGGCTTGGGGTGTTAACCAATGGTGTAAAATCGTTCGGTGGGTTGCAGTGCCTTAGCCATAGTTAACTCCTGTAAGGTTAGTTTTGGTTAGCAGTGGTAGCAGGTTGCCGCCTGTTACTGCTGCGTTACTTGCTTAATACGTCAAATAAGAGAGGATACTAATGAATAAATTGGATAAAGTTATTAATCAGTTAAAAGAGTTATCAAATGGAGAGGTAATAAATGTCCCTCTTCCTGATGATAACTTGCTTGATGATTATGAAAAAAATATTAATTTCAGCTTTTCAACTGAATATAGAAAGCTTCTCAAAGAAGCCAGTAATATTTTCTACGGTACAATAGAATTATTACTAGTAACAAGAGATAAAAAATATCCATCTGAATTATCGACAGTGCTTAATGAAGCTAGGGAGCAAGGTCTACCAGAAGACTGGTTACCAATATGTGAAGATAATGGAAGTTATTATTGTTTAACACCAAATGATACAGTACGATATTGGACGTTAGATGGCTATAGTAATGATACTTGGGAAGATCTTTCAGATTGGGTTGAACAAGTATGGATTAATGAAAATTAAATATCGCAAACAAGCCCAAAATAAATATGAAGTCTGGAATTTTTTATTCTGACAGGTTGATCAATTTTGAAAACCTAAGATCCCAATTTTGAACTGGGATTTTATTTTCACTTTCTAGTCTTGCCCCTCAATCCTAATAATAAACAGCCCATGTTGCGCATCGATGATGACTGGCTGACCGATGGTAAAGCCAAAGGCTTCTAGCCAGCAGCCTTTAATAGGTAGTTGCGGTCTGGGGTTGGATCCTATGGCTTGGGGTGTTAACCAATGGTGTAAAATCGTTCGGTGGGTTGCAGTGCCTTAGCCATAGTTAACTCCTGTGAAGTTAGTTGTGGTTAGCAGTGGTAGCAGGTTGCCGCCTATTATTGCTGCTTACTTATTGTTTTATTATTCTTATTTAGCCAGTAATTTAATCTGAGTCTTGGTTAAAAAGGCTTCTAAAAATATCTTAATCACGGTTTGTTTTCTTCTGGTAGCTTCTCAATCTTTTGAAACAGGTTTAAAAACTCATGGTCTTTTAATCTTGACTTGGTAGCTTGGTCTTGTGCGCCTTCTAGTATCTAGTGCTAGAAAGGGGACGAAGCTTGAAATAGATCCAAAAAATTTGATTATCTTTATGGCAAAGTAAATAGCGGAGAACATAATACTGCTCGCTCAACTCAATTATCCCAAATGATGAGACGGCTTGGGCTACAGACTAATGAAACAGGTACAGCTATTTTAACTGAACACTTTAATAAAGTAGTAAATACAAAAGGTAATGTTATTAATGATGACAAAAAAGGTTCTCAGAGTTTTGAAGTTAGAGAATCTTTCTTAATGGGGCCATCAGGAAAAGGTACTGTATTACAAACGTCATTTGAAATTATGCCATATGGTTCACGTAGATTTGTAACAACAATTCCAAAAGAAGGAAAAAAATAAATGTTTATTCAATCTTTTCCAGATGAAATAGATTTGTTAGCTTTTTTTGAGGGAGAACCTATTTTTCAGAATACAGAGGATTTACACTTTGCATACAAATATATTGATCAAAATGAAATGTCTATACTTTTTTCGTTTAGTGCAACTGGAGGTTGGATACAAACAATTATAGAGTTTAAACAGAAAAAAATAGCGCACAATCTAATGGAAGGTGTGGAATACTTTAAGATAGAAAAAGATGTTGATGGTGAGTACCTAACGACTGAAGTTGTACTAGAGGATACAAGAACAAAGGTTGAAATAAGATTACAACCTTTTATTTCTACTGAATTTTCAACATTAATAAGATGATTAATTGATCTGTCTTTGATTTAATCATGGGATTGATATTATCAAGGACAGATCTATATTACTTTATTTTAGATAGGCTTCTCAATCCTGATAATCAACAGCCCCTGTTGCGCATCTATGATGAATGGCTGAGCGGTGGTAAAGCTGGAAAGAGAATGAATGGTAATGCTTTGGAATGGAATTCTTGGTAAAACTACCCCAAAAGACTATTGACGGTAAGCAATATGCGTCGATTGGAAACAGATTATATTCACAACATGCAGTTGATAGGATGCAACTACCAGAGTTAGGGTTCCCTGCCGGTACAGTTGGAGCTGGTCGTAACATTTCTCCTAATATTGTAGAGCACACTATACAAACTGGAACAAAAACCAGTTCAATGGTTAATGGTGTAAAAAGGACTGTATATTGGAGTGGTGATGTAGGTGTTGTTACCGAAAGGAATAGTAAAATTGTAGTGACCATTCTCAGAAGGAGTGAAAATTGATGAATTGGATATATCCAGATGTTATTAATAATCTTAAAAAAAATGTGATTCTTATTTAAATAAAAAAATTAGTTTGGATGAAATACAATCTAGTATTTATGAAGCTGAGCATCAGATACTGGCATTAGAAGAAAAATGGTTAAGAGAATTGCTATTTGATGCAGAAAATCAAATTGAATTAAATCGTTATACGATAGATAGTGAAAAGCTAGAACAATCTGTTGAACTTATTATCAAAAATATAATGACTAAAATATCATAATAAGAATAATTCCTACCTAACTATTAGAGATTCTAATTATTATCTTTCAGACTTATATAGCAAGTTGAGTAAATAATTTACCCTACTCTATTGTTATAATTATGAGCTTACTCCAGAGTCTGTAAAATTAACAAGCCAAAAACAGTTAAGAAGTTTTCAGTCAGCTGTAAATAACGCTACTAAAAATAATATTCCTTATAATGATAGAGTTACTGTCAATGGGTGGCAATTGGAGTTTAAACCACCTAGATCAGTGGTGAGTTACCAACAATTACCCATATACGATATATGAGAGCGTACTAATGGATATCTTAATTAATAATCCAATAAAATTTCTATAGACACAATTGAAATAGATGAGCATTTGCCTTCATTAAAATTGTACATTTCGATTGATATTGAAAAAAGTGGTTTCGAGCTAAAAATGTGTCAGTAGCTTGGTTTGAATGTAATGTTTTTGATTCTTTCATTAAAGACCTACAATTATCTAAATTCGCAGTATTTAAGGATATGAATGATAATTTCAAACTAGAAATAGACATTAAAAAGAAAAAGTTGTATTGGTTTTCTCTTGAAGAAGACATTAATGAAAATATATCTAAATCTGAAGGCTACGAAAGGATCGATTTAGACGATAGGGATAATATATTAAATGCTTTTATAGCGTATCCAAAATGGTGGTGATCAATAATCCCCGCCTAATTAGTGGGGATTATTTTTATCGCTGGAAAGAGGTCTAGTGGAGCGGGACAAGCTGGAAATGCTGCTTCTGAGTTATCCACTTTACTACCAGATAAACAAGGTTCCGTTATTAAAAATGCACTTGCGCCACATGAATATCAACAAACATCAGATATGGTGAAATATAAAGGTGGTACTTTTAAAGGAGCAGAAAAAGCAAACAATCCTAGTATTGATGGTTGGCTTGATGGGGTTCCTGTTCAATTGAAAGAAGTTCAAGGGTAAAGCATACATGCGGTCCGACGAAACATTACTGATGGTGCTAAGGATATGGCCAAGCAAGGATATAAAGGTGATTTATAAATAGATGCTTCTAAAACAGGTGTGAGTATGAATGAAATGATTAATCATTTTAAACCAGGATCACCTGTATGCAATATTACAAAAGAAGGTACTGTAAGTAATATTTATATTAAAACTCAAGATGGTTAGTTAAATGTAACTGGCAGCTCAATATCAAAAGGCGGAAGTAAATAATGACTAATGAAATCATGTTTCCAATTAAAGAAACTTCCTCTTTCGATAAAATAGTTAAAGGATTAGTTAGTAATCTGAAAGAGCTATTAATTGATACAAGAATGATTTCTATTGGGGTTTTAAATAATAGTGATTTAGATTTATCTCATGGTTTTATAATTATTCAGGATCATAGTAACGATAATGTATGCTGGAGTAATTTTTCTTACTTTGAACCAGAAGTTAGAGATGAGTCAGAAGCTGATTTACCAATTATGTCAGGAGTAATCTATCGTGGAGAGAAAAACCGAAAATTTTCAGTATTGGTTACTTACATACTAGCTAAGATTCTTGAAGCCAGAGTAATTTATGATGATGCTTATCTAGTACAGCGAAATGAAGTCTATCCTGTAGAGGAATTAAAGCCCTTTGTTGAACAATATATTAAAGAGCTCTATCCAGTAGATTAAGTAATGAGACTCCCCGCCTAAGCACCGGGGAGCTTTTATCATTATCCAGATCTGCATAGCAAGTCAGATAATCGGTCGGTCTTGCTGGAAAATGAACGACCGTAATAAATCCTGATGAAATCAGATTTTCACAGAATAAAGTTTCTTATAACAAAACTGAACGAGGGACTACTATCATATGGAATCTGTGCGGGAATGCAAAAAAACATGATGAGAGCTAAGAGCAAAAGGTAAAAGAGTCATGTACGTGTTGCTAGCCTGATAATATTATCCCCATATTTATATCTTAATGGACAATATCATAATAATACAGATAAAAATAATTATAGAAACGGTATTTTCTATTAATTGGTATTTTTAGTGAAAGCATGTATTATAAAAAATAAATCATATTGAAGTGAAATTATGACTAAGAAAAAATACTCACCTGATAAATTTGATGAAATTGGCACCATTGATTAAGTTAAGAATTAATCATTTAAGATTAATATTATGATTAATCATATTAATTAAAATATGAGAAAAATTTGAGAATTTCTAACTGAAAAGTGAAAGATTATCTAATGTATTTATTTGAGTATCTAATTTATATTTATTTTAAAATTGATTAAATATATTTAATTTAAGGAAAATAAACCAAATTTACAACAAAAATTGTTAATTAAATTAAATTTATATTTAATATTTTTTAAAACAATAATTTAATTCTAATTTTTGAATATCTGACCTGAAGCCAGAAAAAGAAAACTATAATAGCTTGATATATTTATATATAATATTTTTTAATTTAATATATTGAAATATTTATATAAAATTAATTTCTATAAATATTTTTTTCTGTAAATACCTGAACTAAATTTTCTTAATAAAATAATTTATTATAAATAAATCAGTTAAATAATTTGTTTAGTTAATTTATGTATTATATTATTAATTAAAATAATAATTTGTAGGTAATGTTATGAATATCAGTAAATACCTATTTTTTTTAAGTCTAATTAACGGGGTAATATATCAGACGTATGCTGCACCATCGTCAGGTCCGGCTAATCCGGCAGATATTGAACAGCAGCAGATTATTCGCGAACAGCAAAGGCTGAAACAGTTTCAGGAAAAAATGCAGCCTGAAGTCAATGTGCGATTACAGCCTCCGCAAATTGAAGGTACGGTTAACGGTTTACCTCAGGATGAAAAACCATGTTTTGCCATCAGAAGCATCAAGTTAAATGGTGATCAGGCACAACGGTTTCAATTTGCATTAAATAAAGCTATTAATCAGAGTAAATTCAAACCGGGATTGTGTCTGGGTAGCAATGGCATCAATTATATTATGACACTGGCGCAGAATGCAGTAATAGACAGGGGATATACTACTACACGCATTCTGGCCAGCCCGCAGGATTTAAGTACTGGTGAGCTGGTATTGACAGTTATTCCGGGACGAATTCATGAAATTCGTTATAACCTTGATAATGCTGATCAGACACATGTAAATCGTATTCGTCGTATTCAGAATGAATTTCCTGCCAGATCTGGTGACATATTGAATCTGCGGGATTTAGAACAAGGACTGGAAAACCTGAAACGCGTACCGACAGTAGAGGCAGATATCCAGATAGTGCCGGCTGAAGCACCGAACGAAAGTGATGTGGTTGTTTCATGGTCGCAGCGTAAAGTACCAGTACGGATTAGCTTTAATGCAGATGACTCAGGTAGTCATGCTACCGGACGTTATCAGGGCGGTGTAACTTTATCTGTTGATAATCCGTTAGGTTTAAGTGATCTGTTTTATGTGAACTATAACCATGATCTGGGTAGTAAAGACAGTACAGTAGATATTGATGGTAATCGTACCGGCAGTGGTACACACGGCTATTCCCTTCATTATTCAGTGCCGGTAGGAAACTGGCTGATAGCTTTTAACCAGAATTATTACCGCTACCATCAGGCTATAGCCGGTTATAACCAGAATTATGATTATAACGGCAGCAGTGAAAATACAGATTTGGGGATAACCCGAATGATATATCGTAACAGCCACCGTAAAATTGATGTAAGTGCCAGAATATGGCGGCGTAAATCTCATAACTATATAGACGATGCTGAAATCGAAGTACAGAGAAGGCATACGGCAGGCTGGGCTATAGGGCTGAATCATCAGGAATATTTAGGAAATGCCATACTAAATCTGAGTGCAGGTTATAAACGTGGAACCGGTGCAGACCACAGTTTACGGGCAGCAGAAGAAGAATTCGGTGAAGGCACCTCGCGGATGGAAATAATCACACTGGATGCTTCACTGATGAAGCCGTTCAGGGTAGGAAAATATAACTTTAGCTATGACACCTCGTTTCACGGGCAGTGGAATAAAACCCCGTTAATTACTCAGGATCAAGTATCAATAGGCGGGCGCTACACTGTGCGGGGATTTGACGGAGAGCTCACTCTGATGGGAGAGCAGGGCTGGTACTGGAATAACAATCTGAACTGGCAGTACTTACCGGGTCATCAGGTATATGCGGGGATTGACGTAGGGCATATAACGGGAAGAACAAGTGAAATGCAGTTAGGAAAGACGCTGGCGGGTACGGTACTGGGTTTTAAAGGTCAAATAAAGGCTGGCGGGAACTGGTATTACGACGTATTTATGGGAAAGCCGATTTATAAACCGCAGCATTTCCGTACAGACAAAACTACATTCGGATTTAATCTGAATTATTCACTTTAGAGCTGTAATACAAATTTATTCAAAATATAGCGTTGATTATGAAATAAAGAGGATTGCATGATGAATAATAGAGTTACCGGAAAAATTACGAATAATCGATCAAATGATAATTATTGTTTTGTCATTATTGGAATTTTATTCTGCTGATATACGTTTGATTTTAATCTGAATAAATTTATTTAATATTTGGCTTTTTCTGAATAAATATTAAGACAATATTCCAGTTGGTTTTGAGAAATTTTAATTAAATATACTCTTCAAAGGGCAGGAAAATGAATAAGAATCTTTTTAAGGTAATTTTCAATAAAAAACGCGGGCAAATGATGGCTGTTGCGGAAAATACTATTCGTGAAGGAAAAAGTACTGCAGACAGTACTGCCGGTAGTACCGCAATAATGAATAGCACAATCAAGATTGCAGGTTTACCTGTTCTGGCTTGGTCTATTCTGCTGGGTTTCGGTTTATGCACTCTGGTTATTGATTCCAGCCGAGCAGGTTCGATTCATGCTGATACTTCTGCACCGAAAAATCAGCAGCCGACCATTTTGCAAACAGCGAATGGAACACCGCAAATTAATATTCGAACACCTACTAAAGGCGGAGTTTCAATTAATCAGTTCCGGCAGATGGATGTAGATAACAAAGGCGCTATTTTAAATAATAGCCGAAAAAATACGGAAACCAGACTGGCTGGCTGGATACAGGCCAATCCGTGGCTGAGTAAAGGTGAAGCCAGAGTTATTGTTAATCAGATTAATAGTATCAATCCCAGCCAGCTGAACGGCTATATAGAAGTTGCCGGTCGGCGTGCAGAAGTAATTATAGCCAATCCGGCGGGGATAAATGTGAATGGCAGCGGATTTATTAATGCAGCGGGAGTAACGCTGACTACAGGTAAACCGCTAATCAAGAATGGTAATTTAGATGGGTTTGAAGTCCGACAGGGTAATATCAGTATCGGTGGAGACGGTCTGGATACCGGAAGCAGTGAATACACACGCATTCTATCGCAGGCCGCACAGATTAATGCAGGTATCTGGGCAAATAATCTGAATATTACAGCAGGAAGCAATAATACAGATGCACATGGAAATATAACTGAGTCTGTACTGACCTCTGCAGAGAATAAACCTTTAGTAGCTATTGATGCAGGCAAACTGGGTGGTATGTATGCCGGTAAGATTGTACTGGTCAGTACTGATAAAGGCGTTGGTGTTAATAATGCGGGGCAGATTTATGCCGGTAATGGTAATTTAAGCATAGATGCTAATGGTTACCTGAGCAATAGCGGCAGTATGGTCGTTTCTGATCAGAAATCTTCTGGTGCTGATATTGCCAGTGTTTCCCTCAATGCTGACAGAGTAACGAATAGTGGAACAGTTTCAAGTCAGGGAAAAATGCTGGTTCATAGTGAGCAGTTAGAAAACAGTGGTTTACTGACTACTGCAGATGAAATCAATATCCGACAGCAAAAACTGCATAATCAGGGAGAAATTAATGCCGGCCGGATAGATATTATTGCAGATAATATTCATAATCAGAACGGGAAAATTATTCAGACCGGTACTCAAGGTTTAACGCTGGATATGAATAAGCTGGATAATCGTAATAATGGCCTGATTGGTTATGCACCTGAGAAAGATAAGCCTGCTCCGTCTGTACCGGAACATAAACCGGAACCGGCAGAACCTGTTACCCCTCCTACTACAGCCACCGGTAGCGGACAAACAGTCACTGCTGTTAATCCGCATAAAACACAATTTGAAACCGGACAAATTATCGGTAATCAGGAAATAATTAATGATAATGGTCAGATTATTGCCAATGGTGGTATTGATTTAACCTCGAAGACTGGCCTGAATAATCATGGCAGTCTGAATCTGAATAAATTAACGGTAAGTGGTGAAATATTTGATAATTATCAAGGTAAGCTCAGTGCTCGGCAGGCATTAATTAATACCAATAGCATTGATAATCATCAGGGTGAAATTACTACAACAGAATTATTATCGGCAAAAAGTGGCAAACTGGATAACAGAAAAGGCAAATTACAGTCGGTAAAGAATATTGATATAGATAGTGCCCAGCTGGATAACAGTGATAATGGTTTGATTGCGGCTCAGGAACAGCTAAGTATACAGAGTGGAAATATAAATAACAGTCTGGACGGAAAAATTCAGTCCGGTGCATCTCTTAAACTGAATACGAATAACCTGAATAACCGGCAGGGCAGTATTGATAGTAATAGTCTGATATTAAAAGCCGATATTGTTGATAACAGTAAGGGAGCGATTCGTACCAATCAGCAGCTTAATGCACAGATTGGCAGTAGTTTGAATAATCAGGGCGGAGAATTCGGCAGTGGCGAAGATATATTACTCAACAGTGAAGGCGAAAGCCGTCTGAGTGTTGATAACAGTGACGGCGGAAAAATCATAGCGAATAAAAATGCCTATCTGAATACAGAAAGTATTAAAAATAATAATAAAGGAATAATAAGCAGTGAGAATCTGAATCTGAAAGCAGCACGCGCAGAGAATACGGCAGGGGGTGTTATTCAGGCAGGTAAACAGTTAAAGGCGCAAATTGACGAAAAGCTGAATAATATGGGAGGAAATATTGCAAGTAATGAAGAATTACTGCTAAATGCTGATGGGCCCAGCAATCTGGTATTGAATAACAGCGCAAATGGCAAGATTCAGGCTGGTAAAGGAGCAGTAATTCATGCATCGACACTGGATAATAGTAATGATGGAAGCATAGATGCAGGCAGTATTGATCTGACAGCAAACAGTGTAAACAATGCAGCTGGAGCGATACGGACAAACCAGAGATTAAAGGCACAAATTGGCAGCAGCCTGAATAATCAGGGCGGAGAATTCGGTAGTGGCGGAGATGTGTTGCTCAACAGTGAAGGTGAAAGCCATCTGGCTGTTGATAACAGTGACGGCGGAAAAATCATAGCCGGTAAAGATGCCTATCTGAATACGGAAAGTATTAAAAATAATAATAAAGGGATAATAAGCAGTGAAAATCTGCATCTTAAGGCATCAGTAAGTATAAACAACAGTGGAAATGGTGTGATTCAGTCGGGCAAAGAGGCAGTAATTCAAGCATCGACACTGGATAACAGCAATAATGGCAGCATAGATGCAGACAGTATTGATCTGACAGCAGACAGTGTAAACAATGCTGCCGGAGCTATCCGGACAAATCAGCAGTTAAAGGCACAGATTGGCAGCAGCCTGAATAATCAGGGCGGAGAATTCGGCAGTGGCGGAGATGTGTTGCTCAACAGTGAAGGCGAAAGCCATTTGGCTGTTGATAACAGTGACGGCGGAAAAATCATAGCCGGTAAAGATGCCTATCTGAATACGGAAAGTATTAAAAATAATAATAAAGGGATAATAAGCAGTGAAAATCTGCATCTTAAGGCATCGGTAAGTTTAAACAACAGTACAAATGGTGTGATTCAGTCGGGCAAAGAGGCTGTAATTCAAGCATCAACACTGGATAATAGCAATAATGGCAGCATAGATGCAGACAGTATTGATCTGACAGCAGACAGTGTAAACAATGCTGCCGGAGCTATCCGGACAAACCAGAGATTAAAGGCACAGATTGGCAGCAGCCTGAATAATCAGGGCGGAGAATTCGGCAGTGGCGGAGATGTATTGCTCAACAGTGAAGGCGAAAGCCATTTGGCTGTTGATAACAGTAACGGCGGAAAAATCATAGCCGGTAAAGATGCCTATCTGAATACGGAAAGTATTAAAAATAATAATAAAGGGATAATAAGCAGTGAAAATCTGCATCTTAAGGCATCGGTAAGTTTAAACAACAGTACAAATGGTGTGATTCAGTCGGGCAAAGAGGCAGTAATTCAAGCATCAACACTGGATAACAGCAATAATGGCAGCATAGATGCAGACAGTATTGATCTGATAGCAGACAGTGTAAACAATGCTGCCGGAGCTATCCGGACAAATCAGCAGTTAAAGGCACAGATTGGCAGCAGCCTGAATAATCAGGGCGGAGAATTTGGCAGTGGCGGAGATGTGTTGCTCAACAGTGAAGGTGAAAGCCATCTGGCTGTTGATAACAGTAACGGCGGAAAAATCATAGCCGGTAAAGATGCCTATCTAAATACGGAAAGTATTAAAAATAATAATAAAGGAATAATAAGCAGTGAGAAGAATCTGAATCTGAAAGCAGCCCGCGTTGAGAATAAATCAGAAGGTATCATTCAGGCAGGTAAACAGTTAAAGGCGCAGATTGACGAAAAGTTGGATAACACAGGCGGAAATATTGTAAGTAATGAAGAATTACTGCTAAATGCTGATGGACCAGGCAATCTGGTATTAAATAACAGCGCAAACGGTCAGATTCAGGCTGGTAAAGGTGCAGTAATTCAAGCATCGACACTGGATAACAGCAATAATGGCAGTATAGATGCAGACAGTATTGATCTCACTGCAGACAGTATCGATAACACTGCTGGTAACATCCGCGCCAATAAGCAGCTAAATGCACAAATCAATCAGAAACTGCTTAATCAGTATGGACAAATCAGTAGCGCAGATAATGTAAATATTCATGATCAGCTGCATAATACTTTGGAAATTGATAATACCAAAAACGGTAAAATTCTTGCCGGAAATGATTTAAATTTACAGGCAAAAAAACTGGATTATGCCAGTACTGACGATGCCGGCATAGCTGCCGGTCATGATGCATCTATAGATTTAACAGATGATTTTAATATTAACGGGAATATAAGTGCTAATGCTGGTCTGAAATTGCATAGTAATGGCAAAATAATTAATAATCATAATGTTATCGGTGATAGTGTTATTATTGATGCCAGCCGGATAGATAATCAGGCAGCCGGTACTATTCAGAGTAATAAGCATACAGAATTAAATGTGCAGGACAATGTAATTAACCGAGGTCTGATAAACAGTAATGGCCTGACTCTGATTCAAGCTGGAAACCTTGTAGATAACGTTGGTACCGGACGCATTTACGGAGACCATGTGGCTATAGGTACCGGCAGTCTGTTAAATCGAGAAGAAATAACGGGTAATGAGACTAAGGCAGCAATTATTGCTGCACGCCAGCAGCTGGATATAGGTGCCAGAGATATAGTCAATAAGGAGCAGGGCTATTTACTCAGTGAAGGTGATCTTGCTATTGGCGGAAAGCTGGACAAACAATATCATGCTTCCGGAATGGCTGATAGTCTGATAAACAGCAGTGCGCGTATTGAGGCAAAAGGAAATGGAAATATTGCCGTAAATGAATTACGTAATCTGAATAATCATTTCACTCTTGAAGAATATCTGGCAAATCCTGAGCAGCATATTCAACAGTATTTATTCCCCGGCCAGACAGAGAAATGGACAGAGGGAGTGGACGGGCATTTTAATGAACGAAAGATTAAAAAACAACATTCTGAATTTTATTTTAATGATGGCCGTCCTAAGGCCAGAGCGGAAAAAACCGGTATCACCTGGTGGGATTTCAATCGCAAAACTTATAAACAGCGTGTCAGTGAAAGTAGTCCGGGTGAAATTATTATTGGCGGTAACTTAAATATAAGCGGCAACCATTGGGAAAATAATAACAGCCGGATTCTGGTAGGCGGTAGTCTGACTGGTGCAGATTCGTTACAGCTGGATAATATTGAAAGTAAAGGTCAGCAGCGTGTTGTTGATACTGGTACAGTTGGTGGATATAAAAAAGGTAAAAGTGGCTGGGGAATCGAGCATCATATCTATAAAAGACAAGAAAGAGGTAAGATAAACGAGACCACAACCACGACTATTGATCTTGAACAACCTGTCAGCATTATCCAGCAACACACGGAAGTTGATTTTAAGGACAATACCATTATTGGAGTAAATAATAATACCAGTAACATAGAGAATGCAGGAAGTGTACATACGGGTAGTACATCTATTGGCAGTTCCAATAGTAAGCATACAGATACAGACAATGTTACAAGCAATAATTCAGTTAAAGATAATGTCAATGCTGATAATACAGACAATCACAACATGTCAGCCAATAATCAGCATGTAGGTGATAATAAAACTGATAGTGCAAATGTACCCAATGTTAAAACACTTACCAGCCTGAATAATAAATTACCTAATAATAGTTTGTATCATATTGATCCGGATAATAAAGGTTATTTGGTTGAAACCGATCCAGCATTTACCAATAAAAATAAATGGCTTAGTAGCAATTATTTGTTAGAAGCGCTAGGTCAGGATCCAGAAAAAATACAGAAGCGCTTAGGGGACGGTTATTACGAACAAAGACTGATTAATGAACAAATAGATCGGTTAACCGGTTATCGCCGCCTTGCAGGATATGACAGTGATGAAGATGAATATAAGGCATTAATGGATGCCGGCATAAGTATGGCAAAAACCATGGGACTGGTACCGGGAGTTGCTCTGAGTGCCGATCAGATAGCGCGCCTGACCAGTGATATTGTCTGGATGGTAAGTCAGACTGTAACCATGCCTGATGGAAGTCAGCAAACCGTACTGGTTCCGCAGGTATATCTGATGGTACGCGACGGAGATCTGAATACAGCCGGTGCATTAATCAGTGCTGATAATATCAGTCTGCATACTAATAAGGATATTAATAATCAGGGAACAGTGGCCGGTCGCAGAATTGTAGATTTGGGTGCACATAATCTTAGTAACAGTGGTCTGATTAGCGGGCAAAATGTGCTGCTTAATGCAACTGATAATATTGATATTAATGGCGGTACCGTTCAGGCACAGAATGTGCTTGGCCTGCAGGCACAACGTATAAATGTTAACACTACCACTGCAACGCACGGTGATGAGCGCAATGGCGGTACCGTGATTGATCGTGTGGCAGGACTATATGTAACAGGCAGTAAAGATGGAATTCTGGCGGTTAATAGTGTAGATGATCTGAATTTTCATGGTGCTAATATTGTTAATACGGCAACCAACGGACTGACTCAGCTGGCCAGCAGTAACGGAAGTGTTAATCTGGGTACAGTTCAGACAGCAAGCCACTCCGGATATGGTGAACTCAGTGACAGAAACCATCTGGTGTTGGATCATAAAAATGAAAGCGGTACTCAGATTGTTGCTGATGGTAATGTTTCATTAAATGGCAACAAAGTTAATATCCGGCAGAGTGATATTAACAGTATTAATGGTGATATTAATATTTATGGTAAGGAAGGAGTTAACATTACCGAGGGCAGGGCAAAAACGGATCTGGATGAAGCTCATTACAATAAAACAAAAGGAATTTTGTCCACTAAAAAAAGCATAGATAAATATCAGAAACATAATGATGAAGCAGTAGGCAGTACTATTACTGGTAGTAATGTCAGTATCGGCAGTGAACAGGATATTAGTATCCGCGGCAGCAATGTTATTGCAGATAATCAGACAGTATTACATGCCGGTCGTGATATTAAAATCGAGGCGGCAGAAAATCAGTATCAGGAACAGGAATATCATGCCAGAAAAAAATCCGGTCTGATGAAGAGCGGAGGTTCTGGTATCTTTATCGGCAGTCAGAAACAAACCGATGACATTGCCGGAAATTCCCTTATCCATAGCGGCAGCAATGTTGGTAGTCTGAAAGGTGATACCACAATTATTGCCGGTAATCATTATACGCAAAGCGGCAGTACTGTTGCTTCCACTGAAGGTAATGTGGCTGTTGTGGCTAAACAAATTAATGTGCTGGCAGCTCAGGATCAGTACAGCACTGATTATGTGCACACTATGAAGCAAAGTGGTGTTACAGTAAGTGTAAATAGTTCTAAGGGTGGTTCTGTCAAAAAAGCCAAAGATGCAATTGGGCGTATAAATAAAAGTAAATATGATCGTGTTAATGCCTTAGCTGTCTTTAATGCTGGAATGGACACATATAAAGCGGCCAGTGATATTATCAGTAATCCCAAAAAGCCTAAGGATGTTAATGTCGGCATAACATTCGGTCAGCAGAAGTCCCGTTTGGAGAATCACACAGAAGATAAGGTGGCCTCAGCCAGCCGGATTAATGCCGGAGGAACAGTGAATCTGCTGGCAACCGGAGCAGGCAAAGATTCCAATATCAACATCATCGGATCAGATGTAGCAGGCAACAAAGGCACCCATTTACAGGCAGATAATCAAATTAATCTGCGCGCAGCCGAACAAAGCCACAATGAGAGCAGCAGCAATAAATCCAGTGGCTGGAATGCCGGAGTGTCTGCCAGTTTGGGCTCCAGTGGTACATCTCTGGGCATTACTGGCGGGGTCAATCTGGGTAAAGGTGGTGGCGAAGGACAAGGGACAAGCAATCGTAATAGTCATGTCGGCAGCAGCAATAGCAATACCAGCCTTAGCAGTGGCGGCGCCACCAATATCATAGGTGCGCAAGTAATCGGTAAAGGCGTGAGCATAGATGCAGCCGAGCTGAACATAGCCAGCCTTCAGGACAAAGCGGAATATCAGAGTAAACAGCAGAATGTCAGCGGACAAATAAATGTAGACACAAACTTTATTCCAACCGGTTCAGCCGGCTATAGTGATAACAAAATCAAGGCAGATTATGCCAGTGTAACCGAACAGAGCGGTATCATGGCCGGAAATAATGGCTATCAGATTAAAGTTAAAGGCAATACAGATCTGAAAGGGGCGATCATCACCTCTGCCAGTGCCGCAGAAGCAGAAGGTAAAAACAGCTTGATTACCGGCAGTCTTACCAGCAGTGACATCAAAAATTACAGCGATTACAGTGGTAGCAGTAACGGTATTGATGTCAGTGGCAGTTTGAATCTGAGTTCCCCTAAGAAGCTTACCGGCAGCTATTCATCCGGAGAGGGGCATGACAGTGGTCACGACAGCAGTACTACACATAGTGGTATTAATACCAAAAATATCGTCATTACTGATGAAGCAGCTCAGCAGCAGAATTCCGATAAAACCTCAGCAGAGGCCATAGCCGCTATTCACACTGACACCAGCAGCGAAGATTATGCCGATAAGGCCGGTTATCTGGCTAACAACTTTGATAAGGAAAAAGTACTTAATGAATTAAATATTCAGGTAGAAGTTAATAAAGAATTCCGTCAGAACAGCCATAAGTTAATTAACTCTTATATCGATTCTCAACAGGCAGAGCTGAGGGAAAAAATCAAAAAAGAAACATCAGAAGAAAAGAAAACTGCACTGTATGAAGAAATTTATAAATTGCAATATCAGCGGCGCTTACTGGATACAGTAGTCGATATACTGACCATTAATCCAGAGAAAGCTATTACACAAAACACATTAAAGTCGGCAGCCGATAAAATACGTAAAGAAAATCTGACTAATGCCTTAAAATCGCCCAAAACAGTAGTTGACAAGAAAACCGGAGAAATAAAGAATAATGTTTCCTATGATAATGTGTTTTTTGATGGAGTTGATTTCGGCGGGGTACTGAACTCAAAATTGTTAAAGGTATTATACCAATTAGGAATATATTAGGAATATAACAATGAAACTTAAAAGATTTGTTATGTTTCCGGGGCTATCAGAAGATAGATGCTATTGGCCATACCAATGTACAACAACAGGAATCTGATGTGATCTGTGGTGTAAGAGATTTAAGGAGCGATAATCTGGATTTAAAAATTCTGTATCGTGATATGACAGAAAATCGAGTTACACCACGTCAGCATGGTTTATAATTTGCTGATATATAAAAAATTCTGAAAAATTGTACAAATAAGGAAAGGCTATCCGGATTTTGTAATTAAAAAACATTTCCGATAAACTAACTGAGCATGATTATTGAAAGGATATCAATGAACAGATGCGAGGCTGAGAAAAAAGACAGTAATGATGCCTCGCATAACCATAATGAATTTAAGAATACTGAAGGATTCAAAAAAGTATGCTAGAAATTTAGCAAAAAGATAATGCGTGCAATTTGTTACAGAAAGCCCTCAGTACAGGAGTAGCAGCTCCAGACTGTAATTGTAGTAAAGTGATCCGTATCTGGGATTTCCACAAAACTATATATGGGAATACAGTAGTAGCTTCTAATCCAGATATTTACCGTGACTAAGAAACGTCTTTAGAAATGTAGCAGAATAAAATCTGTAATCAGCCTACGGTAATTTGTATGTTGCTGTTAATAATTCTGCTTTAGAAGTTATCTCCGGCCGGATAACGCAAAAAATAATCAGTACCATGCAGATACTGATTCATGAAATTAATGGCAAACGCTATTTTGTATTTGAAGAAAAGCAACTTAGGCAGAAGTGAATTGCTAAAATCTGTTTACTTATATTTGTCGGTATCAGTATATGTCTGAGCGATTGCCGTGTAATAAACTTGCAGAATAGTGAATATGCAGAGAGAGAGCAGTAATAAAACAATTTAAATGATGAACAACATGTTTGTTCTGTGTATGAAAAACGCGGAATACCTACATATGCAACTTACTTTGTAATGCAACAGCAACAATTGAAATTTTAGTTCAAAACAAAAGGTAAAAATTAATAATGTAAGTATTGATAGTCTGATATATCAGTCCTGAATTTAATTTAATTATTTATTCAGAAAATAGTTGAAATTTATAATTCATGGTAGTTTTACAGGATAATATTTTGATCATTATTAAAAATAGCTAAGAATAAAAGTTAAATGACTGAGGAAATTAAAAGAAACTCTATTAAAATAATAACTGTTTTGCGTAAATAAAATAAGAATATTGACATTAAAGTTAATAATATTCTTATATCATAAAAATAAGCTAAGATGATATAATTTAACCTATATGAATATTTTGATAAATTTTAAAAATAAATAAGCTTATTCGGCAATTTGTTTCAACAATTTATTCAATCGTCCTGTGGCATTTTTATAAGGGGAGGAGGTATTAAACTGAATCATGCGTCCGCGTGTGTATTTTTCATGCCAGGGTGAGCCATACAGCTCTTCATTACTAAAGCTATCAATAAGTGAAATCAGATTCTTTTTGTTGGTCTCCAGAAGCGAGAGTAACTGTTTGAAATCGGTAATGTCCTGATAATCACGATAAAATTTCTGTGCCAGTAATCCCAGTTGATTCCATTTATATCCTGCTTCCGGAAAGGCAATTTTCTGCCCTGACTGTTCCTGTTTATGCCATGACAGCACCAGTTCTCCCCAGCCAATTAAATAAGACACAAGCTGTGCAGCGCTCATCATTGTACCTTTAGCATGGCCTTCCATCAGAGGCAGATAGGCTTTCTGTTCAGGTACAGCAGCCAGCTTTTTGGTCAGTAGTGTATAGTTTTTATTAATTGCTTCAATTAGTTCCTGTTTAGATTCTGGTATTGCCATTTGGTTCTCCCTACCTTCAGACATTAACTATATGAACTATGCGGTACAGCATAACATATTTTGTGGCAGATAAATGGAAGCGCTATGGTGATTCGGAAAATAAAACTACGGCAAAAGCCAGCTTATTTAGACAATCATTCTTATGTTTACTGTTATTTTTATTAAACTTTTTATTTATTTATGTATTTATTGGTTAAATAAATATTAAAAATATTTTGATTTAATTTTTGCTTGTTTATTGTCAATAAATTCGATTGTATTAAATGTTTTAATCCTGCGTTTGTGCAGGTATTGATACCTGCTGATTGATGTTTTTATTTATGGGGTTGGTGAAAACAGATGAGTAGGAAAATACCTGAACTGGTGTGCCCGGCAGGTAATTTACCGGCGCTGAAAATGGCAGTAGACCATGGAGCGGATACGGTTTATATGGGGCTGAAGGATGCAACTAATGCACGTAATTTTGCCGGTCTGAATTTTGACTATAAGTCAGCCGCTGAGGGAATTGCTTATGCACATCGGTACGGGCGTAAGGTGCTGATGGCAATTAATACTTATGCACAGGCCGGCGATGTACTGAAATGGCAGCAGGCTGTGGATACAGCGGCTGAGCTGGGCGTGGATGCGGTTATTCTGGCTGATCTGGGGATGCTGGCTTATGCGCGAAAAACACATCCTCAGCTGGCATTGCATATGTCGGTACAGGGGTCGGCTACAAATTATGAGGCGATTAATCTGGCTCAGGAGCTGTTTGGTATCAAACGGGTGGTATTGCCGCGGGTGCTGACTTTACCTCAGGTGGAACAGGTAATTAAACATACTTCTGTGGAAATTGAGGTGTTCGGGTTTGGCAGTTTGTGTGTGATGGTAGAGGGACGCTGTCTGCTTTCAAGTTATGTGACGGGAGAGTCGCCTAATACTTTCGGTGTGTGTTCACCGGCAAAATATGTTCGCTGGGAGCAGCATAACAACGGGATGGATGCGCGGCTGAATAATATTCTGATTGACCGGTATGGTGTGGATGAGCCGGCCGGTTATCCGACTTTATGCAAAGGGCGGTTTCAGGTCAATCAGGAAACGTATTATGCGCTGGAAGAACCAACCAGCCTGAATGTTATAGAAATTTTGCCGCAATTGCTGGAAATCGGTGTGGCGGCGATTAAGGTGGAAGGCAGGCAGCGCAGTCCGGCCTATACAGCTCAGGTCACTAAGGTATTACGGCAGGCTCTGGATATGGCAATACAAAGTCCGGAACAGTTCAGTGTTAATCCGTTGTGGCAGCAGGCACTGGCCAAAGTCTCAGAAGGCCAGCAGGTAACGCTGGGTGCTTATAACCGGCCGTGGAAATAATAAGGGAATGTAGATGATGCAACAGGGTAAACTGGCTTTATCGTTAGGGCCGATTCTGTTTTTCTGGCATAAGCAGCAGATTGTGGATTTTTACCGGCAGATGGCTGAGCAGCCACTAAAAACGGTTTATATGGGTGAGACGGTATGTTCCCGCCGGCAGGAGCTGAAAGTGGCCGACTGGATTGATTTGGCTCATGATGTGGCTACCAGCGGGCATGAGGTGATTTTATCTTCACAGGTGCTGCTGGAGAGTGAATCTGATTTAAAGCGGTTGCGTAAACTGACAGAACAAGCTGATTTTCAGGTAGAGGCTAATGATCTTGCTGCGGTGAGGCTGCTGCATGCAAAGGAAATTCCTTTTGTTGCGGGGCAGGCACTGAATATTTATAACGAGCAGACGCTGGCATTGATGCAGTCGCTGGGGGCTTATCGCTGGATTGCTCCGGTTGAGCTGGGCGCAGACCGGCTGGCCAAGATGATTGCGACAGTGCCGGATATGACCTGTGAGGTATTTGGCTGGGGAAAATTGCCGTTGGCTTATTCTTCACGCTGTTTTACCGCACGGCATTACAATCTGAAAAAAGACAGTTGTGAATTCAAATGTCTGGAACATGCTGATGGTCTGCTGCTGAATACACGCGAAAAACAGGCTTTTCTGACTATTAACGGGATTCAGACAATGTCTGCCGGCTATCATTCTTTACTTGCCAGTTATCAGCAGCTGATGGCTATTGGTGTGAAATATTTAAGAATTTCTCCGCAAAAAGAGTATATGGCGGAAGTGATTGAATTGCATCAGCAGGTTCTGGACGGAGCAAAAAAGGCAACTTCTGCTTTATCTGAGCTCAAAATGCATGCAGGTAATGTACTGGTGGATGGTTACTGGCATGGTAAAGCCGGAATTAATCAAGGCGAAGGGATGATACATGCAGGTGCCTGATAAAGTAATGCCGGTATTTTTGAAAAAGATAATTTCAGTACTGCCGGCAAAACCACCGGCATGGGTATTGGTTAATACCTTAAATCAGTTACTAAGAAGAGAGATATTACTGGCAGATATGTCTTTGCTGGCCGGACGTCATTTCCGGATTGTGGTATCAGATTTGGGGCTGGATTTATGTTTTAGTGCCAGTAACGAACGGTTTATGGTTGCTGATGCTGCTGGTGTGGTGGATTTGTGTCTGAGTGCCAATACCGCCGATTTTATGAAGATGCTGTTGCGGCAGGAAGATCCGGATACGCTGTTTTTCAATCGCCGGCTGAAAATCGAGGGTGATACAGAACTGGGATTGGTGGTAAAAAATCTGCTCGACAGTATTGACTGGTCGACTGTTCCTGTTATGAAGTCACTGGTAGGGCAGTAGCTACAGGCGGTGATTCAGGAACAGTTACAGCAGCCGGTATCTGGTTATGATACCGGCTTTTTAAACAGGCTGTTATTAATCTAAAGGACGGCGGCAGGCAATCATGTAATTGACATCCAGGCTGTCGGTAAGGTGATAGCGTCTGGTTAACGGGTTGTAGGTAAAGCCACTGCTACCCAGCCATTCCAGACCAGCCTGACGACACAGGCGTGCCAGTTCTGCCGGTGTGATGAATTTGCGGTGATCATGGGTGCCGTGCGGCATCAGTTGCAAGATGTATTCTGCTGCAATGATGGCTTGCATATATGATTTGATATTGCGGTTGATAGTGGAAAAACAAACTACGCCGCCAGGTTGGACTAATTGTGCGCAAGCATGCACTACACTGCCCGGATCGGGTACATGTTCCAGCATCTCCATACAGATAACTGCTCCGAAGCCGGCCGGCATTTCTGCGGCTAAATCTTCTACACTGACCATACGGTAGCTTACGTTGCCGACATGTTCCTGCATAGCGTGTAACTGGGCGATTTTCAGGGATTTTTTGGCTAAATCGATACCAGTAACGCTACTGGCACCGGCTTTTGCCATGGCTTCACTCAGAATTCCGCCGCCACAGCCTACATCCAGTACATCTTTACCGGCCAGCCGGGCATAACTATCAATAAAACTGAGCCGCAAGGGATTAATGTCATGCAGAGGTTTAAACTCGCTCTCTTTATCCCACCACTTATGTGCCAGCTGGCTGAATTTGTCGATTTCGCCGGCATCGACGTTGGCGGGTGTGGCCGGCAGACTGGTTTGTTGCTCTACTGGAGTACTCATAATTGTTATTCCTTTGTTGCAGTGGATTTAACCCACAAGGCGATGATGTTGTTTTTTTCACGCGGACGGGCACCAGACCAGATTTCATGCCATTCAGGCGGCGGAGTGGTTTTGGAGTCTCTGCTGATCAGACGATAGTTACAGTGCGGATTATCCGGCAGCAGAGGAATCCAGCTATATTGCTGCCATGCAATACGCATGCTAAAGCTATTCTGGTTAACGCTGATGCAGTCATGCATATTAATAAAAGCCCGTTGTTGTTCTTCGCTCAGACTGTTTTGCATTTGCTGGACAACCGGCCGGGCGGATTTGGCTGCATCCAGCCATGGTAAGAACAGAGTAAGCAGCAGTGACCATACCAGTAATACGCCAGCAGCCCAGTTAGTGACTGCCTGTCTGCCGCGGATATGCTGGCGGGTAATGGCCCATAGCCATAATGGAGTCAGTACGCAGGCAACAATTACCGGAAAGTAGTTTACATCGTAGCGGTAGTACGGGCTGAAATAAACTGCCCGTTCGGCCAGTTTGGCCGGCCAGCCGTAATTCATGGCAATAAAGCCCAGCCAGAGAAATACAGCCAGAAAGCCGAAAGCCATAATGCCGAACCAGTTGAGAAATGCTATGGCGTTGCGACGCAGGGCATCCAGCTGTGCTGCTCCTAATACAGCCAGCGGTGGCAGGAGAAATACTAATAAATCCTGATATTGCTGTGGCAGCAGAGCAAATACAAGCAGAGACAGGCTCAGCCAGATAATACCGAGAATACCCCAGCGCAGATTGTTCAGTTTACAGCGTGTAGCTGTCCAGATGGCTAATGGCCATGCAGGAAAAGCAAACCAGATAAGATTTTTCAGGTAATACCCAAGTGAGAAATGTGCCTCAAAATGGCGGAAACCGCCGAATGGTGCGAGGGCATGGTATTGCCACCACAAATTGAATATATTGGCAGCAGTCTGATGTAAGGCCAGTGGCCAGATCAGCATCAGCGGTAAAGCACAGAGCAGGGAGATGAGTAATACCAGATGGTAGCGCCGGCTTTGCCATTTCGAATGCAGCAGCAGGCTGAATGCAATCAGAATCAGCAATAGCGGCCAGAGTAAACTGCCGGTTAAAGACAGAACTGCCAGACCGCCGCCAAGCATCATGCTGGCCATCATAATACGCCGTTCCGCCAGCGCAAAACCATACCAGCACATGGATGCACCAAGACAGAGAATCATGCTGTCGTTAATAAAGTGTGCCGGTATCAGCAGACCGGTACATCCTAATAAAATCAGTACCGCAATCCGGCCGTAGCCTCGCCCGAGAAATTCGCGCGCAGAACCGCCAATACAGGAAAACGTGAGTACTATGAGGATAACATTGGTAAGACGGGTGGCTTCATAGACATCCATCCGTTTCGGGCTGAATAAATGCTGACATAAGGCAGCCAGCCATGTATATAAGGGAGAAGCTTCCCAGTTTATGTCACCAAAAATAGTCGGAACTGCCCAGTTTGAAGTTTGCCACTGACTGACGGTAGTAAACAGATAGGGTTCACCCGGTGTCCATAAATCATGATGCAGTACACCCGGCCACAGCCACACAAATACCAGTAACAGCAGCAGCCATGAACGTTTTTTGTTCATGTGAGGTGAACTGCCGGATTTTGCGGGGGTATAGGTAAGCATGAGATTCTGACTGCAATAAATGATAAATCAACGGGCTTAATGTTAGCTGAAAATGCAGCAGGCAGCCAGTTGTGGCTGCCTGTAGTCTGTATGATTAATGTAAATACCGGTTTTAATCGATATGTTTGCTGAGATTCACCTGGTCGAGAGGTACTTTACGAGTATGGTAGCGTAACTTGTGATACAGATAGAATGCTGCGAATACCGGCAGCCCCATATAGGTGATGGCAAAGCGCTGCCATTTAAAATCACCATGCAATAGTAACTGGCTGTCCTGTCCGATTATCACCAGAATACACAGTAAAAGCGCCAAAATGGGACCGAACGGGAACCATTTGGCACGATAAACCAGAGAATTCACATCATTACCCTGCCGTACAAAAGCACGCCGGAAACGATAGTGGCTGATGGCAATACCCAGCCAGGCAATAAAACCGGTAAGACCGGATGCCGCAACAATGTATTCGTATGCACCTTCATCGACACTTTCCAGCAGGAAAATAGCCAGTACGACAATTGCTGTTGCCAGCAGTGCCAGCACAGGTACACCGCGACGGTTTACTTCAGCAAAGGTGCGGTGAGCCATGCCGTCTTTACCCATTGCATACAACATACGGGTAGATGCATAAAGACCGGAATTGCCGGCAGAAAGAATAGAAGTCAGAATCACAGTGTTCATTATGGCTGCGGCAAAAGCCAGACCGGCACGCTCAAATACCAGTGTAAAGGGCGATTTTGCAACCTGATCCACATCTGCACCAAGCAGAGCATCGCTGTTATAAGGAATAAGCAGACCAATTACCAGCATGGCCAGAATATAAAAAATCAGAATGCGCCAGAATACCTGTTTGATTGCTTTGGGAATACTTTCCTGAGGGTTTTCTGACTCACCGGCAGTAATACCGATAAGTTCTGTTCCCTGAAATGAGAAACCGGCAATCAGAAATACACCGAGTACGGTAAAAAATCCGCCCGACCAGCCATGTCCGAGAATCGGTGCATCGCCGATAGTGAAATTACTTAAGCCTATATACTGGCCGCCAAGAATACCGAAAATAGTCAGTACACCCACGCCCAGAAACACAATTACCGTAACTACTTTAATCAGAGCAAACCAGTATTCTGATTCGCCGTAGGCTCGTACAGATAAAATATTCAGCAGAAACACGAGAGCAAAAAACAGTAGGCTCCAGCTCCATGCCGGCATAAAGCGCAATGGTTCCCAGTAGGTAATGACCAATGAAGCTATGGAAATGTCGGCTGCAACGGTAATCACCCAGTTAAACCAGTAGTTCCAGCCCAGTGCAAATCCCAGTGACGGATCCACAAAACGGGCGGCATAGGTAGAGAAGGAACCGGAGGTAGGCAGATAAGTTGCCATTTCCCCGAGCGAGGTCATCAGGAAATACACCATAACCCCGATAGCCATATAGGCGAGCAGTGCTCCTCCCGGCCCGGCATCGTGAATGGCACTGCCGCTGGCCATGAATAATCCCGTACCAATACTGCCGCCAATGGCAATCATTGATAGATGGCGGGTTTTCAGATGGCGTTTAACTTGATTGGAAGAGGAGTTGGCGTCTGTCATTCTGGTATTGAGTAAATAATCTCTGGTATACATGAATGTATGGCAGTATCCGGCATACATTCATTACTCTGATACCGGCATAATGATGCAACGGCACCATCTGAAACAATGTCCAGTGTGCTATACCAAAGTGGATTGCAGATTAATGTATAAACAGCATTTGCCGGAGTTGTTATCCTTTTTGCATATACTGTTTTGCTGTAAAAACGTTCATTATAACAAATGTATTGTTGACTGGCAGGATTATTCAGCGATTGCGTTGAGCAGGGCAGTATTTACCACTATTTAACATGATGAGATTTTCCGGCCAGCGCAATGCGGCCAGATGCATCCGGCTGTCTGCCGGTAAGATGGCATTTTTGCGCTCACGCCAGCGGGCACCTATGGAAAAATCCACACAGAATACCTGTTGCTGCTTACCCAGCCAGTGAGTTGGCGGTTCGGGAAACAGATTTTTGCGATGTTCGGCTACTCCTGCTGTGCCATACCAGCTGCGCCAGTAATGCCCGATAATTACCGCCACCGGATCAGTATATTGCTGCCACCACGGCTTTCTTACCGTAAATCGCCAGCGGCCGTTTATATAAAATGGCTGCTGAGTTAAAGCCTGAATACCGCTGGTCAGTGCACGTATAGGATTATGGCAGCTACGTAATAAATCATAATGAGCAACACCGGGCTGAAATGGCATGGTGTAGTTTTCATCTTCCAGTTCTGTTTTTAGCTGCTGTGTTTCCTGTATATAAGATTCGTACCATTCAGTCTGACGAAAATCATCAAAAAAACGGTTCTCCCAGTAGTGATACTGTTTACTCAGAGATTTTTCGCCACAATGAATCAGTTTATCAATGCTGTCCGGCAGCCATGCGGCATGAACAATGCGTAAATCGTCGCGTTGCAGAATCAATGGCCATTGTGCCATGGTTTCCTGTAGTTGCCTGCGCTTGTCTTTCGGATAATGCTGCCATGGTGCAAAACGTGTTTCGTCCTGCGGACGGTTGTCAAAATACCAGCCCGAACCGTCTTTAGGATCATCAATCAATAAATTCAGTTCATGATTGCCAATAATGGTAAATGCATTTTCAGCTGCGACTGCTTGAATTACCCAGTCGAGTACAGCCGGGCTATCTGGTCCGCGATCACATAAATCGCCGACAAATACCAGCTTTCTGCCATGTTTATGCCGTCCGTTCTCATCATAACCGAGAAAGTGCAATAATTGCTGTAAAGCTTCCCACTCGCCATGTACATCACCAATAACATCCAGTGCAGTACTGGCAGGAAGAGGACGTATAAATGAACATGAATCAGAATACATATATGTGGCCTGTCAAACAGACCTTACAGCTGTCTGTAGGGATATTTCTTTGTTATAAAACAAAATTTAATGCACCAAAGTTATTAAACATAGCACAAAAATTTTACGTATGCCAAATTTACTGCAATTAATCTCTCATTTTGTGTGATTATTACCAGTATGAATAAAAATATGAATAAAATATTTAATTTCATATGGTTGCTTTTTAGAAACAGGCGGAGGATAATTTTTATGTTATATGGGTATAGATTGCTTTTGCCAAACTGTCTGATTTGGGCTAAAATCTGCCACTCTTAATATTTATCAGCATCCATAGCTCAGTTGGAAGAGTGTCGGTTTCCGAAGCCGGAGGTCACAGGTTCGATCCCTGTTGGGTGCACCAGAATTTTTTTAAGGGCTTTTAGTTTTACTAAAAGCCCTTAAATTTTATATGTATCAATTATTTTTGTTGATAAAGATATTTGATTTTAAATAACCTGTTACATTCTTTAATCATCAAATCATAATTGTTGCTATCATAATGTATTCATAATTATCTCTTATTTTGTTGCAAAGACTTTGAGTAATACATTCTGAACTATTTGCCTTGCCGAAAAAATTTATTAATTATTTAATTTAATATCAATAAAAGTTCAAACTGTTTTGGATAAAAAAATTCTGATGGCATTTGATTTATATAAATAGAGAGATTTTTCATGCTAGTGTCAAAAAAAGCCCAAGGGCATTTGATTGCGCTGTTTACGATATTTATCTGGGGAACAACCTATATTTCCACCAAGGTTTTACTGACAGAATTCAAACCTATAGAAATTCTATTTTTCCGATTTATGCTGGGTTACTTTACACTATGGGTTCTGGCTCCTCATTTTTTGAGCTGGCAGGGCATCAGGAAAGAGCTTTTGTTTATGGCTGCCGGTTTTTGTGGAGTCACCTGCTATTTTTTATGTGAGAATATTGCATTAACTTATACAACAGCTTCTAACGTGGGGGTAATCGCCAGTCTGGCTCCGGTATTTACCGCCATTTTAGCGATGTTCTTTTTAAAAGCAGAAACACCTTCTCTGCGTTTTTATATTGGCTGTCTGCTGGCAGTTTTTGGTGTGGTCTTAATTAGCTTTAATGGTAAGTTTGTTCTTTCTCTGAATCCGCTCGGTGATTTTCTGGCAGTTGTAGCCTGTCTGTTCTGGGCTGGCTATTCGATTTTAACCAAAAAAAGCAGCAGTTTTGATTGCAATATTATTTTACTTACCAGACGCTTCTTTTTTTATGGTTTGATTCTGATGTTGCCTGCATTGTATTTATTTAATTTTGAATGGGGACTAGTACGTTTTTACAAGCCGGTTAATATGCTTAATATCCTGTTTTTAGGAGTAGGTGCTTCTGCAATCTGCTTTGTTTCATGGAATTATGCAGTTAAGTTGGTCGGGGCTGTTAAAATCAGTATTTATATTTATTTAGTACCTGTTATTACAATAATCAGTGCGGTACTTATTTTGAAAGAATCATTTAACTTAATTGCTGCTGCAGGTACATTGCTGACACTAAGTGGTGTGGTATTGTCACAGGGTAAGAGGAGTAAAAAGCAGTAATTACTATGTATTCTGACAATAATTAGAATTTTACTGTGCCAAAAAAAGCTCCGTGAATTAAGGAGCTTTTCAATTTAAAATGTCAATGCTGATAATTAATAGGTTGGTACACTTGCATCTACTTCATGTGACCATGCATTGATACCGCCGTTGAGATTATAGAGATTTTCGAAGCCGGCTTCCTGCAGATATAAAGCTACCTGCATGCTGCGCATACCAAGGTGGCAATATAAGACGATGGGTTTATCATCCGGTAATTCATTCTGGCGTAACGGAATCATATTCATCGGAATGTGTATAGAGCCAGGTATGGCTGCATACTGAACTTCATTATCTTCCCGAACGTCGAGTAAGACAAAATCCTGATTTTGCTGTTGCCATTGCTGCAATTGGACAGCGTTCAATGTTTGGATACTCATATTATAAACTGATTTGTGAAATGTCATTTATGGTTTAAATTATAGAAACTGATTTATTCCTCAAATTCTACTCGTACGTATTCAACCATAAAATTGGATAAGTTATCTACCTCAATGTATTCTCTTACTATAGGAAGAGTAATTTAAGCGTTTAGATTGTTATAATTATATTGCTTAATCAAAAATCTTCCGTTTGTTTTTTGTCTTAAACTGAGTCAGCATTCATAATTTAAAGCTCTTGCTAAAATGGTGATAAAAATCTTCATTTGAAAGTTTCTGACAAACCATCTTGAAACTCCATCATAGTTTTATCTCTTTTCAGTTTATTCTGTCTGACTTTTTAATATGTCCTATTTCTAATAAGAAATTCACTGTTACAGTATGCGGTTTTAGAGGAAAGTAAGGTCTGTACCGCGCTAATTATGACAATGTTTTGTCAAATGGCATATATAATCACTATACTTTGTTCTAGTGATGGTTGGTAGTAATCAGACGATAACTGAAAGAGGATAAAACCAAAGCAGGTTTTGGTTTGATACATGAAATATACTATTGACTAGTGCTTTATCTAGCAGGAAAAAGTCTGACGGGCAGGGTGTTAAAAGAAATGTGTTCTCATAATTATCATTTGAGATACACACTATGCTTTGGAAAAGAGACTTACACCTGCATCCCCACAGTGTAATTAAAATAGAGTCAACAAATTGATTGCCTTAAATACAGGTTTGCGTTGCTTTTTTGTCGTTTACTCTTACAGATTATTGCTGGTGGTTGGTATTAAGGCAATCACAAAGATTATTTGGGCTGCCACTTGCCATCTTTACCTTTATGGTAAGTTTTTTCTACTGCCGCCCACGCAACTTTATATGCAATGGTTTCGGCATCGCTGTTATCACGGCGTTTTTTCGGATCCTGATATTCCTGAATTGCGTGATTAAAAGCTTCTTTGAAAATATCCTGTGCATGTTCAGGTAATGCCTGTTTTACTGCTGCCGGTAAGTCAGCTCGGGTTTGATAAGGCATGATTCTGCTCCTGAAGATAAAATTATTTTAAATATTACCAGAGCAATGAAATAAGTATTCGAAATTTCGGAATATCTTTTTTATTTTACAGTTTTTAAAACAATGTGTTGCTGTTTTTCAATAATATCGGCTTATGGTTGCCGGGATTGCTGTTCAAAGTAGTATCAGGCAAAAAGATAAAAAATAAATTTATCTGTTAAATACTGATATTAATTAAAGTTTGCGGATGATTATTGAAAACTTGTCAGGTGTATATTGTCTTAAAAAAAGAATTTTACTGATAGCAGCACAATTTTCAAAATGATAAATTGTGCTGCTTATTTTGAATTAAAGTTTGTTCAGAATTTAAACTGACTTGGTGCAGGTATTTCTAAGCTATGAAGAGCCGGTGCTACAGTTTCAAATAATACAGTTTCTCTAAGCTGATTATTCTGGCGTTCAAATAAAATAGCACGCATTACCGGTGCTTCACCGATAATAGCAACCATGCGCCCATCCTCTGCCAGCTGATCCAGTAATAAATCAGGTAGTTTGGGTAATGAACCGCCAACATAAATGGCACTGAACGGTGCGCCGGGGAGTTTATCCGCCAAGCCATCACAGGTTTTATAGCTGATATTGGTATAGTCCATATCGCTAAGTATTAACTGGGCACGCTGTTGTTGTTCAGCATCAATATCAACACTGATTACTTTACCGGCCATTTTTGCCAGTATGGCTGTAGCATAGCCGGAACCTGTGCCGATTTCTACTACGGTATCGGTCAGATTAAGTTTCAGTGCCTGAATCATTCTGGCTACGACTTTGGGTTCAAGCATTTTGCCACCGTTAGCCAGCCCGAGTGCCTGATCTGTGTAGGCTACTTCCTGCTGCTGAGGCAGGACAAAACGTTCACGCGGAATGTCGGACAGGACATCCAGTAAATCAAAATCTAATACGTCCCAAGGACGGATTTGCTGCTCAACCATGTTATAGCGGGCGGTATTGAAATCCATGTCTGCTCCGAAATGCTGATACCCGCCGGGCGGGTGGAATAGTAAGTGGTTTAGAAAGCAATATGCTCTGTTATTAGGCTATTGTATACGAATATAGTTTAAGTGAATTATAAAACTATTTACGGTGCGGCAGTAGGGTATTGGTTAATCAATTCTGCTGTTCAGATTACAGGTAGTCAGACAGAATCATATCTCATGCTTTTTATGGTATGGAAAAAATCATACGGCTATTTATTCAATACGATATAAGATGATTGTTTTTAATTTGTTTTTATCTGTTTTTTGGGGGCAGATAAGTAGATTTCCTTATGGCTGTTTTCTATTATTTTCTTTCTAATGGTCACAAAACTAATTAATAATTTTGATAAGGTTTTTCATAATATAAAATCAAAATTGCGCCGTTGAAACCCCACCCGCGCACTAAAAGTATAGGAATTTGTGCAAAATTGCAAATCCTATAAAACAAGCCATAGTAAAAGGGTTTGAGCTGTTTTTGATCTTGCGTTTTCGTGCAGTATAGCTGTGCATTAAAAAAAATTTGAAATTTACAAACTACAGCCATATATATATAAAGATGGTAAGCAATTTCGCTTATCATAAATACAGTGGAGATTTTTATGAAAAAAGATAAGCCTGTTCCGTATGGTAGTAATGTCGCTGCTGGTAGTTATATGTGTGCTGATTGTAATTACATTCTTTCGGCTCAAAGTATAGAATCATTACCGCCATGCCCACAAATTAATGCTAAAGATAATGAAATCATACATACTATAAAAGGATGGTATATTTTATCTGGACAAGGGGATGCAGAAAACCATCCTTATCCAAATAAAAAATAAGTTTTATTAATATTAGATTTAAAAGGTAAATCTTTGTTTTTGTTTACCTTTTTTGATTTATCAATAACATACTCTTTTATCGGCACCAATAAATCACGAATCCAAAATAGTGTTACATCCTTATCTCTTTCTGTTAGATGCTCTGATTCAGTTACAACTCGCACAAGTAACTTTGCTCGTTCAACTCTTTTTGCATTCTCTAATTCCTTCATAGATAAATCACCTCAAAATTAATATTTAGCTTAATTTATCAAAAATAATTAGAAGATATAAAGAATAAATCTGGTCAACAGTATTATTTTGATGAAGTTAAGACAATATTTACCTTGGGTTAAATGTGTATAGTTGCAGTTAAACATGTGCTTAATTCTGAGTAATGACAAGGCACAAATGGTAATTTTCCGTTACAATGCCGCCATTTTAAAGCTGAAGCTAATTTATGGCATGAATAATAGCTTTCTGTCATAGCCATACGCTCAGGTTTGGCATGTTATTTGTCTTAAGGGAAAATATATGTGGCAGCAAAAGTGGGTAATAGGCAATTGGAAAATGAACGGCAGTAATGCAGCTAACCGCACGCTGCTGCAAGGATTGTTTCAACCTGTAAACGCGGCTGCGGCACAGGTATATTGTGGTATCGCCGCCCCGAATGTTTATCTTGCCGGTATCAGAGAATTTGCTGCCAATACAGCACTGGCTGTAGGCGCGGAAGATGTCAGCAGGTTTGCTGTAAATGGAGCTTTTACCGGTGAAGTAAGTGCACAGATGCTGGCTGATGTCGGAGCACAGTTTGTGCTGGTCGGGCATTCGGAGCGCAGACAGTATTTTCAGGAAGATAATACTATTCTGCTGGAAAAGATGCAGAACAGTATTGCAGCAGGATTACTGCCTATTTTGTGTGTCGGCGAAACACTTGCCGAACGGGAAGCCGGACAGGAAGAGCAGGTAGTAGCTGCACAGTTGTCTTTGCTGGCAGAGGCAGATCTGAGTGAAGTAGCGGTGGCATATGAGCCGGTATGGGCTATAGGGACGGGGAAAGTTCCGGTTACAGAACAGATTGCCGCCATGCATGAGTTAATTTACCGGCAAATCTTGTCTTTATGTGGTAAAGATGTTAAAATCCGCGTCCTTTATGGCGGTAGTGTCAATGCGGGCAACGCGGCTGAAATTCTGGCTGTGTCACATGTTGACGGTGCTTTGGTTGGCGGTGCCTCATTGCAGGCTGACAGTTTTGCCGCTATTATTCAGGCTGCATATGCGCCTGCTTGATAAAAGTTGATATCATGGAAGCATTTAAAACCCTTATTTTAATCGTGAATATTTTCGCGGCGCTGAGTGTTATTGTGCTGGTGCTGATGCAGCAGGGCAAAGGTGCTGATGCGGGCGCGGCATTTGGTTCCGGTAGTGCTCAGGGTGTTTTTGGTGCAGCCGGCAATGCAAATTTCCTCAGTCGCAGCACAGCAATTGCTGCTACTGTATTCTTTGTTACCTGTTTAGCTTTAGGCTATATTTCCACACACCGGCACAGCGGGCTGGATTTTAGTAATGTGAAACCGAAGCAACAGGTAGTAGTACCGGCAGCCACACCTGCCAGTGCGCCAGCCGTACCGGCAAAACCGGCACAAAAACCGCTGATACCGGAATAAACAGTTTTTACAGTTAATTGCCGACATGGTGAAATTGGTAGACACGCCATCTTGAGGGGGTGGTGACCTCAGGTCGTACGAGTTCGAGTCTCGTTGTCGGCACCATATAAAAATTAACAATTTATATTTTGTACATCGTATATACGAATGTGTGTTGCTAGTAAAAAGCATAATGAAATTATATTGTTGATTTTATTTAAATAATAGGGCAGCCTGTCTGGGCTGCCCTATTTGTTTATATTTATATCTGTATACCGTCTGATTCGTCCGGCCAGATAAACAGTCTGCTATATCAGAAGTGTTATATGGATTAAAAGATATAAATGATTGGAAAAATGAAGATGACAGATGCTGATCCTTTTGTGCATTTTGAAGACCTGGATAGTGAACTGACTCAGACTTTTATTCAGCAGGCAGATGCAGCTGCTCAGGCTGAGTTTGCATCGAGTGATGAATATACAGCGGTGCGTGATGATATTGTGACAATGTTGCAGGATGAGCAGCAAATTCCTTTTTGTCAGGAACACCGTGCACGTATGTATCATTTTTATCAGTCAGCGGAATTTCCGAAGGGTGTGTACAGGGTATGTTCTGCGGCCAGTTATCGTGCAGGCTTGCCTGAATGGGAAATTTTGTTTTCTGTAGCTGATTTTGATTCTCTGCTTAATGATGATGTGTACTTACAGGGAGTGGCTCATTATGTGCAGGCACCGGAACATGTATTAATCAGTCTGAGTGCAGGCGGATCTGATGCTGCGTATACAATTGAATTTAATCTGGCTGAGCGTAAAGTTGTCGAAGACGGTTTTCATTTTCCGCTCAGTAAAAGCATTATTAGCTGGCGTGATACTGAAAGCGTATGGGTATGTCCGGCCTGGGATGAGCGGCAGTTAACGCAGGCGGGTTATCCCAGACAAGTGTGGCTGATGCGCCGCGGACAATCTTTTGCAGAAGCACTGCCGATACTGGAAATGGCCGCAGAAGGCATGATGGTTAATGCCTGGCGTTATCTGGATAGCCAGGGCGCACCGATTGATTTACTTGAAGCAGCAGAAGGGTTTTATCACAAACAGTATTATCAGGTGCTGGCTGATTTTAGTGTTAAGCCGCTGGGATTGCCGGATGATTGTGAATTGATGGGTTATCTGTACGGGCAATTGCTGGTGCAGTTACGCAGTGACTGGCAGCGGGCAAATAAATCCTATCCGGCAGGCAGTCTGGTGGCAGTGAAGTTGCACAAAGGTGAGCTTGGTGCGGCTGAGCTGATTTTTTTACCAACTGAAACTCAGGCTATTGAAAATATTGAAACTACACGACGGTTTGTGCTGGTGTCCATACTGGATAATGTGCATAGCCGTTTGCTGGCGTGGCATTTTGCAGATAGCCGCTGGCAGGAAATTACTTTGCCGAATTTGCCGGAAGGTGCACTGGAAATTACTGATCAGCCGTGGGGCGGTGATGTGGTGTATCTGGCTATCAGCAGTTTTCTTGAGCCTCTGACTTTATATACGCTGGATATACATCTGGGTGAGTTGTGTGTTATGCGCCGCCAGCCACGGCAATTTAATCCGCAAGGAATGCAGGTGCGGCAATTTAATGCAGTTGCAGCTGATGGCACATTTATTCCTTATTTTCATGTTGGTAAACAAATCGGTGAGGATACGCCAACGATTGTTTATGTGTATGGTGGTTTCGCTATGCCGCAACTGCCGTATTATCTGGGCAGTATTGGCAGGCACTGGCTGGCCAGAGGCTATGCTTTTGTGCTGGCAAATGTCCGTGGCGGAGGTGAATTCGGACCATTATGGCATCAGGCTGCTCAAGGGATTAATAAACATATCAGTGTTGGTGATTTGCTGGCTGTGCTGCATGATTTATATAAACATCATCGAGCTGTGGCAGCACATACAGCGATACAGGGCGGCAGTAATGGTGGTCTGGTAGTGGCATCTGCTTTCTGCCGTGAGCCGCAGAGTATGGGGGCAATGGTGTGCGAAGTGCCACTGACAGATATGTTGCGTTACCCTTATCTTTCAGCAGGTTCTTCGTGGATTGATGAATACGGAAATCCTGAGAATTCTCTGGAAAGACCAGCATTAAAGCTGCTTTCTCCTTATTATAATTTGGGTGATTTGCAACACTATCCGCCGGCATTGATTACTACTAACCGGCACGATGATCGTGTGCATCCGGCACATGCACTGAAATTCTATGCACGTCTGCGGCAGCTGAAGCAGCGGGTATGGCTGGCAGCACCTGATACTGGCGGGCATGCCGGTGGCGGAACACAGGAAAATACAGCAGCGGAGCTGGCTCTGATTATGAATTTTTTATATAAAACTATTGTTAATAATGATTCAATATAAATCATATTGCTTGTCGCAAAAAATCAGGCTGTGCTAATATGGCTGCCGCTTGCTGTTAAATTTGCACTTGGGTGATAAGTAAAAGTGCGGTGAAAATCACTGAAAACCACGGAAAAGACGGCAAAAAACAATTTAAATGGAAAACTCTATTTTTATTAGGTACAATAATATCAACAACTAAAAAAGTTGATTTATTCAATTAACCCTGTCCGCACTTACTGCCGGGCAAAGAAAAGAAAGATCAGTCAATGGATAATAATATCGAACAACGTGTGAAAAAGATTGTTGCAGAACAATTAGGCGTGAGTGAAGCTGAAGTAAAAAATGAATCTTCTTTCCAGGAAGATCTGGGTGCTGACTCACTGGACACCGTTGAATTGGTAATGGCTCTGGAAGAAGCTTTTGGTTGCGAAATTCCGGACGAAGAAGCTGAAAAAATTACTACCGTACAACAAGCTATCGACTTTGTTGGCGCTCACTTGAATTAATTCCGTGTAGTGTTGGTCAAATTCAAATTCCTCTGTCGAAATAAGGCGCACTTTTCGTCTGATTCGGTAGAGGTTTTTTTCTTACGAGCAAAATTATGAGTAAAAAAAGAGTAGTCATTACCGGCCTGGGTCAGGTATCTCCTGTGGGTAATGATGTAACCACAGCATGGCAAAATCTACTTGCAGGTAAAAGCGGCATTGGCACTATTACCCATTTTGATGCTTCGTCTTTAGTTTGCCAGATTGCCGGTGAAGTTAAGAATTTTGATGTAACTCAGTACATCAGCGCAAAAGAAGCACGCAGAATGGATTCGTTTATTCATTTTGGTGTAGCTGCTGCGATGCAGGCAATTGCAGATGCCGGACTGGATGACATACCGGGGCTGGATAAAACCCGGGTAGGGGTGAATATCGGTGCCGGTATCGGTGGATTACCTGCGATTGAAGCAACGGCACGGACTGTTGTGGAACACGGGGCACGTAAAATTAATCCGTTTTTCATTCCCAGTTCTCTGATTAATTTGATTTCCGGCCATGTTACTATTCTTAAAGGCTATCAGGGACCGAGCTATGGCATGGTTTCAGCCTGTACCACCGGTGCGCACAGTATTGGTGATTCTGCCCGTCTGATTAAGTATGGTGATGCGGACATTATGATAGCCGGCGGGGCAGAGGCGGCCATTTGTGAGCTGGGTGTAGGTGGTTTTGCTGCGATGAAAGCGTTATCAACCCGCAATGATGATCCGGCTACGGCATCCAGACCATGGGACAAACAGCGTGATGGTTTTGTGATGGGTGAAGGTGCCGGGGTAATGGTGCTGGAGGAATATGAGCATGCACGTAAACGCGGTGCCAGAATCTATGCTGAACTGGTAGGTTTTGGTATGAGTTCAGATGCATATCATATTACTGCGCCCAATACTGAAGGGCCGGCACTGGGTGTGACCCGTGCTCTGAAAGACGGTGGTTTAAACCCTGAAGATATTGATTATGTAAATGCTCATGGTACATCGACCCCGCTGGGTGATGTAAATGAAACCAATGCATTAAAACTGGCTTTGGGTGAGCATGCTAAAAAACTGGTTGTGAATTCAACTAAATCCATGACCGGCCATCTGCTGGGCGGTGCTGGTGGTGTGGAAGCGGTATATACAGTAATGGCTATTCATACCCAAAAATCTCCGCCAACAATCAATATCTTTGAACAGGATACTGAAGCGGGATGTGATCTGGATTATTGCGCCAATGAGGCGCGTGATTTGCCGATTCGTGCAGCTATTTCCAATTCGTTTGGTTTTGGTGGTACGAATGGTTCACTGGCGTTTAAACGCTTTGAGGATTAATCATTTTTAAATGTATTTTATGAGCACAGGTTGTCTGACAACAGGCAGCCTGTGTTTTTCTATTCATGCAGCTATGATTGAATTGAGCGGATTAATGCCCGAAGCGCTCTTTGCAGACTGGTGCATGATGTGAATCAGTTGTATTCTGCTAATTTGGTACGGTATTTCAGGCAGCCTGAGTCTGAGTTTTTGGATACAATATGTTTCGTTAAAGCTGTTTGTGCCGGTAATGAATGAAATGCTGTATTTGTAAGTTGCCTGGCTTCTGAAAGTATTGAGAAACAGGGTAGTTATCTGCTGATAGTTTGTTAAAGGGAATATTTGACATGAATATTGGTGTGCTGGGTGCCGGAGCGTGGGGAACGGCTCTTGCCATTCACTTTTCTCTGCATGCACACAAGGTCTGGTTATGGACACACAATATCCGGCATGTGCAGCAATTACAGCAGGAGCGGGTAAACAAACGGTATCTGCCTGATTTTGTTCTGCCGGAAAATCTTTCTGCTGTTGATGCGTTTGCGCCGGCAGATTTAATTATTATTGCCACACCGGTATCTGCTTTGCGGGAAAGTGCCCGGAAGCTGGTTGAGGCCGGTATGGGTAAAGTACCTGTTATTGCAGCCTGTAAAGGATTTGAGCAGCAAACCGGCTTGTTACCGCAGCAGGTACTGGCAGAGGTTATGCCCGGGAATAACTGCATCGGTGTGCTGTCCGGACCAAGTTTTGCACAGGAACTGGCTCAGCAGTTACCTTGTGCTGTTACGCTGGCATCGGAAAATTTTGCCTGGATTCAGTCTCTGGCGGCTACGCTGAATAATACTGTTCTGCGCTTATATGCGAATGCTGATGTGATCGGGGCGGCAGTAGGCGGGGCAGTAAAGAATGTCATGGCTATTGCAACGGGGATTGCTGACGGTCTGCACTACGGGATTAATGCCAGAGTGGCATTAATGACACGGGGTATGGCAGAAATATCGCGCCTGAATCATGCTCTGGGTGGTCAGGCTACAACGTTAATGGGTTTGTCCGGTATGGGGGATTTGATTCTTACCTGTACGGGATCACTGTCGCGTAATCGCCGGGTAGGTTTATTGCTGGCAGAGGGTAAATCACTGCCTGAAGCATTAACTGAACTTGGACATGTCGCCGAAGGTGTATATACTGTAGAAGAGGTTTGCAGGCAGGCGGATTCACTGGGGGTTGATATGCCGATTGCCAATATCCTGAAACAGCTGTTTCATGGTCGTACTGAGGTACAGGCAATGGCAGAAATTCTGATGGAAAGAGCGCCTAAAGCGGAATAATAATTATTTGTTATAACGAAAAAAACCGGATTAGCAGTACTGAGAAATCAGGTAATTCATGCTGCATTAATTAAGGACGGAAGCGGGTAGGGAATGGAAAATCAATTAGAACAACTGGAAGATAGTGTTAAGCGGCTGGTAATACAATTCAATTCTCTTTTGGCAGAAAAACATCAGCTGACTCAGCAGCTGGCAACTGCAAAAGAACAGTTACACAAACAAAATGAAGATTTTCAGTTAGAACGTGAACGGATACGTAGTCAGCATGAGAAGGAAAAATTTCATTTACAGGAAAGCATGCAAACTACTATTGACGGGCTGATTGCTGAAAAGAACCGCACTACTTCGGTAGTGAAAGCATCCAGTGATGAGCTGCTGCGGCTGCTGCAACGGCTACCTCAAATGCAGGAGGATTTAAATGGATGAAATTCAACAGGTTCGTGTGGAAATTCTGGGGCGCCCGTTTAATATAGGCACGCCCAGAAGTGAACACGAAACGTTGATGCAGGCAGTAAAAATGCTGAATGAAAAAATTACTGCTATTCAGAGTTCCGGAAGAATTGTTGAAACAGATAAAATTGTAATTATGGCTGCGCTCAATCTGGCTCACGATCTGCTCAAACTGACCGTGCACGGAAATTTGGCAATTGGCGATTATGAGCGTAAAATGCAGGATATGATACAGTTGTGTGAAAGTACACTCACACTTGTGGTAAAATAAAGTTTTCTTCCCCTGCGGTGTTCGTAAGGACATATATTCCTTTGAACCAATAATTCGCTTTTTTGGCGGTTGGGTAATGGTGGGCGTGAGCATTCCCTGTGAATGAACCCGAAGCCATTCGATACTGCCAGCCTTGTCCTCAAGGTTCAAGCGGATGGCGTCCAAACCGGCACCTGCGGGGGAAACTTTCATAAACAGGCTGTCTGATGATTCAGGCAGCCTGTTTTCATTAGCCGATTTGCCGTATGTATCGGTTAGCTGCGTAGCACTTGCTGAATTTCCAAGTTCTGGCGGCTCAGTTAAATGACAAAGGTTTTATGGGTAGTTTGGTGGCCGGATATATTTCTTTCAACTGTAGAAGTATGAATTAATGCTTTTTGGTCTGTATATTTATATTACTACCCGCTTTACTGCTGCTGAATAATCAACTAGCCAGTTTTTAACCCAGATTATTGCTGTTCACTTGAACAAATCAGGTAAAATTAACGCTGTAATAATGTGCTTGTGCACTGGCCGACACACTGGATGCTGTTATTTGTAATTTTCAGTATATTGCTTAGAAAGCTGAAAGTTCAGCCGGCCGGTTTTCTCTCTTTTTATTTCGGATAAACCAGATAATAATTGTTCTGGTATGAAAAGTACTATGTCCAAAAATTTTTCCTATGTTCCATTGCGTCTGCATACCGAATTTTCTATTGAAGACGGTATTGTACGGATAAAAGAGGCAGTTAAACGCGCCAGTACTTTGGGAATACCTGCATTAGGAATCAGCGACCTGATGAATGTATTTGGCATGGTGAAATTTTATAAGGCATGCCGTAATGCGGGAATCAAGCCGATTATGGCGGCAGATGTGCGTCTGGAGAATCCGGAACAGCCGGACAAGCCTTTTCGCCTGATGCTTGTGGTCAAAAATCATGCAGGTTATTTACGTCTGAATGAGTTACTGACAAATGCTTATGTGGGTGAAGACCGCAATCCGCATCAGGCAATAGTACGTCAGCAGTGGCTGGCAGAAGGAGACAATACTGGCTTAATCTGTTTATCCGGAGCACAGTATGGTGAAATTGGTCAGGCTTTACTGTCACAGAAACCTGAGCAGGCTGCACAAGCTTTAATTAAATACCGGCAATGGTTTGGTGATGGTTTTTATCTCGAAGTGCAGCGTTTACCTGAGCGGCCGGAATGGGAGGCAGTGGTAGCCGGTAGTGTGGCGCTGGCGGCTGAGCATCAGATAGCCGTGGTGGCAACCCATCCGGTACAGTTTATGGATACTGATGATTTTCAGGCACATGAAGCACGGGTTTGTATTGCCAGCGGATATGTACTGGCTGATAAACGTCGTCCGCATGATTTTGTACCCAGTCAGTATTTTGTTACGCCTGAAGAGATGGCGGCACGTTTTACCGACATACCTGAAGCTTTATCTAATACGGTGGCTATAGCTCAACGCTGTAATCTGACGCTGACACTGGGGAAAAACTATTTGCCGCTTTTTCCGACACCGGAAGGGATGACGCTGGACGATCTGCTGGTTCAGCTGAGTAATGAAGGATTACGTGAGCGCATGGCATTTCTGTATCCGGATGAAGCTGAACGGGCACAGAAAATGCCGGAATATCAGCAGAGACTGGATTATGAGCTGGGAATTATTATTCAGATGCAGTTTCCCGGTTATTTTCTGATTGTGCAGGACTTTATTAACTGGGCTAAGCAAAATGGCTGTCCGGTAGGTCCGGGACGTGGTTCCGGTGCCGGTTCGCTAGTGGCGTATTCATTGAAAATTACTGATTTGGATCCGTTGCGTTATAACCTGCTGTTCGAACGTTTTCTGAACCCGGAACGGGTATCAATGCCGGACTTCGATATTGACTTTTGTCAGGAAAACCGTGGTCGGGTTATTCAGTATGTACGCCATAAATATGGTGTGCCTGCGGTCAGTCAGATTGTTACTTTCGGTACGATGTCGTCGAAATCTGTGGTACGCGATGTCGGGCGTGTGCTGGATTTACCGTTTGGTTTGTGTGACCGTTTGTCCAAACTGATACCGGTTGAAGCAAATAAACCACTCAGTCTGACAAAAGCAATGGAAGCAGAACCGCAAATCCGGCAACTATTGCAGGAAGAAGAAGCTGAAGAGCTAATGACGCTGGCACTGAAACTGGAAGATCTGACGCGCGGTCTGGGTATGCACGCAGGCGGGGTGCTGATGGCTCCGGGAAAAATTGCCGATTTTTGCCCGATTTATCAGGCAAGCGGTGATGATGCGTCTCCGGTTTCGATGTTTGATAAGGATGATGTTGAGCAGATTGGTTTGGTGAAATTCGACTTTCTCGGACTGCGCAACTTAACCATCATCGAAATGACGCAAAAATTTATTCTGGAAACCACTGGTCAGAAGGTTGATGTTAATCATATTCCGCTGGACGATGCAGAGACGTATGCCAGTATTTTTGCTAAAGGTAATACAACAGCAGTATTCCAGTTTGAGTCGGTGGGTATGAAAAAGATGCTGGTGACAGCACGTCCGACCAAATTTGAAGAAATTATTGCGTTTGTGGCTCTGTATCGTCCGGGGCCGATGGATCTGATTCCGGATTTTATCCGGCGTATGCATGGTGAGGAAAAAGTAGAGTATCTGCATCCCAATCTTGAACCGGTATTAAATTCCACTTACGGGGTAATGGTTTATCAGGAACAGGTAATGCAGGCAGCACAGGTTTGCGGCGGCTATACACTGGGTGGTGCCGATTTGCTGCGTCGTGCCATGGGTAAGAAAAAAGTTGAGGAAATGGTGAAGCATCGCGCCATTTTTGAGGCTGGTGCCGCTGAAAAAGGCATAGATAAGCAAACGGCCAATGAAATTTTCAATTATATGGAAAAGTTTGCCGGCTATGGTTTCAATAAATCGCATGCTGCAGCTTATGCTCTGGTGTCTTATCAGACTGCATGGCTCAAATGTCATTATCTGGCTGAGTATCTGGCCGGTACGATGTCCAGTGAATTGACTAATACGGATCAGCTGAAAATTTTTGTTGATGATGGTATTGAAAACGGGATTACTTTCCTGCCACCGAGTATTAATGAATCCTTTTACCGGTTTACCCCGAATATTAAAAAGCAGATTCGTTATGCACTTGGAGCAATTAAGGGAACGGGCGAAGGTGCTGTAGAGGCTATTGTACGTGCGCGCGAAACAGGTGGCGCATTTACAGATTTATTCGATTTTTGTCAGCGAGTAGATCGCCAGCATCTGAATCGTCGTACGATTGAGGCTTTGGTGCGCGCCGGTGCTTTTGATGAATTGAATCCGAATCGGGCTCAGTTACTGGCCAATATCGGTCTGGCGATGGAGAATGCTGAGCAGGTAGCTGCCAATGCGAATCAGGGCGGGCTGTTCGATATGGTTGAAGATGCTATAGAGCCTTTACAAATGGAAAAGGTGGCACCATGGCCACTGGCAGTAAAGCTGGCCGAAGAGAAGCAGGCAATGGGTTTTTATTTTTCCGGCCATCCGTTCGAACCATATGCTGATAAAGTACGTGCACTGGTTAGCAGCAAACTGGCAACACTGAAACCATCTAATAATAAGCAGAAAGTAGCCGGTTTTGTTACCGGTGTCCGCTATATTATGGGAAAACGCGGCAAATTTGCTGTGGTGCAGCTTGAGGATGGTACCGCTAAACAGGAAGTTGTAGTAGCGGGGCAGGCGCTGGAAGAATACGGAGCCAGCCTGAAAGCAGATCAGGTATTGATTATGGAATGTAAGGTTGCTGTTGATGAATACAATGGCGGTGACGGATTACGTATCACTGCTGATGATGCATTCACGCTGGCACAAGCCAGCGCCCGCTATGCACGCAGTCTGCATTTACACATTACTGCGGATACTCCTGTCGGACAACTGGTCAGATTACTGGAACCATATCGTGAACAGCAGGCTCATGTGCCACTGAAATTTTGCTGCCGGCATCAGCAGGCATATGGTGAATTGCGTGCGGATAGAAACTGGCTTATCAAGCCTGAGGCTACCTTATTTGATGAACTGTATACCTTGCTTGGCGATGAGGCGGTACAGGTGAGTTTCTGAGTGTAAACCGAAAAATTGAGTGTATTTATGTACGATAAATACCCTCTTGTCTGAGTGTATGATAAAGATAATTATTTGAAATTTTATGTGTTATTGGCAAATGTTTAAGAACATCGGCGAAGCGCGGCCAGGTGTTCGGCCTGTATTCAGTATCTGTAAAATTTGAAATTATCGGTTTTTGCTTAAAATCATATTATTTTATTGCTGTGAATTAAGTGTGTTTATTATTAACACGCTGTATATCATAATTTTTACCGGAGTTTGGAATAACTGAATTTCAATCAGCTCGGGATTGCGGTTTATACTGAACTATGAAGCTGATTTTGTCTGCATCTGTTCTGAATGCATTACCACCCTTACCTCAGACAGATGCTGATTGGGCTGTCTATTTTTTATACTGTGCTAATGATACATTTTATTGCGGGATAACTAATCGGCCGTTAAAGCGCTGGCAGGCGCATTATGCGGGTAAGGGGGCAAGATATACACGCATGTATCCGCCACTTGAGATGCGTCTGATTTGCCGGAACATTACTAAAGCCGCTGCAGCACGATGTGAATATCGGCTGAAGCGGCTTAAATCTTCAGACAAGGCAGTTTTATGGCAATTGCTGGAAAATTATCTTCCTTAAAACTGAGTTTATATATCAGTTAAACTGCTAGTCCGATGTTACATCAGAGAATCAAAACCCTCATCGGATGAGGCAGGAATGGTAGTAATTGGAACCTTCTTTACTGATGTGGGTTGTTTTTTTGCAGGTGTGGTGGTTGGATGTAACGGAGTAATATTTTGTTGCTTAGGTGTTTCGTCCGTGTCCTCATCTACTTCAATACTACTGCCTTCCGGTGTGATTTCCTGTTTAGAATTGATATTGTCTGGATTAACGTTTTTGAATTCTACAGTTTCACCTTTACCGCTTGTCCACTGTAGTGAGCTCAGATTGCCGCTAACTTTGGTTTTGCCCGTACTGCAGGTAAGACAAATCAAAGTATTGGCCGGTTTGCCCAGAGCATTGTTTAAACGTTGCTGGTCAACCCGAAGCTGATGCTGTTCTGCCCATGAACTGATACTCTGGTTTAAGAGCTTTCTGTTCAGGTTTCGTTTATTATAAGGATCGCGATAAACGGCAATCCAGATATCATTTTGTTCATCTGTGTTAACTGATACCTGCTGGTAAATGACGGCAGCATCAGCACCGCTTTGTACTGTTGCGGCAAAATCCAGTGCATTCGGGCTGCGTAAACGCACACAGCCATGACTGCGTACCCCGGGTACGCTGCTGGGTACATTGGTACCATGAATGCCAAGCCCCAGCCGCGGTTCACCGAGACGGACAAATACGGGACCAAGCGGGTTATTCGGGCCGGGTGGTACAGATTTCTGTACGGCTTTACCGCTTGCCGCCATTTCTTTTTGAATACTGCGCGGGACACTCCATGTAGGATTAGATACTTTGGCACCAATTTTGTATTCACCCAGCGGTGTTTGTGTGCTGGCTTTACCTACAGTTATGGGATAAGTTTTAATTAATTTTCCGTCCTGAAACAGAAATAACCGCAGTTGCGGAACATTCAGGATAACTTGCTGTCCCTGACTGGGTACTGCGTAGTCAGGCATGGGAATGGCAGCATATACACCAGTGGAGATAAGGGTAGTGGCCACTGCATAAAGTATTGGTTTTAACATTATTCTTAAAATCCAGTATGGCAATATGGATATAATCATAACGTAATTTGTCTGTAATGTGAGAAATTAAATACAATTAAATTTATTTAATTTCATTTCTGGCTTGAGGTTATAGCTTGGAACAACGATTTACAGCACAAATTACAGACTGGAGTCAGGAAGGGCGCGGCGTTGCCCGGGTAGACGGTAAGGCGGTATTTATTGATGAGGCATTACCGGGTGAATTAGTAGAATGGCAGCCGGTGCGGATAAAAAAATCCTATACTGAAGGTAGGATTAGCCGAATACTGATGCCGGCTAATGCTCGTGTACAACCGCCTTGTGAATATTATGCTCATTGTGGCGGTTGTAACAGCCAGCATATCGAGTTTACTGCTCAGGTGGCACTAAAACAGCGTGCATGGCTAAGTCAGATGCGGCGTCTGGGTAAGGTTTTGCCTGATGAACTGATGCCGCCTGTTTATGGCTTAGCATGGCATTATCGCCAACGAGTGCGATTACGTGCAGTCTATGATAAAGGCCGGTTAAAGCTGGGTTTTCAGGCCAGACAAAGCCATGCAATTATAGATATTGATTATTGTCTGGTATTACCTGAGGTAATGTCGAAAGCTTTAAAACCAATTAAGCTTTTTTTACAAAACTGGTCTGCAAATATGGTTAAGGGCATTATGCTGCATCAGGGTGATGATGCTATCGCACTCACTATACAGGCTGATGAGTTAAATCAGGCCAAGCGTATGCAGATTGATGGTTTGCTGCAACAGTTACAGCAGCAAAGCGGTTATGTGTGGCAGTGCTGGTTACAAAAAGGTAATAAAACCACTTTAATATCTTCATCTGCGACTTCGGTTCTTGCTTATCGTCTGCCTGAATATCAAATTGAGATTCCATATCAACCTGAAGATTTTACTCAGGTTAATCATGTGACTAATGCGCTTATGGTACAGCGGGCAATGCAATGGTTGCAGCCATGTGCCGGCGAGCGAATTATTGACTGGTTTTGTGGTTTAGGAAATTTTAGTTTACCGATTGCACGGATGCAGGCAGAGGTGCTGGGTATTGAGGGTGTTGCTGACATGTGTCAGCGTGCTGCGCGTAATGCCAGGCATAATGGTTTGGCCAAACTTGTACGTTTTCAGCAGGCTGATCTTTTTGCTATGAGTGCGCAGCGTCTGCGTGAGCTGGGTTATGCGCATAAATGGTTGCTTGATCCGCCACGTGCAGGTGCTCAGGCATTGATACAGTCTTTAAATGAAATTGAAGAACGGCTGTTACCACGCCGGATAGTTTATATTTCCTGCGATCCGGCTACTCTGGCACGAGACGCAGGTTTACTCGTTAAGCGCGGTTACCGTTATCGCGCCGGCGGTATTATGAATCTGTTTGCGCAAACTGCACATGTGGAATCGATCGCTGTATTTGACTGGTAACACAATAATAATGAAACAGGTAAAATTATCTGTTTAGTTAAAAGTAGATGAATATCCTGTAATTATTTCATGATAAGAAATAATATTTTTACTCTTCGAGATGTTGTTATCTGGTTATTCACGTTAATATTGTTGCTGTCAGACAAATGTTTAGAGGTGTTTCTTCATGAATAAATTGGCCAGTATTTTGATGGCAGCGTTGCTGGGAATAATCGTGCCGGCTGTAGCTGCAAATTATAAAATCGATCCTTTGCATGCTAATGCCCGTTTTACACTTGATCACTTTGCAACCTCCAGTAATGTGGGTGGTTTTTATAATCTTAATGGTGAACTTCAATATGATGCAGGTGCGAAAACTGGCTCTGTAGATATAACCATCCCGCTCAGTACTCTGGATACTGGTCGCAGTGAGTTTACGAAACACCTGCAAAGCGAAGCTTTTTTTAATGCGGCAAAGTATCCGAATCTGCGTTTTTCTTCACAGGACTGGATTTTTGATAAGCAAGGCAAGGTCAGAGCATTACGTGGCCAGCTGACTATGGTTGGACGAACTCATCCTGTGACATTACGGGCAACTAAATTTAATTGTTATAAAAGCCCTATGACTCAGTCTCAGGTATGCGGCGGTGATTTTGAGGCTATTATTGATCGCTCACAATGGGGGATCGATGAATATCTGACGGCCATACCAGCCAGCCGGTATGTTAAAATTAATATTCAGATTGAAGCAGCCAGACAGTAAACTAACTGGGTAATTTGCTCGGATTATCTGTTTTAATAGTAGATGATCCGTTTGTGCTATGCACAATATTCAGTTTTTAGCCGGTTAGGTATTTAATATACTGGATTTGTAATACTTAACCGAGGGCATTTTGATTAAAAGGGTTGCTTCTATTGAAAATAATATTAGATCACAGAGCGGATTTTAAGCTAGAAACTGTTATAAAGCTGAAATATTGATTCAAAGATTTGATATTGGTACTTTGTTAATATTATGATTAGAGTTATGGTGTGAATAATCAGATATTTGTTTTTAATGTAAAAGGTGGAAATCGTTATGTGGTGTATCAAAAAATTTAATGAAATTTCATCACACGATTTTTTTCATATTGCTCGCTTGCGTATCGATACTTTCATAGTAGAACAACAACGTATTTATCCTGAGCTGGATGATTGGGATTTGCAGGCTAAACATGTTTATTATCAGCGGGACGGGCAGATACTGGCATATGCACGAATGTTTCTGGCTGGTGTTCACTTTACTTTTGGACGGTTTGTGATACATCCAACGGTACGCGGTACCGGATTGGGTGATCAGCTGGTTAAGCTCATTCTGCATTACGCAAAAAATCATTATGCTGAATATCCGGTTAAAATTGAGGCTGACCGGCGAGTACTTAAATTTTATCAGCGGCATGATTTTCAGATACAGGGAACGCCCTATATTTCTAATGGAATCCCTTACGTACAAATGCTGTATCAGCCAAAAAAAGCGACGGGCTGAACAGAGTCGGTTATCAGAATTTGTTTATCGCAGTGATTAATATTCTGGCAATAGAAAAAACCGGTACGATTGTACCGGTTTTATTTTTCAGCAAAACTTATTGATCATTCAGACTAATACCATTTTTTTGTAAAAGCTGATTAATTTGTTCCTGTACCTTTTGCTGTTTGGCCTGTTCACGCAATTGCTCTTTAATCTGATTAAATGCAGGTGCGTTAGGAGCCTGACGCATACCGGCTACTTTCAGCAGAAAAAAATGACCATCAATGTTGATGACATTAGGTGATATCTGACCATTTTTCAGCTGAGAAGCTAACTGAGCAAATTCAGGCGGCAACTGTTGCGGGTTCATCCAGTTGCTGGCAGGAGCTTCCGGATTAACCTGTTTATACAGGGTTTCGTAAGCCAAACCTTTTTTCAGTTTAGTTAAGCCTTCTTCAGCCGCTTCTTTGCTTGGAAAAACAATTGGCAGTAAATTGATTTCCTGACTCACTTGTTCATATTGCCGGCGCAAATCACTGTCGTTGATTTCAGTTTTGGCAGCCAGATAATCCACATACTGGGCAGCATAAAATTGTGCCTGTACATTTTGCCATGCAGCCTGAGTATCAGGTTGTTTATCGAGCCCGGCCTTAATAGCTTCAGCTTTTAATATTTCAGCTGATTGCAGGCGCAAGGTGATTTCTTTCTGAATTTCTGCCTTATCCGGTGCCGGAGCATCTGGCTGAGTCTGCATCTGACGCTCAATCTGTTTCAGCATAACGTTAATACGCTGGCTGTCAATTTTGGGCGCATCAGCAAAAGCGAGCCCGGCTGCCATGATACTCAGCCCGGCCAGCCAAGGAATGCTTTTTTTCATGTTGAGTATTCCTTATTTTATCTTCTGATTAATCAATCAAACCAGAGTTAAATTATTATTTGATTGTTGCATTTTTATAAAGCTGATCAATTGCCTGTGCTATTAAAGCGCTTTGCAGACGGCGTGACAGAACAGGTGTCATTTCTTTCTGACTCGGCAGTTTAACATTGCGCTTATCGTTTACATAGAATATAGCATATATATTGCTGTTACCCTGTACCGGTGTGGCAGTGTACTGACCTTTTTTCAGGTCTTTAATTGCGTTATAAACCGAAGTGGCACTTTCCTGTAAATCTTTAATGGCAACGTAACCTTTAGGAATGCCTCCGTTTTCGCGACCGGCAGGATCAATAGTGTATTCTTTAGCTACAGTGCTAAAGTTTTTATTCGCTTTTAACTGAGCAATGGCTTTATTTGCAGTATCTGCATCACGGGTAATGATTTCACCTAATTGTACTTCCTGTGTGCCGCTGTAATATTTGACCATGTCGTTATATGCGTTACTTACATCCTGAGGTTTTACCGGATTGTTTTTTGCCACGTTGGCCAGATAGGCCTGAGTCAGCAGATTGTCTTTAAAGAAAGACCATTCTTCTTTGAAACCCGGTTTTTTATCATCGCCCAGACGTTTGGCTTCCGCTTCAGCCTGACTTAAAGCTTTCAAGTATTCAGGATCTTTATCCAGATTCTGGTTTTTTGCAGCCTGAATCAGCAAAATTCGGGTAATCAGGCGGTTGGTAATATTTTTACGCAATTCAGGGGAATCCTGAATCTGATTCTGGCTTTCCTGTACCAGTATGGCTACCTGGTTATCGACTTCTTTGCTGTCAATTTTGGTTCCGTTAACAGTGACTACTGTCTGGGCAGCAGCAATACCGGTTAATCCAAACATAATGGCAGCAGCAATAAATTGTTTTTTCATGGTTCACTCTCTTTTAGTTTAAGTAGATAAAGTAAATTATTATCTGGTTAAATATTCAATGTTTGTGCATGCCCTGATGCTTAAAGCATGAATGGTATTTGTTCTGAATAAATCTTCAAGTAATTGATGGATCTTACGTTGTCGGGCTAAACGTGATAAACCGATAAAAGTATCGCTGACAATCAGCAGGCTGTAATGTCCGCCACCACCGTGACCTTTATGTCCTGCATGTAAATGACTGTCATCGGTTAGTTCCAGTTGCTGCGGAGCCAGTATTTGCAGACGTGTTTGAATAATAGTCTGAATATCAGTCATTTGGCAGAATTTTTTTAAAAGGGCGGATGAGAATTTCTTCAAATACTCCGGCATCAACGTAAGGATCCTGTTCGGCCCATGCTTGCGCTTCGTCCAGAGAATCAAATTCGGCAACAATCAGACTGCCGGAAAAATGGCTGTCGTCGTCCGGGAGGGGATTGGGACCTGCCAGAACCAAACGGTTTTGTGCTTTTAGTTCTTCTAAACGCGCCAAATGTTTTGGCCGTGCTTGCATACGCGCTTCGTGACTGTTATCGGCATCAGTGGCCATTAGCATAAACAGCATTACAACTCATCCTTTTTAGTATACTGACTAATATATACTGTTTGTCCAACAAGAAATAAAAATAATATGGTGGTACTGCCAAAGAGTTTGAAATTAACCCATTGAGGTACAGTAAAGGTGTAAGCCACCCAAAGATTAAGTGCACCCAGTGCCAGCAGGAATATAACCCAGATATAGGTTAGTTTATGCCATGCAGGATCGGGCATACTGATTTCTTTACCAATGGTACTTTTCAGAACATTTTTGCCGCACAGGTGTGAAATCAGCAGACCTACCGACATAACCCAGAACAGGGCGGTCGGCTTCCACATGATGAAGCGCTCATTTTTTAAAATTACGGTCGCTCCGCCCAGTATGACGACCAGTAACAGACTAACCCACTGCATTGTTTGCAAGCGCCGGTATTTAAACAGGCACCACACAGCCTGAATAATACCTGCTGCGATGGCTACTTCGGTGGCAAGAATAATATTTTTAGTTAAGGCATAGGTAGTAAAGAAAAGAATGACTACCAAAAATTCAAATACAGCTTTCATTATCAGGACTGGATATCTTTATTTTCCGGTTACGGGTTAAATTAAAGGTGACAGATATACGCCATGATACCCTGAGTTTTTACACTTGGCACGTGTTAAAGCAAGGTATTAAACAAAATTTAACAGTTGTTGTATCAGTTGTTGTATATTGGTTTCAGGCCTTCCTGAGTGTGGTTCGTATGAAAATGTCCACAGATAAATACAGTTAGAAAGCAAATCAGGTACAGGTAACTTGGCATTAAAGTGTCGCAAAAGCTATTATAGCGTGAGATAATATAAAAACAGGTTTAGTGAAAGTTAAACGCCAATTGCATTTATTTAAGTATACTTGTAGAAATTTTCATAATGAATAGGCACACGCTTGACGGCATTGGTGCATTACCGGTGAGGGTACGGGATTGAAAAACGCAAATAATTTAAAGATCATCGCACTGTCTTTATGTATGTTGGCCAGTGCACCTGCATGGGCAGGTCTGGGTAGCTTACAGGTTAATTCGGCGCTGGGAGAGCCGTTCTCAGGTAGTATTGTGGTAACTGGTGATGAAGCCAAAGCAGCATTGCACGGGCGACCTGCTGTTTCCGGAGCTCCGTTACAGGTGCGTGTAACAGCACAAGGACAAAATGCCGTAATTCATTTGCGCTCCAGTAAACCTGTGCATGATCCGATGCTGACTTTCAGTCTTGCTGCCGGTAGTCAGGGGCGGCAGTATACTGCGTTGCTGGATCCACCTGAACGCCATCATTCGGCTGGAAAAAATAAAGCAACCGGCAAACATCCTAAATCTGTACATTCTGCACCAGTGCGTTCTGCAAGAGAAAAATCTGCAGCACGAGCTACTGTCGCACTGCAAAACGGCCTTGCTTCCGAAAATGCGGTAGTGAAATATAATGTCGATAATAATGAAACCTTGATGGATGTTGCGCGTAAGGTACGGCCGCAGGGACTGAGTTTAGAGCAGACCATGCATGCTATACAGGTTGCTAACCCGAATGCTTTTCGTAACGGTAATCCTGATTTGATGTATCGCAATATTAGTCTGAATATTCCTTCTACTTCACAGCTGAAAAAATTATCCAAAGTACCACTTAAAACAGCTGTAAAACCGGAAGTGACACAAAATACAACACCGGCGGTAACAAAAGAAAAAGACAATCCCAAAGTAGCCGCTAATACCAGAGATACGGCTGCGTCGGAAGCTCAAACTAAAGAAAACACTGTTAAAGCAGAAACATCAGCAGCGTCTTCAGTTCCTGCTCAGGCTTCAGCCACTATTCAGGCTTCAGAAGTTGCACAGGCTTCAGCTCCGGCTGCAAGTGCGGCATCTGTGGTGAAGGCAGTACCTGTACAGCCTAAAGTTAATACACAACCTGTTCAGCCTGCAGAAGAACCGGCTGAAGAATCCATGCTGCCTTCATGGTGGCCATATGCTCTGGCTGGTTTGGCCGGTGTTCTGTTAATTGCTGCCTTACTCTGGCAACGAAGCAGAAAACGCAACAGTATAGAATACAGTACTGAGTATGATGAAGATTACTCTGATGATGAAGATGATGATGTGGTATTTGAGACTGAACCTTCTGTAGTCACTCAGTCTACGTCTACATCTGTACCAGCTACTACAGCTAAAACAGCTGCGGCTGCTACAGCAGTAACGACTACAGCCAATACTGCTGCAGATGACGACGACTGGTCGTGGCTGAATGATGCCGCTGCATCGGATCAACCGGCTCAGGCAGATAATAAATCTGCTCCTGCTAAGGAAGTACATTCAGAGCCTGTATCACAGGTGCCTGATAAAAAAGTAACAGAAGCCAAGCAGGAAGAAGACGATACTGACTGGCTGAATTTCAATTTCACTGATGATACACCTGCAACTAGCGCAGATACGGCTGCACCGTCATCTGCTGAGCTGGATAGTAATGACGATTTATCATGGCTGGATCAGATTGATGCAACTGAACAGCCCGAAGTTCTGACTTCGCATGAACAACCGGCTGTTACAGAACCTCAGCAAGAGGTGGCAGACAATACGGATTTTGAATGGGTAGTTGCGGAAGAGCAACACCCGGATGAATCTCAGGCTGAAGCACATCAGGATTTTGTGTTACAGGATAACGCATCATCAGACAGTAATGATTTACAACCGTCAGATATATCCTTTAGCTCTGATTTGGATGCGGTTCAGCCCGAACAACAGTCTAAACCGGCAGCAGCAGAAGATGACTCATTAAATTCTCTGGCTGATTTGCAGTGGGATGAAGACTTTAAATTTGATGATGAATCTAAACAGGATACTTCTGCCCTTGAAGAAGTGCATTCCTCTATTGAGCAGACTTTGGCTCCGCATGATCAGCATGCATTTGCAGCAGAAGATGATGCCATTTCCACAGATATTGATTGGGATTCACTAGGAGTAAGTGATGATTCCGACAATCAACCCATTGTTGTTCCTGAGGCCGACACGGAAGAGATTGATATTCCGTCCATGGACTTTGCGCTTGAAGACGATAACTCTAAACCGGCACCAGCTGTTAATGCAACTGCTGCCCCAACAAGGCCGACCTCTTCATTTGCTACCGGTGATGGTGGGCAGGACTGGCTGGAACAATCAGCCAAACCTGAGCAGGTTGATAAACCTCTGACTCCTGAACAGCAGGCTATTCCATTACAAGCAAAGCTGGAACTGGCAAAAATGTATCTGGAAATGGATGATGCAGTTACTGCTCGTCAAACGTTGCGTGAATTGGTTGATGAAGCTAATGGCGCGATACTGGCAGAGGCACAAAATCTGTTACAGCAATTAGGTGGCTAATTCGCCTTATTTTGGTTGAATTGTCAGTTGCTTTAATTTCTGTATCTGAAACACTAAATAGCCGAATTCTGTTTATGGAATTCGGCTATTTTATTTGCTGTAAATTTGCCGTATTTTTTAATATATTACGCATATAAATTTCAGTTATTAATTGATTTTTATTGCGGTTTATAAGTTTGTATTTAAGGTGTATCAGCTTATGAAACAAGCTGAATAGAATTGTTAAGAAATAGGGTAGTGGTGCGTAATGGCGCGCAGAAGCGGGTTTTGTCGTCAGATAAAATCATTCTGAACTAATATATATTCTGATTTGACTGGACTATTAATGATGTAAGCGATTTATTACCAGGCAATTTTTTATTGCTGCTTTGCTATGAGTAATTATATAGGTTTCAAATATGAAGGCAGTTAACGGCTATGCGATAATAATGGATGTGGTTGATGTGATTTATTTGGATTAGAAACAGGCATGGTTGCTAACAGAGAAGAAAATCAGGTGATTACGCATGAAGGTGGTTTGCCTGTACAGCGCTGGGCATTAACTTTGGCTTATGATGGGCGTGCCTTTCATGGTTGGCAAAAGCAGCCGGATGGTTTGTATACTATTCAGTCGGTTCTGGAAGATGCTTTGAGTTCCATTGCTGCTGAACAAATCAATGTTGTGGTAGCAGGACGTACCGATGCCGGTGTTCATGCAACGGGGCAGGTGGTACATTTTGATACGAGTGCGCTGCGAAGTGCCGAAGCATGGTTGCGCGGTACGAATACAGCGATGGATAAAAATATTCGTATTATCAAAGCACAACCGGTAGCCGCTGAATTTCATGCCCGTTTTGACGCATTCGGGCGACGTTATCGTTATATGCTTGAATCCAGCAGGGTACGTATGCCGCAACTGCGTAGCCGTGTCGGCTGGACTCACTATCCGCTGAATATGGCGCTAATGCGTGAAGCTGCGGCAATGCTGGTGGGAGAACATGATTTTTCCAGTTTCCGCTCCAGTGACTGTCAGGCTAAATCACCGGTAAAAACCTTATATAAATTAGATCTTGTCGGCAGCCCGGAATTAATGGCGATCGATTTTTATGGCAGTGCGTTTTTACACAATATGGTACGTAATATTGTTGGTGCTTTGGTGTATGTGGGTGCAGGTAAATTGAGTGTGGCCGGCTTTGCTCAATTGCTGGCAGCCAGAAGCCGGCGGCTGGCACCGCCAACATTTATGCCGGACGGATTATATCTGACCGGTATTGATTATCCGCAGCAATGGGGTGTGGAAACAGCTGCTTTACCCGTATGGCTGTGGCCATATCTGGATTAATGCCAATATTGCGGGCAAGTTTCTAAAGGGGCAGAGGATGAAAATTCGAAGCAAGATTTGCGGGATGACCCGCGCTGAAGATGCAATACTCGCTGCCCGGCTTGGGGCAGATGCAATCGGACTGATATTTTTTTCTGGCAGTAAACGCTGTGTTTCTATTGAGCAGGCGCAGACAATTGCTCAGTGTATACCTCCGTTTGTAACAATAGTCGGGTTGTTTGTTAATGCTGCTACAACTGAAGTACAGGAAGTGCTGAGGCATGTACCTTTGGATGTACTGCAATTTCACGGAGATGAAAATGCTGAATTCTGCCGTCAGTTTCAGCGTCCGTATATTAAGGCAATAAGAGTACGTGAAACAGCTGATATTGGAGCTGCAGCAGCTACATATACAGATGCTCGTGCTTTGCTGTTTGATGCAGCTGTTGCCGGGCAGTATGGCGGTACAGGTCAGACTTTTGACTGGCAGATGCTGCCAGACAGGCTGGATATTCCATGGATACTTTCTGGTGGTCTGAAGCCGGAAAATATTACTTCGGCAATCAGACAAAGCAAAGCTATGGCTATTGATGTATCCAGTGGTGTGGAAGCATCGCCCGGAATTAAAGATGAGCAAAAAATGCGGGCTCTGATGGTGGCAGTTAATCAGTTTTCTGAATAAGTAATAATCTGATTTTATAATAAAAAATAAGAATTTTTATGCGGTATTTATTATTGCATAGGAACTAAAAGCAATATCCGCAAGTCTGATTTTTATTCAGTTTATTACTGAGCAATAAAAATATATTTATAAGGAAAGTGCGGTTCTGGTTTTGAAGATGAAAAGCCGGAAAGTGAAATCATCCTGTTTGAATATTATTTTTGTACTCAAACCAATATGGATGAAATGATTGAGCTTGTGGATATTTTGGTGCTGAAACTGGCTATTTTACGTTCTATTGACAGATCATCATAACAGACCCGATAAAAATAATACTAATCAGTATGAATGATTTGTTTTTTTCTGTTTAAAACAGAAGTATAAAAGCAAATTTTGCATAGTGATTCTATTTTCCCGGATTTTTATTGGAAGTAATGTCATTGATGCTGGCGCTAGGTTATCAGACAGCCAATATTGGTTTTATTAAGATTGGGTTTTTAAATAATGACAGCTATATCAATAAGCATGTAATCAAGTTCATGTTGTTATTTGAAACAGCGCTTATTTATGAATTTAACAACCTGTATTTTTTATTGGTTTTCGTTTTTAATATTGTATTGTCTGATACAAAGCATTTATGCTGTTCTGCCGCGGTATGCTGATATCTTTCTGGATAGCAGGGTTTATATTGGTGATATCGGGATTTTTTATTAACACAGAAGCAGAACTCTTTTATTTATTCCGGATTAAGTATGGATAACGGGATAATGGATTTAAAAGGTGATAATATGACCGGATAGTTTTACTTTGCGGGTAAATTGTCGCTCAATGGAAAAAAATATGGAAAATTATCACTATCCTGACGAACAGGGCTTTTTTGGTGAGCACGGCGGGCTGTTTGTATCGGAAACACTGATTGCAGCTTTGACTGAATTAAAACAGGTTTATTATGCAGCGAAAGCTGATCCGGCATTCTGGGCACAGTATCATGAGGATTTAAAATATTATGTAGGCCGCCCCAGTCCGGTTTACTATGCACGGCGCTTGTCTGACTATCTGGGCGGAGCACAGATTTATCTGAAACGGGAAGATTTAAATCATACCGGTGCACATAAAATTAACAATACGATCGGTCAGGCTTTACTTGCACAGCGAATGGGTAAAAAGCGCGTTATCGCTGAAACCGGTGCTGGTCAGCATGGTGTGGCCTCTGCTACGGTAGCCGCGCGTTTTGGTCTGGAATGTACGGTATTTATGGGTACTGAGGATATCCGCCGTCAGGCACCGAATGTGTACCGGATGAAGCTGCTTGGTGCTCAGGTGGTTGGGGTGGATTCCGGCTCATGTACGCTGAAAGATGCCATGAATGAAGCATTGCGTGAGTGGGTGGCACGGGTGGATGATACCTATTATATTATTGGTACCTCAGCCGGTCCGATGCCTTATCCGGAAATGGTGCGAGATTTTCAGTGTGTTATCGGAAATGAAGCAATACAGCAGATGCAGGAAGCTATCGGTCGTCAGCCTGATGTAGCAGTAGCCTGTGTCGGCGGCGGTTCGAATGCGATTGGTCTGTTTTATCCTTATATTAATGTGACTGAAACTCGTCTGGTAGGGGTTGAGGCAGGTGGTCTGGGCTTATCCGGTTCTCAGCATGCCGCGCCTATCAGCTCGCACAGCCCGATGGGGGTATTGCACGGATTCAGGGGTTATCTGATGCAGGACGAAAACGGACAGGTGATGAATACTCATTCTGTTTCCGCCGGTCTGGATTATCCCGGTGTGGGTCCAGAGCATGGCCTACTGCATGATATTGGCCGGGTAGAGTACGAAGCCATGGGTGATGAAGCGGCTATGGAAGCATTTCATTTGCTTTGTCATAAGGAAGGTATTATTCCTGCACTTGAATCCAGCCATGCGCTGGCATGGGCAGTAGCCAATGCACCGAAAATGAGTCCGGATGAAGTCATTCTGGTGAATCTGTCCGGTCGGGGGGACAAAGATATTAATACGGTTGCCCGGCTGGACGGAATTAGTTTGTAGTAAATATTTGTTGTATGTATGAATAAGAGTATTAAACTGTCTTCCGGTCAGATTTTTATGATGGCTCTGGCCATCGGTCTGGCCGTAGCCAGTAATTATTTTGTCTTTCCGCTGATAGAAGTAACTGCACGCTATTTCGGTATGAATGTTGCCAGTAGCGGCATGTTGATTACGCTGACGCAGCTTGCTTATGCGCTGGGGCTGATTTTTCTGGTACCGCTGGGTGATTTGCTTGATAACAAAAAGCTGATTGTATCGCTGTATGTTGTAGTGGGTATCAGTGCGCTGCTGATAGCATTTGCTCCTGATTTATGGCTGTTTATTGCCGGTCTGGTGATGGTCGGCGCCTTTTGTACAGTGGCTCAGGTGCTGATGCCGCTGGCCGCCAGTCTGTCAGAACCCGAACAGCGCGGGCGGGTAATCGGTACGCTGATGAGCGGGCTGTTACTGGGTATTCTGTTGTCACGTACTTTTTCCGGTATGGTTGCCCATTGGTGGGGCTGGCGTACGGTATATATGCTCGGTGCGGCAATGCTGCTGTTAATGGCACTGATTTTGCAATGCAAACTGCCTCATGTCCAGCGTGAACACAGTACTCTGGGTTACTGGAAAACGCTGGTATCGGTTTGGTCGTTATTATGGCGTACACCGTTATTGCGGCAGCGTGGTGTGCTCGGGGCGCTGGATTTCTGTTTGTTTTCAGTGTTGTGGACACCATTGACGTTATTGCTCAGCCATGCACCTTATCATTTCAGTTTGAGTACAATTGGTTTATTTGGTTTATTTGGTGCGCTGGGGATTTTTGGTTCCAATGTAGGTGGCTGGGCTGCAGATAAAGGCCACACTTATGCGATGACAATAGTTTGTGCCTTACTGTTTTTGCTTAGCTGGTCATTGCTGTATGTCGGAGGGGTGCATTTATGGGCATTGATCAGCGGGGTAATTTTGCTGGATTTTGCGATTCAGGCATTGCATATCAGTAACCAGTCGCTGATTTATCGTTCTGATCCGGCGCTCAAAGGCCGGATTACTTCCGGTTATATGAGCATGTATTTTATCGGTGGTGTACTCGGCTCACTTGCTTCTGCTATGGCTTATGCACATTATGGCTGGAACGGGGTTTCGTTGCTGGGCGGAGGAGTGGCAACGCTGATTTTGCTGTGTGCACTATTCTTTAAATGTGAACGTATATCTTAAATCTGTGCTGCTGAACTGATCTGGCTGCCGGCCGGCGACGGATTAGTTTCTGTGGTTGGTAATAATTATTATTGTGAATAGGATTATTTATGTCTAATCATGCTGTGATGACAGTGATTGGTAAAGACCGTATTGGTATAGTTGCTGAGGTAGCCACGCTGCTGGCAGAGCATCAGGTTAGTATTGTGAATATCAGTCAGCAGTTAATGGATGATTATTTCACTATGATTATTCTGCTGGATGCGGAAAAATGTACTTTACCACGCTTAGAGTTCAGTAAATTTCTGGATAGTGAAGGCGAAAAACGGGGATTGCACATCCGTGTGCAGGATGAAGCATTGTTTAATGCCATGCACCGGATTTAGGAGTTATTTATGTCTTTTTCTATTCAGAATAATGAAATTCTGGAAACTGTACGAATGGTATCCGACCAGCATTTCGATGTGCGTACGATAACTATTGGCATTGATTTGCATGATTGTATTGATACAGATATTAAGCGCCTGAATGAAAAAATTTATGCCAAGATTACCCGTGTCGGTAAAAATCTGGTACAGACGGCAACTGAGCTGTCGGCTAAATATGGTGTACCAATTGTGAATCAGCGTGTTGCTGTCACACCTATTGCTCAGATTGGGGCTGCTACCGGTGCTGATTCTTATGTATCAATAGCACAGACACTGGATAAAGCGGCAAAAGCCATTGGTATTTCGTTTATCGGCGGTTTTTCTGCATTAGTGCACAAAGGAATGAGTGCTGCCGATGAGATATTAATCCGATCAATTCCTGAGGCTATGGCCTGCACAGATGTCGTATGCAGCTCGGTAAATATCGGTTCTACCCGTGCCGGTATTAATATGGATGCTGTACGGCTGATGGGGGAAACCATCCGCCAGACTGCGGCAATCACGCCGGAAGGTTTTGGCTGTGCCAAACTGGTGGTTTTTTGTAATGCAGTGGAAGATAACCCGTTTATGGCCGGTGCCTTTCATGGTGCGGGAGAAGCAGACTGCGTCATTAATGTTGGTGTGTCCGGACCGGGCGTGGTATGTGCTGCGTTGCAGAATACACAAGGGCTGTCCCTGACTGAAGTTGCCGAGCTGGTGAAAAAAACCGCATTCAAGATTACTCGCGTGGGTGAACTGATCGGTCATGAAGCCAGTAAAATGCTGGGTATTCCGTTCGGTATTCTGGATTTGTCTCTGGCACCTACTCCGGCAGTGGGGGACAGTGTTGCCCGGATTCTGGAAGCGATGGGGCTGAGTGTCTGCGGAACGCACGGCACGACTGCAGCACTGGCATTACTGAATGATGCTGTGAAAAAGGGCGGTATGATGGCTTCAAGCGCAGTAGGCGGACTAAGCGGTGCGTTTATTCCGGTATCTGAAGATGAAGGTATGATAGCAGCGGTAGAAGCCGGTGTGCTGACTCTGGATAAACTGGAATCTATGACGGCGGTGTGTTCGGTCGGATTGGATATGATTGCTGTGCCGGGCGACACTCCGGCCAGTACATTGGCGGGAATTATTGCTGATGAAGCCGCTATCGGCCTGATTAATAGTAAAACTACAGCCGTGCGGGTGATTCCGGTTACCGGTAAGGATGTCGGTGATTACGTAGAGTTTGGCGGTTTACTCGGTCGAGCTCCGGTTATGCCGGTGAAATCCGGTTCCTGTGAGGTATTTATTAATCGTGGCGGACGAGTACCGGCACCGGTGCAGTCAATGAAAAATTAAGGAATGTGCTGTACCGCATGGTATGATGCAGGCTATGATAATCAGCACTGGCAGTGTTGCAGGCAGATAAAATCTGGCTGTCCGCAGGGAGCGGCAGAATGATGGCTGGCTGAATCAATATACTGCTAAAGTGTTCGGAAATGAGTTGAGAACATAATGAGTAGAATTCAACATACGTTTGAGCAGCTGCATGGACGGACTGCTCTGGTATCGTATATCACTTGTGGTAATCCAGATCTGGCTACAACAGTACAGCTGATGAAAACGCTGGTAGCCAATGGTACAGATATTATTGAACTGGGTGTGCCTTTCTCTGATCCGATGGCCGACGGGCCGGTGATTCAGTCAGCTGCCGAGCGTGCTTTACGCCAGAATGTATCTCTGAATGATATATTTCAGGTGGTCAGACAGTTCCGGCAGGAAAATCAGACGACACCAGTGGTGCTCATGGGTTATCTGAATCCGGTTTATCATATGGGTTATGAACGTTTTGCCAGTGCTGCTGCGCAGGCTGGTGCGGATGGTGTGCTGACTGTAGACTGTCCGGCCGAAACAATTGATGATTTGCATGAGCAGCTCAGGAAATACGGGCTGGACTGCATTTTTCTGATTGCCCCTACTACCACTGATGAGCGGATTAAACTGATTGGCAGTAAGGCCAGTGGTTTTGTTTACTATGTATCACTTAAGGGAGTGACCGGTTCATCACAGTTGGATACGGCCGAAGTTTCGCGTAAAATTGATCATTTACGCCAGTTTATACAGGTGCCTATCGGTGTGGGTTTTGGTATTCGCGATGCCGACAGTGCCCGCCGTATCGGAGCAGTAGCGGATGCCGTAATCGTTGGCAGCCGCTTTGTGCAGACAATAGCCGAGCATATTGGTCATGAGGCCGAAGCTCTGGCTCCTGTTGTCGCTGAGCTCAGACAAGCTCTGGAATAATCTGTGTAACATCCTAATTCTGTATGGCGGCCTGTTCCGGCTGCCGGCAATAACCGGGAATAAAAGAATGAGTTGGTTAGATAAAATCCTGCCGCCTAAGATTAAAAAAGATGCAGCGGTTAAATCCGCAGGTATCCCTGAGGGATTGTGGCAGAAATGTCCGTCCTGTGCGGCAACTTTATATGCCACGGATTTGAAAAAGAATATGGAAGTGTGCCCGAAGTGCGGATATCATAATCCGGTGTCAGCACGGGAACGTATCAGTATGATGCTGGATGAAACCAAACAGTATGAAATTGGTAAAGACATCAAACCAGTTGATATTCTCAAATTCCGTGACAGCAAGAAATATACTGACCGCTTAAGTGCTGCCCGTAAGCTGACGCAGGAAGATGATGCGCTGCTGGTGGTACGCGGAACCATGAATGGTGTACCTGTGGTTGTGGCCGCTTTTGAATTCAATTTTATCGGCGGTTCAATGGGTTCTGTTGTGGGTGAGCGCTTTGTTCGCGGCGTACGTGAGGCGGTAAAACATAACTGTACCTTTATCTGTGTGGCCGCTTCCGGTGGTGCACGCATGCAGGAAGGTCTCAATTCATTAATGCAAATGGCTAAAACCTGTGCTTCATTACATTTGCTTGCTGATAAATCACTGCCTTTCATATCAGTATTAACCAATCCGACTATGGGCGGTGTGTCTGCCAGCTTTGCGTTTATCGGTGATGTTGTTCTGGCTGAGCCGAATGCTCTGGTTGGATTTGCCGGTCCGCGGGTGATTGAACAAACTGTACGTGAAACTTTACCGGAAGGCTTCCAGCGTTCGGAGTTTTTACTGGATAAAGGGGCAATCGATCAGATTGTTGACCGGCGTGAATTAAAAGATCGAATTGTTCGACTGATTGGTTTGTTACGCTCAGAAGCCAGTGCGGATGCCGCCTGACACAGTTTGTATCTGTATAATAGAATAATGGTTATAGCAATGCCCTGATATGTTTTCAGGGCGTTTTTATTGATAGAGACTAAAAGGATACATCAGTTAATTTTGAGCTATGCCTGTAACTGTGCCAGTAATACCGGTACATGGCTGTGGGCAATATCTTTGGCCGCCGTGAGCAGCCATAGTTGCTGATGCTGCTCATGCAGTTGCTTCAGTGTACGCAATGCTTCCTGTTGTTGTGGCAGGCTGAGTTTCTGCTGATACAGCCGGCAAAATTCCTGATAATGATTTTCAGGATTCTGGTGCAGCCATTTTCTGAGCTGGTCGGACGGGGCAACAGCTTTAATCCACTCAACTCCGCTTAGTCTGATTTTGCTGATACCGCGTGGCCACAGGCGGTCTATTAATACTGCCGGCTGCTGATGCTGATAGGTATATACACGTTGAATGTTATACATGGCGATTGAGTTTAACTCTGTAAATTATCAATCATAATTTTTAATATTTGTATCGGCAAGCATGGTAGTGTACCAGTAGCAGAATGGGTAAGCTGATGTGGTAAAAAACTAATAATCAATATCGGCCAGCGTCATGGTTCGAATGTAATAATCAGTATTGTGTATCGTAACAGAAAATTAAAAAGCAGCCGGTGCGGCTGCTTTTTTCTATAAATAATGCTATTTCTGATTTTTATTCAGTTCCTGCTCTAACTCATTTTTAAGCATTAGCCCGGAAATGGTTTTGCCATTCGGGAAAACTAAGGTAGGTGTGCCATCAAAGCCATATTTATTGCCCAGTTTTATGACGTCAGCTACCGGATTATCACAATTAGCCACAGCAGCAGGTTCTTTGCCCTTGCGCATCCACTGAGTCCATGCGGTTGTACGCTCTTTCTGACACCATATCTGTACAGCTTTTTTCTGTGCATTTGGATGTAAATCAGGCACCGGCATCAGGAAGGTATAGACAGTGATATTGTCTATCTGGGCAATTTCTTCTTCGAGTTTTTTACAGAACGGGCAGTCAGGATCGGAGAATACAGCCATTACTCGCTGACCATTACCGCGGACCTCTTTAATTGCTTTTTCTAATGGCAATTCTTTAAAGTCTATTTTGGACATATCGCTGACTCGCTGTTCGGTAAGATTTTTCCGGTGTTCCAGATCAATCAGATTACCAATCATAACATAGGCAGCATTTTCATCAGTATAAATAATCTGATTGCCGGTAATGACTACTTCATAAATACCTTGTAACGGTGTGGTATATACACCCTGTATATTTAATTCGGAACCTTTGAGCATTTTGCTCATTTTACTGGCCAGATTGGCATTTATTTTTTTACTGATTTCCGCATCAGCAGGACGACCCGCGTCAGTTACATTATTGGCTGCTGATACAGATGCAGTTGTACTACCTGAGGCCGACTTTGCCGCAGAATCAATATTATGTACAGGTGTACCGTCGCATGAAGCAATTAGCGGTATGGCCAGTAGGGGTGCAAGCCATTGCCATAGATAAGATTTTTTCATATTGAAATTCTTTTTCTGTCTGTTAATGTATGCCCTGACTGAGAAAGGCATAAAAGTATCCAAGTGGGAAGTTTTGCTATTTTATCGCTAAACAGGATAAATCCGGCAGAACGCCAGACTAGCTGAAAACAACGAAATCTATAGTCTGTTTTATCTGCTTTTATGCCAGGCCTGTCCGGCTACGCGTTAGTATAAAGCAATCATGTTATAAGTGTAATGTTGTTTTGTAGTTAAACGGCTGGCGCAGCCAGTGGCTTCATGCCACAATACTTATCCGATAATTAATGTGAATTCTTGCTATGACTCCGATTTTGGCTTTCGACATAGAAACTGTGCCGGATGTAGCCGGCATTCGTGTTCTGAATCATTTGCCGGCAGAGGTCAGTGATGCTGATGTGGTGGAATTTGCCTTGCAGCAGCGACGAGCCAAAACCGGTAACGATTTTATGCAGCTGCATTTGCAGCAGGTAGTGGCTATTTCCTGCTGTATGCGCTGGGGTACGGATAAAATTCATGTGGGCAGCATCGGAACACCGGAAGACAGCGAAGAAACTTTAATTGCGCGTTTTTTTGAGCTGATTGAAACTCATACACCTCAGCTGGTGAGCTGGAACGGCGGCGGCTTTGATTTACCAGTATTACATTATCGTGCTTTGATTTATGGCATCAGTGCGGCACGCTACTGGGATATGGGCGAGGGTGATTTTGGCGACAGCCGAGATTTTAAGTGGAATAACTATATCAGCCGCTATCATGCACGCCATTGTGATTTAATGGATTTACTGGCTTTATATCAGTCCCGTGCCTGTGTACCTCTGGATGATATGGCCAAACTATGCGGTTTTCCGGGAAAACTGGGTATGGACGGTAGTAAAGTCTGGGCAGCTTATCAGCAGGGCGAGCTGGCACAGATCAGGCACTATTGCGAAACCGATGCAGCCAATACTTATTTAATGTATCTGCGCTTTAATCTGTTACGCGGTTTTCTGGATGCAGACGAATATGAGCAGGAAATCCGTTGTCTTAAAGGTTATCTGAGTACGCAACAGGCGGCACACTGGCAGGAGTTTCTAAGTGCATGGGGCAGATCGGTCTGATTATCAAAACAAATAAGCCGAAAACTGAAATGATGATTTGTATGAGATGTTTTCTGAGATGAATATGCGCAGGCTGGTGCTGGTCGGCGTGGGGCTAATTGGTGGCTCTCTGGCACTGGATTTAAAACGTGCCGGACTGGTTGCTGAAGTAGCCGGTATTGATATCGATGCTGATAATCTGACCCGAGCACTGGAACGGCGGGTAGTTGATTATACCTATACGCAGATTAATGCAGAAAGTGTGGCAGAAGCCGATATGGTGCTGATAGCCACTCCGGTGAATACGTTACCGGCAATTTGCCGTCAGCTAGTTCCTTATTTATCTGAACATTGTATTGTTACTGATGTGGGCAGTACCAAGCAGCTGGCATTAAAAGCCTTTGCTGCTGAATTACCGCATCATTATCCGCGCTGTGTGGCCGCTCACCCGATTGCCGGTTCAGACCGGCATGGTGCATTGGCGGCGCAGTTTGGTTTATTTGCCGGAAAAAAATGTATTGTTTGCGCTCATGAACAGCAGGAAGAAGCTGCATTACACACAGTTGTTGCTATGTGGCAGGCTGTACAGGCGCAGATTTATCATCTGGATGCGGCACGACATGATGCAATTTTTGCCGCTGTCAGTCATTTACCGCATATGCTGGCTTATGCATATGTACACCAGTTGGCCGAAGCAGCAAATGCCGATGAATTGTTGCAATTTGCTGGCAGCGGTTTTCGGGATTTCACCCGCATTGCAGCCAGTAATCCGCAGATTTGGACAGATATCTGTCTGGCTAATCGTCAGGTACTGGCTGGTTTACTCCAGCAGCAACAGCATGAACTGGCATATTTACAGGACTGTCTGCAACAAGGAGATGCACAAAAATTGACTGCTTTTTTTGCAAAAGCACAGAAAATACGCGAAGACTGGCATAATTAGTGTTCATGAACCGAAGTCAGCGGTAATGTTGTCTGACGATGGTTTGGTTTGGGCTAAGTTATGGTTAGATAAAGTGTTTTTTTATGCTGTTTGCGGGAAAAGATGTGTGCAGTTAATGAATTTTGCGGTATTTTTAATTAAAATAACTATATTTTGTCGAATTAATACAAAATATGACTTGCTATGCATGCGTAGTTGAGGCATAATTCGCTTCGTTAAATCAGCTCCTAGTTGGTTTAACAGTTTCTCCTCTATTTCTCCTTTGTAGACTTGGCGCACACTTAATCGTGTGCGCATTTTTTTATCTTTTTTTCTTTATGCTAATGGAATTTTAAAGCAGATGGTGTGTATTAATATTTTTTTGATGGCTGGAGTAAATATAGCCTGATGTTTAGTTGCTTTCAGCTTCGGTGACAGAATTGTTCATTACGGCCTGAGTAAGTGAATTTACCAGACAGATATGATTACTGATAATCAAAGGTATTGGGTGCTGTCATGCAAATAGAATTAATGCAAGGATAAACTCTTTTGACCAGTTTAGTCATTAAATGACCGGTTTGATTGTTTCTGAGGATACTTTGATATGGACGCTAATATCTCTGGTGAAAGTAATCTGCAAATTTTGCTGCAATCTGCTTCACCGCAGCATAATCCGGGCAAATATGTATTTTGTACTGTACAGCAGCCTGCACCAGCATTGCTGACCGCTGCTGTGGCGATTATGCAGGAAAACGAAGGTACTACGCTGGTTTTACCGCAGGCAGTTGCTGATGAGTATCAGCTGAATTATGAATATATTGCTGGCTGGATTACATTAATGGTGCATTCTTCGCTGGCGGCTGTCGGGCTGACTGCTGCTTTTGCGCATGCACTGGCACAACAGAATATCAGTTGTAATGTTATAGCCGGTTATTATCATGATCATATTTTTGTAGCTGATGATGATGTGCAGCAGGCTTTGGTTATTCTGAATAATCTGGGTCAGGCATCATAGTCAGCTTATGCAATAGATAAAACGATGAATGATGATGTTCAATAACAGCGTTGGTGGTTTTGTTAAGCGGAGAAAGAAAATAATTTTGATTGTTTCTATGCTTTGGTAAAACCAAGTACAGGTATTCAGGGTCTTATCAGTACGTAACCAAGCTGCGTAGCTGTAACACTGACTTGCATTCGTTCTTTTAACGTAGGGAGTGTTTTTAAAGTTTGGGCAGCAATCGTATCGACCCATTGATGCCATTCGGCATTAATTTTAGGATGATCATTCCAAAGGGGGGGCGCCAGAGACTAAAGGTTGTAATGCCTGACTCACTGTTGATGGATTTGGAAAATGTTGCATAGCCACTTCTGCCGTGTTCGCAAGTGTTGTTTGTACAAAAGTTAGCATAAACATTAAAGCCGTCAACTTGAATTTTATTTGTGATCCTTTTTATCTATATGAGATTGATTAAGCAAGATTGCCTGTTGCTTTTTTATATAAACTAAAACACAAGGCGGTAATGATGGCACCCATAATACAAATAATCGTAGCCGTGATAAAAATGCCACTAAACCCTAATTGGTCAAAGGTCATTCCACCAACACCAGCCGCTAAACCAATGGAAAATTGAATCGCGGCAACCGATAATCCACCAACCAGTTCAGCTTTATCAGCAAGCGTTCGAGTGATCCACGTTGACCAACCAACAGGGATAAATCCAAACACAAATCCCCAAGCAATCACTAATGTAGTATCCATAGTCACATTATCAGAACTTAAAAACCTATATTTAATAAATAAGAGCATGGCTATAGCGGCTAAAACTAAATGAATGGCGATCATCACAGGTCTAAAAAATCGGCCAAGTAGTAAACCCGCAACAAAGGTTCCGATGCAATTAGCGATACCAAACACCAATAAAATAAGGGTTAACGGACCGGCTTGTAGTGCTAAATTGTGCTCTAAAAACGGTCGCAGATAAGTAAAAAAGAGGTGATAACCTCCATAACTAAAAATTGTCCCGATAATGCCAAGAAAACACCAACTTTGCTTAAATAGGGCAAACATATTTTTAAAATTACTGCTTTCACGCGGCGGTAAAGATGGTAGGGTAAGCCATTGCCAAACTAGCGCGATAAAACTTAATGCCGCAGCAATAAAAAACACATTACGCCAACCGACTAAATGACCTAAATAACTGGCAAGAGGCAGTGAAATAATCGTTGCAACCGACACTCCGGCATAGACAATACTTAATGCTCGAGGAATATCTTTACTCGGCGCTAATTGTAATACTACAGCAGATGCCATTGACCAAAATCCGCCAACACAAATCCCTAATAGCGCTCGACCAATCAGCATAATGAAATAATTAGGTGCAACAGCAATGAACAAATTGGATAATACTAATAAAATAGAAAAAGTGAGTAATACTACTCGACGATTAATATTTTGGGTCATGGGTGCGAGAACCAAACTGGTGACTACCGCAAAAATCCCCACCATTGTGACGCTTTGGCCTGCTTGACCTTCAGTAATATTGAAATCTTGTGCGATAGGTGTTAATAAGCTAACGGGAATAAATTCCGCGGTAATCAAACTTGTTACCCCAATAAATAGCGAGAATATTGCTCCCCAATACGCCGTAGTTGGGGAATTTGATGTGTTATCTGACATGGTTAATCCCATTATTATATTAAAGACGAATGAATTGAATGGTTGTGGAATGGGTCATAGTCTAAATAGCAGCTAAAGATATGTAAATTACTTATATTTTATGGTTATTTATGCCTTAAAAGCATGGGTATAAGCTGTATTTAATGTCATTAATATCAATAAAAAGAAGTCATAAGAATAAGCTCAGCAAAATAGGAGAATCATTTTGCTCACTTCTATATTCAGAGGGATTTATTGAGAAAAAGCCTGTTTCATTCGCTGTAAACCGATTTCAGCTGCTTTTGAAAAAATTTGATAACGTTTCCAAACTATGTGAATATCAACCGTTAATTGTGGCTCTAAAGGTTTAAAACAAAGATGACTATTACCAGTCGTGTTAATCAGCTTATCAATACTTAATGCATAACCCATGTTTTTTTCAACCATAAGTGAGGCATTGTAAAGTAGGTTATATGAGCCAATCACATTGAGTTTATCTAAATCACGTTTTAACCAGCGCGTAATTCGGATATCGACTTCTTTCTGTTTAGAGATAATAAGTGGCAAGTTCCATAAATCGCTAGGTCTAATCACATCTTGATGCGCAAGTGGACTATCTTTACGCATTAATACTCCCCAAGTATCTTTTTCGGGCAATAGTAACGACTCATATTTGCTGATATTTTCCACACCAATTAATAATCCAAAATCGAGTAAGCCTTTATCGATACGTTCTGTTACTTCATCAGCATCACCACTATAAATATGCACATGAATTTGCGGATAGTCGTGTTGTAATGCCTTAACAACCTCAGCAATTAATCCCATGGCATGGGTTTCACCACAGCCAATATAGATATCGCCACTGATTTCCTCAGCTGAGGTTTGAAACTCTAATTCAGTTTTTTGCACTAATTCCAAAATTTCTTCAGCACGTTTGCGTAAACGCATACCTTCATGGGTTAAGGTAATTTTACGACTGCCTCGAATAAATAAGGTTTTACCCAACTCTTGCTCTAATTCAGCCAGTTGACGAGATAATGTTGGCTGAGTCAGATGTAAATACTCAGCAGCCGCAGTGATACTTTCCTCTCTAGCAAGAGCTAGAAAATAACGTAATACTTTAATATCCAAAATGACCTCACATACAACTATTTTTTATGCTTAAAAAGTATAACAATAATTAAGTTATAGGAAAGAGGCATGTTGTTTTTATGTACAGTTCGAATGTAGAGTTATGTATAGTTAAAATGCAGACCATACATATAATTTTACCGGTCAGTAAAAAATAACCATGCTAAGTGTTAACGCTACTATAGTTATCTTTCTGTATTTAAAAACAGGGGTTTTTGCCAAATAAACAGAACAGGGCAGACAATTTATTGTCTGCCCTGTGGTTCAGGATAAGTACTTAATGGTGATGCGGAAAATCTGCCGGTAATTCGCTGGCCGGACAGTTAATAACGTTTTCATCATTTTCGCCGCAATTTTCAATAAAAGTAATGGTGGCAAATTCGTCAATAACTTCTGTCGGATAAACCGGGCCCGCTTCACGATAGGCTTCCATTTGTGCAATATGCTCGTTCTGGAAACAAACAGTATGTTCAGGATTATTCATTACCCAGCGCGGGAAGAAGATGGTGCCGTGAAATAATTTGTCTTCCAGATTGATAATCAGGCTGACATCTGTACCGGTAGGTTCTGTCCATGAAATTTTATATACGCCGGCAGCTACGCGTACCAGATAAACTTTCTGATCTTTTACCCAGCGGTTACCTACCAGACCGCTATGAATACGATAATCGATAGTGGTGGCATTTTTAACATAAACTTCGTAGTTCCAGCCATTGTCGTAGGTATAAACCAGATGTTTACCAAGAATGTTACTTAAATCGGCAGTATCAAATGCAGGCATTTTTTCACCTTTTGAATTGAAGTTAATCTGAATAAAAACAAATGAAGTGTAAACCTGTATTTATCTGATGAATAACGCTAATATTGGTTTAAACCGTTTCAAAATTTCGATTGATTAAGTAATGAAAACAACGCTGGAGCAATGGCAGTTATTGCAGGCCGTAGTCAGTTACGGCAGTTTTGCCCGTGCCGCTGAAGCTTTTAATCGCAGCCAGTCTTCGCTAAGTTATCAGCTGACGCTGATGCAGGAGCGTCTGGGGGTAACGCTATTAACTATTGTCGGCCGTCGTGCAGAACTGACAGCATCCGGACAGCAGTTGCTGGCACAGGCATTACCACTGTTGCAGGGATTTGAAGCACTGGAAAATCGTTCCCGGGCTCTGAAACGCGGAGAGCGGGCAAGATTAGACCTGGTAGTAGACAGTATTTTTCCTAAAGATCGCCTGTTTTCAGCATTGCGTTGTTTTCAGCAGGCTTATCCGTCTACTCAGATACATCTCACAGAAGTATTGCGCAGTGAAAGTTGTGCTGTTTTACAACAGCGGCAGGCGGATGTTTATATTATCACCCCAAGTGCTGAGATGATGAGGCAGGGTAAGTTATTGCTGGAGGTGAATTTTGTAGCAGTTGTGCGGCATTCGCACCCTTTGCTGGATTTACCGGCACCATTGAGTCAGGATGTTCTAATGCGTTATCCGCTGATTGAAATTGTTAGTCGTGAACAACAGCAACAGCCTTACAGGCAGATTACTGCATCTGAAAACTGGACATTCACCACGATTGAAACAGCTATTGAGGCAGTCAGTCAGGGAGTGGGTTATGGCTGGCTGCCGGAAGAACGGATTAAAAATCAACTGGCCTGCGGAGAATTAAAATTATTGCCATTGCGCCAGGGTATGTGCCGTGCAACACCGGTTTATTTATTTCTCAATCAGGAAGAAGAACAGCTGGATGATGAAACTGCTTTATTAGTCAGTTTAATTAATGGTCGTTGTCCTTTATAACAGAAAAATTAAATTTATTTGATTAATATGAAATTTATTCATTTTTCGAAATGTTTGTATATATCAAATCAATATTAGGATTTGTATTATATATATCCTCTAGTGAAATATTTGCAATAATTTTTAAAATATTCTCAGATGAGAATATTGGTTGTTTACCTCTACTGAGTGACTTATCTATAAAATTACCATCTTTTATCCACTCCAAATGGTAATTAATACTCTTGAATAATAAATTACAAGTATATTGGTTTCCGAAAGTGTTACCTTTAGCATGCAAGCCTGCTGCAAAAGTGGTTGAATTTTTTGCAATATAAGATAAAATTTTGGCACTTAAATTGAGCAAAGATAAATCGGAAATTATTTTTTCATTCAGCTCAAAATCTTTAGCCCAGCTATTTCTAAGGTTATTTAGATGGTATTCAAGTGCACTGAAAAAATAATCTAGTACAATTTTTTTCCAAATCTCGTAACAACTTTCTGCTTTATCTATTCGATTTGATATTTCATCTAGTAAGATTTTAAGAGCTAAAATTTTACTATCTGGTACATCTTGAATATTAAGATGAAAATTTTCATATTCTATAATTTTATCAATTTGATTAAGATCTCTTAATGAATAATTTGTAAAAGAGGATATTGGTATTTTAATCAATTTTTTAATAGCTAAAGATTTTAATATTTCTAAAGTTGTTTTGTAATATGGAAAAGTATATTGTCCGTGTGTATGTAATGATTTTAATCCCCAATTGTCTCCACAAGAATCTAAGTAAATACATAAAAAAATTAAGTCTATGGTTGATATATTTTCTAGACTTAAGGGTGAGCTATTGACAGGATTTAAAGGATGCTGAGATATTTCTTCAATTTCTTGTTTTTTATTTAATAGATAATTTTCAATTTCCGTATATTTTTCGCTATTGTTAATTTTTTTTAGCCAATAGTTTGCTTCTTCAAATCTTTCTAAATCAATAGCTGCGAAACAAGTGTTGTAAGCTAAAGACTGACTATAATCAGTAATAGAATAGTTTTTAGCTGTTAAGAATAGATGAGCAAAAGATATTTGATTTGATTTATCCTGAGTAAAATAATTCATAAAAATAGAATACTTTGACTAGCATTATCTTTCACAATTTTATAAATAAAAAAAGTAAACTCTTTAAGTTTATTTGGTTTTTTTATAGATAAAATTCTATGAGTAATTTCGTAAAAATTATTAATAATTTCTGGGTGTAAATTTTTTACATTTAATCTCGGTATTGAGTTATCGTATTTCGTAGACTTTCCCATAAAACAATTGAAATAGCTTTCGATAGCAGCAATGGAGGATGCTGATTCAATAAAGCCTTTTATTATTACTAAATAAGGATGAATGTGATTAGAAAAATTTAAATTTTGTAGAAAAGATAAACTCTCTGTAAAGGAGAGACTATTTTTATTTATAATGAATTCATTTATTAATGGAGATATGTTTTCACCTATATGACAAAGTAAATTCAAAATAGCTTGTCTTGTGACTACATGATTTGCATTTGCTTTAGATATTACAGCGAGAGCAAAGCTTTGATCCGCATTTAAATTTTGAAAATTATTTTCAGCATTTCTTGGCAAAAAATCTTGGCAAATATCATAAAAATTTCCTATTAATTTTTGTTGAGTTTGCCGGTTTTGAAATAATTTATTTATTTTTTTCTTATTGTATTTTTTCATTGAAGCACCAGAATTTAGATTGGTAAGACAATTTCACTACGATTTATAATATATTAAAATTAACATGTTTTGATATTGATTTAATCTAAATATAGCATCTGTTCTTCCTTCACTTCTTCCATAACAACATAACTGCGGCTTTCGGCTGCTGCGGGCAACTGTAACAGAATATTACCCAGCATGTTGCGGTAAGCGTGCATATTTGGCAGGCGAACTTTTATCAGGTAGTCGTATTCACCGGAAATCAGATGACATTCGAGCACATGCGGAATAGTCAGAACTTCCCGCCGGAAATCTTCAAAAATATTGCCGGATTTAGAGCGCAGTTTGATTTCAACAAATACCAGCAGGCTCTGATTCAGGGCGCGAGGATTGAGGCGGGCGTGATAACCGGTAATAATGTTTTCCCGTTCCAGCCGCCGTACCCGTTCGGTAACCGGTGTGGTGGAAAGACCAACCTTATCGGCCAGCTCGGTCATGGTCATCCGGGCATTTTTCTGAAGCAGGGACAAGATTTTCATGTCCACTTTATCTATATGGTGCATGGTTTTTGATAGTATTAATGTGAGTATTTATTAAAATACTCCATTTTTTTGTATAAATAAAGTGAAATTCACTATCAGGCTTTGTTTACACTAGGGAAAGTAACTGAATTAAGATATTTGTGAAATTTGTGGTTAAACCAATAGGTTATTCCGGTTAAGTACCAGAGAGAGGATATTATGAAAGTGCTGATTATGGGATCCGGTATTGTGGGGGTAAGTACTGCATGGTATCTGGCTAAAGCAGGACATGAAGTCACTGTGCTGGAGCGCGCTGATCAGGCCGCAATGGAAACCAGTTTTGCCAATGCCGGTCAATTATCATATGGTTATACCACTCCGTGGGCAGCACCCAATATTCCGGCCAAAGCATGGAAATGGCTATTTAAAGAACATTCCCCTTTGCTGTTTCGGCCTGATGGCAGTCTGTTTCAGCTGCAATGGCTCTGGCAGATGTACCGTAATTGTAATGCCCGAAGCTATGCCACCAATAAAGAACGCATGGTGCGGATTTCCGAGTACAGCCGTGCGATGTTACAGCAATTGCAGGCAGAAGAAAATATTCAGTTTGAAGGTCGCAGCAAAGGTACTTTACAGATTTTCCGTACAGAAAAAGAGGTTATCGATTCCCGTTCCGATGTGGCTGTTTTACAGGAATTCGGTGTGCCTTTACAGGAGCTCAGCAGTGTTGCCGAATGTGTCCAATACGAGCCCGCACTGGCACATATGACTGGAAAGCTGGCCGGTGCCCTGTATTTACCACAGGACGGCACCGGTGACTGCCATTTATTTACTACTGAGCTGGCCAGAAAATGTGAAGATCTCGGTGTAAAATTCCTCTACAGACATGCTATTACTGAAATACAGCAAGATAAATGCAGTATTAAGGGTGTTATGGCCAATGGTCAGTACTTTACTGCCGACCATTATGTTTGTGCTCTGGGCTGTTTTAGTCGCAGTATGCTGAGCGGACTGGGAATTAATCTGCCGGTATATCCGGTTAAAGGTTACTCACTCACTATTCCGATTACCGATGAAGCAAAAGCACCGGTTTCTACTGTGATTGATGAAACTTATAAAGTGGCAGTAACGCGTTTTGATAAACGTATCCGTGCCGGTGGTATGGCTGAGTTGTCTGGTTATCGTATTCATCTGAACCCTAAACGTAAAGCAACACTGGATTTGGTGGTGAATGATTTATTTCCGGATAGCTGCCGGACTTCGGAAGCTTTTTTCTGGAGCGGTCTGCGCCCGATGACACCCGACAGTACGCCGATTATTGGCGCCAGCCGTTTTGTGAATTTGTCTATCAATACCGGACACGGTACGCTGGGCTGGACAATGGGGCTGGGTTCGGGAAGAATTCTGGCTGATTTGATTAGTGGCGTTAAACCGGAAATTGAAACCAGTGATTTATCGCTGGCTCGTTATGTTTAAGCAAGTTCAGAACGGTTCGGGTAAGTTTTGCTCTTATCGGTGCTTATTTTGTCCCGTTTGTCAGGGCAGACAGAAACGGTAAAATTTTTTATCATAATATTAATATATTATTAATTTATCTGATACGGCTGGCAGTTATGGTGATATATGAAATTCAGATAGAGATAATGATAAAATTTTATTACTGAAAGCTGTTGCTGCATGGTGGCTTTGCTTAAATAATGAAATTTGATAATCAGGATAACAGGGGAGCAATGATGCGTCCGTTAGTTGCGCAGATTCGTTTGAATCACTTGCGTGATAATTTTCTGGCTTTAAAGCAGATGCATGGTGGCGGCAAAATGCTGGCCGTGGTTAAGGCCAATGCTTATGGACATGGCGCTGTGCGCTGCGCGCAGGCACTGGCTGATATAGCTGATGGTTTTGCGGTGGCCTGTATCAGTGAGGCAGTGCAGTTGCGTGAAGCAGGTATACAATTACCGATCATCATGCTGGAAGGGGTTTTTGCTGCTGAAGAATATGCGCTGGCAGACCGTTACCAGTTGTGGCCTGTAGTAGGTAATTTATGGCAGCTGGAAAGCTTACTGGATTATGACTGGCAGAAACCGGTAACAGTCTGGCTGAAAATGGATTCCGGTATGCACCGAACCGGCTTTTTCCCTCATGATTATGCACCTGCCTATCAGGCTTTGATTCAAAGCAGTAAGGTAGCTGATGTGGTGAAAATGACCCATTTTGCCTGTGCAGATGAGCCGATGAAAACCATGACGGCTGAACAGATTCGTACTTTTGAGCTGACCTGTGCCAATTTGCCCGGTGAGGTAAGTCTGGCTAATTCAGCTGGCATAATGGCTTATCCGCAAACACAGTGCGGCTGGGGACGGGCGGGGCTGGCACTTTATGGTATTTCGCCGATGGGTGGTGCTGATAGCCGTTTCAAGCCGGTAATGCGGCTGGTAAGTAAAGTATTCGGAGAACGGGTTTTGCAGATGGGAGAACCGATTGGTTATGGTGCCAGTTATGTCACTACCCGTTCAACCCGTGTCGGGCTGGTGGCCTGCGGCTATGCTGACGGCTATCCGCGCCGTGCTGCAACAGGCACGCCGGTAGCAATTGACGGGGTACGCAGTTGTGTTCTCGGTCGGGTTTCCATGGATATGATGACAGTTCAGCTGGATGACCACCGGCAGTCACTCGGCAGTGAAGTGGAATTATGGGGTGATGTTGTTAATGTAAATGAAGTAGCCGCCGCCGCCGGAACCATTTCCTATGAGCTGCTGTGTAATGTTAAACGTGCTGAAATGGTGTATGAATAAATGGAATGGATTGTCAATTATTGGGTAAATGTTTGGCAAGACAGAAAAATTGGTTTATAAAGATGTAATATGTTCTCAGGCAGCCTTTCAAGCTGCCTGAAGTTATTTTTTTTTGAGTTTATGATAATGGAAATAGAAACACTGAAACTGGCCAAAGATTTAATAGCACAGCCATCTGTCACGCCGGATGATCATGGTTGTCAGCCGCTGCTGATGAGCCGTCTAACAGCACTGGGATTCAATATTGAAACCTTCAGATTCGGGGAAACGGATAATTTTTATGCCGTTTACGGCCGGCAGGGGCCGCTGGTTTGTTTCGCCGGACATACTGATGTGGTACCGACCGGTGATGAAAGTCGCTGGACTTCGCCTCCGTTTACACCTGTAGAGCGTGATGGATACCTGTATGGGCGTGGTGCTGCCGATATGAAAAGCAGTATTGCAGCTTTTGTGACCGCTTGCGAACGCTTGCTGGCTCAACAACCTGAATTGCCGTTGCGTCTGGCTTTGCTGATTACTTCTGATGAAGAGGGTGACGGACACGATGGTACCAAACGTGTGGTTGAAGTTTTAAAAGAGCGGGGAGAGCATATTGATTACTGCATTGTGGGTGAGCCTACGGCAGTTGATACACTAGGGGATATGATAAAAAACGGACGACGTGGTTCTTTGTCGGGTACGCTGCAGGTGCACGGACGCCAGGGACACATCGCTTATCCTCATCTGGCTGCCAATCCGGTACATCTGGCTGCTGCGGCACTGGCTGAGCTAACTGCCACGCACTGGGATGACGGAAATGCTTATTTTCCGCCTACCGGATTTCAGATTTCCAATATTCACGCCGGTACAGGGGCTACTAATGTGATTCCCGGAGAGCTTACCGTACAGTTTAATTTCCGGTTCTCAACGGAATCGACAGCGGAAAGTCTGCGCCTGCAGGTACATGCCATTCTGGATAAATATAATTTAAACTATGATTTGCAGTGGGCTTTGTCCGGAGAACCGTTTCTGACCGCTGCCGGACATCTGACTACGGTAGCACAGGCTGCCATTGAGCGTGTTTGTGGTGTGAATGCTCAATTATCTACCACCGGCGGTACGTCAGACGGTCGCTTTATTAAGGCTATCGCCAGCGAATTAATAGAACTGGGTCCGGTTAATGCCACGATTCATCAGATAGATGAGTGTGTGGATATTGCTGCAATAGCTCAGTTATCGGCTATTTATGAGAATATGCTGCAACAGCTGGCACAGGCTGATTTTACTCATGCTGCATAAGGAGAAACTAATGGGGATGCTGAAACAGAAACATTTTTTAAAACTGCTGGATTATACGCCGGCAGAAATTCAGACGCTGCTTGATCTGGCTGCCAGCCTGAAAGCTGAAAAGAAAAATGCAGCGGAGCAGCCGCGTCTGACTGGTAAAAATATTGCTCTGATATTTGAAAAAACATCTACCCGTACCCGTTGTGCTTTTGAAGTGGCTGCGCATGATCAGGGTGCGCATGTGACTTATCTGGACAGCAGTGGCAGCCAGATAGGGCATAAAGAAAGTATCCGTGATACTGCACGGGTTCTGGGGCGTATGTATGACGCGATTGAGTATCGTGGTTACGGACAGGAAATTGTCGAGCAGCTGGCTGAATATGCCGGTGTTCCGGTGATTAATGGTCTGACCAATGAATACCATCCGACGCAAATGCTTGCTGATTTGCTTACTATGAAGGAAAACAGCAAAAAGCCCTTGAATCAGATTGCCTATGCTTATGTGGGTGATGCCCGTTACAACATGGGTAATTCTTTGCTGGTTGCCGGTGCCAAAATGGGCATGGATGTACGTATTGGTGCACCGCGGGCTTTCTGGCCGAATGACGCTCTGGTAGAACAGTGCCGCTCAATTGCTAAGCAGACCGGTGCACGGATTACATTAACTGAAGATGCAGGCGCAGCTGTTGATCAGGCTGATTTTATTCATACCGATGTCTGGGTATCAATGGGAGAAGCGAAAGAAACCTGGAAGGAACGGATTGAGCAGCTCAGACCTTACCGCGTTGATGCGCGTCTGATGGCTGCCAGCAATAATCCTGAAGTGAAATTCATGCATTGTCTGCCGGCAATTCATAACCGCGATACTCAGGTAGGACAGTGGCTTTTTAATGAGTTTTCTCTGGATGGCGCCGAAGTAAGTGAAGAAGTATTTGAAAGTGTTGCTTCTATTGTTTTTGAACAGGCAGAAAACCGGATGCATACCATTAAAGCAGTATTGGTAGCATTATTAACTACCTGACCGGGGCAGGCCTGTAGTAAATGGAAAGAATGGTTATGAAAACATCCCCCAATCAGTTACCTATTAATCCGCATTATCTGGCATTATTGTTGTCAGTGATGGTGGCTATTATGCCGTTTTCCACAGATATTTATTTATCTTCTGTACCGGAAATGGCGACTTCTTTACATGCACCGATTGATCAGATTGAACGCAGTCTGGCCAGTTTCATGTTTGGTGTTGCGCTCGGACAATTGCTTGGGGGGGCAATATCCGATATTAAAGGGCGCAAAATCATTGCTATGATTGGTCTGAGTGTCTATCTGGTGTCAGCTATTGCTATTGTCTTTATTCACTCAGCCGGAGAATTGCTGTTCTGGCGCTGGATTCAGGCACTGGGCGGCGGTATGGCCACTGTTACAGTTGGTGCAACTGTACGTGATTTCTTTCATGGCAATGAAGCCGCGAAAATGTTTGCCACCATTGGTATTATTACTCTGGCTGCACCACTGGCTGCGCCCATGCTGGGTACAGCACTGGCTGCTCTTGGCGGTTGGCGGGTTATCTTTATATTTCTGCTGGTATATGCTCTGGCCGTACTGATTTGTGTATGGCGGTTTATGCCACAGGTTAAAATGGATATTCAGCCATTGGATAGCAAAGTTTTTCGCAAGATAAAAGAAAATTTTTCAGTGGTTTTTCATGAACGCGAAGCGTTGGGATTCATGTTTTTTCAAACTGCTGCTTTTGCAGCCATGTTTGTATTTCTGACTGAATCTTCCTTTTTGTACATGAATATATATGGTCTTAGCCCGCATCAGTATTCATGGGCCTTTGGTGCCAATGTGATTACTATGATGCTGTTTAACCGGGTAACAGCTTATCGTCTGCGTACTACGCCGGCTCGCAACATTTTGCTTGGCGGTGTGCTGTTGCAGTTAAGCTGTAATTTATTATTAACCATTGTGGTATGGAGTATGGATCGTCCGCCTTTCTTCCTGTTACTGTTGCTGATTATGTTTTCAATTGGTTCACAGGGTTTGATTGGTTCCAATACTCAGGCGTGTTTCATGAGCTATTTTCGTAAAATTGGCGGCAGTGCCAATGCTGTACTGGGAACAATGCAGTTTCTGATTGCCGCTACTGTAGGCTGGCTGACTACACTGCTGCATAATGGTTCGACACATGTTATGCCGACAATGATGCTTATTTCCACCAGTTGTGGTGCCGTATTATTATGGGCTTTATCACATACCGCATGGCAAAAAAAACATAAATAATAACGGGCAGCCCGCAGTAGGCTGCCTTTTTCTTGTTTTTCCGAATAAACTATTAATAACACTACTAATTATGTCTGATAACGATAAACTCAAACCACACCGCGACGCAATAGACCAGATTGACAGTGAAATTCTGCGCTTATTAAACCAGCGAGCTACTCATGCTCAGGCCATTGGTACATTAAAGGGAGAGGGCATAGTGTACCGTCCTGAGCGTGAAGCAGTTGTTTTACGCCGGATTCAGGAACAGAATCCGGGGCCGCTGTCCGGTCAGGCAGTTGCCCGTTTACAGCGGGCGATTATGAGTGAATGTCTGGCACTGGAACGACCGTTAACTGTGGCTTATCTCGGACCTAAGGGTACATTTACCGAACAGGCTGCTATTAAACATTTCGGTCAGGCTGCACAGACACATCCGTGTACTTCAATTGATGAATGTTTCCGTCTGGTCGAAGCGCAGCAGGCCGATTATGTGGTTACACCTGTCGAAAACTCTACTGAGGGGTCGGTGGGGCGCAGTCTCGACCTGCTGTTAACCACGCCTTTAAAAGCTTGTGGTGAAGTCAATCTGCGCATTCATCATCAGCTACTGCGTGCTGTAGCATCGCAACAGGATATCACTAAGGTTTATGCACATGCTCAGGCACTGTCTCAGTGCCGGAACTGGCTGGATAAAAACCTGCCGGAGCAGGTAGCCCGGATAGCTGTTGCCAGTAATGCAGAAGCAGCACGACTGGCTGCCGCAGACAGTAGTGCTGCAGCCATTGCCTCACTGATGGCTGCCGATTACTATCAGCTACAGACACTGGCTCAGAATATCGAAGATGAACCAAATAATACTACCCGTTTTCTGGTATTAGGACGGAATATCACGACCAGCAGCGGTAAAGATAAAACATCACTGGTTGTGGCTGCGCCCAATAAAGCTGGTGCCATGCATGATTTACTTCAGCCTTTTGCAGATCATCAGGTATCTATGACAAAACTAGAAAGTCGCCCCAGCCGCGGTGGTTTGTGGGAATATGTGTTTTTTATCGATATCGAAGGTCATCAGCAGAATGAGGATGTGGCAGCTGCATTGGCTGTCTTGCAACAGCGTTCAGCTTTTCTGAAAATAATTGGTTCTTATCCGCAGGCTGTGATTTAAATGCAAAGTTAATATTTATCTGAAGCAGATACCATTGACTTCTAGCATGGAGATAAAACAAATATGAAAAATATTGTTGTATATTGTGGTTCTAATCTGGGGCAGAACAAAGCTTATTTCGACGCAGCTCAGCAGCTGGGACAGGAAATGGCTCAGCAGGGATACCGTCTGGTTTATGGTGGTGGCAATATTGGTCTGATGGGTACGATTGCTACTGCTGTACTGGAACATGGTGGTGAAGTTATTGGTGTTATTCCGAGTTTTCTGAAAAATCTGGAAGGTGCGCATCCGGGGTTAACCGAATTGTATGAAACCACCAATATGACCGAGCGCAAAAATAAAATGATTGAACTGGCTAACGGCTTTATTGCCATGCCCGGCGGACTGGGAACTTATGAAGAACTGTTTGAAGTTCTCTCACAAGCTCAGCTGAAACTGCATCCTCATCCGATAGGAATTCTGAATGTAGCCGGTTTCTTTGATCCCTTAATTCAAATGCTGCAAAATACAGTCACTGCCGGTTTCATGCCACCGGAAAACATGGATTTACTTTGTCAGTCCGCCAAACCAGCGGAGCTGCTGGAACAAATGCGCCTCTGGCAGCCGCGTGATGCAGTTAAATGGGTTACTCCGCAATGGGCGCAGCAAACCAGAGAAACTTTATGCTGACCTTAGCTGTTCTTAATCACCTTATCCAGCAGAATGTGGAACTTAAAGTGCGCTGGCAGCAATACCGGCAACGGGTTGTAGCGCTGGTGTTGCCTATGCTGACTCTTAAAGGGCGCATTGATGATCAAGGATTCTGGCAGGAAGATTCTGCAGAAGCTGAAACCACCATTATTATCGCTCCGACAGCTCTGACTAAAATGCTCAGTGGTGTACAGCCGGGAGTAGGTGACGTACAAATTACTGGTGACCGTACCCTGGGTATGGCGATTTTGCCGCTTATACAGGCATTGCAGTATGACTGGCGTGACGATCTGGCCAGACTGCTTGGTGATGCTGTGGGCGGAAAGGTGGCGCTGGAACTGGAGAGTCTCTATCAGCAAGGCTGCGCTATTGGTCAGAATATTGCAGCACAGGTCGCAGATTATGCACAGGAAAGTGATGCGATTGTGGTCGGGCAGAAGCAATTACAACGTTTTTCTGCTCAGGTCGAAACATTACGTGATGATACAGCCCGACTGGCCGCCCGAATTTCCCGCTTGCAGCAGAAAACTGACTAATATTCCAGCACGTGAGTGGTTTATGAGCCGTTACTGTAGCAGAGAAACGGCTCTGGTATAATTTCAACGATTTTTACTAGATTCTAACGATACATCAATCATGACAAAACAACGCAAAATACTGGTTACTTCAGCCTTGCCCTATGCAAACGGTAATATTCATCTGGGACATATGGTTGAACATATTCAGACTGATATCTGGGTGCGTTTCCAGAAAGCCCGCGGACATGAATGCTATTACGTCTGTGCAGACGATACGCATGGTACGCCGGTCATGCTGGCGGCACAGAAACAGGGAATAACACCGGAAGAAATGATTACTCAGGTACGTCAGAATCATCTGGCCGATTTTACCGGTTTTGGTATCGGCTATGATAATTATTACAGTACGCACTCACCTGAAAATGAAGCTTTATCACGCAGCATTTATCTGGCTTTAAAAGCCAATGGAAAAATTGAAAGCCGTACTATTGAGCAATTATTTGATCCGGAAAAAAATCTGTTTTTGCCTGATCGTTTTGTTAAAGGTGAATGTCCGAAATGTCATGCACAGGATCAGTATGGTGATAATTGTGAAGTTTGCGGCACTACTTATAGTCCTACCGAACTGATTAAACCGTATTCTGCTATTTCCGGCGCTACTCCTGTGCTGAAAGAGTCTGAGCATTTCTTCTTTAAACTCGGAGAATGTGCGGATTATCTGAAACAGTGGACTGCCGGCAGTACCAAGCTGAAAAATGGTCGTGAACAGCCGCATTTGCAGGCAGAAGCCCTGAATAAAATGAATGAATGGTTGCAGAACGATAGCCTGAGTGATTGGGATATCAGTCGTGATGCGCCTTATTTCGGCTTTGAAATTCCGGATGCTCCCGGTAAATATTTTTATGTGTGGCTGGATGCACCTATCGGCTACATGGCATCATTTAAAAACCTGTGTGAACGTCTGGGCATTGATTTTGATCAGTGGTTCTGTGCAGATACTGATACTGAAATGTATCATTTCATCGGTAAGGATATTTTATATTTTCATGCATTATTCTGGCCGGCTACTTTGCAATACGCCAATCTGCGGGCACCCACAGGCATATTCGCGCACGGTTTTCTCACGGTAGACGGACAGAAAATGTCCAAATCACGCGGTACTTTTATCACAGCCCGTTCCTATCTTGAGCAACGACTGAATCCCGAATGGCTGCGTTATTATTTCGCAGCCAAACTCAATAGCAGAATTGAAGATCTGGATTTAAATCTGAATGATTTTATCGCCCGGGTTAACAGTGATTTAGTTGGTAAATACATAAATATCGCCGCGCGTGCTGCCGGATTCATCAGCAAACGCTTTCAGGGAACACTGGCTGATGTTAGCAATAGCGAGCTATTGCCACAGCTACAGGCACAAAGTGAAAATATTGCTGCCAGCTTTGAAGCACGTGAGTATGCGCGTGCCTTACGTGAAATCATGGCATTAGCTGATGTGGTCAATGAGTATGTCGATGCCAACAAACCATGGGAGCTGGCACGACAGGAAGGACAAGAGGCACGTTTACAGCAAGTATGCAGTGAACTGATTAATGCTTTCCGTATTCTGACCGTATATATGTCACCAGTACTGCCGAAGCTTGCTGCCGAAGCAGCCGCTTTTCTGAATGTGGTGCCATTAAGCTGGGCTGATAGTACGACCTTATTACCTGCCGGTCATCACATCAATGCATATCAGCATCTGATGCACCGGGTAGAACAGAAACAGATTGATGACCTGATTGCCGCGAATCAACAGAATATTCAGACAGTTGAGACTGCTGCTGAAACAAAGTATGAGCCTGTGGCAGATACGGCTTCATTTGATGACTTTATGAAAATCGATATGCGTGTTGCCAAAGTGCTGACATGCGAAAAAGTCGAAGGCAGTAGCAAACTGCTCAAATTTCAGCTTGATCTTGGTTTTGAGCAGCGCACAATATTCTCTGGTATTGCCGCCAGCTATCCTGAACCAGAAAAACTGGCCGGAAGAATGGTCATTGTGGTAGCCAATTTTGCGCCGCGTAAAATGGCAAAATTTGGCATGTCTGAAGGGATGATTACTTCAGCTGCCGGTAATGGCAAACTATTTTTACTGGATGTGGATAGTGGGGCTGAACCGGGTATGAAAGTCGGCTGATTATCTTGCTGAAAAACCAGACCAGCTAATATTGCTGGTCTGGTTTTTTATTTATGAATCAAAAAAGTGATGAGATGGTTAATCTCATCACCTGGTATAAGAAAATCAGATTTCTGTAAGCAGAATTTTAAGCTGTATGAAGTGCTTATTTCAGTACTTCATGTAAACGCTCTTCATCAAGGCTTTTTTCCCAGCGCGCAACCACAATAGTGGCACAGGCATTACCTACTAGATTAGTCAGAGCACGACACTCAGACATGAATCGGTCAATACCCAGAATCAGTGCCATTCCTTCCACCGGTACAGAAGGTACTACCGATAAGGTCGCAGCCAGAGTGATAAATCCTGCTCCTGTTACACCTGCGGCGCCTTTTGAACTTAGCATGGCAACCAGTAACAGCAGTATTTGCTGTTCCAGTGTCAGATCAATATTACATGCTTGTGCAATAAATAATGCCGCCATGGTCATGTAAATATTGGTACCGTCCAGATTAAACGAATAACCGGTGGGTACTACCAATCCGACAATTGATTTCTTGCAGCCGGCTTTTTCCATTTTCTGCATCAGTGTGGGCAGGGCGGCTTCAGATGAACTAGTACCCAGTACCAGTAACAGTTCTTCCTTAATGTATTTGACCAGTTTGATAATCGAAAAACCGTTATAACGGGCTACAGCACCCAGAACAATCAGAATAAACAGAACGGAAGAAATATAAAAAGTCAGAATCAGATAGAGCAGATTACCAATAGAACTAATACCGTATTTACCTATGGTAAAAGCCATGGCGCCAAATGCACCTATCGGGGCTGCACGCATCAGAATAGATACCATTTTGAAAACGGGCGCCGATAAATCCTGAAAAATATTAATCAGCGGGCGGGCTTTTTCACCAATCAATGCCAGTGAGATACCAAACAGAATAGCAATAAACAGAGTTTGCAGAATATTGCCATTAGTTAGCGGGCTCATGGCAGTAGTCGGAATAATATCCATCAGAAAGCCGGTCAGGCTGGATTCATGGGACTTCTGCACATATTCGTTTACCTTGGCACTTTGCAGTGAGCTCGGGTCAATATTCAGACCATGTCCCGGCTGGGCAATATTGGCCACGACCAGCCCGATAGCCAGTGCCAGAGTAGAGAAAGTAAGAAAGTAAACCATAGCCTTGCCGGCGACCCGCCCCATGGTTTTCATATTGGTCATCTCGGCGATGCCGGTTACCACTGTAAGAAAAATAACTGGGGAGATGATCATTTTCACTAATTTGATGAAAGCATCACCTAAAGGTTTCATGCTTTCGCCAACAGTAGGGAAAAAGTTGCCAAGTAAGATGCCAATAATAATGGCAATAATTACCTGTACATATAGGATCTGATACCAGCGCTGTTTTTTCGGTGGCGGATTCATTTCCTCAATTTCGAGTGGTAACATGTTTACCTTTCAATGGGTTGTGTTTAAAGGCTACAGTTTTTTAACGTTATTATGTAGTAGGATGTAACATAATTGGCTGATTATAAAGCCTACATAACTTAACAGAAAAGCATTATTAATTACTAAATAAGAACCATGAGACAAAAGGATGTATGATAAGAAAATTTTTTATAGAAAAATAGATGGTTGTATTAGGAATTGACGATAATTTTCTATCGTGTTTTTGAAGTAAAAAATAATTTATAATATTTAATCTAAGATAATTTCATTCAAAATAAATTTATTTTAGTTATAAAAAACCGTCTGCTTGAAATAAGCAGACGGTTTTTAAAATATGGTCGGAGTGAAAGGATTCGAACCTTCGACCCCCTCGTCCCGAACGAGGTGCGCTACCGGGCTGCGCTACACTCCGAAAGAAGTTGTGCATTATAGGCAGCGACGAAGACATTGACAAGAGTGAAGCGCAAATTAATTTCAAAAAATATCAGTTACAATTATCCGGCATAAACAACGAACAGACATGGTCTTTTTTTCAGCGGTGGCAATGCCGGCATTTTTCGCCATGCTGCAATATTCTGACTAATAATAGTTTGGGTCGGCATAGTTAAATCTGCGGCAATACACAAACGGGTTTCAGAATGTAAAGTTGCTATGGCGTCAGCCAGTAAAGCATCATTACGGTAAGGCGTTTCAATAAAAAGCTGGGTTTCATTTTCCTGTCGTGAGCGCTTTTCCAGAGTATGCAAACATTCAATACGTGCGTTTTTTTCAGCAGGCAGATAACCCTTGAAAGCAAAACACTGTCCGTTGGCGCCAGAAGCCATCAGAGCCAGCATGATACTGGAAGGTCCCACGAGCGGCATTACAGTAAACCCGGCCTGATGTGCCAGTGCCACCAGCTGGGCTCCCGGGTCTGCAACAGCCGGACAGCCGGCTTCGCTGAGTAATCCCATACTGCGACCGGCCTGCAAAGGTTGTAATAACTTAGCAATATCCCGCTCAGGAGTATGTTCATTCAAAGTGCACAGATTCAGCTCACGAATCGGTGTTTGCACACCGAAGGCTTTTAAATGAGCCCGTGCTGTTTTTTCTGCTTCAACAACGAAGTCAGTCAGGTTAACAATGCATTTTTGTTCATGCGCAAGCAGACACGGTGTATCCGCATTTCCCAGCGGTGTCGGGATCAGATAGAGTATAGGACTGCTCATAAAATATTCATTCCTTCTGCCAGCAGAAAATCCACCAGACGAAAAACCGGTAAACCAATCAGTGCATTCGGATCGGTGCTTTCGATGCGTTTAATTAGTAAAGCGCCTAATCCTTCACTTTTTGCCGCGCCGGCACAATGTACAGCATCCGGTTCACGACTCAGATAATGCTTAATCTGCGCCTCAGTCAGTGAACGCATCATGACGCGTGTTTCATCAATATGCTGATGCAGGCGGTTTTCAGCAGCGTTCAGTACCGTAAGTGCACTGTAAAATATCACTTGCTGACCACTCAGATAGTGTAACATCTGTTGTGCTTTTGTTACGGTTAGTGGTTTGCCCAGTTGCTGCCCGCGACATAGCGCAACCTGATCGCAACCGATAATCAGAGCATCCGGATAAAGACTGGCTAGAGAGTATGCTTTGCCGCTGGCCAGACGCAACGCTGTTTGTGGTGCGGTTTCAGCAGAAAGTGGCGTTTCATCAAAATCAGGTTTAACCGCGTCAAAAGGGATGTTTAACTGCTGAAGTTGTTGCTGGCGAAAACGGGAGCTGGAAGCCAGAATCAACTTTTTCTCTCTTGGCATAAGTGCGAACTCATTGACATTATAAAGTTTAAATTATATCATCCGCCGTTTATGTTAGACCCTATTTTGATTGATACGGCCACGTTCACACGTGAACAGCAGCAACGCAGCGGTCAATTGCAGCTTCAGGCACTTGACCGGCGGGTTTGGTCGCATGAACTTTTAGCGCAACGCGAAGGCATTATCCGGTATCAGGTTAGTGGTGGTATTGACCGCTGGCAGCGTCCTTTTCTCGATATCAGTGTGGAAGGTCAGCTGGGGCTGGTGTGTCAGCGCTGTTTACAGGCCGTTTCCTGGGCGCTGAATGACCAGTCGCGTGTAGTGCTGTTTACCAGCGAACAGTTGCTGGACGAGGCCATGGCCGCTGATGAAACGCTTGAAGGCGCGGTATGGAGTGCAGAATATAATCTTGCTGCACTGCTGGAAGACCAGATTTTAATGGCTATTCCGGTTGCACCGCGACATGAAGACTGTGATCACACTCTGGCAACCCAAACCAATCAAGACTCAGGTAATCCTTTTGCCAGACTGGCAGGACTGAAAAGCGGCCACTAACGAATTAACTTACATTACCCAGGAGCTTTAACATGGCAGTTCAACAAAACAAAAAATCACCTTCAAAACGTGGTATGCACCGTTCACACGATGGTCTGACCGCTGTACAGGTTTCTACTGATACCACTACCGGTGAAGTACATTTGCGTCACCACATCTCTCCAAACGGTATGTACCGCGGACGTAAAGTAGTCAAAGCCAAAGGTGAATAATTTACACCTTTGATTATTCAATACGTATGAAAGCCAGACATTGCATCTGCAATCACTGGCTTTTTTGTATCCAATATTAGCAGGGTAATTATCCTGCTAAAATAAACTGCTTCCACTTTCCCGGCAGCCTCAATGGCCTGCTTTACACTGACTCGGGTTTCCCATGAAAAAAATCTGGTATAACTACGAAGACATACATCGTGCCATTAAACAGCTGGCAGAAAAAATTCAGAAATCAGAGCATTCATTTGATGCAATGATCGCTATCGGTGGTGGTGGATTTATTCCGGCACGTATATTGCGTAGTTTTTTGAATATTCCTGTATATACCGTTACTTTGTCTTATTATGACGTTAACGACTGCCCGACTGACCAGCCGCAGAAAATACAGTGGACCAATGGTTTTGACGAAAAATTAAAAAACAAAAAACTACTGATTGTTGATGAAGTGGATGACAGCCGGGCTACGCTCGAATACTGTATTCGCGAATTACAGCATGAAGGATTCCAGCATCTTGGGGTAGCAGTACTGCATGAAAAGCGCAAACCCAAAAAGGGGGTATTGCCGGCAGATTTACCTTTTTATAGTGCTATACAGGTTGATGACTGGTGGATTAACTATCCTTGGGATGCGCTTGATATTGATGAGCACTATGAGCATGTTGCAGCCCAAGCTACATCAGAGGCATGATCTATGACCCTGAAAACCATTGCTGTAGATGCCATGGGCGGCGATTTCGGTCTGGATATAACCATTCCGGGGGCGCTGACATTTTTACAGCAGCAAACTGACGCTGCACTGATTCTGGTTGGTGATGAAGCCAAAATCAGAAATGCATTAAATAAAGCTAATGCTTCCATGGAGCGGATTACCATTTGTCCGGCCAGTGAAGTGGTAGGCATGGATGAAGAACCGACTTCTGCGCTCAAGAATAAAAAAGATTCTTCGATGCGTGTGGCCATCAACCAGATTAAAGAAGGTCTGGCACAGGCAGCTGTATCGGCCGGCAATACCGGAGCACTGATGGCAACTGCCCGCTTTGTATTGAAAACCATTGATGGTGTTGATCGTCCGGCAATTGCTAAATTCCTGCCCGGCCGCAATAATCATATGACACTTGTGCTGGATCTGGGTGCCAACGTCGATTGCAGCAGCACCCAGCTTTTGCAGTTTGCTATTGTTGGTAGCCAGCAGGTAGCGGCACTGTTTCCTGAAAATACGCAACCAAGAGTAGGTTTACTCAATGTCGGTACTGAAGACATCAAGGGTAATGCAGCTGCTAAAGAAACTCATCAGCTTTTACGACGCAGTGATCTGAATTTTGTCGGCAATGTTGAAGGTAATTCTATTTTTACAGCTGAAGTTGATGTGCTGGTAGTTGATGGTTTTACCGGTAATGCAATGCTCAAAAGTATTGAAGGAGCGGTGAAATTTGCCGGTTCAGTTGTTAAAGAAGAGTTTACCCGCAGCTGGTTTAATAAACTGGCCGCATTAATTGCATTACCAACATTAAAAGGGTTTAAGCGGCGTCTTGATCCGCGGCGTTTTAATGGCGCCATTTTTCTGGGATTACGTGGTGTCGTAATTAAAAGCCATGGCGGTACGGATGCTACAGGTTTCTGTTTTGCCCTGCAGGAAGCTTATAAAGCCATTAAGGCAGATTCAATCACTAAAATCCAGGCCGGTGTTGCACGTCAGCTGGCTGTTATGGAAGAATAAATCACCTTGTTGCAAAGGCAGACAAGTCAAATGACTTTGTTTAAAATATGCCCTTTGCCGTAAATTAAAGACAATGCCATGCTGAATGCCCATATTCTGGGTACAGGCAGTTACCTGCCTGCACGCCGCCTGACTAATGATGACCTGAGCAAATTTGTTGATACCTCGGATGAGTGGATTGCAACGCGTACCGGCATCAAAGCGCGTCATATTGCTGCAGAAAATGAACAGACCAGTGATATGGCTGTTTCTGCAGCACAGATTGCGCTGGCCGATGCAGGCATTGATGCCAATGAAATTGATCTCATTATTGTGGCTACCTCAACTGCGGATATGACATTTCCTGCTACTGCCTGCATTGTGCAGAATAAGCTGGGTATTTCCGGTTGTCCGGCATTTGATGTTCAGGCAGTCTGTGCCGGTTTTATGTATGCAATGGCTACTGCCAATGCTTATATTAAAAGTGGCATGGCCAGTAAGGCACTGGTTATCGGCGCGGAAACGTTCAGTCGTCTGCTTGACTGGAATGACCGGCGTACCTGTGTGTTGTTTGGTGATGGTGCTGGTGCAGTTATTCTTGGTGCTTCCGAACAGGAAGGCGGTATCATCCATACCAAATTACAGGCTGATGGTAATTACAGTCATATTCTGCAAACACCGGGAAAAATTGCAGCAGGCAAAATTGAAGGTTCACCCTATCTGTATATGGACGGGCAGGCTGTCTATAAATTTGCAGTAAAAGCGCTGGCCAATATTGCAAAAGAAGTCATTGATCAATCCGGTTTACAGCCGTCTGATATAGACTGGATTATTCCGCATCAGGCCAATCTGCGCATTATCGAATCTACTGCACGTCATCTTGGTGTATCAATGAATAAAGTTATTGTTACCCTTGCTGAGCAGGGCAATACTTCTGCTGCCTCTATTCCGCTGGCACTGGATGAAGGAATTAAATCCGGTCGGATTAAGCGCGGCCAGACCTTGTTGCTTGAAGGTATCGGAGGTGGCTTTGCCTGGGGTGCGGTTACCTTAAAATATTAATATTGTTCCTATCAGGATCGGATTATGCTATCTCAATCTGCGTTAGCCAATATGTATCCGGTTGTTATGTCGCCCAGTCATGACGGGCGGTATTTTGGTAATTATGTACAGTCATTGCTGGCTTTAGTTGCTGCGCATACCAGTGCAGGTTTTCCGATACAGGTATTTATGCATCAGGGTGAAAGTCTGATTACCCGTGCACGGAATAACTGTGTCGCAGAATTTCTGTCGCATCCGGAATGGACGCACTTATGCTGGATTGATACTGATATCGGTTTTTCACCGGAAGCTTTTCAGCGTCTGCTGCTGGCAGATCGCGATATTGTTGCAGGTGTTTATCCGCTCAAGCGTGAGTCATGGCCGGAAGAAGGTATTCCTGAGCATATGACCCGGCAGCAGTTTAATGCCGCTTATACTCGCTATACCATCAATATCAGTAAGGCAGATACTAATCATGAGGTGCATGTACAGGTAGATGATGAAGGCTTTATTGAGCTGCCAGAGGCACCGACCGGATTTATGGTTATCAAGCGGGAAGTATTTATCCGGCTGATGGAAGCTTATCCTGATTTGCAATATCAGCCTGATTCTATCGGTGTTGCTGATAGGGGATATCACTATCGTTTTTACGATTGTCTTGTTGATCCGGTGACGAAGCGTTATTTATCTGAAGATTTTAGTTTTTGCCGCTTGTGGAATCAGTTAGGCGGTAAGATTTATGTTGATGCACGCTCTAACCTGACCCATATGGGTAACAAAATCTATCAGGGGCCTTTTGCCCAGTCACTGGAAGCTAATCTTGCTTACGCAATAGGTGCCCCGGCAGGTGCCAAAATGTTTCTGCACCACGAACAGCCATTACAGACCAATCAGCCTCCGGCACAATAATTGTCCGGACATTAGTTTTATTCAATTCAAGGAAGATCATGAGTATTGCTTTTTTCTTTCCCGGACAGGGGTCACAAAGTCTCAATATGATGTCCGGCTTTAATGATATGCCAGTTGTTAAAGAAACATTTGAACAGGCATCAGAAGCACTTAATCAGGATTTATGGACATTGATGAACGGGGAAGACAGCGCAGCCCTGAACGAAACCGTTAATACTCAGCCCCTGATGCTGACTGCCGGTATTGCCACATGGCGTGTATATCAGCAATTGCATGGTCAATTACCTGTGATGCTGGCCGGACACAGTTTAGGAGAATACACTGCGCTGGTCGCTGCCGGTAGCCTGGCATTTCATGATGCTGTGAAACTGGTTCGTCTGCGTGCACAATTAATGCAGGAGGCTGTACCGGCCGGAGAGGGTGCCATGGCCGCAATACTGGGACTGGATGATGATATCGTGCGTCAGGTATGTTTACAGGCACAAAATGAATTATCCGGTACAGTGGCCGAAGCCGTAAATTACAACTCACCCGGTCAGGTAGTGATTGCCGGGACTGCTGTTGCCATTAATCGTGCCTGTGAGCTGGCTAAAGCGGCCGGTGCCAAGCGTGCACTGCCGTTACCTGTATCCGTGCCTTCACACTGCTGTCTGATGAAACCAGCTGCAACCAAACTGGCTGCGGCCATGGAGCAAATTAATATTTCAAAACCACAAATTCCGGTATTACATAATGTTGATGTTGCGGTGCATTCAGAACCGGAAACAATTAAACAGGCTCTGGTACAGCAGTTATATTCACCTGTGCGCTGGACTGAAACAGTAAGCAAACTGGTAGCTGACGGAATAACAGAATTTGCTGAATGCGGTCCGGGTAAAGTGCTGGCCGGACTGGCTAAACGGATTGATAAGAGCGCCAGTTGCGTTGCATTAACCAGTGTGCAAAGCATAGAAAGTTTTATTGCTGCACATGTTGATAGCTAAAGGAATAAGTTATGAATCAGGATTTAACAGGTAAAATTGCGCTGGTAACTGGTGCTACCCGTGGAATTGGCGCCGCTATTGCCCGTTTTCTGGCAGAAAAAGGTGCTAAAGTAATTGGTACAGCCACTTCTGTTGCAGGTGTGACTAGCATCAATGAAGCACTGGCTGATTTTGGCGGAGAAGGGCGGGAATTACGTATCGCTGAAGAAAACAGTATTGAAAATCTGATTGCCGACATTGAAAGTAATATCGGTAATATTGCCATTCTGGTTAATAATGCCGGTATTACCCGTGATAATTTGCTGATGCGCATGAAAGAATCAGAATGGGATGAAATCATGCAAATTAATCTGAAATCTGCTTTCCGTGCCAGCAAAGCAGTCACCCGCAGTATGATGAAAGCACGCTGGGGCCGGATTATCAATATAACTTCTGTAGTCGGTTTTATCGGTAATGCTGGCCAGGCTAATTATGCTGCAGCCAAGGCCGGATTAGTCGGATTCAGTAAATCAATGGCGCGTGAAGTGGGCTCGCGCGGGATTACCGTAAATTGTGTAGCTCCTGGTTTTATCGAAACCGATATGACAAAAGTTTTACCGCAAGAGCAGCGTGATTTTTTTGCTGGGCAAACAGCATTGAATCATTTTGGAACTGTAGAAGATGTGGCCGCCGCAGTTTTGTTTCTGGCCAGTGAAGAAGCTCGTTACATTACCGGACAAACGCTGCATGTGAACGGCGGAATGCTGATGCCCTAATATTAGTTAAAGTATTTACAAAGCCATTTTTATCATCTGATAAAAATGGCTTTGTTTTGTATCAGGGATAAATACTATTAAATTGAAAAATCTTCTTCGTAAGAAGAATACAGGGCAGATTCAATCCGCGACCGTGTTAACCCAGGAGCGAATAAGGCCAGAAACTCATAGCCAAAACCACGCAGATAAACATCCTGTCTGAGTATTATCTGGATAAAGGAAGGTTCAAACAGATGTTCTGCACTAATCTGCTGTAAACCTTCATCTTGTTTACTGTCAAAAGCCATGGTGGCTAGCAATCCGATACCCAGCCCCTGAGCAACATAAGTTTTAATGACATCCGTATCGGCTGAAGCCAGTTTAACTCTGGGTAACTGATAGCCTTCCTGAGTAAAAGCACGGGCGATTTTAGATTGTTCAGCGAAAGCAATATCATAAGTGATGAGCGGATAAGCTGTTATGTCTTCGAGCCGTAATGGCCGCTTTAAATCAAGCAGAGGATGATTATCAGGAACTACGATACTGCGATTCCAGGCTTTACAGCTCAATTTGCGTAATTCAGGATGCTCACTTTCCATTTCCATACCAATGGCAAAATCTACTTCTCCCTCCAGCACCATATGACTAATGGCTTTAGGGCTAGCTGTATGGATGCTCAGCTGTACCTGCGGATAACATTCAACAAACGCTGAGATAATTTTTGGCAGAGCATATCGGGCCAATGTATGTGTGGTGGCAATGGTCAGGGATCCAATATTCTGGTCGGCAAATTCTGTACCAATACTTTTAATATTCTGTACTTCACGTAAAATCCGCTCGGCAGTTTCCAGAACAATTTTGCCCGGAGCTGTCACTGCAACCATGCGTTTTCCATGACGAACAAATAATCGTACGCCTAGTTCTTCTTCCAGCATGCGTATTTGCTTGGAAATACCAGGCTGAGAAGTAAACAGTACTTCCGCTGCTTCTGAAACATTCAGATTCTGACGATAAACTTCAACTGCATAACGTAACTGTTGCAGCTTCATAGTATTTCAGCCCCTTTTAGGTTTGGAGTTTTTAACTGTCGCTCAAATACAACAAAAAAGCTTCTTTATCTGCATCATAACTCAATTTACCCATTCTGACATGGAACACTTACACTCTAAGCTTAACATTTTTACACGTTAATCCACCTGTAGCAGACTCTTAAGATAATAGAAGCTTGCTTGTTGTTTTCATGCAACTTAATTAGGGTAAACGCGTGAATTTAGTTGTAAATAAGTGACACAAAGCTATTTTTTAGGCATGATGCACAGTTAGGAAGCGGGTCGTCTAGCAGCTTCGCCTTGGTAGTTTGCATATTGACAGTTTATGCTGCGGTTTTTTATAGTATAGACTTGATTTACCAAGCTACCCGCCCGGTTTGAGCGGCCTGTAAATGGTATTTGTGTATTGATCAGACGAATTTCAGGCTGAATCAGCACATAACAAATTTTTTGATGAGGGAATAACATGACCAAACAGCTAAAATTGAGCGCATTGATCGTTGCTATGGCTGCTTCAACTGCCGCTTTTGCCAATGGTGTTGTACCGGGTGCCGACTGGACCGGTGAACCTGCTGGTGCTTACAATGGCTATACTACCAGTTCTGCTCCTGAAAAAGGAACTGGCGAAATTATCGTCACCCGCGAAAATGGTGCCGATGGTACACCTGAATGTGTGAAAAACCGTTTCAACAACGATCAAGAACCAACTCTGGGTAACAATTGTGGTCACCCAATTGCACAGGCTGCTCCAGAAGCACCTAAATTTGTTGATGAAACAGTATCTTTGTCTGCTAACTTCCTGTTTGGCTTTGATAAATTTACCCTGCGTCCTGAAGCGATCGATACTCTGGATCAGTTGGCTACCCGTCTGGCAGACAGCAGCGTACAGGTTGTACGTGTTGAAGGTCATACCGACTTTAAAGGTTCAGATGCTTATAATCAGACTTTGTCTGATCGTCGTGCTAATACTGTTGCTCAGTATCTGGTTTCTAAAGGTGTTCCTGCTGGGAAAATTTCAGCAGTCGGCTTGGGTAAATCTGAAGCCCGCATGACTGAAACTTGTCAGCGTGAAGTTGCTAAATTAGGCAAGAAAGTTTCAGCTGCTAAGAAACGTACTGCTTTAATCGAATGTATTGCACCTGATCGCCGTGTAGATGTGAAAATCCGCACTCAGGTAGCTAAAAAAGTTAGATAATTTTTCTAATTTTATATTGATGAAAAACCCTGCTTAAAGCAGGGTTTTTTTATGCCAATAAAAATTTTAAGGAAATCAGAATACCTGTAATATCCTTTGTATAGAAAATTGATAGTTATATTTGACAATAATAGGTTGGATGAGCTGGTATCAATTTAAAATCATCAGAATTGTATTACTTTAAAATATTTTCAGATAAGTGAATAATTATTAATAAAGTGTTAATATGCATGTTGGTAAAAATAAAATATGATTGATATGAATTATTTGTTCATTATTTCTATTAGTAACGGTTTTTCGAATATGCAAATAGTATATAAATAAAAATGGCATATTCATATATAACTAAGTAAACATTAAATCTATTTAATGATAAGTATTCAGTAAAATATAAAATCATTTCATCTATGAAATTTTTTAAATTCCTGTTTTTAATTTTATGCTGTAATTTACTTTTTGCCTGTACCGCACAGTTTCAGCGAGTCCCTAATGTTTCGGGTGAAAAAAAACATGTATCAGTAAAATTCCAGCGACAAAATACTGCGCCACAGACAGGAGTAGTATTGGTTCAGCCGATGGATTTACAAAGCGGTGATATTTTATTTTCTGCCGACTCCAGTCTCAATTCCCGTGTTTTGCGCTTGTTTGGTAATACTTCGGTTAGCCATGCATTTCTGTATTTAGGAGATGGAGAAATAGCAGAAGCCGTGGGTGGTGGTGTGCATATTATGTCTCTGGCTGAAAGCGTTGATGAAAGTCCGTTACTGGCCGTTTATCGCCATCCGCAGCTAAATGATTTACAGGCTGAAAAAATCCGTGAATTTGCCAGAGCAGAGGCTGGCGGGAAATATAATTATATGGGGATTATCAAGCAGACACCTTATACAGTTACCCGTAAAGTGTGTGAATTGCCAGTTATTCCGCGAGCTTTTCGCCATTTGTGCCTGAATACCATGGCTGTAGTACAGGTAACGCCTTTTTCTTCAGACCGTTACTTTTGTTCGCAACTGGTTGTCGCTGCCTATAATTATGCAGGATTGCCTTTAACCAAAACGCCGGCTGAATGGGTTGCTCCCGGGGATTTATTGCATATGCGTGCCGGTGATATCCCTTCAGTTGTACCAGTATATCCATTACAGTATATTGGTCATTTACGTTGTAAAACCTCTTTATGGCAGCGCAATTGTTCCCTGGCAGATATCTGATATTGATAAACTTCAGATATCTGCCTAATGTATCAAACAGCAGGATATGATTAAATTATTGATTAAATAAATTAGGTAAATTAAAACATGTTTGAATTAATTTATTAATAATAAATATGTATTTTTTGCTTTCAATAGATTAAATTTATTATAAAAATTAATAGTATTCGTTTTGAAATGAGTTATATCTGAATCCTGAGTAGTTGTATTGAGAGAATCAAATACAGAATTGAAAAGGAATAATTTCAGCCAAATCTCCAGGCGCATATAAAAAGTGTAGTACACGTCTGCCATTAGTCTGAATAGCTTTTGACGAAGAATGCACAATAAGTGGTCGCATGATAACAGCTCCTCCTTTAGACAGGATGCATTCTTGCTCGCCTTTTTGGTCTCGAAGCTGTGGTAGCGTTGATTCATTGATTCTTCCATACTGATGAGTACCGGCAACTACTTTAAGCGGACCATGCTCGTGCTGGCAATCATCTATGTGTAGCCTCACAGCTACCAGTTGCTGCATATATTGTGCCGGTGGTTGTACAAATAACATATTTTGTTTATGTGACCAGCCGGTAAACTGAGTATCAGAAAACTGATGTCTGACTGCTATGCTTAAATCCTGATGTAAAGGTACCAGCCAGTTTTTATCGGCTGATTTTTTGAATAATGTGCATTGGATTGCCACCGGGTTTATTGGGAGCAAGGAAGTAAGCTGAGTATTATTTTTCAAATTGTTAGCAAGTATCTGACACCATGGTTGTGTCAGAAGCTCACGACTGCCGGCAGTAGTTAAATTAATCTGTTCTAATTGTTGTTCTATATCTGTTAGTTGCTGAGGAGTAATTAAATCATTAATAACAGCATAACCATTCTGTTCAAAACAATCATATATCTTCATTATATTTTCCGTTTGTATCTGTTTATCTGAATTAATATTAATATCTTCTAATTTTATTAGGATTAGGTAGATCCTATTTATAGGATAATATATTGATATTTTCCATTATTTATTTAAAATGATTTATTTGTAATATTTATCTATACTATAGTTTTTCAAGGTAAGCAGAATATATACTCCTTACATTAGTCAATTTTTTTCTTAATAAAATTAAATTGATTAATTTCTGTATCTCATAAAATAGCCCTAGACACTATATCAAGTTTTTATGCTGTCATGTCAAAGATTGGTAGTGCTAAGCCTGTCAAAATATGTGTTTATGTCTTCATATGGCTACAAAACTTGAATTTATCTGTATTTTTTGCTCGTTTGTGAATTGAATTCAGTTAAGTATATGATTTATATATGTTATAAACTATCATTCATCATTAAGATATTGTATAAATGAAAATTTATTTATAACCTGATGTATATCATAAAAATTATGATAAAAGAAAAATATGACCAATTTTTAACTTATACTCAGGAACTTATTTGGTATGGTTTTTATCAATCAATTAAGGGGAAGCTTTATGTTTTTTAAAAAATTCTGGAGAAAAAAATCAAATTCTGATATTCAATCAGTACAAGATAAACCAATCGCTCAAGATAAGATATCTCTCGCTATTCAAGCATTCTGGACACAGGTAAAAGCATCTGAGCAGACATTTAATACGCTAGAGCCAATCTCTATCATGGAAAATCTCAATAATCTTTTAATAGATAATCAATTAAATGTTATTGCTGAGCTTACACGAGGAGATAAAAAAAATCATAAAATAATTTTTACGGCTGAAGGCCGAATTGAGCAGTTTGAGCTGGTGATACGAATCGTTAAACATGCACCGGATCTGAATTTTTTTGAAATAGAAGCATTTAGGACGCGGATTGAAAATCTGGATGCATTCTCTATAACGCATCATGATTATTCTCTTTCATTGAGCCCGGCTGATTTATTGATTTATCATCATGAAGAATATCGCAAAATCTCTTTGGAAATTGCGTTTGGTAAAACTATTCCTGAAGAGATGAAGCAAATCGCCCAGTCGACTGCATTTATCTTGCTTGATCATGCATTAGGAGAATATGATTTTTCTATTAAAATCGGTTGTGTCAACTTTTTAGAAATTCCCAAAGAGGCAACCGCAGTACCTCTTAATGAATTTGTAACGGTGTTTGATCAGTTATGGCAAGATAAATTAAAGCATACAGGTATTTTTCCTCTTTCTGATAAAGAGGATAGATGGAATGTATTTGAAATCAGTGATCAAAATGATCCTGATAATAAAAGACTTGTGCAAAGAAATGAGACAGCTGATGTATTGGTAGGTGATTTCAATTATTGCTATGCTTTAACTATAACAGTCGATGTGGATAGTAAGGAAAATTTATCTCTGGTTTATGAACTAGAAGATACTATTAATCCAGCTCTACGATTTAATAAACAGGGCATTCATTGTCAAAATACCTTTTATCAGGGCGTAAGAACCATGTTATGGCATGTGCAGGATAAACAATCAGCTATGGCATTGGTACAACGTCTGGCAGATCAGTATAGAACCCTTTCAATTAAAATTGAGTGCGAATTTGATCCGGGCTGGTCACAATATTTAAGTTGGGTAGAAAAATAAAGATAACAATAGTTTTATTTTTTATTGGTTTTCTTTGAAAATTTTATATTTCTTCTCATTCCAATAAAAGGATAAATTAACAAATATTCTTTCTTATAACAATATAAAAAGCCTGATGGGTTGGTTGAAGCTGTTTCGCGACAAGTAGGAATTAGCGGAACAAGCTATAGTAAAAAGGAAATTAACAGTAAGGAATACTGTTCGCGGTATCTCAGAGAGGGAGATAATATTGAAGAAGCATGGATTTTACTACCTGCTAATCATTTAGCATATACTGATTCTGGTACAGCCGGGGCTACTATAGATACGGTTTGTTCTTTGATAAATAATTAAATCGTATTATTTATTGTTGCAATTTATTATGTGAGTAAATAAAAAACCGGATAATAAATTAGTATTATCCGGTTCTAGAAATGATAGATTTTTATAAGATATCTTTTTTATCAGTTAACTGAGGTAGCAGTGCATCCTGACTTACTGATAATAGCCCGCTCTGAGTATATATACCTAATTTGTTGCGGGTATCGATAATATCTAGATTACGCATGGTAAGCTGGCCGATGCGGTCGGCAGGAGAAAAGGCAGCATTATCTACTTTTTCCATGCTTAACCGCTCCGGCTGATAAGTAAGATTGGATGATTCGGTATTGAGAATAGAGTAATCATTACCGCGGCGTAATTCCAGTGTAACTTCACCGGTAATGGCTTTGGCTACCCAGCGTTGCGCAGTTTCACGCAGCATAAGCGCCTGTGAATCAAACCAGCGTCCCTGATACAGCAGTCTGCCCAGACGCAGACCATTAATGCGGTACTGTTCAATCGTATCCTCGTTATGGATGCCGGTAAGCAGGCGTTCATAAGCAATATGCAGCAATGCCATTGCCGGTGCTTCATAAATACCGCGTGATTTAGCCTCTATAATACGATTTTCAATCTGATCTGTCATGCCAAGACCATGTCGACCGCCAATACGGTTGGCTTCCAGAATCAGCTCTACCGGATCATGGTATTCAACACCATTTAAAGCTACCGGTACACCTTCTACAAACCGCACACTTACTTCTTCAGCCGGAATGGTTACCTGTTCATCCCAGAAAGCCACGCCCATAATAGGCTGTACGATTTTCATGCTGCTATTAAGCATTTCCAGATCTTTAGCTTCATGGGTAGCACCGAGCATATTGGAGTCGGTTGAGTAGGCTTTTTCAACAGACATTTTATAGTCAAAACCCTGAGCAATCAGAAATTCAGACATTTCATGCCGTCCGCCCAGCTCATCAATAAACTGTTGATCCAGCCATGGCTTGTAGATGCGTAAAGCCGGATTGGTTAACAGCCCGTAGCGATAGAAGCGTTCAATATCATTGCCTTTATAGGTGGAACCATCACCCCATATATGTACATCATCTTCTTTCATTGCGGCTACCAGCATTGTGCCGGTAACGGCCCGTCCCAGCGGGGTAGTATTAAAATAAGGCATACCACCCGTATGTACGTGAAATGCTCCGCTTTGTATTGCAGCAATACCTTCATGCGCCAGCTGTGTGCGACAATCAATCAGACGGGCTTTTTGAGCTCCGTATTCAAGTGCTTTTTGCGGAATTGCATCATAATCATCTTCATCAGGCTGTCCCAGATTAGCTGTATAGGCATAAGGTAAAGCGCCTTTCAGTTTCATCCAGAGTAATGCTGTAGAGGTATCCAGCCCGCCGGAAAAAGCAATGCCAACTTTTTCGCCAACGGGCAGGTGTTGCAGAATAGTGCTGTGGTTACTCATATTAACTCCCTTGAGTGATGTATTTGCAAAATATGAAAATTTATTGCCATACCAGTAGTGCATGGTTGCGTTTACCGCGCCGCAAAATGGTGTAGTGCCCGAAACGTTTGTCATCGCTACTGAATACGTAATCAGCACTGTCAATTTTTTGCCCGTTAACCATGACTGCTCCCTGACTGATAAAGCCACGTGCTTCATTATTGGATTTGGCCAGTGACGCAGTAGTTAAGGCCTGCACGATATTGATGGATTCAGTAACCGGAAATGCAGGTAAGCCATCCAGAGATAATTGCTGAAAATCGCTTTCAGTAAGTGCACTCTGATCTTCGGCAAACAGGCTGGCAGAAATACGCTGTGCTGCAGCCAGAGCTTCTTCACCATGAATCAGGCGGGTCATTTCCTCTGCCAGAATGCGCTGTGCCTGTGGCTTACTGCCACTGGCCTGATCGCTGGCTTCAATGGCCTCTATCTCTGCCACACTGAGGAAAGTAAAATATTTTAGGAATTTATATACATCCGCATCAGCAACTTTTAACCAGAACTGATAGAACTGGTAAGGAGAGGTTTTTTCTGCACTCAGCCAGACTGCACCACCTTCGGTTTTACCAAATTTAGTTCCGTCAGCTTTAGTTACCAGTGGCAGTGTCAAACCATAAACGGTAGCCTGATGCAGTCGGCGAGAGAGGTCAATCCCTCCGGTGATATTACCCCACTGATCCGAACCGCCGATTTGCAATACGGCACCGTGGCGACGATACAGTTCAGCAAAATCGTAACCTTGAAGCAGAGCATAGGCAAATTCGGTAAATGAAATACCTACATCATCACGGCTTAGACGCTGTTTTACTGACTCTTTGTTCAGCATGGCATTTACAGAAAAATGTTTGCCGATATCGCGCAGAAAATCCAGACAATTCATGCTGCCGAACCAGTCAAAATTATTTGCCATAATGGCGGCATTGTCACCACTGAAGCTAAGGAAAGGTTGTAGCTGCGCGCGTATTTTGGCTACCCAGTCCTGTACGGTTTCTAAAGTGTTGAGTGAACGTTCCTGTGCCTTGAAGCTCGGATCACCAATCATACCAGTAGCACCTCCTACCAGCGCAATTGGTGTATGTCCGGCCAGTTGAAAGCGGCGTAAAACCAGAATAGGTAACAGGTGACCGATATGCAGACTGTCGGCTGTCGGGTCGAAACCACAGTACAGAGTAATTTTTTTTTCGTTTAATAATGTATCAAGGGCCTGTGCATCAGTGGTTTGAGCTATCAGGCCTCGTTGCTGTAAGTCGTGAACAACGCTGGTCATGGTTGGATTTTGTTCTTTCAAATTAAATAAATTGGCTAAAATTAAGTTTGTCTAGCTCAGACTGCTCATAAAAACAAAATAGCAATATCATATTTTTGCTGGTTTCGGGTGATTAGTTTGTTTTACCGCCTAATAATAATGATGCATTATTTTACACGATTTGTTTATTGTTGCATTTGTGGTTGTAATAAATAGATAATTCATTAGTTTGGTAGTGGGCGGAAATACTTTTTCAGTTTCTGTTTATAAATTGGTATGGTGATATTTATAATAGGTAAATCATATGGATAAACAATATTAAAGCTGATATTTATTGGTTGCCGGTAGATGGTTTAGATAACCGAACCGAGAGGATTCGATATGTCAGGCTAAAAAATAAATTTATTATTAACCGGAATGCATAAACCAGCCACATTCCGGATGGGAATATAGCTGGTTCAAGAGATTAATGGTTATACGTTAAACAGGAAATGAATTACATCGCCATCATTTACAATGTATTCCTTACCTTCAGCACGCATTTTACCGGCTTCTTTAGCTTTGGCTTCACCTCCGCAGGCAATGAAATCTTCGTAAGCAATAACCTGAGCACGGATAAAACCACGTTCAAAATCGGTATGAATAACACCAGCAGCCTGAGGGGCAGTATCGCCTTTATGGATGGTCCATGCTCTGACTTCCTGAACGCCGGCAGTAAAATAGGTTTGCAAACCGAGTAAGTCGTAGCCGGCGCGAATCAGTCGATTCAGACCCGGTTCTTTTAAACCCATTTCTTGCAGAAATTCGGCTTTATCAGCCTCATCCAGATCGGCAATTTCGCTTTCCATTGCTGCACATAGTGCAACAACAGGTGCATTTTCCTGTGCCGCCAGTTGTTGCAGACGTTCCAGATGCGGGTTGTTATCAAAGCCGTCTTCAGCTACGTTGGCTACATACATTGCCGGTTTTACAGTAAGCAGACATAAAGGTTTAATCAGTGTTAGCTCATCCTGATCGAGTCCTGCCGAGCGTACGGGTTTACCTTCAAGCAGATGTTGTTGTAAGCGTTCCAGAATGGCTACCAGTTTTTGTGCTTCTTTATCACCGGATTTGGCTTTCTTGCTTTCGCGTATGATGGTTTTTTCTACACTGGCTAAATCTGCAAGTGCCAACTCGGTACCAATGACTTCAATATCCGAAATCGGATCTACCTTTCCAGAAACATGCACAATGTTATCATCATCAAAGCAGCGCACAACGTTTACGATGGCATCAGTTTCACGGATATTGGCGAGAAACTGATTACCCAGACCTTCGCCTTTACTGGCTCCGGCTACCAGTCCGGCAATATCGACAAATTCAACGATGGCCGGCTGGGTTCGTTTGGGATTAACGATTTTAGCCAACTCTTCCATACGATCATCCGGCACTTCAACAATACCGACATTAGGCTCAATAGTACAGAAAGGATAATTGGCAGCTTCAATACCAGACTGGGTAAGGGCGTTAAACAGGGTAGATTTGCCTACATTGGGCAAACCCACAATGCCACATTTCAAACTCATGATATTCCTTGAAAACAGGCGATATTTAAAAATGGCTGAATTGTATCATAAAGCATGCAGCTACCTGTGCCAAACCGGTAAAACACTGTGTTATTCCCCCTTAAATACGCATTTAAATACGCATTTATCGCTCTTTAAACGGCAGATAAATATTATATGGATTGAAGTCATATAAAATGATTTATAAAAACAATAAAATAAAAAATTTTTCTTTTTGAGTACTTGCATAAGCAGAAAAATATCGTATAATTACGTCTCTCTTGAAATGAGATACGGCGAATTAGCTCAGTCGGTTAGAGCAGAGGAATCATAATCCTTGTGTCCGGGGTTCGAATCCCTGATTCGCCACCAAATAAATCGCAAGCTCTGGTTGAGTTTGCGTTTTTTATTATCTATGTTATTTTATTCATATAGCATATAATTTGATTGCCCTGACTGTTTCCTGCGCAGATGTTTTCCGGATTTATTGGTAAACTGTAAAATACAGGCAGTTGTTTATTTAGCTGCCTGTCATCTTAAATATGGATTTATATTGAATTTTTCGGTTAATATTAACTATTGCAGGCTTTGGTTATCCGGATTAAATTCTTTGATCCATTTCCTGAGCAGGACTTTCATGATTATCTGTTTTGCTGATAACGCGCGCAGGTACGCCTACTACTGTTGAATATTCCGGAACATCATTAACTACGACACTGCCGGCACCTACTTTGGCGCAGGTATGTACACGAATATTGCCTAATACAGAGGCATTGGCTCCGATCATGACACCGTCACTGATTTTCGGATGCCTGTCACCGCTTTGTTTACCGGAACCACCCAGAGTAACACCGTGTAACAGCGAAATATTATTGCCCAGTACCGCTGTTTCGCCAATAACCACACCCGTACCATGGTCAATCATAATTCCATAGCCCATTGAAGCAGCTGGATGAATATCAACTCCTAATACTTCGGAAGCACGATTTTGTAAAAAATAAGCTAGAGTATGGCGATTCTGTTGCCAGAGCCAGTGGTTAATGCGATGGGTCTGTATGGCGTGAAAACCTTTGTAATACAATAATGGTAAACTATAGGTTTCACAGGCAGGATCACGTTCATAATAGGCAACAATATCTGCCAGAGCTGCATGAATAATAGAAGTATCCTGATGTAAGGCCTCCAGATAAATCTCGAATAACGCCCGCGCATCCATTACAGCACTGGACATTTTGGTAGACAGATGGAAGGCCAGCATGCGGGCAAAATTTTTATGGCGTAATACGCTCAAGTGCAGAAAGCTGGCCAGTATAGGTTCATTGCTGGCTGCTATTTCAGTTTCATGACGAATGGTTTGCCACAGGTTTTCAGCCTGAGCAGCATCAGGTAAATTCATATGTTTAATTTCTCGCTTGCAAATTAAATTTATTGAATCACAATATCATATTGTTCCTGAGTGTAAGTGGTTTCTACTGCCAGAGCAATCGGCTTGCCAATAAAATCACTTAGCATTTTCAAAGAATCGGCTTCCTCATCCAGAAACAAATCTATGACGCTGGGAGAGGCCAGTATGCGCAGTTGCTTAATATCAGGACGACGTGATTCGCACACTATTTCACGCAAAATTTCATAGCACATAGTTTGTGCTGTTTTGATGCGACCGCGCCCCTGACAGACAGGGCAGGGTTCACACAGTATCTGGGTTAGATTTTCCCGGGTACGTTTGCGTGTTAGCTCTACCAGACCTAAACTGGTAAAACCGTTAAGTGTAACGCGGGTACGGTCGTAGGCCAGCGCTTGTGCCAGCTCGGTCAGAATTTCCTGCTGGTGTGTTTCGTTGGTCATATCGATAAAATCAATAATGATAATCCCTCCCAGATTGCGTAAACGCAGTTCACGTGCAATCACATGGCAGGCTTCCAGATTGGTTTTAAAGATAGTTTCTTCAAAATTGCGTGCACCGACAAAACCACCGGTATTTACATCAATGGTGGTCATAGCTTCTGTCGGCTCAATAATGATATAGCCGCCAAAATCCAGATTCACCCGTGGTTGCAAGGAGCGGTTAATTTTGGCTTCGATATTGTATTTTTCAAATAACGGACAATCATCCTGAAATAATTGCAATTTATCCAGCGCACCCTGAGAATAATTCGTGGCAAATTCGTGCATGCGTTGATAGTGGCTGGTTGAGTCCACAATAATGTGATTGATATTGTCACTGTACATATCACGCAATACACGTAAACTCAGGGGTAAATCCTGATACAGTAATGTTTCAGGCGGGCAGGTTTTTGATAGTTGCTGAATATGCTGCCATCGCTTGGTCAGATAATTGATATCAGCCTGCAATTCTGCATCAGTCGCATTTTCGGCACTGGTACGGATAATATAACCATGGGCAGCATCCGCCGGTAACAGATTTTCCAGCCGTTCACGTAACTGGTTGCGTTCCTCTTCGTCTTCAATACGTTGTGAGATGCCGATATGCTCATCCTGAGGCAGATATACGAGAAAACGGCCAGCCAGTGATATCTGGGTAGACAGACGTGCGCCTTTAGTATTAATCGGGTCTTTGATGACCTGTACAACAATTGGCTGTCCTTCATGCAGCGTGTGTTCAATACGCTGAATCTGTTCTGGTTGCTGACGCTGCTCGAGTACATCGACAATATGCAGAAAAGCGGCACGTTCCAGCCCGATATCAATAAAGGCGCTTTGCATACCGGGTAATACACGGCGCACTACACCTAGATAAATATTGCCTACCAGACCATGGCCACAATTACGTTCAATATGAATTTCACACAACGTATTTTCTTCCATTACGGCTACTCTGGTTTCTTGCGGAGTAATATTTACCAGTACCGTTTCAGCCGGCCGCTGAATATCCTTCGGCAGCGATATGTCGCTGTTATGCATGATGGAGCTTTCAATTTAATCAAATCACTTTGTGCAGTCTCCATCTGTACAGATAAAAACTGTACAAAGTAATCTGGTCTGTTTATATAGTGCGATTGACATCATAGCGCAGGCAAGAGTTTCCTGCCAAACGCAGTTGCATACAGTTGTCTGGCAAAGTAGTCTGCAAATAAATATAAAACTTAAATTTGTAGTATTTACTGTAATAGTGGATACATTATTTTAACTGTGAGCAGCTCTTGATACATTCGGCAACTAACTGGGGACCTCGAAAAATCAGACCTGAATACAACTGAATGGCGGAGGCACCAAGACGGATTTTTTCTACTGCATCTGTACCAGTCGTAATGCCACCTACACCGATAAGCGGAATTTGCGAATTAATGTGTGCGGATAACTGATTCAGAACGTAATTACTCTGTGTCTGTACGGGATAACCAGACAACCCGCCAGTTTCCTGAGCAAATTTATGTGTACCCAAAGGAGTTTTGTCTATAGTAGTATTGGTGGCAATAATTCCGTCTATTTGAGTATTCAATGCAACCTCTGCAATAGCTTCAATTTGCTCTTCATCCAGATCGGGAGCAATTTTGATGGCAATAGGCACATAGCGGCTTTGCTGAGTAGCCAGCTGGGCCTGACGGTTTTTCAGGTGGTTTAATAATCTGTCCAGCTCTCCGGCACTTTGCAGACTGCGTAAATCACGTGTGTTGGGTGAAGAAATATTAACAGTGACATAACTGGCATGCGGATAGGCTTTTTCCAGACAAATCAGATAATCATCCACTGCTTTTTCAATCGGTGTGGCTGCATTTTTGCCAATATTAATCCCCAATATACCGCGATACCTACTATTTGCAATATTATTGATTAAAGTATCAATACCATAATTGTTAAAGCCCATACGATTAATAATTGCCTGTTGCTTTGGTAATCTGAATAACCGCGGCTTAGGATTGCCTGCCTGAGGTAGTGGTGTCACAGTGCCTACTTCTATAAAACCAAATCCCAGCATAGCAAGTGCATCAATATATTCACCATTTTTATCCAGACCGGCAGCCAGTCCTACAGGATTGGGGAGCGTTAGTCCCATCAGTGTTGTGGTATTGTTAATATTGTTGTCAGGAAAAATACCATTGGTATTTTTCTGCATGAATGAGAAGCTTGGTTTGCATCCCAGTAAAAAACCACAATGATAACGATGTAACCATTGCAGCGATTTTAATGTCAGGTAATGGGCTTTTTCAGGATCCAGTCTGAATAGCAATGGTTTAATAATAGGATACATGATATTGATGATTGAAAAAGGAAGAAATATTATAACCAACAACACTATCAATTCGGGTGGAAAATAATCAAATTCGGTATGTGTAGGTGAATAAATTATTTAGTTGCTGCCGATAAATATTTTATGTTTTATAACAATAGCCTCTTCATCTGATGATATATAACAATATACCCGTTTATGGTTCTGTAATTTAGAGCAGAAAGCATAAACGGGCATAATAATCAGAATATCTGTTAATTAGTGTGGTTATTGACAGATATCACCATGGTTTATCAGCCATTCCCTGAATATTTTGCTGTAATGTGCTGCCTACGCTTCGACCGAAGCGCTTCCAGTTGGTTTCAGCAGTGTAATCTATCAGTTCCGGAGCTTCGATAACATCGCGGGCAACTGTGTAAATATTGCCAAAATCATCTACTAGTCCGACTGCTTTAGCTTCTTCACCGGTATAAGCACGACCGCTGAATATGTCCGGATTATCAGCAACTTTTAATCGGTCACCACGCCCCTGCTGCACCGCCTGAATGAATTGCTTATGAATACTGCTTAGCATTTGTTGCCAGATTTCTGCCTGTTCCGGGGTTTCCGGCACAAATGGATCACCCATATCTTTATTGTTGCCGGCTATTTTTACCCGACGTTTAATTCCAAGTTTGTTGATCAGACCTGTAAAATCAAAACTGCTGCCAATAACACCGATACTGCCGACAAGGCTGGACGGATCTGCATAAATTTTATCTGCGGCACTGGCAATATAATAACATCCGGAGGCGCACATATCCTCAGTTACAACATATAAAGGTATCTTCGGATGTTTTGCTTTCAGATGTCGGATTTCTTCATAGGCAATACTGGAAATGACCGGTGAACCGCCCGGACTGTTGGCACGAATGATAATGCCTTTAACATTTTTATTCCCATAAGCTGTTTTAAGGCTTTTACGTAATAATTCTGCCTGATTATTCTCGCTGCTGATCACACCACTTAGATTAATAACCGCTGTGTGCGGACTATTAGGCATTGAGCTTCCCATCGCTACTGTAATGATAAAAATAATAATGCACAGCCAGAGTAATCGCCAGGCCCAGCGCCAGATTCGATTGCGCCGTTGTTCGCGGTATACCTCAAGTAACAGCTTCTCCAGCATATTGCGTTCCCAGCTGCTATTTTTTTCAGGATTGCCATTTGTCGGTCCTGATCCATTAATTTTGATTGTCATTTGGTTTATTCTCTGCTGTTAGTCTGTGTCAGTCTATTCTGTTTCTGTCAGCTCTGTTGATTGTGTAAAGTGGTTTATATCTGAAATTAAACCAGAATCTAATTATATCTGAATTAATATTTGTCTATGTTCTTATTGTTTAAGAATTCGGGTCAAGCTTTATCTGTATGAGTGTCTAAATTATAATAGCGCAGCTATTAACCGGAGCAAGTTAAATCAGACGATAGTTAGTAAGCTGAAACAATAGAATAAAGAAAGTTGTTGTACTACATCCGGTACTGTATTTTATAGATAAATTTAAACATTGTATCGAAACTGAAGCTGAGTCTGTTGGTACTGATATCTGTATATTCGAAGGATGAAATCGATTAGTCCGTTTAATGTGCTTAGTCTGTATTCAGCATCATTCATGTTTGTCATTTTGTAATTAAAACTTGGAAAATCATGTCCAGATTCTTTTTTAACGACCGTAAACAACTGGTTAATGAAGCGATTGAGGGTTTAATTATTTCCGCACCTGAAGGTAACCTTGTCAGGCTGGATACGGACCCGGCAATTCGGGTAGTGATGCGTAATGACTGGGATAAAAGCAACGTAGCAGTTATTTCCGGCGGTGGTTCCGGTCATGAGCCTGCACATGCCGGTTTTGTTGGCAAAGGTATGTTAACTGCAGCAGTGTGCGGAGATTTATTTGCTTCGCCCAGCGTCGATGCGGTATTTAGCGCAATTATGGCGGTAACGGGAGAACAAGGTTGTTTGTTAATCGTCAAAAATTATACCGGAGACCGGCTGAATTTCGGACTGGCGGCAGAAAAGGCTAAAAGTCATGGGATAAATGTGGAGATGGTTATTGTTGCAGATGATATTTCTCTGCCGGAAAACAGACAACCCCGCGGTATTGCCGGTACAGTACTGGTGCATAAGATAGCAGGTTATGCGGCAGAGGAAGGTAAATCCTTATCTCAGGTACGCGAGATAGCACAGCAAACCTGTGACAATCTGTATAGCTTAGGTGTGGCCATGCAAACCTGTAATTTACCGGACTATACGGAAGAAAGACGAATTAAAGCTGGACAGGTTGAACTTGGTCTGGGTATTCATGGCGAACCGGGTGCTTCAGTAGAGAATACGCACAATAGCAAAATACTGATCGATACACTGGTTCAGGCATTATCAAAGTCAGCCGGGGCAGGCCGTTTTGCTGTTTTAATTAATAATCTGGGCGGTGTATCTGCGCTAGAAATGGCCGTACTGACACGTGAGTTAGCGCATTCAGCTATTAGTAAACAGACAGATTTACTGATTGGTCCTGCATCACTGGTAACTTCCTTGGATATGAAAGGTTTTTCACTTTCGTTGCTTAAGCTGAACGATTACTTTAGTAAGGCACTTAATGCGCCCGTAGAAACACAGGGATGGCAGAAACCCGTGGTTTTACAGCCACTAAAAACCATAGTATGTGAAACTGAATATAAACAGTCAGTTTATATTCCATCCGAAAATGCTCGGACAGCAGAATATATCAATGTCATTACTGATACTTTGATTCGAATGGAAAATCAGCTTAATGCTCTGGATGCAAAAGTAGGTGATGGCGATACTGGAAGTACATTTGCTCATGCTGCTCATGCTATTGCCTCGCAGCTGGCACAAAAACACTTACCGTTAAATGATTTGCCTCAACTGTTGTTGTGTATTGGCGAGCGACTGTCTGTTGTTATGGGTGGTTCGAGCGGGGTATTAATGTCTATATTTTTCACCGCAGCCGGTCAGAAATTACAGACAGGCGGTACGCTGGCAGAAGCATTATTAAACGGGCTGGCACAAATGAAACATTATGGTGGTGCAGATATAGGTGACCGAACTCTGATTGACGCATTACAACCGGCGTTAGAGGCATGGCAGAACCGGGATTTTTCTGCCGCCATACAGGCAGCCAGAGAGGGAGCAGAAAAAACTGCTGGGATGCATAAAGCCGGAGCAGGGCGTTCATCTTACGTTAATCAGCAAAATCTCGCCGGAGTGCCTGATCCGGGGGCAGTGGCAGTAGCTGAGGTGTTTACTGCACTGGGTAAGTTACAGATTAAGCTGTAAGATGAAAGTTAAAGTGTTTAGATATTACTCATAAATTAATTTTGATTCCGAATAATAAACGGGTAATATCTATGACATATTTTATGTTAAATTAAGCTAGTAATTTTTTGTTTTAAAATAATATTATTTAAAATAATATATTTAAACTATTTGATAGGATTGAATTAGATGAAAGCAGTAATTCCTGTAGCAGGATTGGGTACACGTATGTTACCGGCCACAAAAGCTATTCCAAAAGAAATGCTGACTGTGGCCGATAAACCATTAATTCAATATATCGTTCAGGAATGTGCTGCTGCAGGAATTAATGAAATTGTTCTGGTTAACCATGCATTTAAAGCGGCAATTGAAAACCACTTTGATACAGCATTTGAGTTGGAAACACAGTTGCAGAACAAAGGTAAAATGGTTTTATTGGATGAAATCCGAAACGTATTACCTCGTGGAATGCAAATAATACAAGTCCGTCAAAGTGAAGCTAAAGGTTTGGGTCATGCAATGCTGTGTGCTCGTTCAGTTATTGGTGATGAACCATTTGCTGTTTTACTGCCAGATGTGCTAATAGATGAAAAAGCCTGTAATCTGGCTACAGATAATCTGGCTGCAATGCTAAAACAGTTCCGGACTACGCAGCGCAGCCAGATTATGGTTGAACGTGTACCGATGAGTGAAGTTAATAAATACGGTATCGTTGATTGTAATGGTCAGCAGGCTGACTCCGGAAACAGCATCAGGATGAGTGCTATTGTCGAAAAACCTTCAACAAAACAGGCTCCGTCTGATCTGGCTGTGGTTGGCCGTTATGTACTTTCAGCCGGTATCTGGTCTAAGTTGGAAAAAACACTGCCCGGTGCAGGAGGCGAGATTCAGCTTACCGATGCCATCGCCGCCCTGATGCAGCAGGAAGCTGTAGATGCTTTTGTGATTCAGGGTTATTCACATGATTGCGGTAACAAACTTGGCTATATGAAAACTTTCATTGAATATAGTCTGCGTCACAATCAATGCGGTACCGCACTCAGACAATGGCTGCAGCAGCAAGCATTTTGATACAGACAGATATAAACATCGTTTACATTTTGCTAGAGGTTTCTGGCAAATGATTCAGGAATAGTTGCAGATCATCCGGTAAAGGAGCGGTAAGCTGTAAAATATCGCCACTAACCGGATGAGTCAGCGTTAATTCAGAAGCATGTAAAAACATTCTTTTCAGCCCGGCTTTTTGCAGGCGCTTATTTATCTGATAATCACCATAACGCTCATCTCCGGCAATAGGGCATAACTGTGATTGCATATGGACACGTATCTGGTGGGTGCGGCCTGTTTTAAGTGTTGCTTCCATTAGTGTTAATGCTCTGATGCCCATGTGATGTAATTGCTCGCCTGCATAACGTTGCAGTATCCGGAACTGTGTATGTGCCCGTTGTCCTTCCTGGGTATTGCCGGCGATACGTACCATTTTTTCCCCTTGTGCTCCGGTATATTTCAGCAGTGGAAGTTTAACTTGCCGTATATTTTCCGGCCAGTTGCCAATGGCCAGGGCTAGGTACACTTTATGCGGATGATTCTGGCGGATTGATTCATGCAGTTTGACCAAAGCACTGCGTTTTTTGGCTATCATCAGCAAACCGCTGGTATCCTTATCCAGCCGGTGAACCAGCTCCAGATAACGGGATTCAGGGCGGGCGCGGCGCAGCTGCTCAATGACGCCAAAACTAATACCACTGCCGCCATGTACAGCAATACCGGCTGGTTTGTTAATCACAAGTAATACATCATCTTCATACACAACCGTAAATTTCTGAGCCGGAATAGCCAGAGTTGTTGCGGATGCGTGTCTGGCTGCAATGCGAATAGGAGGTAAACGGATCTCATCATTGACCTGAATCCGGTCTGTTCCTTTACAGCGTTTTTTGTTCAGCCGGACTTCCCCGCTACGAATAATGCGCTGAATATGACTTTTCGGTACTCCTTTTAATTCCCGTATTAAATAATTATCCAGTCTCTGACCGGCACTTTCTGCACAGACAGATAAAAACTGCACTGAATCTTTGCTTAAAACCGTCATATTGCTTATAATCCGTAAGCTTTTATAAATAAATAAAAGTCATCAGTGGTCATGGCCAAATATCGTGTTGGCAGACTGAACTGAACTAAAAATGGCCGCATTTTGCCCGAAGCTGAAAAAGTGCCTGAAAGCGCAATTTGGCTGTAAATAATGAAATGTTAACGTATTTACCGGAAAAACGCACTGTTGCAGGCGTATTTCCCCGTGTTGCTGACCAGCCGTCAGCAGCAAGGGTTAGTGATTAAGTTTGACTCCATCAGGTGGCAAGCCACGGCTTCAGACGTGATCAGGCAGGACAAAACCTGAAAACGCAGCCGCTAATGTGCCCGAGCACCTGACAGAATAACAGAAGAATGGCTACCCCAGTTAAGTGTCCAATCCATACTGATCGGATACCGGACACACCCTGTTTAGCAGGAATTATGATGCTGAATGGCGGATATGATCTTTACACCTTCTTTATGATGAAAGCCTGTTTAGTTTGCCGCGAATGACTTAATCGGGCAAGGCTATGGGTGTCAAATACTAATTACAACGCCTCGTCAGTGCACACAACGAGGTTTTCATGAAACGAATGTTATTCAATGCTACACAGGCTGAAGAGCTGCGTGTGGCTATTGTGGATGGGCAAAGTCTGCTTGACCTTGACATCGAAACGCTGGGGAAAGAACAGCGTAAAGGCAATATCTATAAAGGTGTCATTACCCGTATCGAACCTTCTCTGGAAGCATGTTTTGTAGACTATGGCACAGACCGTCATGGTTTCTTACCATTTAAAGAAATCTCACGCAGCTATTTTCAGAATTATGAAGGTGGCCGTGTCCGGATTCAGGATGTACTTTCAGAAGGTATAGAAGTCATTGTACAGGTGGAAAAAGATGAGCGCGGTAATAAAGGCGCAGCTCTGACTACTTTTATCAGTCTGGCCGGACGCTATCTGGTACTGATGCCGAACAATCCGCGTGGCGGCGGTGTTTCCCGCCGTATTGAAGGCGAAGACCGGCAGGAACTCAAGCAGGCAATGAGTGAGCTTGATACACCGCGCGGAATGAGCCTGATTGCACGTACAGCCGGTATTGGACGCAGTACGGAAGAATTACAGTGGGATCTTAATTATCTGATTCAGTTGTGGCGGGCAATTGAGCAGGCGGCGCAGCAGCATAGTGAGCCTTACCTGCTGTTTATGGAAAGTTCCTTACTTATTCGTGCCATTCGCGATTATTTCCAGCCGGATATCGGGGAAATCCTGATTGACTCTCAGGAAGTATATGATCAGATTCGTGAGTTTATGTCTTATGTGATGCCAGCCTATATTAACCGGTTGCGGCATTATACCGACCATATTCCGCTGTTTTCCCGTTTTCAGATAGAGCAGCAGATTGAGTCTGCGTTTTCGCGTGAAGTTGCTTTGCCATCCGGTGGTGCTATAGTTATCGACCACACCGAAGCATTGGTATCCATAGATGTTAACTCTGCCAGAGCAACCCGTGGTGCGGATATTGAAGATACCGCTTTCAAAACCAATATGGAGGCTGCTGAAGAGGTTGCACGGCAGATGCGTGTGCGTGACCTGGGCGGACTGGTAGTTATTGACTTCATTGATATGGAGAACAGTAAAAATCAGCGTGATGTAGAAATTACCCTGCGTGAAGCGCTGAAAAAAGACCGTGCCCGGGTACAAATGGCTAAACTGTCCCGCTTTGGTTTAATGGAATTATCCAGACAGCGCCTGAAACCATCATTGGGAGAAAGCAGTCATACCATCTGTCCGCGCTGTGCCGGCACTGGCTTTATCCGCAGTATTGAATCAACTGCATTACATATCCTGCGCATCATTCAGGAAGAGTCAATGAAGGATAACACTGCCGAAGTACGGGTACAGGTACCGGTAGATGTGGCTACTTTTCTGCTGAATGAAAAACGTGCTGAACTGTTTGGTCTGGAAGAACGCCTTGATGTATGTGTATTGCTGATTCCGAATATTCATCTGGAAAATCCGCATTACAGCGTGACTCGTGTACGTACTGATAATGTCGAAGAAAATACCGTTCCCAGCTACCATCAGGTACAGGAACCGGAAAATACAGGCGAACTGCCTTTTTCTATTGGTCAGAATAAACCGGTTAAGCCAGAGGCGGCTGTTAAAGGAATTCATCATACTCAACCTGCTCCGCTTATTGAGAAGACCGCTGCAGGTAAAACTGAATCAGCAGGTATGTGGAAAAAACTGACTGGCTGGCTGGGTAATCTGCTGGGTAGAAAAGCGGTTGAATCTGCTGCATCAGATCGTACGGTAGCAGAAAAAACTGTCAAAACCACGCATCAGAAAAAAAATCAGAAATCACAGACACAGGAACGCCGTCAGGCACGTGCCGGCCGGCTGGCTAAAAATACTGATTCAGCCTCCAAAGGTAATAGTACCCATGACAATAAAGTAACAACTGATCCGGCAATAACTAACCGGTCAGCCAGTGAGAATCGTAACCGGCGTGAAGAAAAGCGTGCTGACAGATATGCAACGGTACAGGCTGATACAGTAGCTGATTCAGTTCAGGAACAAAATACTTTTAAACAGGAGCAGAATACCTCGCGCAGACGTCGTCAGCGGACATCAGGCAAAAATGAAATGCCTGTGCAACAGGCTAATATAATTAATCCGGTAAATGAAGCTCAGGCCGGAGATCCTCTGATTATTACTCTGACAGATACCGGATCGAAAAGTGAACGGCATAAAGCACGGCATGATAAAAATAGTCGTCGACAGAATGGTAAGAAAAAACGCAATTACATTGTTTCTGCCAGAAAAATAAGTCGAAATATTGATATTGCCGCTATTACTGCACAAATACAGCTAACTACTGAGCATGTACTCAATCCTGAAAAAGATATTAATCGTATTAGTATTTATTCAGCGCAAACGAATACGTTGAGTGAAACTCATGATGTAATCGTGCAAAATGCAGTCGCACAGGCAAAGCTGGCTATTACACATGTGCTGGCGCAGTTAGAAACTGAGCAGCAATTATCTGTTGTTGATAAAGCAGATATTGCTGGTACTGAAACTATTATTCAGACTCAAAAGGCAATTACAACTGAGCCTGAAATAATGATTACCAGCACAGATGCAGATATCAGTTTGTGCCGTATTGCAGAACAAGGCGGGCTGATACTGGTTGAGACCAGTGCGGATAAGGCAGTTTTAACCGGTAATGATGCAGAGCCGGTTCCGGTGCAGTCTAAACTGCGGCGTAAAGATATTATGCTTAGCAAGACGGATGCTGCTGTGACACCGGCAGCCTTGGAGCAGGTTGAAACCAGAGCATAGACAGATGTGCGCGCTTTTGGTAGCTAAATGATTAGTATTTCGTTTGTATGAATACCATCAGCGCTTCTGAGAAAATATCATGCTGAATTAAGAATGATATTTATAAATTACTTATTAATTTGTACAATACTGGTAACCAATTAAGCAGCTATTGGAATATATTTTGCACAGGTGACAATGAGTTACCTCTGATACAATAGCTGCTCAGACTGATTATTTAATTCAGTTATTGTGTTGAAAAAGTGCAACACTTTTAAAAACTGAAAATATTTTATTTTAATGGATTATTTTTTATATAATTCATTGAATTTAATTGAAAATATTGTTATCTACCTATTATTTGCCGCAGTAGGATTGGTCAAAAGTGTTGTGTGTTTGCAAATGAATTTGTTTTTTTGCAACTAAAGCATTATATTGACAGCCATGAAATCGCTAATGCGGCGATTAATGCAAAACTTTAAAAGCTCTTCATTAGGTTTTTGAAGTTTGTTTTTTCGACATAGAAAAGGAATACAGCAATGAAAAAAACCCTGATTGCTTTGGCTTTGACCACTTTGCCGGTTGCCGCTATGGCTGAGGTTGTTTTGTATGGCCAAATGAAAGCAGGCTATGAAGTTTCTTCTACTAAAACCAGTGGCGAAACCCGCGGTCCGTACCAGAATGGTATTGGTGACTACGGTTCACGTATCGGTTTCAAAGGTTCTGAAGACCTGGGTAACGGTCTGAAAGCTATCTGGCAGGTTGAATCCCGCATTCATTTGGGTAATAGTAATGGCGGATCTGATGGCTGGGCTAACCGTGACTCTTTCTTAGGTTTGGAAACTAAATACGGTACTGTTCGCGCTGGTCGTATCAGCAATCAGATGAATGCTAATATGGACATCGTTGATGCATGGGAATACAACAATGAAGCATTGGGTCTGGGTAAATTCACCCGTACTGATGCCCGTTATGTAGGTATTGCTTACGATTCTCCGGAATGGGCTGGTTTCAGCTTCAACTTATTGTACTCTCCGCGTGATAACGTAAACGGTGGTGATCGTCCTGCTGAGTACGCAGCTGGTATCGGTACCGGTGAGAAATACAGCCTTGGTTTGAACTACCAAAATTCTGGCTGGTTTGCTAAATACGGTTTTGACTACCTGAAAAATTCTGCTGTTAAAGTTGATGATGATCTGACAACAGATCTGAAAGATGGTCAGGTACACCGTGTTGAAGGTGGTTATGATGCCAATAATTGGTTTGTAGGTGTTGGATATCAGTATACTAAAAACACTACTTCATACTACAGAGGTTTAAAAGAAGCAAGTGTTGGTAGCATTGGTGACCACAATTTAACTTGGGACAACCAGGGACAGGAAGCAGCTCTGACTGTTGGTTATCACTTTGGTAATATTTTCCCGAAAATTTCCTATGCTCATGGCTGGGATGTAAAAATTAACGGTGACAAAGAGAAAAACACCAAATACGATCAGGTTGTGTTAGGTGCTGATTATGACTTCTCTAAACGTACCACTGCTAACGTACAGGCAGGCTGGTTGCGTGAAGGTAACGGCGAAGGTCTTGGTAAAGACAAAACTACCGCTGTCGGCGTTGGTCTGAAACACACATTCTAATTAGTGTTTAATTCTTACTGATTAGTATTTGAGTCTAATCCCTGATTGAAGAACGGTTTAGTTTGTTCTTCAATCAGGGATTAATTTTTTAACAATATAAATAAAATGCTATCCCAAATTATTTAACAGCTGGTTCTTCTGCATTTCATTCTCGGTATTCCTTTCAGAATTTCGGTATGAATACATAGAAACCTAATGATTAAAGTTATATCTAAATAAATCATTTTTAGATAAATAAGTATGGAAACACTCTGATAAATTATTGATATAGAAAAACTAAATAGAAATTATTATTTTTATAAAAAATATAGATATTGATATTACTGAATTATTAGATTGTGATGAGTATATACTGGTATAAGTTATTATTTAAATTCAATAATTATTTGTAATTAAGTTCAGAAATCAATGAGAATTCAAAAAAAATAAACCAGATATTTATCTTAACAGTACTGGTTTAACTGAACACAATTAAAAAATGGTTTAGCAGTATTGTGGTTCCGGTCAAGGATATTTATAAATTAATTCTCCGGTTGTTGTAAATGACTTTTATATACAATTCTTTTCTGAAATATAAAAAATGTATTTTTAATATTTATTAAAGTCAATTGCTGTTTTTTTTAGTCAATATTATTGTAGTATCTAAGAATATAATCAGCATTTAAATACATTTCTAATATTTATTTTACCTAATCTTTAATGTGGAAAATTACCTGAATCAATAATTAGAATCAGTGGTTTGCTTTTTTATTACCCGACCAGTATATTCCGCACACTCGTCGTAATGGCGATTGATGTAAAACTTCAAAAGCTCTTCATTTGGTTTTTGAAGTTTGTATTTTTGACGTTGAGACTAGGAATACAGTAATGAAAAAAAACCTGATTGCTTTGGCTTTGACTACTTTGCCGGTTGTTGCTATGGCAGATGTTGTTTTATACGGCCAAATGAAAGCAGGCTATGAAGTATCTTCTACTAAAACCAGTGGTGACAGCCGTGGTCCGTATCAGAATGGTATAGCTGATTATGGTTCACGCATTGGTTTCAAGGGTTCTGAAGATTTAGGTAATGGTCTGAAAGCTATCTGGCAGGTTGAGTCTGCTATCCATCTGGGTAACAGTAATGGTAAAGCTGATGGCTGGGCTAATCGTGATTCTTTCATTGGTTTTCAGTCTGAATTCGGTACTGTTCGTGCTGGTCGTATTAGTAATCAGATGAAGGCCAATATGGATACAGTAGATCCATGGGAATACAATAATGAAGTGCTGGGTTTAGGTAAATTTACCCGTACCGGTCAGCGTTATGTAGGTATTGCTTACGATTCTCCGGAATGGGCTGGTTTCAAATTTAATGCATTATACTCTCCTCGTGATAATGTAAATGGTGGGGATCGGAACAGTGAGTATGATTATGGTATGGGAGCAGGTGATAAATACAGTATCGGTCTGAATTATCGCAATGCCGGATATTTTGCAAAATATGGCTTCGATTATCTGAAAAATTCAGCAGCTATAATTACTGAATCCGGTAACACTAAATTAAAAGACGGTCAGGTACATCGCGTTGAAGGCGGCTATGATGCTAATAATCTGTTTGTAGGTGTAGGTTACCAATATACCAAAAATACCAGCTCTTATTTCAATGGTTTAAAAGGTGCTTCTATTCCTGTAGGCGTAAATGAGCAGGGTAACTTAATTACCATGAATGTTGGTGATCATAATGTAACCTGGGATAATCAGGGACAGGAAGCGGCCCTGACTGTTGGTTACCACTTTGGTAATATTTTTCCGAAATTCACTTATGCCCATGGCTGGGACATTAAGCTGGATGGCGATAAAATGAAAAATACCAAATACGATCAGATCGTATTAGGTGCTGATTATGATTTCTCTAAACATACTACTGCTAATGTACAGGCTGGCTGGTTGCGTGAGGGTAATGGCTATAATGAACTGAACGAAAGCAGAGGTAAAAATAAAACTACTGCATTTGGTGTTGGTCTGAAACATACTTTCTAATCAGGCTTTGTTAGCTGATTTTAGAATAAACCCCGCAGCAGCGGGGTTTATTTTTTATATCCGGTAAATCTAACCAGTTAATTATTGAAATAAAATACATCTGTACTTTGTATCTGCAATCAGATTTGCATAATTATTTAATTACTGATTTTGCTTAAAAGCCGTTTTTGTTTCTGTTTTATTTATTACGATGCCGTTTGATATACCAGTATATCAGCAAAGCAAATACAGCTACTATCAGAATAACAACAAAGAGCAGTTTCGTGTATTGTTGAAACTCTGCAAACAGCCATTGCGCTGATTGTCCGAACAGATAACCAAAACTAACGATAATGGTTGCCCAGAGTAAAGCGCCCAATGCATTAAATAACAGAAACCGATGGAATGTTACTTTACTCATACCGATGGCAATCGGGCCGGCAATACGCAAACCATACATGAAGCGTACTCCGATAATAATGACAGAGCTGTGTTTACACAGCAAACGATCGGTTTTGGCTACCATCGGATCCAGTTTAGGGAAATGCTGCAATAGGTGTTTACCGTAATAACGGCCGAGCAAAAAACATATCTGGTCACCCAGCATCCCGCCACCTGCCGCGCACAGGATTGAAGGTAAAAATAACAAATAGCCTTTGTGTACGAAAAAGCCGGCCAGGGTCAATATGGTTTCACCTTCAAGAATGCTGCCGATAAATATAGCCAGATAGCCATAGTGATTCAGTAATTGCTCAACATTCATCTGTTTAATAGGGTTAGAAAGAAATCATTTGTTAAACATAATGTTGTTTGAACCGTTCTGGCAATCTGTTTTGCCAGAACCAGACAAAATTTACACGCCATATTGTTTGCGGTAATCTGCTACCGGCTGGCGATAATCAGCCAGTGTTGAGTCATTTTCTAATAACAGCAGTAAATCTTCCAATGTGGCAATGGTCGTTACCGGTATTTGATACTGTTGTTCGACTTCCTGAACGGCGGATTGATTTCCCTGACCTTTTTCCATGCGGTCAAGTGCAATGGCTACACCTGCAGTAACCGCGCCTTCACGCTGGATGATGGTAACCGATTCACGTACGGAAGTACCGGCTGAAATAACATCGTCTATAATCAGTACACGACCTTTAAGCGGTGCACCAACCAGTACGCCACCTTCGCCATGGTCTTTTGCTTCTTTACGGTTATAGGCATATGGTACATTACGCCCTTCTTCCGCCAGCATCATGGCTGTTGCTGCGGCCAGAATAATGCCTTTATAGGCCGGTCCGAACAGCATATCAAATTCAATACCGCTGGCAAGAATCGAGCGTGCATAAAAACGTGCCAGTTGCAGAATACTATAGCCATCATTAAACAGTCCGGCATTGAAAAAATAAGGTGATTGTCTGCCGGCTTTGGTTGTGAACTGGCCAAATTTTAAAACATGCTGTTGCAGAGCGAAGTGCAGAAAATCCTGACGGAAATCAGACATAATGATCCTTAATGGTAAAATGGCAGATTAAAAATTTTAAGATGTAAATTTTATCATTAATCGAAAGGACATGCGGATGCGCATTATTTCAGCCAATGTAAACGGAATACGTTCAGCTACCAGTAAGGGTTTTATTGATTATCTGGCGCAGGCAAAGGCTGATATTGTGTGTGTTCAGGAGTTAAAAGCCCAGGAAGCCGATATGACTGAGCAGATGAAGCATCCGCTGGGCATGTATGGTGCGTGGCATACCGCAGTGAAACGCGGCTATAGTGGTGTGGCAATTTACAGTAAAAAGCAGCCTGATGATGTACAAATCGGCTTAGGATGGGAAGATTTTGATCATGAAGGCCGCTATGTACGTGCTGATTTTGGCAAGCTCAGTGTTATCTCTGTGTATTTGCCGTCCGGAAGCAGTTCGGAAGAGCGGCAGCAGGCTAAATTCTGTTTTCTGGATAAATTTTTACCGGTTCTGCGCGAATTGCAGGCCTTACAGCGCGATATCGTAATCTGTGGTGACTGGAATATAGCGCACCAGAATATTGATTTAAAAAACTGGCGCGGCAATCTGAAAAATTCCGGTTTTTTGCCGGAAGAGCGTGAATGGCTGAGCCAGATTATCAATGAGCTTGGCTGGGTGGATATCTGGCGTACGCTGTATCCTGAGATTCCCGGTTATACCTGGTGGAGCAATCGCGGGCAGGCTTATGCCAAAGATGTAGGCTGGCGTATTGATTATCAGATGGCTACACCAGCACTGGCTGCCTGTGCACAAACTGCTACGATCTATAAAGAAGAAAAATTTTCTGATCATGCGCCTTTGATTATTGATTATGACTATCAAATAAAGTGCACAAAGTAATGCAATTGGTTTTCGGCAACCATATAACAATCTGATCAGCGGGTAGTTTGCATGACCAGTAATATATTTAATCCGGCTACCAGTGAATAGGCAGAAGCGGGTAGGGCTGCATGCTCTATCCGCTTATGATAAATTCTATTTCCCATCGCTATCATTAATTACATTCGCGTAAAGCGTTCAGTAAACGCCTGTATATTGATTGTCTGATGGCAGACTGATATTTGCCGTGGTAATAAATATGGGAATATCAGGAACAAGTATTCATGGAACTGAGTTAATGTGATTTAATTAATGGTTTCTACAATATCGTATTCCTGCATTTTATATAATAATGTTCTTTTGCTGACGCCTAGAGAGCGGGCGGTATTTTCCCGGTGACCGTTATTCAGCCTCAATTCATTAATGATTAATTCTTTTTCATAAATTTTAACTTTTTCTTTTAAGGTGGCACCCAGCTGTTCATCTTCACTAAAATCAGGATGAAAATCAGGTGTTTTTTTATGAGCAATAATTTGTGCGGGCAAATCTTGCGGATAGATAAATAGTCCGTTAGACATGACCACTGCATGTTCGATGGCATTAGACAATTCACGTACATTGCCCGGCCATGGGTATTGATTAAGTACTTCTACCGCACTAATCGAAAAATCCAGTAACTCCTTATTATTTTCATGGCAAAACTGATTGGCAAAATAGCGCGCCAGCAGCATGACATCATTTTTTCGGTCGCGTAAGGGTGGTAAGCTTAATTCCATTACGTTCAGTCTGTAGAATAAATCTTCTCGGAATTCACCAGTGCTGATCATATCCTGAAGGCTGCGATTGGTAGCGGCAATCAGCCTGAAATCAGTTTTAATTAATCTGCTGCCACCGATTGGTTCGAATTCTCTTTCCTGGATTACCCGCAGAAGCTTAACCTGTAGATTGGTTGACATTTCAGCCACTTCATCCAGAAAAAGTGTCCCCTGGTGTGCTCGCTCAAATAAACCAATCTGGCGTTGATAAGCGCCGGTAAATGATCCTTTTTCATGCCCGAACAAAGTACTTTCCAGCAAGGTTTCCGGTAATGCACCGCAGTTTACTTTGATAAACGGGCCGGTTGAGCGGGTACTGTAATAATGAATGGTTTTGGCGACTAATTCTTTACCCGTACCGCTTTCACCAGTAATCAATACGGTGGTTTTGGTTTGTGAAATTTTGGCAATATTGCGGCACAGTTCCATCATATTCGGGCTGTTAGTCAGAATATGCCCCTTATTATCCGAGCTGAATAATTCTATTTTTGGCGATAAATCCATTCCCTCTTTTTTAGCTTTGCTCAACTCCAGGGTACGTTTTATCAGTGCTTTGAGTTCATTCAGGTCAAAGGGTTTAACAATATAATCAATTGCACCGAGTTTTAATGCTTCTACCGCCGTATCCACACCGGCATAGGCAGTCATAAGAATGATGGATATATCAGTATAGTTCTGTTTAATTATTTTCAGTGCTTCCAGCCCGCTCATCTGAGGCAGGCGATTATCCATTAAAATTAAATCAACCGGCTGCTGTTCTAAGGTTTCAATAGCGTCTTCTGCATTATCAACAGCAATAACCTGATAATGTTCCTGTGATAAAAAAATAGATAACAGTTTGCGCAGATTTAATTCATCTTCGACAATTAAGATTTTTTCTGACATAAATTCCGGATTATTGTGTATCAGTTAACGGGAAGTGCTACTTCAACCGTAACACCATTGCTGTGCTCATTATTTTTAATGCTAATTTGCCCTTTATGTGAGGAAACTATTTTCTCTACCATGGCCAGACCCAGTCCGGTACCAGAAATTTTAGTGGTAAAAAATGGTGTAAAGATTTTATCCATTATTTCGCTTTTAATGCCTTCACCATCATCCTTTATCCGGATTAACTGATACTTTTGGTTAGCAGACATTAATGTAGATATTTCAATTTTGCCCTGATCACTGACTGCCTGAATGGCATTGATTAATAAATTCAGTATTGCCTGTTTGATTAATTCTTTATCCAGATACAATGGCGGTAACTGGCTGGCTAATGAAAGAGTCAGGACGATGTTATTTGAGCGGTGAGATGAATTAACCAGTACCAGCACTTCATTAATCAGGTCGTTTAATTGCACCGAAACATAATAATTTTTTGAGGGTACTGAGAAATCAAGTAACTGCTGGATAACCTGATTAATCGAATCCACTTCTTTCAGAATAATCTCAAGATATTCATTTTGCTCAGCACGGGGTAAATCATTTTGCAGATATTGCACAAAACCGCGTACTGCAGCCAGCGGATTGCGGATCTCATGGGCAATGCCTGCCATCAGCTCGCCCAGTGCCACCAGGCGTTCGGTTTGCTGGATTAACTTTTCTACCTCTTCCCGTTCGGTAATATCTTTAAAAATAACAACAGCACCAATAATATTGCCCTGATAATCTTTCAGATGGCTGGTGCTGGCTGAGATTCGGATAATTTGCCGGGCAACCGGGAAATCTACTTCCACACCGACATGATCGATACCATTATATAAAGTATCCAGTAAAGGACTTTGAAAATTTTTATCATCAACTATGGTTGAATATGGCCGGCCAAGGACTTGTTCCAGCTGATAGCCGGTGATTTTTTCTGCAGCCGGATTTAACATGGTAATAAAGCCATTATTATCCACAGTAATAACCGCATCCAGTGTGTTTTCCAGAATCAGCTCGTTGATGGTTTTGGTTTTTCTGAGCTTTTCGGCCAGACTGTTAATTCCACTGACAATTTCATTCAGCTCACCGCGTATAACCGGCAGACGCCTGTCCAGCGAGAAGGGGAGTTTTTCCAGCCCCTGCTTGATTATATTGATATCAGTATTCAGTTTTCTGGATAAAACAGAAGCAATACAGATACAGCTCAGCATACAGATCAGGCTGATAATAATGACATTTTTATCAAATACAAAGGCCTGTTTTTCAATGTCATCCAAAGTTTCATTAGCCCAGATATAGCCGATTATCTGATTATTGCGCACAATAGGAGTCATGGCATTCATGATATTGCCGCGGACTTGCTGGCCGGTTTCAATCATATGCCGGCCGCTGGTCATGACTTCACGCCCTTTATGCTCAGCCGGAATAGATTTACCAACATTCACACCATAGGCTGACTGCGGGGCATACAACACAATGGCATCTAATTGTTTATGATAATAACCGGCTGCAATATTCGGCATGTCTTTCAGTAGCGGTTCAATTTTAGGAGTGAGATACTGATTAAGCTGGGTAATTTGTTGTGTTCGGGGCAGGTTTTTATCCACCTGCTGGTAAGCATCACCTAAAAGCAAATCCAGAGTTTTGGTAATGGCATAAAGTTTATGGCTTTTTTCCTGTCTGAGAAGTTCGCGCCCTTCTTTATCAATTAGAACGGCACAGACAAAAATTGAAAAACAGGATAGGAAGGTCACCAGTAAAAAAATACGGGCACTGATTCGTTCCGGATATAGGCGCTGAAGAAAACTGGTGTTCATAAGTGCTCAAATATCCATAATTATCAATAAAATATTTTTAGTATCCGGCTGGTACACAGCCAAAATATTTATCTGAATTAATTTTAAATTATCAGATGAATTATGCAAATTAACAAGTCAGGCGATATCGGATAAATTCATTACCACCTGACTGATTAACCTAATCATAGGTCTGTTAACCAGACATAACTATTAGTTTGACCGGATTATCATTAACAGCGTTCCAGAATAACAGCCGTACCTTGTCCGCCGCCAATACATAATGTTGCCAGTCCCAGCTGTTTATCACGATGAAGCATGGAATAAAGCAGGGTAACCAGAATACGTGCACCACTGGCACCAATAGGATGACCCAGGGCAATGGCACCACCATGAATATTGGTTTTGTCCATGTCAAAATTCAGCTCGCGTCCGACACCGAGGAATTGGGCAGCAAAAGCTTCATTTGCTTCGATTAAATCGATGTCAGACAGCTGCAGTGCTGCTTTTTGTAAAGCCAGCCGGGTTGCCGGTACCGGACCCATTCCCATTATGCTTGGATCTACGCCGCCAGAAGCATAGCTGCGAATATATGCCAGTGGTTTTAAGCCTAATTCTTTTGCTCTGGTTTCTGACATCAGCACAAGAGCAGCGGCACCGTCATTAATACCGGAAGAATTACCCGCAGTTACTGTACCGTCTTTTTTAAACGCCGGTCTGAGCTTTGCCAGACCTTCCGTAGTGCTGTCTGCTTTGGGATATTCATCCTGTTTGAAGATAATATCGCCCTTGCGTGAGCTGATGGTGACCGGAACAATTTCTGCTTCAAAGTCACCATTGTTATTAGCTTCCGTAGCCAGCTTTTGAGAACGCAGTGCCAGTTCGTCCTGTTCCTCACGGCTGATAGAATACTGTTCAGCAATATTTTCTGCCGTAATTCCCATATGGTAATGATTGGTAGCACAGGTTAATCCATCATTTACCATGGTATCGTACAGTTCGGTATTACCCATTTTCAGTCCCCAGCGGGCTTTACTGCCAAGCAGATAGGGTGCCTGAGACATATTTTCCATACCGCCGGCGACAACAATATCATTGTCACCGGTTAAAATACTTTGTGTGGCCAGTACGATTGATTTAAGTCCGCTGCCGCATACCTTATTTACAGTAAAAGCCGGTACGCTGCTGGGAATACCTGCATTCAGTGCAGCCTGCCGGGCAGGATTCTGTCCCAGTCCGGCCTGAAGCACATTACCCATAATCACTTCATTTACCGCACCGGCATCCAGTGCAGCACGTTTTAAAGCTTCGTCAATAACAACTTTCCCCAAATTAATGGCACTGACAGAGGCTAGTGAACCATTAAAACTGCCGATGGCGGTGCGTGCAGCACTGACGATTACGGTTTTTGTCATAATAAACTCCCTTTTTTAACTAGAAAAAGTACAGACCAATCAGGAATATCGGCGTAGTGAATATCAGCGCTGTCATACAATATCCCATAATGTCACGCACCCCGAGACCGGCAATAGCCAGTGCAGGTAATGCCCAGAATGGTTGCAGCATATTCATCCATTGTTCGCCGTAGGCAATTGCCATCGTAGATTTACCTAAATCAGCACCCAGAGCCTGTGCGGCAGGAATCACGAACGGGCCTTGAATAACCCAGTGGCCGCCACCTGACGGTACGGCAAAATTAATAATGCCGGAGCTGAAGAACGTCCAGATAGGGAAGGTATCCTTACTGGCAATATTGATGAAAAATTCAGTGATAAGACCACCCAGACCGGAATGTTCCATCATCAGCTGAATACCCGCATAAAACGGAAACTGAATAATAATACCGGCTGTGCTTCTGGCTGCATTGGAGACAGCACGCATGTACGCCATAGGTGTACGGTGTAACAAAACACCGGCAGTCAGGAAGATCAGGTTAACGGTATTAATAGTGATATTAAAACCATTATGATAGAAGTAAATCAGCAGATAACTGATACCGAGAGCACCTACCAGCAAAGAAAGCAGCTTACTTTCTTCCATTTTTTCAGCTATGGTAGCTGTTTTCCGGTCAAGCTTACGCTGAAAATCGGGTTCCGGAGCCAGCAGCTCAGGATTAACCACATTCACCTTACCGTCAGTTCTGACCATAAACCGCACCAGAAGAGGTAAACAGATAATCAGCATAGAAGTAATAAAAATATTACTGGCTGAAAACATCGTCTGAGAAATCGGCACAATGCCCTGCGGATTAGCGTCACTAATCATAAAGTGCGCAACAGGATTCCCCGGAGTCGCCGCCATTAAAGGCATTGACCCGGACAAACCGCCACCCCATGTCATAAAAGCAATATAAGCACAGGCGATCAGTAAGCCATAATCCACATTCTTAACCTGTCTGGCCACTTCCTTTGCCAGCATGGCACCTACAACCAGACCAAACCCCCAGTTTAAAATACAGGCAATGCAGCCGACAAAAGTAACCAGCATGGCTGCTTGTGTAGGAGTTTTGGCCAGAGAGGCAATAGATACCAGAACAGATTTCACCGGAGGTGAGCTGGCTAAGGCATGACCGGTAACCACAATCAGGGCCATCTGCATACCAAAGGCCAGCAAATTCCAGAAGCCGTCCCCCCACATTTTTATCAGACCCAGAGGCTGTGAATCAGTTAATCCCCAGGCCATGAAAAAAATGATAAAAGTAAGCAGTAAAGCAAATATCAGCGGGTCAGGCAGGTATTTACTGACCAGATTAGTCGTATGTCTGGATAAACGTGAAATCATAAAACTTATGCCCCTGTAGCAATGGACATCGTTTTCAGATTATCCGCAACAATAAACTCTGCTGTGGTATGCGCTTTTACAGTACCAACATCTACACCCTCAGCGGTTTCAATCAGATACATTTGACCGTTTATAAATTCAAATACAGCCAGCTCAGTAATAACCATGCTGACTTTGCCTTTCGCTGTAAGCGGCAAAGTGCATTCCGGCAATATTTTCGGTTCACCGGTTTTAGTACAGTGTTCCATGGCAATAATTACCTTTTTTGCACCTGTAACCAGATCCATAGCACCGCCCATACCCGGCACCATTTTGCCCGGTACCATCCAGTTAGCCAGATTGGCATGCTGGTCAACTTCCAGTCCGCCAAGCACACAGGCATCGACATGACCGCCGCGAATCAGCATAAAAGAAAATGCACTGTCAAACATCGCCGCACCGGGAACAATACCGCAAGGCTGACCGCCTGCATTAACAATATTCGGTTCATCAACTGTTTTAGGCCCCAGCCCCAGAAAGCCATTTTCTGATTGCAGCGTAATATTGATACCTTCAGGCAAATAATTCACCACCTGAGTTGGTAAACCAATCCCCAGATTAACAACATCTCCGTTACGTAATTCCTGAGCAACACGGCGAGCAATTAATTCTTTTTTATCCATTGTCTTTATTCCTTAATCGTTAGTGCTAACCATAAAATCAACTAATGCTGCCGGTGTCATCACCGCATCAGGATGAATCTGGCCAACTTCTACCAGTTCATCAGCCTGAGCAATCACCGTGTCAGCAGCGGTAGCAATCAGCGGATTAAAATTACGTGCAGCATATTGATAGACCAGATTACCGTTGTAATCAGCCTTATGCGCATGAATGATGGCTAAATCAGCACGGATTGGCAGCTCAAGTAAATACTCACGATTATTAACTGATAAAACTTTCTTGCCTTCAGCAACAATCGTACCCACTCCGGTAGGTGTTAAAACTCCGCCCAGTCCGGCACCGCCGCAGCGAATCCGTTCAGCCAGCGTACCCTGCGGTACCAGCTCAACTTCCATCTCACCGGCAATCATTCTTCTGCCTGTTTCACGATTGGTGCCAATATGGGAAGTAATCACTTTTCTGACCTGATTATTATTAATCAGCGGTCCGACACCAGTGTCTACAAAAGCTGTATCATTTCCGATAAGTGTTAAATCCTTAATACCCGATTCAAGAATTGCATTAACAATCTTTGACGGCGTACCACACCCCATAAAACCGCCAAACATAATCGTCATACCGTCTTTAAGAAAATCCCGGATTTTATCGGTAGTGATTAATTTTGTTTGCATCAACGGCTCCTTGTTACACGTTAAAAATTCATCTATGCTTAAAAGCAAGCCACTTTGCTATTGCAATTTGTATACCAGATTGGAATAATGAAAATAAAATAATAAAATATTGATTTTTAAAAATAAATTTTATATGACAAAAGGGTTTTGAATAAACTTAGCGCAGAAAATTGCACTTGCGTGCAAAAAAAATTGCACGATTAAGTATTCATTATTTATTTGACATTAATGATATGTAAGAAGTTACATTGATTTTAGTTACACCAGCAGACAAGAAAATAAAGTATCAGAATAATCCAGGAAAATAATTAATATTATGATTTATTGGATAAATAATTCTATATTGATAAAAATACTTTCAGTTTATTTTTATCATAAATTCTTCAGGAAAAATCCGATAAAGAAATTTGTACAAGGAAAAACTATATAGTATCTGTTTGGCGTGAATAAGCCATAATATATTTTATTAATTTTCTGATCTGAACTGATAAGCACAGAACCTGAATACGTTTATTAGAGTATAAAAGCAAATAGAATTTAAGCTATACAACCATATTTACAATTAAAAATATAGAACTACCAATGATTTGTATTTATTAGGCAGTTTTTGAGGCTTAAAATGGCTAAAAAGGCTTGACGAGTTTAATATCGACCCCTATAATGCGCTCTTCCTTTCCCTGATAGCTCAGTCGGTAGAGCGACGGACTGTTAATCCGCAGGTCCCAGGTTCGAGCCCTGGTCGGGGAGCCAAAGGGTCGTTAGCTCAGTCGGTAGAGCAGCGGACTTTTAATCCGTTGGTCGAGCGTTCGAATCGCTCACGACCCACCAATATCCTCTCCATTTCTTTCTATATATTGCTAAGATATTCAGTGTTGATTATTTAGTTTTATCCAGCGTAATAGTATTCTTCTTATACTTTCTTGTTATTATTTTGTCTCCTTTATAGTTGTTAATTTAAATATTTTCAAATCTAAATAAGTATATTTTGTACTATCTGAAAAGAAAAATTAGTTTTTAGTTTCTAGAGCTTTAAAATTTAAAGAAGAGTTACTTTGATAGATAGTCAAAACTACTAATAATATTAAATATATTACGGAAAATTTGCACAATCTATAGCTTATTTATAAAACTAAAACAGTAAATTTTATTTTCAAATTTAATTTTATAATTATAAATGGTGTAATTTTTTTATCTCTAATTAATATAAATGTCTTTTAGATCTATTGTTTGAAAAATCATAGGCTATTTCATTTCAAAATAATTAATTTGTTACGTCGATTATCTTGGATCTAATGCTATTTCTTTAATATTATTAAACATTTTAATATGCTCTTCATCCCATAATTTTTTTTCCTGCAATAACTTTTTTAAAGTTACTGAGCTAGGATTATAAATTAAGGTTGAAGAAAGAAAGGCAGAAAAAGCTTTATCTCTTTGACATAACCGTAATACTTTGGACATGCCATTTCTAACAAAATCAATGTTATCGATATTATCAACTAATTCTTCAAGTTGCTCATTTATAAAATTTGATGCCTTGAATCTGGCAAAAGTTAATCGCTCATCTTCATTTAAGTTTAATTTTTTAATGGTATTATCGCCTTTAGAATTTTTACCCTCCTTAGCGTATAAACGAAAGTTTTGAAGAGATAGATGTAGTTTAGGATCTTCTTCATAAGGATTAATGATAGAAGTAATATTGACATCCAAAGAACCTTTGTTAGTATTACATCTTTTACATGAAGGTAATAAATTATCCCAATCTACAACATGATCAGGGTATAAAGTTTTACATTTAAAATGCTCAATTTCTCCATATGAATCTTTTTCTTGTAATTCAATTTCACAGTAGGCACATTTGTTTTTACTACTCTCCAACAACTTTTTAATTATTTCTTTGTTTTTCCATACTCTATCTTTTGGGTTTGTTTGAAATCTCTTAGTTAATTCTTTCACCTTGTCTTCACTTAAATAATTAGGCTTTTCTCCTTTTTCTAACTTAATCATGGATTAGTCCTTTAAGCTATCCAGTTGCATTTTAAAAAGAGGGCGTAATGCATATTGAGGATGAAGTAATTTATCTAATTTTTTATATGCTTCGGTAGCAGCTTCTATATTGTTTTCATCTAAAGCATTATCAAATTTATTCTTAGCTTCTCTATAAATTTTTGTTCTTAAATCATTCATTTTCATGACATCACTAAGAATCTCTTCTATTGTCCAACCTTTAAAGCCATATGGTGCAATATCTACGGTACTTTTTTCTAAATGCCCATTTTTTCCAGATAATGCGATAACCTGATTGATTTCTGCTGTTTGAATTACATGAGGACTATGAGTACTCACTATAAATTGAGCTTGCGGAAATGTTTTTGTGAGGATACTACAAATTTTACCTTGCCATTCGGGATGTAGATGTAACTCTATTTCATCAATTAAGATAACCCCATCAAAATTTGAAGCCAAAATATTATCTGATTGAAAACGATATTCAATTTCTTTAATAATTCCTAGTAATATAAATAAGGTAGATTTAAATCCAGAGGATAAAAGTTCAAAATATATTTCTCCTGTAGGAGTGTTTATAATTATTTCATTTTTGGTAGTAATTTTAGAAAAAATAAAATCACGATCTAATAAAGAAAAACAAGCTTTTGCTAGTTCAAAATTTTTTTGCTGAATTGTAGTTAAATGATCAGGGTGTGCACTATGTAGTTTTCTTGAAATAAACCATTGTTTAATTTCCTTTTTATTTATTCCTTTGAAATTTTGGATTTCTCTTCTTTGTTCACTTGGGTCTGCTTGGATACTAGATTCTTCTTGATAATTAAAATTTCGTTCAGTTTTTAAATATAATATTTTTTTATATATTAGTTTTTGTTTTTCAGATTCAAAACCTTGATAAGATTCATTATCTTTTTTTATCCAAACTTCATCATATGAATATCCCGTAAGATTTGTATATAATTTTGTTATTTCTCTCTTGTAAATTTTTTTATCTATTAATATTTTTATATCTCCTTTTTCTAAACCAGATTTTACATTAAGATATATATTTTCAATTGTAGGAGAAAAAAAGGTTGCGATTGAATCCAAAATATTAGTTTTACCAATTCCATTTTTACCACAAATAATATTTATTTTTGGATCAAAATTATCAATTAATAAGCTGGATATACCTCCAATATTTTTTATTTCTAATAATTCAATTTTCATTGTGATACCCTTTATATTTATCGATCAGAATAATAGCACGGTAATCCAAAATATTGATAATTAAATTTATCTTAAAATAATTAATTTTTTTATAGCTATTTATTAAGCTAATATTAATTTAATATACATAGAGAACCATGTTTTTTAATTCCATTTACTCTTTACTTAATGCTGCATTATTTAGAATATAGAATGGCATATATTCCTAAACTTTTTGTATAAACTTGGTTTGAAAAAATTGTATTCTATAACGAGTTTTGTATAAGTGGTTTTTATAATGTGACTCTGATATTTTTACCCTGATGAGTAGAAGGTGTTATCTATATTATCTTTAATGGGGGGAATATTAAGCTATCATTAGCTATGTAGTTAGTATGGTAATTCATAATTTAGCGTTCTTAATACCTAAAAAATTTATGACATTTTATTTTTATAAGTTTTGTAATTTTAGTACAGATTAATCAAAATAAAGTAGTTATGTAGAAAGATAAATTTTTAAATAGATAATAGTATTTACAGGGAAAATAATTAGTCAAAATTGAAAATGAGTTGTTTAATTGCCCTATTATATTGTTTGTAAATAATCAGATTATGGTGGCTCCTAAAGTATTCTGAAAGTGCTTTAATGCCCATGAATGTCCTACCGGGTCAAAGCTGGCAACAGCATGCTGATGCACGACAATTTGATAATTAAGGTTATATGCATCAACTGCTGTATGTAATACGCAGATATCAGTACATACGCCAGTTAAATGTATTTCGGTAATATTTCTTTCACGCAAGCGTAAATCCAGATCTGTTCCGCTGAATGCAGAGTAGTGGTGTTTATTCATCCAGTAAACTTGCGGATTGGTTTGATTGGCTATGTAGAGCTGTTTCAATGAACCGAAGAGATTCTGACCGTGGGTACCTATGATATTATGCGGCGGAAATAATTTATTTTCCGGATGGTACTTATCATCAGGTTCGTGCGCATCAATTGCAAATACCACAAAATCTTTCTGCTCAATAAACGTTCTGGTCAGATTTACCATTTTGTTTTCTATGGCTTGTCCCGCCTGACCGGTTGTCAGTGCTCCGTCTGTGGCAATAAAGTCGTTGGTATAGTCGATTGAAATAAGTGCTTTCATATGTCATTTATCAAATTGTTATTGTTGTCTGAGTTTTGTGAATTATAAATCATAAGTTAAACTAATTTTATTTTATTGTGTCTATTGGTGTTTATAAAATTTTTTTAGTCAAGGTTGAATTTGCGAGTTCGAATCTCGTGCCCGATCCAATGCTTAATCTATAGACATCCTGAATTGTCTTAAATATCATAAAAAAACAAATGATTATATATTATCGATATAAAGTGATTGAAAATTACCTAAAAATACTTAATTGAAGTACAAATTTAAAGTAAATCATTTTTTTAATAAGTACATTTTGTATTTATCTGTATATACAAATTGATACGTAGTTTTGTTTATACTTGCTTAGGCATTTTGATGTTTTCTATTGCGTTTACGTTTAGTTCATCCTCTCTCTCCTAATCTAACTCAGAATTAAATCTGAGTTAGATTAGGAGATGCATTAATAGAGAGTGATTCCTCGTTTGAAAACACTTATCAGTTAAACATTAAAAAAATCACAAAAAATTTCAGTGTCTATGATTGTCTATTCAGATAGACAGTCTTTCAATAATTTGCCTAAACGCCTTATCTTGTAAGGCTTTTCATGATTTGAGATATGCTGTGGCTCAGGATATGATTCAATACTACATCAAACAAAGTTATACTGAAAAAGAAGTATAGCTCTTACTTATATGGCTTTGGTGCCTGAGAATGGCAGGAGAAGATATATAAAAGCTATTGTAGTTTAATATAAAATGTGATTATTTTTAATAGGTTAAATCAATATCTCAGCATAAGAAATAGTAATAAAAACTATTGAAGTAAGAGATTAACAATTAACTCTTTAGTTAATTGATTTTTTCTTCTAGAATGAAAGATAAATAATATATTAATTGGTATATAGATGATTACAGGCGACCATAAGAGTCAAATTGATAGTATTTGGGATACGTTTTGGAGTGCAGGGTTAACTAGCTCTATTGCTGTATTGGAGCAAATGACTTATCTATTTTTCATAAAAATGCTGGATGACAGTCAGCTCAAAAGAGAAGCAAATGCTCAGGCACTAGGTGGCACGATTAAAGCTCCTATTTTTAAAGATGGTGAATCCTGGCAAAACCCAGAGACAGAACAAACGCTTCCCTATGAAGATTTACGTTGGCACAAATTCAAAAATTTTAATGCCACAAATATGTTTAATATCGTTCGCAATGATGTATTTGTGTTTATTAAAACTCTAAGTACAGGCAAAGATAGCGCTTTTAGTCGCTATATGGCTAATGCCATTTTTATGATCCCTAACGAACGGACTTTATCCAAAATTGTAGATGGTATCGATAACCTCGACATGAATGATAAAGATACTATGGGCGATGTCTATGAATATATTTTAGGGAAAATGGCAGCTAGTGGTACCAATGGCCAATTTCGGACTCCTCGTCATATTATTCGTATGATGGTACAGTTAATGAAGCCCACTATTGAGGATAATATTTGTGATCCTGCTATGGGTTCAGCAGGCTTCATTGTTGAGTCAGCTGCGTACATTAGCGAGCATTATAAAAAGGAATTAGCCAGAAAAGAAAATGCTGAGCATTATAAAAACACTATGTTCTATGGTTTTGATACTGATCAGACCATGTTACGTATTGGCGCCATGAATATGATGTTGCATGGGGTAGATAACCCAAATATTAACTATCAAGATTCCCTCTCCGAAGATAATCAAGATAAAAATCTTTATTCACTGGTATTAGCTAATCCACCCTTTACAGGTAGCCTTGATTATGAAGTGGTAGATAATAGCTTATTAACTATTACTAAAACTAAAAAAACTGAGCTACTTTTTTTAAGCCTTTTTACTCGTATTTTAAAATCAGGAGGGCGTTGTGCATCTATTGTGCCAGATGGTGTGCTATTTGGTAGCAGTAAAGCACATTTAGCCATTCGTAAAGAATTAGTAGATAACCAGCAGCTTGAAGCTATTATCTCAATGCCATCAGGTGTATTTAAGCCGTATTCAGGCGTCTCTACGGCTATCCTTATCTTTACTAAAACTGATGCAGGCGGCACCGATAAAGTTTGGTTCTATGATATGCGCGCCGATGGTTATAGTTTAGATGATAAACGCAGCCCACTAGAAGTTAATGATATTCCTGATATTATTGCCCGTTATAATAGTTTAGAAAATGAAGCCAATCGTACCCGTAAAGAGCAATCTTTTTTTGTATCTAAAGATGAAATAGTGACTAATGGCTATGATTTTACGATTAATAAATATAAAGAAGTGGAACGAGAAAAAATTGAGTATGAAAAACCTGAAATAGTATTAGCTCGTATTAAAAAGCTACAAGCTGAAATAGACCAAGCAATTACCAGCTATGAAGGATTAATTAAAGAATGAATAAGGATAGTTGGGAAGTTAAAATGATTGGTGAAGTTTTTGATTTATATATGGGACGAACGCCAAGCCGAAGTAATCCAATGTATTGGGGAGATAATACTGGTTATAAATGGGTTTCTATTTCTGACATAGGAAATGAAAAATATATACAAACAACAAAAGAATTTATTTCCGAGTTAGGTAAAAAGGAATCAAAAATTAAGGTTGTACCTAAAGGTACAGTTATTATGAGTTTTAAACTATCAATTGGAAAGGTTGCTATAACGGCCGAAGATATGTATACCAATGAAGCTATTATGGCATTTCATCCAATTAATTCAAGTATTTTTGAACAAAATTATATATATTATTATTTAAAAGGTTATGATTGGATTGGAAGTAATCGAGCTGTAATGGGAACGACATTAAATAAGTTTTCTATTTCTAACTCCAAAATTGTTATCCCTCCTATTGCTATTCAAGAACAAATAGTAAAAGAACTAGATACACTAAGCGACATTATTACCAAAAAGAAAGAACAGCTTGCAGAACTGGATAAACTTGCTCAAGCTACTTTTTATGATATGTTTGGTGATCCTGTAGAAAATGAAAAAAATTGGAAAACAACTTTAATACAGAATATCTGTACAATAAATCCAACAAAATCTAGTGTAAAAAGTTTAAATAGTAACTTACCAGTTAGTTTTATTCCCATGGCTGCTGTAGGTGAACAAGGCGAATTTTACGCAAATGAAATTAAATTGTTACATGAAGTATATAAGGGCTTTACTTATTTTGAGGAAGGAGACATTCTTTTTGCAAAAATAACACCCTGTATGGAAAATGGAAAAGGAGCTATAGCGAGAGGTTTAAAAAATAATATAGGCTTTGGTTCTACCGAGTTTCATGTATTAAGGCCAAACAGTGAGTGTAATAATTCATTTTTGTATTTTATCACCAAGCTTGATTTATTTAGAAAAGCTGCTGAAAAGGAAATGACTGGTAGTGCAGGCCAAAAACGAGTACCTAAAAGTTTTCTACAAAAATGGACTTTAATTCTTCCTCCTATATCCCTCCAAAACCAATTTGCAAAAAAAATAGAAGCCATAGAGCAACAAAAAGCATTAATTAATCAATCAATCACAGATACACAACTTCTATTTGATTACACGATGGATAAATATTTTAATTAACTAAATTCGTTAGGTGAGTACCCTAATTATGAAACGGAACTTTGATTTTTTGAGTACATTATCTGATTTTGCAGAGTTATATAACTACTGTCATGAAGCTGAAGTGAATCAAAAAAGCGACCCTAAGCAATCAGCGCTTAATGCAAGGTTTGCCTTAGAATATACCGTTAAGATTATTTATATCCTACATAATTGGGTAATCCCTAAACGTAGTAGTCTGTTTGAATTAGTGGATAATGAAGACTTTCGTCGTTTTGTTAATGATAATGAGTTAATGGTTGCTTTACATTATATTCGCCGAGCTGGTAATAATGCTGCCCATTTAGAAAAGGTTACGGCGAAAGAGTCATTATTTTCTTTATTAAATTTGCATAGTTTTGTCAGTGCCGTATTAGTAAAACTCGGTGAAGTTACTGATGTGGCGACTTTTAATAAAACACTCCTTACAGAAAATAAAGGCAGTATTAGTAAAGCATCGGCAACCTTTATAGAACCCAAAAAAAAGGTTATTCATAAATACCGTGAACAAATAGCAGAATACGGTACGCTTAATGCTAAGAATCCCCAATATTTTACCGAAGCGGAAACACGCAGTTTCTATATTGACCAACAATTGCGTGAAGCGGGTTGGGAAGTTTTAGCAAAGAAAAATATTATAACGCCTAGTAAAGCCTGTATTGAAATTTTTGTAGAAGGTATGCCAAGTAATTCAGGCGAAGGCCATGTAGATTATGTGTTATTTGGTCGTAATGGTGTTCCTTTAGCCTTAATTGAAGCCAAAAAGACCAGTAAGAGTGTGTCTGTAGGTAAGCATCAAGCTACGCTTTATGCAGATTGTTTAGAAAAAAGATATGGTGAGCGCCCTGTTATTTATTGTAGCAATGGTTATGAAACCCATCTGATAGACGGCTTAGGTTATCCCTCAAGATTAGTGTTTGGTTTTCACACTATTGATGAGTTAGAACTACTTATTCAGCGTAAAAAACGTAAGGATATAACCGATCTGACAATCAAAAATGAAATTACCAATAGAGCTTACCAAAAACAGGCGATTACTGTGGTATGTGAGCATTTTAATAAAAAGCATCGCCGCGCTTTATTAGTTATGGCTACCGGGACAGGCAAAACGCGGGTAGCTATTTCGCTGATTGAATTGCTATATCGTAATAACTGGATTAAAAATGTACTTTTTTTAGCTGACCGTACTGCACTCGTTAAACAAGCTCATAAAAACTTTACTAAGCTTTTGCCCTCTGTAACTACCTGTATTTTATCTGATCGTACTAATAAAAAACGCGACCTTAATGCACGTATTATGTTTTCTACCTACCATACGATGATTAAGCATATAGATAGTGATGCTAAAGCGTTATCTATTGGGCGATTTGATTTAATAATTGTTGATGAGGCACATCGTTCTATTTTTGGGCGCTTTGGTGCCATCTTTGATTATTTTGATTCGTTATTGTTAGGTTTAACCGCTACCCCCAGGGAAGATATAGATCGTAGTACGTATCAAGTGTTTGAGGCTGAGCAAGGCATTCCCAATTTTAGTTATGAATTAGAAGAAGCTATTGCTGATAAATATCTTGTTCCTTATAAAGGCTTTAAAAGGCATTCTAAGCATTTGCGACAAGGTATAAAGTATGATGACTTAAGCCAAGACGAAAAGGATCAGCTAGAAAAAGTATGGGAATACGAAACCACTATTCACGATATAGAAGATGAAGACTATAAACGTGATATTGCTAATAGAGAAATGTTTAACTATATCTTTAATGACAATACTATTGATAAAGTGTTGCAAGATTTGATGAGTAATGGCTTAAAGGTACAAAGCGGTGAGCGTATTGGTAAAACCATAATCTTTGCCTACAACCATAAACATGCCAAACAAATAGTTGAACGCTTTGAAAAATTGTACCCGCAATACGGAGCTGAGTTTTGTGTATTAATTGATTATTCGGTTAATTATGCACAGAACCTGATTGAACGTTTCGAAGTGAGAGATAAAGATCCACAAATAGCCATATCTGTAGATATGCTGGATACAGGTGTTGATATTCCTGATTTATTAAATTTAGTCTTTTTTAAAGAAGTAAAATCCAAGATTAAATTTATGCAGATGATTGGTCGTGGCACCCGGCTATCCCCTGATATCTTCGGCACAGGTGCAGATAAAGAAGAGTTTTATATTTTTGATTATTGCCAAAACTTTGAGTTTTTTAGTCTTAATCCACAGGGTGCTGATGCAAAAGCCACGCAATCGCTGACAGATAGAATTTTTTGCTTAAAATCTGAAATTGCTTTTGAGTTGCAATCCACTAAATATCAAGAGGATGAGTATGCAAGGCAATTGCATGATGCATTAAAAACCGAATTGAAAGGGCAGATTGAAACACTTAATCCAAATCATATTAATGTAAGAAAAAATCGTTTATATGTTGATAAGTTTAGGTTGGCTGATAGCTGGCAGTATCTTTCTCTGTTAGACCTTAATGAGTTAAAAACCTATATTGCTCCTATATTAAGCCCTACCCAAGAAGATGAAAGCGCTAAGAAATTTGATTTATTACTATTTAATATTCAACTGAGTTTATTGAATAAATCCAAAAAAGCAAGTAAAAGCCAAAAGAGTGTCATTAATTTAGTACAAGCACTCTATGAGAAAGGTACTATTAAAGAGATTAAAGAGAAAATCGCAATTATTAAAGAGGTATTAACGGATAGTTTCTGGCAAACACTAGAACTGGATAAACTTGAACATGTGCGTGTTGAGTTGCGTGATTTAATTAAGCATTTAAAGGACGATGCTAATGGTCAAACATTTAATGTAGATATTGAAGACTTTATTGAATATGTAGGTGAAACAGAAAGCTTATTTTCTGTGAAAACTTATAAACAACGTGTTATAGATTATTTAATTGAAAACTCCTGGAATCCCGTTATTCAAAAAATACGTAATCTTGAGCCTATTACTCGTGCTGATACTGTTGAACTTGAAAAAGTATTATGGAACGAACTTGGAACAAGAGAGGAATATAATAAATTTACTTTTAATACTCTAGCGGGCGGTAATGTAGCTGCCTTTATACGTTCTATTGTTGGTTTGGATAAACAAGCCGCTGAAAAACGTTTTAGTCAGTTTTTATCCGATAATCAGCTTAATTCACAACAGCAAGAGTATTTAAAAACCATTATAAATTATGTGAATGAAAATGGTGATATCACTACTGATGTATTGATCAATGAGTCACCTTTTGACAGCTATGACTGGCAGGAAGTGTTTGGCGATAATGTAGCCTTTATTTCAAAATATGTTAATACCTTACACTCAGTTATTGTTGCGAGATAGTATAATATACAAATAGAACTACCTAAAAATACACTTTGTATGTAATAGTGAATTAGTTTTTTTCGTCTCGATATAACGTATCTTTCATTCTGACAAAAAATAACGGTGTATCGAATATGACATTGTTAACTGATTTAACCATCTGTAAATCCTAACCTGTACTGAAAACCTATTCTTTAAAAGACGATCTTGGTTATGGATAGTCTGTGTAAAGTATTCAGATAGTTAATATTTCTTTAAATCTGGTTGTGATGCAGTTGCTTAGCTGAGTTCGGGTCATAAGCCAGTCGCCGGATTGCAGCTCGCTGCCAAGCCGGATGCTGCCGCGGCCGTAGCGGCTGGTGATGTTGTCCCATGCTCTCATTAGTTCAGGGCGGTGATTGTGCTGGCTGTGGCAGAGTAAATCTAACTGCCGGAAGGTGTGCACTGGTTCGATGCCACTCAGTTCAATTCCACATTTTTTATATTCGTAGCCGGAACGGTAGATGCTGTTTAACAGGTGCCGGGTAATGTGGTTGAGGGTGAGTGTGTCGTTACTGGCCTGTGGCAGTTTGGTAATCCGGTAGCCGTTGTATTGTGGCAGGTCGTGGCGAAAGCGGTTGGTGTAGATAAATACACCAATGATATGTGCCTGACTGTTTTGTTCGCGCAGTTTGGCTGCTCCGGCGGTAATGTGATGGCTGATGGCCGCCTGTAAACCGTCAAGATTGGTGACCATGTTGCCGAAGCTGCGGCTACGGACGATATTCTGGCGACCGGCTTCTTCTGTGATGAGTTCGCTACAGGGAATTCCCTGCATTTCCCGCTGGGTACGTTCGAGTACAACACCAAATTGTTTTCTTAAGGTTGGGGTATGGGCATTGATGAAATCCAGAGCGGTGTGAATGCCTTGGGCGGCGAGTTTGTGACCGGTTCTGCGGCCGATACCCCAGATTTCGGTAACCGGTTCGCTAGCAAGGGCTCGTTGTCTGATATTCTGATTCCAGTCTGTCCAGACAACAACGCCATTGAAGTGATGGCGGTGGCGTTTGGCCAGATGGTTACAAAACTTAGCTAGTGTACGGGTAGGGGCAATGCCAACGCAGGTGGGGATGCCAACCCACTGCTGGATACGGGAGCGGATATTGTGGCCGAGCTGATGCAGATTATTCAGACCGTGCAGGCTGGCAAAGCATTCGTCGATTGAGTAGATTTCAATAGCCGGTACCAGTGAGGCGATGGTGCTCATCATGCGTCGCGACAGGTCGGCATACAGTTCGTAGTTGGACGAGAAGACGATTAGCTTGCCTTGCCGCACGAGGGGCTGAATCTGAAAGTAAGGTACGCCCATTCTGATGCCCATGTCTTTGGCTTCATTGGAGCGGGAAATGACGCAGCCATCGTTATTGCTCAGTACGATAACGGGTTGCTGCCTGAGTTCGGGGCGATAGACTCTTTCGCAGGAGCAATAGAAGTTATTGCCGTCAATCAGGGCAAACATGGGCAGGATTCAGGGCTTGCAGCAGATGTTTATGCTGGCGGATGATTTGATAGATGTCGCGATCAAGCTGTCCTTGCGGCTGATTGAGCAGGGTTTGCAGTTCGTCGGTATTGCCGGCACTGCCCAGATAAATCCAGTGGTGAAAGATGTGGTATTTGTGCTGTTCTTTTATATAGGCGTAACTACTAAACGGCCATGCAGCCAGTTTAATTTTCTGTAAAGCCAGTGCAAGTTTGAGGTTGTGCATGTCGGCGGTAATTTTGTTGATGCAGGCACCACTGCACTGATGCAGCTGATGGCGGAAGCAGGGGCGGTTATTGCTGCCTTTTTCGATCCCCAGAGTTTGCAGGCACAGATCGGTGTTGCTGATGATGTTTTTAATGCTTTTCTGTGCATCGCTTTTGCTGTGAAACAGGCCGTAATAGTGCTGTTCGCGGTTAAGCTGAACGTGGCGCATGGGTACAATGCTCAGGGTATTGTATCCGTTAGTATTGGTATTCAGCCGGAAGCTGAACAGGTCTTTCTGACGGCGTAGGCGGCGGTTGAGAATGGGCTGACGCTGCTTAATCTGAGCTGATTCGGTGAGCAAGGCGTCCAGTTCGCCGCTACAGGGGATAATGTCGATTTTTCTGGCTTGCTGTGACAGGCTCATTTCTTTGCTGTTGTGTACATCCTGACTGAAATGGCTCATCAGGCGGGTTTTAACTTGCTTGCTTTTGCCAATATACAGAGGAATGTCGTTGTCACCATAAATAAGGTACACGCCGTAATCGTCGCTGATGTTATCCAGAACATCGCTGTGCAGGTGAGCGGGCAGGCTGGGGCGCTGCATGATGGTTTTACAGGCCTGATGCAGGATGTCTGCGGGAAAGTTGTGTCTGAGCTGCTGCCAGAAGTCGTAGATAGCCCGGGCATCGGCAAAGGCTCGATGACGGTTTTGCATGTCGATGTTATGGCGGGCAATAATTTTGTCCAGTCCGTGATGTTTGTGTTCGGGATAAAGCAGACGCGACAGTTTAACGGTGCACAGTTGCTGCGGGTTGAATGTTCTGCCCAGACGTTTGAAAGCCGCTTTGATGAAGCCGTAATCAAAACGTACATTGTGCGCTATAAAGATTCGCTCTTTGAAGATGGCTGCCAGCTGGTCGGCAATTTCATTATCGAAATAAGGTGCTTTTTCTACCATTTTATTGCTGATACCAGTAAGAGACTGAATGAAAGGCGGAATGCTGGTATCGGGATTAAGCAGGGTATGAAAAGTTTGTGGCTGCTGTTGTCCGGCTTCTGTGTAAATAACTGCGATTTCGGTAATACGGTCACTGGTGGTGCGTCCGCCGGTAGTTTCGATATCGACAAAGGCAAGTTGCTGATCTGAAAACATGGTTTCTTGGTTAGCGGATGTGTTTGATAACGTAGGTTACGACGCCGACGATGGCAAGGGTATCGCCTTCTTTTAGGCTGAAATTGGGATAAGACTGGCTGCTGTTTTCGGAGTGTAGTTCGATATGGCTGTTATCCAGTTTGTGCAGCCGTTTGATAGTAAATTCATTACCTAAATCGGCCATGACGATATCACGGTGTTTGGGTGTGAGGGAGCGGTCGATGATAAGCAAATCGTTACGGCTGATACCAGCATCCTGCATAGAATCACCACCGCAGCGTACGGCAATGGTGGCAGCCTGATTTTTTATCAGGTACTGGTTGAAGTCCAGATAATCGCTGATGTAGGGTTCTGCCGGGCTGGGAAAGCCGGCGGGAATGGTTTCGGTGGCTAAGGGAATGTTGAGTCGTGTGAGGTTGTCGGCTATTTTCCAGCAGTCGGCAGGAAGATGCTGTGCCGGTCGCAGCGGGGTAACAACCAGCTGATTCATCAGGTGTTCTACTGCCGGTATCAGGCTGACGGGAATGCGTTTGACTATTTTGGGTCCGGCAATTCTGGCTTTGCGTCCGGCGCCGGCTCTTACGCCGCCATGCTGATTGTGTTTTGCTGCTGTATCAACCACAATTGTACTCATCTTGATTAAGTTATTTAATCAAGAATGGTAGATTTTTGATTTTTCTGCGTCAATTATGCCTGCTGCGGATGGCTGGTAATGGTTTGTTTTTTAGCTGTTATGCTGTCGGATATTACCCATGCTAATCAAAGCTAACTTATTTTATAGTTTTGAATTGGTTTGTATTGATGTTATCGAATGCAGATAAATTGTGATGGCAGACAATAAGTTTACTGATGTTGTGCAGGCAGGGAGGCAGAACGGGCCGGATGGCTGTTTGAGCCTGAAGCGTTACTGGCTGAGTTTATTTCATCCGCAATCCGGTCCAGGGTAGTGGTGGTTTCCAGGTGAGTACTTTGGATATCCGAAGCGGTGATAGCTGCGGCTTCACTGACGCTGTGTGTGCTCTCATTATGTGAACAGGCTGTCAGACAGATAAGTGTAAGAGTGAATAGTGGAAGAGAAATTTTCATGATAGTTGTACGGATGCTGATTTAATTCTGCCTATTATGATCGGGTAAGTGGTGTACAGCCACATTGGGTGAGCAGCTGAGTAGTTTCGTATACAGGCAAACCCATGATGCCGGTGAAGCTGCCGCTGATATGCTCGACCAGCATTCCGCCCAGCCCTTGAATACCGTAAGCTCCGGCTTTATCCAATGGCTCACCGGTAGCAATATAGGCGGCAATCTGTTCATCATTTAAGGTGGCAAAACTGACGGTACTGGTTTGCAGGGTCTGAAAGGTTTGATTTTGCCAATAGATGCAGACTGCTGTATGGACATGATGTTGTTGTCCTGACAGCAGTTTAAGCATACGAGTTGCGTCGTTGATATTTTCCGGTTTGCCGAGAATCAGATTATTCAGGCTGACGGTGGTATCGGCACTGATAAGGGGAAACTCTGGTGGCTGTTGTTTGTTTTGCTGCCAGGCATTGAGTGCTGCACGGTTTTTCATGCTTGCCATGCGCTGAACATAATCTGTGGCGTTTTCATCCAGATAGGGGGTTTCATCGATCTCTGCATTTAGCCGCAATACATGGTAGCCAAGATTAATGAGGATTTCATGCCGGCGCGGGCTGCCTGATGCAAGATAGACGGTTAGCGGATTCATTGATACAGGATGATTATGTATGGTTAAAATTGACTACGGTTATTTTAGTATTGCTTTAAGTTAGCATGTTGCTTGTTAATAATATAATAAAAGATTATGCCGGATATTTGTTAGCTGTAAGTCATATCCGGCAGCAGATTAGGTTTACTATTATCGGTTTAATGGTTTACATCGACAATAAATCGTCCTCGGATTTTACCACTAATGATATCTTCTGCAATGTCGCGACACTGATTCAGCGATATGGTATGCGCGATATTTTCTAATTGCTGAATGTCCAGATGTCTGGCAAGAAAATCCCAGGCTGCAATACGTTTTGCCCGTGATGCCATGACGCTATCAATACCTGCCAGAGTGATACCTCGCAAAATAAATGGCGCAACTGTGGCCGGAAAATCCATACCCTGTGCCAGTCCACAGGCAGTAACAATGCCACCATACCGGATTTGTGCGCAGATATTAGCCAGACTATGAGAACCAAGCACGTCAATGGCTGCCGACCATTGTTCCTTTTGTAATGGTTTGCCTGTATCAGACAAGGTTTTGCTGTCGATAATATGCTGTACACCTAGTTGCTGCAGATAATCTGTATCGTTGATTTTGCTGGTAGCTGCGGTAATGGTATAGCCCAGCTGGGTGAGTAACATAATTGCCACTGATCCGACACCGCCGGTGGCTCCGGTAACCAGAATATTACCCTGTTCGGGAGTAATGCCATGTTCGAGTATACGTTGTACACACAAGGCTGCTGTATATCCGGCGGTTCCGATAATCATGGACTGTCGGGCAGTTATGCCTGCGGGTAGGGGGATAAGCCAGTCTGCATTGAGAAAAGCACGCTGGCTCATGCAGCCCCAGTGGGTTTCTCCACAGCCCCAGCCATTTAAAATCACTTTATCCCCGGTTTTGAAATGCTTACTGCTGGTGCTAATAACGGTTCCGACACCATCTATACCGGGAATCATCGGCCACTGCCGTACCACAGGTCCACTGTTGGTAATAGCCAAGGCATCTTTATAATTCAAACTTGAATACTGCACCTCAATTAGGGTATCACCTGGTTGTTGCAACAGGGTGTCTTCACTAATATTTTGGATATTGCAGGAAAATTCAGTCTGATTTTTTTCTAAGAGTATGGCTTTGGATAGCATGATGATATTCCTGTTGCAGTTAACTAGACGAATGGTCTGTTTTTATTATAGACCGGTTGTCTAGTTGTAAGCAATTATTGCCGAATCTATCTAAGTATATAAGGGATTTTGATTAAATTTCAGTTAAGTAGAGTGTTATTAATTATGGCTGGCAACAGATAATGGAAGCTGATTAATGGTTTTTTATCAGATTAAAAAACTGTTCGGTAAAGATATCCAGCGGCGTTGCATTTTTGAGCAGTTTGGCACGGCTGACTGCACCTTCCCAGCCAAGCCAGAAAAAGTAAGCCAGTTTTGTGCAGTCTGTTTGTGAACTGATTTCTTGCTGCTGTTGCGCCAGCTGCAAACAGCAGGCTATTTTTTCCTGCCAGTTGTGCAGGATGTTGTTGAGTAAAGCAGGATAATTTTGTGGCAGAAGAGATTCATCCTGCATTAGCTTACCCACCAGACAACCTCTGTTGAAATGATATTTGGCCATGCTGGTTTTGGCATCTGTGCAGAATGCATTAATTCTAGCCAGTGCGGAAGAGATATTCTGGTTTAATAAATGTTGTTCCAGTTTTTCAGTAAAAAAGTGGTCGTAGTATTGGAGTATGGTTATGCCAAACTCTTCTTTACTCTTGAAATAGTGATAAAAAGAACCTTTGGGTACGCCTACCTGTTTCAGTATGCTTTCAATATTGGCACTGATGTAGCCGTGTGTGGTCATGGCTGCTACGCCGCTGCGGATAAGGGCGATTCTGGTGTTATTACCTTTGCGGGATAATGAGGGTGTACTGAATAATTCTGTCATTGTTATAAGATTTTTGCGGGCTGGTTGGGACAAATGGCTGTGGCAGGGGTCAGTTTGATTTTCCCTGTTTTCTGACGGCAGTGCGACATAGCCAGTCCAGACAGCTGATGGGCAGGAATTTTTTCAGATACCAGAAGAGGTGTGCCGGTACGGTAACCGGGTAACGTGCTTTAGGTTTGCTGGCATTGAGTGCACGGGCGCAGACCTGGGCGCATTGTTCGGCAGTCAGTGTAAATGGTGCGACAGAACCGGCAGCCTGCAGGCGGTTGAGCTGAGCCTGATAGGCGGCACGATGCACGCTGTTTTCAACATCTATATATTGTTTGAATTTAATCAGTGCATTGGGACGAAAGCGACTGGTGATCGGTCCGGGCTCAAGCAGGCTGATATAAATACCACTGGCATGAGTTTCATGACGCAATGTATCACATAGTCCTTCCAGTGCAAATTTACTGCTGGTATAAGCACTGCGCCATGGCATGGCTGCATAGCCCAGTATGCTGGAATTTACCAGAATACGACCATGCTGCTGACGCCGGAAAATTTTCATTGCTGCGTTGATGCATTGCCATGTGCCGAATACGTTGGTATTAAACTGTTCCTGTAAGGCTGCCCGGCAAAGATCTTCGGCTGCACCTGTCTGACCATAACCGGCATTGCAAAATAAAGCATCAAGGTGGCCGAATTCGGCTATTACGGTTTCGATAGCTGCCTGTATCTGTTCATCATTGGTAATATCCAGTTGCAGACTGTGAAAACCTTCTGAACGTAAGCGCTCTATATCTTCTGCTCGACGGCAGCTTGTATAAACGCGCCAGTTGTCTTGTCGCAGAAGCTGAGCGGTTGCATACCCGATACCACTGGAACAGCCTGTGATCAGAATAGTTTTCATCATATTTATGTGAATTGGAATTTATTTACCGGATGTAGTTTAACATGCCGGAAAATGGATATGTCCGGGTTGTTTGACAGTTATGCTGATAGCAGCAGGTGGTAAAATATCATTTTCCTGTCTGTGCGGAATATGCAGCTTCTGCCGGTAATCAAATTATTTTATTGCGTTATCAGTGTGCTCAGATTAATCATTAATCAAAAGATGACTGTTCTTTTTCAGCTGCTTCATCATAAGCGTCGACAATTTTCTGTACTAACGGATGGCGTACTACGTCTTCGCTGGTGAATACGTGAAAATAAATCCCCTCAATGTTGCTGAGTTTTTCACGCGCGTCTTTCAGACCGCTTTTGATATTTTTAGGTAAGTCGATCTGGCTGATGTCACCGGTAATCACTGCTTTGGCTCCGAAGCCGATACGGGTCAGGAACATTTTCATTTGTTCCGGTGTGGTATTCTGGGCTTCATCCAGAATAATATAGGCTCCGTTAAGTGTGCGTCCGCGCATATAGGCCAAAGGTGCGATTTCAATCAGCCCTTTTTCCAGTAGTTTGGTCACACGGTCGAAGCCCATCAGGTCATAAAGGGCATCATACAGGGGACGCAGATACGGATCGACTTTTTGTGCCAGATCGCCCGGCAGAAATCCGAGTTTTTCTCCGGCCTCTACAGCTGGACGAACCAGTACGATACGTTCTACCTGATGTTTTTCAATGGCATCTACTGCGGCGGCGACAGCAAGATAGGTTTTACCGGTACCGGCAGGGCCCAGACCAAATACGACATCATGTTTTAATAATGCCTGTATATAACCGTTCTGGCGCGGGGTGCGCCCGCTGATGTTGCCGCGGCGGGTGCGCAGTGTCCAGACTTTAGGTTCATGGTGGTCTGAATTTTCCTGTGTGGTGGTTTTGGCTTCTACCGCAGCTAAATGGATGTCACTATCGCTGATATCGCGCTCACGCGCTATGCTGGCCAGATTCTCCAATGCTTTTACTCCTTGACTGATATGTTCTCCGCTTAAGGTAAAATGGTCAAAACGACGGGTAATTTCAAGATCCAGAGCTTTGCCCAGGCTGATAATGTGCTGGTCTAATACGCCGCACAGGCGTTGCAGAGAAATATTGTCTATCTGATGTAACTGATAATGGCTGGTTTGACTCATAATTACAATAAATAAAAAGATAAATATTGATTTTAATATGTAGTCAGGCTGATCGAAAGCAAGAGAGGATGATTTGATAATATTTTATCTGATAAAAGTGTTTTTTGTGTTTGCTGAAAAGAAAACACCGGCTGACCTTGCCGGCAGAAATGAGTTGATATAGATTGTAGGTGTAGTGGAGAAATGCCGCAGGCAATTTATACTACTGCATATATAAATAATTTTGAAATGGAACATTGCATGCGAACTGCGACAATTACGCGTAATACCAGTGAAACAAAAATACAAATAAGTATTAATCTTGATGGCACCGGTGTAGGAAATTTTGATACCGGAGTGCCTTTTCTGGAGCATATGCTTGATCAGATTGCCCGTCATGGGTTGATTGATCTGGATATCCGTTGTCGCGGAGATCTGCATATTGATGATCATCATACTGTTGAAGATATTGGTATTGCGCTGGGACAGGCGTTAAAACAGGCACTGGGTGATAAATGCGGTATTACGCGTTATGGTCACAGTTATGTACCGCTGGACGAGTCTTTGAGCAGGGTGGTGCTGGATTTATCCGGTCGCCCCGGTCTGGTTTATAATGTAGAGTTTACCCGGGCGTTAATCGGCCGGTTTGATGTGGATTTGTTCAGTGAATTTTTTCATGGTTTAGTGAATCATGCCATGATGACTTTGCACATTGATAATTTGCGTGGTTTGAATGCTCATCATCAGGCAGAAACGATTTTTAAAGCGTTCGGTCGTGCTTTGCGAATGGCTGTTACTCAGGATGAGCTAATGGCAGGGGTGATGCCGTCGACGAAAGGTACGCTGACTGCATAATGGTTTTGTATAGATTCTAATCCGCTAGTGTGTATACATTGGCGGATAAATTTATTTATGTCGGACTGTACGAGTAATTATGAAACCATCTGCAATAATTTATTTTGCAAATCACAATTACTGATGGCTGTCTTATATACGTTATGTTGTATTTGAATTGATTGATTACAGTTTCTATGTGCTTGTGCAATCAATTGCTGATAAATATGCCGGTTATTTATATCTTCAGGATTATTTCTTTACGGTCAGCTGTTATTGAATTTAACGGATAAAAATAAATAAAATCAGTCGCCGGATAATAAAATTCTGATGGATAATATGGAAATAATCAGCATAATTGCTGATAAATATGTGTTTTTTTAGCAAGATTATGGCTACGTATCATAATCTGCCAGTTTCAGATTTTCAGCTATCCAGTGTTCATGTATGATAACAAGCTGTTTCTTTGCAGGCAGCCCGTTAAGTGATAACCGGACTCCGGATAAACTGTTGCTGCAGGTATGTTCAGTTGATTTTATAAAGATATGAAGATGAAAGTAGCCATTGTCAATTATGGTATGGGTAATCTGCATTCAGTGCTGAAATCTGTACAGGCGGCAAACCAGTTACAGCAGATGCAAGCGGAAGTTATTCTGACATCCGAACCGGATGAGGTATATCAGGCTGATAAAATTATTTTTCCCGGTCAGGGGGCTATGCCGGATTGTATGGCTGCTTTGCAGCGGAGCGGATTGGCTGATGCACTGGAAGACGGATTGCGGCGCAAACCGTTTTTTGGTATCTGTGTTGGCGCGCAATTGCTGTTTGAATGTAGCGAAGAGGGTAATACGGCCGGATTAGGCTGGTTCCAGGGTACGGTACCGCGTTTTCAGGCTGCATTAAGTACTGATGGCAGACCACTGAAAATACCGCATATGGGCTGGAACCGTGTACATCAGATGCAAGAGCATCCTTTATTTGCCGGTGTGGCTCAGGATGAATGGTTTTATTTTGTCCATAGTTATTATCTGCGACCAGAGGATCCGTCAATTACTCTGGGTACGGCTGATTATGCCGGTGATTTTGCCTGTATAGCAGGCAGAGATAATGTTTTTGCTACGCAGTTTCATTCTGAAAAAAGCCATGCGGCCGGTTTGCAGCTGCTGGGTAATTTTTTACGGTGGGATGGTACGTTTTAATTGAAGTAAAGGTACCGGTGTTTAACTCGTCAGTATATTTGAATTTAATATGTTATTGATTCCAGCAATTGATTTAAAAGGCGGACAGTGTGTACGTCTTCAACAGGGGCTGATGGAAAAAGCCACTGTATTTTCTGATGAGCCTGCACAGATGGCTGTGCACTGGTGTCAGCAGGGTGCGCGTCGCTTGCATTTAGTTGATCTGGATGGCGCTTTTGCCGGAAAACCAGAAAACATGACCGCCATCAAAGCGATACTTGAACAGGTAGCGGATAATGTGCCTGTGCAGCTTGGCGGTGGCATTCGTGATTTGCATACAATTGAACAATATCTGCAGCTGGGACTGAGTTTTGTCATTATTGGTACAGCAGCTGTGAATAATCCCGGATTTGTGCGTCAGGCATGTGCAGCTTTCCCTGGACAAATTATTGTGGGGCTGGATGCTAAAGATGGCATGGTTGCCATTGATGGCTGGGCAAAAGTGACAGATATCCATGTTACTGAGCTAGCCAGACAGTTTGCGGATGATGGTGTTAACAGCATTATCTACACTGATATTGGTCGCGATGGAATGATGAGTGGTGTCAATATTGACGCCACAGTCAAGCTGGCACAGGCAGCTTCTGTGCCGGTTATTGCATCCGGCGGGGTGAGCAGTATGAATGATGTGGAAGCTTTATGTGCCGTAGCCGAGCAGGGTGTTACCGGAGCTATTGTAGGACGCGCGATTTATGAAGGTTCACTTGATTTGGCCGCAGCACAGCGGATGGCTGATCAGTATAAGTAATAAATTTTGCTGACAGTCAGTGCTTGATCAGAATATTTTCTGATAATCTGATTTTGTATAAATTAATAATCATATAGGACTCGATTAATACCGATAGCCAATATGATTTTTGGACTGTAACTGTACAGGTAATCAGGGAGGACGTTTATGGTTAGCATCTTAGGTGCGGTAGTAATAGTTTTATGGCTATTGTTTACAATGAACCGCCCGAGACAGACTTTTTTTCAGGCCAGTATATTTACGATGGCGATGATGGTATTCAGCAGCATCATAGAACATGCATGGCCGGAAGTTAACAATGTCTGGTTAGTAGGATGGATAGCACAATGGGTATTTGTATTCATTGTCATATGGCTCTTTGATATTATTGCTGTAAGTACTACCAGTGCCGTGATTTATACATTAGTTGTGGGTATTGCTTACTATTTTTATCAGAATCATATTTTTACTCTGGTTGCGCAGTGGCTAGGTAAATGATTGCTGCTCAGTAGCAGAGAAAGATGGCATTATTATGGCTTTAGCCAAACGTATTATTCCCTGTCTGGATGTTGATAACGGGCGGGTAGTTAAGGGAATTAATTTTGTTTCTTTGCGTGATGCCGGTAGTCCGGTTGAGGTAGCACAGCGTTATAATGATGAAGGTGCTGACGAGCTGACTTTTCTGGATATTACTGCCAGTTCGGATAATCGTGATACGATTTTACATGTTATTGAAGCGGTAGCCAGCCGAGTGTTTATTCCGCTGACAGTAGGGGGCGGCGTACGCAGTGTTGAAGACGTGCGCCGCTTACTTAATGCCGGTGCTGATAAGGTATCAATTAATACCGCAGCAGTGACCAATCCTGAACTGGTTAGTGAAGCCAGTGCATTTTTCGGTAATCAGGCAATTGTTGTGGCAGTAGATGCTAAAGCAGTCAATGCCGAGAATACCTGCTGGGAGGTTTTTACTCATGGCGGACGCCGACACACCGGACTCGATGCAGTAGCCTGGGCACAGGATATGGCCTTACGCGGAGCTGGTGAAATTTTGCTGACCAGTATGGACCGTGATGGTACCCGGGCAGGGTTTAATTTACCGTTAACCCGGGCTGTAAGTGATGCTGTGTCGGTTCCTGTTGTTGCATCAGGAGGTGTGGGCAATATTGAACATTTGATAGAAGGTGTTCAGGAAGGTCATGCTGATGCTGTACTGGCTGCCAGTATTTTTCACTTTGGTGAAGTACGTATTCAGGATGCTAAGATAGCCATGAAACAGGCCGGTATTGAGATGCGTATCTAATCTGGCTGCCGATAATGGTTGTATGTTTACCTGAAAATAAGGACAATTGCAGTGTTTGATACGCTTCTGGATGCGATAAAGTGGGATGATAAAGGTCTGGTTTGCGCGGTGGTGCAGGACAGGCATACTCAGCGCGTTCTTATGGTGGCATGGATGAATGCCGAAGCTTTGCGTCAGACAGTAAGTACTGGTCTGGCTCATTATTACAGCCGGTCACGCCAGCAGCAATGGATGAAAGGTGAACAGTCCGGGCATACGCAAAAGGTATATGAAATGCGGCTGGATTGCGACGGTGATGCACTGGTGCTGCTGGTTGAGCAGTCCGGAGGTATTGCCTGTCATACCGGACATGCCAGCTGTTTTTATCGTGTTTATCATGATGGTGACTGGCAGAGCACTGACCCGGTTATCAAAAATGAAAATGAAATATATACATGTCCTGCCAAAGGACACACACATACTGATTAAAGAGGATGCAGGATGACACAAGTGCCGGAAAAAGCAGATTTTTCCAGAGTATTAACTGAACTGGCTGATGTGCTGGACAGCAGACGTGAGGCTTCACCGCAAACTTCTTATGTTTCTCAGTTATTGCATGCCGGTGAAGATAAAATCCTGAAAAAAGTTATTGAGGAAGCCGGTGAAGTATTAATGGCATCCAAAGACGGAGATAAACAGCATTTAGTTAAAGAAGTTGCTGATGTCTGGTTTCATACGATGGTGTTATTAACTTATCATCAGATTCGGGTTGAAGATGTATTGCAGGAATTGCAGCAGCGGCAAAATGTGTCTGGTCTGACTGAAAAAGCCAGTCGCCAGCCACAGTAATTACAATGGAATTTTAAATATGCGCAGCTGTGAGTAAACAGCAGGCGCATGTTTTTTTAGGCAGTTGAAGTAAAGGATAACATCATGGGCAGTTTTTCAATTTGGCATTGGGCTTTGGTATTACTGATTGTTGTACTGGTTTTTGGCACCAAAAAATTACGTAATCTTGGTAAAGATCTGGGCGGAGCTGTACACGATTTTAAGCAGGGACTGAACGAAAGTGACCGGGAAAGCACAAAAAATGATGATGTAATCGAACATAATAAAGACGACAGCAAAGTGTAGAAAGCATTTATGTTTGGTTTGGGGTTTGGTGAAATTTTACTGATTGCTGCTGTGGCTCTGGTTGTACTCGGACCGGAGCGACTACCCAAGGTCGCACGCAGTGCCGGTCTCTGGGTCGGGCGCATTCAGAATTTCATTAATAATGTTAAAACCGAACTAAGCCAGCAGGCCGGCGTGGCAGAATTCAGGCAGGCGCGTGACAGCATTGAAGCCGCAGCCCGTTCTTTTGAGCATGATATCAATGCCAATGTGCATAGTATCCGCGGGGAAGTAGATGCACTTAAACGTCAGCTCTCTAAAGATGAACAGCAGGCTGAAACAGACAGTACGCCTGAGTTCTCTGGGTCGTCACAAAATTATCATTTGCCGGTAAGGGAAGCGCCATTGCTGCATCGGGTGTCGTTACGCCGGCAGGCTCTGCAACGCCGGCGGGATATGCGACCGCGGCACAGCATTACTCCTAAACTGCGGGTACGCCGACATTGATGGATAACCGATTGTGAAGCAGGTTGAAGAAAATACTGAATTGACGCTGATTGATCATTTGCTGGAATTGCGTCGCCGCTTGATGTGGATTCTGGGAATTCTGCTGCTGTGCTTTGCAGTTTTAGTGCCTTTTGCGCAAAAAATTTATACTTTTGTAGCTGAACCATTAATGGCGAATCTTCCGGCTGGTCAGCATATGATTGCCACAGAAGTGATTGCTCCATTTTTTGTGCCGTTAAAAGTAACACTGATGGCGGCATTTCTTCTGACACTTCCGCATACTCTGTATCAAATCTGGGCTTTTGTGGCACCGGGTTTGTACAGACATGAGAAACGTCTGATACTGCCATTACTGATTGCCAGTGTTTTATTATTTGCTTTAGGTATGGCATTTGCCTACTATCTGGTTTTTCCGGTTATTTTCCGTTTTCTTACCGGTGTTATTCCTGTTGGTGTCAGTATGGCAACTGATATAGATAAATATTTGTCTTTTATTCTAGGTATGTTTGTAGCATTCGGAGTAACATTTGAAGTGCCTGTACTGGTGATTCTGTTAAACAGAATCGAAGTAGTGTCTGTTCAGCAATTGAAAAAAGCCCGTGCCTATGTGGTGGTAGGTGCTTTTGTTGTAGCTGCCGTAGTGACTCCACCGGATGTGCTGTCGCAAACATTACTTGCTATACCGCTGATTCTTCTTTATGAAGTAGGAATTCTGGTGTGTCGCTGTTGGGGTAGTAGTAACAAAAAGACTGCTTTAACAGTCCACTCGGGAAGAGAATAGTTTTGTCACTTTTGCTTTTTTACTGAAATAACAGGCTGCCTGAGAATTTTCAGGCAGCCTGTTTAATAAATAATATAAGCCGGCTAATGATGTTATTCGTTGGAGAGTTGTATGAATCAGTCACAAATTGATTCGTGTCCGAGTATTTGCCGTCTGTCCACACTGATATGGTGGCTGGGGATGCTGACTTTATGCATTGTGCCATTTATGTCGAGCTGGCGGGTAGGTACGCTGTCAAGCTTTTATCTGGAAGCCGGGACGTTATTTTTTGCTCTTTGTCTGACTGGATTAACGGTACTGACACGCAAAACTCAGTTTTCATTTCCTCCTGCCTGTATCAGTCTGCTATTGCTCGCTTTTTTGCTGATGCTACAGGCAAGAGTTATGCATCTTACTTATATCAGCCAGTCTGATCTGACTGCTCTGGTATTTGTAGTAATGGCTTTGCTCGCATGGGCTGCACGGGCATGGGTGATTCGCATAGGCCAGACTCAGGCTGTCACTATTCTGGCGATGGCTCTTGTGCTGGGTGTATTACTGCAATCAATCGTATGTGTAATGCAGTTTGCTGATATTGCAGGCCGGATACCGGGAATATTGCGCGGTCCGGGTAATCATTACATCTATGGTCAGCTGGCACAGCGCAATCATCTCGGGCATTATCTGATGTGGGGCGTGCTGGCACTGTGCTTTTTATGGGAACAGCGACGTCTGCCTAACTGGCTGGTATGGGTTTTATTAATCTGGTTTACCGGCATTATGGGACTGATAGGTTCACGGACGATTGTTGTCTATGTGCTGGTAATAGGACTGTCACTATTTTTCTGGCGCTGGCGTGCCGGCTCTGCAGCGAATCGCCTGTTGCTGATGCTGGGTATTGCCATAGGTCTGGTATTGCTGTTTCAGCTGATATTAAGCCCATTATTTGACATGTTGCTGCATATCAATTTTCAATCCGGAACAGCACGGCTGGAACAGGGTGGATTTGCCCGGTCTGGCAGACAAATGGAGTGGCATAAGGCTTGGCTGATATTTCAAAGCGCTCCGTGGTTTGGTTATGGCTGGGGCAGTTATTCATATCAGGGCTTTGCTATTGCAGATGTTTATCCGAATGGTTTTCGTCAGTATGAAAATACTGTGCTGTTTACTCATTGTCATAATCTGGTACTACAATTACTGGCTGAAACAGGCATAGTCGGACTGCTAATTGTCAGTGCCTGCTTTGTATGGGTTATCTGGCCTCATTTACGTAAAGGATTTAATCCGGCATCAATTGTGCTGATCAGTATGATTCTGGTGTCTTTATGCCACAGCATGCTGGAATATCCGCTGTGGTACAGCTATTTTCTTGCTGTGTTTGTTTTGTTTGTGGCACTAACGCCTGTATCACAGAAAGACTTGAAACGGTCTTGCCGTTCGGCGTCCGGCCGCGTAAATCAGTTCTGCGCCATAGTGGTATTGATTTCGATGATTCTGCTTCTGTGGCAAATGATGAACTATCAGCGTTTTTTAAAAGTGCGTGCTGAACGTAATCTGCCCCAGGCTGAACAAGTAAGCCGTATGCATGATTTGCGTAATCAAATGTACTTTCTTCGTTATTATGTAGACATGGCAATTATCGAAAAGTTGAATGTTACTGATTCTTTTTTACCTTTATGGGGTAAACAGGCTGCATTGCTTGCCGGACGGTATCGCCCGTATAGCAACACTTTCATGCGCGGATTTTACTTAGAGCAAGCACATCAGAATAATGAGGCTAAAGAGTGGTTCAGCCATGTAAGTCATTATTATCCTGTACTTGTTCCTGGTTTTATAAGCAGATTTAAACAGCAGCCTCAGGCCGTGGCAGTAATACCACAATTGCAACAAGATTGCCTGAAATATCAGCAGCAAAGCATGCAGAAAGTGAATTGTTTATAGAGTTCAGACAAATATTTAACATAGTGCTTTTTAATGAAAAAATGAGCAAAAGCCTTGTTATTGTAAAGATAATCTCAACCTACATGTTAAGATACAAAGTGTAAATATAGTAAATTCGTCTGTAGTCAATACAGACAACGCACTTCCATTTAGGAGGATGATATGAATCGCGTATTATTAATTGATGATGATAATTTGTTGACTGAACTGCTCACTGAATATCTGACAGCAGAAGGTCTGGAAGTCAGCCGCGTTGCTGATGGTGAAGCCGGTGTTAAAGAAATTTTAACCGGTCAGTATGATGTAGTGGTTCTGGATTCCATGATGCCGAAAATGAACGGTCTGGATGTATTGAAAACGGTACGGGTTCAAAGCAAGATTCCGATTATTATGCTAACCGCCAAAGGTGATGATATTGATCGCATTATCGGTTTGGAAATGGGTGCGGATGACTATGTGCCGAAACCTTGTCAGCCGCGTGAATTGCTGGCTCGTATCAATGCTATTCTCCGCCGTACACATCAAAGTCATGACAATGACCAGAATGGCATTCCGAACAGTATTTCAGCCAGTGGTGTAGTACTTTATCCGGCTAAACGTCAGGTTACTATTGAAGAAGAACCACTGGAGCTGACCAGTACCGAATTCAATCTGCTGGAAGTGCTGATGCGTCATGCCGGACAGGTAGTTAGCAAAGAAACACTGTCTCTGGAAGCACTAGACCGGAAGCTGGCTAAATTTGATCGCAGTATCGACGTTCATATATCCAGTATTCGTCATAAGCTGGGCAATGCCAGTCTGATTCAGACTGTGCGTGGTCTGGGCTACCTGTTTGTAAAAAACTGAACCAGTGGATACAGGCTGTTAATAAACAGCCTGTTCTGATTTATGAAACTGTTCCCCCGTATCTTTGCAACTTTTTGTGCTGTAATTGTTTGTGCCATTTTTGTGGCCAGTTCTTCATTCTGGCTGGTACAAAACACTTTAGCCGAAACACGGTTTAAACAACAGCGCAATTTTGAAGAAAATCTGCTGAGCAGCACCATGAATGCGTTTCAGGCACGTGGTGATGCCGGTATACGCGAACAACTGGTTGAGTGGGGGAATAGTCCGGGTGGCGAAAACCTGTATGTTATTACCGGTGACAATAAAAACGACATACTTGGACGCCCTATTGATCCTGAGGATATCGATAAAGCACATGAGTTCGCTTTGTCACATCCGCACTCAAAACTCGTACAGATTGCCTATAATTCACTGGGTGAAGAATATCTCTTCATGATTCGCGGCTGGAACCATGAACGTACTCCTCGTCCGCCGAGCCCGTTTTTTATTCCCGGTTTACCCATTGCACCAGTCTGGCACGAATTTATCATTCTCAGCTTTATTATTATAGTAGGTTTATTAACAGCCTATATACTGGCTAATAATATTACTCAGCCAATCCGCGTATTGTGGCGCGGGATGGATCGTCTGGCTCATGGGAATTTGCAGACCCGTGTTTCTCATCAGCTATCAGAACGTCGTGATGAACTGTATTCTCTGGCTGTGCAGTTTGACAATATGGCAGATAAACTGCAGAAGCTTGTGGAAAAAGAGCGTCACCTGTTGCACCATGTATCACATGAAATGCGCTCTCCGCTGGCACGCATGCAAGCGATTATTGGTTTGATTCACGTACAACCACAAAAACAGGAACAACACTTGCAGCGTCTGGAAAGTGAACTGGGGCGTATGGATTTACTGGTAGGTGAACTGCTTACCTTGTCACGGCTGGAAACTTCTGATTTGCCTATTACGCTGGAACCTTTGTCTTTGGTGCCACTAATCAGGCAAATCGTGGAAGACAATCAGGCCATAGCTATGCAGCATCAGCAGACTTTATCATGGCAGTGTGATATTCCTGATACTGCTATGGTAAAAGCCAATGAAAGCTATTTATATCGGGCTTTTGATAATGTTGTGCGTAATGCCATTAATTACAGCCCTGATGGCAGTGAAATTAAAGTTTATCTGCATGAGGGTGGTAAACAGCAATGGCAGGTTGATATCAGTGACAATGGACCCGGTGTGGCAGAAAATCAGTTACCGCATATTTTTACTGCTTTTTATCGTGCAGACAGCAGTGCTAATAAACCGGGTACAGGTTTAGGCTTGGCGTTAACCAAACACATCATTGATCGTCACCATGGCAAAATTTATGCGGATAATCAACAACCCAAGGGTTTAAGTATGCATTTTTTACTGCCTAAATTTACGCCGGGCAGAAACAGGAACCGCCAGAAAAATAAAAATCAGTTGCCTGTAGCCAACGGATAAAGTTATTTATACTTATCCGGCTGGCAGGTTCTCTCCGAAGAATACGTTGTAGTTGTATGTAAACTGCTACTATTTAAATTTCAATATCAATAAGGTTTTAGTCTGGCAGATGTATAGTACGACAGATAACTATTAATCTGTGGTTCTCTGGTCTGGTTTTTCCGCGTCTGTTATCAGATTAGTTTGCTGGGTAAACCAATCAGTGGCAATTTGATTGACCTCATCTATACCTTGCTTTTTCAGACTGGAGAACAGTTGTACCGTAACTTGTTGACGGGCAATGTAAGGTTGAAGTGCTTTTTTAACACCGGCCAAGGTTTTAATTTGATCGTTTTTTGATAATTTATCTGCTTTAGAGAGCAAAATGTGGACAGGACGCCGAGTTACCGCGAAAAAATCAAGCATTTGTTTGTCCAGCTCTTTAAGCGGGTGGCGGGCATCCATAATCAGAATCAGCCCGACCAGTTGCTTGCGTGTTTGTAGGTAATCGCCCAGTAGTGTTACCCAATGTCTGCGGATTGCCTCAGGTACCTGAGCGTAACCATAACCGGGTAAATCCACCATAAACCCGCCGTTAGTCAGTTCAAAAAAATTAATGTGCTGGGTACGGCCTGGAGTTTTAGATACATAAGCCAGACGAGTATGATTAGTCAATGTATTGATTGCGCTTGATTTACCCGCATTGCTGCGACCGACAAAAGCAATTTCAGCAGTTGTTGCGGGCAGGTCTTTCAGATGATTAACGGTAGTATAAAAACGGGCGTGACGAAACAGATTCATGAGTAATTAAAAAAAAAGTAAGGTGATAGCATACCATATTTTGAGCCCAATCCGGATTCCGCTGTTTATGTAAATGCTTGCTTTCAGGCGGGGTACTTGATTTTTTGTTTTATGCTGCTAAACTGCATTTAAGATTATTTTAAGGAAACTTTCAGATGGAAGACGAGGTCTCGAGCAGTTGTATCGTGCATGTAGACGTGTTTTTTCTCTGATTTAAGGCAGCCTTGCTCATGTAGCAGGCTGCCTGTTTGTATTTAACGCATAGGAAAAGAAAATGGATTTTAGCTGGTTAGGAGAACCGGCCACATGGGTAGGGCTGATTACCCTGATAATTCTTGAAATCGTTCTGGGTATCGATAATCTTGTATTTGTAGCCATACTGGCGAATAAAGCCAGTCCGAAAAAGCGCGACCATGCCCGTATAGCTGGTTTGTCTCTGGCAGTGCTGATCCGCATTCTGATGCTGGCACTGATGTCTTTTATCATTACCCTGACCAAGCCCTTTGTACATATCAGCGGTTTTGCCATTTCAGTTAAAGATCTGATTATGTTTGGCGGCGGACTCTTCCTGCTCTATAAGGCAACAACTGAGTTGCATGAACGGCTGGAAGGGCATACTGCTATGGCTTCAATTACCAATGTCTCCGTTTATGCCAGTTTCTGGAGTGTGGTATTACAAATTGTCGTGCTGGACGCGGTATTTTCACTTGATTCAGTCATTACCGCTGTCGCCATGGTGCAACACATTACAGTGGCAATGCTGGCCGTGATTATCGCTATGGCAATGATGATTTGGGCAAGCGGACCATTGACAGAGTTTGTAAATCGCCATCCTACAGTAGTGATGCTGTGTCTGGGCTTTTTACTCATGATAGGGTTCAGCCTGATTGCTGAAGGTTTACACTTTGAAATACCTAAGGGTTATCTGTATGCCGCTATTGCTTTCTCCATTCTGATTGAGATATTTAATCAGATTTCTACCCGGAATACCCGTCGTAACGATATGATTGGTCGCTCTTGGCGTTACCGTACCGCTGACAGCGTGCTGGGTATGATGGGACTGCGTGAAAAAGAGCTGGCTAAAAATGGTACGCAAACTGATGATGACGAACATTTTGAAGAAAATGAAAAATCCATGATTCGCAGCGTGCTTACTTTGGCCGAACGTCCGATAATGGGTGTCATGACACCGCGCAGTGATATTGAACGTCTGGATTTATCTCAGCCGCGTGAGCAGCAGTGCCAACAATTACAAAGCACACCATTTTCACGACTGGTAGTAGTAGGAAAAGCCGGAATTGATGAGCCACTGGGATTTGTAAATAAAAAAGATTTACTTAACCAGTTATTAAGCGGAGAGCAATTAAATATTCAGGCTGCATTACGGCAACCACTGGTCTTACCGGACAGCAGCACCGTACTAGATGCTATGGAGTTGTTTCGTTCGCGAAGTGCTGATATTGCGCTGGTAGTTGATGAATTTGGCGCTGTACTCGGACTGGTCAGCATGAAAGATTTAATGGAAACCATTGCCGGTGATTTTCCGGAAGAGTATGAACGTGCCGATGCACCCAGTATCCAGCAAAATGCCGATCATAGCGTTACTGTAGACGGCAGTCTTGAGTATGCCATTCTGGCTCAGCACCTGCATTTGCCTACCTTACCGGAAGATGCTGAGTACCATACTGTAGCCGGATTAATTATGGAAGAAATGCAGGATATTCCGGATGTCGGAGATACCATTGATTATGCCGGTTACCGTTTTGAAGTATTGAACAAAGACGGGCACCGTCTGGAACGGGTACGTATCAGCAAAATTGAACAGCCGGAATCTGAATAACTCGGTTGATAGCCATAAAAAAGCCTGCTGATAACAGCAGGCTTTTTTCGTTAACTAATTTGATTATTGAATCTGGCTACCGATAACGCCACCCAGCGCAGCACCGCCTAAAGTAGCACCAGTATCTTTACCTAACAGATTACCAGCCACACCCCCTACTACTACACCGGCAGCAGTATTACGCTGAGCTGGGGTCATATCAGCACAGGCAGAGAGAGAAGCAGCTACTGCAGCTATTAAAGCCAGTGTTTTTAGACTTGATTTCATGTTAATACCTCTTTCTATTCAGAATAAAGAATTGCGTGTTAATTAATATTTATACGTTACCTATAAACTATTTAACTACAAATAAAATATTATTTCAAAGTTAATTATATACCTTTAGCAAAGCAGTTTAGTAAAAAACTGCAATCAAAATCACAAATGCATTTTACAGATGTATTCAAAATATCTGCCGATTATTCAAGTTCAGTAGCAGTATCCGTGTCAGTACATATTTCGGGTGTCTGGTGTGAAGGCTGCCTTTTTTCTTTATATTTAATCACAGCCCTGTCCAGTTTATCCATCAGACAATCGATAGCAGCATACATATCATTATCCAGACATTCAATATGGATATCTTTACCGGAAAGATGCAAATCAATTTCAGCTTTTTTCTGTACTTTAAATACAGAGAAAGTGACAGTTGCGCTGATGACCTGATCGGCATGACGGATAATGCGCTCCAGTTTATTCAGTGTGTAGTCTTTCAGAGCTGCGGTAACATCAAGATTCTGTCCGATAAATTTAAGATTCATAGCCTGATCCTTTTTAAAGGGTTTAGGAAAAAACAGGATAAATTTTATGAAAGTTAACTGAAAATTAATGATTACTGTACTGTACTTTACGTTGGTGCGCCGGAGGAATTTTCAAGTCCTCACGATATTTTGCAACTGTGCGCCGGGCTAGATTAATACCCTGCTTAGCCAGCTGATTTACCAAATGTGTATCAGAATAGGGATGTTGCGGGTCTTCTCCGTTAATTATACTTTGCAGAAGTGATTTAATTGCTGTCTGACTGTTACCTGTTCCATCATCCGTTGCTGCAACAGACTGATTGAAAAAATAGCGTAGAGGAAAAACACCTTGTGAACAGGTCAGGTATTTCTGATTGATTGCCCGTGAAACAGTACTCTCTGCCAGTTCGAGAGCCTGAGCTGTTTCTTTAATAGTTAAAGGAGCCAGCGCCAGAGAACCAAAATTGAAAAAATCCTGCTGTTGCTGCAAAATCCATTCGCCCAGACGTTGCAGAGTGGTTTTACGCATCTGCAAGCTGTGAAGACACGTTTGTGCTTCCTGCCATTTGTTTTTACACATAGTATCCATCTCTGTGCTTTTTTGCTCTATCCACTCTTCGACACTGGGTTCTATTCTCAGCTGAGGAAAAGTATCATGCAGAAGGCGTATCTGCCAATTACCACTTTTATTGATATAAACTTCCATATCAGGGCGTATAGACAGAATACCATTACGATCAGGTAATCCGTAACAGGGATAAGGATTCAGTGCGCCAATGAGTTTACAGGCTGTTTCAAGTGTGTTTGCAGAAAACTGGGGCAATTGCCGGCAAAGTTGTTTAAACTGATGGGTACTCAGCCACTGACCAAAGTGTTTGCTAATCAGTAAGCGCGCGCAGGTATGAATTTCATCATTATCGACAGATTCGTCAGACAGATTATCCAGTTGCAGTAACAGGGATTCCTGTAAATTCCGAGCACCAACACCAGTAGGCTCAAACTGCTGCAGAATCGTCAGCGCCTGTGCCAGCTCTGTTTCGTCCAGCCGCCATTCCAGCGGTGCATTTTCTATCAGATCAGTTAAACTGCTGTCCAGATAACCCTGCTCATTCAGATTCTCTATCAGAAAATACACCTGTGCTGCCGTAACGTCATCCAGATCGTATTCACATACCTGCCGGCGCAGCAATTCATACATATCAGGATTGTCGGCAATCGTGTCCCAGACATCACTTTCGGCTTGCATAATACCCAGCTGTGGCGGCTGTACATACTGAGTATCAGAAAAGCTGTCTTCAGATGTATTTTCTACTTCCTCAAGAAAAGGATTATCCGCCAGCCAGCCGGCTACCAGTTCCTGCAATTCCAGCGTAGATAGCTGCAACACCTGTAGCGATTGTTGCAGCTTCGGACTAAGGCGGGTTGTAAGACTGAGTCGGAGATGAGTAGCTGGCCTTTGCATAAGCAGTTAATACTCGAAATGCTCACCCAGATAAACAGCGCGTACCTGTTCATTATTAACCAGCTCTTCCGGTACACCGGAAGCCAGTACACTACCCTGATTAATAATATATGCGCGGTCACAGATGCGCAGGGTTTCACGTACATTATGGTCAGTAATCAGTGTGCCGATACCACGCTGTTTCAGGAAAGAAATCAGATTCTGAATATCGATCACTGCAATCGGATCAACGCCGGCAAATGGTTCATCAAGCAGAATGAAGCGCGGGTTCATGGCCAGAACCCGTGCAATTTCAGCACGACGGCGTTCACCGCCGGACAAAGACTGTGCAGTGTTGTTGCGCAGGTGCTCAATATGCAGGTCGGCCAGCAGCAGTTCCAGCTGTTCGGCTCGTTTTTCGGGCGGATAATTAATTTCCAGAATAGCTTTGATATTCTGGGCTACTGTCATTTTACGAAAAATCGAAGCTTCCTGAGGCAGATAACCTAAACCTAATCGTGCACGTTCATAAATCGGACGGTGAGTAATTTCCTGCCCATCTAGCATGATACTGCCACCATCAGCTGCAATCAGACCTACAATCATATAGAAGCTGGTAGTTTTGCCGGCACCATTCGGGCCAAGCAGACCGATTACCTCGCCACTGTTGACTTCCAGTGCGACATCATTAACTACCTGACGCTGTTTAAAACTTTTTTGCAGACCGCTGACACGAAGCTGACTTGGCGGCACAGTAGGCATTACATTCATGAGTATGGATTATTTCTTTTTCTGTTGCGGTTGGATAATAACGTGTACCCGGCCTTTAGGCGCGCTTTTAACGGTATAAACCTCAGTATTGGTGTTATAAACAATTACTGCACCGCGTGCCATATCACCACCACGGTTTACCTGAGCGTTACCGGTAATCGTAACAATACCGCTCAGGCTTTCATAATGTACATTATCTCCGTGACCGGTTACCATGCCGTCTTTTTCCAGCTGTTGTCCAAACGTAGCAGGCTTGCCATCAGCAATAATTGTCTGGTTACCGGCATTATCCTTATGCGCAGTGATACGGGCTGCATTCATATACATACTGCCCTGCCGCATTTTTACATTACCGGTAAATACGGTTGTCTGATTCTGTTTATCCAGAGAGCCTTGATCGGCTTCAATCTGAATAGGTTGCTGCCGGTCACTTTCCAGTGCCCATGCATGCATACTGCCGGCAAGCAGACAAAAGACTGCTAAAATTTTGCCGTTAATGAGAGTGCGGGTCATAAATAATCGCCTTTACGCGTGCGGGTAAATTCAGAAAGCCGCGTTGTTTGTCGTATTCGAAACCTTGTGATGTACCGTGAGATATACCATACTGGTAAGAAACCTGTGCATCAGTTTTGATTACCTGAGTTTGTGTATCAACATGTAATACACTGGTTTCCAGCTGCCCTGCCGGTTCATTTCCAACCGGATTTTTGTGCCAGACTACCTGTCCCAGTAAATCTACCTTGCGGCTGTCGGTATAGTACTGTCCGGTATTGGCCTTAATGCGATAAAGTTCAGCACCGTTTTTATATAATCCCATATTGGGATTATCAATATAAATAACAGTTTGCTGCGGAAACTGCCGGGCAGCAGTGGCGTGAATGGTTTCACTTAACTGGCCGTGCTCATCATACCGTTCACCGTCGATTAAATTAATCACATATTTAGGCTCTTTCGGATTCAGAGGAACTTCTACTGTCTTGATATCAGTAATCCGGTCTAGCCAGAAGCTTATGCCGCCAAGGGCTACAGCCAGAATCAGCGGAAACGCCCAGTTACTGCGGCTGCGAATCACATTCATGCCAGATACTCCGCCATATCCTGAGCCAGAAAGCCCTGTGCATCCAGTAATAAATCACAGACTTCACGTACTGCACCGGCTCCGCCGGGCGCACGAGTAACATAATCAGCATGCTGTAACACTAAAGGATGAGAACCGGGTACTGCAACTGCCAGCCCGCAATGTTTCATAACCGGTAAGTCTACGACATCATCGCCGATATAAGCACATTGCTGCTCATCTAAACCAAGCTGCTGTAATAATTGCCGATAACAGCTGCGTTTATCCGAAATACCTTTAAAATAATATTCGATGCCAAGCTGCTGTACCCGGATACCGACAGAGGGTGCGTCGCGTCCGGTAATAATTGCCGTTTGAATGCCGTGGCGGTGCAACATCTTCAATCCGTGGCCGTCAAGTGTATGGAATGATTTGATTTCCTCGCCGTTATCACGGATAAAAATACGACCGTCAGTCAGTACGCCGTCTACATCCATAATAAACAGCCTGATTTTCCGGGCAGCTTCAACCATCGCACTGGCAGACATCATCGTATTCATCGGTATTCCTCAGTCATAACATTCTCACGCATTTAAACAATCCGTGCCTGTAATAAATCATGCATATTCAGTGCACCAACCGGACGATTATTTGCATCAATTACTGCCAGCCCGTTTACATGATTCTCCTGCATGATTTTCAGGGCTTCCGTCGCCAGTCGGTCGGCAGAGATGGTTTTAGGGGTATGTCCCATTACATCGGCCATCAGCCATTCCTTTAATTCTCGGTTATCCTGAAATAAACGGCGTAAATCACCGTCTGTAAATAAACCGCACAGCTCTCCGGCAGTATTGACTACCAGCAGCATTCCCAGACCTTTTTCACTCATGGTAACAATGGCTTCACGCAAAGGCGTATCTTCCTGTACCAGAGGCATATCTTGGCCGCCATGCATAACATCAGCCACCGTTAACAACAGGCGTTTACCCAGACTGCCGGCAGGATGGCTTAGCGCAAAATCTTCAGGTGTAAACTGACGTGCACGCAGCAGTGCCACCGTAAGCGCATCGCCCAATACCATTACCGCTGTTGTGCTGGATGTTGGAGCCAGCCCTAACGGACAGGCCTCCTGTGATACATGTGCGCATAAATGGATATCCGCATGTTTCGCCATGCTTGAACTGGTTTTACCAGTTATACAAATCAACTGCACATGCTTACGTTTGATGGCCGGTATCAGCGCCAGAATTTCCTCGCTTTCACCAGAATTGGATAATGCTATTAGCACATCGCCATCAACAATCATACCCAGATCGCCGTGTCCTGCTTCAGCCGGATGCACAAAATAAGCCGGTGTGCCGGTAGACGCCATTGAAGCGGCAATCTTACGCCCGATATGGCCGCTTTTGCCCATACCGGTGATAATCACCCGTCCGCGGCAGTCGAGAATAGTCGTTACTGCCTCAGCAAAATGCTCATCCAGACTATTGGCAACTTCACGTATCGACTGCTCTTCAATAGCAAAAACTTCTTTACCCCAGCCTAAATATTTATCCTGTAAATTCATAACATCATCAGCAGTAATAATAAGCAAACGAAAACACAATAAAGTTAACCGGATTATAACCTGATACCGGTTATTTTGTTTGCTTCGGAACTTGTCAAATTACACCATCCTCGTTAGAGTAATCCATAATTCATGAATAACCAGTTTAATCGATTGATTAACTTTAATAAAACATATCTAACGTATATTTACTATAAGGAAATAATATGGCCGTATTAGCACAAGTCAATACATTGGGGCAGCAAATCTGGCTGGATAATCTTTCCAGAAACCTGATTCAGTCAGGTGAACTGGCACACATGCTTGAGGCGGGTATCGGTGGCGTGACTTCCAATCCGGCCATTTTTCAAAAAGCTTTTGCCAGCGATACCCTTTACCAGAATGATATTAACCAGCTAAAACAGCAGCCACTGTCCCCCAAACAGCGTTATGAACAACTGGCCGTGGCCGATGTACAGGCTGCATGTGATGTCTGTCTGCCCTTGTATGAACGCAGTCAGGGTAAAGCCGGATTTGTCAGCCTTGAAGTGGCGCCAGATCTGGCCGATGATGCTCAGGCTACCATTACCGAAGCCCAGCGACTATGGGAAGTTCTTAACCGACCCAATGTCATGATAAAAGTACCAGCAACAGACAGCGGAATACAGGCATTAACCACACTGGTTGCACAGGGCATTAATGTTAACCTGACCCTGTTGTTTTCTAAAACCCAGCTTAGCAAAGCATGGCAGGCACACGCTGCCGGCATTCGCCAGCGTCTGGCACAAAATCTGCCGGTTAACCGTATTCAGGTAGTCGCCAGCTTTTTCCTGTCCCGCATTGACAGCGCTCTGGACATTACTCTGCCGGAATCTTTGCAGGGTAAAACCGCCATTGCACTGGCCAAAACAGCTTATGCTGAATGGCAGGAATTTATCCAGAGCCGTGAATTTACCGATCTGGCAGCACAGCAGGCAGCACCACTGCGTTTGCTATGGGCATCCACAGGGACTAAAAATCCGGCGTATTCCGATGTTTGCTATGTAGAAAATATTATTGGTGCTGACACCATTAATACCGTACCAACCAACACGCTTAATGCCTTTATCGATCATGGACATGCTAATGCCACACTGACACAGAATGTGCAGCAGGCTAAAAACGTACTGATTGAAATTCAGAAGCTGGGTATTAATCTTGAATCCCTCGCAGTGCGCTTGCAGCAAGAAGGCTTACAACAGTTTGTGGATGCATTCGATGCGTTACTGCAACCTCTGGCTTAAACGGAATAAATAAAACACAACAAGACATACGGAAATCTGAATTGTAGCTTACCGGTTAGACTAATCAGAATAATCGGTAAGCTTTTATAATTTTAGATTAAAAAAAGCATATTGAAAATACATTTGTAATATAAAACTTAAAAAATATTAATTTAAATGATAAATCACACTTGATGATTTAAAGTATGGATAAATTAATTAATGTTTAAAATTATATTTAATGATTTAAACTTTAAAATTAATAATTCTAACTATAATTTATAATCCAAACATAAATAACATTCAGAACAATACCATATAAGCCGCGCTTAAATTAATCTTAACCTTAAAATCGGTATTGCAGCCACCTTTTGGCCATAAGCCATAATCTTTATCCAAGGCTCAGATGTTTGTTGCTGCTGAATTCAGACTAATATACATAAAAATGCCACAAAAGCACAAAACTCTTGTGGCATAAACATGAATTGTCACTCAGCCGGCAACCGGCCGGCAGCTCTGTTAAATTTTAATGTAAACCGACAATATTGCCCTCAGCATCAATATCAATCTGTTGATAAGCAGGCAGAGTACCCAGCCCCGGCATAGTCATCACATTACCCGCATATACACGGATAAAGCCCGCACCGGCCGATACCTGTAAACGGGCAATTTCAACATCAAAATCTGTCGGCACATTTTTCAGATTCGGGTCTGCACTGATAGATAATGGTGTTTTCACCATGCATAACGGTAAATGATCAAGCTTAAGCTGTTTGATTTCTTCGATATTCTGCAAAGCCTGTGCCGACAGATTAGCCTGACGCGCTCCGTATTTCTTCACCATAGTCTGAATTTTTTCCGGCAGCGGCATATTGTCAGCATAGGGTAGATTAACCGAATTTTCCTGATTGCAGGCAGCGACTACATGCTGAGCCAGAGCCTGAGTACCCGCACCACCCTGAGTAAACGCATCACTGATTTCACATGCATAGGCACCGTGTTCCAGCGCATACTGGCGTACAAAATCCAGCTCTTCCTGATGGTCGTACGGGAAGCGGTTAATAGCCACAATCACAGGCAGGCCATAGCTTTTCGCATTCTGAATGTGCCAGCCCAGATTAGCACTGCCTTCAGCCAGCAGCTCAACATTACACTGAGTAACTTCTGCCGGTAATGGCTGACCCGGCTTAATATTAAACCGGCCGCTATTCGATTTCAGACTGCGTACCGTGGCTACCAATACAACGCATGAAGGCGCCACACCTGTCTGGCGATATTTAATATTAAAGAATTTCTCCATGCCCATATCAGAGCCGAAACCAGCTTCTGTTACCACATAATCCGCCACTTGCAGACCGACCATATCCGCCAGCACCGAAGAATTACCATGGGCAATATTGGCAAACGGTCCGGCATGAATCAGTACAGGGGTCTGTTCTGCCGTCTGCATCAGATTCGGATTAATCGCATCTTTCAGTAACACCGTCATCGCACCGGCTACCTGAAGTTTTTCTGCCGTAACCGGATTGCCCTGAGTATCATAAGCCAGAATAATCCGCCCGATACGCTGGCGCATATCCTGTAAATCCGTCGCCAGAGCCAGAATCGCCATTAATTCAGACGCAGCAGAAATCTCAAACCCGTCTTCACGCTCCACACCATTAACACCACCGCCCACACCTACTTTAATCCGGCGCAATGCACGGTCGTTGTGGTCGATTACCCGTTTCCAGACAATCCGGTTTTTATCAATATTCAGCCGCGGCAGCTTGGTTTGCGCCGTAAACTCCTCGCCTAGATGTTCTTCATGGTATAAGCGTGCATCCAGTGCCGCAGAGGCGAGATCATGAGCCGCTGTAATAGCGTGAATATCACCGGTTAAATGCAGATTCAGCTTTTCCATTGGCAAAACCTGTGCTTTACCGCCGCCCGCTGCTCCGCCTTTTACCCCGAATACCGGTCCCAGACTTGGCTGGCGGATACAGGCAATCGCTTTCTTACCGATAAAATTCAGCCCCTGACTCAGCCCGATAGTGGTTACTGTTTTACCTTCTCCCAGCGGTGTCGGGGTAATGGCCGACACCAGCACCAGCTTGCCCTGTTTGCTATCCGGCTGAATCACCTTTAAATCTACTTTGGCTACTTCATGGCCGTAAGGAATAAGGTATTGTTCGGGAATGCTGCTGTTGCGGGCAATTTCGGTGATGGGGAGTAGTGTAGGGCTAGAAGCCATATGAAATTTCCTTATTATGAAATATAAAACATTGTAGTTAAAATGGGATAATTGTAGATATATTTACATAAAATTAACATAATAATACCATTTGTATGGTAAAGGAAAAGATTGTCACTTAGTTAATGATGTAATTTAGAAGCTAATTAGTATGAATTCAAATACGGTTTATTTCGTTCTTTATATTGTCGTTTCTATAATACAGTTAAATTATACATCAAGGTAATATAAATTTATGTTTATTATAAAAAAAGTTAAAAACAGTAATTTTTTATAATAAATTAAGTTTGTTTTATGGTTTAAATTCTATATATTTAGATAAGTAGTATTAATGAGATTTTATAAAAATTATTAATTATTGATATCCAGAGAAATCATAAAAGCAAATTTTTTGAATAAATTTTAGTGATAATAATTTATGGATGAAATTGAAACTGTATTAAATAAAAGTTCAGCAGGACCCCAGGGACTAGGATTTGATTATCAATTTTATTATTTTGTTTACCTTTCATTACATCTGAAAAAGGGACAAAGAATTGGATATGAGCACTATGATGATGTTTGTTTAGAAATTGATAATACGAATAAAATATTAATTCAGTTAAAACATACAATACAAACAGATAAAACTGGTAGTATTGAAAAAATGAATAACCTTGATCCAAGATTATGGAGTACGCTTAACAGATGGATTGGATACATTAAAGAGTTTGAAAATTTTTTGGATGAGCATTCATTTCGATTTATTACAAATAAAACAGAAAATAATAATAAATTTATTGAAATTCATAAAAAATTTATTGAAAATCAGGATTTAATATACTTTAAAGATGAACTATTTCAATTACTCAATTCTGCTAAAGTCAATCAAACTAGAGAATATATAAATACAATGTTGAATTTAGATGAAAATAAATTGACTGAATTTCTACTCAAATTAGATATTCAGCTTGATGTAAATGATATAGAACAAAAAATAAAAAATTATATTAATAATCATTGGCCAGTTAAAGAAGAAGATGTTGATAAGGTTTATTCTCAATTATTTACAAAATTAAGTCATAATAAATATGATAAGATTAGAAATCGTCAAACTTATGTGATGAGATTTGACGAAATTCAAAACTTAAAAGTTGAGAGTTACAGTGATATATATGGAAAAATTTCATTACCTGATAGAAATTTTGAATGTGTGTTACCTGAAAATCTTGAAGAGCAAGTATTTATTAAACAGTTAGATGGAATTGGCGAGTTGGGATATGGCCCCAAGAAATCTAACAGAATAATAAAATATACTAATCTTATGCTAAAAGCTATAAATCATATTGAATGGTGGATTGAGGATAATTTTGTAACAAGTGAGCAAATAGAAAAGTTCAAAGAAGAATGTATCCATATATGGCAAGTAAAATTTGATGATCAATATAGAGAAATAGAAAAAGCTATATATAATGATGGGATTAATATAGATGAACTAGAACAAAATATATGTCATCAAGCTATCGCTATTGTTAACGCTCTGAGAAAAATAGATCTAACAATAAGAGGTTTTCAAAATTCGATAGGTATTGAATTAAACAATGGTTATTATTATTTTCTTTCAAATATATTGGAAATAGGTTGGCATTATGACTGGGAAAATAAATTTAAAAATTAATACTAATTATTATTATGTATATAATAATGAGGCATTAATATGTGTAATATTTAAATCGATTTTAAACATAGTCACACATTTAGATATAGCTCGAGGATGTTTAGTTTTACCATTTTTATTAGATGAGAGAACAGTAAACTGCTTAATAAAAAATTCTGATAATCAATTGAGTTTAACGCAGTTAATAAAAAATAATCCTAAAGTATTTATTTCATTTAATAAACGGTATTTGTCTTTGTTACCTTTATATATTAATTTTATTACTATATTTCAAGATGCTAATGAAATTGATATAGTTGAAAAAAATATAATAAATAAATTTTGTTGGGATTTTGAAAATGCAGATTTAGGCCAAAGATTTAATAAAATACGAACTGTTATTCCAAAGTTTTTAGAATTAATACAACCCCATCAAACAATATTCTTATATAAAATTTTAAAGATTGTGCTATGAAGCTGACTATACATGAAATAAAAATTTGGTTTCACGATAAAAACATCAATACTAGAAGTTTGAATTTTTTACCAAATAAAATAAATGTTATCACAGGACTGTCAAATACTGGGAAAACTACGATATGGTCAATCATAGATTATTGCTTGTTAGCTGATAGTTTTAATGTCGCGACTTCAATAAGTAAAGTAATCTCATGGTTTGGTTTACGCTTTAGTATTAATGATTGTGAAATGTCTATTGTACGAGAATCTCCTGGTGATAAAAGGATTTCATCGAACATTTATTTTACTTATGGTGGTTTTCCTTCAATACCAGAAAATAATATAAAGAGTATTATCGAACTAAAAGAGATTTTAAATAAAAAATTTGGTTTAAGTGATAGAATTAAACCTTTAAAAAAAGAATATCAATTTAATTATAGGGATTTTTTAATTTTTTGTGCTTTAACGGATACTATAATAGGTGTACGCAATATTTATTTAGATAATATCTTTTATTCAAATCTTGGAGATATTAAGAAACTCAATAAAATATTTGATTTGGCTATAGGTGTACAGAATTTAAATGTTATTGAAATATTTAATGAATTAGAGGTAGTTGAGAAAGAATTATCGAGGTTAGATAGAGATAAAAAAAGATATTTGGACAATCAAAATAAATTAACTGAAAAACTTAAAAATTTACTTGAAAAGTGTAAATTCTATAATTTATTGAACTATAGTATAGATTTTACTAGTATCACTGATTCGATAGAATTAATTGATAGAGTTATAAAAGATAAAAAAAATCCACATCTTAATTCCGAAAAATTTAAAAATTTAGATGAACTTAAATTTAAGAAAAAAGAAATACAATTAGAGCTAAATGAAATTAGAACTTTTAATAATGAATATAATAAATATAAAGAAAATATTAATAAGGTGGCGGATAGTCTTCAACCAATTGATTATTTGAATGAAAAATTGAAATCTCAACTCATTGACTCATATCAGTCAAAAGTATTTTTAGCCAATTTGGCTGATTCATTAAAAAATATTAAACAAAGTTTAGCCAAAAGGAAACCTCCCTTACTTGATGTGCAAAGTGAAGAAAAAAAATTAAAACAAGAATTAGAAAATATAAAAAATAGAATCTATTCAATAGAACAATCAATTAAAAATTTTCCTGATACTCTTAATGAATATATACGAATTGGTGAAATTGGTAATGAATTAAACAATATATTGTTATCATTTAATAATAAGGATGAAATTAATAAATCAAATGAAATTTATAATATTTTGAATAATAAAAAAAGTGAGTTATTACAGAAATCTAATGACATTAAGAAAATTAAATTTGAAAATATTAAACTATTAAATAACAATATTCAAAAATTTTTTGAAAAATTTAAAAATATATCTGATTTTAAGGATTGTAAAGTAGAGTTTGATGTGGAATCAATGACTTTGAATCTTTTTTCTTTATCAGATAAATCATCGTCGAATCCAATAATAACTGGTAGTCAGTCAAATTTCATGATTCTACATATATGCTTCTTTTTAGGGTTGCATAAATATTTGTTGGAAACAAAGAACGGTTTTGTACCACAAATTTTATTTATAGATCAACCTAGCAAACCATATTTTGAAAGGGAAGATGACAGAGCTAAATTACTTGACGTATTTTTTTCATTAAATGAATTCTTTAATACTTTAAGTGAAAAAGAATCTTTTCAATTAATTTTATTGGACCATGCTGGTCCATATTATTGGGAAAATCAAAAATTGGAAAATTTTCATCTTGTAGATGAATTTATAGGTGATAATGCGCTTATTCCAAAAAAATTAATAAAAGAATAGTATATTATGAATAAAATAGAATTAGCACCTATATGTCATTTGATTATGCATGGTATTGGTAATAAAAGTAATGGTGATGGTGTAAAACTATACAGTGAATTAACTAATTATGAAAAAGTAAAGGAAACACTTAATAATTTGATAATGTCTAGTTTTAAATTTGATGATTTATACAAATTTTATTTTCCACATACGTTAGAGCTAAATCCGATTTATACTTATGTTAGTAATATATTTGCCAACAAAGAAATTGATAATTTTATAAATCAATCGAAGAATATTGGATGTTTTTTGTATGATAAAAGCAATCATCCACAAATTAAGCCCGGAGAATTGGGCGTATTTTATCTTGCCGACTGTACAGTAGATGATGAAGTAGTGGATTGTATTGGCATCTTTAAATCAGAAAATAAGCAGAGAATTCTGAAAGTTGAAGACCGGCAGAATGGTTATGATTTAGCTGATATTGAAGGATTAAGCATCCAGAAGCTGGATAAAGGCTGTCTGATTTTTAATCTGCATTCAGAGCAGGGCTATCTGGTTGCTGTTGTGGATAATACCAACAAACATGCAGATGCTAAATACTGGACTGAGGATTTTTTAAGTATCAGACCTGTTAATAATGAATATCATCAGACTACTCAGATTATGGAAACAGCCAAGCAATTTATTGCTCAGACCATGGACGCTGATGATGAGGAGAGTAAATCAGAAAAAATCGGTTTGCTGAACAGGTCTGTTGATTACTTTAAAAATAATGAGCAGTTTGATTTGCAGGAGTTTGAGCAGCGGGTTTTTGCGAATGATGATCTGATTCAGCAATATCAGGATTTCAGCCAGAATTATGCGCAGGAAAATCAATTAGAACCGGTTAAAAGCTTTGCTATTTCTCCCAAAGCGGTAAAAAAGCAGGAGAAATATTTTAAAAGCGTGGTGAAGCTGGATAAAAATTTTCATATCTATATCCACGGTGGTAAAGATATGATTGAAAAAGGACGGGATGAAGACGGGCGTAAGTTTTATAAGATTTATTATCAGCAGGAAAAATAGTAAACCTGACTTATTTAGTATTTTGGATTGTCTGCAAAATAGAATGACGATAAATCTGACAAAATAATGTCAGATTTATCGTGTTTGTTTACAAAGAGAGTAACTCTCTAATAAAAATTTATTTACCAAAAATATTACTAAGCGTTAAATAAGTATATTGATAAAATTGTTAAAAAATTTATGGTAGTAAGAGTGATTTTACTCTTATCAGCCTGCAACTGAATGTAAGTTTATGCAGAAAGTGGTTTCTAGCCAATAAAACAAAAGCTGGTTTCTGTAATATTAGAAATTGAAAATCTTCGAATCTAGCAGAAAATACAGCTATTTTTATAGCAAAAGAAATTAATTCAAAATTTTTAATCAATAAATTCCTATGAATGTATGACTAAATTAGTGATATTAATATATCCGTAAATGGAACTTATTTATTATTGATGTTTTATATTTACACTAGCCGAATTAACTTCAATATCAGTTATGGGAGGTTGATTTTTTACTAAATCAGAAAGACGTCTGTATTTTTTCCAGTAAATAATCGGATTAGAATTATCCGGAAGTTTATCAGCATAATAGAAGGTATAATTCTCATTCGTTACATTTGTTTTTATGTTAATGAAAGTAGAGTACAAATCAATTAGATTTACTCCGCTAATCACTTTTTTCACCAGAATATGTTTTTTTTCATCCGGAGCTAAATAAAACAATGGTACTTGATATTCTTGTAATAAACCACCCAGATCATGAAAAATACGATCTGGTTCAACCGATAACCCGTGATCTGAAAAATACATTAATTTATATTTTTTTCCTTTCATAAGTTCTGTCAGTTTTTTTATAAATAAATCTAATTTTTCAATGCTTGCCACATAGCAGCCAGCTTGATTATTCAATTTAAAATTTGATTTAAAATCATTAATTTGCGAGCATATTGGTTCATGAGAGCCCATCATATGTACAAAAACTACTTTTTTATTACTGTTTTTGTTTATTATTTCCGAAACAATGGGTAACATATGATCATCATCATTAAAGCTAGTATAGTATGGACCTTTTTTTAAAAATTTGGATTTATCAGTTGTACCAGCTAATGCAGAAAAAATATTATCTCCATATTCACTTGTGCCCTGATTGCTAACCCAGTAAGTCTCATACTCGGATTTTTTTGCTAAGGAAACGAAATTAATTTCCCAGTCAATCTTATTTTTCTCAGGATAGGCTTTAAATAAAGTTCTAGTTAAGGATTGTTCTGTATTCGGACCAGCAGCCACTAATCCATCAATAAAAATTCCATTGGCTGTATTTAAAAAAGGAGTTGTATTGAGAGGGTAGCCATATACGGATAAATAATCTTTTCGTACAGATTCACCGATTACGACTAAAAATATTTCAGTATTATCATCTTCATTTAACCGACTTACCCGGATATTGTTATTATTACTGCCAATATATTTTTTCATTTCTTCATGTATTGAATTTATTTCTTGATATGCAGATATGACATTTTTTAAAAATGCGCTATTATTTACTTCCAGGTTCTGATAAGAAATGCCGAGTAAAGTTATTATATAAAAGAATATAAAGCTCATTACTGAGACAAATTGTGAAATTTTATTTTTCTTAATTTTTTGTGTTTTTATAATTTTATTTAAATAATAAATTAAACCTTGAATAAATATAAATACTACAGTAATTAAAATTTGCTGTTTGACAGCCATGAGATAACCAATAATTTCAAGTTTATTAGTTTGTAATAGTGGCATTAATAAATCAGCTGTTGGTTTGCCGTAATTTATCCCTGTAGGAAAATAAAATGATAATACGGAAAACGTAACTAACAGACTTATTAAAGTAAATTTATTTGCCGAACTTAATATATAACAACCTAAAAATAATAAACCAGTAGAAATAACTGTATGATCAAAATCATAGTAATAACCTAAACCATATACAAGAGCTAAAGTGGATATAATATATAAAATAGGTAATAAAACTAAGGCTGTTTTTCTGGTTATCACTCATATACCCCAATTATTTATTTAAAGCATCTAGGTAAGAAATTTTGCTATGTGCTTAAATAGTTTATTGATTTGTATTATGAAATTAATATTTGATTTCACTAAGCTGTTAATATTAGTTCTTAATGATAAATCTTTTTATCATATTATAATAAAGTTTTAGGTATAGTTCTCCGGTTTTAAATGAATCATAATCCATTTGTTAATAAGCGATTTGTAAATAGCACATTGATAATATATATAAACACAGAGTAGAGATGATATTTTTTAATGTGTCTGTATCTAAGATGTATAAATAACAATTCTTTGGTCCCGCCGACAGGAATCGAACCTGTATCGCACGCTTAGGAGGCATGTGTTCTATCCGTTGAACTACGGCGAGACATTTTAAAAACAGGGCTATGGCTGAAATCTGCCATAGCCCGTTATTTTAAGAGATTCGGGCTAAAGATGCCAAGGCTAAATCTCGCATAGCCTGGGTGGTTTCATTAACCGGTAACTCATCCAGGCAGTTAATTGCGGCATCTACGGCTTTTTTTGCCTGCATAGTGCAATAAACCAGTGCATCAGAGTTGATTACGTGATCGTGAATTTTGTTGAAATAGCTGCGGTCGGCGTGTTCCAGAGCATGGCGTACATCGGCTTTGGCCGCAGCACTGCCCTGATTAAGCAGGTAAATCAGCGGCAGGGTAGGTTTGCCCTCAGCCAGATCGTCGCCGACATTTTTACCAATGGTTTCTACATCACCGGCATAATCCAGTACATCATCGATAATCTGGAAAGCTGAGCCCAGATATGTACCATAATATTTTAAAGCCAGTTCCTGTTGTTCTGTAGCCTTGGCAAGTATGGCACCTACTTGTGCCGCTGCCTGAAAGAGTTTGGCGGTTTTGTATTCGATTACCTGTAAATACTGTTCTTCAGTGACATCAATATTACCAATATTCATCAGCTGCATGACTTCACCTTCAGCAATGATGTTGGTGGCTTCTGCCATCACTTCGAGAATACGAAGACTGCCGGAGCCAACCATCAGCTGGAAGGCTCGTGTGTAGAGAAAATCGCCCACTAATACAGCAGCGGCATTGCCAAACAGATTGTTCGCAGTTTCCCGGCCGCGGCGCAGGTCGCTTTCATCCACTACATCGTCGTGCAGCAATGTGGAGGTATGGATAAATTCCACCATGGCGGCCAGTGAAAAAAGCGGGTCTTCTGTATAGCCCAGAGCTTTGCCGGCAAGGATGGTAATTATCGGGCGCAGGCGTTTACCGCCGGCACTGATAATATACTGGCCTATTTGTGAAATCAGGACAACTTCGGATTCAACAGCACGGTTGATTACCGCATTAACACGGTTTAAGTCTTCAGGCAGGTGTTTCTGGAAATAAGGCAGGTTCTCAAGCATGTGTTTAGTGTTTCTGCAACTGGTAATGATGATGTGTTTTAGCCATGTGTCCCCGAAACTGCCGGGCACTTTTGTGTATTATTATACTTGAAATTCATTTGGGAAATGAGAAAAGTTAGATTGGGTTAATAAAGATGCAATTGTGAATCGGACAGGTAAATTATGCTGGTGTATACACAAGCCGGAGCAGAAATTCTATGCTCAAAGCGGTGCATTCGTCACAAATGGTGGTATATCCGGCAGCCGGTTAACAGTTATGCTGTAATACTTGTAAAGTTTTTTTGCGTGTTTGTACGGTAGACCAGAGAGCAAATTTTATGACACTGAATAATTCAGCTTAAGTTTGAGTATGGTAAATTATTAATATAAATCAGTTATGTAGTACTTCGCCATTTTATCCATTAATTTACCGGAACTTAAAGCATTACTTGAAGAAGTTTATGCTAAAATAAATTGCATAAAATCAGGTGCATTACTAATCATGCCGGAACTGCCTGAAGGATAGGTTTCAGGATTAAATATGCGTTTCGGACTATAGGACAAAATCTCGTTATTCCAAGATTCATCTAATTGCATGCAATAAGGGCTTGGCATGGGTAATGGCTGCGATAAAGCATCATGATAGTGAGTATCTAGTTGGTGATTATCCGGTAAGGTAAAACCGGTATTTATCATATTTAAGGGAATGGTTATGGTGCTTTTTATTATTTCTTCTAATGACTGTTAAGTGACAGCAGTTAATACGCCATCTAAGACATCTAATGCCATAGTTTGAGTGGGCTTGCTTTGGCTGTGACTAGTCTGTGAATGTAACGGGTCTTGCATATGCTTGGCAACACTATAAATAGCTTTCGGTAGGGCTTAATTTTTAATTGACTTAACTAATCTGAGCTATATATGCCATGAGATATTTATTATTGTTTTGACAGTAAAATCATGCGTTGATATAATCGCGAATTCCGTTTTTGCGGAAATTTAATTTTTGTTTTTTAATTGAATTCCTATTGGAGTTGAGTATGTACGCGGTCGTAAAAACCGGCGGTAAACAATATAAAGTTGCCGTTGGCGAAAAATTAAAAGTAGAACAGATACCAGCAGAACTCGACAGCCAGATCGAACTGAATGAAGTTTTGATGATTGCTGACGGTGAAGCGGTGAAAGTGGGCACGCCTTTTATTGAGGGCGCTAAAGTAACCGCTAAAGTGGTTGCACATGGCCGTCACGATAAAGTACGTATTTTCAAAATGCGTCGTCGTAAACACTATCAGAAACGTCAGGGTCACCGCCAGAATTTTACCCAGATTGAAATCGTGGCGATTGCCTAATTGAGTGAAGGAATAACAGAATGGCACACAAAAAAGCAGGCGGTAGCTCCCGCAACGGTCGTGATTCAGAAGCCAAACGCCTGGGCGTTAAAGCCTTTGGTAATGAGCTGATTCCGGCTGGTTCAATTATTGTTCGTCAGCGCGGTACCCGTTTTCACGCAGGTGAAAATGTAGGTATGGGTAAAGACCACACTCTGTTCGCTAAAGTGGATGGTTATGTGGAATTTGCCGTTAAGGGCGCGCTGAACCGTAAAACTGTAAGTGTGCGTCCGTATACCGGCGCAGACGAGTAAGTTTTTACTGATGTTAAGCCCTGCCTTGTCTGGCAGGGCTTTTTTGTTATCAGGTCAGTTGGTGTGAAGAGGCAGCACAGATATTCTGTACTTTGGCTATAATCATGCTATGAGGTGTTCACAAGGGTATTACTGAGACTGGTTGCCCGGCATAAATATTGCAAACTGAGAATGATATGAAGTTTATTGATGAAGCAAAAATCGAGGTAGTTGCCGGCCGCGGCGGCAATGGTGCGGCCAGCTTCCGCCGCGAAAAATTTGTGCCTAAGGGCGGCCCCGATGGCGGTGATGGCGGCAGAGGCGGCAGTGTCTGGGCTGTAGCCGATGAAAATATTAATACTCTGGTGGAATATCGTTTTGTTAAACGCTATCAGGCCAAAAACGGTGAAAAAGGTCATGGTTCAGACCGTTATGGTCGCGGGGCTGATGATATTGAGTTGAGAATGCCGGTAGGTACGCTGATTCGTGATGTTGATACGGAACAGGTTGTGGCGGATTTAACTCATCATGGTCAGAGGGTATGTCTGGCTAAAGGCGGTAAGGGCGGCTTAGGTAATATTCATTTTAAATCATCAGTAAACCGTGCTCCTAAACAGGCTACACCCGGTGAAGAAGGTGAAGCGCGCAGTTTGTTGCTGGAGTTGAAAGTACTGGCGGATGTGGGTTTGCTCGGTATGCCGAATGCAGGGAAATCTACGCTGATTAGTGCAGTTTCGGCTGCACGGCCAAAAGTGGCTGATTATCCGTTTACAACGCTGCATCCTAATCTGGGGGTAGTACGCAGTGATGACAATCACAGTTTTGTGATGGCTGATATCCCTGGGTTGATTGAAGGTGCTGCTGAAGGTGCCGGTTTGGGGCATCGGTTTCTGAAACATTTGTCGCGTACCGGATTGCTGCTGCATGTGGTGGATCTGGCTCCTTTCGATGAAGGTGTGGAACCGGCAGCAGAGGCGCTGGCGATTATTGAAGAGTTACGCCGTTATGATGAGGCTTTGCACGATAAGCCGCGTTGGCTGGTGTTGAATAAAATTGATATGCTGGCTGAAGATGAGCGTGCCGAACGTGTGGCTCAGTTTCTGGCAGATATTGGCTGGGATTACTCGCAGCCGGATGATCAGTTTGAATTTGATCTGACAACCCCGCGGGTATTTCAAATCAGTGCACTGGCACGTGAGGGTACGCAGGAGCTGGTGCAGACCATACAGCGTTATTTGGATGCAAAGCATGAATTACTGGCAAAGCAGCAGGCTGAACATCCTATTGTGGCGGAAGTGCCGACTACAAACGGGCTGATACAGCCGGAATAATTCTGCTATCCGGATAATAGATACAGCCACCTGTTACAGGTGGCTTTTTTGTATTGGAATGAATCAGAAAATTGATGGTACTGAAAAATTAGTTTGTCTTATTTCTGAAAGAACGGCGGCGGATAAAACGATATATCAATTGCAGGAGCAAGACGCTGACTAATGCCAGAACGGCAGCCATTGATATCTGATCTATTGTATATACCGTTGATTTTATCGGTGTGACTGTGCCGGCGGTAGCCTGATAGGTGGCAATGGTAATGCTGCGTGATGTACGCAGGCTGGTTCGTATCAGCTGTTGTTGTGCGGTTTTTTCGATAACTTTATAACTAAAGGTATCGTTATCATTTTTCTGTTTGCTGCCGTCAGGCTTTTTAGCCAGAAAAGTGGTATTGGCCAGTGTGTGCTGCTGAACGTAAGAATAGGGCAGGGCAAGAAAGGAGCCGTCCGGTTCAAAGGCTGCAATAGTCAGATCGGAGTGCCATGGTTTGTGATTGGCCGCAGTTCTGCTGTCCTGACCGGCAAGCAGGAAAATAAATAAAATAAAGAAGCCGCAAAATAAAATCAGTTTAATCAGTCGCTGTTTAAACTGACCGGAACGCTTCTGAGGCTGACTGGCTGCCGGATTATGCTGAGTACTCATGTAACTAACCACTGCTGATTGATTAAATTCAGCCTAAATAATGGCTGAAAGGTAATTTTACCTAATTTTTGGCCTGTGAAAGCTTATTATATTGTTATTAATACTCTGATACAGGTAAATCATTGCCGATTTTATTGATTTTAATGGCATTCTGATTTGATGATTTATTTGTGTTCATCTTTTTTTCTGTGCCCGGTATGTTTGATAATGATGCCTCGCCGATGATAAATAATGGTATGACGGTCAAATGGAATTTGAATTTTCAGATGGAAATTATTATCATTAATTTTGGTTATTGTTAATCTGATACAGGAATGAGTGTATGAGTGAGCAACAGAATGTCGCTGAACTTCAGGCTGCTGTAACACGTTTACAGCAATTAAATTCTCTGGTTCTGGCTACGGTAGCACAGGATGGTACCCCTCAGGCAAGCTATGCGCCTTTTGCTGAATATGATGGTTGTCTGTATATCTTATTATCCGGTCTGGCACCACATACACAGAATTTGCAGCAACAGGAGCAGGCCAGTGTGATGCTGATTGAAGATGAAGCTTCGGCACGCAATATTTTTGCCCGTGCCCGGCTAAATTATACTGTATCGGTTACGGTAATTGAAAAAAACACAGCTGATGGCATTGCTGCTTTGCAAGCAATGAAAACAAAACTGGGCAATACAGTAGATGTGCTGTCTGAATTGCCGGATTTCATGCTGTTTCGTCTGCAATTGGAAAAGGCTCGCCTTGTAACTGGCTTCGGCCGCGCTTATGTCTTTATGCCGGGTAAGGTTGATGGAGCAATACAGCTGACTGAAAAGAATGCTAAAACAGTGTGATGCCGCTGTGCGCAGCGATTGCTCGGTAAAGGTGGTTAAAATCCCGTACAATAGTCATTTTATTCGGACAAACCGGAGCTGCGTGCATGTGGTGTTGGCCTAAACGAATTTGGGTAATTATCCATACGGTGTATGTATATGGTCTGCTGGATCTGGTTCAGCAGCATGTACATCCGTCATGGCTGCAAAGGCTGATACGTTTACTGCCGCGCGGACGCAAATACCGGCAGCTGGATGCAGCGGTACGGTTGCGTCTGGCTTTGGAAAGTCTGGGGCCGATTTTTGTTAAATTTGGTCAGGTATTATCCACTCGGCCGGATTTAATCCCTGCTGATTACGCGCGTGAGCTGGCCTTACTGCAGGACAGGGTGCCGCCGTTTGCCAGTGATGTGGCAATCCGGGTGATTGAAACTGAGCTGGGCAGGCCGCTGGCGGAAATTTACGCCCGCTTTAATCCGCAGCCGGTAGCCAGTGCGTCTATCGCTCAGGTTCATGAAGCTTATTTATTCAATGAGGCCGGTGGTATCGGTCAAAAGGTTGCAGTAAAAGTTCTTCGTCCGGACATCGCGCCGGTTATTGATCAGGATTTAGCTCTGATGGCTGTAGGAGCGCGCTGGGTAGAATGGCTGTTTGCAGATGGCAAACGCTTAAAGCCACGCGAAGTAGTCGCAGAGTTTAAGAATTATCTGCATGATGAGCTTGATCTGATGCGGGAAGCCGCTAATGCCAGCCTGCTCGGGCGGCAGTTCAGTAAAAGCACTATGCTGATTATTCCGGCTGTTTACTATAATTATTGTGCGCGTCGGGTGCTGACAATTGAATGGATGGACGGTACTCCGGTTGCCAGTACCGATAAGTTGCGTGAAAAGAATATAGATTTGCACCAGCTGGCACGCTATGGGGTAGAAATATTCTTTACTCAGGTATTTGACAACGGTTTTTTCCATGCGGATATGCATCCGGGCAATATTATGGTCGCAGATGACGGCAGGTATATTGCACTGGATTTTGGTATTGTCGGCACGTTAACAGATTATGATAAGCGCTATCTGGCAATTAATTTTCTGGCGTTTTTCAATCGTGATTATCATCGGGTGGCCACTGCGCATGTGGAATCCGGCTGGGTACCGGCAGATACGCGAGTGGAGGAGCTGGAAGCAGCAGTGCGTGCTGTATGTGAACCGATTTTCAATAAACCGCTGGCAGAAATTTCTTTTGGTATGGTGCTGATGCGGTTGTTTGAAACCAGTCGTCGTTTTAATGTGGAAATTCAGCCGCAGCTGGTGCTGCTGCAAAAAACATTACTTAATATAGAGGGACTGGGAAGACAGCTGGATCCTCAGCTGGATTTATGGGCAACTGCCAAACCGTTTCTGACCCGCTGGATGCATAACCAGATTGGTCTGAAAGCGCTATGGAAAACGCTAAAGCAGGAAGCACCGGACTGGGCGCAAATGCTGCCTGCACTGCCGCGTAAACTTAATGCCCTTGTAGATGAAAAGCGTCAGCTTGAATGGCGTGATGCCTATATTCATCTGCTGCGTACACAGCGGCAGCAGAATTTCTGGCTGGCGGTAATTGCACTGGTGATGCTGGCAGTTTTTCTCTTTAAATAAAATTTAACTGTGTTTTCAATGTGAAGTTGTCGGGTATCAGCTTGCGGTGCTGAGATGGTAACCGTTATGGTTCAGTTGGTCTTTGGTTAATAATTGTACTGTTTTTATATTGTTCTTATGCTGAAATCTGCTTATAGTTATATGCGGTGCTTTAAGGTACGGATTTCGGGTTATAATTTTGTCATTGTTTTAGCTCGCGGTTCATCCGCAGTATCTCATCTGTAAAGGAGTAGCCTTGTGTCGCGTGTGTATCCTTATCCTTTGATTGCTAAGGAAGGCTGGCCGTTTATTATTGGCAGCCTGGTGCTGAGCATATTAACTTTTTTCTGGTGCGGATGGTGGTCGCTGCCTTTATGGGTGCTGACAGCATTTGTGGTGCAGTTTTTTCGTGATCCTGCCCGTGATATTCCTGCAAATCCCGAAGATGTGCTGAGTCCGGCAGACGGACGTATTGTGGTTGTGGAAAAAACTACCGATCCGTACCGTGGTGTGAATGCTCTTAAAATCAGTGTATTTATGAATGTATTCAATGTGCACTCTAACCGCAGCCCTATTGATGGCAAAGTGGAGCGTGTAGATTATTTTAAAGGCAGCTTTCTGAACGCTGCACTGGATAAAGCCAGTGCACAAAATGAACGTAATGCAGTTCTTGCGGTAACCAAAACCGGCCGGCCGGTAACATTTGTACAGGTTGCAGGTCTGGTAGCACGGCGTATTCTGTGCTACGTAAATGCGCATGATTTATTACATCGCGGTGACCGCTATGGTTTTATCCGCTTTGGTTCGAGGGTAGATGTTTATTTGCCGGAAGATGCTACTGCGCTGGTGGCTATTGGTGATAAGGTCAGTGCCAGCAGTACAGTACTGGCAACTTTGCCATTGCAGGCTCCTGATATCAGTGCTGAACCGCAAAGTAATACTGAAGAACATGCAGATCTAGTCACAGAAGCTACTAATCGGGCAGCAGCTGCCGCACGGCATGTACTGTCTCAGGAATAAAGGCTATTAATTGTTATACAGGCTGTTTGTCCTTTGTAAGGTCAGGCAGCCTGTTGTCGTTCAAACCGGTAAATGATGAGCAGATTCGATAAGACCAATTTATCTGAGCAGCAGCCAGAACGGGTGCTGCTGGTAGGGGCATTGCTGGATAAGGATTTTCCGGTTGCTGCCGAGCGCCGGACAGTATTGTTTGAGTCGGCACTGGCTGAAGCTGAGGAGCTAGTACGTGCTACTGGAGCAGATTTAGTGGAAGTTGTTCCGTGTAAACGTCAGCAGCCGGACAGTGCATTGTTTGTGGGTAAAGGCAAAGCAGAAGAACTGGCACAAACAGTAGCTGAAGCCGGAATTGATCTGGTGGTCTTTAACCATGCGCTGACACCTACGCAGGAGCGTAATCTTGAAAGGCTGCTCCAGTGCCGGGTATTGGATCGGGTTGGCCTGATTCTCGCTATCTTTGCCCGTCGTGCACAAAGTCAGGAGGGGCGCTTGCAGGTGGAGCTGGCTCAGCTGGTTCATTTATCCAGCCGGCTGGTGCGTGGTTATAGTCATTTGCAGAGCCAGAAAGGCGGTATTGGTTTACGCGGCCCGGGTGAGACACGTCTGGAAACTGACCGCCGTCTAATCAGGCAGAAAATTACCCGTCTGCGCCAGCAATTGCAGCAGGTGCGCCGGCAGCGGGCAACTCAGCGTAAAAGCCGGTATCAGGGTACACTGCCGGCCTTTGCGCTGGTGGGCTATACTAATGTAGGCAAATCCAGTCTGTTTAACCGTTTAACCAAAGCTCAGGTCATGGCAGAAGACCAGCTGTTTGCCACCCTGGATAATACAGTGCGCCGTTTGTATCTGAATGACCAGACCAGTGTTTTATTATCCGATACTGTGGGTTTTATTCGCGATTTACCGCACGGACTGGTAGCTGCTTTTGCGGCGACACTGGAGGAAACTGCGCTGGCTGATGTGCTGCTGCATGTGGTGGATATTACCCATCCGGAATTTGAGCGGCAAATAGATGCTGTAAATACGGTATTACAGGAAATTGATGCAGAAAACATACCGCAGCTGATTATTTATAATAAAATTGATAAATTGCCTGCTGAACAAAGAATGCAGGGGATTGTGCGTGATATACATGGTCGTCCGCAGGCTGTTTATATATCGGTACAGGATGGCAGCGGACTGGATGATTTACGTACAGCTATGATAGAAATGGCAGGTATGAAATATGCACAACATAATAAACAGGATGAGTATTAATATTGCCTGTTGAGGATTTAGCTGAATATGACTCAAGAAAAAAATGATGTAATTAAACCAAATCGCCCCCATCGTCCGAACCGGCGCCGCCGGCTGCGAGATAACAGTATTTACTTGCTGCCTAATGCATTTACGCTGGCGGCGCTGTTTGCCGCTTTTTATGCCATTACTCAGTCGATGCATGGTCATTATGAAGTTGCAGCAATTGCGGTATTTATTTCTATGCTGCTGGATGGCATGGACGGTCGGGTTGCCCGTCTGACTAACAGTCAGAGTGCTTTTGGTGAACAGCTCGACAGTCTGGCTGATATGGTAAGTTTCGGGGTGGCACCTGCCTTGATTGCGTATAAATGGCAGTTATTTCATTTTGGTAAAATCGGTTACTCGGTAGCATTTATTTATTGTGCCTGTGCGGCCTTGCGGCTGGCATTGTTCAATACTCTGATTGGTAAAGTAAGTAAGAAATGGTTTATCGGAATTCCCAGCCCGACGGCAGCTGCACTGGTAATCGGCTTAATCTGGGTAAGCCATACTTTTCAGGGTTTACCTCATGTAGACTGGCTATGCCTGATTATTACTCTGTTTGGCGGTTTATCCATGGTGGTTCAGATACCGTTCTGGTCATTCAAGGAAATCAATGCTTATCGTAAAGTACCTTTTTTTGTAATGATTCTGGCTGTTATTGGCTTACTGGTAGTGACATGGGAACCATCAGTAGTACTGTTTGCCTTTTTCCTGCTCTATAGTTTGTCCGGTTATGTGATGTTTATCTGGCGCGTGCTGACTAAACGCAAATTTCAGCCAGAATAATGATGAGCACTTTCTATTGCTGAAAAAATAAGCTGATATTGATTAAAGGAGAATAGTAATGGCAGTTAATTTGTCCGTGCCTGGTGATGAGCAGATTTTAGCCATTGACGGCGTGCAGGTATTTGTCGGACAGGCCGGAATCAAAAAACCGGAACACGATGATTTAACGCTTATCGTGCTTAACGGGATAAACAGCATCGGCGCTGTATTTACCCAAAACCGTTTTTGTGCTGCACCGGTACAGATTGCTAAACAGCATCTGGCTACAGACGCCGGAGTGCGTGCACTGGTAATCAATACAGGTAATGCCAATGCCGGTACAGGCAAACAAGGACTGGATGATGCGCAGTTGATTTGTGACAAGGTAGCACAGCAGATTGGTTGCAGTGCATCAGAGGTTTTACCGTTTTCTACCGGTGTGATTCTCGAACCTTTGCCGGTAGATAAAATTGTGGCTGCTTTGCCGAAAGTGAAAGTTGTACACTGGCCACGGGCTGCTGCTGCCATTATGACTACGGATACTGTTCCTAAAATGGCCAGCCGTACAGTTTATATTGACGGGCATAAAGTACGTTTCACCGGTATTGCCAAAGGTTCCGGCATGATTCATCCGAATATGGCTACTATGCTCGGATTTGTGTTTACTGATGCGGCTATAGCCCAGCCATTGTTGCAGCAAATGGTAGCTGAAGTGGCAGCCACATCTTTTAATGCGATTACTGTTGACGGAGATACTTCTACCAATGACAGTTTTGTGGTGGTAGCTACAGGTAAGTCTCAGCTGGGGCGGATAGAGTCAGTAGCCGGAAAGGATTACTTAGCAGTCAAAACTGTACTGGCTGATCTGGCACTGGAACTGGCACAGGCGATTGTGCGTGACGGTGAGGGTGCAACCAAGTTTATTACTATTGATGTACGCAATGCTTTGACTGAAGCAGAGGCCAGACAGGTAGGCTATGCTGTTGCACGTTCACCATTGGTAAAAACAGCTTTTTATGCCAGTGACCCGAATCTGGGGCGTATTTTGTGCGCAATCGGTTATGCAGGTATTGCTGATTTGGATGTGGCAGCAATTAAGGTATATCTGGGTGAAGTGCTGGTGGCAGAAAATGGAGGCCGGGCTGCCAGCTATACAGAAGAGGCTGGTCAGCAGGTAATGGCACAGAATGAAATTACAGTAACTATTGATCTGGCACGTGCGGAAGCACAGGCAAAGATTTACACCTGTGATTTATCCAGAGAGTATGTGACAATTAATGCTGATTATCGCAGCTAAGCTGTACTGAATCAGCAATTACTGAACCCGCGTTTAACGCGGGTTCAGTGCTTTAAAGGATTTCTTTTTGTACAGCTGTTAGTTTGATTTCTACTTTCCAGTTTGGGTTAGCCAGCGCAGCCTGTATACAGGCTCGTGCCGGCGCTCTTCCCGGTGTAACCCAGTTATCCCATGCCTGATTCATACCTTCATATTCCTGCATATTGCTCAGGTAAATTACTGCTTCACAAATATGCTGCTTGTCACTGTCACATGCTTCCAGAATAGTATCTATCTGTGCCAGAACATTGGCAGTTTGCGCAGTGATGTCGGCATCTTCATTAGTTGGAACTTGTCCAGCAAGAAATATCAGGCCGTTAACAATGGTGGCTTCTGCCAGGCGGTTACCGCTCTCGTAAAATTTAATACTCATAGAATTCAATACCCATATACTGGTTCTTGTGAAAATAGCCTGAGCTACAATGTTATCTGTTAATGCAAGAATTTATTTTGTGGCCGGGCAATACTGGCCTGAAAAGAAAAAACAGACAGCAAAAGAATATAAGCTATGCCTTTTTATATCAATACTATCTTCTGAATCTATCGAGATATCGCTATATGATAACCATCAATTTTCACTAAGTAGTAAAATAATAATTCGTTATCTTTGCCTGAGTAGATGAGAATAATTGATGAGTAAAAGTAAATTTCCGGTTACTCCTGCTATCCGTTTTTTGCGTGCTCACCAGATACCGTTTGAACCGCGTGAGTATGCTTATGTTGAGCATGGCGGAACAGCACAGTCAGCATTAGCGCTGGGCGTAGACGAACATGCAGTGATTAAAACCATTGTGCTGCAAAATGAGCATAAGCAAGGTTTGATTGTGCTGATGCATGGCGATCGGCATATATCTACCCGTCAGCTGGCACGTGAGCTGGGTATGAAGCATATAGAACCAGCCAGCCCGCAGCAGGCTAATAAATGGACTGGTTATCTGGTTGGTGGTACCAGTCCTTTTGGCAACAAGGCCGGATTACCGGTGTATGTTGAAAAAAGTATTTATTCTTTACCATTGATTTATATTAATGGGGGTAAGCGTGGATTTCTGGTACAGATGCAGCCAGAATATCTGGCCTGCCTGCAGCCGCAATCAGTGCATGTGGCAACAGAGACGGAATAATATTGACTAATGAACACAGGTCAGACGTGAAAGTCTGGCCTGTTTGTTTGTCGGCTAATAAAAATTTTTATTTAATTAATCCGCGCTGATAAGAGTTATTAAAAGGCTGATAATTATGATCATGCAGCTGCTGGGCTGCTTCGGTTAACCAGTTGGTATTACGTAATAACACCCGTCCTTCCATAATCAAATCTGCCTGACCGGTTTGTAAAATATATTCAGCCAGATCAGGGCTATCCAGCAGGCCAACGGTTGCTACCGGAATATTGACTACTTGCTTCATGGCAGTCGCAAAAGGTGTCTGATAACCGCCATGCACCGGGATATCTGGAGCGTAATCCATAACACCGCCGGTGGATACATCAATAACATCTATGCCGTCACGTTCTAGCCACTGACATATTTCCTGCCAGTCGGCAATACTGTTTTGCTGACCGGTTTTGTCATAGTCGGATAAAGACATGCGTACCCATAATGAACCGGAAAATACTGCACGCATTTCGAGAGTAATTTCGTGCAGCAGACGATAACGATTCACTAAAGAACCGCCATATTCATCGGTACGCTGATTGCTCAGCGGTGAAAGAAATTCACTGATTAGATAACCATGTGCAGCATGGATTTCAATTACATCCACACCGGCTTGCCGGGCTCGTCTGGCTGCAGCAATAAAATCTTCTTTGATTTGTGTGATTTCCGGTTTACTCAATGCTTTTGGCGTTTTCGAGCTGCTATTAAAAGGAATAGCACTGGGTGCAACCGGCTGCAATGCATCTGAAGCTTTGCGTCCGGCATGTGCCAGCTGCACACCTACTTTGCTGTTCAGATAATGTAGTGAATCAACCAGCTGAGTGAATTTTTCTGTCTGACTATCATCCCATAAACCTAAATCGTGTTTGGTAATCCGTCCGTCCGGCTGTACGGCAGTGGCTTCTATAATAATCAGACCGACATTGGCAATGGCACGTGCGCCATAATGTGCAAAATGAAAAGGTGTAACGATACCATCTTCCTTTTTTACTTCATACATGCACATTGGTGCCATAACTACCCGGTTTTTCAGATTTAAATTACCAATGGTTATAGGAGATAATAATAATGACATTGATTGTTCCTTTTGATTATCTGATTCCTGATTGGGTGCAGTAAATAATATATAAAAATAATATTCAGTTTATTTTTATTGATTTATTACTTCTTATCCAGTTCTCTGAATGATATCTGACAGGCAGATACAGCCTGCTATCAGCAGATATTTCATCAAGTTCATCATATAATAATATCTTGTTTGATAAACATAATTAATTATTATTTACTTACAAATAAAACTTATTTGTAATTTAAATTATCTATAATTTGTGACACAAATCCCCATACATGAATCCCTGCCAGTCTACGTCAATATTTTTTCCAAACGCGATGACTTTAAATAATTCGCCCATTTCATGTGCATCCAGCAGGGTATGACAGGCTGAAGCAGTCTGAATGTATGCGTTTTCTTCCGGTTTGCCGGTTTTTGCGAGTAATTCGGTTATACCCAGATTAAGCAGAAATGTTGCCTGATTGGTATAACCAATTAAGTCCAGATGATTATCAATGCCGGCATCAGCAATACGGGTGAAATTAACATGAGCGGTTAAGTCAGTGAGTCCGGGATAAAAGAACGGATCATGAACAGTATGATGTCGGTAGTGACCGATTAATGTACCCTGACGGCGCTGAACATGATAATACTGTGCTGCATCAAAACCATAATCAATCCATATCATTGCTCCGCGTTTCAGCTTTTGTGCCAGTGTTGCTACAAAGGCATATTGTTGTGGATGCAGCTCAGACTGATAAGGTTCTGCTGTATCAGGGAAAGTTTCCATGACCTGTTGTATTGCTGCGCTGGTAGCAGGTTTATCCTGCCAGACAAACTGGTTATCCAGCCAGCTAACGCCCATTTCTGTTATCTGATTTGCCTGACGGCGATAGACCGGAACAGGCATGGCATCCAGAACTTCGTTTCCTATCAGGATACCGTCAAACTGTTCAGGCAACTGAGTCAGGTGTGTAACTTTATGTATCTGATCAGGTGCATGAGTCTGAATATATTCTCTCTGACGCTGCGCCAGTTCTGCAGAAAGTTCAATAATGTAATAGTGCTGAAAGTGCTGGCTGTGCAGAGCTGGTAATACAGATGCTGCCAGATGACCGGTTCCGGCACCGAATTCATAAATATTGCCTGCTGTTTGTGGCAATAGTGCATCTAATTGATGCGCCAGCGTCTGCCCGAACAAAGGAGTCAGAACAGGTGCAGTAATAAAGTCGCCATCACGACCGAATTTTTGTGCTCCGCCGGTGTAATAACCATAGTCAGGCGTATACAGTGCCATTTGCATGTAGTCGGCAAAAGAAAGCCAGTTATTTTGCTGCCGGATTTTCTGCTGAATAAGTTCAGACAGTTTCTGCGAACTGATTAATGCGGCTTTTTCAGGAGTGGGTAAATTATCCATAGGATAGATGATGGAAATTGTAAAGAAGATGGTCATTATAAACGCTGATTTTGGCTTATGTTGACCCTGGTCAAGTGTCTGAAAAGGCACATAGGGACTGGATTGGATGATTAGTAAAATAATGATTTGATTTAAATATATTTTTGTATTTTGGATTGCTTTTATTCGGCTTCGGAATTTGACTGGATTACATTGACCCTGTATGCAAAATTGCCTTATAGTGTGAATAAGTGTGTAAAGGTGTGGCAAAGTGGGGGATAATCCCGTTATATTGAATAGGAGCTGAACAGTGTTTGGCGGCGCGTATGAATTAAGTATAGACAGTAAAGGACGACTGGCGATTCCGGCCAAGTTTCGTGATTTGCTGGCGCGTCATTTCACTCCGGTACTGGTTGCCACACTGGAAAAGCGCACACATTTGTTACTGTATCCCGAGTCATCATGGCGCAGTGTGGAAGCTCAGCTGTTACAGCTTCCTGTGGCTGGCAACAGAGTATTGCAGGCCTATCAGAATTTACTGTTGCATAATGCGGATACTTTGGATTTAGACAGTGCCGGCAGAGTATTGCTACCGGCACATTTGCGCCGTCTGGTGAATTTTGAACGTGAAGTTTATGTTGTGGGTCGTGCCAACCGCATTGAAGTGTGGGGCAGGGCGCTATGGGAAGAACAGAATAACGCTGCACTGGATATGGATGAAGATATGCTGGCGGCAGAGTTGGGTAAGACTCAACTGCAATTATGAGTGAACAGATAAATAATGGCGGTCATGTTACCGTTTTACTGAATGAAGCAGTTGCCGGTTTACAGGTACAGCCGGCCGGCGTGTATGTTGACGGAACTTTTGGTCGTGGGGGTCATTCGCGTTTGATTCTGTCTCAGCTTGGGAAAGACGGGCGGCTGGTTGTTTTTGATAAGGATCCACAGGCGATTGCTGTAGCACAGGAACTGGCAAGGCAAGATGCACGGGTACTGGTTGTACATGAAGGTTTTTCTGCATTAAAGCGGTCGTTACAACAGCTGGGTATCAGCCGGATAAATGGTGCCTTATTTGATCTGGGTATTTCCTCTCCTCAGATTGATGATGCAGGTCGCGGTTTCAGCTTCCGCTTTGATGCACCGCTGGATATGCGTATGGATACTACGCGCGGACAGTCAGCAGCCCAATGGCTGGCTGTGGCAGAAGAGCAGGATATACACGAGGTAATTAAAAATTATGGTGAAGAGCGGTTTAGTCGCCAGATTGCACGGACAATTGTGGCGCAGCGGGAACAAAGCCCGATTACCACAACCGGTCAGCTGGCGCGCCTCGTCGCACAAGTCGTCCGTACTCGTGAACGCGGACAGGATCCGGCTACACGTACCTTCCAGGCCATTCGCATCTTTATTAACCGTGAACTGGAAGAAATAACTGTGGTACTGCCGCAAGTGATGGAATGTCTGGTTGCCGGCGGACGGATGGTAGTGATTTCATTTCATTCACTGGAAGACCGGATTGTAAAAAGATTTATGCAGCAGCACAGCAAGCCGGCTCCTTTACCGCGCTGGGCTGTAGTTAAAGAAGCAGAACGTGAGCAGCCGCCGTTGCGCCTGATAGGCAAGGCGCAAAAACCTGCTCCGGCAGAAATTGAAGTAAATCCGCGTGCCCGTTCAGCGGTATTACGGGTAGCCGAACGCAGTTATTAAACTAAGATTAATGATTGATTAATTATGAATAAAATCAACATTATTTTGCTTATATTGGTACTGGCTTCAGCTTTTGCTGTTGTAACAGTACAGGATCGTTCGCGTCAGTTTTTTATTGCGCTGGATAAAGCGCAAAAAGGGGAAAGTCTTTTGAACGAAGACTTTAGTCGCTTAAAGTTAGCGCAGGCAAAGTTATCTAATCATCAGTTGATTCAGGATGCTTCAGCCCGGCAGAATTTGCATTCGCCGTCATTGGCTGAAACGCAGATGCTGGATGCGCCGCGTTTGGTTAAGCAGTGATGTGACGGGTCAGAGAATAATGGAGTACTGCTTCAGGCAGTATTTCCGGCAGTGGAACAAACTACTATGTTAATTAAAAACGATTATAAGCCGCGCATGCTGCCCCGTGAGGTAAAACAGGCTAAGCCTGTAACCACTAACGGGCGGATTGTATTGGTGTTAGGTGCTCTGGCTATAGCTTTTGCTATGCTAATCGGACGTGGTATCTACTTGCAGACTGAGAAACATGAATTTCTGAAAGAGCAGGGTGATCAGCGTTTTGTCCGTACTCTGCCGCTCACGGCTACCCGGGGCACAATTACTGATCGCAACGGAGCTGCACTGGCCATCAGTGCACCCGCAGACTCTTTATATGCTATGCCCTCTGCTATGGAGCAGATGCCGACAGATACTCAGATTCAACAGTTATCTGCATTAATTGATGTACCGGCGGCAACCATTAAAAGCCGCCTTAGCCGTAATAAAGACTTCATTTATCTGAAAAGACAATTGTCGCCGGAGGTTGCAGAAAAAGTTGCTGCGCTGAATATTAAAGGTCTTGCCTTTCAGCATGAAAGTAAACGCCATTATCCGATGGGACCGATTTTTTCCCATATTATCGGTTTTACCAATATTGATGGTAAAGGGCAGGAAGGACTGGAATTATCGCGTGAAGACAGTCTGCATGGTATTGATGGTGCTAAAGTTGTTTTGCGCGACAATAAAGGTAATATTGTTGATAGTCTGGATTCTCCGCGTAACCGTCTTCCTCAGAATGGTACGAATATGGTGCTGTCTCTGGATCAGCGGATTCAGTCAATTGCATATGAATCGTTAAATAAAGCAATGCAGTATCACACTGCATCAGCTGGTTCAGTTGTGGTTCTGGATGGTAAAACCGGAGAAATTCTTGCTCTGGTAAATTCACCGGGATATGACCCTAATAATCCGGGTGCCACCGATAGTGATGCACGCCGTAACCGTGCGGTAACTGATATGATTGAACCGGGTAGTGCGATGAAACCGTTTACCATTGCTAAAGGGCTGGATAGCGGAAAAATCAAACCAGGCAGCGGTTTTAATACTTTACCGTATAAAATCGGACCGGCGACAGTACGGGACACGCATAATTATCCTTATCTGGATGTGGGCGGCATTATTCAGAAATCATCTAATGTTGGTACAAGTAAAATTTCTGCAATGTTTACGCCCGAAGAAATGTACAACATGTATACTTCTGTCGGTTTCGGGCACCGGATGCATTCCGGTTTTCCGGGTGAAACACCGGGAGTAGTACGTGACTGGCATAACTGGCGGCCGATTGAGCAGGCTACTATGTCTTTTGGTTATGGTATACAGATGAGTCTGCTCCAGCTGGCACGGGCATATACTATCTTTACCAATGACGGTGCGCTACTGCCAGTGAGTTTTCTTAAGCTGAACAGTGCCCCGCAGGGTGAGCAGATTATCCAGCCAAAGACTGCAAAGGCAGTACGCCATATGATGATTGCTGTAACGAAGCCCGGTGGTACCGGTTTGCAGGGGGCAATTGACGGGTATGATGTAGCCGCTAAAACAGGTACTGCGCGAATGCTGGTAGACGGACACTATTCTGATTCCAAGCATATGGCTACATTTATCGGCTTTGCACCGGCAGACAATCCGCGAGTTATTGTAGCAGTCAATATTCAGAATCCTACTACTAATGGTTATTACGGGGGACCGGTTGCCGGTCCGGTATTCCATGATGTAATGGTTGGCACTCTGAATGTACTTGGTGTTTCTCCGAGCAGACCGGTAAAATCCGCGCCACATTCTGAAACGCATTAATCTGAAGACAATCTGTGTGTTTGCACAGATTGTCTGTCTGTTTGTACCCGATAAAAATGTTTGAATCGACAGTGTTATGTTTTCCCTGAAAAAAATTTTGCCTGAATATCATTTAAGTGCTGAAACAAGTCGGCTGATTGCTGGCCGTACACTGCGGGTGGATAGCAGAAAGGTACAGCCCGGAGATGTATTTGTAGCCTGTCAGGGTGAGTATAGTGACGGTCGTGATTTTATACAGGCTGCAATTGATAATGGTGCAGAATTTGTTTTCTGGGATGATGATGGTCAGTTTGTATGGCAGACCGGCTGGAAAGTAGCGAATGAGGCTGTAAAAGATTTACGTCAGCGTGCCGGACTGGTGGCTGCTGCCTGTTATGACTATCCGGGCAGAAAGCTGAGTGTCTGGGGAGTGACCGGAACTAATGGTAAAACGTCAGTGTCACAATGGCTGGCGCAGGCTTCAGATATTCTTGGCAAAAAATGTGCCATTATGGGTACGGTAGGGAATGGATACTGGCAACAGCTGCATGATACTGCCAATACTACTATGAATGCGGTATCTAATCAGACATGGTTACGTGATTTTGCTGAAAATAATGCTGCAGCCGTTGCCATGGAAGTGTCCAGTCATGGTCTGGATCAGAGCCGTGTCGTTGGTGTCCCTTTTACCAGTGCTGTTTTTACCAATCTGACCCGGGATCATCTGGATTATCATCATAGCATGCAAAGTTACGGTGATTGCAAGGCTTCATTGTTTTACTGGCAGGGGCTGAAACACGCCATTATTAATATTGATGATGAGTTCGGCTATCGGTTATGGCAGGATTTATGCCGTGATTGTCCGCAGTTAACTGTACTGGCTTATGGTTTTCATGCTGATGCAGATATTCATATTAGTCAATTTCAAGCTTCAGCAAGTGGTATGCAGGTGCATTTGCGTACGCCGTGGGGAAACGAAGTAGTACATACACGTTTACTGGGTCGGTTTAATGCTCAGAATCTGGCAGCCTGTATAGGTGTATTGTGTGCTAATGGTTTTACTTTTAATGAGGTAATTGCTGTCTGGCCGCAGATTAATCCTGCTACCGGACGTATGGATTGTTTGATGGGAAGTAATCAGCCGCTAGTGGTGGTTGATTATGCTCATACACCGGATGCACTGGAAAAAGCATTATCGACTTTGCAGGAAATTAAACCTGACGGAGCGCATTTGTGGTGTGTTTTTGGCTGTGGCGGAGACCGTGATGCAGGTAAAAGACCATTAATGGGAGCCGCAGCCGCTGCAGGAGCGGATTATGTTGTCGTAACCAGCGATAATCCGCGTACAGAAAATCCGCAGGCAATTATTAACGATATTTTGCCCGCTGTTGCTGAACCGGTGCTGGTAGAAGCAGACCGCAAAGCTGCGATTAATTATGCTGTAAATCATGCAGCAGTTGACGATATTGTTCTTATTGCAGGAAAAGGTCATGAAACCTATCAGGATATCGGTGGTCAGAAGCAGCATTTTTCAGACTTTGAAATAGCACGGTCAGCTTTGCAACAGCGAGTCTAAAGTTTTGTAATTGCTTAATAATATGTCAAATTTAGATCTTAATTTTATTTATCAGACTTTTGGACAAGTGTTACCTGATAATAATCAGCCGGTCACACGGGTAGTTATTGATAGTCGTCAGATTCAGCCGGGTGATGTATTTGTGGCCATTAAGGGTGAACGTTTTGATGGTCATGATTTTGTTGATGAAGTGCTCGCTCAGGGAGCTCAGTTGTGTATTGTCAGTCGCTCAGACTGGCAAAATAAGGCGAAATGTCTGGTAGTTGCAGACACAGGAAAAGCGTTGGGAGAGCTGGCACAGGCATGGCGAATGCAGGTTAATCCGGCATTGCAAGTGTTTGGTATTACCGGTTCAGCAGGTAAAACCACGGTAAAAGAAATGCTGGCTACAATTTTGCGGCATCATGCAGGTACTAGTGCGGTTCTGGCTACTGCCGGTAACTTTAATAATCATATTGGTTTACCGCTGACATTATTACAGTTAAAGCCGCAGCATCGCTATGCTGTGATTGAAATGGGTATGAATCATACCGGTGAACTGAGTTATTTAACCGGCCTGACCAAACCGGACTATGCTCTGGTTAATAACGCACTGCGTGCTCATATCGGCTGCGGCTTTTCAGATGTTGCTGATATTGCCCGCGCTAAAAGTGAAATTTATCAGGGTCTGAATGCGAATGGAACCGGTTTTGTTCCTACTGATGATGATCAGTCAGATATTTATATTTCAGCTTTGCAAGGTAAGCAATGTGTCCGCTTTGGTACAGAACAGGGTGATGTATATGCCAGCAATATTGTACTGCAGCCATTAAGTATCAGTTTTGATTTGTGCAGCCCGCAAGGAGTGGTTAATTTACAAATCCCGGTGCCGGGATTGCATATGGTACATAATGCTGTGGCCGCCTGTGCACTTGCTCTGAGTGCCGGCTTGCCCTTAGCGTCATTACAGGGATTGAATTCATTTGAGAATGCTAAAGGCAGATTGCAACAAAAGCGCAGTCTGCATGGCGCTTTGGTAATTGATGACACTTATAATGCTAACCCGGATGCATTTAAGGCAGCTATCGATGTTCTGGCGGCTTTTCCTGCGCCACGAATTATTGTGATGGGTGCTATTGGTGAGCTAGGCACTAATGCTTCTGCTCTGCATGCAGAGGTAGGTGCTTATATACGGGCACGCGGTATTGATGCGGCATTTTTTATTGGTGACGAAGCGCGGTTTGCAGCAGAAGCTTATGGTGTACCAGATGCATTTTATACGGATCGAAACAAACTAATTGATGATTTACGTGCATGGGATCAGCAGACAGCTACCATTCTGGTAAAAGGTTCAAGGTTTATGCATATGGAAGATGTAGTACAAGCAATAACACAGAAATAAATTATTGCTAACTCTCGTCAAGTAGTGCTGAACGACTTAAAATAGCCGCTTTTATCCGGCTCAGGCTATCTGAGTGATTATCCATCATTCATATAGCAATAAATTATTTAATAACGGTTATGGCTTTGGCTGTGACAAGGGAAAACAACCATGCTGTTGTGGTTAGCAGAAATTTTTCACTATTGGATAAATGGTTTCCATTTATTTCAATACACTACTTTTCGTGCCGTAATGGCGGCACTGACATCCATGGGGCTGAGTCTGGCATTCGGTCCGTGGATGATTCGCAAATTAACTCAGCTCAAAGTAGGGCAGGCTGTTCGCGATGACGGTCCCAAAACCCATCTGGTGAAAACCGGTACACCAACTATGGGCGGTACACTTATTTTACTGGCTATCACTGTTACAACATTATTATGGGCTAATCTGGCCAACATTTATATCTGGATACTTTTGCTGGTTATGCTGAGTACCGGAGCTCTGGGTTTTTATGATGACTGGAAAAAGGTAGTTTACAAAGATCCGCACGGGGTTTCAGCCAGATTTAAAATGATCTGGCAGTCTGTAGTGGCTCTGGTAGCCGGTCTGGTGCTGTTTTATGTGGCACACTTAAGCTCTACAAATACTTTTATTGTTCCTTTTTTCAAGGAAATTACTTACCCGCTGGGTGGCATTGGTTTTGTTATTCTGACGTATTTTGTCATTGTTGGTACTTCTAATGCAGTAAATCTGACTGACGGACTGGACGGGCTGGCTGCTTTTCCTATTGTGCTGGTTGCTGCTGGTCTGTCAATTTTTGCTTATGTCAGCGGTCATGCTGAATTTGCTCATTATCTGCAGCTGCCGCATGTCCCCGGTGCGAATGAAGTTATGATTTTCTGCGCCGCTATTTGTGGTTCTTGCCTGGGATTCCTGTGGTTTAATGCTTATCCGGCACAGGTATTTATGGGAGATGTCGGTGCGCTGGCTTTAGGTGCAGCTTTGGGTACGATAGCTGTGATTGTGCGTCAGGAAATTGTACTGGTAATTATGGGCGGCTTATTTGTTGTTGAGGCAATGTCTGTCATGCTGCAGGTAGGTTCATATAAATTACGGCGTAAACGTATTTTTCTGATGGCACCAATTCATCATCATTTTGAACAAAAAGGCTGGAAAGAAACTCAGGTTGTAGTACGTTTCTGGATTATTACCATGATTCTGGTACTGGTTGGTTTAGCTTCCCTGAAAATCCGTTAGTAGTCAGATAAGCAGGATCAGACGATATACATTTGGGTTAAATTTAGTGTAGGACTTAACCATGATTGACTGGCGTAATCAAAAGGTTTTAGTTGCAGGGCTGGGGCGTACCGGAATTTCAATGCTGGAGTTTTTAACTCAGGCAGGTGCTGATGTAGCTATTTATGATGCACAGCCTGATGCAGAACAATTGCAGTCTTTAACTGAGCGTCATCAGGTTGCTGTATATACCGGAGAGCTGGCAACAGTGTTTGAACAGCACCAGTTTGATATTCTGTCTTTAAGCCCGGGAATCAGTCAACGTCAGCCTGCTATTGTTGATTTTAAACGTGCCGGCGGTGTCGTGCTGGGTGATGTGGCTATTCTGGCTGATTTACTTGAAAGCAGTAACAGTAAAATTATTGCAATTACCGGTTCAAACGGTAAAACCACTACTACCAGCCTGGTGGGTTTTTTATGTGCGCAATGCGGACTTGATACAGTGGTGGCAGGTAATATTGGTACACCAGTACTGGAAGCCTATCTGGAGCGAGCAGGTAAAGCAGCAGATGTCTGGGTTCTGGAATTATCGAGTTTTCAGCTGGAGACTACTCCCTGCCTGAATGCGACTGCTGCCACAGTACTGAATGTATCAGAAGACCATCTGGATCGCTATGATGATTTTCTGGATTATGCGCATAGCAAAGACCGGATTTTTCGTGGCCAGGCCATACAAGTGTTAAATGCCGATGATGTTTTTTGTCGTGCTATGGTACGGCATAACCGGCCGGTGAAATGGTTTTCTTTACAGCATAATACTGATTTCTGGTTGAATAAAGATATGCTGTGTGCCGGTAATGAACCATTGCTGGCTTGTGATGCTCTGTCTTTACAGGGTACACATAATGCGGCCAATGTTTTGGCTGCATTTGCTTTATGTGAAGCCATTGGCTTGCCGCGTGCACAATTGCTTCAATATGTGCCCACTTTCAAAGGTTTACCGCATCGTGTGGAAAAAGTAGCCGAAGTGAAAGGTGTGACATTTATTGATGATTCCAAAGGTACTAATGTTGGTGCTACCTGTGCTGCATTGCTCGGGTTGGATAAACCTATTGTGCTGATTGCGGGCGGACAGGGTAAAGGTCAGGATTTTACTCCGTTGCAGGCTGCATTACAGGATAAGGCACGTGCAGTTTTACTGATTGGTGTGGATGGTCATCAGCTTGGTGCAGTTCTCGGACAAGCCTCCTATCCGGTAGAGTACTATGACGATTTGCCGCACGCTACTGAACGTGCTTTTGAACTGGCTCATCCGGGAGATATTGTGCTGCTTAGTCCGGCTTGTGCCAGCTATGATATGTTTAAGGGTTATGCACATCGCAGTGAGGTATTTATTGCCAGCGTCCGTCAATTGCAGGGTAGCGCAGCATGATTACTGAATCACGTCTGCTGGATCGCAAGCTATTGCGACGCGGATATACTTTTGATCAGTCACTGTTATGGATGGTGGCATTGATGGCCAGCTTCAGTCTGATCATGGTTTACTCGGCCTCAGTTGCGTATGCAAAGCATGATGGCGGCAGTACTTATTTTTATCTGATTCGTCAGGCTATTTTTCTATTGTGCGGCGGCGTACTTGGTTGTGTGGCTGCACGTATTCCTTTGCGAACATGGAAAAAGCTGACACCACTGGTATTGCTGTTCAGTATCGTGCTGCTGATTCTGGTGCTGGTAATGGGAAGAGAAATTAACGGTGCCAAACGCTGGATTAATGTAGGAATGGTTAATATCCAGCCTACCGAAGTTTTTAAACTGGCGATAATTTTGTATTTATCCAGTTTTTTTACCAGACGTGCTGAAATCTTGAAAGAATTCAAAAAAGTCTGGTTTGCAGGTATTCCGGTAGGACTTGGTCTCGGGCTGATTATGCTGGAACCGGACTTTGGTTCATTTGTAGTGGTTTCTGTTATTGCGGTAGGCTTGCTTTTTCTGGCTGGTTTACCGTTTCGCTGGTTTATGGCTGTAGTAGGTTTTGGTTTGCTGGCCATGGTTATGCTGGTGCTGTTTGAGCCTTACCGTATGGCACGTGTAGCCGGTTTTCTTGATCCGTGGGCAGATCCCCTGGGTAAAGGTTATCAGCTTACGCATTCATTAATGGCAATCGGGCGCGGCGGCTGGTTTGGTGTCGGACTGGGAGCCAGTCTGGAAAAACGTTTTTATTTACCTGAGGCTCATACGGATTTCATTCTTGCGGTCATTGGAGAAGAATTCGGTTTTGTCGGTATTCTGGTATTAATGTTTTGTTATATCTGGCTGGTAGTCCGTGCTTTTTCCATTGGTAAACAGGCTCGTGATTTAGAGTTGTTTTATGGTTCTTTCGTCGCCAAGGGTATTGGTATCTGGCTGGGTATTCAAAGCTTTTTTAATATTGGTGTGAATATTGGCCTGTTACCGACTAAAGGGCTGACTCTGCCTTTACTGTCATATGGTGGTTCAGCTGTTATGATTATTTTAATCAGTGTGGGTTTGCTGTTGCGAGTGGATTATGAGAACCGGCGTGTGATGCGTGGATTCAAAGTATAAATAATCACAGAACTCTGATAGTTTTGACGGGAAAATAATGAGTGTAAAAACTTTCATGGTCATGGCCGGCGGAACGGGCGGACATATTTTTCCTGCGCTTGCAGTTGCTCAGGCATTACAGGCACAGGGTCATCGTATTATCTGGCTGGGTAGTGACGGGGCAATGGAAACCCGTCTGGTTCCGCAGTACGACATACCACTGGAAACCCTGGCAATCAAAGGAATACGAGGTAACGGGCTAAAGCGTAAGCTAATGCTACCTTTTACCTTATTAAATACCATTGCGGCAGCACGTCAAATTATTCGCAGGCATCAAGTAGATGCAGTCATCGGTTTTGGTGGTTTTGTTACTTTTCCGGGCGGTATAGCCGCAAAGCTATGCGGTTTACCCTTGATTGTCCATGAACAGAATGCGATTGCTGGTTTATCTAATAAAGTGCTGGCTCATTTTGCCAATCAGGTAATGTATGCATTTCCACAAGTATTCGCAAATGAAAACGGACTGGTAGGTAATCCGGTACGTGCTGATATTGCTGCATTACCACTACCGCAACAGCGCTTTAACGGTAGAAATGGTGAGCTGAATATTCTGGTAGTTGGTGGAAGTCTGGGTGCTGATGTATTGAATCAGATTGTGCCGCAGGCTGTGGCTTTGTTACCAGTTGAACAGCGTCCGCGACTGCTGCATCAGTCCGGAAGAAATAAACTGTCACAGTTAGAGCAAAATTATGCTCAGTGTGCAGTAGAGGTGCAATGTGTTGAATTTATTACAGATATGGTATCAGCCTATCGTAATGCCGATTTGGTAATTTGCCGGGCCGGTGCACTAACAATTGCTGAATTAACCGCTGCCGGAGTCGGGGCAATTCTGGTGCCTTATCCGCATGCGGTAGATGACCATCAGACAGCTAATGCACAGTTTATGGTTAAAGATGGTGCGGCAATATTATTACCGCAGACGAATCTGAATACACAGACATTAATGGCTACGCTGGCCGATTTATCGCGCGAACGCTGTTTAGACATGGCGATTAAAGCACGTGCGCTGGCTCAGCCTGACAGTGCGGCTAAGGTTGCGGCAGCAGCGCTAGCGAGTATCCGTTAAATTTTGATTGAGCCGGATGAATTGTTGCAGACTCGAGCTGTCAATCACAATTCAGACTGGCAGGAAAAGTTATAAAGTATGAAAGAAAACATGAAAGACCGTATCCGCCATATTCATTTTGTAGGGATTGGCGGAACCGGTATGTGTGGTATTGCAGAAGTTTTACATAATGAAGGTTATCAGATAAGTGGTTCTGATTTGGCTGATAATGCCGCAACCCGGCATTTACAGGCAATCGGAGTGCATATTTGTCCAGGGCACAGTGCTGAAAATATTACTGGTGCAGATGTAGTAGTGACATCAACAGCCGTTAAAAAAGATAATCCGGAAGTAGTAGCAGCGCAGGCACAAAAAATTCCTGTAATTCCGCGAGCCATGATGCTGGCTGAAATCATGCGTTTTGGTCGCGGTATTGCCATTGCCGGTACACATGGTAAAACCACAACTACCAGTTTAACTGCTTCAGTACTGGCAGCAGCAGACTTAGATCCAACTTTTGTTATTGGCGGCCGGTTAACTGCAGCCGGAACCAATGCCAAGCTGGGTAAAGGTGAATATATTGTTGCTGAAGCAGATGAATCAGATGCTTCGTTTCTGTATCTGACACCATTATTTACGGTCGTTACCAATATTGATACCGATCATATGGATACATATGATCATGATGTAGAAAAACTACATCAGGCGTTTGTGGATTTTGTGCATCGTATGCCGTTTTACGGAAAAGCCTTTTTATGTATTGACAGTGAGCATGTGCGCCAGATTTTACCGTTGATTCAGAAACCTTTTGTTACTTATGGTTTGGATGAAAGTGCTGATTTATATGCAACTAATATTGTTGCCGATGGTGCACAAATGCATTTTGATGTCCATACGCGTAAAAAAGGCATAAAACCATTTAGTGTGACGGTCAATATGCCAGGGCGGCATAATGTTCTGAATGCACTGGCTGTTATCGGGATTGCCCTGGAAATTGGTGTCTCAGTACCGGCAATTCAACTTGGGCTGGAAAGTTTTGCAGGTGTGGGTCGCCGTTTTCAGCAGTACGGTGAGATTGCATTACCGAATGGTGGTGAAGCGTTACTGATTGATGATTATGGTCATCATCCTGTTGAAATGTCTGCAACCATAGCTGCTGCACGAGGTGCCTACCCTCAGCGTCGTCTGGTCGTAGCATTCCAGCCACACCGCTATACACGTACACGGGACTTGTTTGAAGATTTTGTTCAGGTTTTGAGTAAAGCTGATGGCGTGGTTTTAACGGAAGTATATTCTGCTGGTGAAGACCCGATTGTGGCTGCTGACAGTAAGGCATTAATGCGTGCGATCAGAGTGCTGGGTAAAGTTGAGCCGATTTATGTGGCAAACGTAGACGAAATGGCGCCCACGTTATTAAATGTCTTGCAAGATGGTGATGTTTTGCTCAATATGGGTGCCGGCAGTATTAACAAAGTACCTGCTATGCTTACCGGAATATCTGCTGCAGTATAATGACTGCAGTTTAATTATTTCACATACTGTTCTTATTAAAAGAAAAACAGGATTAATGACAAACAATGAGTGATTTTGGTAAAGTTGCCGTACTGATGGGCGGTTTCTCCAGTGAGCGTAAAGTCTCATTAGCTAGTGGTGCATCAATTCTTACTGCATTGAAAAGCCGAGGTATAGATGCACATGCATTTGATCCGTCTGAGCGGCCATTGTCTGAACTGGTTAGTGCCGGCTTTGACCGGGCTTTTAATATTCTGCATGGCTCTTATGGAGAAGACGGAGTTGTACAGGGGGCATTGGAAGCATTTGGTATTCCTTACACCGGTTGCGGAGTTGCGGCCAGTGCGCTGGGTATGGATAAATTCCGTAGTCGTCTGGTCTGGCAGGGAGTTGGTTTGCCTTGCGTACCATTTATTGTGTTGCATGACGATAGTGATTTTGCTGCGGTAGAAGAAGAATTGGGTTTACCTTTATTTGTTAAGCCGGCAGCAGAAGGCAGTAGTGTAGGTGTAGTGAAAATCAGGCAGACTGGTGAGCTGGTACAAGTTTATCAGCAACTGAAACAGTACCATGGTGAAATTCTGGCTGAACGGGCAATCGAAGGTGGTGAATATACATGTGGTATTCTTGGTGAACAGGTATTGCCCAGTATTCGCATCGTTCCGGCAACAGAATTTTATGATTATGAAGCTAAATACCACCGCGATGATACCGAGTATCTGTGTCCGGCTGATCTGACACCGGCGGATGAGCAGTATATGCGTGATTTGACAGCCCGTGCTTTTAAAGCATTAGGTGGTCGAGGCTGGGGGCGAGTAGATTTTCTGCGTGATGCGGACGGTACAATCTATATTCTGGAAGTGAATACTGTACCGGGTATGACCGGACACAGTCTGGTGCCTAAAGCTGCACGTGAAATTGGCTTGAGTTTTGAAGATTTGTGTGTTGAAATTTTAAGTCATGCGACTTTGGGATAATGCACAAGCCTTAAAACGGCTTTACCGGTGGTTATATGTATGTGTATTGTTCTGCCTGCTGGCAGCAGGCGGATCGTGGCTGGTGCATTCGCCATATTTTCCGGTCCGGCAAATTCAGGTAATACATCCGTTGAAGCATTTGCAGTCGGCCGAAATTGAACAAATCAGCAGACAGTATTTGCAGGGTAATATTTTTACTGCAGATGTGAGTGCGGCACAATCTGCACTGGCTAAACTACCCTGGGTATATAAAGTACAGGTAAAACGAATCTGGCCGGATACGGTACAGCTTGATATCAGGGAACGGGACCCTGTTGCACGCTGGAATGACCAGCAGCTGGTGGATACTGACGGACAGATATTTAATGCAGTAGTTCATGAGCAGCTGCCGGTATTTGTTGGAAGCAGCGGTTCTGCTCGCTACATGACCGTACATTTGTTAACATTCGAAAATTTGTTGCAATCAACAGGTCTGCATATTCAGCAGTTGCAGTTAAGTAATCGTTCTGCCTGGCAGCTGACCTTAAGCAACGGAATAACCCTGAAACTGGGGCGGGAAAAGGTAGAACAGCGTTTGGCTCATTTTGTCTGGGCATGGCCACAGGTTTTACAGAAACAGGCCAGTAATATCGATTATGTAGATTTGCGTTATCCGGATGGTTTTGCGTTACGGTACAAAAATAAGGCTAATTCAGCTGTAAGTACCAGAGCAGTAAATGCATCTGAAGTGGCGGATCAGTATGAAGCAAATCTGGATTGATCCGGACAGACCGATTGATTATTTGATTTTAAAGTGATGACCATGGTTAAAGGTAAAAAATACATCAGTGCACTGGATATCGGCACTTCAAAAGTAATCGCTCTTATTGGTGAGGTTCAGGAAGATAATGAAATCCACATTGTTGGTTTAGGACAGGCTCCGTCGCGCGGTTTGAAAGCAGGTATGGTGACCAACATTGAAACCACTGCACAAGCAATCAAACAGGCCATGGAAGAAGCGCAGATGATGGCTGATGTACAGGTAGACTGTGTAACAACCGGTATTGCAGGTAATCATATTCGCAGTTTCAATTCACAGGGTGTGGTTAAAATCAAGGACGGAGAAGTCAGTCAGGCTGATATTGACCGTGCAATTGAAACGGCAAAAGCTGTCAATATTCCGCCGGATCACGATATTTTACATACAGTGGTACAGGAATTTATTATTGATAATCAGCCGGGCGTGCGTGAACCCATTGGCATGAGCGGGGTTCGTCTGGACACGCGCATACATATTATTACCGGTGCTGTAACAGCAATGCAGAATATCCAGAAGTGTGTCAATCGCTGTGGTTTGCAAATCAATAAAATGATATTACAGCCACTGGCCAGTGGTCAGGCAGTACTGACTGAAGATGAAAAAGATCTGGGTGTCTGTGTTATTGATATCGGCGGAGGCACGACAGATATTGCTGTATATACTAACGGAGCTATCAGGCATACAGCCGTTATTCCGGTGGCAGGGGATTTGATTACCAAAGATCTGGCACAAGCGTTGCGTACACCCCACAGTGCAGCTGAATACATCAAAATTAATCATGGAGTGGCACTGGCAACCATGGACGGTCTTGATGATATGATTGAAGTACCCAGTGTGGGCGACCGTAATCCGCGCCAGATTTCGCGTCGGACACTGGCAAGTGTAATTGGTCCGCGCGTGGAAGAGATTCTGGAACTGACACTGAATGAATTGCGCCGTTCCGGTTTTCCTGAGGATGTGCTGACTTCAGGCATAGTTCTTACCGGCGGAGCATCATTATTACCCGGAATGGTCGAGCTGGCAGAGGATGTATTTAATCTGCCGGCCCGAATTGGTGTGCCGCAGGAAATGGGTGGTGTCTCAGAACGGATCCGCAATCCGCGTTATGCTACTGCTATTGGTCTGTTACAGTCTGCCTGTGAAGAAGAAAACAAAACAGACATGCCTGTGGCAGCAGCTTCTGAACCGAAAGATTCATGGCTTAAAAAATTACAGACTTGGTTTAAGAACAATTTTTAACTAAACTCAAACATTAAATGACAGAACTTTTGCGCATTGTATATAACTGTCTATATAATGATAGCTATACAAGGGCAGATGACGTTTATGCATAGGTTTTGTCAGGAGACATAAATGCAATTGGTATATGATGTTGTGGAGACGGTAGTCGGTGCTGCAGTTATCAAAGTCATTGGTATCGGCGGTGGTGGCTGTAATGCTATTAACAATATGGTGGAAAATGCGGTTGCCGGTATTGAGTTTATCAGTGCCAATACTGATGCACAGTCTTTACAAAACAGTAAAGCATCTAAACGCATTCAGCTGGGCAATAATCTCACCCGTGGTCTTGGCGCAGGAGCCGATCCGGAAATTGGCCGTAACGCCGCAATGGAAGATCGCGAAGCATTATCTGATGCTATTCGCGGAGCGAATATGCTGTTCATCACCACCGGCATGGGTGGTGGTACAGGTACAGGTGCGGCTCCGGTAGTTGCAGAACTGGCAAAAGAGATGGGTATTCTGACTGTTGCTGTTGTTACCCGTCCGTTTGAGTATGAAGGTAAACGTATTCACGTTGCTAATAACGGGATTGAGATTCTTAAAAATACCGTTGATTCACTCATTGTTATTCCGAATGACAAATTAATGTCAGCACTGGGTGAAGATGTGAGTATGCGCGAGGCTTTTCGTGCGGCAGATAATGTATTGCGTAATGCAGTAGCCGGAATTGCTGAAGTCATTACTAATCCGGGTATCATTAATCTGGATTTTGCCGATGTGAAAAATGTCATGAGTATCATGGGTATGGCCATGATGGGGTCAGGCAGTGCACATGGTGTTGACCGTGCCCGTATTGCTACAGAACAGGCTATTGCCAGCCCGCTTCTGGATGATGTGACTCTGGATGGCGCACAGGGTGTGCTGGTTAATATTACTACCGCACCAGGCTGCCTGAAAATGTCTGAATACAAAGAAATTATGTGCATGATTGATGAATATGCACATGATGATGCCGCCCTGAAATACGGTACTTCTGAAGATGCCAGTATGGAAGAAGGCGAAATCCGCGTAACCATTATTGCAACCGGATTGCAGGAACAGAAAGTTTTACATCACCAGCAGCCGAGCAGTTTGCGTGTTTTGCAAACCGTACAGGCCACTGGTACTGAAGATGCCTATCCGGATATCGGAAGTGTGGTACGTTCAGGACGCAGTGCACGCGGGATGAATCTGGCTGCTGCTGATTTCTCAAATCAGTCTGTGCTGGATGACTTCGAAATTCCGGCAGTCATTCGCCGACAAGCTGATTAATTGATTAAAGTTATTAAAGCTGTCCGGGCTAAGCTCCGGACAGCTTTTTTATTTTTAAAATCAATATATATAATTTAAATACGATATATTGCCGGCATAAGAAAATTTTTTTAAAAAGTTAGATAAAAAAGTTTATTCTTTAGAAAAAGTGCAATTTCTGCAAAGTTTGTGTTGTATTAAAACCAACAATATTTTACTGAAATGATAATGGTTTTTATAACATGCATTTCTGTTTTGTTATTTCATCAAACCAAAAGCAGTAGTTTTGGGTATAAAAGCAAAATCCTTTACAATAGGTAGCTTAGATAATCTGTTCCACAGAAGAATTTAATTAAGTCAGAATAAGTATGAGTGAATCTATTCAACAATCAGACCGCAGTGATGATCATCTGTTACTTGGTCAGTATGCAGAACGTGCTTACCTTACCTATGCCATGAGTGTGGTAAAAGGGCGCGCATTACCAGATGTGGCTGACGGGCAGAAGCCGGTTCAGAGACGCATTCTGTATGCTATGAAAGATATGGGGCTGGTTCATGGTGCCAAACCGGTAAAATCTGCCCGCGTGGTTGGTGAGATTCTAGGTAATTATCATCCGCATGGTGATTCATCCGCTTATGATGCGATGGTACGGATGGCGCAGGATTTTACCTTACGTTACCCTTTGATTAACGGTATTGGCAATTTTGGTTCACGTGATGGTGACAGCGCAGCAGCTATGCGCTATACCGAAGCCAGTTTAGCACCGATTGCTGAATTGCTGTTATCGGAAATCAATATGGGGACTGTAGATTTTGTACCCAATTATGATGACAAATCTTTTGAACCCTCTGTATTACCGGCACGCCTGCCAATGATATTGCTTAATGGCGCCTCAGGTATTGCAGTAGGTCTGGCAACTGAAATTCCTTCACATAATTTACGCGAAGTCAGTGCAGCTGTTGTGGCTCTGTTGAAAAAGCCTGAGCTGGATTCAGCAGCCTTAATGCAGTATTTACCCGGCCCTGATTTTGCCGGTGGTGGTCAGATTATTACTGCACCAGAGGATATTCAGGCAATTTATGCACAGGGTAAAGGCAGTATACGTGTACGTGCACGTTATGAAATTGAAAAACTGGCACGCGGACACTGGCGGGCTATTGTCACAGAATTACCTCCCGGTACCTCTGCGCAAAAAATTCTGGCTGAGATAGAAGAACAGACTAATCCCAAACCGAAAACCGGTAAAAAAAATCTCACTCAGGAACAGCAGAATACGCGCACATTAATGCTATCACTGCTTGATCGGGTGCGTGATGAATCAGATAGTCAGGCACCGGTGCGTCTGGCGTTTGAACCGAAATCCAGTCGTCTTCAACCTGAAGAATTTATGAATACTTTGCTGGCACAAACCAGTCTTGAAGGGAATGTGCCGGTCAATCTGGTTATGATGGGGCGGGATAATAAACCGGCACAAAAGAATTTATATCAGATTCTGCGTGAATGGCTGGATTTTCGGATACTGACTGTAACCCGGCGTTTGCAATACCGTCTGGAACAGGTGGAAAAACGTATTCATATTTTGCATGGGCGGCAAACGGTATTTCTTCATATTGATGAAGTCATCAGGGTTATCCGTGAATCAGATGAACCCAAAAATGAATTGATGTCTGCATTCGGTTTAAGTGAGATACAGGCGGATGATATTCTTGAAATCCGTTTACGTCAGCTGGCCAGACTGGAATGGATTAAACTGGAAACAGAACTGAATAAACTACAGCAGGAACGTGATCAGTTAACCACCCTTCTGGAAGATGATAAAGCTAAAAAACGACTAATTATCAAAGAAATTGAGTCTGATACCAAAATCTATGGAGATGACCGGCGTACACTGATACAGCCGGCAGAGCGGGCTTCGCTTACCCGAACTACTGCAGATGAACCAGTTACGCTGGTATTGTCACAGAAGGGCTGGCTGAAAACGCGTGTCGGACACAATCTGGATTTAAGCCAGACTACTTTTAAGGAAGGTGACGGTCTGCTTCAGGCAGTAGAGGGACGTACAGTTTGGCCGGTAGTTTTACTTGATTCGCACGGGCGAGCATATAGTGTGGATGCTGCTAGTATTCCGGGCGGACGTGGTGATGGTGTGCCTGCAGGTTCATTGGTTGATTTAGATAAAGGTGCCAGAATTGTAGCTATGCTCAGTGCCTTGCCGCAACAGCATTATGTACTGAGTAACAGTGGCGGATATGGATTTGTGGTTGCATTTAAAGATATGGTCAGCCGTACTAAAAACGGTAAAGTTGTTATGACAGTTAATAGTGATGAGACATTGCTGCCGCCGCTTCCTGTACCGTCTGCCTGCCTGTCTGTAAACGGGCAGACTCAACTTATTGCCATTTCCAGTGCCAATCGCCTGCTGGCCTTTCCATTACATGAATTGAAAATGATGGCTAAAGGCCGCGGTCTGCAAATTATGAGTTTACCAGCTAATGAGAAACTGCTTTATTTTACTCTGACAAATAAATCGGAATTTAAACTGGAGACTCAGGGTAAACGTGGCGGACGCTATCAGGAAACCTTACGCGTTCAGGATATTCTTAATAAACGCGGACATAAAGGTAAAGAATTAAGCGTATCGGGCGACATTGTTGCTGTCTATGGTGACCTGGATAACGGAAACTAAGCCGGTATGAAAACGCATATAAATGGCTGGCCGCAATATCTGGACAGGCTTTCAGCTTTGCTGAATATTGCGCGTATAAGTCTGCTGTTTTCAATTATGACGTTTTATTTGCTGACCCGCAGCATGGATGAGCCCGGTCTGGCTGTACCCATATTCAATAAAATTGAACTGTATAGCTGGGCAGCGCTCTACGGTATTCTGATTGTCTTTTCCATGCTGGTACCACGCTGGCAGAATCAGCCGGATGCACTACCAAATGTTAATTCTGCTGTAGACATTACCATGATAGCCTGGCTGATGAATATGGGTGGAGGAGTGGATAGCGGTTTTGGTATTTTACTCCTGCCATTTGTCGGTTCGGCCTGTTTGTTCAGCCGTGGCCGGTATCCGATGATTTATGCCGGTTATGTAACTTTACTGATTGTCATCATTACCTGGACGCAGCTAAGCCGTAATGGTTTTGCTAATCACAGTATGCGGATATGCATTATTGCCATTATGTTGATTGCCGCTGTCTTTCTTGTGGCCGGTCTGACTGCCTATGCCGCTACTTTACTGGCGCGATCACAAAATTTGCAATATCAGCAGTCAAAAATGCTGAACAGTTACCGGAATTTGCTCGACCGTGCTTTTAATTATGTACAGGAGGGGGTAGTTGTACTGGATGAAAGCGGTCTGGTGTGGCTGATTAACCGGAAGGCGCAGAATTATTTCCCGATGCTGCTGGTTGATAAACAAACTGCTTTATTTCGTCAGGTTATGCATTACTGGCACACTGAACAGAAAAATATTTTCGAAATAAACTGTACACTGAATAATTGGCCGATGAGGGTGCATGCACGCTTGTTACAGGAAGCAAATACGCCTTTACTGATGTTATCAATGCGTTCGCGTACTGAAATTGATAAGGAGGCTATGGCCATTAAACTGGCCTCATTAGGCCAGTTAACGGCTAATCTGGCTCATGAAATTCGTAATCCGATGTCTGCAATAAGACAGGCCAATGAATTGTTACAGGAAGAAGAATATGATTCGACACGACTGCGGCTGTTTAATATTATAGAGAACAATATCAGTCGTATTGATAAAATGCTTGAAGATATCAGTATGCTGAATAAGCGGGATAAAAAAAATAAACAGGCAATTGATTTGCGGGTATTCTGGACTGCCTTTATGCAGGAATTTATACTGATCAGGCAGCAGGCTGTGGATTGTATTGAACTACAAGCCGATAAAGGGGATTTAATCGTCTGGTGTGATTCGGTACACTTGCAGCAGATTATATGGAATCTGATGAATAATGCCTGGCGTCATAGTTTGCAGAATAAAAATGCTATTCGTGTTATTTTTTGTATAGAAGAGCAAAATGAAATTTCCATTACCGTAATTGATAATGGTGCTGGTGTCAGTGCAGAAAATCAGTTGTATTTGTTTGAACCGTTTTTCACGACTGAATCCAGCGGCACCGGTCTTGGATTGTATGTGGCGCGCGAACTGGCTCAGGCTAATCATGGTCAGTTAATTTATCGCCCTGAAGTTAATGGATTTGAATTAACCTTGCCAAGGATGGTTGATGAATAATAATAATCAGATGGACTTAGAAAAGCCGGTACTGATAATAGATGATGAAGCCGATATTCGTGATTTAATGGAGTTAACCCTGATTAAAATGGGTTTGTCCGTAAAAACTGCCGCTGGTGTAGCTGAGGCAAAAAAGGCTTTACGTACGCATGCTTTCTCTCTGGTGCTAACGGATATGCGTATGCCGGATGGCTCAGGGCTGGAGATTGTTGATTATATTACTGCCCATAATCTGGATATTCCGATTGCAGTTATTACCGCTTACGGAAATGCAGCGCAGGCTGTACAGGCACTGAAAAATGGTGCTTTCGATTACTTACAAAAACCCATTACTCTGGCGCAGCTGCGTACTCTGGTTAAATCTGTTATTACAATCAATAATACTGCCGAAACCGAAATAGATAATAAAATGGTAACCGCATTTAAACAGTCTGAAAATAAACAAAAAAATGAAGATACTTCCGCAATGGTTAACGAACAGCCGGTACGTGAACGTTTACTGGGTAATTCTCCGTTAATAACAGAAGTACGTCAGTTGATCAGCAAGCTGGCTAAAAGTAACGTGCCGGTATACATTGCCGGAGAATCAGGCAGTGGTAAAGAGCAGGCAGCGCGCAGTATTCATGAACAGTCAGAACGCAGAGACAAGGCATTTGTTGCTGTAAATTGTGGTGCCATACCTGAAGCATTGATGGAAAGTGAGTTTTTTGGTTATAAAAAAGGCAGTTTTACCGGAGCAGAATCAGACAGGGCCGGTTTTTTCCAGCATGCGGACGGTGGAACATTATTTCTGGATGAGGTAGCTGATTTACCACTATCGATGCAGGTTAAATTATTGCGGGCCATTCAGGAACGTGCTGTACGCCGGATTGGCGAAATGGAAGAAAAGCAGGTTGATGTCCGTATTATCTGTGCAACCCATAAAGATTTAAATGCTCTGGTTGAATCAGGTCAGTTTCGTCAGGACTTGTTTTATCGTTTGAATGTTGTATCTATTATCATGCCGCCATTACGTGAATTACGTGATGATTTACCGCAGTTAATTCGGGTTTTACTGCAACGAATTTTGCATGATGAAACCATGACATTAACACCGGAAGCAAAAAAAGCACTGTTGCAATACAGTTATCCCGGTAATTTCCGTGAATTGGAGAATATTCTGGAACGTGCTATTGCACTGTCGAAAAATCATATTATTGAGGTAGATGATTTACAGATTCATAGCTATCAGCTGGATAATCCGCGTACTGAATCTGCAGAGAATGCAGGCAGTAATCTATCCGCAGATAGTAATGAGGAAATTAAGGATTACCAGTTCGGAAAAACTCAGATACAGGATTATCTGGATGAAATAGAGAGAAAAATCCTGGAACAGGCTTTGGCGCAAACCCGATATAACCGAACACAGGCCGCCAAGTTACTGGGTATCAGTTTTCGTTCTATGCGTTACCGGATGGAACGGTTAGGGATTGTCTGATGGTAAAGCCTCTGATTTTAACCGGTCAGATAGCAGATAAAACTGATCTGATCACTCCTTTACAGAAATTGCTGGCCAGTAAAAAACTCTGTTATCAGCAACAACCACCCGAACAGGGATTATATCTGATATACGAAAATGACAGTCTTGCTTTAGCTAAAGCCGGGCAAAAAGGGGTCGTGCGGGTTGATTTTGTAGAAGGTACTGCACGACACCGGCGGCTTTTTGGCGGGGGAGAATTACTGGCACGTGCTATTCAGGCCAAAAACCGGCCGCTTGTCTGGGATGCTACCGGAGGTTTAGGTCGGGACGCTTTTGTAATGGCATCATTGGGACTGGAAGTTGTGGTATTTGAACAGAATCCTTATGTATATGTTTTATTTGCGGATGGGCTGAAACGTGCGATGGTTGATGAACAGACTGCGCATATAGCAAAGCAGATTCATCTGCATTATGGCAGTATTACTTTACCGGACGCGGAACAAAAGCAGATACCATTGCCTGATGTGGTCTATCTGGATCCGATGTATCCGCAAAAGCAAAAAGCAGCGGCAGTAAAAAAAGAAATGGCTTATTTTCATGAATTACTGGGTAATGCAGATATAGATAATGATCAGGCTTTATTACTCGCAGCACAGAAATTAGCCCGAAAACGGGTCGTGGTAAAAAGACCGGCTAATGGGGCAGTTTTAGCAGGAAAGACACCGGCATTTCAGTATTTTGGTAAAACGACGCGATTTGACGGGTATATGCCTTTGTAGCTTTAAAAAGAAGTCAATTTTGTGAATCTGAATTATTTTATTTAAATTTAATACAGGGGAGAATAACAAATGGCTAGAAAAATCTGGGCATATGCTAAAGATAAAAATCAATATTTTATTTGCGAAAATCAATCTTTGCAACCAAAAATTTTTTATATCTGGGATGTTCTGAGATTAAAAGAACAAAATTTTAAAAAATATCTGGAATTAACGTTTTACTCAACGGAATATGATGAAATTAATCGTCTGGAGTTAATTCCAACTGAACATGGCTTTTTTCGGTATAAATCCGACGAAATTGATGAAAACAATAAAGAGTCTATTTATCATTCTGCAGCGACAGTGATATTACTGGAAATGCCTGTAATTAAATTTACTATTGATAAAAATAAATATATTTTAAATTTTTCAAAATTTTTAGTTGAGCCGTGTCTTCGATTTAAGCATTTTGATCAAGATGAGGAAAAATATTATCCTGACCTTGTTGGCTATTTTTCTTCTGAGTGTGAATTACAGGAAAAATGGAAAGGATGTCTGGCTATAGAGGTTGTTTATACTAATGCTTGTTATTCTAAAAAAATACACTCTTTTGAAAAGAATCATATACCGATCATTGAAGTGAGTATTTCAAAAAAATTAAAACTAGAGACAGAGTTTGGCGGTGAAATAAAATTTACAGTTGCAGATGTTGAAAACTATTATTTCTCACTAAAGAAGATTTTTGAGAAAAACGTATATGGCAAAATACGTTCAGATCCGGTGAATCATAAATTTTATACGGATAAGATTATTTCTCTTGAAGACGCATATAAGCGTGAATTAGAAAATAAGCAGCTATTAAATGATAATGAACAAGCAAATTTAAAAAGAGAGCTTAATTATATAAATTTAAAGTACGAAGAAATGAAATCTGAAGCATCACATTTACACAATTTACTTGAACAAATGAAACAACAGGAATGGCACTTAAATAACCGGTTAAATAATTATGCAGTAATGGGATTTTGGCAGAAACTAAAATTTTTATTTAATATTTCTGCAGATTAAATAATAAAGCTGCTTAGGAATTAAGGCAGCTTTATTATTTCCTGGCAGATATTTAATCATTTTAATTTAATTAGAAGGTATAACCTGTCTGAACTTCTTCTGAGCCAATTAATTCAGTAATTAATTGCAGTAGCGGGCGCAATTCACCATAACGGCGGCTGGTTTTGCGTAAATATTTCAGGAAGCGATGAATTTCACCGCGATATTTATCTTTACCATCGCGGTAATATAAGCGGGCAAAGATACCGGCAACTTTCAGATGGCGCTGTACACCCATCCATTCAAAATCACGGTAAAACTGATCAAAATCGGTACGTACCGGTAATCCGGCAGCTCTTGCTTTTTCCCAGTAACGAATGACAATATCAAGTATAAATTCTTCGTCCCATTCGATAAATGCATCACGTAATAGTGATACCAAATCATAAGTAATCGGACCATACAATGCATCCTGAAAATCAAGAATACCAGGGCGGTCGCGGGTCAGCATAATATTTCGAACAATAAAATCACGATGTACATAGACCAGTGGCTGTGACAATATTACCGGTAATATATTGTTAACTGTCTGCTGCCATAACTGTTGCTGTTTCTCAGTTAATGATAAACCAAGTTCTTTCTGAACATACCATTCAGGAAAAAGTTGCATTTCCCTTTTTAGTACGGCTTCATCATATAATGGTAGTTGCTCCGGCTGGCTTGAAAGTTGCAGTTTGATGAGTTCATCAATGGCTTCCAGCAGCAATACTTTGTGTACTTCAGTACGTTTATCCTGTTGCAGTGCAGCCAGATAAGGGGTATTACCAAAATCTTCCAGAGCCATAAATCCCTGCTGTGTATCCAGATGATAGATTTCGGGAACATTAAGAGCCTGAAAAAGCTTTTGTACCTTAATATATGGCAGGATACTCATTTTATCCGGTGGGGCGTCCATACAGATTACTGTACGGTCGTCAGTAAAAGTAGCGCGGAAATAGCGTCGGAAATCAGCATCAGCAGCTGCAAAGCTAAGAACAAATTCCTGTTGCGGATAGCAGGTATGAAACCATTTTTTTAATTCAGATTCTCGTTGCATGACATTTTTCAGGTTAAAATAAACACTATTTTAACTGGCAAAGCCGTTTAGGTGATACTTTGTCCTACTTATTCTCTCCAAAACCATTAGCTCTGGCCTTAACAACGGTTTTTTGTACTTTGCCCGGGTTTGTTCTTGCGGCCTCACCTTTGTCTATGGGCGAAGGAAATGTTTGTACAGCGCCACAGCGTCCGAAAAATTTTGTTAAACCTGTACAAAGCAGCGGTGAAGCTAATCCGGGTACTGATGTTACCCGGGTTGTGGCTGACGATGTCAACGGGCAGTCACAGGTTCAGGTACATGCAAAAGGGAGTGTCATTATTGAGCGTAATGATGTCACTTTGAATTCAGACTGGGCTGATTATGATCAGGAAAGCCAGATTGTTAAAGCTGGTGATCACTTTACTTTAGATAATGGTAAGGGACGTGTTACCGGTGAACATGTTACTTACGACATGGCTAAAAGTACGGGTGTCGGTGATGCCGGCCGCTTTGAAATGGAAAATGATAACCGGCGTCTGCAAGGTGTCGGGGACGAGATACAGATGGGTGGTAAAAATCGCTATCGTCTGCAAAGTGCTAAATTCAACACCTGTAATCCGGGCGATGACAGCTGGTATATCCGTTCAGGCAGTATTGATCTGGATTATGATAAAAATGTCGGGGTAGCCCGTAATGCAACGCTGGTATTTGGCGGTGTTCCTCTGTTTTACACACCATGGATCGATTTTCCGTTAAACGGCAATCGTAAAAGCGGGTTTCTGACGCCTACACTTAAAGGAGGATCTGACGGTTTTGAAATAATGACTCCTTATTATCTGAATCTGGCTCCTAATTATGATGCAACTATCCGGCCGCATTTTATTAGCAGCCGTGGCATACAGCTGGGCGGTGATTTTCGTTACCTGCAGCCGACTTATCAGGGGCAGATTAGTGCTGACTGGGTGCCGAATGATCAGAAAAGCAGTCACAAAAATCGTGCAGAAATTGATTTTACCCATTCCCAGAGACTGGCAAAGGGATTAACCGGCGGTATTGACTATCATCAGGTCTCAGATGATGATTACCGGCGTGATTTCTGGAGCGGAGATAATGGCAGTTCTAATCTGAACCGGCAGGCATGGCTGAATTACCACCGGGATTTATGGGGCGGGACATTTGATGGCAGTTTAATGGTGCAAAAATATCAGACACTGGCCTCAATCAGTGGATATAAGGATCAGCCTTATTCACGTTTACCTCGTTTATCTGCTACGTGGAACCGTTATTTTGGTAATCATTACGCAGTCAATGTCTATGCTGAAGCAACCCGTTTTGAGGGCAGGGAAACTGGTCATAAAGACTGGTGGATACATAAATATCCCAATGGTACCCGCCTGGTGTTATTGCCCACATTTACTGCTGACTATTCCAATAACTGGGGTTATATCCGTCCAAAACTGAGTTTTCATGCCACTCATTATGATATGAACCGGCAGGATAATCAGGATAGCCGCAGTATGGATCGTGCCGTACCTTTACTTAGTGTGGATTCAGGCGTGACCTTTGAGCGTTTATGGAAAAACAATCGATTAAACAAGGGATATATTCAGACACTGGAACCACGTCTGTTTTATACCTATATACCGCGACGTAATCAGAATGATATGCCTTTGTTTGATACAGCTGAAAACAGTTTTACCTATGATCAGTTATTTCATGAAAACCGTTATTCAGGACAGGACAGAATCAATGCGGCTAATTTTATGACAACAGCACTGCAATCTCGGATATATGATAGTACTAACGGTATTGAACGTTTCGCAGCCGGTATTGGTCAGCGCTTTTATTTCCGTGATGATAACGTCAAACTGAATGACAACACGCCTAAAAATAAAGAACGCAAACGCTCTGATATGGTGGCTTTTGGACGTGCTGCCCTGAGCGAGCACATCACAGCTGAAACTAACTGGCATTATAATCAGGATTTAAAAACATCTGAAAGTTATAACTTTGGCATCCGCTATACACCGAATGCAGGTAAAACTATCAGTGTTCGCTATAAATATGGTCGTTATGAAAATTTATATGATGATGTTTATGGCAAAATGCGTACAATAGATGTCGGTGTTCAATGGCCGCTAACCCGTAATTACTATCTGGTCGCACGGCAGGATTATGATTTTAATAGTAGTACATCTCTGAATCAGACAGTAGGGATAGAGTACCAGAGTCCGTGTCATTGCTGGAGTGCCGGACTGGTAGGTTCCCGCTATACAGATGATTACAAAAAACGCAAAACCGCCGTATTATTCCAATTGCAGTTGCGTGACCTGACAGGTATGGGAAATGGTTCCCTCAATCAGCTCACTTCACAAATTCCCGGTTACAGCAATACTTATGAGGTAAAACATTAATGAAAAAGATACATTCCTGGCTGGCAGCAACGATGCTGGCTGTAGTATTGCCTTCGGCAATGGCATTGGATATCAAACCAGTTGATAACATTGTGGCAGTTGTCAATGATGATGTAATAACACGTCGCGAGCTGGACTTAGTAGCAGCCCAGATGCGTTCACAGTTACCAAAAGGACAAAATATCAGTAATGCAGATTTACACGAGCAGGCACTTGCACAGCTGATACGTAAGGATTTACTGGTGCAAGCTGCCAGGCGCTCCAATATCCGCCTGACTAATGCCGATGTAAACGAAGCAATTGAACTGTTTGCTTCACAACGCCATATGACAGTTAAAGAGCTGATTCAGCGCATTGCTAAAGAAGGTGTGAATGAAGATCAGCTGCGCCGCACCATAACGGAAAACCTGCTGGCACAGAAAATTGAACAAAGTGAAGTAATGGGCAAAAGTCAGGTCAGTGATGCAGAGGTTGATGATGCTATTGCACGCGCACAGCAGGAAGGGCGACCTCTGCCGCCACCGGTTACAGCCTATTCCTATCATGTGCAACATATTCTGTTGAAAAACGATAACGATATCACACGAAAACTGATTGAACAGATTGCTCAGCAGGCACGTTCCGGTGCCTCATTTGATCAGCTGGCACGGCAGTATTCTCAGGACGGCAGTGCACAAAATGGCGGAGATCTGGGCTGGATTATCGATGGTGAGACTGTACCGCCATTCGAAGCTGCGGTGAAATCATTGCAGCCGGGTCAGATATCCATGCCGGTGCGTACTCAGTTTGGCTGGCACGTAATCCGTCTGGTGGCTGTCAGAAGCAATGACAGCCCGCAAGAACGTCAGCGTAACGGAATGCGTGCAGTACTGGTACAGGAAAAACGCGAAATTCTACTGCAGAATTTCCTGAAACAGTTACATGATCAGGCCTATATCAGTATTCGTCCTTTGGATTAACCGGATAAAAACAACTTTTCTGCAATGCGTGCAGCCTGTATCAGTGTCGAAATGTAGAGTTTGTATATTCTGATAGCTAAGTATTTTTTATTGATTTTTCTGTGAAAAATATCATTATAATTCTGGCTTATTTTTATGAAGAATCAGTTAATTATTGCTGTTACTAGCGGAGAGCCGGCAGGTATCGGTCCAGATATCTGTCTGGATCTGGCCAGCCAGGACTGGCCGCAACGCATTGTGGTATTGGGAGATATGCAATTATTGCAGCAGCGTGCGGCACAACTGAATAAAAAAATTACCATACAGGCTTATCAGCCAGATAGTAACAAACCTGTATCCGGAGTACTGGAAGTTTGTCATATTCCAGTTCAGGTATCTGTTCAGGCAGGAAAATTAAACGTACAAAATGCTGCTTATGTATTGCAATTACTGGACAGAGCATATACTGGCATAGAACAGGGTGAATTTGCTGCTATAGTCACTGCTCCGGTTCATAAAGGAATTATCAACGATAGCGGTATTGCTTTTAGCGGCCATACGGAATATCTGGCTGCTAAAAGTGCTACTTCTCAAGTAGTAATGATGCTTACCGGTGGCGGTCTGAGAGTGGCTTTAGCCACTACTCACTTACCACTGTGGGCAGTAGCAGATACCCTGACACTTGAATTATTAACCGAAGTACTAACTATTCTGCATCATGATTTGCAGACAAAATTCGGGCTGATACAGCCGCGTATTCTGGTTGCCGGTCTCAATCCGCATGCTGGTGAAGGCGGTCATCTTGGAAATGAAGAAAATGATATTATTATTCCGGTAATCAGCCAGTTACAACAGAAAGGTATGCAAATAACCGGACCATTTCCGGCAGATACACTGTTTCAGCCTTTCATGCTTGAACAGGCTGATGCTGTTCTGGCTATGTATCATGATCAGGGATTGCCGGTATTAAAATATGCAAGTTTTGGAGAGGGCGTTAATATCACTCTGGGACTGCCTTTTATCCGCACCTCAGTGGATCATGGTACTGCGCTGAATCTTGCCGGTACTGGTGAAGCAACCAGCAGCAGTTTATTTGCAGCAATTCATGCTGCAGTGGATATGAGCAGACACTGGAAAGCAGAGCAGTAATTACGCACTTGTATTTGATAAATACCAACAGACATCATAAAATCTAAGTTGCTATACGGCATGGGAATTCTCAATATGGCTACGCCGTTTATTGAAATGAAAAATGTGGTTTTCGCTTATGGCGACCGACCCATTTTAAAAAATATTAATTTTAAACTGGAGCAGGGCAGTTTTACCGCTATTATGGGTAGTTCCGGAAGTGGTAAAACAACCTTGTTGCGTTTAATTACCGGCCAGATCAGTGCACAACAGGGGCAAGTATTGATCAATGGTCGTGATATTGCCGAATTCAGCCGCGAAGAACTGTATTACCATCGCCGTAACATGGGCGTACTGTTTCAGTTTGGTGCTTTGTTTACGGATTTATCAGTATTCGATAATGTTGCTTTTCCAATGCGGGAACATACTGATTTGCCGGAAAGCATGATACATGATCTGGTGGTCATGAAACTGAATGCAGTTGGTTTACGCGGGGTAGAGCAATTAATGCCATCCGAGCTTTCCGGTGGTATGGCAAGACGAGTAGCACTGGCTCGTACAATTGCACTTGATCCGGCATTATTGCTATATGATGAACCATTTACCGGCCTGGATCCGATTTCACTCGGGGTAATAGCCAGTCTGGTGAGTAAGGTCAATAAAGCCTTACAAACTACCAGTGTAATGGTGACACATGATATCCAGCAATCTCTGGATATTGCCAGCCATGTGGTTTTTCTGGCACACGGTGAAATTATTTTTTCCGGTTCACCGCTACAAATGCGTGAACTGGATTCACCATGGATAAATCAGTTTATTCATGGTCAGGCAGACGGCCCAGTAGCATTTCGTTATCCGGCTACCACCACCTTACAACAGGATTTAGACATCGCGTGATGAAAGCAATTGAGCAACTGGGTGCAAAAACCCTGAGTTTTGTCCAGCATCTGGGGCGGGCAGCATTATTTCTGCTTGCCGCCTTGCTGCGCAGCGGAACAGTTTTACGCCGTCCGCGCCTGATGATCCGGCAAATGTATTTTTCCGGTGTTCTTTCTATTGTCATTATCGCAGTATCAGGACTGTTTGTCGGAATGGTACTGGGGTTACAGGCCTATACACAGCTGGCTAAATTTAAATCTGCTGATATTCTTGGTTATATGGTGGCTGCCGCCATGCTGCGCGAACTTGGTCCGGTACTGGCTGCAATACTGTTTGCCAGCAGTGCCGGTGGTGCAATGACCAGTGAAATAGGTTTGATGAAAACCACTGAACAACTGGAAGCCATGAATGTCATGGCTATTGATCCGGTGGCGAGAGTTATCGCCCCACGTTTCTGGGCAGGTGTACTTTCCATGCCTTTACTGGCTTCAATATTCAATGTTGCCGGCGTTTATGGTGCTTATCTGATTGGCGTAAAATATTTTGGCATGGATAACGGCGTATTCTGGGGTCAAATGCAGAATAATCTTGATTTTTACTACGATGTTGTAAATGGTTTAATTAAATCATTGGTATTTGGCGTAGTTGTTACTCTGATAGCTGTTTATCAGGGTTTTTATGCAAAACCGACATCAGAAGGTATTTTGCGCGCCAATACACGTACTGTTGTATCCAGCTCACTAACTATTCTGGCAGTGGATTTTATGCTAACCGCTCTGATGTTTACCAAATAGGGTGCAGATTAACAAGGTAATGATATGAAAAAAAACAGTCTGGAAATGCTGGTTGGTCTATTTGTTTTAATAGGCATAGTGGCAATTCTATTTTTATCTTTTCGGGTAGCCGGCGGTAATGGTATCGGCTCTTCCCAGCCTACATATACTTTATCAGCCTCGTTCAGCGATATTGGCGGTTTAAAAACACAGGCGCCTGTCAAAGCAGCCGGTGTTGTGGTTGGCCGGGTAGACAGAATTGTACTTGATCCGAAAACTTACTGGGCTAAAGTGACTTTAAAAATTGATAAGCAGTACCAGTTTAGTACTGACACTTCAGCGCAGATTCTGACTTCAGGTTTGCTTGGCGACCAGTATATCGGACTGGAGCAAGGCGGCGATCCGGATAATCTGGCCGATGGGGATAATATTACTATTACCAGTTCAGCTTTGGTGCTGGAACAGTTAATTGGTAAATTTATGACCAGTTTTGCTGAGGGTAATGCCAAAAGCGATAATAAAAAAACAGATACTGCTGTTTCTGCGAGTGAATAAGTAAAAGTAACAGTAGATAAACAAATTTAATTTAATTAAAGGAATATTTAAATGAAACTGAATAAATCTTCATTTATGGGGGCGGTAAGCATTGCCATTATGAGCATTAGTATGGCATTTGCCTCACCACAGCAGGCCGTAAGCCAGCTTAAAGACAATGCTACTCAGGTATTGAATATTTTAAGTTCAGCCAATGGTAAAAATGATAATCAGGTACGTCGTCAGGCTGAAAACTATGCAATTCCGTATTTTGATTTTGAGCGCATGACTGCACTGGCGGTAGGTGCTCCGTGGCGTACAGCCAGTACTGCACAGCAGCAGGCATTAACTCAAGAGTTTAAAACCCTGTTAATCCGTACTTATTCCGGCACTATGCTGAAATTTAAAAATGCTCAGGCAAATGTATACAGTAATCCTGTCGTTAATAAGGGCGGACGCGAAATCATTGTGCGTGTAGATGTTACTACACCTAACAGTAAACCAGTACGTATGGATTACACCCTGTATCAGGCAGGCAATATATACCGTATTTACAATGTAGCTGTAGAAGGTGCCAGTCTGGTGACTGTATACCGCAACCAGTTTAATCAGACTATCAGCCAGAAAGGCATAGATGGTTTAGTAGCGGATTTACGTGCCAAAAACGGTAAATAATCATGCAAACCAACGTGCAGGGTAAAACCCTGATGATTCATGATAAGGTAACTATGGGTACAGTAGGAGAAAACGATTTCAAACGTTTCTGTGACTGTATCCAAACCGGACAAATAGAAAAAGTGGACGTCAGTGGTGTAACCGAAGCCGATTCTGCCTGCGTGGCATTGCTCGTGGCGGCTAAGCGGCTGGCGCACAGACAGAAATTTATGTTGCACATCGCCGGTGTGCCGGCGGGACTCATTACCCTGATGGCACTTTACGGTGTAGAGGAATCATTACAATGAGTAGTAAGAAAAAGTTGCTAACAGGCTGTGTACTGCTTATGCTCAGTCAGGCTGGCTGGGCGGCAGCAGAACAGACCTATACTTATAAAGATCCGTATGAGGGTTATAACCGGGTGATGTTCAATATTAATGATCATCTTGATCGTTATATCATGACACCGGTTGCCCGCGGTTACCGAAAAGTCACTCCTTCACCTGTACGTACAGGCGTTAACAACTTTTTCAATAACTTGCGCGATGTAGTGAGTTTTGGCAGTAATCTGCTGCGTCTGGATATTGAGAAAGCCAGTACAGATTTCGTGCGCGTTGGTATTAATACTACATTTGGCTTGGGCGGTTTACTGGATATTGCTGATGCAGGCCGGATTCCGAACAACAAAAATACCCTTGGTGATACCTTTGCCTCTTGGGGTTGGAAAAACAGTAATTACTTTGTTTATCCTCTTTTGGGTCCGTCGACAGTACGTGATAGTATCGGCAGTACCATTACTGATATATTCCCCATAGAAAATGCTATTTTCAAGGAAGATGCTGTACGCTGGAGTCTTACTGGTCTTAATGGAGTGGCTTCGCGTGAAGCATTGCTGGATGTAACTGATAGCTTGAATGATGCTGCACTGGATCGCTATACATACATGCGTGATGTATATATGAAATTGCGTAACAATCAGGTAGGCGGCTCACTGTTTCCGGCAGATGATGAAGATGATGACGATATTGATAATCTGGTAGCTCCCGGTAGCGATAATGCTGTTACCCAGCCGACTTCTGTATCATCAAGTCAATCTGTTAAAAAAGTAACTGAATCAGATGACAATGTTCCGGCAACAGCTGATTCAACACCAGATAAAATTACAGACGACAACTTGTCTGAATCTCCGGTTTCAGCAAGTCAGCCCTATTGGAATGTGCATTAAACGTTAGTATTTTATAACAGTAAAAAGTATCATTCCGAAAACTGAAATTCAGATCAGTATAAAACAAGGAATAAGACTATGTATGAAGTTAACCGCAGTGTATTTTTGCTTGTTCCGCTTGAACCATTCTGGGCCTGGTTGCAAAAATTGCCTGATATTGATCTGGAACAGTTATCTCTGGATATTTTGCAACAGGATGCCAATGCCTATCTGACTTCCGCTAGTGAAGATATAGATAGCTTGTGGGGTGAAATCGAACAGCGTTATGAGGATATCTTTGCAGCAGAACTGGCTGACTGGTGTGAGGATGAAAGCTTGTGGCCTGATTTGAGCTTTGAAAATTTCAGAAACTGGTTTGGTGTACAATTTTCTACAGTAGTAACTGATATGGCACAAGAAGAACTGGCGCGTGAAGCTTTTGTACCGATCGCTCTGAGTTAAACAGTTCAGCTGTTATATCATGAAAAAAGCCAATATTGATATTGGCTTTTTTCTTTAAAACAGTTGTCTGATATGGATTCTGTGGATTGAAAAACTCATATTGTCATAAAAAATACTGTATAAACTTTAAAATATCTAACTATATTTAATATAATCAATTAAAATTACCTATCGTAATCTTGCAATCAGTTTGTATACAATACACAAACGGAATTAAATTATATGCCGTACAGAAATAAATCTGTTTCGCGACGCCGGCTGTTACAGGCAGGCGGTGCTTCCCTGCTGGGGATAGCTGTGCCGCGTATAGTGTTGGCAGGTGCACAGCGTGAAGAAACCCTTTCTGATGATGTTGCTTCGATCATGCGCAATGCAGTTAATAATGCCAATCCTCCGCGCCTGATTTTTTCTTCGCCTTCAGAGGCCAGCCGCTGGCTAAATGCCATGTCGGGTCGTCTTGCTTCACATATTCCTGATGATTATGCACGAAAACGTTTATTAACCAATATTCAGTATGAATCAATGCGTGCTGGTTTGGATACACAGGTTATACTTGGTCTGATCGAAGTAGAAAGCCGTTTTCGTCAATATGCTATCTCCGGAGTAGGCGCCCGCGGTTTAATGCAGGTAATGCCTTTCTGGGTAAAACAAATTGGTCGTCCGGAACATAACTTATTCGATATTCGCACTAACTTACGTTACGGATGTACTATCCTGCGTTATTATCGAAATCGTGAGAATGGTAATATGGTAAGAGCGCTGGCGCGTTATAATGGTAGCTTAGGGCGTAGTACTTACTCGAATGCTGTTATCAATGCCTGGCAACGGCACTGGCAATGGGCCTGAATTCCCGGCATTCTGCGATATTTGTAATCTGTTAATTATGGGTTGTCATCTTGGACAGCCTGTATTCATTATTAGGAAACCACCATGTCTGTTAATAAAGTCATCCTGGTTGGCCGTCTGGGTCGTGATCCTGAAACACGATATATGCCCAGCGGAGATGCAATAACCAATTTTTCCATAGCTACCGATGAACAGTGGCGTGACCGTAATGGTGAACGCCAGACTCGTACTGAATGGCATAATATTACTCTGTTCGGTAAATTGGGTGAGATAGCCAGCCAGTATTTGCGTAAAGGCAGCCAAGTGTTTATTGAAGGCAGGATTCAGAGCCGTAAATATACCGGTAAAGATGGTATCGAACGCACCGCATACGATATTATCGGCAATGAAATGAAAATGCTGGGTAGCCGCAATGACGGGGCTTCCGGCTCAGGTAATAGCTATGATCAGATGAATGGCGGAAATAACTATGCACAGGGAGGTAACTATAATCAGGATGGTTATGATGCTGCACCTGCTGCTTCCAGTCCGCCACCGGCAGCTCCGCGCCGTCAGGCACCACGGCCGGCACCTACTCCTGCTCCGGTAGATGATATTGATGACGATATTCCGTTCTAATAACAAAGAATAGCATTGAATCTACTTTAAGCTGATAAAAACCTGATGATTTTTATTAATCAATTTTATACCTTTCAGAGAAATATCTTTGAAAGGTATTTTATTTAATGAAATATTAATACTTAGATTGGATAGTATATATTTTTATGTTGATTGGATACCGATCAGATGAAATAATTAAATTTAGCTCTTAAGATATAGTCTGGACTATTATTTATATAATAAATTAATATTTAATGATTAAATAAATGTTTAAAATAAAGCATCTTTATACCAAATTACATGGTCTACCAGAACCCATTTATCCTGTTTTTTCTCATACCAGATAGTTAAATTTTCATCTTGATTGCAAGACCACGTTACTTCTCTGATTATAATGTCTCTGTTTTCAATTTCTTTTTCTGTAAATGTATTTCTTAAACTAATTCTGAATTCTGAAATCACACCATCTCCTTTGCCTAAAATAAAAGTACTATCTGTTAATGGCGGGTATTTTGATACTAAAGTATTAACTGGTATCTGTTGTATTTGGTTAATATTTATATTCTTTTCAGTAATAAATTCTGTATTTACATTCAGAGTATCTGTTTTATAACTTTCTTCTAATGATTTAGTTTTATTACAGGCAGACAACAATATTACTAATAGCATAGCTACAAAATTTTTATTTGTTTTAAATAGATTCATATTGAAATAATTTTAGATTTTTAAACGGGATTATTTGATTAGATATAAAGCGAGAGCGAAAGGATATACTAATAGTCTAATTTAAATCTAATTAGCGTAGTGATGTTGAATATTTTATTAACAAGCCAATCAATGTATATATTTTTTAAATGGTTAGCAGCAGTATTCTTTTGGTAAATTTGTTCTGATGAATTTTAGCAAAAAATTTATATCTGAGTGATTTTCCTTATCGGGCGAAACTGAATTTTTTAAAATTCATAAAAGAAAGCTGAATTGATTTACTATATATTATGAAATAATTAAAAGATTAGATAACCGAGGCATAAGCTAATAAAATAATTAAAATATGTATATTTTTATTAAAATATATTTAAATGAAGTTTAGACTTCAGATAAATCTGGCGATGATTGGTTCGATTAATCAGATTAATGAACATACAAAGCCGCAGTATTGATGATGAATATTATGGCAAATTAAATTAGCTGATTATTCTATGAAATAGTCGTTATAAACGTTGCTATTTTATACCGGTCTGCTAAAATAGCACCTATGGAACAGCGCAAGCCGCCAAAATCGGGCGGCTTGCTTTTTGTTATTAATACGAAATACCGTTGATGCATTCTGCAGCGGTATCTTGGAGAAATATGATGCAAAAAATTCCGTTGACCGTAATTGGTGCTAATTTGCTGAAACAAGAGCTACAAGAGCTTAAAAGTGTAGCTCGGCCGGCTGTAATTGAAGCAATTGCTGAAGCACGTTCGCATGGCGATCTGTCGGAAAATGCAGAATATGAAGCTGCTAAAGAAAAACAGGGCTTTATTGAAGGCAGGATTGCTGAAATTGAGCACAAGCTTTCCCTGGCGCATATTATTGATCCAAAAGAAACCAATGCTGATGGTAAGGTGGTTTTTGGTGCTACAGTGAAAATGCAGGATCTGGAAACCGAAGAAGTAGTGAGTTACCAGATTGTGGGTGAAGATGAGGCAGATATTAAACAGGCTAAAATTTATGTCGGTTCACCTATAGCACGTGCTCTGATTGGTAAAGAAGAGGGTGATGTGGCAGAAGTTCAGGCACCGGGCGGTATTCGCGAATATGAAATTCTTGAAGTGTTTTATATTTAATTTATCTGCATTTAAAAAATTGTTTACTGTTTTACAGAAACTAGCCGGATAAAATAAAAGCGATTCATGTAATGAATCGCTTTTATTTATTCTGCCGGATTCTCTTTGCGGCGGAATAATATTAGTTGTTTGCCAATATGCTGAATTAATTCGGCATGAGTAGCTTTACATAGTTCTTCTGCAATGGCTATACGCGCTGCACGATCGTCACCTGCTACCTGTACTTTAATCAGTTCATGTGCATCAAGATTACGATTGGTTTCGGTGATTACTTCAGTAGTCAGTCCGTGCTGACCAATCAGTACTACTGCATGTAATTGATGTGCACGAGCTTTTAATGCCATTTTTTCTTTACTGTTTAATTTATCTGTTGCCATTTTACTTTCCGGATTAATTACGATCTGATTAGCCTGTTATTCAAGTTAGATTCAGAGTTGAGCTATTTTAAATGAGACAGACGATTTTTTATAGTTGAGAGGTCTTGTATATTTGTATTGAAAATAAAAATTCAAAATCAGTATATTAATAAGGTATTTCTTATTTTAATTAAAATAGTAATTTATAAAACATTCAGGTATATTTAATTTCTGTGATATTTGTTTATTGTTGGTAATATTTATTCTATTTTAATTAGTTAGCAAAAATTAATATCTTTTTCGTTAAGTCATTATAATTATGAAATTTTCGCAGATTTTGTGCCTTGGCATACTGAGAGTTCTGGATACCTTTATTTTCAGATTGGTTGCAGGGCTTGGGTTGTGCGTGGTTTGTCTGCCGTTAGTGTCGCATATATATACTAGAAGCAGCATCAAAAACCAATCTCATTATCCTTTTGAAGTTGCGGTATTTCAGTCTGATGGTACTTTTACTCAGGTAAATTATAGTACTAATAGAGATTTTAAACCGGAAAATACGTCATTTCTGGCCAAATTCCCCAGCGGGCAGGATAAATCATCAGATGGTAATTATTCCTTCAGTTATAAGGTACTTAAAGAGGAGCCACAGCTTCAATTGATTGAGATTGAAACTATTGACCTGGAAAATGATAGAAATACATGGGCAACATATGTTGCTACGGCCGATACTATCATGCCATTGAGTACCAGAATTGAAACCCCTGCTTATCTGCCGCTATGCGCTCTTATGGCTTTTATTCTGGTGCAGCTAATGAAACAATTTATCAGATATGTGCGCTGGTGTTTCACTATGTCAATCTATTCAGATGAGTAACTTACACTACAAAAAAGATTTGGAATAAAACCTGAGAAACAGGTCTGATTAATTGCTGAGTATAGCCGGCGGATAAAATTATTTATGCTGATGAATTTATCTTTTATATAAGGGGAAATGCTGTATTCTGCATCAATTTCACGATACAATGTGGTGATTTTTTCAAGAATTTGCATCATGGGTGTTCGCTCTAAATCTTCCAGTGCATGGCTCAACGAGCATGTTAACGATCATTATGTTCATCTGGCTCAAAAAGAAGGCTACCGTGCACGCGCAGCCTATAAGTTGCTGGAAATCAATGATAAGGATCATCTGATACGACCGGGTGCGGTAGTGGCTGACCTTGGCAGTGCTCCGGGTAGCTGGTCGCAGGTTGCGGCCAGGCTGGCTGGTGCGGCTGGACAGGTATTTGCACTGGATATTCTGCCTATGGAACCAGTGACGGGTGTACGTTTTATTCAGGGTGATTTTCGCGAGAATGACGTGCTGGCAAAGTTTGAAACTTTGCTGGATGGTTGTGAACTGGATCTTGTAATTTGTGATATGGCACCCAATATGTCTGGCAATAACATTACTGATCAGGCACGCAGTTTTTATCTGGCAGAACTGGGTCTGGAGTTTGCTCAGGCACATCTCAAACCGGGTGGTGATTTTCTGGTGAAGGTGTTTCAAGGAGCAGGTCTGCAAGAGTTTCAGCAGGCTATGAAGGATTGTTTTGCTCAGGTAATGGTTCGCAAGCCGAAAGCATCCCGTGACCGCTCGAGCGAAATTTATTTGCTTGGTCGCGGTAAAAAATAGTAGTTATAGCCAATGCTATGTGAAGATGTGGCTATATTAACTATTCTGAACAACAATTAATTAACCTCCTTAGGAGTTTCTGACAGTGCGGAATACCGTAAAGAATCTTTTGGTCTGGCTGGTGCTGGCGTTAGTATTAATGGCCGCATTCAATGCCATTACTGAGAAAAAAGAGAGTAAACAGCAAATTGAATACTCTCAGTTTATTCAGCAGGTTAACAAGGGTGAGATTGCCAGTGTAAATATTGAAGGTTCAGTGATTAATGGTCTGCAACTGAAGGGCCAGCGTCATGATAAATCTTCTTTCATTACCAATGCACCGACACCGCTGGAAAATAATTTTGTTAGTAATCTGATAGCGAAAAATATTCGGGTTAATGTGATTCCGGAAGAAAAACCGGGTATTTTGACTAATATGTTTATCAGCATATTACCTATACTGTTGCTGATTGGTGTATTTTTTTATTTCATGCGCTCCACACAAGGCGGCGGAGGCAAGGGTGGTGCTTTTTCTTTTGGTAAAAGCCGTGCCCGATTGCTGGATAAAGAGTCTAATAAAACAACCTTTGCTGATGTAGCCGGTTGTGATGAGGCTAAGGAAGAAGTGCAGGAAATTGTGGATTATCTGCGGGCACCACAGCGTTATCAGACGCTTGGCGGACGCGTACCGCGCGGTATTCTGATGTGTGGCAGACCGGGTACAGGTAAAACATTACTGGCTAAAGCAATTGCCGGCGAAGCTCAGGTGCCGTTTTTCAGTATTTCCGGTTCCGATTTTGTAGAGATGTTTGTTGGTGTGGGTGCATCGCGTGTTCGCGATATGTTTGAGCAGGCAAAAAAGAATGCTCCCTGTCTGATTTTTATCGATGAAATTGATGCGGTAGGCCGCCAGCGTGGTGCCGGTTTGGGTGGTGGTAATGATGAACGTGAGCAAACACTGAATCAGCTGCTTGTGGAGATGGATGGTTTTGAAAGCAATACAACAGTTATTGTGATTGCGGCAACCAACCGTCCGGATGTGCTTGATCCTGCTCTGATGCGACCTGGCCGTTTTGACCGTCAGGTAGTGGTACCGTTACCGGATATCCGCGGACGTGAACAGATTCTGAAAGTACATGCTGCCAAAGTGCCTCTGGATAAATCAGTGGATTTACCTGTGCTGGCACGTGGTACACCTGGTTTTTCCGGTGCTGATTTAGCCAATCTGGTAAATGAAGCTGCTCTGTTTGCAGGTCGTCGGAATAAGACCAAAGTAGACATGAGTGACTTTGAAGATGCTAAAGATAAGATTTACATGGGTCCTGAACGCCGTTCCATGGTTATGCATGAGGATGAGAAAAAAGCCACTGCTTATCATGAATCAGGACACGCTGTTGTTGCTGAGACACTGGATTTTACAGATCCGGTACATAAAGTAACGATTATGCCCCGTGGGCGTGCACTTGGTCTGACCTGGCAGCTGCCGGAACGTGACCGCATCAGTATGTATGAAGATCAGATGCTTAATGAGATTTCAATTCTGTTTGGTGGTCGAATAGCTGAACAGTTGTTTATTGGTCGTGTGTCTACTGGTGCTTCTAATGACTTTGAACGTGCTACTCAGATTGCGCGTGATATGGTAACCCGTTATGGTATGTCCAAAAAAATGGGACCTGTAGTATATGGTGAAAATGAAAATGAAGTGTTTCTCGGGCGCTCTGTAACGCAATCGAAAAATATTTCTGAAAAAACCATGCAGGAAGTAGATGCTGAAGTACGTCGTATCCTTGATGAGCAGTATGAAATTGCCTATAAAATTCTGGATGAGAATCGCGATAAGATGCATACCATGGCTAAGGCTCTGATTGAATGGGAAACCATTGACCGTGATCAGGTGCTGGAAATTATGGCAGGTAAGCAGCCTAGTCCGCCAAAAGATTTCAGTGAAAATATAGTTAAGGATGGCGATACTGAGCAGCCGTTAGCTGAGACTGAAACTGAAGCTAAGACTGATGCGGTAGCTGAAACCGAAACAGGTGCTAAAGCGGATGGAGCAACTCAATCCGAAATTAAAGCTGATGCTGTGGCTGAGGATGCAGATCATACTGAATCTAAAGCATCTGCACCTGAACAGAAATCACAGGACTAATTGATGTAGTTATATGATTTTTAACGGCAGCAATAGCTGCCGTTTTTTCTATGTTTTATCTGAAAATAAGAGGCACAAAATATAATAGTAATACTGAAAATAGTTATTCTGGTATATAGGTATATGCTATTTTGGTTCATATGAATTGTTGAAAAGCATGGTAATTTAAGTCAGGAAGATTCTGTATTATGTAAATGATAAAATACTGGCAAAAGCTGGTGTTAAAAATTCAGCTAAACGGTTCAATTCATGAAAGTAGTAAATCAATATTTCCCATGAGACAAATATTCTTTCATTTATTAATCTGGCTGGCTTTAAAATAGGTGAATTTATAAATTGAATATTTCTCCATTATTATCAGTTATAAATGTCAAATCAGAGCAATTATGATGGTTATATTGGAGTCTGGGTTATTTATATAACTCAGATAATGACAGGATATTTAAATCTTGAGATTTATCAATTTATTTTACATCAAGGTATTCTGTCTTAGTTCTGACAGCAATTCTGGTTGTAGTTCAATATATATCTTTGTTTATTTTAATATTCTTTGATTTACAATGATTTTTTAATAGATTTTATATTTTTGTTATTTTCAGTGAGTCTGAATTTGTACTTTGCGGATAAAAAAATTGAGATGCGAAGAGAAATAACTTTATCTGGCTGAGCAGAATTTATTGCTAGTATTATTGGTTTAACCACAAATACAGACTGTATGATTATTTGATAAATGTTAAGAGATTATGATTTAAGTATGGATAATTCTAGTCAAAATTACTGGCAGTGCGGGCGTTTTCAAATTGATTTGGCTCAGCCGAAAATTATGGGAATCGTCAATTTAACGCCGGATTCATTTTCAGATGGCGGAAGTTACAGTACTTCTCTGACTCTGGCATTAAAGCATGCGGAACAGTTATTAAAGGATGGGGCGGATATTCTGGATATTGGCGGAGAAAGCTCCCGTCCCGGATCTGATTTTGTTTCACCCCAGGATGAGTGGAAGCGTATTGAGCCGGTATTAACAGAGTTGGTTACTTGGAATGTACCATTAACTGTTGATACACGCCGCACATGGGTAATGCGTCAGTTACTCGAGCAGCAACTGGCTGACGGAATAAATGATATTCAGGCACTGGAAGATGCCGGTGCAGTGGATTTACTTGCGCAGCAGCAGAATATTGGTGTGTGTCTGATGCATATGCAGGGACAGCCTGAAAATATGCAGCATAATCCTGAATATCAGGATGTGGTTACTGAAGTTGGTCAGTATTTGCAGCAACGGGTATCTGTGTGTGAACAGGCTGGGATTGACCGTTTGCGTCTGACAATAGATCCGGGTTTTGGTTTTGGTAAGAGTCTTCAGCATAATATCGCATTAATGCAGCATTTTGCAGACTGGCATGCGGCCGCCGGTTGTCCGGTACTGATTGGGGTATCACGTAAAACGATGATTGGTTTACTGACTGATGAAACTGAACCAAGACAACGGGTTGCCGGAAGTGTGGTGGCTGCAGTAGCAGCAGTGGCACGTGGTGCAGCAATTATACGGGTACATGATGTACGTGAAACACGTCAGGGTTTACAGGTATGGGCGGCCTTGGGCGGAAGTATTTAACAAGATAGGTTGCAGATTGTCAGCAGACGCGGGCTGCGTTTTTATTATGTAATCTGAGTAGAGTTTAATCGGGTTGAGATTTATTGTGAACCGGATAGTTTTCAAATAACATTTTATTTACTGACTGAACAGCTATGCCTGTTCTACAATAATAGTCTTGAATTAATCGGTCGGAGCAGGTGATGGCAAAAAAATATTTTGGTACTGACGGGGTGCGGGGTGAAGTTGGTAAGTTTCCGGTAACCCCCGAATTTGTACTGAAATTAGCGTATGCTGCCGGACATGTACTGGTACAACATGGAACTGATCATCAGCCTACTGTGCTGATTGGTAAAGATACAAGAATTTCCGGTTATATGCTGGAAGCAGCAATGGAAGCCGGCTTTACAGCAGCAGGGGTAAATGTACTGCTTACCGGACCATTACCTACACCGGGTGTGGCTTATTTAACCCGTGCACTGCGTTTGGACTGCGGGGTGATGATATCTGCTTCACATAATGCTTATCATGATAATGGTATTAAATTTTTTGCAGAGGGCGGAGTCAAGTTAAGTGATATTCTGGAGCTGGAAATTGAAGCAGAGCTGGAAAAGCCGGTAAAAACTGTCCCCTCCAGCGAGCTTGGTCGTGCACGGCGCATAAATGGTGCTGTTGACCGTTATATTGAGTTTTGTAAATCTACTTTTCCGAATCATTTGAATTTGCGCGGTTTGAAGCTGGTAGTAGATACGGCAAATGGTGCGGCCTATGCTGTGGCTCCTAAGGTATTTCATGAGCTGGGTGCAGATGTGGTCTGCATCGGCGATCAGCCGGATGGTTATAATATCAATCAGAAAATCGGGGCAACATATACTAAGTCACTACAGGCAGCAGTATTACAGAATGAAGCCGATTATGGTATTGCGCTGGACGGTGACGGCGACAGGCTGATGATGGTAGATAAATTCGGCAAAGTCTATGATGGGGATGCGCTGATTTATGTAATTGCCAAAGCTCGTGCTGCAGCAGGTTGTCTGGATGGCGGTGTAGTGGGGACGGTTATGACCAATCTTGCTATGGAGCTGGCGTTTAAGCGGCTGGGCATTGATTTTGTCCGCGCTAAAGTAGGCGACCGTTATGTTCTGGAACAGCTGCATCAGCATCAGTGGTCACTGGGGGGAGAAGCTTCCGGTCATATAGTTTGTCTGGATAAGCATAATACTGGTGACGGAATTATTGCAGCTTTACAGGTCTTTGCAGCCTTACAGGTTTTACAGCAGGATTTAGCCAGTATACTTACTGACTGGCAGCCTTTTCCGCAAACTATGATTAATGTTCATATTGAGCCTGATCAGGACTGGCAGAGTATTGCGGCGCCGGTAGCCGATGAGGTGATAAAACAGCTCGGAGATAACGGACGTGTGGTACTTCGCCCGTCAGGAACAGAACCGGTGGTGCGGGTTATGGTAGAAGCTCGTCAGACTGAAGTTGCACGTCAGGCAGCTGAAAAAATTGCCAATGCAATTAAGTCGGGTTTGGCAGAGTAAATCTGTCTGACAGGAATAAAAAAAGAACGGGCATTTTATGTTTGCATTGCTGGAAGCTTTTTTTACTGAGTATGGCTATGCAGCGGTATTTCTGGTATTGGTCGCCTGCGGCTTTGGTGTGCCGATACCGGAAGACGTAACGCTGGTTGCCGGTGGTGTTATTGCCGGACTGGGACATGCGCATGTTCATACCATGTTTATGGTAGGTATGGCGGGTGTTCTGGTAGGTGATGGTATGATGTTTAGTGCCGGACGCGTATTTGGTCATCGTATTCTGAAATTTCGTTTTGTTCAGCGGGTAATGACGCCCAGGCGCTATGCTCAGGTACAGGATAAATTTGATAAATATGGTAGCTGGGTATTATTTATTGCCCGTTTTCTGCCGGGTTTGCGTACCCCGATTTATATTACTGCCGGTATCAGCGGGAAAGTTTCTATACCGAAATTTTTGCTGATGGATGGTCTGGCAGCAATGATTTCTGTACCTGTGTGGGTATATCTGGGTGAATATGGTGCGGAAAATATTGATTGGCTGATGCATAAGGTGCATCAGTTCCAGGCAGTTGTGTATGTTGTGATTGGCGTTGGTGCACTGGCACTAGTCTATTACTGGTGGAAAAAGCGTCAGCGTATCCAGTTTTTTAAACGTAAAATTGCTGAAATTCGTCAGCGCAGGCGCAATCGTAAGCAGCAAAAACAAAATTTGAAGTAATGTGCCTGAAATAAAGAAAAAGACAGTTGAGAAAACTGTCTTTTTTATTTATGGTCGCTATGTCAATTTATTATTTAGTTTCGCCAATTTTACCTTCACGACCACTGAACAGGTTTTTGATATTGCTTTTATGCCGGTAAAGAACCAGTATATCAATCACTATAACAGCAATTACCCAGCTTAACTGAGGCATAAACCACCAGGCAGCAAACGGGCTGATCAGAGTAGCTATTAATGCGGCCAGTGAAGATACTTTGAAACCAAAGGCCATAATCAGCCATACTGCTGCACAAATAAGTGCAGTAGGCCATGATAAAGCCAGGAGTACACCCAGTGCAGTAGCTACGCCTTTACCACCTTTAAATTTGAAAAATACCGGCCACATGTGGCCAATGAGAACCACTACGGCAATTATGGCAATGGTATTGCTGTCCAGTTGCCAGATCGTCTGATAGTGTTTTGCCAGCCAGACGGCCAGCCAGCCTTTGAGTGCATCGCCTAACAGTGTAAGAGCAGCAGCACTTTTTTTGCCTGTACGCAAAACATTGGTAGCACCAGGATTGCCGGAACCATAGCTGTGCGGATCAGGCATACCCATACAGCGTGAAACAATAACGGCAAAAGACAGGGAACCCAGTAAATAGGCACCGATAATTGCAAGGTAATTGACCATAAAGCGGTTTCTTTAGTCTACAATCTGAGGGTTTGCATTTTAGCTCAGTAGGTTGGACATGGATACTATCTTTTTACACGGCATGACTGCGCAGACGCTGATTGGGTTATATCAGTGGGAGCGGCAGCAACAGCAAACATTGTTGCTGGATGTGGATATTGGTACAGATTTTCAACAGGCGGCGCAAAGCGATAATATTGACGATACGATTCACTATGCCAGAGTGGCTGATGATTTGCGTGAGACACTTGCTGAACAGGAATTTTTGTTACTGGAAGCACTGGCAGAGTACGTGGCGCAGTTTATATTGAACCGTTACGGGGCATTATGGGTGCGGGTGAAAGTGGTGAAGCCGGGAATTCTTGCTGGTATTAAGGAAGTGGGTGTACAGATTGAACGCCGGAATACCCAAGTATGATAATAATCTGTTTTTCCTGCTAAAGGACAAGATATGAATACGCCGGTCTGGACTGTGGCACAGATGAAAGCATGGGAGGATACACAGAACCGGGAAGGTTTGAGTTATGCCCGAATGATGGAACATGCAGGAAGTCGTGCAGCGAAGGATTTATTATGTCGGTTTCGTTCCCCGCAGCATGCGCTGATACTGTGTGGCAAAGGGAATAATGCAGGCGACGGGCTGGTACTGACCCGAGTATTGTCTTTACATGGCTGGCCGGTAACGATTATGTTTTTACAGGGACAGCGATTATCAGCTCTTGCCGAAGCCAACCGGAAATGTCTGCCGGTTACTGTAGATTGTATTGATGTTTCGCAATTGCATACTGTGCTGCCGTCTGTTCATCTGGTTGTGGATGCTGTTTATGGTACTGGTTTCCATGGTAAATTGCCTCAGGCTATTGCACGTTGTTTTGATGCAGTTTCTCAGGCAGATGTGTTTAAGGTGGCACTGGATATGCCCAGTGGTGTGGCTGGAGATGGCGAAGAAATAGCTGCCGGAAGTTTTCAGGCTCAGCTTACTTATGCTTTTCAGGCCCTGAAACCGGCACATTGTCTGGAGCAGGTAAGACAGTTATGCGGAGAAATAGTACGTGTTGATTTACTGGATTAGTGTTGATGGTTTTGCCTGCTCCATACCTGATAGCATTGAGCCAGGTGTAATAGCATGCATGCAGTCGCTCCCCAGATATGCCGGTTCTGATAATGTAAATGATAAACCTTAAGCTTAAGATACTGATATTGAGTAATACTATGCTGGTATAGCCCGCTATCTAGAACAACAGGTAAGGGTACAGGGAATATTTCGCTGACTTCTGACGGGTTGAGCTGCCAGTGCAGAGATGAATTGGTCCAGGCCAGAACAGGAACAACTTTGAAACCGCTGGGCAGATAGCATTGGGGTAAGGTTCCGACCAGCCGCCACTGATTACGGATTAGTCCGGTTTCTTCTTCGCTTTCGCGAAATGCTGCATTGATACTGCTTTCATTATTTTCCAGTTTGCCGCCGGGAAAAGCGATTTGTCCGCGGTGCTGGCGTAGTTGCTGACTGCGCTGAGTGAGCCAGATTTGCGCGTTACCATGATTCCAGTCAACAGGTATCAGTATAGCAGCGCAGCGAAAATTAACGGGCAGATGCTGTAATGCATCCTGGCGCTGATTAAGTATAGTAGGCAGTGTACTAGTGCATGTGTAATGTAAAAACTGTTTCAGCTTATCAGGTGTAGTAAACATTTCAATGATGCCAGACTGTTCTTTTTTCAGGATACTGAGTAATTTATATATCGTTCAGGCATAAATGACCAGAATAATTATAAAGAGGATTAACCAGTGGTTACCAGAGGGTGATTGAAGCACTGAAGTACTTAGGCGGAGTTGGCTGGCTAAGGATGTCAGTAAATAAATATGAGCAGGAGTTGAAAGCATCTGGAAGTATGCTTTATACCTGGCAATATGATTTACGTTGGGCTGCTCAGCAATTGCGTAATGAGAAAAATTAAAACCAGTTCATAAACGGTGTGATTTACCGTGGGAACTGGTTTAATTTTAAACAGTAAAATTGGTTTGCAGTTAAGTAAATGGCGATGACGGACAGTTGCAGTATTTATTAATTTTGGCAACGTTATTTATCTTGCTGATAAAACGATGGTAACTGTTGCGGTTTGATTATTATAATGTACGCGAATACTGGGCTTCGGTGCGCTTCTGGCGCAAATAGTAGTCAAATACCATGGCGATATTGCGAATCAGCAGCCTCCCTTTGGGTGTAACCTGTAAATTCTGATCACTAAGATTGAGCAAGCCAAGCTGTTGCAGATGCTGTAAATCAGTCTGCTCAGCAGCAAAGTATGTTTGAAAAGGTTGCTGCATGGCATGGCTATAATCAGGGTAATTAAGCTGGAAGCGGCACATTAAATCCTGAATTACACGCCGGCGCAGTAAGTCGTCTGCATTAAGCTGGTAGCCGCGCATAACCGGCAGGCGGTTTTCATCCAGAGCCTGATAGTAGGCAGACAGTTCTTTTTCATTCTGGCTGTAGATATTGTTGATTTTGCCGATGCTGGATACGCCGATGGCGATTAAGTCACAGTCTGCATGGGTTGAATAACCCTGAAAATTGCGTTGCAGGCGGCCTTCAGATAAGGCAATGGCCAGTTCGTCATCAGGTTTGGCAAAATGATCCATGCCGATGAAGATATAGCCCTGCTGTAACAGATATTGAACGGTGTTTTGCAGAATATCCAGTTTAACACTGCTGTTGGGTACGGCTGATGTATCAATACGCCGCTGTGGTTTGAACAGATGTGGCAGATGTGCATAGTGATACATGGCAATGCGATCCGGCTGCAGAGTCAGTACGTGATCCAGTGTGCAGCGCATAGAGGCTTCAGTCTGGTGCGGTAAGCCATAGATTAAGTCGACACTGACAGAGTGAAAACCATTAGCTCTGGCTGCCTCAATAACTGTCCGGGTTTCAGCTTCGCTCTGGATGCGGTTAACGGCCTGTTGTACCGCCGGATTGAAATCCTGAATACCGACGCTCATCCGGTTAAAACCGAGTCTGCCCAGATGAGCTACAGTTTCAGCTGTCACTTTACGCGGGTCGATTTCAATTGAATATTCACCCTGTTCTGACAGGGTAAAGTAGCGGCTGATACTGGCAAAGATATGACTGAGCTGGTCATCATTCAGAAAGGTTGGTGTACCGCCGCCGAAATGTAATTGTGCCAGCAGCGGTTTACTCTGCCAGTTTTTTGCCAGCAGTGCCATTTCTTTATCCAGATACCGGATATATATATCGGCACGGCTGGTATCTTTGGTAATAATTTTATTACAGCCGCAATAGTAACAGATGGTATTACAGAAAGGCACATGTACGTACAGGGAGACTGGTTTGTCACCAATATTTTGCTGTAAAGCAGTTTGTAACTGAGTTGCGGTGAATGAAGTATTAAAACGGTCTGCTGTAGGGTAGGAAGTATAACGCGGGCCGGAAGACGGTAAGGAAGCAATAAGGGTACGGTCGAATTCTATGTTGATGCGTGGTGTGTTCATTGGATAATGATGGTTATTCTTGTGTTGGTCTGGTGAAATAGATAGGAGTGATAACTATTTATGGTAGAATACATCCGGCAGTAAAGTAAAGCAGTGAAAACATAATAAGCCAATTTTTTTATTAAATCAGGGTCTGAAGGAAATTCAATTCACTTTGTCTATAACAATACTATATTGGATAGTTTTTAAAAAATTGATTTATATCAATATGTTTTTTATATGATGTTCTGGGCAAAGTGTAATCAGTAATTATTAAATATATTATGATTAGATTGTATAAACAGGGTGAAATAGTACAGAAATTATGCGAAAAATGTTCTTTGCATATTCTCTGTATGCCGGTAATGCTTAAAGAGCGGGAACTAACCGATTTAGGAGCGATTATTCGTCAGAGTCGTCGTTTAAAAAAAGGGGAGTATCTGTTTCGTGCCGGTGAACCGTTTGATGCAATATTTGCCATACGAACCGGTTTTTTTAAAACCATGGTTAATAGCCGGGACGGACGAGATCAGGTAACTGGTTTTTTTATGTCAGGTGAATTGTTGGGGCTGGACGGTATTTGTCATAATGTTCATGGCTGTGATGCAGTAGCTCTGGAAGATAGTGAGGTATGTGAGCTACCATTCACTAATATGGAAGATGCCGGTAATATTTTGCCTTCATTACAAATACATTTTTATCGTCTGATGAGTCAGGAAATTCTGCGTACTCAGGAGCTGATGCTGATGCTGGGTAATATGCGTGCAGAAGAGCGTCTGGCTGCGTTTCTGGTGAATTTATCTCATCGTCTGAGTTTTCGTGGTTTTGCTGCAAATGATTTTATTTTGCGTATGTCACGTGAAGAAATTGGCAGCTATCTGGGGCTAAAGCTGGAAACAGTAAGCCGTACTTTGTCTAAATTTCAGCATGAAGGCTGGATAAAAGTTGAGCACAAGCATATTCAGTTATTAGAACCATGGATGTTGCAGAAAATGGTGATGCATTGTCAGCGGGCTGCAAGCTGAATTCAGTTAATGCTTAAAAAAGCTGTAGCATGTTATTGTTGCTACAGCTTTTTTGCTTGATGAGAAAAATTATTTTATATACCTGAATTTGCAATATCGATCATGATTGTGTTAGCCGGGCTGTTTCAGGCATATCCGGCCATCGCGGCAAGCTTAAGTGTATCTTTACCATAAAATTTAGCCTTTAGATGACGCATCCAGCGGATTTTATGTAAGCTTTTGTTGACAATACTACTTACTTCATCAGGTTGATTATGCAGTACGCTATGCCATAATTCTTTAGCCTGAATAGTTACGCCGAATTCCTGCATTAAACGTGCACCTGAGTGCAGATAGCATAGCCAGTCGCGGGAATGGCATTGCGTTAATGTCATCGCGGATAAAGGATCATCTTCGAAATCGATAAAGCCTATGCTGTTCTGATTAATGTAAATCATATTGCGCGCAAAAGTTTCACTCAGGTATTGCTTGCGTTTATGTACATCTTCGATGGCGTTAAGACCAAGCTGCCAGCGTTGCAACAGAAGTTCAGGCTGATGCTTACAGTGTTTCCATTCTTTTTCCAGATTGTGATCGCCAATATGACTAATCATCAGTGCATCCGGTTGTTGCGCCAGAATGGCAGGAACCCGCACTCCTGCTGAGGTCAGAGCCCGCAGACGGGATGCTTCGGTTTGCAGTGCAGGTATTCCACCCAAATTGGGTACAGGTTGCAGCATGTGAATACCACTTATTTTCTGAGCTATTTTTAATAAGTGATAGCGCCAGGCACTATTGCGTGCACCAGCTTGCCGTACCCATACTTTTTCGCCGTTAGTCAGTATATGGCTTTGCATCAGGCCGGTTTGTATGAGCAGGCACTGTTGTAATGCATGCTGATAAAAGGCAGAAGAGTCGGAAGCGGTCATGAAGCCTGTTGCTTGAATTCAAAAACGGGTATTGATTGTACTATAGTTAAGTTTATAACTCTTAAAATTAAGGTAATAAATCTTTTAGACGGTAATAACCTGTTCCTGCCCATTGTATGGGCAGGCGCAGTAAACTGCCACCGGGAAAGTTGTGATGTATAATTTTTTCAAACATGCACAGGCGGCTGTCATCGCCGCTGATTGCCTCAGCAATAATTTGCCCGCCCATACCGGCAGCAGCCACGCCATGTCCTGAAAATCCTTGTAAAAAATAGAGTTGCGGGTTAAGACGCCCGAAATGGGGCAGGCGGTTCATGCTGATATCAACCAGACCACCCCAGGCATAATCAATTTCTGCATCAGCCAGTTGTGGAAATACTTTAAGCATGTCACGGCGCATACTCTGAATGAGTTGCAGCCGGCCGGGTTCACGACCGGAATAATTGACTTTTCCGCCGAATAACAGACGTTTGTCTGCACTCAGGCGATAATAATCAAGTACAAAACGGGTATCACATACTGCCATGTTATTTTTGATAAGTTGCTGAGCACGTTTCCCAAGCGGCTGGGTGGCAATCATGTATGTACCTACCGGCAGGATTTTGGCTTCGAGTGCCTTTATAGGTGCCTGCCGGAGGCTGCGGGTAAAGGCATTGACGGCAATCACGAGGTTTTTGGCAATGATATTTCCGTTTGGTGTGGTAATCCGGTATCCGTGCTGCCACGTTTTCAGCGAAAGCATAGGGGAATGTTCAAACAGCAATGCTCCGGCACGGGCAGCTGCACGAGCCAGTCCAAGTAAGTAGTTTAGTGGATGTAAATGTCCGGCCTGATGGTCAAAAATCGCGCCGGTATAGCGTTCGCTGGCCAGTTGCTGTTGCAGCTGGTTTGAATTCCATACTTCATAATCATGAAAATGGTAGTGTTCGACAGCTTCTTTCACCCATTCAGTTAAGGCACGCAGCTGGCGCGGCCGGATGGCTGCATGAGCGTAACCGCGTTGCCAGTCACAGCTGATTTGGTAGGTTTGAATCTGTTGTTCAATCAGAGTGACAGCTTCACGGCTCCACTGCCAGAGTGTTTGTGCGTTTTTCAGTCCGATCATGCCGGCCATATTGCTCATTTCTGCAGCGTAACCATAAATGACCTGACCGCCGTTACGGCCGGAGGCGCCATAACCGATTCGGGCGGCTTCGATAAGTGCTACACTATGCTGCTGTTGTGCCAATGGCAATGCAGTACCGATTCCGCTCAGTCCGCCACCAATGATGCAGGTTTCAACTTCAACAGTACCTGTTAAACTTGGATAGTGGCTGTGGTCATTACAGCTGGCTGTATAGTAGCTGTCAATGCGTTCTGTATCTGGTGGCATGTGTGTAGACATAGTTACAATGATTAAACTGATTAGGAAGATGAAAAATTGGCAGCTAACCGAAATCAGATAGCTGCCATGTATGCATTTTTATTTGTTAGCCTCAAGTAACTGGCTCTGTCGATAGGCTTCTGCCATTTCCCGTTCACGTCGGGTATTTTGCCGCATCATGAAGTAATTAATACCTATAACCAATGTACCTACCAGTGCAATGATGATGGTGGCCAGTACATTCATTTGCGGATCCAGCCCCAGTTTGATTTTTGAAAATATAATCATTGGTAAAGTGGAAGAACCCGGACCGGACAGGAATGATGTAATGACTAAATCATCCAGCGACAGCGTAATGGACAGCAGAAAGCCGGATGCAATAGCCGGAGCAATTGAAGGCAGTGTAATCAGAAAAAATACCTTTAATGGCCTCGCACCAAGATCCTTGGCTGCTTCTTCCAGTGACTGATTAAGTTCAGACAAACGTGAGCGGATAATAACAGTTACATAGGCCATACACAGGGTGGTATGACCAAGCCAGATAGTAAAAAAGCCGCGTTCAAAATACAGAAAGCTAAAAACACTGTTTTGCAGCAATATCTGTACCTGAATAATTAACAGCAGCATGGACAAACCGGTAATGATGTCCGGCATAACCATTGGTGCAGAAACCATACCGGCAAACAAGGTATTACCACGGAAACGTTTGATGCGGGCTAGTGCATAGCCGGCAAGTGTTCCCAGAATGACTGCGGCTGCCGCCGAGCACAGAGCAATGCGTACTGAAAGCCACGCAGCATCAAGTATCTGTTCATTCTGTAATAATTTACTGTACCACTGAGTGGAAAAACCTCCCCAGACAGTGACCAGTCGCGAATTGTTGAATGAGTAGATAATCAGGACAACCAAGGGTATATACAGAAATGCCAGCCCCAGAAACAGCATTACTCTGAGAAACCAGGATGATATGTTTTTATGCATGGCTGGCTCCTTCTTCAATTTCCCGGTTTTCATAACGATGGAACAAGGTAATCGGAATCACCAGTAACAGCACCATAATAACAGCAACTGCTGACGCCAGCGGCCAGTTATTCTGATCGAAGAAAGCCTGCCACAGTACTTTACCAATCATCAGATTTTTTGGTCCGCCTATCAGTTCGGGTATCACAAACTCACCAACTGCCGGAATAAAGACCAGCATCGAACCGGAGATAATCCCGGCTTTGGATAGTGGCAGAGTAATGGAAACAAACGCTTTAATAGGACCGGCACCGAGATCGGCAGCGGCTTCCAGCAGGCGGTTGTCCAGTTTTACCAGCTGAGTGTACAGAGGCAGAATCATAAAGGGCAGATAGGTATATACCATAACCAGATTCAGTGAGAATGAGTTGTATAGCATATTCATCGGGTTGTTGATGAGTCCCCATTTGATCAGATAAGTATTAATAATACCGTTATGGCCGAGCAGGCTCATCCATGCATATACGCGCAGCAGAAATGATGTCCAGAAAGGCAGCATAATGGTAAGCAGCAGACCGTTACGGATTTTTTCCGGTGCCCGGGCGATGGCATAGGCTATCGGATAACCCGCCAGCAAACAGATAAGTGTCGTAGTGAAAGCTGTTTTAATTGATAACCAGTAAGTCAGCAGGTAAATATTATCGCCTAGATTGCCAATAAACATTTGTCCGAGAGAATGCCAGAAATCATTGAAAATGTCGGCATAATTCTGGTAGCTGACCAGAATATTTACCCGTCCCATTTCAGCATCTACATGATACAGCGGAGTATAGGGCGGGATAGCAATATCCTGTTCGGCAAAGCTGATTTTAAGTACGATAAAAAACGGGATAAGGAAAAGTACCAGTAGCCAGATATAAGGGATGCCGACAACCAGTCCCTGTGTCGGGCGCAAGCCTTTGAGGCGGTTAAACCAGTTCATGTTTAAGCTCCCGCGCCAATTAATAGGTCAGAGGACTGACCTGATTATCCGGCCAGCTGATGTAAACTTTTTCTTCCCAGGTGGGCATAGGAATGCTGTATTGTTCCCAGTATGAGGATAACACCTGACTTTTAATAATTTTGCCGGAAGGCAGCTGGATATGAAAAATACCAAAACTGCCCAGATAAGCAATTTCTTTGACAATTCCGGCTGACCAGTTATATTCCTGCTGAGGTTGCTCGCGATAGATGTTGATATCTTCAGGACGAATAGACAGCCAGATTTTCTGATCTTCCGGTCCGCTGATACCGTGACCAAGATAAACCAGTTGCTGCATTTCGGGGCAGTGAATAATGGTATGGTCGGCACCGTCTTCAGTTACTTTGCCTTCCAGAATATTGGTTTCGCCCATGAATTCAGCTGTAAAGCGGCTATTTGGATAGTCGTAAATATCAGAAGGTGTGCCAACCTGTTGCAACTGTCCGTCAGACATGATGGCAATACGTGAAGCCATTGTCATGGCTTCTTCCTGATCATGGGTAACCATAATACAGGTAGCGCCTACTTTTTCCAGAGTATTCACCAGTTCCAGCTGGGTTTGCTGACGCAGTTTTTTGTCTAAGGCGCCCAGAGGTTCATCCAGTAACAGCAATTTAGGTCGTTTTGCCAGACTGCGTGCCAGCGCAACGCGTTGCTGCTGACCACCGGAAAGCTGGTGTGGTTTGCGTTTGGCGTATTTGCTCATTTGTACCAGACGCAGCATTTCTTCCACCCGCGCACTGATTTCATCTTTGGGCAGTTTGTCCTGCTTTAGTCCGAAAGCGATGTTTTGTTCGACCGTCATATGCGGAAACAGGGCATAGCTCTGAAACATCATATTGATAGGGCGGTCGTAGGGTTGCAGTTTAGTAATATCTTCACCATCAAGGATAATCTGTCCCTGAGTTGGTGTTTCCATACCGGCGAGCATGCGTAATAAAGTCGATTTACCGCTGCCGGAGCTGCCGAGCAAGGCGAATATTTCGTTTTTTTTGATGGTCAGATTAATATGGTCTACAGCGTAATTATCGCCATAGGTCTTGACGATGTCTTTAATCTGTAAGTAATGTGCTGGATCGGCACCTAGTCTGGTGATTGCGTTTTCGCTCATAATTAAAGGTTACTCCAGAAAAATCGTTCCAGCCAATGCTCGGCATATGGATGTTTACTGTAATGTTTAAAGAACGGTGCAAAAACGATTCTGCTCCTGCTTTAGGGGACGCATTGTATGCAAGCATTTAGTATGGGGCAATGAAATTTAAGTGTTAATACGTTTAAATTCTCCACTTAGAGTATAACTTTGTATGTAAACAGGGATTTAGCGGTACTTTTTAAATTGAATAAAATTTTGTTAGGATTGAGCTAAAGTACGGTCTGACAGAGAACATGCTGTCTGGCAGGCTGAATATTGCCTAGTGTATCATGTAATTATTGGCTGCTATATTCATTTAAATCTGATCTACTCAGCGGTTGTATCTGATAATGAGATTGTACTGATTTCAATTATAAAATGTGAATGTGAGTATAAATGGATTATGCAAAAAATTTTCCTTATAATCAAATAGTTTGTTTTATTTTTTCTGACTGGGTTAAATGAAAATTCGGTAGATGTCTGTTAACGGCCGGTCATGACGATGGATGTATAAGTAATGAAGAAAAAGGTGTTATTGGGTATTTGTGGTGGTATTGCTGCATATAAATGTTGTGAACTGGTGCGATTGCTTAAAAAAGCAGGACATCAGGTTAATGTTGTGATGACACAGGCAGCTACTGATTTTGTCAGTCCCACTACTTTTCAGGCACTGAGCGGAGAACCGGTATTACTGGATACACATGATGCTGCCGGCGGCAACGGGATGGCTCATATCAATCTGAGTCGTCAGGCAGATGTGATGCTGATTGCACCGGCTTCTGCCAATACGCTGGCGAAAATAGCGCACGGAATGGCTGATAATCTGCTGACAACTCTGGTAGCAGCCCGTACCTGTCCGCTGGCTGTTGCGCCGGCAATGAATGTACAGATGTGGAATAATCCGGCTAATCAGCGCAATCTGGCTTTATTACGTCAGGATCAGATAAAAATACTCGGACCGGCAGTTGGTGAGCAGGCTTGTGGCGAAACTGGCAGCGGACGGATGCTGGAAGTGGCTGAACTGGCGGAATTGCTGGCAGATGTCTGGACACTGCCGGTGCTGGCTGGTAAACGGGTACTGATTACGACAGGGGCAACCTTTGAAGCCATTGATCCGGTACGCGGTATTACCAATATTTCCAGCGGACAGATGGGTATGGCTCTGGCGCGTGCCTGTCGTGCGGCCGGAGCAAGTGTATCTTTGGTATACGGACAGATTAATACCTCAATGGCAGCAGGGCTGGCTTATTCTGAACAGGCTGTCAGCGCAGATTCTATGCTGAATGCAGTCGAGCGTTTATTGCCACAGCAGGATGTGTTTATTTCTGTAGCAGCAGTGGCTGATTACAAAGTAAAAAACCGCAGTGTGCAAAAACTGAAAAAACAGCCGGGGCAGGCTGTTCCTGTAATCGAACTGACTGAAAATGCCGATATACTGGCAACCGTAGCCAGCCGGCCGGATGCTCCTTTCTGTGTTGGCTTTGCTGCAGAAAGTGAGCATGTTCTGGAACATGCGCGTGTTAAACGGCTGAAAAAAGGTGTACCGTTACTGGTAGCCAATGATGTGAGTCAGGCTATGGGTAAAACGACCAATCAGGTAATTTTACTTGATGACGAGCAGGAAACGGCTTTACCGCAAATGAGTAAAGCGGATACGGCTGCGGCTATTGTTGAACGGCTGGCACAATTATTGCCGTGACAGTAAAAGGCTGTTACTGATGTGTTATAAGGGCGTGCTGTCCTGATATTTTTAATGATCTATTATTTAAAGACTGGTTTTTATGAGTGCTTCTGAGTTATCTGTACAAATTAAAATATTACATCCGTCAATGGCAGAACAATTACCTGAATATGCGACGATTGGTTCGGCCGGGCTGGATTTACGTGCCTGTATTGAAGCACCGGTTACTTTGCAGCCGGGAGAAAGCTTTCTGCTACCGACCGGACTGGCCATACATCTGGCTGATCCGGGATATGCAGCTCTGATATTGCCGCGTTCCGGTCTGGGGCATAAACATGGGATTGTACTGGGTAATCTGGTTGGTTTAATTGATTCGGATTATCAGGGAGAATTAAAAGTATCGTTGTGGAATCGCAGTCATGAAGCGTATGTGATTGAACCTCTGGCACGGATTGCTCAGATGATTATTGTGCCGGTTATGCAGGCAGCTTTTACCGTGGTTGATGAATTTGCGCAAACCAGCCGCGGAGAAGGCGGTTTTGGTAGTACCGGACATCAGTAATTTTTATGTATTCAAACGAAAAGCAAGGTATCCGGATGGATAACCTTGCTTTTTTTGCCATGGCACTGGCTAAAACTGCTTACTACACAATTAATTCAGCATTCTGACCGGCCATTCGGTAGTTTTAGGTTTGAAACCAGTATTATTACTGGCGATAACGCTCAATAAGCATATTCTGCATATTGGTTATTGACTCTTTCTCTGCTGGTTTAATGCGCTCATACTGGCCATCCGGCTGCATCAGCCATGCACACTGATTATCAGCCAGCGCAAGCATCAGAGTTTCCTTGATTATACGTTGTTTTAGCTCAGGTGTTTCAATCGGTGTACAAATTTCTACACGACGGAACAGATTTCGCCCCATCCAGTCGGCGCTGGATATCCATAGTTTAGAATCACCGCCATTTTCAAAATAAAATACTCGCGCATGTTCCAGCAGCCGGCCGACTATAGAACGTACACGGATATTTTCTGATAAGCCTTTAACACCCGGACGCAGCACACATATTCCGCGTACTATCAGCTCAATTTGTACACCGGCCTGGCTGGCTGTATATAGGGCATCGACAATAGAAGGCTCAACCAGTGCGTTCATTTTAGCAATAATACGAGCTGTTTTGCCGGCTTTTGCCTGCTCAATTTCGTTATTAATGCTGTTGAGAAGCATTTTGTGCAGAGTAAACGGGCTTTGTGCTATTTTATGCAGATTATTGGGTTGTCCCAGACCGGTGATTTCCATAAATACGGTATTAACATCCACGCTGATATCCTGATTGCAGGTCATCAGACCCAGATCAGTATAAATACGGCTGGTGCCCTGATGATAATTACCCGTACTGACATGAGCGTAGCGTTTCAGCCTGCCGTCTTCACGACGGACTATCAGTGCCATTTTGGCATGAACTTTATAACCGAAGACTCCGTATACGACATGGGCACCGGCAGCTTCAAGCTGACCTGCCCAGTTCAGATTGGTTTCTTCATCAAAACGGGCCATCAGTTCAACCACCACAGTAACCTGTTTGCCTGTCAGTGCTGCTTTCATCAGTGCTTTTACCAGGTCAGAGTTACTGCCAGTGCGGTAAATGGTCATTTTTATCGCAATAACCTGAGGGTCATCAGCCGCCTGCTGAATCAGACGAACTGTAGGTTCGAAAGACTGATAGGGATGATAGAGTAAGATATCGCGCTGGCTGATGATGCTGAACATATCGCGATTTTTATTCAGAATGGCCGGTGTGCCGGGAATAAATGGCGGAAATTTTAAATCATTGCGTTCAACCATATCCGGTACGGCCATCAGTCGTACCAGATTTACCGGACCGTTTACCCGGTACAATTCATCGCGTCCCAGATGAAAATGGCTAAGCAGGAAATCGTAAACGTGTGCCGGACAATTATCGGCTACTTCCAGCCGGACACCATCTCCATATTGTCTTCCCTGTAATTCACCAGCAATTGCCGTGCGCAGATTTTCCAGATCTTCTTCATCAACACTTAGGTCACTGTCGCGGGTAAGGCGAAACTGATAGCAGCCTTTAACGCTCATTCCGGTGAAGAGTGTATGCACATGAGCATGCAGGATTGACGACAGAAATACAAAACCATCATGCCCGTCACATAATTCTTTAGGCATTTTCAGTACTCTTGGCAAAATACGCGGAGCCTGAACGATGGCCATGCCGCCGGTACGCCCAAAAGCATCTTTACCTTCCAGTTCTACTGCAAAATTCAGTGATTTATTCAGTAAGCGCGGAAAAGGGTGCGAAGGATCGAGTCCGATAGGGGTCAGAATAGGTAACAATTCATGCCGGAAGTAATCAGCCACCCACTGGCGTTGTGCCTCACTCCATTCACTGCGCGGATAAAAAGATATGCCTTCACTACGCAGTGCCGGAATCAGCTCATCGTTAAACAATCTGTATTGCTCGGCAATAATGGCGTGAGCTTCTTCGGTTACATTGGCAATGACTGTATCCGGTAGTTCGCCATTGGCCAGAGGAATATGTGGCGAAAGTTCACGGGTACGCCGCAGCCATGCCATCCGTACTTCAAAAAATTCATCCAGATTGGAAGAAACGATACATAAAAACCGTAAACGTTCGAGTAAGGGCACCTGTACATCCTGCGCCTGTGCCAGAACGCGACGATTGAAAGCCAGCAGGCTAAGTTCACGGCAAAGTAGATGTGGCTGAATTTCGGACATTGGCTATACCTGTAACTGTCATTAAGGGTAAGAATTTGTCAGTCTGGTGTTAATGTTACTAACATTGGCACTGTTTTGCTGGCAGGTCAAGCTTCATTTGTATTTTCTGGCGGCCAGCGGTTGTGGATATATTGTCCCGGGTTCTGGTAGTTCAGTACTTTAGCGTAATTGCCGGCAGCAGTGGCATTTGCCGGAATATTTTTAGTCACAACACTGCCGGCGCCAATAGTGGCATTGTCACCAATCTGTACATTTTCAATCAGATTACAGTTGGGTCCGATGTAGACGTTATTACCGATACAGGCTGCGGGTCCGTTGTTAGCGCCAATTACTGTGTAGGGAGAAAGATTGACATTGTTACCCAGTCGGGCACTGCTATTGATAATCAGCGGGCCGCCATGACCAATGTACAAACCATAACCCACTGCTGTGCGCGGGCTGATAATGATGCCGCTGCGGCGTTTTTGCCATGCATACATGGGATAGGCAAGTTTGCGCCATATTCCCGGTACGGAGGCCAGCCTGAGCCAGAAAGTAAAGCGGAAACCCCGGTTGAACAGATAATGACGAATAAAACTAGACCAGTCTGTACGGCCGCTATAACGAAACAAATCACTTTTAATAAGCTGGATAACCATAAAACAGTGCAAAAATGTCGGGAAAATAAAAGGCTGTTCGTCTCTGTGAAATCGAACAGCCATTAGTTTTTATTCCTGAGGCGGTGTATAACCACTGATTTGGTCGGCACCCTCGCCGAAGAAATAATTTTCCATTTGCTGAGTAATGTACTGACGGGCGCGGGGGTCGGCCAGACTAAGGCGGTTTTCATTAATAATCATGGTTTGATAACGTAACCAGCCATCCCATGCTTCCTGTGATACGTTATCGTATATGCGTTTACCCAGTTCATTGGGAAATGGCGGAAATTTTAATCCGGGCGCTTCTTTGCCCAGTTTAACGCAATGCACCATATGGCTCATGTGTTTTCCTTCGTGTCATTCAGGGAAAAATACAGATTGTAAAATATTTTGCAGGAGTTGGTTTAAAGCTGGCGGCAAAATATTTTCGACTGGCGTTTGTTACTGGTGTACTGTTGCTGCCGCTCTGATGGTAATTGTTCCAGATGAGCACTGATAAATCCGCGTTCGACAAACCAGTCACCAGTATGTGTGCTCAGAGCAAACAGTTCTTTTAGCTGTAATTGCTGTGCCTGTTTAATAACATGAGTCAGCAGCAGTTCTCCGTAGCCGCGGGCGCGGGCATTCGGTGAAACAATCAGACAGGCCAGCTCACCGGCATTTGCTTCAGGATAAACATGTAAAGCGACACAGCCATAGACATAACAATCCTGCTCCAGCACAGAAAATTCATGAATATGGTTTTCCATGTACTCACTGTCACGCGGTAATAAAATACCGGCGGCTTCCAGTGGCGCAATCAGTTGCAGGATATCACCGATATCTTTATTGGCAGCCGGCCGGATACGCATAAAGGGCGCTTTAGCCATGGCTGTGCCGCTGCCTTCACGGGTAAATAATTCCTGTAACAGGCTGCCATCCTGCAGACCGGATAGTACATGCACCCGCTGAACACCGTGTTCAAGTACATGTGCTGCTGTCTGTAACAGCTCTGTCTGGCGTCTGCTTCCGGTGTTTTGTGCCAGCAGACTGGCAATTTCAACACAGTTCAGTTCACTGATGGTTTGTTGCTGTTCATCCAGTAAACCCTGCTGTGTGCCCAGAAAGATGAGTTTTTCTGCGCTGATGGCTTCTGCCACAGCTTGGGCAACTTCATTTACCTGCAAACGATATGACTGACCGCTAAGCGAATGGCCGATCGGGCTAATTAATACCAGCTGATTGTGAGTCAGACGCTCTTCGATAGCGGCCGAATCTACTTTGCGAACACAGCCGCTGTAGCCCATATCTGTTCCGTTAATTACGCCCAGAGGCTTGGCGCGCAGGAAATTGCCGGCAGCAATACGCAGGTTCGGAGTGCTGTGCTCCATAACCTGTGTAGGTATCATAGATAGAGCTGCTTCCAGATTGAAGCGTGCAATTCCGCTGGCCTGTTTGACTAATTCCAGAGCAGCATTATCCGTAACCGGATTTTCATCTATGCTGATTGCAGTATCACTGCCGGCTATGGCCTGAATATACTGGCTGCACCCGTGAATAAGAACCAGCCTCATACCGAGGCTGGTTAATAAAAGTATATCGGCGGCCAGTGCTGCGAGTTTGTCGCTTACCAGAACATGGCTACTGATTGCTAAAACAAGCGTTTTACCATTCAGATGGTGGATATAGGGTGAAGCCTGACGAAAATCGTGAACAAACTGGTTACTTTTAAAAATTTCTTGATTACCTGCATGAATGTTCATTTTACTGCCATTAAATAAAATAACTGCATCATCAGTACAGTTAACGCAACAATGGTTGCCAGAGTCCAGTTAAATTCTTTGGACAGTTTATCCTGCTGATGATGTAAAAATTCGGTTTTGGCATGGATGGCATCGGTTTTTTCGATTGCATCATTAAGGAGTAATGGTACATCTGCCTGATTTGGATTGTCATTAGGCAGTAAGGTAAAAACAAGATTATTCAGGTTATTCACATTACTGTTCATGGAGATGCTGGTGGTGTTTTCTTCAGGCACATGGACTGGTGTATTGACTATTGGCGGAGCTTCTTTTACCTGCTCTGCTACAGGTGGCGGGTTGCGCAGTAATTCACTGCTGGCCAGCTGCGGCTGCGGCGCAGACGAGTGTTCCGGTTCCGGTTCAATTACCGTTGGCACGCGGATTTCAACTTTATTAGCTACTTGATTTAATAAAGTATTCAGATTCGGTCTTTTATCAATAACCGCAGTATTTTTTGGTGTTGGTGCACTGGTAAATATCTGACTCTGGGCATTTCTGCTGTTGGTCTGATTTAAATTCAGAGCATTTTGCAGTAAATCCATTACTTCACTGGCACTGGGTACCTGTTGTCCGGATGCAGCCGTATTATATTTGCTTCCGACCGGCGGGGTGACATTTTTATTCGTACGGATTTTGGATACAACAGTAAATCTGTGCCGGCATTGTTCACACACAACACGTCCTCCGTCACGTGGCGGTGTTGCTACGATATTTTCTGCATGGCATTTAGGACAAATAACAGTAATTGTTTTAGACATGATTTTTCTGCAAACCAAAGAGTTAAAAAGGAGGCAATTAAGTACTGTCAGAAGCGGATAGCCGTGTTAGCGCATTAGTATGTCATGCCGGTATTTTCAGATAAATAGCAGAACCGGACAATTATGCTCTTTTACGGCCACTAATACATACCCACCCGTCCAGTGTTTTAGGTGAGTTCAAATCAAACCACTGACGATATATTCCACTGAGCTCTTCTGTTTGTTCTGCCAGAATACCTGACAGGACAATTTCACCACCGGTACGGGTACGTTCTGCCAGCATTTGAGCCAGCATGCGTAACGGATTAGCCAGAATATTTGCAACAACGACGTCAAATTTCTGACCGGCTGGCAAATTATCCGGAAGATAAAATTCAGCACTGACCTGATTTTGTGCAGCATTATCCTGACTGGCACGGATTGCCTGCGGATCAATGTCTACACCACAGGCACGGCCGACACCCAGTTTCAGTGCGGCAATCGTCAGAATACCTGAACCACAGCCATAATCCAGCAGAGTTTCACCGCTGCGCACATGCTTATCCAGCCATTGCAGACACAGCCGGGTAGTGGGGTGACTCCCGGTACCGAAAGCCAGTCCCGGATCCAGTTGCAGATTGATGACCCCCGGTTCAGTTGGCTGGTTATGCCATGATGGCGTAATCCATAAGCGCGAAGAAATCTGAATCGGGTCGAACTGAGACTGGGTCAGCCGTACCCAGTCCTGCTCAGGAATGGTTTCAAGATAGTACTGTGGTTTGGCAATCGCACATTCCTGTGCCGCTGCAGAGACAACGGAATCAATATCAGTATTTTCATCAAACAGTGCCACAATGTTACTTTGCTGCCACACCTGTTCAGTGGGCATATCAGGTTCGCCGAAAATCGGCTGTTCATTATCATTGCCTGCATTGGCATCTTCAATGGCTGTACTTAATGCGCCGTTTTCAATCAGTGCATCGGAGAGCTTATCCACCTGATCTTGTGTAACTGTAATAACAACTTGTTGGTAGTGCATGGCTTTTTTACCGTAACTGGATGTTTTATAAAACTTCAGGCAGCCACCGCGGCTGCCTGCAAACAAAAGCGCAATGTATGCTTATTGTAAATTATTTTTGTGATTCTTTGTGTTTTTGTAACCATTGTTCAAGATAATGAATACTTTCACCACCATGAATGAAACCCGGATCAGCAAAAATATCACGGTGCAGGTTGGTATTGGTTTTAATACCGGTGATGGCCAGCTCCTGCAGGGCAACACGCATTTTGGCGATAGCTTCATTACGATCACGCCCGTGGGTACACACCTTACCAATCATGCTATCGTAATAAGGAGGTACGGTATAGCCCTGATAAATATGGCTGTCAATGCGTACTCCGTTACCACCTGGCTGGTGGCAGCTGGTAATCAGCCCGGGGCTGGGAACAAAAGTATACGGGTCTTCGGCATTAATCCGGCATTCAAAAGCATGTCCTTGTAAACGGATATCTGCCTGAGTGTAGGATAGAGGCAGACCGGAAGCTACACGGATTTGCTCCTGCACAATATCCACACCGGTAATCAGCTCAGTAATAGCATGCTCAACCTGTACACGGGTATTCATTTCAATGAAGAAGAACTCACCATCTTCATACAGAAATTCAAATGTACCTGCACCACGGTAGCCGATGCGCTGACATGCAGCCACACACGCGCTACCAATACGTTCGCGTTCTTCCGCAGTGATAAATGGCGCCGGTGCTTCTTCAATGACTTTCTGATGGCGGCGCTGCATAGAGCAGTCACGCTCACCCAGATAAATGGCATTGCCATGTTCATCACACAGTACCTGAATTTCAATATGGCGCGGTTTTTGCAGATAGCGCTCCATATACACGGCAGGATTACCAAAAGCAGCACCGGCTTCAGTACGGGTCATTTCTACTGCGGCCAGTAAATCCTCAGCCTTTTCAACTACGCGCATACCGCGACCGCCGCCGCCGCCTGATGCTTTAATAATGACCGGATAGCCTACCGCAGCACCGATTTTTTCAATTTCCTGCGGATCTTCCGGTAATGCACCATCTGAACCGGGTACACAGGGAACACCGGCAGCCTGCATTGCCTTTTTCGCAGAAACTTTGTCGCCCATCTGACGTATGGTTTCCGGACGCGGACCGATAAAAACGAAACCGGACTGCTCCACCTGTTCTGCAAAACCATCATTTTCTGCCAGAAATCCATAACCAGGGTGAATGGCATCAGCATCAGTAACTTCAGCAGCGGAAATCAGAGCAGGGATATTTAGGTAACTTTGGGCGGAACTGGCCGGACCAATACAAACAGATTCATCAGCCAGCTTAACGTGCAGAGCATCACTGTCGGCTTCTGAATGCACAGCCACGGTTGCAATACCCATTTCATGGCAGGCGCGCAGAATGCGCAGCGCAATTTCGCCACGATTGGCAATAAGAACTTTTTTTAACATGAGGCAGTACCTTGTAAAAAAGGGGAGTTATGACTGATATTAAGATTACTCAATAATAAACAGCGGTTCACCAAACTCCACAGGCTGCCCGTTGGATACGAGAATTTCTTTGACCACACCACTGTGATCAGCTTCAATTTCATTCATCAGTTTCATGGCTTCGATGATACACAGAGTGTCGCCGGCATTAACGGTTTGCCCCACTTCAACAAACGGTGCAGAAGTCGGACTTGCTGCCCGGTAAAAAGTTCCGACCATCGGTGATTTCATCGCTTTGCTCAGATCAGGACCGGCTGCCGGTACTGCTGCTGCCGGAGCAGCTTCTGCCGGAGCAGCTGCTGGTGCAGCCATAACAGCCGGCTGTTGCTGTACTGGTGCAGAATATACTGGCTGAGCAGCAGTAGTGCGGGTAATGCGTACCTTTTCCTCACCTTCGGTCACTTCGATTTCAGCAATGCCTGACTCTTCTACCAGATCAATGAGTTTTTTAAGTTTACGTAAATCCATATTATGAACCCTTGTGTGATTGGACCTGATCGCAATAGGTATTAGTGTTGGCGATCTGTCTCTTGAATGTATTCAATTGCACGGTGTAACGCTGCCTCGTAACCATATACGCCCAGACCACAGATTACCCCCATGGCAATATCGGACAGATAGGAATGGCGCCGGAAAGCTTCGCGTGCATGTACATTTGAAATGTGTATCTCAATAAATGGTTTGCCGGCAGCTGCAAAAGCATCACGAATGGCTACGCTGGTATGAGTAAATGCACCCGGATTAATAATAATAAACCGGGTATCATCAGTTAATGCAGCCTGAATGCGTTCTGTCAGAACATGTTCGGCATTGCTTTGCAGTGTTTCCAGCGTTAGGCCTGCAGCTTGTGCCTGTACAAGCAGTTTCTGATTAATGTCTGCCAGTGTGGTATGGCCATATATATGCGGCTCCCGTAACCCTAGAAGATTCAGATTGGGGCCGTTTAAAACCAGAATTGAGGCACTCATAAATTAATTGTTTATCGCAAAATTGCGCCATTTTTGCCGAAAATGCGCGCAAATGTCCAGTATTTTCGTAAAAATTCACTATATAAACTACAACTGTTTTCCCGTATAACAGTCTGGCAGCCTTATTTTGCGTGCTTAATAAACTGATAAGCCGGATATTTAAACTGTGGCTGATAAGGGTAATATGCTACTGCTTCGCAGTCTGTGCAAGCCGGCTTATAATACGTCTTTTGCCTTTTTCGGGCACATATACATGCATATTAATGATTTTGATTTTGATTTGCCACCGGAACTGATTGCCCAACATCCTCCGGCTGAGCGCGGCAGTAGCCGTCTGCTGGTGGCTTTGCCCGGGCAGTCTCCGGCAGACAGTGAATTTATCCGGCTGGCAGATTATGTGGCAGCCGGTGATGTTCTGGTATTTAACAATACCCGTGTAATGAAAGCCCGTCTTTTTGGCCGTAAAGCCAGTGGCGGTCAGATTGAAGCATTGATTGAACGAGTGCTGGATAACCATACTGCTCTGGCGCATGTGCGTTCGTCTAAATCGCCCAAACCGGGTACAGAACTGATTTTCGAAGGCGGATTGCATGCACAGATGCAGGCACGACAAGGTGAGTTATTTGTACTGCATTTTTCCGGCGACAAAACTGTATGGGAGCTACTGGAAGCGCACGGCCATTTGCCATTGCCACCATACATTACCCGTTCGGCTAATCATGACGATGATGAGCGCTATCAGACGATTTATGCTAAATATGAAGGAGCAGTAGCTGCCCCTACCGCCGGTTTGCACTTTACCGATACTATTTTGCAACAATTGCGAGATAAAGGCGTACACCTGACCGAAGTAACTTTACATGTGGGTGCAGGCACCTTTCAGCCGGTGCGGGTAGAAAATATTGCCGAACATCATATGCATAGTGAGTGGTATGACGTGAGTGAAGAAGTTGTAGCAGAGATTGAAGCGGCACAGGCGCGAGGAAATAAAATCTGGGCGGTAGGCACAACAGCAGTTCGCGCACTGGAGTCTGCAGCACGCAGCGGAAAATTACAGGCAGGACAGGGCGATACCAATATTTTTATTACGCCGGGCTATGAGTTTAAGGTAATTGACCGCATGATTACCAATTTTCACCTGCCTAAATCAACTTTACTCATGCTGGTAAGCGCATTTAGCGGTTATGATGAAATTCGTGCCATTTACCAGCATGCCATTGGTGCCGGCTACCGCTTTTTCAGTTATGGCGATGCCATGCTGCTGGGTAATCTGGCAAAAACAAAAACAAAAACAGAATAAGATATAAGGAACATAACATGAGAATGTTGCATACTATGCTGCGAGTAGGTGATTTGGATAAATCACTGGCGTTTTATCAGGATGTGCTCGGTATGAAACTGCTGCGGCGGGAAGATTTTCCCGGCGGACGTTTTACTCTGGCTTTTGTCGGCTATGGTGAAGAATCTGACAGTACCGTACTGGAATTAACCTATAACTGGGATACGCATACTTATGATCTAGGTACAGGATACGGACATATTGCTATTGAGGTAGATGATGCTTATGCTGCCTGTGATGCTGTGCGCGCTAAAGGCTGTCGTGTAACCCGTGAGGCCGGACCCATGCAGCACGGCACTACTGTCATCGCATTTGTGGAAGATCCTGATGGCTATAAAATTGAATTCATTCAGAAGAAGAAATAAGTTCGCAGCATTATATTGATTATAACTGTGGCAGACTGAACTGTGATCAGTATCAATATCCTGACAGATGGTTTATAGCCATCTGTTTTTGTTCTAATGGAGTTTTGATTGCTTGACGCTGATTCAAACTGCCTATTATGATGCCATTATTCATATGCTTATTTATGCATCCGTTCGGGACGACCCGGCCGGTAGATTCTCACGCAGGACGGCCTGCATCAGCCTTAACAGGAATCATTATGGCCTGGGTGTCATTATTGCTGGCCGGCATACTTGAAATAGTCTGGGCAATTGGTCTTAAGTATTCACAGAATTTTACTAAATTCACCCCGAGTATCATTACATTGGCTGCTCTGGTTGGCAGCTTTCTTCTGCTGGCACAGTCCATGCGTTCATTGCCGGTAGGTACAGCTTATGCAGTCTGGACTGGTATTGGCGCTGTTGGAGCAACCATTGTCGGTATCATTGCTTTTAAAGAACCGGCTGGTGCCATGCGTCTGATTAGCCTGACACTGATTATTGCCGGTATTATTGGCCTGAAACTGGGCGCACACTAAATTCATGCTGTCCGGCAAGTTATAACATCCGCTTATTAAATTTATATTAAGCCGGATTGTATTACAAAGCTGGACATTTATATTAAATAATGATAATAATTATCATTATTTAATAATTTAAAATTCAAGGGGTAATTCAGTTATGAAAAAAATAATAACATTGGCTGTGGCATCGGCTCTGATGATGGGGTTAAGTGCCTGTCAAAGCACTGCACCGTCAATTAACCTTACTCAGGCTGGCGAAGAAATTAAGATACCGGTACAACCGCAAAAAATTGTTGTGATGGATTTCGGTGCTTTAGATACGCTGGATGCGCTGGGTGCCGGCAACCGAGTTATTGCTGCGCCGGTAAGTAATATTCCGGCTTATCTGCAACAATATCATAATGCACAGGTACAGGATTCAGGCAAAATGAAGGAGCCGGATATTACCGGTATTAAAGCTGCCAGTCCGGATCTGATAATCATGAGCGGAAGGCAGAATAATTTCTATAAAGATTTAAGTGCCATTGCACCTACACTCAATTACTCAGTTAATGCCGGTGAAAATTATTATTCTGCGGTCAAGAATCAGATCAGATTGCTGGGGAAAATTGCCGGCAAAGAAGTACTGGCGCAGGAGCAGTTGAATGCACTGGATTTAAAAATGGATGCAGCCCGTCAGCTCGCGCAGCAATCCGGTAAAAAAGCCATCGTGGTATTACATAATGATGGAAATGTGATGCTGATGAATCAGGGTAGCTATGCTGCGCTGATATTCGATGAATTACATGTAAAACGGGCTGTAAATGCCAATGATCTGCCTGTACCGGATAAAGCTGAAAATGGCCGGCCGGCACGTATAATGGTTGATAATCAGTTTATTGCTCAATATCATCCGGATATTATTTACGTTGTTGACCGCAGTAAAGCAATAGGCAATACACCGATGCGCAGCGATTATTTTGATAATAAAGTTATGCAGAATGCAGGTACGCAAATCGTTAATCTTAGTGCTGACTTGTGGTATTTATCCGGCAATGGGCTGGAAAGTCTGAATCGTCAGATTGATGAAGTTATCCGGCCGCTGAACAGCATGAATTAAATTTTGTTCTTGTCACATTATAGCCAGCCGTTATTACTAATGGCTGGCTTTTTTATTGAAAACAGATAATAGCCTATCCTGATAATAAACATTATTGATAAAGACATATTATATGTAAATGTAATTGTTAAATTTTTTAAATAAGACACAAATAATGACCTGAATAAAGGTTTTATTGCTGTGTTTTCGATAATATAGTGGTTGTAAACAACAAAAAATATTATCTTCTGATAGTTATGGGTTAGGCAGGCAGTCTATACTGATTAACTCAGAGCAAATATATCAGAGCAGACAAATATTTACAGTTAAAACTATTTTACGGCACCTTCCTCGGAAAGGAATAAGAATGAAGATAGGTATTCCACGCGAATCTCTTGCCGGTGAAACCAGAGTAGCGGCTACGCCGAAAACCGTTACCCAGCTAATTAAATTGGGGCATGAAGTTGTTATTGAGCATGATGCTGGTAAGGCCGCCAGCTTGTCTGACGGTTTGTATCAGGAAGCAGGCGCAACAGTGGCCGATGCAGGCACTGTCTGGCAGTGTCCGCTAATATTTAAGGTAAATGCACCGAATAAAGAAGAAATTGCCGCCATGCAGTCCGGCACGATACTGGTCAGCTTTATCATGCCGGCGCAGCAGCCAGAGCTGGTACAGCAGTTACAGGCGAAAAAAATTACCGTACTGGCAATGGACATGGTACCGCGGATTTCACGTGCACAGGCAATGGATGCATTGTCGTCAATGGCTAATATCAGTGGCTATCGGGCGGTAATTGAAGCTGCTGAAAACTTTGGCCGTTTCTTTACCGGCCAGATTACTGCTGCCGGTAAAGTTCCTCCGGCAGAAGTGCTGGTGATAGGTGCAGGGGTGGCTGGTCTGGCCGCTATTGGTACAGCCCGTCAGCTTGGTGCCGTGGTTAATGCATTCGATACCCGCCCTGAAGTTGCTGACCAGATTGAGTCTATGGGTGGTAACTTTCTGCAACTGGACTATCAGGAAGAAGAAAGCAGTAGTGGTGACGGCTATGCTAAAACCATGAGTGCTGCTTATATTGAAGCAGAAATGAAACTGTTTGCCGAACAGGCCAGACAAGTTGACATTATTATTACAACTGCTGCGATTCCAGGAAAACCTGCTCCCAAACTGATTACCCGGGAGATGGTAGACAGTATGCGTGAAGGTTCGGTGATCGTGGATCTGGCCGCTGCTACCGGCGGTAACTGCGAATATACCGAACCCGGTAAAATTATTACTACAGCCAATGGGGTGAAAATAATTGGTTATACCGATATGGCTAACCGTCTGGCCGGCCAGTCTTCACAGCTTTATGGCACAAATCTGGTTAATCTGGCACGCCTGCTTACACCGAATAAGGATGGTGAACTGGCATTAAACTTCGAAGATGTGATTATCCGTAACATGACTGTTACTCATGAAGGCAACAGCATGTATCCGCCACCACCGATTCAGGTATCCGCCGCGCCAAAAGCAGAACCGAAAGTTGCAGCTCCGGCTCCCGTTGCGACGGCACAGCCGGCATCAGCAAACAAAAAAATCATCTGGGCAGCAATTGCAGTCATACTGATGTTGTGGATAGGTGCGGTTGCTCCGGTGGCTTTTCTGAATCACTTCATGGTATTTGTACTTGCCTGTGTAGTGGGTTACTTTGTGGTATGGAACGTGAACCACGCCTTGCATACCCCGTTAATGTCAGTAACTAATGCCATATCAGGCATTATTGTAGTAGGTGCATTGCTGCAAATCGGGCAGGGACATGGTTTCGTATCGTTGCTGGCCTTTGTTGCAGTAGCGATAGTCAGCGTTAATATCTTCGGTGGCTTTGCTGTTACCCGCCGTATGCTCAATATGTTTCGTAAATAAGGGGGAAACGGTATGTCTCAAGGTATCGTAACTGCTGCATACATCGTTGCTGCAGTATTGTTTATTCTGAGTCTGGCCGGACTCTCACAGCAGGAAAGTGCCAGACGTGGCTGTTATATGGGCATGGCAGGTATGGCTATTGCGCTGATTGCTACGGTTTTCAGTGAAAATGCGCACGGTCTGGGCTGGGTGATTATTGCCATGGTTATTGGTGGTGCAGTGGGTCTGCAACAGGCTAAGAAAGTGGAAATGACCCAGATGCCGGAGCTGATTGCTATGCTGCACAGCTTTGTCGGATTAGCTGCTGTACTGGTGGGTTTCAACAGCTACATCGACCCTCATGATGTAGACTCAGATATGTTCACCATCCATCTGGTTGAAGTATTTCTGGGAGTATTTATTGGTGCAGTAACCTTTAGTGGTTCATTAGTAGCATGGGGAAAACTGAATGGTAAGATTGCCAGCAGCCCCCTGCAACTGCCACACCGGCACCTGCTCAATCTGGGCGCACTGGTATTGTCATTTTTACTGATGCTGTGGTTCGTAGGTGTTGGCGGTTCCGGTTTTGCTCTGATTGTCATGACTCTGATTGCACTGGTATTCGGTTATCATCTGGTCGCTTCGATTGGCGGAGCTGATATGCCGGTAGTCATTTCCATGCTGAATTCTTATTCAGGCTGGGCTGCCGCCGCTGCCGGTTTTATGCTTGATAACGATTTACTGATTGTTACCGGTGCATTAGTCGGTTCGTCCGGTGCGATTTTGTCATATATCATGTGTCAGGCAATGAATCGCAAATTTCTGTCTGTAATTGGCGGTGGTTTCGGTTCAGCGCCGGTAGCTGCAAACAGTGACAATGTACCAGCCGGCGAAGTTCAGGAAATTAAACCGGAGCAGGTAGCAGATACACTGAAAAATGCACATAGCGTCATTATTACGCCTGGATACGGTATGGCGGTGGCTCATGCACAAAATGCAGTGGCCAGTATTACCGCCAAACTGCGCCAGCAAGGTATTAATGTCCGCTTTGGGATTCATCCGGTAGCCGGACGCCTGCCCGGACATATGAATGTATTACTGGCTGAAGCAAAAGTACCTTATGATATTGTACTGGAAATGGACGAAATCAATGATGATCTCAGCGATACTGATGTAGTACTGGTGATTGGTGCCAATGATACGGTCAATCCGGCAGCAGTAACCGATCCGAATAGTCCTATTGCCGGTATGCCGGTATTGCATGTCTGGGAAGCCAAAAACGTGATTGTATTTAAACGTTCAATGCAATCCGGTTATGCAGGCGTAGATAATCCACTGTTTTATGAAGAAAATGTCAGAATGTGTTTTGGTGATGCCAAAGCTACCCTGGATGAAGTGGATAAAAATATTTAACAGTGAAAAAACAGTCTGGTCATTTACCAGACTGTTTTTTATAAAGCTCAATAAATAAAAATTTTAAGAAATTCAAAATAAATCTGGATATTATCCTATCTGCTAAAGATTACAGAATGTTATTTATTGAATAAAGAATCACACCTTTCCATTTTCCACCAATCAAATCCATTGCCAAATTAATTGGTCTGTGAATATCAGGCATTATCCAATCAGCGCTTGGGTAATACTACCGGACAAAAATCGGAATCTGTACGGATAAGCGGCCCGCCAACGGCATCTACTGCAATAGGTATTGAAGCAAAAATACCCGGTATCAGGGTTTTCCCCTGTTCATCTTTTACGCCCCCCAGCGTTTCTGCAATTGCAGATGGTTTACCGGGTAAATTCAGAATAAGACTATTGCCACGCAGTACCCCTACCTGACGCGATAAAATAGCTGTAGGAGTGAAATGCAGACTAATTTGCCGCATTAATTCACCAAAGCCCGGAATTACCCGGTCGGCTACTGCCAGCGTTGCTTCCGGAGTTACATCGCGTAAATAGGGTCCGGTGCCGCCGGTAGTCAGAATCAGAGGGCAGGCATCTTCGTCGGCAAGCTGAGTCAGAATACTTTCAATCAGTGGCTGTTCATCCGGAATCAGGTGCTCAACAAATTCCAGAGGATTCAATACCGCACGCTGTAACCATTTTTTCAGTTCAGGCAAACCCTGATCCGTGTAGACGCCAGTAGAAGCCCGGTCACTGATAGAAACCAGACCAATTTTTAATAAAGACAGTGTATCCATTTTCAGAGCTCATCCAGCATTACAAAGACAATTATTGTAATATAGACCCTTTAGCCTGTCAGTGAAGCAAGATGAATTCAGACGAGTTAACTCATTTTAATAACCGTGGCGAAGCTCATATGGTAGATGTGGGAGCCAAACCGCACAGTAAGCGCATTGCCATTGCAACCGGTATTATCAGTGTCAATGAAACTGCATTTAATAAAATACGCAATGGTGACAGTAAAAAAGGGGATGTACTCGGTATTGCACGGATTGCCGCAATACAGGCATCTAAACAAACCAGTAATTTAATACCTTTATGTCATCCGATAGCACTTACCCGGGTTAATGTTGATTTCAGTCTTGATGATGAAAAACGCAGTATTACTATTTGTGTACAAACAGAAAATACGGGGCAGACCGGAGTTGAAATGGAAGCATTAACTGCTGCCAGTGTCGGACTGCTTACTATTTATGATATGCTCAAGGCAGTAGATCGCAGTATGATTATCAGCAATATCTGTCTGCAACACAAAGAGGGCGGTGAGTCCGGTACCTGGCATCGCCAGTCCTGATACTGCTAAAATAAATATAAACGAATAGTCACTGAAAAATAAAATAGTTGCCTGAGCAATTTAGTCTTAGAAATATTCTGTCAGTGACTTTAAATAAGCAAAGTTACTAATAATAAAATAGCTATGGTAATAAACTGTACTCAAACCGTCTATAACATTGAAGATAAATTGTCTTAGATCCTATTCTGCTACAGATGGATTGCATCAGTATTATCATTAAATCCAGCAAAGCCAATCTGTAAGTCACCTAAATTAATTCTCTGCTATTTGAAAGCTTCGCCTGTCTTCTCGTATCTAATTTAATTATTATTAAATACAAAGCGTGTTGATTAAACAGAACGCTGAATAAAAAATTTCCGCTTATCTGAATCTTCAAATTTATACTGATAATGAGTTAATCGTTTGATTTCACTATTATTTATCTATGCATTTGTAGGTTGTAACTTGATTTATAGTTACACATTAAAAAATTAATATAAAAAATGAAGTGTTAACTTTATATATACTTTTTAGTTATAATAAAAAAATTTAATAGTATAATTAAAATCAATGAAAAATAAATGAATTTGCTGTTTTTGTTTACAAATTAATTTTCCAAAAAAATTTTGAAAGTTTTATTTGTATATTAAAGAAAATTTTAGTGTTGGAAATATATAACTAGAAATATAAATATAAATTTACTAATTGAAATTTATTTAAAAATTAATCAAAAATTAAGATTTAAAGGGTTTTTATGGAGGTTTATTTTAAGAGTATTTATTTTGAAATAATAGTAAAATACTATATGTTTAACAAAAAATTCACATATAATGACTTGAAAAATATTGCTTTAGGTTAAACAATTGTTTCAGAAAATGTGATATTTTATTTTATTTGATCAATTTTTTTATACAAAAAAAGTACAAAGACACGAAGTCACCCATTTTCTGGCATTTCCTTGCTCATGACAAAATGGTATTATTCATTCAGTGCCAAGCAAGCAAAGTGAATGTTTAGCCAATGTACGTTATTTAATATTAAATGCAATACTGTAAGTTAATAGTATAGCATAAACGTTAAAAATTTAACGTTAAATTTAATTATATTAAAGTAATTAGTTAATGCTCCTAATATATTTACATACTAAATTATATAGTAAAAGTTATATTTTGCAAGTTTTAATTTAAAGAATGTACCAAAATGTTGCTTTTTTATAATTTTAAAATTGTAAATTATTGTTTGCAAATATATTTTAAATTTGACCTTACATATTTTTTATTTGAAGGTAATTCCCATATGGAAAATTTTAACGTCGGCTTTGCCTCTAGAATGCAGGAAGTAGTAGATATTCTGAAAAGTGTTTCTGAATTAGCAAGAAGAGTAGGGGTTGCTTATCCGACTGCATCTAAATGGGTAAAACATGGTGCGGAACCAGGTGCCGAAAATTTAATTAAAATAGCTGATGCTGCACAGGTAAGTCTATTATGGTTAGCAAAAGGTCAAGGACCTAAATTTGAAAAGGACAGAGAAAATAATCATAAAGATTGCTATGCAACGCTGTCCAATCCTTTATCTGTGAATACCGGTGCTCACCTCAGTGAAAGCAGTTGTGATTATGCCGGCCGCTCAAATGAAATATATGCCGGAGATTATGCATTTATTCCAGAGTATTCTTTGCAGAATTCATATGAAGTCAATGCCAGTGAGAGTAATGCTTTATGCACATTTGCATTTAATCGTATCTGGCTGAAAAATAACTTGAATGTAGATCCGCAAAAACTGAGTACCTTTATTATCAAAGATGACAGTATGTCCGGAATACTTAATCACGGAGATCATGTACTGATTAATCATGATAAAAAAGAAGGTGGTGATGGTCTGTATGTATTGCGTATAGGAAATAATATACAGGTTAAGCGTACACAGCTGAAACCGAATAATCAATTACTGGTTACTTCTGCTAATAAAGAATACGAAGCATTTACTATTGATCTGAATAATCCTGAGGAAAATTTTGAAATCATTGGTAAAGTAGAATGGTACTGCAGAAAAATCTGATTGGTACTGATAATTCCGGCATTGAAATGCGGTGCTATTGTCTGACTCAATTTATATGGCGGTATTAATACAGAAACAGATCATCACCGGTAAAAAACTCTGTAAGAGGATTAAAACAGACAAACTGCTTTATTTTTACTTTTAATATCCATTGCTATTTATTTTGTTCAATCAAATATACAAAATTGGCAAATGTATTTTCATTGTGTTATTTATACTGAATTTAGCGTAACTGACTGTCTTTGCTGCCACGCCGGTTATATAAACTGAATGTTTTCTGCATTTCCTTATCCCGTTCGGCCTGACAGTGAACACAAAAACGAACGCCCTGAATAGCCTGACGACGCCCGATAGGAATTGCTTCGCCACATTCTTCACAAAATTCTGCGCTTTCATCTGCGATATCTATTTGCTGGCGAACATGATTGATGGCATCTGCTATTGTGCTTTCAATCTGCTGATTTACCGCATCATCTGATGCCCAGCCGCTGGCCATAATAAACTCCTTCAAAATAATAGATTATTAATATGGAGTTATATTGTATTATTTCAATATATTACTGATTAATTTAGATATTTATTGATAATGTAAAGAGGGGGCGAATCTGGATTACTGGATTTTTATGATCAAACATAAAGTTAATCATTGAAACGGTTTTAATATTTTACTTTGAAAGTAATCAATCTGCTTTATGAATGGCTAATCAGAAAATAAAAATTTATATTCTGAAATTATTTTTCTATTATATTTTGCTTACTTACGTGAATAAACAATTTTCACCTGTTATTTGGCATATGAAATACAGATTCGGATAAAACTTAAATTAATCTATCTAAATCATAATTTTATTTACCTGTAAATGGATTGCAATATGCGCTATGGTTTTATAGACTGATTTTGATTTCTCTTGTTAAATCAAAATATTGCTGAATAGGATATCAACCATGGATGCCCAGAAATTTAAAGAATGTATAGAAGCCTGTAACCGCTGTATTGCTTTATGCCAATATTGTTCTACTGCCTGTCTGCAGGAAGATGATGTCAAAATGATGGCTAAGTGTATTCATCTGGATATGCAATGTGCGGCTATGTGCACACTTGCTGTTAATTTTATGTGCATGAACAGTGCTTTTATCGTACAGGTGTGTCAGCTGTGTGCTGAAGTTTGCCGTGCCTGTGCTCAGGAATGTGGTCGTTTTAAAATGGATCACTGTCAGCGCTGCGCTGAAGCTTGTAATGCCTGCGCGGATAAATGTATGGCTATGGCTGCATAAATAATGAAGTATGTATTGCAAAATTTTTTAAGCCATTGTTTCTGTCAATGGCTTTTTTTATGGTTGTTATGTTATGTTATTGAAAATATAATTAATTCTATACCGTTTTTAGTTTTAAAATGTCTAAAATAAACAGGGTTAGCCAGATAAATAGCTAACCCTGTTTACTGTGTTTGTCAGATAACTTTATTTCAGACCAAGTACATCCTGCATATCAAACAGACCATGTGGGTGCTGACGCAGCCACACTGCCGCCCGGACAGCACCATTAGCGAAAGTAGCACGGCTGGAGGCTTTATGGCTGATTTCTACGCGTTCACCATCAGTAGCAAACAATGCCGTATGTTCGCCGACAATGTCACCGGCGCGGATAGTTGAAAAGCCGATTGTCTGCGGGTCACGCGCTCCGGTATGTCCTTCGCGCCCGTAAACGGCACAGGTTTTTAAATCACGACCTAGTGCATCGGCAATTACTTCTCCCATGCGCAGAGCAGTACCAGAAGGAGCATCAACTTTATGGCGATGATGAGCTTCGATAATTTCAATATCGTAGCCTTCATTTAATACTCGGGCAGCGGTATTAAGCAGAGCAAAGGTCAGGTTGACACCTACACTGAAATTAGGGGCAAATACAATGCCAATTTTTTCAGCGGCTGAGGCAATGCGTTGTTTGCCTGTTTCATCGAAACCGGTCGTGCCGATAACATCATTGACACCAAGCCGTTCACAGATAGCCAGATTATTCAGTGTGGATTCCGGCTTGCTGAAATCTATCAATACATCGGTATTGTCCAGTACTTTTTCCGGGTCGTGACAAATACTAACACCCAGCTCAAGACCGATAGCAAACCCGGCATCAAGACCGATAGCAGGGGAAGCATCGTGTTCCAGGGCACCGCTCAGAACACAGTCCTGGCGCTGACTGATGCTTTGAATAAGAGCTCTGCCCATACGCCCGTTGGCACCGGCTACAGCAATTCTTAAACGTGATGTAGACATGTTTTACTCCGTTACAGGTACAGGCTGAGCAGTTAAAGCATCACCTTCGGCATGTATCAGTTTTCCGTTGGCATCAAAGTAAAGAGTCAGCTTCTTCTCTTCCTGAATTTCATTGGCACGGGTTATAACAAACAGATAATCCCAGCGGTTGGCATGAAACGGATCACGGAGTAAAGGAGTGCCAAGCAGCATTTGTACTTGTTCACGGCTCATACCGGGCTGTAAAGAGTTCACAACATTCTGGTCCAGCTCGTTACCCTGAATAATTTTCAGTTTGTACGACGGAATTTGTGTCAGTTTTGCTGTGGAGCATGCGCTCAGGCCTAGAACGGCCACTGCCAGCAGGCAGTATATTTTTTTCATACTGATACCTCTGATCCGGGACGAAACAGTTAGCAATGGCGATGGCGACATTGTATGACACCCAGTGGGCAATTGCCTTAAAAGTGCGTATTATAGCGAGTATTATTACTTAGTGGTGAAATAAGCATCATGAATAGCAATGTAGCTCAATTAAAAGATAACGGTTTAAAGGTTACTGGCCCCAGACTGAAGATTCTGGAGCTATTTGAAGCCCAGCCTGAACTGCATATGAGTGCAGAAGATGTATACCGGCGCCTGCTTGATGAAGGCGTGGAAATCGGTGTGGCCACCATTTATCGTGTGCTTACTCAGTTTGAACAGGCCAATATTCTGTTACGCCATCATTTTGAAACCGGTAAAGCCGTATATGAATTAAATCGCGGCGGTCATCATGATCATCTTGTATGCATTAAATGCGGTAAGGTAACTGAATTTTGCAGTGAAGAAATTGAAAAGCTGCAAAAAAAGATTGCTGATGATAATGGCTACCGTATTGTAGACCATGCTTTATATATGTATGGTGTATGCACTGAGTGCCAGCAGTTTGACAATAAATATCTCTGAAACTGAAATAAAGGGCAGGATATTCAAGTATGAATCAGCCTGAATACCGCTTACGTGTTCCGGTTCTGAGCAGGAATAATCTGGATTTTCCAGATATTGAAACTGCACAGCAACAACGTGACGGATTGGTGGCTGTTGGCGGCGATTTATCTCCTGCCCGAATACTGGCTGCATACCGGCAGGGTGTTTTCCCTTGGTATTCACCTTATGAGCCTATTATGTGGTGGTCTTTTGCGCAGCGGATGGTACTATTTCCGGCAGAGCTGAAAGTCAGTCGTTCTCTGGCGAAAAATCTGCGCAATAAGCCTTATGCCGTGACCATGAACTATGCTTTCCGGCAGGTGATTGCCAACTGCGCCCAAACGCCGCGCCCCGGGCAGAACGGTACATGGCTGAGCGCAGAAATGCAGCAGGCTTACTATTCGTTACATCAGCAGCAGTATGCTCGTTCATTTGAATGCTGGTATCGGGATAAAGATGGCAATACGATTCTGGCTGGAGGCTTATACGGCGTGCTGATCGGGCAGATATTCTATGGTGAATCCATGTTTGCTCATGCTTCGGATGCTTCCAAAATAGCTTTTGTGCATGCCGTGCATTATTTGCAGCAACAGGGCGTAACGCTGATAGATTGTCAGGTTTACACTGACTACTTAGCCAGCTTTGGTGCCCGTAAAATTCCTTATGCTGAATTTGCAGCTTGTCTGCATGAGTTTAATCCACGTTCACTGGCACAGCCAGACTCTTTCAAATCACAGATACTGGCAGATAATGGTGTTATACCCTTGATAATCCGGAACTGAATTATTGATTATAGGAATATTGTATGTCTTTACAACAAGTAATTGAAACTGCTTTTGAAAACCGCGCGGAAATTACTCCGGCTTCTGTAACTGCCGAAGTAAAGGAAGCTGTAGCTGAAACTTTACAGCAACTGGACAGCGGACATCTGCGTGTGGCTGAAAAACAGGGTAATCAGTGGCTGGTAAATGAATGGGCCAAAAAAGCAGTATTGCTGTCTTTCCGGATTAGTGACAATGTACTGGCAGATGATGCAGTCAATCGCTATTTTGATAAAGTACCTACTAAATTTGCCAACTGGACTGGCGCAGATTTTCAGCAGGCAGGCTTCCGTGCAGTTCCGGGTGCAGTAGTACGTGCCGGCAGTCATATTGGTAAAAATGTAGTACTGATGCCTTCATTTGTTAATATTGGTGCATTTGTTGATGAAGGTACGATGGTTGATACTTGGGCAACGGTAGGTTCCTGTGCTCAGATTGGTAAACATGTTCACCTGAGTGGCGGGGTAGGCATAGGTGGTGTACTGGAACCTTTACAGGCAGCACCAACAATTATTGAAGATAACTGTTTTATCGGCGCCCGTTCTGAAATTGTTGAAGGGGTAATTGTCGAAGAGGGCAGTGTAATTTCGATGGGTGTATTTATTGGTCAGTCTACTAAAATTTATGACCGTGAAAGCGGTGAAATCAGTTATGGCCGGGTACCAGCCGGTTCTGTTGTGGTTTCAGGCAGTCTTCCGGCAAAAGATGGCAGCCATAGTCTGTATTGTGCAGTAATTGTCAAAAAAGTAGATGCCAAAACCCGTGCTAAAACCAGTGTTAATGATTTGCTGCGTGGAATCTAAGTTCATTCAGGTTTTATAAATAAAAGCCTCTTACTTGCTGATAAGAGGCTTTATCTTTATTATCTGTTGTATTTTAACGTATATTGCGGCTAATTTTATTGGCTATCAGAGTAGCCGCGGTTATTACTGCACCCACCAGCAGCTTGTTGCGCCAGCGTTTGGGTTTGTTTGCCAGCTTAAGTGCCAAACCTCCTGCCGGAATTTTATCCACAATATTCAGCGAGCGCTGCCATAAACGTGATTTATGGGTATTATCGCCATTCCTGAGCTGCTCTGCGAGTAATTTTAATCTCGTACCTTGTGCCTGTATGTCCAGCAATTCGCGTTGTTGTGCGATATTCAACTTATCGGATTTACTCATGGTCGTCTGTGTTCTCCATTGGCTTCATGCTTGCCGGTGTGTCTGAGATAGCTTAGATCTTCACTCATTGCATCCAGTGTTTTTGTCATAAACTGGCTTTGCTTGCGTAACAATTTAATAATCAATATAGTCAGAAGCAGAATCAAAAGTAAAAACAGAATGGCAAGACCAAAAAATACCCATACTTTAGCCTGAGGGGAAAGTACAGTATTCAGACCGAATAATAAACTAATAAATCCCAGAAAAAACATTACTCCGGCAAGTACAACAAGTACCATCAGTACAATAATACTTTGCAGCTGGGCAATCGCATCCAGGCGCAGCATACGTAAGCGAATCCACAATAACTCAGTGCCATAAGTCAGCCAGATTTTCAGCTGGCGCAGGTCACGACCAAGATTGCCTATACTCATGGTATATTATCCGTTAAAAAGTAAATTATATTCAGGCAACCGATCGTCAGACCAGATTGCCTGAATGAACTTATGCCGTAAGTTGTTTAGTGTCTGCAACGTCCCAGCAACACACCGGCAAGAAAGCCGACTGCGGCAGCAACACCCATAGCATAGTATGGTTGTTCATGTACCAGCTCATCAGTGCGTTCAGCTGTAGCACGGGCTTTTTCTGCCAGTGTACTTTCGATATCGCACAGTTTGGATTTGGTATTGCTTAGTTTTTTACGAAACTGATCTTTCAATGCTTTAGCCTGATCAGACCCGTTGTCGCCGGCGTTTTCATATAAATCTTCAACTTCATCCAGTACAGAACGTACTTCTTTCATTAAATCTTTTTTTTGTGAATCAAAATCAGCCATGGCAATTCTCCTTCCAATTGGCGTGGAATTTATCTACGATTTAACATCAGCAACCGGCTTAACCCTTGCAGTACGGCAAACAGACTGTCTGTTGTATTGCAATATCGGTTAAAATAATCATTGGCTGCTAACATTTGTTGCACAATGATTACCTTAGCACAAGGTTATTGATTTGCACAGGTATATTATATTGGCGATTAACCGCTTGAATAGAGGTAGATGATGACTGAGCTGGCGCTGGAAAAAATATATTCGGGTAAAGTACGCGATTTGTATGCAATTGACGAGAAACGCATGCTGATGGTAGCTACAGACCGCTTATCGGCTTTTGATGTAATTTTACCTGAACCTATAACAGGAAAAGGCGAAATTCTTACCCAGATATCCAATTTCTGGTTTAAAAAACTGCAACATATTATGCCTAACCATTTTACTGGTGAAACAGTTTATGATGTGCTGCCACGCCAGCAGGCTGAGAAAATTGCCAAACGGGCAGTTGTGGTAAAAAAATTAAGCCCGTTGAAAATAGAAGCTATTGTTCGCGGTTATCTTTCTGGCAGTGGCTGGCGTGATTACCAGCAAACCGGAGCTGTTTGCGGAATTAAATTGCCAGCGGGATTACGGGAAGCTGAACAATTACCTGAGGTGATTTTTACTCCTTCGAGTAAAGCCGCTGTAGGCGACCATGATGAAAATATCAGTTTGTCACAATGTGCTTCTCTGCTGGGAGAAGAACTGACAGAGCAGGTAAGTGCTAAGGCGATTAAGCTATATTCAGAAGCCGCGGATTATGCTCGCAGTAAAGGCATCATTATTGCCGATACCAAATTTGAATTCGGTTTGGATGAGAATGGTGTTTTGACGCTTATGGATGAAGTGCTTACCCCGGATTCCAGCCGTTTTTGGTCTGTAGACAGCTATCAGGTTGGTAGCAATCCGCCTTCATTCGATAAACAGTTTATCCGTGACTGGCTGGTAGAGTCCGGTTGGAATAAACAACCACCGGCACCACATATACCGACAGACATAATTGCCAAAACACTGGCTAAATATGAAGAAGCCCTGCATCTGATTGCCGGAGCATAAAATATTATGAATGGCAGGCAAGCGGTCCTGCCAGTATCATCCTATGTATATCAGCTCATACTTTTTCCGACAGGAATATTGAGTAGTGGGGATGGTTTGCCTGCTTTTATTGCTGATTTAGAGCACTATTATCTGATTGTGCTTTGCTTGTGATTTTGCTGATAACAGCACTAATCAGTCTATTGACCTTATTCTGTATCTGTACTTGTTAAATCTTACAACACAGATAGTTATTAAATTACCCCTTGGATATTTTACAAATCTCATGATAGATAGTTTGTGATTCAGCAATACAAATGGAAACACCGGATTTATAGGTTGCAGTACCAGAAAATTGATTCAATAAACCATTTGCTATCTAAAGTGACATAATACTTTATAAAACAAAAAAATCTGTTATAACTATATAATACACCACCAACTGGCCTCACTATATTTGCTGTTTATTCCAGTCTTATCAGTGAGGCTAATATTATTTTAAACGGTTTATTGCTAATCTGATATTGAATATTATCAGACTGCATATTAGCCATCCGGCCAATTGCTACTTTATTGTTATCTGATGACGGAAATTACTATGCCACAACACCCCTATCGTCGTTTACGTCCTGCGCACTATGAGTTACCCGAAGTAGGCATATCCGAATCAGGCAATATACGTTCACTCCATCTGGGTACGTCTACTATACAAAGTTCTATGAATGTCGATGATCCGGCAGAACTGGTGCTATCGTATAGCCGGGCTATGATGGCATGGTTATTGTTTGCCGACAGCATGCCCCGGCATATTACCCAAATAGGTTTGGGCGGTGGTTCATTTGCACGCTGGATAGAAGCTTACCTGCCTGATACCTGTCAGACTGCTGTCGATATCAACCCTCAGGTTATCAGTATTGCCCGCAGTATGTTTGAGCTGCCATTTGAGGGCGAAAAATTTGAAATTATTGAAGACGACGGTGCCGAATACATCAAGATATTACGGGGAAATACAGATATCATTCTGGTTGATGGCTTTGATGGTGAGCAGATTATTGACAGTCTGGTTGCTGAACCTTTTTTTGAGGATTGCCGTCAGGCACTGAGTGAGCATGGTATCTTTGTTACTAACTGGTGGCAGGGTGACAAGCGGTTTCAGACTTTTGTACGCCGGTTGCGTAGTGTATTTGACAACAGAGTACTAATGGTGCCGGCTGAAACTCATGGCAATATTGCCGTACTGGCCTTTCAGCAGCTGCCTTCAGTACGTGACTGGGATAAACTGAAAAAACGGGCTGCACAGCGTGCAATTGAATTTAATCTGGATTTGCCCGCTATGCTGGCTTCAATTAAAGCTCAGCAATCACACAGCAATCGTGTGCTGACATTTAATGATTAAATATTTCATACTGGCAAAATGGATATTGCCGGTGTGAACAGAAACAAAGAATAAAGGAAAACCCGTGAGTTATTATGCTAAACATCTTTTTGTCTGCACCAATCGCCGAGATAATCCGTGTCGCCAGAGCTGTGGAGACGATGATGTTGGTGCAGATGCAGTTGATTATCTCAAAGGTCATGCTAAGGCCATGGGGCTGATGGGAGTAGGTAAGCTGCGTATCAGTAGTGCCGGCTGTCTTGGCCGGTGTGATGAAGGGCCGGTTATGGTGCTTTATCCGCAGGGGCGCTGGTATACCTATGTAGACGAAAGTGACCTGCAGGAAATATTGGATGAAGAACTGGCAAACGATCGTGTTGTTACCCGATTGTTAGTGGATAAACCTGAAAGTAATGAGTAAATCTGATGCTGAAGCAACAACCGAACATCTGGATTAACGGGCCGGCAGGGCGGCTTGAAACTATTTATTTACCCGCGCAGGGTACTGCTTGTGGTGTGGCTGTAATTAATCATCCTAATCCTTTACAAGGCGGGCTGAATACCAATAAAGTGGTACAGACAGCAGCAAAAGCACTTACAGGAATGGGTTTTCACTGTTATCTGCCTAATTTGCGTGGCGTTGGTAATAGCGAAGGAGAGCATGATTATGGTCGCGGTGAAGTGGCGGACTGCCTTGCCGTGGTTGACTTTGCCCGTGCTCAGCATCCGGAAGTTAGTAAACTGGTATTATCCGGTTTTTCTTTTGGTGGCTATGTAGCCTTGTTCAGCGCGCTTACAGCAAGGCCGGATGCCTTATTGCTGATGGGTCCGGCTATAGGTATGTATACTATCGATGCACCCAGTGCCTATAATCCTGCTACTACATTACTGATTCATGGTGAAAAAGATGAAGTGGTACCGTTGCAGAACAGTCTGAACTGGGCTGAAGGGCAGGACTTGCCCATATTGGTTGTACCCGGTTCCGGCCATTTTTTTCATGGCAAACTGATTTTACTGCGTCAATGGATTGAAAGGCTACTTCCTGCATTATTGACGAAATAAACGATGATATGCCTTTTGCCGGCAATCAACTGATGTTGGCAAAAGGCTATATTTAATTATTACAGTTTTTAAAAAATATAAGCTATTATTATTTCAACTAACTGATTCTATTATTTTCTTAATAATCAATCTTCATAAATAGATTTTAATATTTAATATATACATGTTTGATTAAAATCAAATATTAATATATGCATAAATTGCATTTAATTTTAATATTTAATTATAATAAATTTACTTATTAAAGATAAATAACAGGAGAAGCAATGAAAAATTGGGTTTTAGCTTTTAGTGCTGCTATTTTTATGTTTAGTGTATTTAACCCAGCTAATGCCAGAGGTCGTGAACCATGTTCTGGTAAAAAAGGGGGTATTTCCCATTGTGCCGGTACGAAATTTGTATGTAATGATGGCAGTTACAGCGCTTCTAAGAAAATTTGCAGGCGTTAATATATCATTTGTAATATATATTATGACATAGTAAATAGGCAGCCAGACGTGGCTGCCTGTATTTATAAGTTTATAGTATTACTAAGAAAATATTCTTAACCTGAAAATTTATAAATTTAAGTCGGTTATCAAAATTATCCTTTAATTTATCTGGGTTTGATGTTCGTCACCCTGACGAGTACGAATACGACCTATCTGATAAACGGTTTCGCCTTGTTGCTGTAAAAATTTCTGTATAACATCTGCATCTTCTGCACTCACCACCAAAACCATACCAATACCGCAATTAAAAGTGCGGTACATTTCCTGAGTTTCTACATTTCCAGCTTGTTGCAGCCATTGAAAAAGTTTGGGTAATGACCATGATTGAGAATTAATGGCGGCCACTGTGTTTTCAGGAAGAATGCGGGGTACATTTTCACTGATACCGCCACCGGTAATATGAGCCATACCTTTGATGGTAAATTGTTTTAGTGCCGCCAGAATAGGTTTTACATAAAGCCGGGTCGGTGCAATGATTGCCTGGCGCAATGTTTTACCCTGATTAAATTCAGCGTCAAGCTCCGGCTGGGTGCGTTCGATAATTTTACGAACCAGTGAATAGCCATTGGAGTGAATACCGTTTGAAGCCAGACCTAATACAATATCACCTGCAACAATGCTGCGTCCGTTAATTACCTGTTCTTTTTCTACAACGCCAACTGCAAATCCGGCCAGATCATATTCGCCATCGGGATACATGCCCGGCATTTCTGCAGTTTCACCACCAATCAGTGCACATCCGGACTGTTCGCACCCGGCTGCAATGCCTTTAATAACAGCGGCGGCACGTTCAACATCTAGTTTGCCGCAGGCAAAATAATCCAGAAAGAATAATGGTTCTGCCCCTTGCACCAGAATATCATTGACACTCATGGCTACCAGATCAATGCCTACAGTGTCGTGCTGATCCCATTCAAAGGCCAGTTTCAGTTTGGTACCTACACCATCGGTACCAGAAACCAGTACCGGATGGCGATATTTCTGGCTGATTTCAACCAGAGCACCAAATCCGCCCAGATCACCCAATACTTCAGGCCGCATGGTACGCTTAGCAAATGGTTTAATTCTTTCAACCAAAGAATCGCCAGCATTAATATCAACACCGGCATCACGATAACTCAGGGACTGGCTCATTTGGTGTGTTTCCTTTGGGTAAGACAAAGCAAGTTAAATTAGGATGGAGTAAACCAAAAACCGGATAATTTTAACATTTTTCACCTTTTGCCGGTGTGTAAATTATTAGAGTTTGTGAACAAGAGGATAGGCGTGGCTGGCATTCACAGATTTCGATTATTTCTGTCAGAGAAATTAATTTTTAAAAATTCAATTATCTATTCAATATTTTTTATATAACACTATTTCAATAAGTATTTATTGATTATTTCATGCTATTTACAAGCTCTGATATTTTCTGTTTTACCAGTTTGACCGAAAACATAAAGAAAAAGGCCGAATCTGATGATTCGGCCTGAGTATTAGCTCTGCCGCAGGCAGCTAATAGTAATTGTAAATACTGCTTAGGCTTTACGAGCCGGCAGTTTTTCACGGATGCGGGCAGCTTTACCGGTTAAGCCACGCAGGTAGTACAGTTTGGCACGACGTACATCACCACGACGTTTAACTTCGATTTTTTCAACGGCTGGAGAATATAACTGGAATGTACGTTCTACACCTTCACCGCTGGAAATTTTACGAACGATGAAGTTACTGTTCAGACCACGGTTACGACGGGCGATTACAATGCCTTCATAGGCCTGTAAACGGGTACGGCTACCTTCAGTAACACGTACAGAAACAACCACGGTATCACCTGGTGCAAAAGCCGGAATTTCTTTATTCAGGCGAGCGATTTCTTCTTGCTCTAATTGTTGAATTAAGTTCATATTAAGCTTCCTATTATAATGGGATATCCCGTTCCTCTTGTCTGATCGTCTGCAAGAGTCTGGATTCCTCTGGGGTTAATTCACGATCGGCCAGTAAATCCGGACGACGTGTCAGTGTGCGCCTGAGCGCCTGAGTTAATCGCCACTGTGCGATTAAAGCATGATTACCACTACGTAAAACGTCGGGAACTGTCTGCTGACGAAATTCTACCGGACGGGTGTAGTGTGGGCAATCAAGTAAACCATTGGCAAATGAGTCTTCTACTGCTGAGCGTGTATCGCCAAGTGTGCCGGGTAACAAACGGATTACTGCATCCATTAACATCATTGCCGGCAATTCACCGCCGGAAACCACAAAGTCACCAATACTGATTTCGGTTACTTCGTTGCTGGTCAGGATGCGTTCATCAATACCTTCATAACGGCCGCACAGTACAATCAAAGCCTTTTCTCTAGCCAGATTTGCTGTCTGTGCATGATTCAGTGGCTTGCCCTGCGGACTCATATAAATCAGCCGTCCTTCGGGACAAGTCTGTCTGGCTGTATCAATGGCTGCCTGTAAGGGCGGAGCCATCATAATCATTCCCGGGCCACCACCAAACGGCCGGTCATCAATATAACCCAATGGGTTATCAGCGAACTGGCGCGGATTAATGGTAGCAAATTCCCATATACCTTTTTGTAATGCACGACCGGTTACGCCACTGCCGGTAAGGGCGGTAAACATTTCCGGAAACAGGGTAATGGCCTGAATGTGCATCAGTAATCACTGCCCCAGTCAACAACAATTTGCTGTTGAGGCAAGTTAACTTCATCAATGTACTGTGAGACAAAGGGAATCAGTTTACGGCCAAAAGCACCATCTACTACCAGTACGTCATGCGCACCGGTTTGCATTAATGAACTGACAGTTCCCAGATTTTCCTGTGTACGGTTATGTACCTGCATTCCGATCAGGTCTGTCCAGTAATACTCATTGTCATCGGTTTCGGCAAAGCTGGCGCGGTCTATTTCGATGGTAAAGCCGCGCAGTAATGCTGCGCTGTCACGATCGGTTATGCCGTCAAATCTTACCTGTAATTCATCGCCGCTGATTTTACTTTCGGCTATGCTTACAGTTTTAATCTGGCCATCTTTACTCAGCTGCCATTGCGGATAGTCGAGCAGACTATCGGTATATTCAGTATCAGAATGGACTTTCACCCAGCCTTTTACTCCGAACACACCTTTTATATAGCCCATTGCTACCCATTGTGGCTGTGTACTATTCATTTGCTTTACTGCTAAATCAGGCCGCAGCCTTTTGTTCTTTAACCAGCTTGGCAACAGCTTCGCTTAATTGCGCGCCCTGACCAATCCAGTGGTTCAGACGGTCTGCGCTCAGACGTACGCGTTCCTGTTTCTCATTGGCAACAGGATTGTAAAAACCAACGCGTTCGATAAAGCGGCCGTCACGACGGTTGTGAGAGTCTGCTACGACAATGTTATAGAAAGGACGGTGTTTAGAACCACCGCGAGCCAAACGGATAACTACCATAGTGTATTCCTTAGTGAAAAAATCGAAGTAATTTTATTCTGCCAAGATAACAGAAAATCGCTAATTTTAGTGGGTAATTCCTAGTCTTGGCAAGCTGTTAATGCATATTTGTTGCGTATATAGTGTTTCGAATCTGCTTGTTATCGGATGTTTATTTAATTAGCATTGCTGCTGAGGCATGTGGTTTAAGTTGTTGCTATATCTGTTTAAATTGATAGAAAACGCTAAAATGTGATTCGGATGCGCAAGTGGCTGTAGAGATGTTTTTTTATAATTATATTTTATAAATCATATTGTTATTATTATAATTTATAATTGTGCTATCAGGTTTTTATTAATAAGGGCTGCATAGCTTCATTTCTTCGCGTATCATAGCTGATACATGTTTTTGCGGATATTTTAACAATGAAACAGATTTTTTTGGATTTTGAACAACCTATAGCTGAACTGGTACAGAAAATTGATGAATTGCGCTTTGTACAGGATGAATCAGCTGTGGATATATCCGAAGAAATCGCGCGCCTGAAAAAGAAAAGCGACGATTTAACCAAAAATCTTTTTGCCAAACTGACGCCGGTGCAAATTTCGCAGGTATCCCGTCACGCACAGCGTCCGTATACCTTAGATTATATTGATGCTCTGTGTACAGATTTTGAAGAATTGCACGGGGATCGTGCGTTTGCTGACGATGCCGCCATTGTTGGCGGTTTGGCACGCTTTAATGGTGAAAGCGTAATGGTTATTGGTCATCAGAAAGGCCGTGATACCAAGGAAAAAATTCGCCGTAATTTTGGGATGCCTAAGCCCGAAGGATACCGTAAAGCTCTGCGTCTGATGAAGCTGGCAGAAAAATTTCAAATTCCTTTGCTAACCTTTATTGATACACCGGGAGCTTATCCGGGCATCGGAGCGGAAGAAAGAGGACAGTCTGAAGCCATCGGCCGTAATTTATACGAGCTGGCACGGCTGCGTGTACCGGTTATCTGTACAGTGATTGGTGAAGGCGGTTCCGGCGGGGCTCTGGCAATCGCTGTAGGTGATTACATCAATATGCTGCAGTTTTCGACTTATTCAGTGATTTCACCTGAAGGCTGTGCATCTATTCTATGGAAAACGGCTGAAAAAGCTCCGGAAGCTGCTCAGGCTCTGGGGATTACTGCCAAACGCCTGCATGATTTGAAATTAATTGATACTGTGATTGAGGAACCTCTGGGAGGAGCACATCGTAATTATCCGGAAATTATGCAACGGGTAAAATCGGTGCTAACCCGTCAGCTGCAAGATGCTAAAGGCAAACAGTTGTCGACATTGCTAAGCCGGCGTTTTGATCGTCTGATGAGCTATGGTCAGTTCAGCGGTAAGTAAATTATGTGAGAGTATTGCACAACAATGGTCAGCCTCTATGGCTGACCGTTGTATTTTGGCAGTAGGTCTCAGCGGCGGGTTGGATTCAGTGGTATTGTTACACGCGCTGACTCAGTTGCGTGATAGTCTGCCGATACAGATATCTGCAATTCATGTGCATCATGGTTTAAGCAGATATGCGGATGAGTGGGCTGCATTTTGTGAGCAATTATGCGCATTGTGGTCAGTTCCGCTGCAACTGGTCAGAGTAGATGTGCGTGCGGCCGGAGAGGGATTGGAAGCCGCTGCGCGTAAAGCACGTTATCAGGTTTATGCTGATAGTGAAGCTGATGCAGTAGTATTGGCGCATCACAGAAATGACCAAATTGAAACCTTTTTTTTGGGGGCTCTGCGCGGTGGCGGTTTACGTTCGCTTTCAGCTATGCCGGCGATACGTTCATTAACTGAAAATACTGTTATCTGGCGTCCGCTATTGCATTTTTCCCGGCAACAGCTCAAGGCATATGCAGATGCCGCAGGACTTGGGCATATTGAAGATGACAGTAATAGTAATTGTGCCTATTTACGCAACTGGCTGCGTCTGGACGGTTTGCCATACTGGCGCACACATCTGCCACACCTGGATACCCAGATAGAAGCGGCAGTAGAACGTTTACAGGATGAACTGTCCTTATTAAATGAAATAGCTGAAGCTGACTGGACTATGCTGCATGCACAGCAAAGGGGGTTTCAGATACCTTTATGGCGTAATTTAAGTGAATCACGCCGTCGGCAGCAATTGCGTTTATTTACGCAAAAGCATTGTTTGGGAATGTCTACGTCTGCGGCTCTAACAGAATTTGCACGACAGTTGATGGAAGGCAAAACCGGTGCACAATGGGCTTTACCGCATGCACGTGTGGTCTATTATGATTCCAGATTATGGATTGATAAGTATGATGTAAGCGGGCAGTGGCACTGGTATGGATTGTTACCGGTATCCAGTCAGAAACTGGTTACTGCCCGTTATCTGCAATGGAACCGGCATCCTTTTGGTTTGGCGGAAACTGATGCTGCGTGGATAGTGCGTCAGGCAGATAATGAAGATACTATTGTTCTGAGAGGAGGAAGAAAAAAAGTTAGAAAATTATTACAAGAAAGGAAGATCCCTCCTTTTATGCGTGCTGTCTGGCCGGTTTTATGTGACTCAGACAATCAGTGTGTCGCTGTTATTAATGTTGCTGTTGATATTGACAGAGGTATAACTGACGGATGGATGCCAATTATGGAGGACTTGCCTCTAAGGCTGTAAAACTTTAAGGCAGATACTAGATTTATCGCAGATTCAGCTGCTGATTGATGCAACAACAATAATGACTAGAGGATAACAAAATGCATGATGATTCTACCCGGCAGGTGGAAGAGCAGGTGTTGGTGCGAAGGGCTCAGCAGGGTGATGCTCAGATTTTTAGTTTGCTGGTCAGAAAGTATCAGCGTCGTTTAAAACACTTTCTGCGTCGTTTTACTCATGATGAGCAAACGACGCTGGATGTGGTACAGGAAACATTTCTTAAAGCTTATAAAGCTATGCCGCAATTTCGTGCCGGAAGTCAGTTTTATACGTGGCTTTGCTGTATCGGTATGAATACGGCTAAGTCTATGGCTGCTGTTTACGGACGTGAACCGCAAATGATTACTGAGATTATGGATGAGGACGGAGATGAAACTGATGTACTGGAACATTTGTCAGATTATCAGACTCCGGAGGATTTGTTACTTAATCGTGAGCTGATTGATGCTGTTGATGAAGCAATTAATCAATTGCCAGCCAATCTGCGTCAGCCGATTATTTTATCAGAGATAAATGGTCTGACCTATGAAGAAATCGCTCAGGAATTAGGCTGTCCGGTAGGTACAGTGCGTTCACGTATTGCACGTGCCCGCGAAACGTTATCAGCTCAGATTGATACCAGATTTGAAAGAAAATAAGCCCCTCTGTAAATTGAAATTCTGATTTTCAGAATTTGGTAAAATAATTCTGGTAATTAAGTTAATCAGCATTATTTGGCATTTCACCGTTTATATTTTAATCTGGTATATATACTTAATATTATGCAAAAAACTGTTTATCTGTAATTAGCAGATAAACGATCTTTTTTCTTGATGTGTTACCTGTGTCCGGAATCTGTCCGGCGGGCTGAGGTAATATATTTGCTCTGTCTCAAATTAATTTATCGGGTCGAACTGGGATGCGGGAGATTTGCTTGTAATTGCAGCTATCTGTCTGTAATGACTAAGATAATTTGTCAAATTTGCTAAGTATTTGTAAGAGTGAGGAAAAAAATTATTTCACTTACTCTTGAATTGCAGCAAGCCAGCCTTACTTTAAGTAGCGAATAAATTTATATTTACGTCCCGCTGAAAATGCGGGTTTGTATTAACCAACTTTGCTGTGCCTCAGGCACTAAAGATGTGGAGAAGATAATATGACTATTCGTCCTTTGAATGACCGCGTTGTCGTAAAACGTCTGGAAGCTGAAGAAAAAACTGCTTCTGGTATTGTGTTACCTGGTTCTGCTGCTGAAAAACCTGATATGGGTGAAATAATTGCCGTAGGTAATGGCAAACTGCTGAAAAACGGTGACCGTCAGAAACTGGATGTTAAAGTTGGCGATAAAGTAATTTTCGGAAAATACAGTGGCCAGACTGTTAAAGTAGACGGTGAAGAGTTGCTGGTAATGCGCGAAGAAGATATTTTCGGTATCGTTGAATAAATTATTTATCCAGAAATTTAATTTTATTGCGTAATTAATTATTAAAGATTAGGAGTTGCAAATGGCAGCAAAAGACGTGAAATTCTCTGATGAAGCCCGTCAGAAAATGGTTGCTGGTGTCAATGTATTGGCTGAAGCAGTAAAAGTAACTTTAGGCCCTAAAGGTCGTAACGTGCTGCTGGATCGTGCCTTTGGCGGAACGCACATCACTAAAGACGGTGTGTCTGTTGCTAAAGAAGTAGAATTGAAAGACAAATTCGAAAATATGGGCGCACAGCTGGTTAAAGAAGTGGCTTCTAAAACCAATGACGTGGCTGGTGACGGTACCACTACTGCAACTGTTCTGGCTCAGGCTATAGTTACTGAAGGCATGAAATACGTTACTGCTGGTATGAATCCGATGGATTTGAAACGCGGTATCGATAAAGCTGTTGAAGCTGTTATTGCTGAACTGAAAAATATTTCTAAACCGGTTCCGGAAAAGTCTAAAGAAATTTCTCAGGTTGCTTCTATTTCTGCTAATGCAGATGAATCTATCGGTGAAATCATTGCCAAAGCCATGAATGAAGTGGGTAAAGAAGGCGTAATCACTGTTGAAGACGGCAAATCACTGGAAAATGAAGTAGAAGTTGTTAAAGGTATGCAGTTTGACCGTGGCTACCTGTCTCCTTACTTTGTTACTGATGTAGAAAAACAGATTGCCGGTCTGGACAGCCCGTATATTTTGCTGTTTGATAAAAAAATCTCTAACATCCGCGATTTGCTGCCTGTTCTGGAACAAGTGGCAAAAACCAGCCGTCCGTTGCTGATTATTGCTGAGGATGTTGAAGGTGAAGCTCTGGCTACTCTGGTAGTAAACAACATTCGCGGTATCCTGAAAACTGTTGCTGTTAAAGCTCCGGGCTTTGGTGACCGTCGTAAAGCCATGTTGCAGGATATTGCTATCCTGACCGGTGGTACTGTTATTGCTGAAGAAGTTGGTCTGTCTCTGGAAAAAGCCACTCTGGAAGATTTAGGTCAGGCTAAACGTGTAGAAGTTGGTAAAGAAAATACTACTGTGATTGACGGACTGGGTGACAAGGCTGCTGTTGAAGCACGTGTTGCTGAAATCCGCAAACATATTGAAGTGGCTACCAGCGACTACGATAAAGAAAAATTGCAGGAACGCGTGGCTAAATTGGCCGGCGGTGTGGCAGTAATTAAAGTTGGTGCTGCTACTGAAGTTGAAATGAAAGAGAAAAAAGATCGCGTGGATGACGCCCTGCATGCTACCCGTGCTGCGGTAGAAGAAGGTGTGGTAGCCGGTGGTGGTGTTGCCCTGCTGCGTGCCCGTGCTGTGATTAAAGACCTGAAAGGTGCTAATGCCGATCAGGAAGCCGGGGTGAAAATCGTACTGAAAGCAGTTGAAGCACCATTACGCCAGATTGTTGCCAATGCTGGTGATGAACCAAGCGTTGTAGTCAACAATGTGTTGAATGGTTCTGGTAACTATGGCTATAACGCTGGTACCGGTGAGTATGGTGATATGCTGGAAATGGGTGTACTGGATCCGGCTAAAGTTACCCGCACTGCTTTGCAGCATGCTGCTTCTATCGCTGGTCTGATGCTGACTACTGACTGCATGATTACTGAATTACCGGAAGATAAACCTGCTGCTCCTGATATGGGTGGCATGGGTGGCATGGGCGGCATGATGTAATAGTCGTGTCTGGCTAACTAGTCAACATATAGCTAATAGTGAGCATAACGGGTGTTATGCTCACTATTTTTATATTGAATGGTTTAACTATAATAATGGCCAGATGCTTCAGATTTTATAACCCATATATCAGACAAAGTAACCATTCTTTTGCTGTTAAATGTGTTGAGGATGATATTGTGTAAAAGTACAGTATTAACCAAATTTCTTTTGTTAGTAATTGCTTATTATTAATTTTTTCAATGTGTTAACTATGCTTTAGTTCAAAGCAGACTTATAAACTTTATACCTTTTATTGTAGCTATTAGTTTTTTATGTCTGTGGAAAATATCTTTATTTCTATTTGATTTTTCAATAAATCTTAGTCAATAAGAACGTTATATAGCTGAAATATTGTTAAATGAAAATTTAATCAATGTTTCAGCTCATATCATAAAATGACAAATTATCATGATGTGAAAAATGAAATTTCAAATCTAACAAACTGTTTAGCTATTTTCAAAATAATCTTCATAAATCAATTCAAAATTAGATAGATTAGATTTATCGGTAAAATCACCAACCAAAATTCAGTCTGTTTTATGCAGAGTAAAGCAGGGTGGTACATTCCTATGAATAAAAAATTATTTTTCAGATGATGGATTCTCAAATAAGAAATAGCTTATTGCGCAAATAACAGCCATGACTGCCCAAACGCCAACCCAGGAGAATTGATGTAATAGCCATGGAATTATGGCTGGAGTTGCAAACAGAATGAAAAATACTACTGTATTAGCCATGGCTAATACAGTTGCAACACTCTTTTGTCCGGCAACTGTAGCCAGTTCGGTATATCCGATTCCATGCCAGGAAGAAATTGATATACCAGATATAAGAATAATGAAACTAACAAAGTAGGCAAAATGATGTATATTGAGTTTATATGAAAAATAAGTAAATACGGTAAGGGCTGAGAATAAGATGAATGAAAGGGCTGTAACCGCTTTCAGAAAAAATTTTCTATTTCCCCTTTTATCTGTATAAAAGCCACTACCGATACGTGTTGGTATTGAACTAATTTGTATGAAAAATAGTAGAATACTGATATATCCAATACTTAATCCGGCAAAATCGTGCAAGAAAAGCATTGAAAATGTCATCAATGCAAACTGTGGTGCACATAAAATACCTACAGCTAATACAATGCGCCACACTTTCAATGATTTCATTGGCTGAGTTGATTTATTTTTGAGTGATTGTGTTATATCCGGTGTTTTGCGTTCACTCTCACTATCCGGATCAATAATCCATAGATAGCTGAATAATGCAGCCAGAATACAAATAAATGCCGATATAAATAGTGTGGTCGAGAATCCATAATGAATTGATATATAAGGGTAGAATAATGCTCCTAATGCATAACCAAGTGGTACAGCTGCCTGCCTTACACTCATTGCTAAGCCGCGTTGCTGTGGTTTAAACCATTGTATGATCGCTTTGCCACTGGAACCATTTACACTGCTCCCAAAAAGACCGACGACTAGTAAACCGGCACATAAAATGATACTTATTGAAGTGTGTGATGATATTTTTGCAAAATAAGCCAGGGTGAAAAGAGCTATGGCAGTTGTGGACAATCCTGTAATTAATATCGGTCGATCTCCGAAGCGATCGGTGGCAATTCCCCAGGGTAATTCACTTACAGCAATTCCAAAACCTACAATGCCCATTAAAAGCCCTAATACAGATGTTGGGATATGGTAATCATTACGTAGAATAATGGAGGCTGCAGGTACGCCGCCGATAACAAAGGTAAAGCATGTATTAGCGAATGCACCTGTAAATAAAACTTTCCATTTATGGTTATCAGAAAAAATATTTTTATCCGGCAATTTGTTTGAATTTAAAGACATTGATGAACTCCTTTTTTCCAGAAAATAATAGCTAAAATTTTTTATATCTGTAAAACAGGATTTTTTGATTTATTTATAACGGAAAATCCGATATATTAAAGAAATCTAATGACACTAATTAATGAAGACTGATTACACTATGGAAAAATTTGATTTAGAAATTCTTCACACATTTGTTGTCATTATAGAAATGGGCAGCTATACAAAAGCTTCGAATATTTTATTTAAATCTCAATCGGCTATCAGTGAACAAATCCAAAAGCTTGAGGTATTTTGCGATGCACAACTGCTACATCGTGGCAGATACGGCGCGAAACCGACAGCTATTGGTGAAAAAATGTATAAGCATGCAAAAAAGATATTATCTTTAAATGATAATATCATAAATGATATTAGAAACCATGATTCGGTATATGAGCTGACACTTTCAATTACAGATTATTTTATGCCTGCCACGATAGCATCTGTATTAAGAGGACTACGTGACCAATGTCAGAATATTCAATTTAATGTCTCAATTCAGAGCAGTTCAAAAATGCTTCTTGAACATACTCTGGAACAATATGATATTGCTTTATTTATTCATTTAAACGGGCAGCGATTACCCGATAATGATAATTTTATGGTTGTAGGGCATGAACCGCTCTGCTGGGCTGGTTCGAAAGATCTTAGTATAACCGGATCTGATCCGCTGCCAATTATAACTTTGCCAAAAGGCTGCTTATTACAAAAATTAGCTATAGATAAATTAGAAAATAATAAAATATTTTATAATTTATCTCATTATGCTTCCAGTGTTATTGGTATGCAGTCTGCTATTGAGGCTCAATTAGGCATAGGCTGCCTGAACAGATCGTCAATGTCTAAGAAATTTATCGATTACACCGATATCCTGAAACTTCCGGCATTACCAGATATTGATTATATTATGTATTATAAATCGGAGAAAAATCCTTTTATAAATACGATAAAAGGATTAGTTGAGCGGGTAACAAGCAATGATAATGCTTTTGAAAAATAAAAATTTTTAAAAAATACTATTATGCTAATCAGTACTGGTGTTTTCGCTAACTCAGATCTTAGATAATTCATAATATCGATTGATAAGTTGTTTTCTGTCAACTTTGCCAATATGAGTCATGGGCAATTCGTCAATGATATATATTTTTTTAGGCATCTGGTAACGTGCAATTTGTGGTTTTAACCAGTCTATTAAAGTATCTTCGGTTTGTTCAGTATGCGCTGCTAATACCACAAATGCCACTAATCTCTGTCCGAATTCCTCATCATTAACACTAATAACGGCTAAGTCGTTAATGTCAGGATGGTTAACTAAGCATTGTTCGAGTTCGAATGGGTAAACATTTTCACCACCTGAAACTATCATGTCATCAGCCCGACCATTTAGATAGTAATTATTTGTACTGTCTTTTTGAACTATATCACCAGTAGCAGTCCAGTTTTTGCCCTGAGTGGACCACGCACATTTGATATAGAGTTCACCTTTTATCGCATCCTCTATGCCATTGTTCATTAATTTGGCTGATAATCCTTTAACAGGCTTACCTAGAGTTGATGGGTGAGTGATCAAATCATCCGGCGTTGCAATCAGGCATATTCCAGCTTCCGATGTGCCATATAAGTTAAATAACACTTTACCAAGTTGATTAATTGTTCGTTGAACCAGTGTGACAGCAATTGGTGCGCCGCCGGTGATGATGCATCTTAAACTACGTAACTGCGTTACAGAATAATTCATCATTCGACTGAGCATTAAGGGAACGAGGGTGATAACTTCAATGTTATGTTTGTTAATAAGTTGACAAACTTTGGCGGTATCAAAGCGTTTATTGATAAATATAGTGGCACCTAATAGTACCGACATACACAATGTCGCAATACCAAAACCATGGTAAATCGGTGTTGCTATATAGATTCTGTTATATTTGCTCAGGTTTAATTTCATCAACAATTGATAAAAAGGACTGATAAAATTTTGTGCTTTACTATTGCGTCCTGCCATTTTAAAACGTCCTGTTGTACCACTGGTTAACACAGTAAGTTTATTAAAATGGGTAACTTTAAGATTGCCGGAATAGGGTGGCATCTTATCCTTTAAGAGCGAGTAAATGGAAATTTGCTCCGGATGATCTGTTGGTAATGATTTGACATCAATTAAGATAGGAATTTGAGGATCATGTATGATCCAATCAAATTTTACCGCATCTTGTATATTTTGTAATTGCTTGGCTGATAGTTCTGTATTGAGTAAGTAAATATCTGCACCTAGGCGGGCAATAGCAAAGAGAGTTTGAATCATAATAGTATGATTACTTGCCATTATGGCTATTTTTTGATGCGGTTTTATGTCACAATGCGCTGCTAATTTTTTGGCTAAATGCTGTGACTGCGTATAAAGTGTACGATAATTTATGCAATTGTCATTTTCATTAATGGCAATTTGGTCTGGGCTCAGTTTCTGACGTACATAGAGCAATGCCATTAAATTCATTCCAACCGAACGAAAACTCATTAATAAATAAAAAATTCCTTTAAAAGTCAAAAGTTTAATGGTGTATAGCGCTTTGATTGTTTTTATCATCATTTTCTCTTAATGTAATAACAATTTAATTTAAACCAGATGCCATTAAACAGGACGCTGGCCAATTGCACTATCATCGCCCACCATGGTTTATATTGGCGTTTTTGTGTTTGTAATAAATAACTTATAATTGTAGCAGCTTGCTTTGGCTGTAATGCAGGTAAGTTCTGATAAGCTTTGGTCGGCTCGATCATCCTTGTTTTTACTAAAGGTAAATATGCTGTCGATACTTTGATTTGCCGGTTTTGTAATTCAGGCATTGCTGAACGCAGCCATTGATCGAATGCCGTTTTTGAGGCTTGATATGCTGACCAATTCACCGCTGGCGCAAACAACACATTGACAGCCGAAACGTTAATAATATGTCCTTTACTTTGCTGTAATTTGGGGATAAGTGCAAGGCATAATTGTACCGGAGTCAGGTAGTTTAATTTTATGGTTCGTTCAAAATCATGCTGCCGGTCTAACGATTGCATGACCGGGCGACAAATCGATTTACCGGCATTATTAATAAATATATCAACAGGTAAATTTTGTATATATTTTATGAATCCATCAAGTTGTTCCTGATCACGCAAATCAGCTGCATAAATGTCAACTTTAGCTTTGCTCATAGTGAGCCGTTGCTTTAATTCGCGCAGTTTATCAACTGTGCGCGCAACCAATATTAAGTTGCAATCAATATCGGCTAAAAGATAACAAAGCGACTCTCCAATGCCATAACTGGCGCCTGTTATAATGATAGTTTTATGTTTTAACCGCTGCGTTAAACGGCGGATATTAGGTTTATGTACATAAAACAGCAAAAAGTTAAGCAGTTTAATCAAAGCAACGGATTTCAATTGTAAATAATATGAACAGCAGCATGAAGGTAGCAATTAATAAATCAATAGGTTATTTATTTTTGTTACGTCATCATTTTAATTTCATATGTTAAGTAATTAGTCTGGTTAAATCCTGTCCTTAGCATGGATCAATAAAGCAGGCAATCATCATGACGGAATAAATAGCGGGAATGTAAATCATCCTAGAATATCATATATTCCAAAAAGATAAACAAACCTTGCCAAAGATAGGATAAAAAATTAATGCTACAAGTTTAATTGAAAACTTTATAGATTTAGTAAATGAAAAAGTTATATGCCTATAATATAGAATGAACCATACTTTTGTATAGTTACATCAATCCAGGCTATAAAATCGATAATCATCTGAGAAAGCAAAGGTTTGGATTTAGAAAACTTGTGAGCCGTTTCTTTTAAATAATCGTCTTCCAGCATACAGACAAAACGAAAATCAAATAAATCACTTTTAAGTTCTTTTAAATTCTGGGCTTGATCAACTCTGGTCTTAAGCCTTAATAGTGCCGGTTTTATAAGTAGCCATTGTTCTGTATTAACTTCGGTGATTCCCCAATGCCCATATTCACCGTATTTAGGAACATACTCGTATATAATGCCCTCAATAAAGCTGAACGCTCCTTCTGTCAGGTATTTAGATGTAGTACTGTAGACGGCTTTTTTATTAGGGGGTATGGCGAATTCAAAAATAAGCCCGCCTATGTTCTTATAATATGATTGTAAATTAAAATTAATCATGCACACACCATTATATTTCTCAAATGAGATTAAAACTGTATTAAATACAGGTACACTGAATATATTTTTAATTCAATTAATATATTATTTTAAATGGAAATTTGATTTATTTTAAAAAATTCAACTAGATACTGAGTTATATTTTAGGTGAAAAATTAGGTATTTTATACATGTATTTATAGATTAATTATAAATAATCATTGCAATCGTGTTATTGTGTTTTCAATAATATTGGAATATTTTAGCATGGAATAAAAAAAAAGGTTTAATTAAATTAATCTGTTTTTTCCATAAAATTTCTTCGAGCCCACATCTACCGGCTTAGGCTGAGTTTTAAATTTTTCTAAGCCGATACAAAACTTATCAAACAATATGCTTCTAGGCATGATAGCACTATTATGGTAGCTGAGAAGTGGGTAAGTGATAATAATTTCTAAAGAAATTAAAGCTTTATTCAACTAGTTCTATGCCAAGGACAATTGATTAATAAAATACCAAATTTATTTTTAAATTCCTATTGAAAATATAAGAAAAGATATTATATAAAAATTGTATTCATATATTATTGAAATGTAAAATATGGATATATAGTGATAATTTATATTTAAATTATTAATTAATTATGTTTCGATTAAATAGAAAGGACATATTATGTCAGAACCTCATTCTCCTTATTATTATATAAAAGGTGGTGATACTTATCATTGGGAAAAAAGTTGTTCTAATAATCATTACCATCCTAATAATGATAAATGGGTTAAGGTGGATAATAAACCAACTGGTAAAGAACAATGTAATGAATGTAAAGCGAAATAGTAATTGTTTGGTTAAATAATAAATTGAGTTTAAAATTTCTCTGTATGGAATAAGGTTGATATGGATTGGAATATTATGTGGAATATGATTTGGTAATCATCTCTATTACTCATTATGATTTAACGCTCAATTTAGCATTGCATAGCCTGATATCTTAGGAATCAGGCTTTGTTTTTTAATAAATTAATATATTTCTACTTAATAGATCGATTGATAAATATAACAATAATTTAGTTTCAATCTTGAATGATAATAATATAAGATATGTTAGTATTGTTTCCTGGTTGTTTATTATATTATTGAATTTATTTATTTTTTTGCTATAGCTATGATGGACATTAATGATTATTTTCAATATTAATTTGTAGCAAAATTTTGGTCAGAGTAGAATGTTTTCAGTTAAATAGAAATATTATCTGAATATTTATTAAATGGTTAATTTAATTAAATTAATCTGTTTTTCCAGAAAATTTCTTCGAGCCCATATCTGCCGGTTTAGGCTGAGTATTAAATTCTTCTAAGCCGATACCAAAACTTATCAAACAATATGCTTCTAGGCATGATAGCACTATTATGGTAGCTGAGAAGTGGGTAGGTGATAATAATTTATACAAAATTAAAGCTTTATTTAACCAGTTCTACACCGCGATTAGCCAGTTCATCAGCCTTTTCATTTCCCGGATGTCCGGCATGGCCTTTAACCCAGTGCCAGTGTACCTGATGCTTACTTACTTCGCTGTCCAGTGCCTGCCACAGTTCAGCATTTTTTACCGGCTGTTTTGAGGCAGTTTTCCAGCCGCGTGCTTTCCAGTTATGAATCCATTCCTGCATGCCGTTTTTAACATATTGTGAATCTGTGTAGATGTTAACAATACACGGGCGTTTTAATGCTGCAAGTCCTTGAATTACAGCTGTGAGCTCCATACGGTTATTGGTGGTATTAGCCTCACCGCCGAAAAGCTCTTTACTGTGGCTGCCGGATTGTAAAAAAGCCCCCCAGCCACCCACGCCGGGATTGCCTTTGCAGGCGCCGTCGGTATACAGAGTAACTTCACTCATATTCATAGTTGATTTAAAAATGCTTACTATATCACGTATGCACAGGTAAAACTTTTCCGGGATTCAGGATACCTTCGGGGTCGAGGTTATGCTTTTGTGCCTGCATCCATTTGATTTCTGCATTACTGCGAACACGTGGTAGCCATTGATTTTTTAACTGACCGATGCCATGTTCGGCAGCTATACTGCCATGGTAATTTAATACCTGTTCATATACGACTTTATTGATGTTTTCTTCATATTGATAAACATCATTATTCATAATATCAGCAATAAAAACGTTGTAATGCAGACTGCCATCACCGAGATGGCCGAATAAAATGGTCTTGGTTTGCGGAAAGGTTTTAATCAGTTGTTGCTGGCAGTTTTCGACAAAGTCAGCAACATGTTCAATCGGAACGACAATATCATGCTTAATACTGGCTCCGAGACTGCGTTGTGCCGCAGATATGTTTTCACGCAAACTCCATAAATGCTGACGTTCTGTTTCAGACTGAGCAATAACTGTATTAAGCCAGTTACCTTGTTCCAGTACGCTGATTAAGGGGTCGGTTAAATTTTGTGCCGGCAGGCTATCGCTCAGTTCTACCAGAATATGCCAGCTCGCATGAGTTGGTTCGCGTAACTGTCTATAGCTGGCTGACAAACTCAGAGCCGCCTGACTGATCAGTTCAAAGCTGGACAGGCGCTCGGCAAAGTGATTTTTCAGTGCGGCTAACAGACTGGTGGCAGAGTGAATATTGTCTACGCCAATCCATGCTGTTAAGACACTTTGCGGCGGAGCAAACAGTTTTAGTGTGGCAGCGGTAATAATCGCCAGTGTGCCTTCACTGCCAATGATTTGCTGACGCATTTCATAGCCACTGGTGTTTTTATGCAGTGGATACAGGTGACTGACCAGTTCGCCATCGGACAGGACATATTCCAGACCCAGTACCAGATCACGCATTGTGCCATAACGCACTACATTCAGACCGCCGGCATTACAGGCAATATTTCCGCCTATCTGACAGGAGCCTTCACTGGCCAGACTCAGGGGAAAATAGCGATTGGCAGTTTGAGCGATTTTCTGTACTTCAGCGAGTATCATGCCGGCTTCTACGGTAATGGTGTTGTCAGCCAGATTGAGTTTGCGCATGCGGTTAAGTTTACTTAACGACAGGATAATTCCTTTACCGGCAACAGAAGCATGCGGTGTAGCACCGCCACACAAGCCGGTATTTCCGCCTTGCGGAGTAACAGGAATATGCTGCTGATGGCAATAGCGCATAATTTCCTGTACAGCGCTGACAGTATGCGGTTGTAATACTGCAAAAGCCTGTCCATGATAACGGCCGCGCTGGTCGGTACAAAATGGTTCGATAAGCTGATTGTCAGTGAGGATTTCATCAGGCGTAAGGATTTGCTGAAACCGGGCTAGATGAATGGTGTGAGGCATGGCAGTTAACCCTGTAGACACAATAAGCTGATTGTACGGTAATTGAAAATTGCGGGGCGGTAAATATACGCTATCGCAGAACGTTTACAGTACAATATGGTTATTCAGTAATATTAGTAAGGATAGGGCATGTATTTTGTTGATCGCAGTGCTGTTGTGCTGAAACCTGCTCAGGCTTTTCTCGACTGGCTGAAAAGTACCAGTGATGATTTGCCTGAGTTAACTTTGTCACAACTCCAGAGTAATTGTACTACATTGCTGGTACCGGAATTTGAAACCCCGGAACAGGTCATTGGTTATATTGGTGAACGTTTTAATCTGATTTTTGAGGCAGAGCTGTCTGCATGGGAAGTTGAGCGTAAGCTGTGGCCGGTATTGGATATTGATCAGTTCTGGAATTTTTTTACAGTAGAAGTGCATGATATGGTACTGGATCTGGTAGATACAGATATACATATATCTCCGGTATATGGTGAAGAACAGGTTTAGTATCTGATGATGGCATGTGTTGTGCGGCTGAAGCCATCCCGATGTGCTTTATATTTGGTTGTGATTATGCATGTACTGACACTAGTGGCTATTGTGTTCTACAGTACAGGCTGGTTATGTCTGATATGGCTGCTGGCATGGTTATTATCTGCACTATGGGCAGGTTATGGCTTGCGGCAAGGCAGAGTCAAAAAAATTGAAATCAGCTCACAGGGGCAGGCTTCACTGCTATTTGCACAGGGCAAAGCTGCTGTACCGGCTAAACTGTGTTGCAGAGGTATTGTTATCAGAGCAAATATGATGGCTTTACACTGGCAAACTTCGCGCGGCCGCGTATACCAGCTTTTGCTACCGGATATGACCGATGCGCAGGCATGGCGAAGATTACAAGTATGGGTACGCTGGTGTCAGCCAAACAATACACAATCGGTTTTGAGGCAATCAATCTTGAATAAGGTTATCCGCAGGCTCAGGCTGAAGGATAAAAATTAGGATAATGACAGAAAAATTTCATGCAACTGGTTTGTCCTCATGGCTGCAACATCTGGAAAATGGTGTGGCCGGCGGCGAAATTGAAATGGGGCTGGCTAGGGTAGGTGCTGTTCGTGACCGGATGGGTTTAAAGCCGGTATGTCCGCTGATTGTTGTTGGCGGAACCAATGGTAAGGGTTCGGTGTGCGCTTATCTGACACAGATTTATCATGAAGCCGGTTATCGGGTTGGTACCTTAACCAGTCCGCATTTGTTACGTTTTAATGAACGTATTGCAATTAATGGTGAAGCTGTTGCTGATGATCTGATTGTCAGTGCGTTTGAACATATACAGACAGCACGGGCTGAGATACCGTTAACCTATTTTGAGTTTAATACGCTGGCTGCCGTAGATGTATTTATACGTCAGCATGTAGACGTAATGATATTGGAAGTAGGGCTGGGCGGGCGGCTGGATGCTGTCAATATATTTGATGCCGATGTGGCAGTGATTACCAGTGTTGATTTGGATCATGAGGCATTTCTTGGTGATACAGTAGAAAAAGTGGCATTTGAAAAAGCAGGCATTATGCGTGCTGGAAAGCCTGTAATTTGTGCTCAGATTCCTGTACCGCACAGTCTGTCATCGCATGCGGCAGAGGTAGGAGCAGATTTACTTTTGTTTGGCCGAGATTTTGATTGCCATAAGATGGAAATGCAGCAGTGGTCGTATCGTTTTCATCCACAAGAAAGTAGTTTATATACAGGTGAACATGCCCGTCATGCTTTACCGATACCAGTATTGCGCGGTAATTTTCAGCTTAGTAACGCGGCTTGTGCATTAACTGTGCTGGAATGTTTGTCTGAACGTTTGCCTCTGGATATTGGTGCAATTAAACGCGGCTTGTTGCGCGTACGCCATCCGGGAAGATTTCAGGTGTTGCCCGGACGACCGGTTACGGTACTGGATGTGGGGCATAACCCTCATGCAGCAAGGGCATTGCGCAGCAGTTTAATTGCTTTACCCTATGCAGAAAAACGCATGGCTGTATTCAGTATGCTGGCTGATAAAGACATTGATGCGGTTTTGGAAATTATTAAAGATCAGTTTGATTGCTGGTTGATAGCTCCGCTTGCTTTGCCGCGTGGTATGACTGTACAGGCTTTACAAGAAAAATTTATTCAGCATAATATTACTGCTGTGACAGCTTATCCTGATGTTAAGAAAGCTTATCAGGCTGCTTTATCAGAGGCCGGTGAGAATGATAGAATTGTTGTATTTGGTTCGTTTCATACAGTAGCAGAAATAATAGATTTATCTTCAAGGTAAATTCTGAAAATAGAAACGATAAGGTCAGAGGAGTTAGTGATTAATGAATGCACAGGAAAATTATGAACAGCTGAAACGGCGCAACAGGCGCCGTTTGGTAGGTGCATTAATTATGGTAGTCATTGCTGCTATATTGCTGGTTATTATGCTGAGCCGTCGCACGCCTCAGTCTGTACCGGCACCACAGCTTGAAGTCAGAACTGCTTCGTCAGAAACAGCTTCCGGCACAGCAGGTATGGTGTCTCAGGCGAGTGTTGTGGCGCAGGCACAATCTGCTTCAGCTATAGTACTGGAACCGGTAACGGCGGCAAGGTCATCTTCGGTGAATACAACTGTCGGTTCGGGTAATGCATCTGCGGTATCTGAACATAAACAGGAAAACAGTATATCTAGACCTGTAATGCGTGAAGAAACAACACATCCTAAACCTGTCTTGCCAGCTAAAATAAATAATACACCAGTACCGCCAGAGCGGCGGCCAAATGATACTGATTCAGCAGGTATCAAACCGTCTTCTGAAAGAAAGTTTGTTGAAAAAAATAACAGACAACAAGTACATAGTGAAGCAGTACCAGTTGTTAAACCAAAACCGGTTATTAACAGAACTCCGGTAGAAACAACAGAAAAAACTAAACAGGTTCCTGTTAATACGGCAAGCAGTAACCGCCCTAAAACTGAACCTGTAACAGTAAAGCCGGCAAATAAAACACCAGCCAGTACAGTTGATACTACACCTGTAGTAAAAAACAGAAGTGAAGTTGCTAATACAGACAAAAAACCTGTGTCTGCAACACCTAAACCAATAAATAAAAATCCAGTACCCGTAAAACCGGCGGCGACAGCAAAACCGGCAAATAATACGGCAGGCGGTAAACTGACACCGCAGCAGATATTGGAAAATAAAGCAGCCGGTACGGTGTCTAAAAATTCTGCTTCCGGTCAGAATCGAGGCAATGCTACCAGTAGCAATAATAAACCGTCTGTGGAACGGACTGTAATTCAGATTGGTGCCTATACCACTGAGGCGCAGGCTAATCTGGTACAGCAAAGGCTGGCTGTTGCCGGTGTCACTACCAGTATCAGTAAAAGTCAGACTAGTAAAGGCACACTGTATCGGGTACGCAGCCAGGTTTATAATAATCGCAGTCAGGCTTTGCAAAATCTGGATAAAGTGCATGCTGCAGGACTGGACGGACTGGTAATTGGTTTATAGGAAGTTGGTATTGCATGACCCTTTTTGATGTGCTGGCTCTCGGTCTGATATTGTTAACAACCCTGGTTGCTATGATGCGCGGGCTGGTGGGCGAAATAGCTTCACTGTTATGCTGGGTGGTTGCATTTGTCGGAGCCAAGTTGCTGGCCGCACCTGTGGCTGATATGGCTTTTACGACTATGCAGCCACGGGCACTGGCTGTTTCATTATCATATGTGATGGTATTCGGTGTGTTATGGATTATTCAGCGTCTGATGCGCACAGTGATTACTTCAGCATTGAAATCGATCGGGCTTGGCGGAGTTAATCGTATGCTGGGCGCCTGTTTCGGTGCGATTAAAGGAATTATTATTGTCACTTTAGTGGTGCTGATATGTTCTTTTACTGATTTGCCGAAATCTCCTGTGTGGCGGGATTCATTTACAGCAGGCATGTTTGAAAGGCTGGCGATGGTGGCGGTGCCTTATCTGCCGTCTTTTCTTGCTGATAAGCTGAATTCATCATCGGTATAACAGCATGAACATAAGTAACCGAATACAACGCGCGTTTTTAATAACAAAAAACGCGCGTATTTATTTGTCTTGAATGGAGAAAGTAATGTGTGGTGTATTGGGTATTGTGGCACATGAACCGGTAAATCAACTTTTATATGATGGTTTACAGATGCTGCAACATCGCGGACAGGATGCTGCCGGAATTGTTACCGCTGAGGGTAATATGTTTCACATGCATAAAGGTCGCGGTATGGTACGTGATGTATTCCGTACCCGTAATATGCGTGAACTGATAGGTAATGTTGGTATTGCTCATGTCCGTTACCCGACAGCCGGAAATGCCAATTGCAGTGCTGAAGCGCAACCTTTTTATGTAAATTCCCCTTTCGGAATTGTGCTGGCACATAATGGTAATCTGACCAATACCGAGGAGTTATTTAAAAATGTCTGTTTTACTGAATTACGCCATGTAAATACCCGCTCTGATTCTGAAGTGCTACTTAATGTATTGGCACGAGAGCTGGAAAACCAGGTTGGGAATCGTACTGCACTGGCTTTATCGGATATTTTTGCTGCTGTGGCCGCACTGCATAAACGGGTACATGGTGCGTATGGTGTGGTGGCATTAATTGCCGGTTATGGTTTACTGGCTTTTCGTGATCCGCTTGGTATCCGGCCTCTGTGTCTGGGTAAAAGGGAAGAGAACGGTCATACAGATTATGTCGTTGCTTCTGAATCTGTGGTTTTCCCTAGTCTGGATTATGAGCTGGTAAAAGATGTGGCACCCGGTGAAGCTATTTTTATCAGTAATGAAGGCCAGTTATTTTCACAGCAGTGCGCACAGGAACCTCATTTGATGCCTTGTCTGTTTGAATATGTATACTTTGCCCGCCCGGACTCTGTGATCGATGGAGTATCGGTATATCAGGCTCGCCTGAATATGGGGGTAACTCTGGCAGAAAAGGTAAAACGGACACTGGATTTAGCAGACATTGATGTAATTATGCCTGTACCGGACACCAGCCGTCCCAGTGCTATGGAGCTGGCTTTGCATTTGAATAAGCCTTACCGGGAAGGACTATTTAAAAATCGTTATATCGGCCGGACATTTATTATGCCCGGGCAGGCTGTGCGTAAAAAATCTGTGCGGCAAAAGCTTAATCCGATGAATTATGAGTTTAGCGGTAAAAAAGTTCTGTTGGTAGATGATTCTATTGTACGTGGTACAACCAGCCGGGAAATTGTGGATATGGTGCGTGAAGCAGGAGCGATAAAAGTTTACTTTGCTTCCGCCGCACCGGCTGTATTGTTTCCGAATGTTTATGGTATCGATATGCCAACCCGGGAAGAATTGATTTCATACCGGCGTAATGCAGAGCAGGTGGCTGCGGAAATTGGTGCCGATGGTGTTGTATTTCAGGATTTGGATGATTTGAAAGAGGTAGTTTTAAAGCTGAATCCGCAAATTGAAGGTTTTGACAGTTCTTGCTTTGACGGCCGTTATATTACGGGTGATGTTGATGAAGCTTATCTGCAACATCTTTCTGAGAATAAAAATGCATTAGCCACTTCTTTTGTGGTTCCCAGTTTGATTGAACACAGTGTTAGCGTGCAGGAAGATGAGGATGAAGAAGAATAAATTGATATTTTAAATTCTACGGCGAATCGGATAAATAACAGAATTGCTGAATATTCGATTTTTCAGCGGATTTAAAGAGATAATCATTTTGTAAACAGACAGTAATCAATAAAGCAGCCTTAATGGCTGCTTTATTTAGTAGGGCTGATTTCATTAAAGCTTTTATCTGCTCGGCAGTATTTAATAATCAATAATAACTTTCATGGCTTTTTCATCTGCAGCATGCTTAAAGACATCATAAGCTTTTTCCAGTTCATTAAAGTGGAAGTGGTGAGTAGCCAGCTTTTCCATCGGCAGTTTGCCTGAGCAACAGGTTTTTAGCAACATGCCGGTAGTGTTGGCATTAACCAGACCTGTGGTAATGGTAAGATTTTTAATCCAGAGTTTTTCCAGCTCAAAGTTGACTGATTGCCCATGTACACCTACGTTAGCCAAGTGTCCCCCTTCTTTTACCACACGCTGACAGATATTCCATGTGGCTTCAAGCCCTACAGCTTCCATAGCGCAGTCTACTCCGCGGCCGCCGGTGTACTCCAGAACACGCGCCACCGCGTCTTCACTGGCAGAATTAATGATTTGCGTGGCACCCAGCTCTTTTGCCATATGCAGGCGGTTATCATCCATATCAATCATGATAATCTGGGAGGGAGAATATAATTGTGCGGTTAATAGGCAACTCATTCCTACCGGGCCGGCACCAACAATGGCTACTGTATCGCCGGGTTTAACATCACCATATTGCACGCCGATTTCATGTGCAGTAGGTAAGGCATCTGACAACAAAACGGCCACATCTTCATTTAAATTTGCCGGTAATCGGTAAAGTGAATTATCTGCAAAGGGAGTACGTACGTATTCAGCCTGAGTACCATCAATCATGTAGCCCATAATCCAGCCGCCACCACTCTGGCAATGTGCATAAAGCTGTTTCTGACAGTTTTCACAAGTACCGCAGCGGCTGACACAGGAAATAATGACTTTATCGCCTTTTTTAAAGTTTTTAACCGCACTGCCTGTTTCTTCAATAATACCAATCCCTTCATGCCCGAGAATGCGACCGTTGAATTGACCGTCTTTTTGAATGGCGGTTTGTTCAATTTCCGGATTTTTTCCTTTCCAGATACCCAGATCGGTACCGCAAATAGTTGTCCGGGTTAAACGAATGATTGCATCAGTTGGTTCGATAATAACTGGTTTAGCCCGTTCTTCAAAACGAATATCACCTGCTCCGTAGTACACCATTGCTTTCATGTTGTTTACTCCATAAACTATTGAAAAATAATCCAGATATCTTTCTGGAAACCTCTTGATATGATTGTAGTGCAAAGAGATTCATACCACAATTTACCTGAGTATTTTCTTTAAAAGGTTTGTCGGAATATTAATTTGCCTCAAGTTTGAGCGATTTATTGCTATAAAGATAAATAGAATTATGTCATAATAGATAGTTTGAAATAATAATAAATATAAAGTTCAAACATACACTACTGGCTGGAAAAGCAGTCTGAAAAAATCCGCAGACTAACTACGGATTTTTATGTTAAATCACTAAATTATTAAATTATTTTTTTCGATACGGGTTTGCCATCCAAACCTTCCATCATGTCGGATAATTCGTCTGCATGATCTTCTTCTTCAGCAAGAATATGTTCGAGTATGCGTTTAGTAGTGGTGTCATAATCGCTGACATACATAATGGCCTGCCGGTAAAGATCAATCACAATACGTTCTGCAATCAAATCTGACTCTACCATATCCCGTAAAGTTTCTCCCTCAATATATTCTGTCGGTGAACGCTGAATAAACACATCCGGATTCAAATCCGGTTCACCGCCAAGCTGGGTGATACGTTCAGCCAGCATAGCTGCATGTTTTTGTTCCTGCTCTGCATGTTCCATAAATTCTTCTTTAACAGCATCCATAAACAGGCCGGTTGCCATGTAGTAATGTCGCAGATAACGCAGTACACATACCCATTCTGAAGCCAAAGCTATATTAAGCAGTTCGATTACCCGTTCTACATCCAGCTCATAAGTAGAAGTAATCGGTCCGTCTTCATAATTTTTGCGTGCATTTTCCCTTAATTCTTCAGTGGTGCTGAATTTAATATCTCTTTTTAGCGGTTTGCGTTTGTTCATGCTTATCTCCTTATTTATCTAAACAAGTTACGGTTTGTTGCCTTGTGTTCCTTTTATAACGGTAACTGATTGTATAAGTTGTTGTCTATGAAAGTATTTTTAATATAAGTAATAATTAGCTGAATTTAATCGCATATTGTTTATTTAAATGTTTTCTTCTAAATATTTAATATATCAAGTCAAATATAATTAATTTATAAAGCATATATTTATGTTTTATGAGTAAAAAATTTAAAAAATATTATTCTTTATGCGTAAAAATTTTATTTTTTTTAATGAGATACTGCATTAATGCCTTTTAGTACCTATATTTCGCCGGTTTAAATCCATATTGTAAATAAAGCTATAAATTATTTATTTGGTATATTTATTTATAATTTACCAATCTGAAATTAAATACATAATAGTACGGAATATTAAAATAGATAAAAAAAATCTTATTTGGTTAATAAATATATAGACAAGTAAATCAGTAATTTAGACCATGTATCATGCCTGAATGCTAAACCCGAACTGAATAAGCAAATCAATGTTCATTAAGGTTATCAAGAAATATTAATAAAAATGAAATTTAAATTTTTATATTTATTTTTCAAATTAAGATAAAGGAACAGCCAGTATGAAACATTCAGCTTTAATGCTTAAATCAATAGTGATTGCTGTTTCATTTGCTTTAACGGCATGTGGTGGCGGTGGCAGTGGTGTTCATTCTAATTCTACGGAAACTGGCGGTAAACCGGGTGGAACCGATCCCGGTACCGGAAACCAGACACCGGGAGACGGAGAAAATACACCGAATGTGCCTTCACCAGTTACTCCTCCTCCGATTAATCCTCCTCCGGTGAATCCTTCACCAGTTAATCCTCCTCCAGTTAATCCAGATCCAGACAAACATGAGCCGGTTGATCCGACTCCGATAGATCCGGCTGATAATATTCCTGTTCCTTCATCCAATCCGTCGAGAATGGACAGTACCGAATCAGCAATAAAAGTTCCGTTGAGTAAAAACCAGTATCCTCGCAGTGTATACGGTGAGGATAATACACAAGCTAACCTACTAAATCTGAAAGATGCACGGGATCAGGGGCTGGATGGTAAGGGGGTGAAGGTCGGTATTGTTGATTTGCCAGTCGATGTTAATCATCCGGCTTTACCTGACAATGTTGTTGATTTGGGACAGTTCGGGACACCTTATAATGGTAAAGCTTACCCGCATGGTGATGCAGTAGCTTTAAATATCGCCGGTAAAGATGTCAGGGGTAAAAAAATTGGAATTGCTCCGGAGGTGCAAATTTATTCAGCCAGTGCAACAGATAGCCGCGGGCCGGGATTAATCAATTTACTGGCTACCATAGATTCGTTTAACGCGCTTGATAAGGCTGGCGTGAAAATCGTCAATAACAGTTATGGCGCTAATTATTATAGTAATAAGCAATGGTACACTAATGTAGCTAAAGCTTATTTAAATGCAAATAATCCTGCTGATAAATCTGCATCCTATATCGGTCGTTTTGTTTCTCTGCTTCGGGATGATATGCTGTTTATCTGGGCAGCTGCCAATGATGGGCAAAGTCAGCCCAGTATTGAATCGTTATTTCCTTTAATTGAACCTGAATTGCAGAAAGGCTGGATCGTTGTTGCTGGTGTAAATAGCGATAATACAATTCAAAAGTCTTCCAACAGATGCGGCGATACTAAAAATTGGTGTATGGTGGCTTATTATCAGTATGAGATTGCTAATTTATACGCAAAGCCCGGCGATGATATTAATGCATTGCCACTAACCTATATCACGGGCACTTCATTTTCTGCTCCGCAGGTTACTGCTGCTGCGGCACTGGTTAAACAAAAATATCCCTGGATGACCAATAATAATTTACGAACCACATTACTGACGACGGCCACTGACCTGGGCGCTAAAGGTGTAGATTCGGTATATGGCTGGGGACTGCTGAATATTGGTAAGGCGGTTAACGGACCGGCACAATTTGCCTTCGGTGATTTCTCAGCAAATGTAACCGACGGCAGCTATGTATTCAGTAATGATATCAGCGGGCAAGGCGGGCTAATCAAAGATGGTACCGGAACACTGATATTGCAGGGTAATCATACTTATCAGGGTAAAACGCAGATTAATTCCGGTACGCTGGCCGTAAATGGCAGTAGCCAGTCTGCAACGCAAATTGGTAAAGATGCTGCTTATCTGGTTAAAGGCTTCACTGGTTCAGTAGATAATTCAGGTACATTTATTAGTCGGGATGCCACTGTTAATGGTAGTTTTAACCAGACGAGGGCGGGTACTTTTCAGACCAGCCTTGGTAGTCGAACTACTGTCAATGGTACTGCCAGTCTAGCCGGTAGATTATATTTCGATGCGCTTAAAGCCGGTTTTGTGCCTCAGACAGGGATAAAAGTAGCTGTTATTAATGCACAGAAACGCTTGGGTGAATTTGACTCAACTGAATTTTCCGGTGGAATTCTGCTAGATGGTAAAACGGTTTACGATGACAATAATGTAGATTTTGATATTACCCGCATTTCTACACAAAAAGCTGTTATGGATAATGGTCTGTTAACCCGCAGTATTGCCGATCCGGCAATAGAGTCCGCTGCCAGAGCTGTGGATACGGCTTTCAGCCAGCTGGATGGTATACCCGCTGCAGACCAATATAGTGAACAGGATAAAGAATTATTCGATGGTGCGGCCAGAATTCAGAATGTACAGTCCGCTCAGCGTTTAAGGCGGTCGTTATATTCTTTATCCGGTGCGGTTTACAGTAACGCTAATATGGTCAGCACTCTGACATTAGGAAAACTGAATAGTGACTTTATGTCATCAATTCAGAATAACTCTGATGAGGTTAATGTGATTATGGAATTTAATCATTCACAGAATCGCTGGAATCCCACTGTTGTCAGAGGAAAACAGAATACTAATAGCGGTATATTCGGTATCAGTAAAAAATTTGGTAACGGATTATCTGCAGCGATGGCTTATACTTTTCAAAATACCGGCTGGAATGAACAATATGGCAATGCTGATATTAAAACCAATGGTTTAATTGCTGGTTCATTTTATGCGCCAAATCGATGGAACGGTGCCTACATATCCGGCAGCTTTGGATACAACCGTTTTTCCAATGATGTCAACCGGCGAATATGGCTGGGTGAGTCGTCAGAAGCAACAGGAGCAAAAGCCAAAGGTAACGTATGGCAACTGGCTTTTAAAGGAGGTAAAGCGTTTTATCTGAATCAATTGATTCTGACACCGCAGCTAGGTCTGAGATATGATTATTTGCAACAGAATCATTTTAGTGAAGACGGGGCAAACGGTTATGGTTTATATGCCCGAAAGCTTAATAAAGGTGTTGTAGCCGGTTCGGCCAGTATTCTTACTCAATATCGTTTTGGTATACGGGATACTGTGTTTGATATTTTCGGACTGCTGGGTATTGAGCATGATTTTCGCGACAGAGAATATGCAATGAGCGGAGGTTTTGCCGGAATACACGGAAATGAACGTTCCGGTAAATGGGCTTCAGCAAAAACACGCTGGAATGCTGCTGTAGGTGGAAATGTACAGATCAGCCATAATCTGAAAGCAGGTATTCAGTATCAGTATGAAAATGGCAGCCACTGGCACAGTAATTCAGGAATGGCAAACTTAAAAATCACTTTTTGATTATGATAAATGATAATGATAAGTAGTAAAACGGATAATTAACCGGATTTCAGGTTAACTAAAATTCTTTTTTTGAGAAATTAAAATTTTAATTTAACAGAATGCTGTCTGAATTGAGGATTTATTGTCGATGTTAAGTTAACAAATAAATGTATAATGCAATGGCTAAAATGAAAAAATCAGACGTTAAAAAAAATTTATATACTGGTATGTAAAAACATCAGTAATTATAAATTTATTTTTACCGGATTAATCCTATGATTATTAAAATAAATACTAAAGCCTTTTATGCTTTTATTATGACACTTCCAATATTGATTATAGTAATTGGTATTGATGCTTATAATATTTATATAAATAGAATAACAATTTCTCTGATAATTCTGAATATTATAACTATTTTCTATCCGATATTTAAAATCAAGGATGAATTTGAAAAAATAGGAGGATTTGGCAATTATATTATTGAAATTACTTCTGAGTGCCTGACAAAAGAAAAAAAAGGAAATAAGACATACTTTGAGTGGCAGGATTTTTATTCAGTGATTAAATTTCACAATAGAATTTATTTGTATTTAAAGAGAAAAAACTCTATCAGATCATATAGACGTTTAATATATTTGGATAGAAAAGACTTTAGCAGTAAAGATGAATTTGATGCCTGCTTCGAAAATTGTAATACCTATATAAAAAAGCAAAAGTATAAAAATTTGATTAATTTGTAAAAAAACCACAAATAATTTACTTAAAATTAACAGTTATTTATGAGGAAATTTTTTTATTCTGTTTTTTAATGAATTGAGAAGAATAGAATAGATAGAAAAAGAATAAAATTTTAGTAATGTAAAATAGATTTATGAATTTATATAAAAAAAGAACCCGTCATTAAAAATTTATAAGCCGGAATGTAGGAGAAAAGCTTATAAACAAAATGACCGGGTCAGGGAAATAAATAGCTTAGATATTCAGGTATTAATGATATCAGTCATATTAATCTATGTCTACAAATATTTTCTTATTATTACTGAAATATACAAAATATTTTAAATATGGTTTTGATATTTATATAAATATTTTTAAATCTGGGTTATGAATGATGTTAAATCAAAAATTAATGTAATGTTTAATATTGTAAATTACTGATTTTTAATTTAATTTTTTTATATAAGTTGACTTATCAATATGTGCTAGGAAATAGCTTTTAGTGTCAAGAAGCAGGTTGAAGCCGGAATCGAAAACTTTACCAGATATATCATTAGGTATTTATTTGCATAATAAGCTGAATGCCAGACATAAATTTATTTAAATAAGGTTGGCTATGCTTTTTTATTGCTGTTTTAATGAGTATGCAGCTATTTTTTATATTTTTTAATAGCTTAGGGTAATTGCAGCATATTGAGCATCTAAATTTATTTTGGCTATACTAATTGAGTTATGCAGTGTTGGTTTATAAGGGAATTTTGCGAATATGGCTATTTTATCTGGGGCCAGAACAGTCCGGAAGATGGCCTGTGATCATCGTCAGAGTATTCTGGCATTTAGCACAGGTAAGAATGCTGTTGCTGCGTATCTGGCAATTAGGGATAGTTTTACTGAGATTTATCCCTATTATTTGTATCTGGTGCCCGAGCTGGAATTTGTAGAAGAACAGCTTGATTTATATGAACGCCAGTTTAATTTCAAAATTACCCGTTTGCCGCATCCAGCACTGTATCAGATGCTCAGTGCACATGTTTTTCAGCCACCATCTAATATATCTGTGATTGATAAGGCAAATTTGGTGAATTTTGATTTTGCTGATATCCGCCGGATGATGTGCAGAAAATTTAATTTACCGTCCAATACCCCGGTAGCGAACGGTACCAGAGTGGAACATAGTTCCAAACAGCGCCTGAGTATGCAGAGACACGGATCGATTGTGAAGAGTCAGTGTCAGTATTATCCAGTATGGGACTGGAAAAAAGGGGATTTGCTCCGCTGTTTTAAGCAGCATAACATCAGGCTGGGAAGTGATTACAGGGTGTTTGGCTGCTCATTTGATAGTCTGGATTTACGTTTTTTGTTACCTGTTAAAGAACTCTATCCGAAGGATTACCGAAAAATTCTGGAGTATTTTCCGCTGTGTGATTTAGAAATTTATCGCTGGGAATGTGCTAATGGAAAAAGATAAAATAATGAAAATTAAAGTATCTGCACAATCTGTTTATAACAGGGGAAGGCAGAGAGGTAAATCCGAACCGGTTTCATGTTCAAAGCATGCTGACAGGAATACAGATGCAGATGCATTAGAGCAGATGAGAGGGCTGAAAGAAGAGTTTCAACAGGTTAAAAAAATGCCTGCGCAGCTCAGACAAAGAGTGACTGACAGTGAATATTGGTGTGCTGTCTGTTTTCAGTCCTATGAACAGTTGATGGTTTTTCTCGGTGAATTAACTGTACCGGTTTTTGAAAATAAGTATATTGACGGTCAGTTACTGGCACAGAAAATGAGTATTGATCTGCCCCCGGTCAAAGTGAGATTTCGTTTGCCTGGTTATATAGATAAAGATTTCCAGGAGTTAGCAGATGAAAAGTAATAGAAATCTGTGTCATAACTGCCGGTAAAACGGACGGGATAACAGCTCTGTTTTTCTGAACAGAGCTATTTTATTGAGTACATTTATAAAATAGCCGTGCGTTTATCCCATTCTTTGCTCAGGCGTTTTGCTGAAACCGGATAGGGTGTTTTCTGCTCCTGAGCAAACAGGGAGACGCGCAGTTCTTCCAGCATCCACCGGAATTCGGCAATGGCAGCAGGTACCGGCTGATTTTGTTGCCGGTATTGCTGTACTTTTTTTTGCCAGGTATCAGTAAGTTCCTGAATGTCGTTTTCCCGCGCATTATCACGTGCCGGATTACTGCCGTATTTATCCATACGCCTGAGCATGGCTTGCAGATAAACCGGCAGACGCGGCCACTGCTGCCATGGTGTAGCACTAGCAAAACCCGGATAAACCAGACTGTTCAGATGCTCACGCAGAAGCGGGGTTAACGGGTGTTTACCCAGATGGCTGCTGACTTCAGTATAAGCCTGCGCTGTTTGCAGGGCATATTGATTAACAGCTTCTTTAACTGCTGGTAAACGGCTGCGGGCACGTTTTATCTGTTCTTTAAAAGCTTTTTCATCACGCGGCAGTTCATCTTCACCTATCAGAGCCCGATCCAGAACGGCATGAGTCAGGTCTTCACGCAAAGTATCAGTACCCAGATGTTTAAGCAGCATGGCGATTTGGGTGAAGTCGGGCAGACCTTTATTCAGGTCTTTAACCTGTTCTTTCAGTTGCAGACTCATCAGAGCAAGTACGCCGCTGCGGTGTGCCTGTTCGGCAGCTGCCGCTGTATCAAACAGCCTCAGGGCAATACTACCGTTTTTTTGCAGTTGCAGACCGAGATAGCCGGTAAGCTGTTGCTGAGCACGGGCAAATTTGATGCTTTCCGGTAGTTTACCTATATCCCAGCTGGTAATGTTATCTCGCTCAAACTCATTGCTGTTGTCACGGAAAGTAACCGCAGCCGCCTGTCCGAGCTGTTGTTGCAGGCTGATAAGATCACGACCGCTGGCCAGTTCTGTGCCGCTGTCATCAATCACCTGAATATTGAAATAACAATGTGCCGGCAGTTGCTGGGTTTGCCAGTGTTCGACGTCTATCTGGTTAAGCAGACGCATGTCTCCGGCCTGACGGGCAATGGCCTGTGCCAGCTGAGGCAGTAAAGGCGCATTGATATCAGGATGACTGCTGAGAAATGTAGTGATGAAATCAGGTACCGGCACGCAGATACGGCGAATTTGTTTGGGTAAAGCTTTTATCAGTAACTGCAGCTTTTCTCGAATCATGCCGGGAACCAGCCATTCCAGTCTGGATGCATTGATGCGGTTAAGCAGTGGCAAAGGCACAGCTATAGTGACACCGTCAAACGGATGATGGGGTTCGAAACGGTAGCTGAGTGCACAGCGACCATCTTTAGTATCAAGATATTCCGGAAACTGGCTTTCAGTAACATTACTGGCTGCATGTTGCATCAGGTCGTCACGGCTCAGATACAATAGTTTCGGATTTTCTGCCTCAGCCTGTTTACGCCACATTTCAAAGGTACGGATATCGGCCAGCGGCAGAATACGGCCTTTGTTTTCTACATTTGCCGGCAGACGCTGGTCGTAGAAACTGAACAGTGCTTCTTCATCTACCAGTACATCCTGCCGGCGTGATTTATGTTCCAGTTCGGTGATTTCTTCGATCAGTTGATGGTTATGCCGGAAAAAAGCTGCTTTAAGATCGCATTCCTGCGCTACCAGTGCACTGCGAATAAAGATTTCGCGTGCTTCTTTGGCATTGATGCGCCCATAGGCGACCGGGCGGCGGGGCAAAACAGTGAGGCCGTAAAGAGTAATGCGTTCACTGGCCACCACTTCACCGCGTTTCTGTTCCCAGTGGGGTTCAAAATAATGATAGCGCAGAAGATGAGGTACTTCGCTTTCAATCCATTCCGGTTCAATCTTGCCGACATCACGGGCATAAAGTCGTGAGGTTTCGGTTAGCTCAGCAGCAATAATCCATTTAGGCTTACTTTTAAACAGAGCTGATGCCGGAAAAAGGTGAAAATGAATTCCTCGTGCACCGGTATAGTCGTGGCCTTCGGGGCTTTTCAGTCCGACATTGGCTATTAGTCCGGTTAGCAGGGCACGGTGAATTTGTTCGTAGCTGGCTTCTTTTACCTGTTGCCGTTGCTGACGCTGCTGCCGGCGGACGATTTGCTGCTGTTTGAGTTTTGCGGATAAGTCCTGATCACTGCTGTCAGTTATGGCTGGACGGGGATGATTGTCTGGTAATTGCCGGTAAGCACCGGCCTTATCGGTAAGTTCCATATCTATGGCAATCTGTGCCAGCTGGTGATGCAGCTCGCGCCATTCGCGCATACGCAGATGAGAAAGAAAATATTGATGACACCACTGCACCATCTGACGATTGGATAATCCTTTGTTACGTTCGCGCTGATAGGAGTCCCAGATATTCAGATAGGCGAGAAAATCCGACTGCTTATCGTTAAAACGTTCATGTGCTTTGGCAGCAGCTTCGCGAGCTTCGAGTGGTCGTTCACGCGGATCCTGAATCGACAGCGCAGCCACAATAACCAGCATTTCGGCAACGCACTGCAAGCGTTTCCCCGCCAGCAGCATGCGGCTGATACGCGGGTCTACCGGCAGACGTGCCATTTGTTCGCCAAGTTTGCTTAGCTGATTATGTTCATTTACTGCGCCCAGTTCGAGCAATACCTGATAGCCGTCATTGATATAGCGCTGGTCAGGTGCTTCGAGAAAGGGGAATGCACTAACATCGCCGAGTTTCAGGCTGATCATGCGCAGGATTACAGCCGCCAGATTACTGCGGATAATTTCCGGATCTGTAAAGGCAGGGCGCTGATTAAAATCCTGCTCGCTGTAGAGGCGTATACAGATACCGGCGGCAACGCGACCGCAACGGCCAGCGCGCTGACGTGCCGCAGCCTGACTGATAGGTTCGATATGCAGTTGTTCGACTTTAGCACGGGCTGAATAGCGTTTTACCCGCGCCAGTCCGGTATCGATAACATAACGGATACCGGGTACGGTGAGTGAGGTTTCGGCAACATTGGTAGCCAGTACGATACGCCGCTGACGACCATTGGGATGAAAGATTTTATGCTGTTCGGCTGCTGACAGGCGTGCAAATAGAGGCAGAATCTCATCATTGCGACGCAAAGGTGATTGCTGTAATGCATGTGCTGCTTCGCGAATTTCTCTTTCACCCGGCAGAAAAATCAGAATATCACCTTCACCTTCTCGTGCCAGTTCATCTGCGGCATCGACGATGGCATCATTGATTTCTATTTCAGCTTCGTCTGCATCTGTGGTGTGCAACGGACGGTAACGTACTTCTACCGGATAGGTACGTCCGGATACTTCAATCACCGGTGCTGCTACACCGTTCTGTGTGAAATGTTTACTAAAACGTTCGGCATCAATCGTAGCTGAGGTAATGATGACTTTCAGGTCCGGGCGCCGTGGCAGCAGTTGTTTGAGATAACCAAGCAGAAAATCAATGTTCAGGCTGCGTTCATGCGCTTCATCAATGATGATGGTATCGTAAGCACTGAGAAAGCGATCAGTCTGGCTTTCTGCCAGCAAAATGCCGTCAGTCATCAGCTTGATGTAGCTTTCGGGCGCAGTTTTGTCATTGAAGCGCACTTTATAGCCGACATGCTGTCCGATCCGGCTATGCAGTTCTTCAGCAATTCGTTCGGCTACTGAGCGTGCGGCTAGCCGCCTTGGCTGAGTGTGACCAATCAGTCCGGCTACACCACGGCCTAGCTCAAGACAGATTTTCGGTAACTGGGTGGTTTTACCGGAACCGGTTTCACCACAAACGATAACAACCTGATGCTGACTGATTGCCTGCTTGATTTCTTCGCGTCTTTCATGCACTGGCAAAGTGTTATCGTATTCGGGTACAGGCAGTCCGGCCAGACGTTGCAGATAAGCCTGATGAGAACGCTGGTAACGGCTGTTTACTTTTTCCTCGCCACCGAAACGGGCAGGATTTTTACAGGCTCGATACAGGTAATAGCGGTCTTTACTCAGGATTTGGTTAAGTTCGTATACAGACATGGCACAGAGATTGCCGGAAAATTAGTAGTATGTGTATTATACCAAATCTGCCAAAACTGCTTTTTTACAGGCATTCCATGGCAGATTTATTTCTTAGAATCAGATAAAGATATAGATGAACAACAAGATAATAAGAATACAGATTTTTAATTGTTATGCGGAATAATTATTAAGTCTGAGCCGGAAAGCAGCAGAAAAATTATTTTAATAAACACACTGGTACTAAGTTATGCGGATTAGCATAACTTTCAGTTTGGCTTTTGGCCTTGAATCTATGCTTTTTTAGTGATGCGGGTGTTGCCGGCGCCAGATTTTCGCGCCAATCATAATAAATACGCCAAACAGAAAAGTACACACCAGTCCCATAAAAATGAGCATAATCCGTGCCATTGACATTCGTACGGCTGCATCATCTCCCAAAAACAGCCAGATAAACCATGCAGCCAGTACGACAAACAAAGCAATCATGGCAGTAATCAGCCCCGTCATTTTGCGTGAACCGGGGGTATTATTGTTTTGCATAATAAAGCCTGCTAGAAGTGATGGATAACAAGAGGTTTCCCTTTATGGCTGACAACTTCTGTATCCAGATTAAATATGGTTTGAATATGATCTGCAGTAATAATATCTTCTGGTGTACCTTGCATAACAATCTGCCCGTCTTTAAGAGCAACAATATGGTCAGCATAGGCTGCTGCCATGTTGATGTCGTGAACCACCATAATGGTAGCCAGCCCCTGTTCACTGGTCAGCTGGTGTAATAAACGCATCAGCTCACGTGCATGATACATATCCAGATTGTTAAGCGGTTCATCAAGAATAACATGTTTGGTTTGCTGGCAGAAAGTCATGGCTACTAGTGCGCGCTGGCGCTGTCCGCCGGAAAGTGCACTAAGATAACGCTGTTGCAATGGTTCCAGCTCAAAGCGCTGTAAAGCCTGATCAACAATTTGCTGATCTTCTGCTGTGATGCGTCCCTGATTATGCGGATAGCGGCCAAACAGTAATAAGTCACGTACGGTAATACGGCTCTGTATGTTGTTCTCTTGCGACAATATAGCCAGTTTTCTGGCTATGGCAGTTGATTTGCTGTGGCTGACTTCAAGTTCATCAATATGGATATTGCCTTCCTGTAAAGGTTGCAGGCGGGCAATCAGCGAGAACAATGTAGATTTACCTGCACCATTGGGACCAATCAGCGCAGTAATGCTTTTATCCGGAATATCAAGATTAATATCGCGGAGAATGGGTGTACCGTTGATGTGGTGGTTAACATTTTTTATGGTAATCATAATGCTGTCAGGTTAAATCGGTGCAAAAAATGGTGATGATAAAAAAGTTACTGTTGCAGCTTAGCTTTTGCGTTTTAATACCAGCCACAGAAACACAATGCCGCCGCAAAATTCAATAACCGCACTCAGTACGCCCTGCATACCAAGCAGCTGCTCAAATATCAGCTGGCCGCTGACCAGTACCAGTGCTGCAACCAGAAATGCTGCCGGCAGCCGCAGCTGATGTTTCATATCGGGGGTGCAGGTATTAACCAGTGCACATATCAGTAAACCGAAAAAACTGACCGGACCGACCAGTGCAGTGGAAACCGAAACCAGCAGAGCAATCCATAACAAAATGCTGTGGCTCAGCCGTACATAGTTAATACCCAGTGCAATAGAGGCATTGCGTCCGAGCATTAGAACATCGAGCTGATAGCGCATCCGCCAGATCCAGACTGTACTGAACAGCATGATACTCATGCCGATAATCAGCATGGTGACATTGACGGAGGTAAACTGGGCAAAATAACTGGTTTGAGCAACCGTAAACAGAGTAGGGTCAATCAGGCGTTGCAACAGACTATTGAAACTGCGAAACATGACTCCGAAAATCATACCGGTAAGTATCAGTCGAGCCAAGTCACCGTTACTGTTCCGGGTTAAAGTGCGAAACAGCAGGAGCGAGGCAACCATCATTATGGGTGCTTCGATAACAAATTTGCTCAGCACACTCATACTGGTGAATCCTACTGCACCGAATACAAACAAAGTAATGGTTTGCAGCAACAGATAAAGCGAATCGTAGCCAAGTAATCCCGGTGTAAGAATAGGGTTATGGGTCAATGTCTGGAAAAGTAAAGTGGATACACCAACTGCGTAGGCAACAGTAAGCAGCATCAGCAGCTTTTTACCGCGCAGTTGCAACACAAAATCCCAGCTTCCTTTAACGCCATATGTCATAAACAGAATACTGGCAATAATTAACAGAATACCGAGCACACCGAAAAAACGTGCACCGGAGCGGTGTGACGGCATGGTGGAATTAAACTGCATGTACAGAAGGCTTTCTAAACAGCAAATACAGGAAAATCACAGTTCCGACGATACCGAAAATCAGAGACACCGGTATTTCATAAGGCGGGTCGATAGTGCGGCCGATAATGTCACAGATCAGCAGAGCGTTGGCACCCAGTAGTGCAACTGCGGGCAGATTCTGACGTAAACGGTCACCTGCCAGCCGGGAAATAATATTAGGCACTACCAGCCCGATAAAAGGAATCTGTCCGACTGTGACCACGACAATAGCAGTAATCATGGCCACGGTAATCAGGGAAATCCACATCATTTGTGCATAATTGATACCGAGGCTGGTGCTGATATTCTGTCCCAGTCCGGCAATGGTAAGCCGGTCAGCCAGAAAATAAATAACTAATGTCATCAGACCGGTAATCCACAGCAATTCGTAACGTCCGGCGAGTACTGCAGAAAAATCACCGGCAAACCACACCGCCAGCAATTGCAGGGTATTGGTTTCCACACCGATAAAATTCACCAGTGCTTCAATAATACTGCCATAGATTATGCCGATTAGCGGAATCATCAGTTGCCGGTGTGCAGGCAGACGCCGAAATAAAAATAAAAACAGCGTCATCCCCAGCAAAGCAGCCAGACTGGCGCAGCTCATTTTGGTCAGCTGACTGGCCTGCGGCAACCAGATGGAGACCAGTAATACCCCAAGTGCTGCACTTTGGGTAGCACCAACCATACTCGGTTCCAGAAAACGATTGCGCAATACTATCTGTAACACCATACCCGCTACGGCCAGTGTGGCACCGGTGAGAATAATCGCCAGAGATCGGGGTAAACGGCTATACAAGAGCAAAGAACGGGTATCACTACTGATAAATAGATCACCCCAATGAAAAGAAGCTGCACCAATACTAATGCTGATAATCAGTAAAATAGGTAACAGCAAAAAATTGATTGCATTAATCTGAGAGGAACGAAGCATATGACAGAAAAAAATACAGACAACAGGTTTACGCTAATACTGCATATTTATGCAGCATAGCGAAACCTGATTATCGTGAATAAAACTCCGGCTTAGTGTGACATTGCCGCTTTAATATTGGTCAGATCAGTTTTCATTTGCTGTACACCGCCTGCGGCCAGATAAGATGCGCTGCTCAGATAAATAACGTGACCTTCTTTCCATGCTTTAGACTGACGTACCAGATCATTATTCAGTACAGCCTGAGCGGTTTTACCTTCTTCGCCGATAGCAGCAGTACGGTCAATAACGAATAACCAGTCCGGATTGATTTTTTGCACGTATTCGAAAGAGACAGACTGACCGTGCGGAGAAGCCGGAATGCTGGTATCTGCAGCCGGTACGCCAACCTGAGTATGAATCCAGCCAAAGCGAGAGGAAGAACCAAATGCTGAAAGTTTGCCGGCATTAACCATCAGTATCAGACCAGTGCCTTTTCCTTTGGCTGCCTGCTGGGTTTCATTAAGCAGATTCTGGATATCATCATGCAATTTTTTCGCTTCAGCTTCTTTCTTAAACAGCTTACCGTAGCTATCAAGCATTTTCATGCCATCGCCAATTAAATCCTGTCCGCTGTCAGACATATCGATAGTGGGAGCAAGAGCCGCGAGTTCATCATATTTCGGAGCGGTACGACCGGCGATAATAATAAGCTGTGGTTTCAGCGCATTAAGTGCTTCCATATCCGGTTCAAATAAAGTACCGGTATTGTTTACCGTTTCCAGAGTTTGCTGCAGATACGGTACCAGCACTTTTTTCGGGGCACCGATAACCGGCACCTTCAATGCCTGTAAATCATCCAGTGTAGCCATATCAAATACCACGACTTTAGACGGATTCTCCGGTACGGTTATTTCTCCGCGGGCAGTATTTATTGTCACTGTTGGTCCGTTAACAGCAGTTGCAGCAGCAGACGAAGCATTACTGGCAGTGTGATTCTCATTGGTTTTTTCGCCACAGGCAGAAAGCAGAGACAAAGTTAAAACAGACAAAGCAAGAGGTTTCCAGCAAGATTTAATCATTTTTCAGTATTTCCTATCATTATCGTTTGCATTAATTATACCGCCTGAACAAGGCTAAAGTTAATTTTCTTGAGCAGGTATCTATTTATCAATAAATCTGTGCCGTGCTTCATGATAACTTTCTTCATTTTCTCCCTGACGCCAGTAGGGGACGGCATAATGGCGCTGAGGCGGTAATTGCCACTGTGTACGCAGCAATTCACGTAGTGGCTTAACCAGTGCCGCTTCGCCGGCAACCCAGGCAAAGTCATCATCATTCAACGGGGCAAAACTGCTTATATGCTCTACTACAGCAGGAATCTGGCTCAAATCACCAAAAAAGGTATGCAGATGCATTTTTTCAGGTAACGGGAGTGATGCAGGCAGATCTTCTGCCTGCGGTAATAACAGCACAACGTCACCGCTCGCATCTGCGGCAATATCTGCCAGCAGAGATTCAATTGCCGGCAGAGCTGTAATATCACCGGCAAATAAATAGCGTGACGCTGTTTTCAGCATCGGATTCGGCCCGCCGGGGGAAGAGATTCCAAGAATATCTCCTGTCTGAGCATGCTCGGCAAAAGATGAAGCAGGTCCGATGTCTCCGTGTTTGACAAAATCAATACTTACCGTACACGACTGTGCATCATAATTGCGAATGGTATAGGTACGCACAATCGGTTTATTATCCGGCTCAGTCCAGTTAAAACCATGACCGGAAAACTGGGGTAATTGCGGTGTTATCTGACCATCCGGTGCCAGAAATATTTTGATATGGGCACCATTGTACTGATGCGGATAATCGGTCAGCTCCGGACTATGCAAAACCAGCCGGCGTAAATTCGGGCTCAGATCGATAATATCCTGAACGCGTGTCAGATAAGCCTGATGTGGTGAACGTTTATTCATTTTATTGCCTGATTACTGGATAAAATAATGCCTGCTGCAGGCTTTTGCCAAACAGGCTGCCATGATTTTCCTGCGGATAATGCTCATATCTGATAGTTAAATCACTTTTTTGCTCTAATTCGTTAATGAGTTTGTTAATCAGACCGGCATATTTGGCTGTATGCTCATTGCGTATGCGGATACGTGCTGCCGCCTGAGGATTTTTCGGTAATTTACCGGCTTTGAGTTTGCTGCTTAAAACCCACAGACTGCTGCCAGAAAAAGCCACCTGACGTTTAAGCATGGTTTTAGCTTCCTGCTGTAACAGATCGCCGTGTAACCAGACGGACGGATCGGCAGCAATATAGTGCTGAAAAAGATTAGGCTGAGTAAACAAAGTATGCATAACCATCAGCCCGCCGTATGAATGCCCCCACAGAGTTTGTGCATTGGGATTAATCCGAACCTGTTGATTTACTGTCGGCATAATTTCATTCTGAATTAAATCTAGAAATATATCAGCCCCGCCGTTTATTCTGGTTGAATCAAGTGGATCGGTAGTGTCATTATCCGGCGCAATGGTGTAATCGTAGGCGCGTGCCTGCGCATCAAAGCGTTTATCTGTGGTATAGCCAATTAATACCAGCACCGGAGGCTGAGACTGTGCAGACAGTACCCGAATATTTTCCGGCGTAAGAAAATCCAGTGCAGCATTTCCGTCCAGAATATAGAAAGCAGGAAAACCCCCTGCAGGAACTTTACGGTCGGGAGCTGCTATATAAACCCGGTAATGACGCTGTCCGTCTGTAGAAGTAAACGCAAGCGTATTAAACAGATAGCTGCTGTCTGATTGCTTTAATGCAGCAAAATTAGCTGGTTCATTCAGATTAGGCTGAGCTTTGGCTGTGTTGTGCAAGATTAAGGCCGTAAAAAACAATAAAAGAAAAATAATAATCTGGCGCATATTTAATCTTTCCGTCAGTTGATTGGTGTTACAGAACATATGGAGACAACAGGACGGGTGTGCGGTAAGATTTTGTTGCTGCATGGTAAAATTAATCGAATACCAGTTAAAATATTGCCGGATCAGGTGGTTTGGTTAAAGTACAGTCAGATTGAATAACTTATGTTTGTTTACTTAATAAAGTTGCTCATTATGTGTAAACAATAATCATTACTATTTATGATAGTAACTGAAATTGAGGGATAAGTCACGGTGAAAAATAATTTGCTTGTAAAAAAACAGGCTGCCTGAATGGCAGCCTGTTTGCAGAAAGCATCAGAAAGAAACTTTCATACTGCCCCATACTGCTCTGCCGCGTTCATTGTATGTATATGCAGTGCCGCGCAGTGTAGAGGCGTAGATACGTTTATTGAATATATTTGACATTCCGGCTCTGATATTAATATTTTTATTTACAGCGTAGCCGGCGGAAATACCCCAGATACCATAACTGCCGATTTCTTCTCCGCTCAAACCGGTAGTTCCTTTTCCTCCGTTACCGATACCTGCCTCAACAGGATTTACCGGTACTGTACGCGGTTTCTGGCGGCCATAATAAGTATAGGTAAGTAATGTGTCCCATTTTTCAGCAGGATTCCAGGCCAGAGACGAATTAATCGTATATTTAGGGATGACAGATAAAGGATTGCCGGTTTCCTTATTTTTGGAGTTAAACATATAAGTAAAATTGTTTACCCATTTCCATTTACTTGAAAAAGGCAGGGTTAAATTGCCTTCCAGTCCTTCTACCAGCGCTTTGCGGGTATTGGTCCATTGAAAATAATCATATCCGCCTGAGTGTGAATTTGTATCAGCACTATCTGTGAATATAATCTGCCGGCCGGCTTCAATCTTATTTTTGTAATCATTGCGGAAATAAGCCAGAGAAGCCAGATAACCGTTTTTATTAAATTCAAAACCCAATTCTTTATTAATACTGGTTTCCGGTTTGAGATTACTGTTACCTATCAGATAGCAGCCACGGCCGCTTCCGGAAGAGGTGGCACAACCATTGCCTTTGCTGTACAGCATATAACTGTCTGTACTCTGGTACAGATTCGGAACTTTGTAGGCACGTGCTATTCCGCCTTTAATCAGCCAGTTCGGATGAAGCTGCCATGACAGATTAACTCCGGGGCTGACATTGCCGCCCGTTTTATTATTGTGATCATAGCGCAGCATTGGTACCAGTTTTAAATAGTCGGTCAGGCTGATATTGTCTTCCACATAGCCGGCCCAGCTGCTTAGTGGCGATGTGTGGTTAGCCGGAGCCGGATAAACTGCCCCGGGAAGAGGTATACGGCGCAGACCATCCGGATCATCCAGTTTATCGTGCTGATATTCTGCACCCATAGTCAGCACGTGGGACACACCTAATGTAAACGGAAAGTGTATTTCACCCGTCAGACGTTTTGTTGTCAGTGTACTGTCTTTATAAGTAATATCTTTGCTGCCCAAATCCTGACACAAGCCTTCAGGACCACCTGACAGCGCTTCAGAGCAGTGGCTGTTGGTAGTTTTATCGTATTGTGCTACCAGCTTGCTGTCGCCCTAGTCCCATACACCTTCATGAGTCAGCGCAAAACTCTGGCGGTATACTCTGCGGGTTTCCTTACCATATAAACTTTGGGTGTAATCAGTCTGTACATTATTGGGACCATCACCGTTATAACGATTGCCCTGCCGGCTGTAGGTAGTATCCAGTGTCAGAGTTTGTGCCGGAGACAGGCACCATGCCAGCCGTCCGCCAATATCTTTATTAATCAGACCTTCCTGTCCGGCAGCCAGCGGTTTACTGCCTTTATCATTCGAACGCTGATTAATGAATGGTGAATCTGCATCAGTACTATTCAGATTGCCATATATCCGAAAGCCGATACGATGTGTATCGCCTTCTTCTTTATCTGCCGGCAAATTCATAAACGCATTGATAGAACCGTGAAACTCATTACTGACTTTTTTTGTCACAATGTTCACTACACCGCCAGCTGCACCAGAACCATAGCGTGCGGCAGCCGATCCGCGAATAACTTCAATTGATTGAATTTCTGCTGCCGATACCCAATTGCTGTCACCAATGGTGTCACGTTCACCGCGCCAGCTCATGCGTGTACTGTTGCGCGAAGTAACCGGCCGGCCGTCAATCAGTATTAAGGTGTTTTCCGGACCCATTCCGCGAATATCAATCTGGCGTTTATTGCCATGCTGACCGGAAGCAGTATTACCGGTCAGGTTAACGCAGGACATCGTACGCACCAGCTCAGAAATATCATTGACCGGTGTTTTGCGTTCAATATCCTGACTATCAAGTTCAGAAACGCCAAGAGACTGTTTAACCTGCTGTTCGGCGGTGACGTAAATATCGTCCAGCTTTGCTGAATTATCCTGAGCATAAACAGTACTGCCGGTAAAAATAATGAACGGAATTAATCCCAGTTTAAAAGAAGGAAAAGGGTGATCAGATATATTATTGAGTTACGAAAAGAGAAAAATTGATAAATCCGCGAATAGGTAATGAATACCATTATTATTTTTAACTAAAACCATACTGATTAATCAAAAAATACAAATTCATACTTAATCAGTATAATAACTATCGATACTTACATAATTCAGTTTAATGTGACAAAATTTGACACATTTGGCAAATAATCTATTCAGTGAGATGACGAGAAATGTATATTGATAAATTAAAAAATTGATTTATTTAAAAAAATTAACGGAGAATTTTGTTTTCAGACTGGATATTCAGCAGAAAATGTAATTCTGACAGATATATAGTTATCAAAATCAAAATATACAAAAAATTGAAATTAAAACAGAAAATAATCAGCCAAATGAAAAAATCAGCTTTTAATATTTGTCAGTATATTTTTTTATTGTTATTGATTATAGGTGTCTTACCTGCGTATGCAGAAGATTTTGTTTCAAATTCCTTTAATACAACCGGACAAGTAAAAATATTGCCGGTGACTCAGACTTGTACGGGTACACCATGGCAACATATTGTATGGGTGCATGTACATGATAATGAAGAAACTGCACGTCAGACCGCATTAATGGCATTAAACCAGATTCAGCAGGGCTGTTTGCTGGATTTTCGCCATGGTGGCAGCCGGGAAATCAGGATACAAACAAATGAAGTAAATTATCACTTTGATCCAAACAGAATTTTTACTGAAACCGGCCGGAAGAACGCATTGAAATGTCTGCGCGGTAATTGTGCTCAGGCAAGAGAAGAGTTAACTCAAGAGGTCGACAGTTTTCTGAATCAGTATATGATTCACGCCAAATTGATTGTTGCTTTGCATAACAATCATCCGAGTGGATTATCCATACGAAACTATGTGCCTGGTGGTTCAATGGCGCAAGGGATGAGCCAGGTAGCGGTCAGCCCCGATAAAGATCCTCATGATTTTTTCTATGTTACCAGCCAACGAGCTTTTGAGTTTTTGTCTAGACGGAATTTCAATGTCGTTTTACAGAATAATCAAACTGTTCGTGATGATGGTTCATTATCAGTATGGGCAGCCCGGCAAGAGATTGATTATATTAATTCTGAAGCCGGTACAGGAAATCTGGCCAGTCAGATGGTTATGCTTGCAGCAGTATGGGCGTATATGCAGGAATATTACCTGTAATTTTCTAGATTAAGTAAGTCTAGACAAAGTTATCTGATTTACAATTATATACGTCGGATATTATTGTCTGACTATTAATAATAAAAAACTTAATTTATAAATTTTGTCAAAAATTTTATTAAAAATAATTAAATCAATCAATTATTTATAAAATAAAAGTACATATCTGATTTTTTAATTAAAATAAATAAATTTTTGTATTGAATAATCAAATATAATAACAAATATTACATTTGCAAGTTAGTCGGAAAATCAATCAAATTTAAACATATAAAAACATCATGAGTTTACATCACCAGGGTTTTACATTAATTGAAATAATAATTGCGATAGCAATAATAGGGATACTGACTGCCATTGCCGTGCCTACTTATATGGATTACAGTGCAAAAGCTCAGCTTGCTGAAGCAGCAGATCTGGCAGGAAACCTGAAAGCACAGGTTTTAGATAGTTTACAGAACCAAAAATGCCGGGCACAAAATCCATCAGAGTATAGTTATAAAGGAAAATACGGAATTGCAGAGATCACGACAGAATTTCCTGTCGTGAATGCTCAGCATTCTGCTACTGCCAGAACAGGCTGTTCTATTCGATATACGGTTTATTCGCAGAATGCTTCATTTGTTCTGGTGAATAAATATCTCGAATTGGATGTACTGAGGAACGGAACATTAAAACTTAATAACGGTACTATAGAACAGAAATACCTGCCTAAAGCTTTGGTTATTTAATCAGCCGCAGCATCATTGTTGAATTTAAATGAATCTGTATACAAAATTTTGGATAATTCAGATTTAATATTCTTTCGAAAATACATGTTATTTTAAGAAAATGGTATGTGTTTTGCTTTCATTTCTTTAAATATCTGATTTGGTCGGACAATGAAAAAATATTTATTAGAAAAAGGCTTTACTTTAATTGAATTAATGATCGTTATTGCTGTAATCGGGGTACTGGCGGCTATAGCTCTTCCTGCTTATAATGATTATATAGCTCGGACGCAAGCTAGTGAGGCTTCGAGTATGGCAGGGGTATTGAAATTACAAATTTTTGAAAACCTGCAAAATAATACATGCTTTGATTCGGGAACCAATTCTGTTGTGAGTCAGACCGGTAAATACGGTACGGCTATTATTGGTGGTAATGCATCAATATTATCAGGGGCTTCGGCTAATTCGGTTACGGGATGTACAATTACTTATAAAGTAAAAAGTACAGAAGTCTCTGCTGCTATTGCAAATAAAATACTGGTAGTGGATGTTTTGAAAAACGGATCCTTACGTAAAAATAATGCTTCAACCATAAATAGTAAATATATTCCCAGAGCATTACTAAATATTTAAAATTTAAAAAATCAAAATATTATCTTGCAGATGCATTTTTGTATTTAAAAAAATAATTAAATTTTAAAACTTGGCATGAAATTTGCTCCAGTTTTATACAAATCGATGTATTAATGAATTTTCAACCGTTTTGTAAGATGGAGAATAATATGAAAGCATTCCAAAAAGGTTTTACTTTAATTGAATTGATGATTGTAATTGCAATTATCGGTATCCTTGCTGCAATTGCCGTACCTGCTTACTCTGATTATATTGCCCGTTCTCAGGCTTCAGAAGCTTCCAGTCTGGCTGCTGGTCTGAAAACTCAGATTATTGATAACTTGCAGAATAATAATTGTAAGTCAGGTCCCAATAATACAGTTGATAACGCCATTGATAAGCAGACTGGTAAATACGGTGTGGCAGAAATCGGTGGTACTGCCGCTACCGGCAGTATTTCTGCTAACGGTGCAACAGGCTGTACAATTACATATACAGTAAACGGTCAAAAAGTATCTGCTTCTATTGCTGGTAAGACTTTGATATTGGATGTATTAAAAAATGGTTCACTGAAGAAAAATGGTGGGACTATGCCTGATAAATATGTACCTAAAGCATTCACAATCTAAATATTCAGGAAATCTATACATACAAAGCCGCGGTAGCGGCTTTTTTTTCATTAAGCATATGTACATATGAAACGAATTAAGTATGAGTTTTGATAAGAATTTTCCAACAATTATTAAAATAGCAAATCTGTTAAAGTATTATTTTCCATTACGATTCTGGATTTTTTTATTACTTTATTTATTAATAACCAATGGTTTGTTCTGGCTGGCTCATATTTTTGTTTACTCTGAAAGATATATTATTGTTTTAGAGTATATATGGATTTTGCCATTATTATTCCTGCGCAGACGCTGGTCATTAGTATTGTTTGCTCTGGTATACACGGTAGTATATATATTTGATATTCTGTACTGGATTAAACAATTTTATCATTATGATAATATTGTCGAGTTTATTGAGATTTTACGTTTTATTCCTCATGCCCCGAAATTATACTGGTTATTTTCAGCAATATTTGTTCTGTATTTAGCAATAAGTCTGTTTCTCATACTTAAATATATTGTTCGGCTATGTTCTGGCAGAATGATATGGTCATTGGGCTTACTGTATCTGATTTTTTCAGTTTTCTTCTTTGATTACCGCGGGGTCAATCTATCCAATCGTTATCAGACATCCGGCTGGTGGGGAAGTTATTATGAAACGATTCAAAATCTGAAATTTAATCATGAATTTTTCTGGCGAGGTACGGTTAAACCGGAATTTTATGATTGGCCACACGGCGGAGTATTGCAAAAGCAGATTGATATGCAGAATCCGCCCAAAAAAATACTGTTCATTCTGAATGAATCGTGGGGAACGTTTATACCTGAACACGGAGCAGTTAATCCGTCTGTTGATGCTCCGTTAATAAATATCCCAAATGTGCAGTTAATTGCACAGGGAGAAAATCCCGCACTGCACAGTACTATTATGGGAGAACTGCGTGAGTTATGTGATTTAAAAGCTAAAAGTTCTAATTTTATTCTGGGTCCGTTTGATAAATTCAAACAATGTGTTCCTGTACACCTGCAAAAAGAAGGTTATCTGGTTCAGGCTTTTCATGGTTCATATTCTAAAATGTATGACCGTAAAGACTGGTATCCGCATATGGGTCTGCAAAACGCCCGTTTTTTCCCGCAATTCAGTAATATCAAACAATGCCATTCATTTCCCGGCGCTTGTGATTATAATATTGTGCATGATGTGTCTGCCGCAAATAAAGCTGCGCAAGGCAAATCATTTATCTATTGGCTGACACTCGACACTCATCATCCGTATTCTGAAAAGGATATACTTGGTAATTATACTTATGATTGTAAACAGCCGATATTTGACGGCCGGCAGGAGGCATGCCGGAATCTGAACTTACAGCATCAGTTTTTTACTGTGCTTGCCAATGAAATTAAGGCCAGAGGTTTTAAAGACACAGACATAGTGATTGTTGGTGATCATAGCCCGCCAATTATCCTGGATAAATATAAGGACAGTTTTAAGGAAGATTCTGTGCCATTTATTCATGTACGTGTACATTAATGTAGCTTAGCATTAAAAAAGCCGGACAAATTTCTATTGTCCGGCCTTTTTTATTTGCTTAGAAAATTCAGTATGCAGTTTATCGGCCAAATATAAAAGTTGTTAATTAATATTAATAGAAATCAGTATTTATCTAAGATTTTTTATGATCTCAGTTTAATTTTAAATCTCTGATTTTTTAAAATTCAATCAGCTGATTGTTCATTGGTATGACTACTCAGACAATCATAAATGGTTTGTGCCATGCGCTCACTTGCTCCCTGATGCTGCCGGATAAAGGCTTGCGCACTGGCAGACATCTGTTTTCTTTGCTGTGAATCATCCAGCAAAGCCAGGGTTGTTGCTGCCCAGTCTTCTGCAGACTGAATTTGCCTGGCTGCGCCGGCGGCAATTGCTTTGGGCGCGGCGTCGGCAAAATTATAGGTAGAAGGACCAAACAGAGTAGGGAGCTTGCACACAATTGGTTCGATAATATTATGGCAGCCGCTGTCGACCAGACTTCCGCCTACAAAGGCAATATCGGCACATTCATAGTAGGCAAACAGTTCGCCGATACTATCACCTATCCAGACCTGAGTTTGTTCGGCGATATTCTGGTTATCACTGCGTTTTTGGGTAATAAAATTCAGTTTTTCGGCATATTCGTAAGTTGGCTCAAAGCGCTCAGTATGACGCGGAACGATAACCAGCAGGATATTGCCGGTTTTTTGTTTTGCCCATGCATCAAGCAGTAACTGTGCTTCGTCTGTGCCGTGGTAAAAGCGGGTACTGCTGCACACAACTACCGGCCTGTTGCCAATACGCTGTCTGAATGTTTGTGCCAGTTCAGCCATTTCTGCCGGCGGAGTAATATCATATTTGGTATTACCACAGACCTGAATATTGGCAGCACCGATTTGTTTAAGCCGCTGAGCATCCGCCTCAGTCTGGGCGTAACAGCCGGTTAACGTGGCCAGAGCCGGTGCAACCAGTGAGCGTACTCTCAGATAACCATGCAGAGACTTTTCGGATAAGCGCGCATTAGCCATAAACAGCGGAATCTGATTGTCAGCGCAGACATTAATCAGATTCGGCCAGATTTCTGTTTCCATTAATACGCCGAATACAGGCTGGTGATCCCGGATAAATTGTTTAACCCAGGATTTTTTATCATAAGGCAGATAGCGGCATTGTGCTTCAGGAAAAAAATGCTGTACTGTGGCACGACCGGTAGGTGTGGTTTGCGTCATCAGCAATGGTTTATCCGGAAAATGCTTTTGCAGCGCACGGATAAATTGTAATGAAGCGCGTGTTTCACCAACAGAAACCACATGAACCCAGATGCCGTGTTTTACCGGATCGGGATAAGGTTTACCAAAACGTTCAGACCAGTTAAGCGCATATGCCGGTGCCAGCGCTGCACGCCGGCGTAAATACCTGCGTAAAAAGGGGGGTGCTATCTGCCATAAGATTTGGTATAAAAAATTCAGTAGCATAGGTATTGCTTGTAATGGTCTGTTGCAGAGAATTATAAATTAAAAAAAGACTGATTATCAGGAATGATTCAGCAGCCATGAATCGAAAAAGCAGAAGCTGTATTGTGCAGTTAGTGCCATTCTGTTAACTGCGCAGTTAAGCTTCAGCCATATCCAGTGCCTGACGGATATTGACTTCAACAATACGCGAAACACCTTTTTCCTGCATGGTTACCCCTACCAGCTGCTCGGCCATTTCCATCGTCAGCCGGTTATGGGAAATATACACGAACTGAGTCTGTGCCGACATTTGCTGAACCAGATTGCAAAAACGGCTGGTATTGGCATCATCCAGCGGGGCATCTACTTCATCCAGCAGACAGAACGGAGCGGGGTTAAGGCTGAACAGGGCAAAGACCAGACTCATGGCAGTTAAGGCTTTTTCTCCGCCGGAAAGCAGATGAATAGTGCTGTTTTTCTTGCCCGGCGGGCGTGCCATAATGGATACGCCGGCGCTGAGTAAATCATCACCGACTATATCCAGTCTGGCCTCACCACCACCAAATAAGGTAGGAAAGTAGCTTTGTACTTTTTCGTTTACCGCATCAAAAGTAGTTTTAAAGCGGGTTTTGGTTTCTTCATCAATTGTACTGATGGCTTCTTCCAGTAAGGCAATAGCCGCCTGTACATCTGCTGTTTGTGTCTGATAATACTCAGCGCGCTCATGTGCTTCTTCCAGCTCCTGTAATGCTGCCAGATTAACCGCACCCAATGCATTGATTTTCTGTGCCAGTACCGCAATTTCCTGATTTAATTCCGGTACAGCCTGCTGTGACTGATTAAACAGTTCGGCTAATGTCTCCAGATCAGCCTGATTCTGCTCAAGGCTTTGATGAAAACGTCTGGCATTCAGCAAGGCTTCCTGTTGCTGCAACAAGGCAGTCTGAGTATCGGCCTGTAACTGCGGAAGCTGGCTGTTGAGATTGTGCTGCTGTTGCTGTATGTGCTGTAATTGTTGCTGGAGCTGTTCAAGCACTTGCTGTGCAGTTGTACACTGTTCAGTAGCTGCATCGATTTGGGTATTCAGTTCTTCGGTTTGCAGGGTTTGTTCGTCTTCCATTTCCTGCTCGGCAATCCCGAGTGCAAGCTCGCTCTGACGTTCCTGCCAGCGTTCCGTTTCGCGTGCAATACGCTGCTGTTCCTGTGTGGCAGTCTGAATCCGCTGTTGCAGGCGTACTATAGCCATTTCTACCAAACCCTGCTGCCGTCGCGCTTCCAGCAATGCCAGCTGGCTCTGTTTCAAAGTTTGCTGCTGGTTTTGCTGGCTGGCAGTATGATTTTGTAATTGCGGACGCAATTGTTCTACCGCGAGTGTAAGATTTTCAGTATCAGCCAGCGTTTGCTGCTGCACATGTTGCTGTTGCGCCAGCTCACTGATGATTTGTGCGCTTTCCTGCTGAATATGTTCCTGCCGCAGTTGCCCCTGGCTAGTGCGTGCCAGTAATTCAGTAGCCTGAGCAGAGGCTGTTTGCCAGCGCTGTTGCTGCTGTTTAAGCTGTTGCTGACACTGATTCAGCCGTTCTTCTGTGTTCTCAAGGTTGCGCTGTGCCAGCTGCATGGTTTCTGTAGCCTGCTGTAAAGGTTGCTCCAGTGCAAGCAGTGCCTGTTGCTGTTCGCGCAATTGCTGCTGCTGTTGCAGCAGACTGGTACCATTATCTTCAGCATACAATGTCACACTGATGGCATCTATGCAGTGGCCTTCAGGAGTAATAATAAGCTGTTGTGTCTGTAAATCAGCCTGTCCGAGCAAAGCCTCTTCCAGTGTTTCTGCACAAAATACCTGTCCGAGCCAGTATTGAATGGCTTCGGAAAATGGAGCCTGAACTTCTATATGCTGTAAAAAGGCATTTGTTGCCCATTTTTGCCGGTTGGTTTCAGCCGTCTGATTAACCCAGACGGTTGTGTGTTCTGGCAGAGTATCTCCAGGTTGCAGCTGTTCGGTATACTGTGCCTGTAGTCTGTGTCCGAGGACAACGGTTGTCGCATGCTGCCATTTTTTGGCAACCTGCAAATGTTGCCATAATAAGGGAATATTACTATCGGTTTCTTTTTCAGTACTGCTGCGCTCAGGTTGCGGAAGCATGGCTGTTAACGCTTCTACCTGCGCGTTAAGGGTAAGCTGCTGTTTTTCCAGCTGCCGGTATTGTTGCTGAGCCAGAAGCAGTACTTCCCGTGCGCTTTCACGCTGCTGTTCATATTGCAGCAGGTTCTCTTCCAGCGTAGTTACAATCTGTTCCAGCTCTGCCGCTGTCTCACGGGCGGTTTCCAGTTCTTCGTTTTGCGGTAAGGCCAGTTGCGTCAATTCTTCTTCCAGACGCTGTCGGCGCTGCTGTAATTGAGCAATGGCCGCTGTCGCATGCTGGTGCTGCTGCTGTCTGATGGCCAGTTCACGTTCCAGACGTGCCAGCTCATTTTGCTGGTTCTGACGGGTGCGCTCGCCCTGGTGAGCCAGTTCTTCCAGTTCCGGCATGCGCGCTTCATGTTCCGCGGCCTGTAAAGCCCATTCTTCACGCTGTAATTGCTGTTCTTCCAGTTCTGAACTGGCCGATTCCAGCTGTTGCTGTTGCTGAATATTTTCATTGTGCAGGCGTTGCAGCTCAGTTTGTGCCTGAGTCTGTTCACGAGCAATACGCTGCTGCCAGTCACGCCGGTGGCGAATCTGTTCTTCCAGCCGTGCCCATTGTTCGCGCAGGCCAGCACGCTGCATCTCAGCTTCGCGTACTCGCTGTTGCTGTTGCTGTTCCTGTTCGCGCAGCTGCTGTAATTGCTGTTCCAGTGTTTCCAGTTGCAGCTTCAGTGATTCCTGTGCATTACCATACTGCTGGTAAAGTGCTGTGGCACTGTCTGCCTGATGCAGAGCCTGCTGCCACTGGCTGTAATCAAATAAATTCTGTTTATCGGCTATCTGAGTTTTCAGCTCCTGATAGCGCTGTGCGGTATTTGCCTGTCGCCGGAGTTTTTCTACCTGACGATCCAGCTCGCTTTGTAAATCGGCCAGTCGCTGTAAATGTTCACGGGTATCGGCAAGACGATTTTCGGTTTCACGGCGGCGTTCCTTGTATTTAGACACGCCGGCGGCTTCTTCGATATGGGCACGCAGCTCTTCCGGCCGTGCTTCAATGATGCGGGAAATCATTCCCTGCTCAATAACGGCGTAACCGCGGGCACCGACGCCAGTTCCGAGAAACAAATCGGTAATATCACGGCGGCGCACAACCTGATTATTAATGAAATAAGTAGAATCGCCCTGACGGGTCAGCTGGCGCTTTATCGCCACTTCGGCATATTGTCCCCATGCTCCCTGAAGCTGACCGTCACTATTGTCAAATACCAGTTCGACACTGGCACGCGGTGCCGGCCGGCGGGTATTGGCACCGTTAAAAATTACGTCCTGCATGCTTTCGCCGCGCAACTGCCGGGCAGAAGCCTCTCCCAGCACCCAGCGCACAGCATCAATCACATTGCTTTTGCCACAGCCGTTTGGTCCGATTACCGCTACCAGTCTGCCCGGTACAGCAATCGTGGTGGGATCTACAAAGGATTTAAAGCCGGAAAGCTTGATATGGGTAAGACGCATAGCAACAATAAAGCCCGGGAAAAGTGCCGAAAAGCGACTATTTTAGCCTGTTTTAAGTAAAAAGACAGTTTTAGTTACCATGAATAACAGCCAGTCCTGAACGGATCACACAAACCGGAGCCGGCTTAACTGTGATTACCGGCATAAGCATGCTTATCCAGCCCGTCGATAATCGCACAGTGTGGTGAAGCATCACCGCCACAGCGGTTGTACCAGTTTTCCAGTGTCTCTTTCATGCTGGATAAATCATTAATTTTCTGGTTAAGACGCTGTATGTGCTCGCCTGCCAGTGCTTTGACATCAGCACTGGTGCGCTGCGGATTGTTGCGTAATGCAAGCAGCTGGGCAATCTGCGCCAGCGAAAAATCCACTTCGCGGGCATGTCTGATAAAGCACAGTGTGGCAATATCGGCTTCACTGTAATCGCGGTAGCCATTACTCTGGCGCACAGGCTGAATCAGTCCGGCAGCCTCATAATCACGGATGGTTTTACTGGATAAACCGGTTAATTTTTCTGCGGCACTGATATTCATAAGATTAAAATCTGAATTTGCATATGTAAAGCTTGACTCTATCACAGTGTTAAGGTTTAAGCTGTACTTTATCTACTTTTTATTAAACCCGAATCCATAAGGAGACAGAAATGCAAATGGTTCAGTTTAAAATTGACGGCATGACCTGCGAAGGTTGTGCCAAAAGTGTGACATCAGCACTACAGGGCAGCCCGGGTGTGGAAACTGTGGCAGTTAATTTTGCAACCGGTATTGCCGATATCGGCTTTGACGACAGCCTTACTAACGTAGATACCCTCAAAGCCGCGGTTGAAGCTGCCGGTTTTGATGTAGTTTAATCTTGAGATATGCGGCTGGAAAACAGAAGGACAGAACCATGGAACAAACTCAGCACACTAACGGCAAAACAGCCGAAACAGCGCGCTTTGCCATTGAGGGCATGGACTGTCAGGCCTGTGCCAACCGCATAGAAAAAGTATTGCGCCGGCAGCAGGGTATTATTGCTGCCGATGTAAACTTTGCCAGTGATGAATTACAAACCTGTTTTGACAGTAAGCTGCTGAGTACAGACGATATAGTTCAGATAGTGGCAAAAACCGGATTTAAAGCCACAGCCGTAACCAGCGCCAGTATAGAAGCACTGGCTGAAATGCAGAATGAGGAGCATAAAACGACAGCGATACCGTGGCGTCTGGCAGTTATCTGGATCATTGCTCTGCCTTTTGTAATCGGTATGCTGGGCATGCTGCTGGGACAGCACTGGATGCTGCCGCCATGGTGGCAGTTTGTTCTCGCTTCGATTATCCAGCTTGGTCTGGCGTGGCCGTTTTACAATAGTGCGATTAAATCCCTGCAAGGCGGCGTAGCCAATATGGATGTACTCGTGTCTCTGGGCACGGTCGCTATCTGGCTCTATTCTAGTATCATGCTGTTTAATCATCAGCATGATGCGCATCAGTATATCTATTTCGAAGCCAGCGTGATGGTAATTGCCTTTGTTTCGCTGGGCAAATATCTGGAACAGCGGACTAAAAAGCAAAGCCTCAACAGCATGAGCATGCTACTGCAACTAACTCCGAAAATGGTACGCAGACAAACAGACAACGGCTGGCAGGAAGTACCGCTCAGCCAGATACAGAAAGGTGACATCCTGCAAACCAATGCCGGCAACCGCATCGCTGCCGATGGCATCGTGCATAGTGGTGAAGCATGGTGTGATGAAAGCTATCTCACCGGTGAATCTAAACCATTACTGAAACAGGCTGGTGATAAAGTACTTGCCGGTGCATTACTGAGCAACGGCAGTATCACCTATCAGGCACAGACCCTCGGCAGCCAGACTCTGCTGGGTGACATGATGCAGGCACTGGCGCAGGCACAGGGCAGTAAAGCGCCGATTGCACGGCTGGCTGATAAAGTATCCATGGTATTTGTGCCTGCCGTAGTTGCCATAGCCGTATTAACTTTTATTCTAAACTGGTGGTTTGGTGGTGATTTTAACGAAGCAGTGACCCGCGGCGTAGCCGTACTGGTAATTGCCTGTCCGTGTGCGCTGGGTTTGGCCACACCGGCCGCGATGATGGTGGGTATGGGGCGCTCGGCGCGGTACGGAGTATGGTTTAAAGATGCGGCTTCACTTGAGCGTACCAGTCAGGTCAATACGGTTGTACTGGATAAAACTGGCACTCTTACTCAGGGTAAACCCCAGATTGTTGCCCAGTGGCGAAATCCCGATTGTCAGTATGATGCGCAAACCATTCTGCAACTGGCTGCTGCCGCTGAACAGCTCACCACTCATCCGCTGGCACAGGCGGTGATTCAGGCTGCTGAACAGCAAAACCTGCCGGTACTGACCGCCAGCAATAGCCACAGCGAAATCGGGCAGGGTACACAGGCGCAGGTAGACGGTTATGGCGCGGTAAAAGTCGGCAATCCTGCATGGTGCGGTTTCAGCATACCCGGGCCATTTCAGCAGCAGAAAATCTGGCAGATTGCTAGTATTGTGGTTGTCGCTATTAATAATGAAATAGCAGGTGCATTTGCTATTGCTGATGCTTTAAAAGAAGACACTGCCAGTGCAATTAAACGCTTACAGCAGCAAAATATTGATATTCATATTATGAGTGGTGACCAGCACAGTGTAGTTGAATACATTGCCAAACAACTGGGTATCAGCTATTATCAGGCAGAAATGAATCCGCGTGCCAAGGCCGAAGCGGTGAGAGCGCTGATGCAGCAAGGCAAGGTGGTAGCGATGGTCGGCGATGGTATCAATGATGCGCCGGCACTGGCCGCGGCGGATGTCAGCTTTGCCATGTATGGCGGGGCAGATGTGGCCACCAATACTGCTTCAGCTACGCTGATGCGCCATTCGGTGACTCAGGTAGCCGATGCCCTGGCTCTGGCTCACGCTACTGTACGCGTTGTTAAACAAAACCTGTTTTTTGCTTTTTTCTATAATATTCTCGGTATCCCGCTGGCTGCAATTGGCTGGCTCAGCCCGGTAATCGCCGGCGCGGCAATGGCGATGAGCTCGATTTCAGTATTGCTTAATGCTTTGCGACTGCGAAAAAGCAGGCTGGACTGAATAATAAATTTTCTGTGCAGGCAGATAAATCTCTGCTTGCATAACAATAAAAATAAAAATATCAGTTTCTTAACCCTACCAATAAATCTGCAACTAAAGTAGTAGTACTCTACTTTGGCAATGTATTTTTTTATCTGTCTGATTGTAAATAATTTATCAGATGATAATCAATTGCCGGATATATGATTTAAAAGAATCATAACTTAACGAATAATCAGAAAAAAAACAGCTTTTTTTCTATTCGGATTTTCTTATTGCATGATAGATATGGGCTAAGGAGAAACTTTATTATGAATCATACGGATATATTTCTGCCAGTAAAGAATAAAGTATCTTATTCTATATTTTTGGCATCAATTGCTCAGGTGCTTAAACTGAGTATCTGGCTAATGTTGATCTGGGTCCTGTACCAATTAATGTTGGATGCCAGTGTCTTCCCGGGACTGCCCATTCTCTCTCTGCTTGTGCTGAGCATTCTTTTTTATACGCTGAGAACTTATGCCCACGATAAATCTCACTATGCGGCATTTGAACTAGAAGAAATATTACGAACCAGGCTTATCAAAAAAATCAATCAATTGCCGATTGAAACGGTTAGAAACATGGGCAGCGGGAATCTTGTTAAAACATTAATTGATGATATTAAAGAATTACATGCTTTTGTGGCAGATGCTCCCCCTTTAAAAGCTGAGGCATTCGTTACCCCAATTTTTACCTTACTCGTTTTATTTATCTTTAATTGGGTCTTTGCAAGCATTGTATTTGCAATCACTTTAGTTACTTTTCTGCTGCTGAGTTTTATCATGAAAAAAGCTAAGCTTTTAAAGGAAAGCTATAACAATGCAACTATTCAAATCAACGGTAAAATCATTGAATATATTCAGGGAATGAGTGCAGTAAGAACATTTGATGCCGGGGAGGGGGCATTCGGTCAATATCAAAAAGCGCTGGAAAATTATAGTCAGGTGGTCTTTCATTGGTTGCAATCTATGCGATTGTCTACAAAAATTGCCCGCAGCCTTTTCTCTGCTATGCCGATGAGTATCATATTAGTTGTTGGATTGAGCATAGCCCAGCTAAATGACCAAATCTCTTTTATCACGACGTTCTGTTTTTTATTGCTGGCGATCGGTATTGCAGAAAGTGTTTATCCTGTGATGAGCCTGTTTCAGATATTACAAAAGTCAAAGGCAGCAATAGAAAGGATATTTGAAGTTGAAAATCTGCCAATTTTAAAGGCTCCCTCCAACCCGCTATTACCTGACAATAATGAGATTATTTTTAAAAACGTTGGGTTTTCTTACCAGAATGCTGGCACTGTTTTATCCAATATCAATATCAAAATTCCTGAAAATTCATTTACTGTTCTTATTGGTACATCTGGTTCTGGCAAGACAACGCTGGCTAATCTCATTCCTCGCTTTCTTGATACAACCTCTGGAATGATAACTTTAGGTGGCGTGAATATAAAAGATATTGAATACGCTGAACTTATGTCGAGAATCTCATTTGTCTTTCAGGATAACTTTTTATTCTCGTGTTCGATCGCAGATAACATACGCTATGGGTTAAACGGTATCTCTGACGATGACGTTATTGAAGCCGCCAAAAAAGCTGAAATTCATGACTTCATTCTGACACTTCCTGAACAGTATAACACTCTGGCAGGAGAAAGAGGGCAGCTATTATCAGGTGGTCAGAAACAGAGAATCACCATTGCCCGGGTTTTTCTGCAAAATCGACCAATCATTATTTTAGATGAACCGACGGCTTTTTCTGATGCCCGAAATGAATCTTTGTTGTTAAAAGCCTTTAACCGTTTAATTGATAGAAATAAAACTGTCATTATGGTAACTCACCGCTTATCGACGATTGTCAATGCCGACCAAATAATATTATTGGATAAAGGGATGATTAAAACTCATGGGACACATAATGATTTAATCGAAAATTCTAGTGACTATAAATTGTTGTGGCAAGAGTATAACAAAGCAAAAAGTTGGTCGATTCCAGTCAATAATTTGGCTGATGGAGAAATGTGATGAAAGAGTATATTAATACACACACACGCACAACAAAATCATTGCTGACAACGTATACTGGCTTAATCAATGCGGCAGGTAAGCAAAAGAAAATATTGATCCGCAGTCTGATTTATACTGTGATTTCCTCTTGTCTGTTTGGCGTTTCGTTGGTTTTACTATATCCCTTATTTGCTGCGCTAGAAGCCAAAAATATTACTGCAACACTCACTCATTTAATTATTGTCGTTGTTCTACTGGCGGGTAGTTTTATTTTTAAGGTGCTTTGTGAACGCTATGATGCGGATGGTTATTCGACCTTAGCCGTTACCGAGCTAAGGGAAAAATTAGGCAATAAGTTACGTAATATTTCCTTAGATTATTTAAGTCAGTTTAGATCTGGCGAAATAAATCACCTTATGATGCAAAGCGTAAATGAAGCGGCAGTATTTACATTTATGCTACTCAATATCATCATTACCGGCGTGGTTATACCACTGTCAGCTGCAATTGCCTTGTTATTTTTCAGTTGGCAACTTTCTTTGATGATGCTTTTGGTTTTTCCAATGGCAATTCCACTCTATCTGTGGCGCAGGAAGGCCTATCGCAGAGGTTTTAGCATTCTGGCAGAGGCCAATGCAAAATTAAAAGGTGAAGCTGTCGAGTTTGTACAAGGACTTGATGTATTAAAATCGACAGGCCAAACCGAAGAAAAGATGACAGAGTTTGTTAAGGTGACAACAGATGTAGCAAATATACTGAGCATTGGCACGAAAAAAGGGGAAAAACCTAATTTAATTATAACCATCGTGATTCAAGCTGGTTTAATCCTTATCATCTCGTTAGGTGCGTATTTGGTGAATGCTGCAACCATTTCCTACCTCTTGCTAGCCTGCGTGTTATTAATCGTTGCCCGTTCCACAGATGTATTAAACTTTTTTGTACAAATGTCATCGATGCTTGAATCATTGGTTATAGGGTATGAAAAATTGCAGGAACTGTTGAATGCACCGTCATTACCTGAAAAAAAGGCAGAGATTATGCCTGAGCACTATAATATTGAATTTGAACGAGTTAACTTTTCGTACCGGGGTCAGGACAAGTATGTACTTAAGAATATATCCCTTCATATTCCGGAAAAAGCATTAACCGCTCTGGTCGGTGCCAGTGGCTGCGGTAAAACTACAATAACCAAGCTTATTCTCCGGTTTGCTGATGTAATATCAGGCAGTATTAAAATCGGTGGTATTGATATACGAGATATGTCTCAGAGGCAGTTAATGAGTCTAGTCTCTGTCGTATTTCAGGATGTTTATTTGTTTCAGGATACCATTATTAATAACATCAGAATGGCAAAATTATCCGCTAGCGACGAGGAAGTCATCGAAGTTTGTAAACAGGCGAATTGCCACGAATTTATCCAGAATTTCCGCGACGGTTATCAAACACAACTGAATGATATTGGCAAAAGTCTCTCTGGTGGGGAAAGGCAGCGTATCTCTATTGCCAGAGCCATTTTGAAAAACGCGCCTATTCTTATCCTCGATGAGCCAACTGCCGCACTCGATACTCAGAATGAACTGGCAGTACAAAAGGTGATTAATAAGCTCGTACAAGGGAAAACAGTATTAGTTATTGCCCATCGGCTTTCAACTATCATCGGAGCTAAGCAAATTGTAGTTATTGATAAAGGCTCAATTGTAGAAAGTGGTACTCATCAGCAGTTATTGCAACAAGATGGGATTTATAATGAATTTTGGCATCTCCAGCAAAATTAACCTCATCTGCTACCTTCTGCAAATTATGAAGTTATACAACTTAATGTTTTGCAATATTCTTAGTCGTTTACTTATTGACTTTGAAATTGGGTAGTAAATTTTTAGAAAATTCCTTATTGTAAGTTTGATATGCAAAAGAGGATATTGTCTTTATCGTTTATTTGTTTGTTGATAATGGTTTTTCAGACCAGATTGGTTTATTTCTTATCTATCCGAGTATTCCTTCTTTTATTAACGTCTAGGTAAGAGCTCACAACGATCAAAAAACTATCTACGGTTAAAATTCCATGCGCATATTGAATTGATGATGAGTTTACCTTATCCATTCGCAGAGTAACTGAAGGCACTATGGTAGTGAAGATTTAAATATGACATGCTTTAAGGAAATATCAACGGAATATCGATGCTCTTTTAGTGTCTATATTAGAGAGTTTTAATAGCATATTTTTCTTTTTCGATTAGTGAGTAAAGTACATGCTTAATTTGCTCACCAGGATTGCTGGCATTTTGTAAGATCAGTCCTTCGGTGAGGGCTATAAATATTTGAGCTAAAGATTCATTAGGTAAAGAGGGTTGTACTCCTTCTGATTTGAAAACAGCGCATATGATTTCACCTAGCGATTTATTGTTTTCCCGTTGCAGTTGGTTGTAGTACTGTTTGAAGTTTTGATCTCTGCTGGCAATAAGCTGCATTTCTATGTCTAAAATAACACAAATGGTGTTATTTTTTATTTGATCAACATAGCTGTTTAATCCATTTATCGAGATGGTATTATTTTCATTATCAATAGCAAGCGCTGATTTTAAGCTTAACCTTTCTTCTGATTTAAGTTTTTCTGTGAGTTGTAGTAATAAATCGTATTTATTTTTAAAATTTGAGAAGAAAGCACCTTTTGAAAAACCTGCGCCTTCACTTATCGAGTTAATGCTTGTTTTATCAAAACCAAATTTAATAATTTGTTCTATTGCAGCTGCAAATAACATTTCTTTAGTTTCTTGCTGTTGCTGTGCTCTCGTTTTTCTTTGCATACTTTATATACTTCGCTACTTCATGTATTCCAAATATTTATACACTTTAAAACTGTTTTAAAAACGATAAATTATTTGATTAATAAATATTGCCATTTCTAAAAGATTAGAATAACATATATTTTTTGAGATACCAATTGGTATTTGAATTCTGTCTGGTATTTTACTTGTGCCGAACTAGGGCTATTTAATAAGGATTTTAGAAATGAACGTAGTGTTTGTAACAGGTGCAACAGGATTATTAGGCAGTAGTATTGTAAGAATTTTGATTGATCGCAATATTAAAGTAAAAGTATTGGCAAGGTCGGTAGAAAAAGCTAAAAAGCAATTTCATAGTCCTTTAGTTGAGATAATTGAGGGAGATATGTTAAACATAAAAGGCTTTACTGCGCATTTAAAAGGATGTGATGCTTTATTTCATTGTGCGGCTTTTTTTAGAGATAATTATAAAGGTGGCAAGCATTGGGATGAACTTTTTAATACGAACGTAAAGGGTACAGAACAAATATTAGAAGCAGCCTATGCAGCAGGAATCCGTAAGGCAGTTTATACCTCATCTATTGCAACTTTGTGTGGTAAAGAAGAGGAGTTAATTGATGAAACCATGCAACGCCCTGTAGAGGGTAGTGATAATTATTATAAAAGTAAAATTTTAGCAGAAGAAAAAGTTAAAGAGTTTTTAAGTAATCATCCTGATATGTTTATAACCATTGTATTACCTGGTTGGATGTACGGTCCTTTTGATATGGGACCAACTTCATCTGGGCAATTAGTATTAGATTATGTTGCTGGAAAAATGCCAGGTGTATTACCTGCAAGTTTTTCAGTCGTTGATGCTAGGGATGTTGCAGAACATCATATTGCTTCTTTAGAAAAAGGTAGAAGTGGTGAAAAGTATCTTGCAGCAGGGTGTTATATGGAAATGAAGGATATTTTTAAATTACTTGAAAAAAGCACGGGTGTAAAAATGCCAACTAAGCTTATCCCTTTATGGTTATTAAAGGCTATTGCAATGGGGCAGGAAATTTATCACGTATTTACACGTAAACCTATTTTATTAAGTTATTCGTCCGTGAATTTGATCGGAAATGAATACAAGCGCACACATTTTAGTCATGAAAAGAGCGCTAAGGAATTAGGCTGTCAATTTAGACCTTTAGATGAAACGTTTACAGATGTTGTCACTTGGTACAAAGAAAATAATTACATTTCTTAATAAATTATTAGGTACTATATTATTTCTGTTGGGTTCATCTCTCGTCTATTACCAATTTTGGGGCTGTATTAGGACCAGTTTGTACAAACCGTATGTCTTGCTTCACGGTTAATCAACCCTTACCAAATAGCGATGGTTACCCATTTACTTTTTCAGCAATCCTGGTATTGATATGCTTAATCCCGCTCTCTACAGGATTAAAAATAGCAATCGCTGGACATAATTAATCTTTGTCACGTTGAGGTTTGTAATAAAATGTCCCATAAAGAGATCAAAAACATCCCCAAACAGATTCAGAAATTATTTTTTACTTTTTTTAGTGTTTATTTATAAAATATACGTATAACCATTGGTATGCAACGCAAGTAGAAAAATATTGATAAAGCTTGCATCAGTAGATAACTGAGTTTTCAAACAGTCTGTGCCAAAAGCTGATTTTGTTGCAGTTGGGAAGAGTGTTAGATTTTTGTTACCAGTACTGTATCAGTGAAGCGCCTATCTCTGCTATCTGTTTATTTCGCTCATCCATAGTTGCACTGCTTCCAGTTAAGTAGATAATGACGATACGAGAAGGTTTTCCATCAGGTCCCAATACTGCGACAATACCACGAGAGCCCTGTTCACCTGCTCCCGTTTTATCAGCAATAAACCAACCCTTAGGAAGTACAGAGCGTAAAAGAGGATCGCCTACTTTATCTGCTTCCATCCAATTGATTAATTGCTGTTGAGAGCTTGCCGTAAGCGCCTTTCCTGTTAATAATGTAAATAATGTTTTTGACATCGCTTCAGGAGTGGTCGTATCACGTTCGTCTTCAGGTAAGGATTCATTCAACATTGGTTCCCAGCGATCGAGGCGGGTAGTCTGGTCATTTACTTTGCGCAAAAACTTGGTTAATTCTTTTGGCCCACCAATTGAAGACAATAGTAAGTTAGCAGCGGTATTATCACTCATTGTTATGGTAGCATTGCATAACTCAGCTACGGTCATACCCTCAGAGAGATGTTCTTTAGTAATCGGTGAGTATTCAATCAGGTCACTCTGGCGATAGCGTATGCGGCGATCAAGTTGCTCTAATCCTGAGTCAACACGTGACAACACTGCACTACAGAGTAAAACTTTAAAAGTACTCATCATCGGAAACCGTTCTTGGGATCGATAACCTTCAATGAGTAAACCATTACTGAAATCAAGTTGCGCATAGCCGACACGTGCATTAAGTTGACTCTCAATTTCTTTAATTTTATCTAGGGTCGTTGGTACAGCAAATGCTGGCAAACAAAGTGTAGAAAGTAAAAGAATAAGAAATATACGAAAATGTCGCATATAGACGCCCTGTTAAAGTTTGATTTTTATAGCTATATAATAGCATATTGAATGATGAACAACAAAAAAATAAACTAATAGTGATAACTGATTATTTTTAGCTATACTTGAATTTATAGTTCAATTAATGACATCTTAATTTTTGCTTCAAGTATGAAGGCAGCCTTAGGGCTGCTTTAGTATTTTAATGATATATTGGTGGTAAAATACAATGTATTTATTATTCACAAAATTTTAGCAACTCAACACTGTTTTTGCCTGATTAAGTCCTTTGAGAGATCATTAACAAAAAAAATTATACAAAATATTTTTATTTAAAAAGCAGAGGTTTGTTTAGCTCATGTAAATGATATTTAGTCTAAATAATATAAATTTGATAAGGATATACGAAATTCTTACGACAATGAAAATGTAACATTTACTAATGCGCTTCTGGATCGACTGGTTCATCATTGTGATATGGCTGAAACAGGCAATGATTCTTATCGGTTTAAAAATACTTCATAAATTAAAGATAGATAATATATTTATATGCCATTAAAAGTGGTTTATTTTCGCTCTAGCACTTTGGTATATTTTTACATTAACATTGATAACTACTCAGATTTTGCACACTTTAATCTACGTTTTATTTTGAACCGCACATGTATTTATGCTCAGGCTGGATGAAAACTAATAAATACTTTCGACTTAATGGGTATTTTATATGATCAACCATGTCATGACGTAGCAAGCAAATATGGCTTAATCCTTTGAAAATAAGTGATCGTAGAGCTTTTTAATTATTGTTAGCAATCGTAAAGTATCTATACAGAAAATTAAAAGCACTTTATATTACACGAGGTATATTGGCTCTGGATTTTTGGCTGGTGGTTTGTTTTTAATTTTACGCAATAAAGGTATTGCGCTGGATAAATTAAGCCTTATTCCACTCATGTCTTTGCCACTTAGCTTTAAAGTGTTATGGGCGCCGTTTATTGATAAATATTTAAAAACATCTTCAGGCCATTATCGGAACTGGCTGTTGATTGCGCAATTTTTGATGATATTGGGTTTATTTGCGATTGCTTTTATTGATCCGGTTAATAATTATTTATTAGTTTTGTTGGCCATTTTATTTTTTTCATTTATTATCCTCACGCAAGATTTGGCGTTGGCAAACTTAACCAGCAACATTTCTGAAGAGCATGAGAGAGGTCTTATTGCTAGTCTAGATGTTAGCGGTTTTATGTACGGCAATATTATCGGTGGGGCCATTGTGTTGGTGCTATATTCTTACACAAGCTGGAGTGTCTGTATAATTTTTCTCTCTGGGTTTTTGGCATTTTTATTTCCATGGAGGCAAATATGGTTTTTTAATGAGTATAAGTTCAGTAAAAACAGTCGTATTTCTGAGACTACTGACAAAAATTATTGGAAGAATATTGTTTCAGTCTGGGAGGGAAAGAAAAGCTGGTGTGCTTTGCTGGTTATTATCTCTTTTGGCAGTTCTCCCTCTTATAATCTGATGCCTCTAGCGCTGCTTGATAGCGGCTGGTCGTTAGCTAATACTGCCCTTTTGCTAAAATTATTCGGTACGATGATTTTGGTGATAACTATTTACGTTGGTATTCGTCAGCTTAGAAAATTGACCCGGAAACAAAGCTTGTCGTTTTCTATTATATTCCATGCTTGCTGTTTATTGTCATTTATCCCTATCTCGCTTGGTCATAATAATGCCTTGTTAGTTTATTTTTCATTTTTCCCGTACTTTGTTAGTTTGCAGTTTGTTCGTACCTGCCTATATACCATTATTTTGGATAATGCTGCCAGTAGTGTAGCACCGACTACAGCCGCCAATGCTCAGATGGCAATTTTGGGGGGGTTTGATTTAATCGTTACATCCTTAAGTTTTTATTTTGCTCAAAAGTGGGGATATTTTGTCATAATCACTGGTTCTGTTGCGATTGCTTTTTTTGCCGCATTTTTGGCAACCAGAGTCGTCCAAAATCAGTCCGATTAGCATTAACGCTATAGCTATTAAAACATTAAGTAACACGATGACATTCAATCAACAAAATTTTTCTATCAAAAAAATTATTTGAACCGTCCGTTACTTATTTGCAGCAATAAATTATTTAGCGTATTAGGAAATTTACTGAGCAAAAAGATGTGGCTAACTCTTATAACAAAAAAGAAGAGTCAGATAATATCTTTTCGACTTTAATCATTCCTGAAACGCCCGCAAGTATCGAATCCTATATTGATAATGTAAAAAATACTATCATTCCTATTTGGTCTCATTGAGCAAACCCAACGTATCCAGGGCATATGACCAGCCCCATGCCATCGTTAATTCCAGAAATGGGTCGATTAATTCAGACATTAAATCAAATTATAGTTAAGCTGGAAACCAGCAGAGGATTAACACTGCCAGAGCATCAGTTGCTTAAATTATTGCATAAGGCAGTATTTAACTATAATGATGATTTTTAAGCGGATATTAATCAGGGTTTTAGTATAACACCGAGGATTTTTACTAATAACCAGTTTGATTGCGATGCTTAATTTTTTTAAAACTAAGCTTGTTTATGCAAGCTCGAAATTATTTCTTAGCTTCTGCTAACCCATGTTAAATTCAAGCAGCCGGAATAGGGATATTGACAGCTATAACAGTGTTTTTTAGAGTAAAATTACACTTTATTGATGCTGATTACACTATAGATAAGCCGTGTTTGTTTGATTAAGTCAGTTTTGAAATTTACAGCAGCTATTTTGCTGAACTAGCAGTAAATTCACTTAACAGAAAATGTCCAACATGGTTTCTCAATGTATTAATTGATTTCTCAGGGGGAAGCAGACTATGACTAAAACAGAAATAACCAAAATAACAGAAATAACTGATTATCCCTTAATTCAAAAGCTGGCACAGGCATTGTGGCAGAGTGAAGATTATGGTCATGGGGTAGCCATTATGGTTGGGGCGGGCTTTAGCCGCAGTGCAGCTACAACACAGGATATCAATAAGAAAATGCCAGTTTGGGCAAATTTGGCTGAAAAAATTGTTCAAGAACTTGGAGAGGAGGAGCATACAGATGCTTTACGTCTGGCACAGATATATCAGGATTACTTTGGTAAGCAGACGCTATATGATTTATTGAAAAATGAAATTGATGATGAGATATGGCAGCCGGCAGAGCTTTATCAGCAGTTATTAACCTTACCCTGGACTGAAGTATTAACCACAAACTGGGATACATTGCTGGAGCGTGCGGCTAGAGATATACATGAACCTATCTATGATATTGTCAATAAACAGGAGGATTTAGCCTGTTGTCATTCTCCCCGGATTGTAAAATTACATGGCACAATTAATCTCAGTAGCGATTTGATTTTTACCCAGGAAGATTACCGTCATTATCCGCAGAAATACGGCATTTTTGTTAATTTTGTCCGGCAGGTGTTTTTAGAAAACGAATTATGTCTGATAGGCTTTTCTGGAGATGATCCGAATTTTCTCCAATGGATAGGCTGGGTAAGGGATAATCTTCAAAGCAATGCACGACGTATTTATCTGGTAGGAGCATTGAATTTATCTTTTGCTAAACGGAAGTATCTGGAAAGTTTAAATGTAGCTCCTATTGATTTATCTGAGCTTGTTGCCGATATCGATGATAGAGATTTAAAACATAAAACGGCAATTGAATTGTTTTTAACACAACTGTCAAACTTAGAGGTAAAGAAAGTCTGGGATTGGTTTCCTAAACAATTCGATGAAATTATTAAGCTTTATTCACGTAACCAAGGAGAAATAAAATTAGATGAAGCTCTTTCCGCTTTAAGAAAGGATAGAGAATCATATCCAGAATGGATTATTTGTCCTAATTTTTTAAGATTAAGTTTAATAGTACAAATATATAGATTCTGGTTTTTAATCCCTGATATTTATAGACAATGAGTAATCATTTTGTTACAGCTTGGTGAAAATTTTAAATATATGTTGAAATTAGACCATAAATATTTTGATCATGATAAATTCCATTTAAGTATTCAGCCTGTTTTAGAGTTCCTTCATAACTAAAACCGCATCGTTTAGCAACCGCATTACTTTTAGGATTATCCACTGAGCATTTAATAACAAATCGTTTAATTATTTTTTGTGATGCATAGTAATGAGTAAGTGCTTGAATTGCTTGTGTCATAACACCTTTACCTTCTGCTTGGCTATTGAGCCAATAACCAATATAGGCTGTCTTATTGTTTTTATCTATTCGATTGAAAGACAGTAAGCCGACAGGGTTATTATTTAGTAAAATTACATAAGTTTTGGTAATATCTTTTTGATGCTCGACTGAACAATTATCTAAAAAATTTGATGTGTCTGCTTCATTATTAACAAACTTAGGCCAAGCCATAAATTGACTAAAACTATCACGATTAACATCAATAATATTGTATAACTTAGTTGAGTATTGTCGATCTGATGGCACTAAATGAATATGTTCATTGACAAAGATACTTTGTTGATTGGTATTTGTCATTAATTATTCCTTTAAGAGAGTATAACCAATTCTGAGTTAATATAAATTGAAGTATATGTTAGAAACAAGTTACTTTATGAATTAGTGTGGAGATATGGAATAATTTTTTATTATGATATTCGTAAAAATATTCAAACCATGTTACTGGAAATATGTGACCCTGCTATGGATATTCTGAATCGAAGCCAGCAACCGATTACAGAGTTACAAAATATTCTGGAAGAAGCTAAAAATGATGCATTGCCAGAGGTACGTTTTGCCGAAACTGATGAATTTTATAAATTACGAATAAATTAATCTGCTAAACCATATTAATTAAAGTGCCAATGAATAAAATATTTAAATTTTAGTGCTTTATTTTCAGCTATAGAAATCAGACTTAATAAAAAAGGTTGCTATTTAGTAAAGTAGCAACCTTTTTTTAATCCTATTTACAGTAACACCCGCTCAATCCCTCCGTTACTGGCTTTCTGCACAAATTCATCCTGCCAGTTTTCGCCCAGTATATGTTTGGCCATTTCAATCACTACATAATCGGCCTTGATATTTGCATCATCAGTATAGCGACTCAAGCCTTGCAGGCAGGCGGGGCAGCTGGTAAGGATTTTTACCGGTTCGCCCTTAGGCAGCTTGGCTTTGCCTTTTTCGATTTCTTCCTGTTTGCGGAAGCGTACCTGTGTGGCGATATCCGGCCGGCTGACGGCAAACATGCCGGATTCACCGCAGCAGCGGTCTGACAGAGGTACGTTCTGCCCCATCAGCTCATTCACAACTTTTATCGGCTGTGTGGTTTTAATCGGGGTATGGCAGGGGTCGTGATACAGGTATTGCCGGCCTTTTACGCCGTTCAGTTTCAGGCCTTTTTCCAGCAGGTATTCATGAATATCGAGTATGCGGCAGCCGGGGAAAATTTTATCGAAGTGATAATCTTTGAGCTGGTCGTAACAGGTTCCGCAGCTTACGACCACGGTTTTGATATCCAGATAGTTCAGGGTATTGGCTACACGATGGAACAGTACGCGGTTGTCCATGGTGATTTTATCGCCTTTGTCTTTATTACCGTCGGCAGTTTGCGGGTAGCCGCAGCACAGATAGCCCGGCGGTAAGACGGTTTGGACGCCCACATGCCAGAGCATGGCCTGAGTAGCGAGACCTATCTGGCTGAACAGTCGCTCGGAGCCGCAGCCGGGAAAGTAGAAAACAGCTTCGGCTTCATCGCTGATCTGCGGATTGCGGATAATCGGTACGGTGGTGCTGTCTTCGATATTCAGCAGGGCACGGGCTGTTTTAATCGGTACGTGGCGCGGTAAAGGGCGGTTGATAAAATGTATTACCTGTTCGCGGATTTCCGGCTTGGCGGTGGTGGCACGCGGTGCGGTTTTCTGGCGCTTCAGCCAGCCAAGGCTAAAGTGCTTACCCATTTCATAGCCCCAGTTTTGCAGTCTGAAGCCGGCCTTAACGACGCCTGTACGCAGGGCTTTGATGGTTCTGGGGTCGGTGGCGTTAAGAAAGGCCATGCCCATGTAGACGGTAGGATTGAATTTCTTTTTACCGGCTTTGCGCAGGTAGTTGCGCATGGCTACGGTGACGTCGCCAAAGTCGATTTTTACCGGACAGGGTTTTATGCAGCGGTGGCACACGGTACAGTGATCGGCCACGCTGTTCAGTTCATCAAAATGTTTCAGGGAAACGCCGCGGCGGGTTTGCTCTTCGTACAGGAAGGCTTCGGTAAGCAGACCGACACCCAGAATTTTATTGCGCGGTGAGTACAGTAGGTTAGCGCGCGGTACATGGGTACTGCACACGGGTTTACATTTGCCGCAGCGCAGACAGTCTTTGATGGAGTGGGCAATTTTACCCAGCTCGGACTGTTCCATAATCAGCGACTCTACGCCCAGCAGCTCAAATGAAGGAGTATAGGCTTTGTCGAGGTTGGCACCGGGCATCAGTTTGCCGCGGTTAAAATGGCCGTGCGGGTCTACCTGCTGTTTGTAATCCCAGTAGGGCTGCATTTCTGCCTGTGTCAGGTAGTCGATTTTGGTAATGCCGATGCCGTGCTCACCGGAAATAACGCCGTTAAGGCTGCGTGCCAGTGCCATGATGCGGTCTACGGCATGATGGGCAGTTTGCAGCATGTCGTAGTCGTCGGAATTAACCGGTATGTTGGTATGGACATTGCCGTCACCGGCATGCATATGCAGGGCAACGAAGACACGGCCGCGGATGATATGGCGATGAATTTCGTCGAGCTTTTCCAGTATCAGGGTATCGGTTTTGCCGCTGAATATTTCGGCCAGTGGCTGCATGATGTCGCGTTTGATGGATACGCGCATATGAAAATCACGCATGGCGATAAAGCAGCTCTGGTCGCCAGCCGGTTCGTTGTCTTCGAGTTTTTGCGGAAACTGCTGCAGATAGTCGGCCAGTGGTGTGTCGAGATGGTTGAGCAGCCATGTCCAGCGGGTCTGAATACCGGTGATGTAATCAAGGGCATGCTGTTTGCGAGAGCCGAGCAGCTCGGCGCTGGAAAGGTCGGTATCGAGTTTATCTACCGGCAGTTTGGTTTGCAGATATTCGATGATGGCCGCGCACAGGGCAAGTTTGTTCTGAATCGACAGCTCAATGTTGATGCGTTCGATACCGTCGGAATAGCTGCCAAGCTGTTCAAGAGGGATAACAACGTCTTCATTGATTTTAAACGCGTTGGTATGGCGGGCGATGGCGGCCGTACGTGAGCGGTCGAGCCAGAAAGTTTTGCGTGCTTCAGGGGTAACGGCGATAAAGCCTTCGCCGCAGCGGGCGTTGGCCAGCCGCACGATATGAGCTGCTGCTGCCTGTACTTCATTTTCATCATCTGAAACGATGTCGGCCAGTAATACCATTTTCGGGCGGCCTTTGCCTGCTGCCTTGGTGGCGTAGCCTACGGCGCGCACGTAGCGCCAGTCGAGATGCTCCAGCCCCGCCAGTTTGACGGTTTTATGGTTAAGCATGTAGTTGCGCACTTCGACGATAGACGGGGTGGCATTGGCTACGGTGCCGAAAAACTCCATACAGATGGTACGGGTGTATTTAGGCATGTGGTGCAAAACAAAAGCAGCAGAGGTGATGATGCCATCCGTGCCTTCTTTTTGCACACCCGGTACGCCGGCAAGGAATTTATCGGTAACGTCTTTACCCAGACCTACTTTGCGGAAACGCTGCCCGGGTACTTCGAGACGCTCGGTTTTAAGGATGCTGTAGCCGTCGTTATCAAGGGTATGTATGTCAAATATGGCGGTGGTTTCGTCGTGGATTTTGCCGAAATTATGGCGTACACGTTCTATTTTCAGCCATTGCCCCTGCGGGTTGACCATTTTCCACCACGCCAGATTATCCAGAGTGGTACCCCATAATACGGCTTTTTTACCACCGGCATTCATGGCTACGTTGCCGCCGATACAGCAGGCATCGGCAGATGTCGGGTCTACGGCAAAAACCCAGCCGGCAGCACTGGCCGCTTCTTCTACACGGCGGGTAACCACTCCGGCACCGCAGGTAATTACCGGATGAGTGCCTTCCAGCCCGGGCAGCGGCTGTAAGGCAACCGGGCTGTACTGGTCGAGTTTTTCGGTATTAATCACGGCGCTCATGGCGTCCATCGGAATGGCACCACCGGTATAGCCGGTACCGCCGCCGCGCGGAATGATGGTGAGCTCCAGCTCAATTAAAGCGCGTACAAGCGGTGCAACTTCTTTTTCGTGATCCGGGTTGATAACTACAAAAGGGTATTCAACACGCCAGTCGGTAGCATCGGTAACGTGGCTAACGCGCGCCAGCCCATCGAACATAATGTTGTCTTTGTGGGTGATTTTACGCAGGCGGTTGAATACCTGTTCGCGTTTGCTGCGGGTTTTACCAAAGCTGCTGTCAAAATCGCTGATGGCCTGCTCTGTGCTTTTTATCAGTTGCTCGACCATCTGGTTGTTGTCACGCCGTTTCTGAATTTCGCTGAGGCGATGGCGCATTTCTTTAACCAGCGCCTGCTGGCGATGCTGGTGTTCGAGCAGGTCGTCAATCAGGTAAGGATTGCGGATAACTGCCCAGATATCTCCGAGTATTTCAAACAGCATTCGTGCTGAGCGGCCGGTTCGTCTTTGCTCGCGTAGCTGTTGCAATAAATCCCATGAATGGCTGCCGAGCAGGCGAATGACTATTTCTCTGTCGGAATAAGAGGTGTAGTTATAGGGGATTTCGCGTATACGCTGACTGGCTTGTGTGCTCATTAAACGTGTTCCGTTCCGCTCTGCTGGCGTTAAATTGGTAAGGCTGTAAATTCGTTATTTTAACTGTTTACTTTACTTTTCGCAGTTTTGTCTGATAACAATTTAGGTGAAAACAGTGGTAATGGCAATGGAAAAATCTGCCTGTTTGATGGTATTTTGTTTCATATATCCGTTTTTAAAGGTGTATTTTGTTATTTGGCCGGATGCTTTCCGGCTTTTGGGTACTTACAGTTTAAGTGCAGAATGATTGATTGGCATGTAAGTCTGTAAAGATGCTTTTATTGAGAGAGGTAAGTTAATTTACAGATTCAACGGGGATAACCGGTTTTTTATATCCGGGGTTGTAAGGTCCGAAGAGTATGCCATTAGTTTCCTCAGCTGACAGTAAACCGGTATCTACTGCACCGGCAACGATATAAGCTTTATCGGAGACTTTATTTGAAATCTGTGTAATCACGGCATTGACCATCAGTGAAAAAATATCATTGTTGCTATTATTACTGGAATCTATGGTGATATTTTTTTCTCCACTCCAGATAATTGAACCGTTTTTAGCATCTATCAGTTTGGCTTCTACGGTAACTGTGGTAACGCTGCTGATTACTTTGTATTTTGTGCCATAGTCTTTTACGTTTAAGTACAGGATGGCATCAGGATTGTAAATCTGTCTGATTTTGTTTATGTCTATTGCCTGAATTTCAGCTCCATCATTCAGGCCATTGTCTTTAAATGTTTCATTAACCAGAGCTACAGGAAAAACATAATAACCTGATTCAGCTAATGGTTGTGCTGTCTGAGCCAATACAGCATATGGTGCTTTTGTATCAACTGAGGAGCTGGTGGGCAGTAATACCAGAATAGAATGCGGATCACTTTGCCGGAATTTGCTGTAATCATGCGGCTGTGGCTGGTAATGAGAGGTGGAACAGGCGAAAAGTAAAGTAGTAACCGCCAGAGAAAGCAGTAATTTGAAAAAGCGCATTATGATTTATCTTTGTCAATATTTTTTAACAGGAAGTTCATATAAGTTGCTGATTCGGGAAAAGCGGCTTTTTCTTTTTCAAACTGAGCTTTAGCACCGGCGCGGTTGCCGGCCTGTGCATAGAGCATCCCCAGATGTGCATGGGCTCCCGGTGCCGGCTTACTGTGATGATTGGCGGCATCAATAAAATATTTTTCCATACCGGCAATCTGTTCTTCCAGTGAGGTTTTACCGTCCAGTGCCTGATATTGCAGTTTGTGATAATCACCCCAGTAGTAAAGTGTGGCAGACTGACTCTGATGAGCGCATACAGCCAGTATCAGGGTCGCGATGGCGGTTGTTATTATTTTTTTCATTTCGGATTTGATGTGTGCAGAAAGGTTTTATGTTAAGGCTGAGGATTCCATTGTCCTGATTCAATGCCATTAACCAGATTGTTTACTGCTTCTCGAATGGCTAAATCAAGCACTTTTCCGTTAAGGGTTCCGTCATAGCTGGCATAGCCGCCGGTACCGAGTATTTCGCGTGTGGAAAGTTTGAATTCTCCGGCACCCTGACTTGAATAAACGATTTCTGCTGTTTGCACATCAATGATGTTAAGGGTAACTTTGGCATAGGCTACCTGAGTTTTTCCCTGACCAAGAATGCCGAATAACTGTTCATCACCTATAGTTTTACGTCCGAATTCTGAAATATCACCAGTTACAATGTAGCGCGCGCCCTTGAGCTTTTGTTGCATACCGTTGATATTGGCTTCATTACGGATTTCATCCAGATTAGTACGATCCAGAACAATAAAACGACCTGTTTGCTGTAAATCAGTCATCAGAATGGTTTTCGCCTGACTGGTAAGCTGATTATTGCTGTTGCTGAAAATACCGCCGCCCAGATTACCACGGCTGTCAAACTTCCCTACAGCCAGCTGAGTTTTTATGCCGTTGTATGCTTGCTGATAAGTGGCTACTTTGGGAGTGTTGATTACTTGTGATGTTTCTGTTGCACAAGCGGATAGCAGGCTGGCACTCAGCAGGGTAAGATAAATTTTTTTCATATTGAGCTGCATATATTATTTCTTCAGCTTGTATCTGGGAAAATATTGATGTTAAAAGATATTATTAGTATTTTCAATTAAATATAATTTATATCCGTTCAGGTTGCAGAGTATCAGAATTTTTCCTGCGGGCTTAAATAACGCCATTGTCCCGGTGGCAGGGCACCCAGTTTGATTTTACCCATGCGTACCCGTTTCAGACCGGTTACACGTAAGCCTACCAGTTCACACATGCGCCTGATTTGGCGTTTTTTACCTTGTTTAAGTATAAAACGCAGCTGATCCTGATTTTGCCAGCTGACTTTAGCCGGCCGCAGTTTTTCACCGTCAAGACTTAATCCGTGGTTCAGCAGAGCCAGACCGCTTTCACTCAGTTTACCGGTTACGCGTACGAGATATTCTTTTTCGATACCACTATTTTCACCGATCAGCTGCTTGGCAATACGCCCGTCCTGAGTGAGTACCAGCAAGCCTACTGAATCGATATCCAGACGGCCGGCCGGCGCCAGATGGCGTGTATGCTCCGGCTGAAACTGAATCCGGCTTTTGTCTTCCTGCCAGTGGTTGGCTTCGGTAATCAGCTCAACGGCCGCACGATAACCTTTTTCCGGCTGCGCGCTGACAAAGCCTACTGGCTTATTCAGTAGAATGGTAACGCGTTCGGCTTGCTGACGGTGCGCCTGCCGGTCGAGGTCGATGCGATCACTATTAAAAACTTTTTGCCCAAGTACGGCAGTTTTACCATTAACTTTTACCCAGCCCTTTTCAATATAGTTGTCTGCTTCACGGCGTGAGCATAAACCCAGTTGCGCCATGCGCTTTGACAGACGCTGAGCTTCGTTTTGTTCTATAGTTGTCATGCTTTATGCTCTTTTTGTCGATTAGAACCGGCTACCATATCCAGCAGGAACAGGCGGCAATCCAGATTACCGTTAAACAATGGGATTTTACGTTTTGGCGACAGACGCATCAGTTTGGGCATATCACGGTCGGCGCTGAACATACCGATCAGCCAGCCGGCAAAATGTTGTTTCAGCCAGCTGCCTAATTGGGGATATAAAGCATGTAAGAGCTGAATTTCAGAAAGGCGGACACCATAAGGCGGATTGCTTATCATGATGCCGTTATTCCCGTTCGGACGGGTATCCAGGGCATCTGTTACCTGCCATTGAATATATTGCTCCATACCGGCATAGCGGGCGTTGTCCTGAGCCAGTCTGATTAGCCTGCTATCAATATCTGCTCCGAAAATCGGTGCAGATGGCTGGTGTATGGCTGCCTGAGCAGCGCGACGCAGTTGCTGCCATAAATTATCATTATAATTATTCAGCTTTTCAAAACCGAAAGCACGTTCCAGCCCGGGTGCTGTGCCGGTAGCAATCAGTGCGGCTTCAATGGCAAGGGTACCACTGCCGCAAAAAGGATCCATGAAGGGCTGGCTGCCGTTATAGCCGGCCAGTAACAGTAAACCGGCTGCCAGATTTTCACGTAATGGTGCTTCACCGGTGTCACTGCGGTAGCCACGTTTGAATAAGGCTTCACCACTGCTGTCCAGATAAACAGATATTTCGTTTTTCTCAATAAAGACATGAATGCGGATATCCGGACGAAATTTTTCTATACTGGGGCGGCGGCCGGTTTTATCGCGAAATACATCGCAGATAGCATCTTTTACTTTGAGGGCAGCAAAATTAAGGCTGTTGATTTGTGCCTGTTTGCCTTCAATATGAATTTTGAAATTTTTATCTACGTCAAACCATTCAGGCCAGCAGATTTTCCGGGCCAGTTGATAAATTTCGTTTTCGTTGCGAAAGTGGCCGGTAGTCAGACGAATAAGTACCCGGCTGGCTACACGGCTGTGCAGATTAATTTTGTATACGCTGGCTAAATCACCTGTAAGTGCGATACCGCCGTCATGATTATGAATCTGCTCACAGCCCAGAGTAACCAGTTCCAGATTTAATATGGTTTCCAGCCCGCGCGGACAGCTTACGAAAAGAGAATATGAATTCATGCAGTACTTTATTTAAAGAAGATAGGACATGCTAAATTGGTTTGCGCATGTATAAATAGTATGATTGTAATATTGAAGTTTATGTGCTGACTATTGTTTATGTTTTCGGGCTTGCAAATTTGAGTGATTAAGCGTGAAGATAACCTTAAGATGAAAAGGGACAAGAAGTCTGTATATGTCTAATTAATCGGGGATAAATACCATGTTTATTTTTAAACTGCATTATTTGAAGTCGATAGAAGAAGTAGAAAAATATTTGCCTGCTCATCTGAATTATTTGCAGGAACACTATGATAGTGGTGATTTTATTGCTTCCGGCCGGCAGGTACCGCGCATCGGCGGAGTTATTCTGTGCCGGGCGGTCAGTAAAGAATCGGCGCAGTCTATTATGGTTAAAGATCCGTTTTACATTCATCAGATTGCCGAATATGAACTGATTGAATTTATACCGACAAAATATGCATCAGGTTTTGAAGTGTTTATTTAAAAAATATTTTCAGAATGATGTTTACTTGTTTTTTGTGTTACAGGCAGATAAACGGTAAATCATCATTATGCTGACGCTCAAATCACATTACTGGTTTTATTAGCCTGATGTGTAAACAATTTTATGATTTAAGATTACTTTTTTCATGGTCAATCAGCCATTTTTTACGTTCCAGCCCTCCGCCGTAGCCGGTTAATTTACCATTGGAGCCGATTACTCTGTGACAGGGGATAATAATAGCAATACGATTGAAACCATTGGCATTGGCTACAGCCCGGACTGCCTGAGGATTATGCAGTTTTTCTGCCTGTTGTTTGTAGGTAGTGAGTTCTCCGTAGGGGATCTGTTTGAGACAATTCCAGACTGCCTGTTGAAAATCAGTGCCGGGAGTATGTAGTGGAATAGAAAAATATTTTCGTTTTCCTTCAAAATATTCCTTAATTTGAATTCTGGTCTGAATGATATGTTCATTTTCACCAAAAATAATTGTGGCATTCAGTAATTGCTGTAATTGTTTAAACTCTGTTTCTAACATCCGCCGGTCGACAAATTCCAGCAAACAGACTCCCTGTTGCGTGGCGCAGACAAACATCGGACCTATAGGCGTGGTCAGCCGGTTAATAAGTATGATATTGTTGTTTAAATGGCTGGATGGTGAGTTTTTAGCGATTTTTTTATAGATATAGCCAAAGCCGCTTAATGATCCATAACCATTATCGAAAGCGACATCTATTATTTTTTTACCGGTTTTCAATTCCTGATATGCCTGATTAATCCGGTACATTCTCTGATATGCCTGAAAAGTAATTCCATAATTTTTTTTAAACCAGCGGCGAACAATTTCCGGACTGATTTCATGTTCTCTTAATACGGAATCAGAAATTTTTATCTTCGGATTCTGAGTAATCATTTTTATGGCATTAATAATCTGTTCGGGCGCCTCATTGGCATTTTCAGTCGGTCGGCAAATTTTACATGGGCGGTAACCTGCATTCAGAGCTTCTTTGACTGTATAAAAAAATTCTGTGTTTTCTAATTTAGGCTTTTTTGCTCTGCATGTTGCGATACAAAATATTGAGGTGGTTTTCACACCTGCATAAAAAATACCAATATAACTTTGATCTTTTGTGAGTAAGGCCTGATAGTATTTTTTGATTTCATTTATCTCTGTAACTGGCATTTAAAATATACTTTCCTGTATTTTGTGAACACTGTAAACCAATTCATCTGCCTGCAATGATGTAGTTAAATTACTTTTTATGCATAATTTCATTAGGCGTTTTTAAGCTAAAAGATTATGTAATTAGGTTCTGGAATGAGCATAGTTAAATTTGCTCCAATGTAGTTTCTATTGATGTAGCAGTAAATAAAAAGATATTAAAAATTAATGCTGACAATAACAACCGAAAAATGGATAACTATTTTTATAATTTGAATTATTAGATTGTATGATTTAATCTCTTTGTAATTTAAAATAAAAATATTGTGAGAATAATATAAATCGGTTTTGCAAAATGAGTAAAGAAAAGATGGAAACAAAAAAATCAGATAAGTTTTTAAGTACTCTGGAAGCAGCTCAAAAAGGAGATGCGGATGCCCAATTTGCTCTGGGTGGTATGTATAAACATGGTATAGGAGTCGCACAAGATTATCCAGAAGCATTCAAATACTATAAGCAGGCTGCCGATCAGGGAAATATTGATGCGCAATTTGCTCTGGGTGATATGTATAAGCATAGTATAGGAATCGCACAAGATTATGAACAAGCATTCAAATATTATCAGCAGGCTGCTGAGCAGGGAAATATTGATGCACAAGTCGAATTAAGTGTTATGTATTATGATGGTCAGGGTGTAGAACCGGATCGTGAAAAATCATATGAACTTCATGCAGTCGCTTTAAAAAATCTTCAAGAGGGATATAAAGAATATCTGTTGGGTGCTGAACAGGGAGAGGCTAAAGCACAAGTCAGATTGGGTTATCTGTATAAATACGGCTTAGGTGTAGAACAGGATTATGAAAAGGCATTTGAATATTATTCAGCGGCAGCAGCTCAGGGAGATGCTACCGCACAGTATTATTTAGGTTGTTTATATTATTGCGGTAAAGGTACAGAGCTGAATTACGCTAAAAGTTTTGAATATATTCAGTTAGCTGCGCATCAAGGCAATAGAGATGCCCAATGTGATCTGGCTATTATGTATGAGAATGGTGAGGGAGTAGAGCAAAATTATGCTGAAAGCTGTAAATATTATCAGCTGGCTGCCGAGCAGGGGGATGCTTCAGCACAATTTAATTTAGGTAATTTTTATTACTACGGTGTGGGAGGAGAAAAAGATTACATTAAAGCAATTAAATATTATCAGTTAGCCGCTGATCAGGGTGATAGTTCTGCTTTATATATTTTAGGACGTATTTATAAAACAGGTGAGGGTGTTGCTCAGGATTTTGTTAAAGCAGCGAATTATTTCCAGCGGGCAGTAGAATCGGGCGATATTTCTGCACAAAACGAATTAGATTTTATGTATAAAAACGACAATGGCGTAAACCAAGATTACAAAAAAATCTTTGAATCTTATTCAGTCGGTGTTGAACAAAGAGATATTTTTTCTCTATCTAATTTAGATAAAATGTACTGTTATGGTAAAAGTCTGAAACAAGATAATATTCAAGGTATTGAGCATTATCTAGATAAGCACAATTTGTTTTAGGTTGTATTTATTTTGTTGAAAAAAGTGTCGTTCAGGATATGGCTAAAGCTGAGAATTATTTTCAGCAGGTAGCCATGCAAGAACCTCCTGAAGCTCAGCATTTTCTGGAGCTAATTCATAAAAATAATTCTGGAGTAAAAATAGATGTATTTTTAAAGATTTTATAAAAACTTAGTATAGAAAATAAAATATTTATAGTTAAAAGCGATATTGCAAAATGAGTAATGAGAAGATGGACACAAAAAAATCAGATAAGTTTTTAAGTACTCTGGAAGCGGCTCAAAAAGGAGATGCGGATGCCCAATTTGCTCTGGGTCTTATGTATGAGGATGGAAAAGGAACAGAGCAAAATTATGTAGCTGCCTATAAATACTATAAACTTGCTGCAGACCAGGGAAATATTGATGCACAAGTCAATTTAGGTCTTTTATATGCGTATGGTAATGGCGTAGAACAGAATTATGAAAAGGCAGCTGAATATTATGCAACTGCAGCTGCGAAGGGAGATGCTATTGCCCAGTATAATTTAGGTCTATTGTATGAAAATGGTGATGGTGTAGAAAAGAATTATGCAAAAGCATTTGAATGTTATGCAGCTGCGGCTAAGCAGGGAGATGCTATTGCTCAGTATAACTTAGGTGATTTGTATTATTTCGGTAAAGGTACAGAACAGAATTACACTAAAAGCTTTGAATATTTTCAGTTAGCTGCGCAACAAGGTAATAGTGATGCACAATTTTCTCTTGGTCTTATGTATGAGGATGGAAAAGGAACGGAGCAAAATTATACAGAGGCATATAAATACTATAAGCTGGCTGCCGAACAGGGAAATATCGATGCACAAGTCAATTTAGGTAATTTATATTGCTTTGGAAAAGGAGTAGAGCAAAATTACACTAAAAGCTTTGAATACTATCAGTTAGCCGCGCAACAGGAAGATGCTACTGCTCAGCGTTATTTAGGTAATTTATATTACTTTGGAAAAGGAGTAGAACAAAATTACACTAAAAGCTTTGAATATTATAAATTAGCCGCGCAACAAGGTGATAGTGAAGCACTATACACTTTAGGATATATTTATGACGTTGGAGAGGTAATTGCTCAGGATTATGCAGAGGCACATAAATATTTTAAGCAGGCTGCCCGGCTCGGAAATATTAGTGCACTATTGAGTTTAGGTATTCTATATGAATATGGTCAAGGTGTAGAGCAGAATTATGAAAAGGCAGCAGAGTATTATTCAGCTGCAGCAGCACAGGGACATGCAAATGCTCAGTGTAATTTAGGTGTATTGTATGAAAATGGCGAGGGTGTAGATCAGAGCTGTGAAAAGGCATTTGAATATTATTCAGCTGCAGCTGAACAGGGACATGCTGCTGCCCAGTGTAATTTAGGTAGATTGTATGAAAATGGTGATGGTGTAGAGCAGAATTATGAAAAGGCGGCAGAATATTATGCAGCTGCAGCTGAACAGGGATATGCTAATGCCCAGTGTAATTTAGGTATATTGTATGAAAATGGTGATGGTGTAGAGCAGAATTATGAAAAGGCAGCAGAGTATTATTCAGCTGCAGCTGAACAGGGACATGCAAATGCTCAGTGTAATTTAGGTGTATTGTATGAAACGGGCGATGGTGTAGATCAGAGCTGTGAAAAGGCGGTTGAATATTATTTGGCTGCAGCTGAACAGGGAAATGCAAATGCTCAGTGTAATTTAGGTGTATTGTATGAAAATGGCGATGGTGTAGAGCAGAATTATGAAAAGGCAGCAGAGTATTATTTAGCAGCTGCTACACAGGGACATGCTATTGCCCAGAGTAATTTAGGTAATTTATATTACTATGGTAGAGGTGTAGAAAAAAATTACAACAAAAGTTTTGAATATCATCAGTTAGCTGCGCAACAAAACTATGGTGAATCACAATATCAACTAGGTTTGATGTATTGTAAAGGTCTTGGAGTAAAACTGAGTAAGATTAATGCTTATAAATATTATTTACAAGCATCTACGCAAAAGCATGTTAATGCCGAGAATGAACTGGGATGCATGTATGCTGAAGGTAAGGGAATAAAACAAAATTTTAAAATAGCAAGGGATTATTTTTATTCAGCCGCCAGAAAAGGACATAGAGGAGCACTAAATAAGTTAGGACTTATGTTTCTCTCAGGAAATGGTGTACGGCAGAATTATATGAAAGCAGTATATTACTTTTGTTTGGCAGCAAAACGGGGTGAAACAGAGGCATGGCACAATTTAGGAATAATGTATGCCGATGGTCAGGGTGTGAAAAAAAATAAACGCTTTGGCCAGCAACTGATCAAAAGAAGCGCTGTATACAAAAAAACGGGGACACGTAGATTTTATCAGTGATTAATCTAAAACTGATGGAAGAAATAAAGCGTAGTATTCAGGCTGAATAAACATTACTGTATTAAAGTATGATTGAAAAATTAAATAGAATTAATTCGATGATTAATGATATTTAAAAAAAGTCTGAAATCCGATATTTTAAAAGCAGATTTTTTATATTCACTGTTTATACTCAATACAAATATTAAGAATGATTGCTAATGATATATAAAATGATGACTATTTTTGTTATTGGTATCAGAATTTAGGTTTATCTGTATTTTATAAATACAATAAATTGAGAATATTTTAAAAGCAACCTTGTAAAAGGAATAATAAGTATATGGAAACAAAAAAATCAGATAAATTTTTAAGTACTCTGGAAGCGGCTCAAAAAGGAGATGCGGATGCCCAATTTAACCTGGGTGCTATGTATGAGAACGGAGAAGAAACAGAGCAAAATTATGCAGAGGCATATAAATACTATAGGCTGGCTGCCGAACAGGGAAACATTGGAGCACAAGTCAATTTAGGTTTATTTTATAGCGAGGGTTATGGAGTAGAGCAGAATTATGAAAAGGCAGCTGAATATTATGCAGCTGCAGCTGCGAAGGGAGATGCTATTGCTCAGTATAATTTAGGTCTATTGTATGAAAATGGTGATGGTGTAGAACAGGATTATGCAAAAGCATTCGAATGTTATGCAGCTGCGGCTAAGCAGGGAGATGCTATTGCTCAGTATAACTTAGGTGATTTGTATTATTTCGGTAAAGGTACAGAACAAAATTACACTAAAAGCTTTGAGTATTGTCAGTTGGCTGCGCAACAGGGTGACAGTGATGCTCAATTTACTCTGGGTATCATGTATGAGAAAGGTAAGGGAACAGAGCAAAATTATGCAGAAGCATATAAATACTATAAGCTGGCTGCCAAGCAGGGAAATAGTGATGCACAAGTTAATTTAGGTATTTTATATGAAAACGGTGATGGTGTAGAACAGAATTATGCAAAAGCATTTGAGTGTTATCAGGCTGCCGCTGAGCAAGGAAATCCTATCGCTCAATATTATGCAGGTAGTATGTATTATTATGGTAAAGGTGTAGAACAAAGCTTCATTAAAAGTATTGAATATTATAAGTCAGCTGCGGAACAGGGAAATAGTGATGCCCAATTTACTCTGGGTATCATGTATGAGAAAGGTAAGGGAACAGAGCAAAATTATGCAGAAGCATATAAATACTTTAAGCTGGCTGCTGAACAAGGAAATATTGGGGCACAAATCAATTTAGGCACTTTGTATTATGAGGGTAAGGGTGTAGAACAGAATTATGCAAAAGCAATAAAGTATTATCGATTAGCTGTGCAACAAGGTGATAGTGATGTGCAATTTCATCTGGGTAATATGTACAGAGATGGAGAGGGGACAGCACAAGATTATACTGAAGCATATAAATACTATAGACTGGCTGCTGAACAGGGAAATATTGATGCACAAATTAATTTAGGTATTTTATATAAGTATGGTTTTGGTGTAGAACAGGATTATGCAAAAGCATTTGAGTATATTGCAGCAGCTGCTGAACATGGAAATGCCACTGGACAGTGTAATTTAGGTGATTTGTATTATTTCGGTAAAGGTGTAGAACAGAATTACATTAAAAGTATTAAATATTATAAATTAGCTGCGCAACAGGGTAATAGCGATGCCCAAAATAAACTGGGTGTTATATATGAATGTGGACGGGGAATAGAACAAAATTTTGCAGAAGCATACAAATATTATAAGTTTGCAGCAGAACAGGGAAATATTGATGCACAAGTTAATTTAGGTGATTTGTATTATTTCGGTAAAGGTAGAGAACAGAATTACGCTAAAAGCTTTGAATATTTTCAGTTAGCTGCGCAACAAGGCAATAGCGATGCACAATTTTCTCTGGGTCTTATGTATGCAAAAGGAGAAGGAAAGGAGCAAAATTATACAGAGGCATGTAAATATTATAAGCTGGCTGCGGAACAGGGAAATAGTGATGCACAAATTAATTTAGGTATTTTATATGAAAACGGTAATGGTGTAGAAAAGAATTATAAAAAAGCATTTAGGTATTATCTGGCTGCCGCTGAGCAAGGAAATCCTATCGCTCAATATTATGCAGGTAGTATGTACTATTATGGTAGAGGTGTAGAACAAAGCTATATTAAAAGTATTGAATATTATAAGCTAGCTGCGGAACAGGGAGATAGTGATGCACAATTTGCTCTTGGTCTTATGTATGAGGATGGTGAAGGAACGGAGCAAAATTATACAAAGGCATATAAATACTATAAGCTGGCGGCAGAACAAGGACACTCTGGAGCTCAGCATAATCTGGAGCTTATGCAAGAAAATGGTTTTGGAATAAAGAAATAAAAGTATTTTCAGAAAATTTATAAAAAAAGTAGTACAAAAATCTTTGTGTCTGAATGCTATATAACTTTTTTATTATTGATCTCTATGATTGAGGTTATTTATATTTGCAGATAAAAATATTCTGAAAAAGTTTAAAAGCTTACTGTAAAAGGAATAATAAGAAGATGGAAACGAAGAAATCAGATAAATTTTTAAATACTCTGGAAGCGGCTCGAAAGGGGAATGCGGATGCACAATTTGCTCTGGGTGTTATGTATGAGGATGGAGAAGGAACAGAGCAAAATTATGTAGAAGCATATAAATACTATAAATTGGCTGCCGAACAGGGAAATATCGATGCACAATTCAATTTAGGTTTATTGTATAGCGAGGGCTATGGCGTAGAGCAGAATTATGAAAAGGCAGCTGAATATTATGCGGCTGCAGCTGCACAGGGGGATGCTTCCGCTCAATGTAATCTGGGTATATTGTATAGTGATGGTTATGGTGTAGAGCAGAATTATGAAAAGGCAGCTAAGTATTATTCAGCTGCAGCTGCACAGGGAAATGCAAATGCTCAGAGTAATTTAGGTATATTGTATGAAGATGGTTATGGTGTAGAGCAGAATTATGAAAAGGCAGCTGAGTATTATTTGGCTGCAGCTGCACAGGGAGTTGATATTGCCCAAAGTAAATTAGGATTTTTATATTACAACGGCTATGGTGTAGAGCAAAATTATGAAAAGGCGGTTGAGTATTATTCAGCTGCAGCTGCGCAAGGAGATGTTACTGCCCAGTATAACTTAGCTAATTTATATTACTATGGAAAAGGCGTAGAACAAAATTATACTAAAAGTATTGAATACTATCAGTTAGCAGCGCAACAGGGTAATAGTAAGGCACAATTTACTTTAGGATATATTTATAAAACTGGTGAAGGTGTTGCTCAGGATTATGCGGAGGCATATAAATATTATAAGCTGGCTGCAGAACAGGGAAATAGTGATGCACAAATTAATTTAGGTATTTTATATGAAAACGGTGATGGTGTAGAACAGAATTATGCAAAAGCATTTGAGTATTATCTGGCTGCCGCTGAGCAAGGGAATCCTATTGCTCAATATTATGCAGGTAGTATGTATTATTATGGTAAAGGTGTAGAACAAAGCTTCATTAAAAGTCTTGAATATTATAAGCCAGCTGCGGAACAAGGAAATAGTGATGCACAATTTGCTCTGGGTTTTATGTATATAAATGGTGAAGGAGCAGAGCAAAATTATGCAGAGGCATATGAGTACTTTAATCTGGCGGCAGAACAAGGACACTCTGGAGCTCAGCATAATCTGGAGCTTATGAAGAAAATGGTTTTGGAATAAAGAAATAAAAGTATTTTCAGAAAATTTATAAAAAAGTAGTACAAAAATCTTTGATGATGTCTGAATGCTATATAACTTTTTTATTATTGATCTCTATGGTTGAGGTTGTTTATATTTGCAGATAAAAATATTCTGAAAAAGTTTAAAAGCTTACTGTAAAAGGAATAATAAGAAGATGGAAACAAAAAGTTCAGATAATTTTTTATGTGTTCTGGAAGCTGCAAAAAAAGGAGATGTTAATGCCCAATTTACTGTTGGATTAATGTATTACAAGGGTGCAGGCGTTGAGCAGAATTATATTAATGCTTTTAACTATTTTAAGTTAGCATCTGAACAAGGTGATAGTGGTGCTCAATATAATTTAGGCGTGATGTATTACTATGGAGAAGGAGTAAAACAGGATTTTACAAAGGCATTTTATTATTGCCGGTTATCTGCTGAACAAGGGAATGAAGATGCTTTGCTCAGTCTGGCAAACATGTATGAAAAAGGTAATAGTCTTCAGCAGGATTATGATAAAGCTATATATTATTATCAGCTAGCCTCTGATAGAGGAAATATAAATGCACAGTTTCATTTAGGATATGTTTACTATAATGGTATAGGGGTAGAACAAAATTTTGCGCAGGCATTTAAGTATTATCAACTGGCTGCTAAACAAGGACATGCCGATGCTCTGACTAATCTGGGTATGATGTATAGCGAAGGTTCAGGCGTCAAACAGAATCACAAACAAGCCTTAAAGTACTTTCATCTTGCAGCATTAAAGAACAGTCCGGAAGCACTATTTAATCTTGGTGCATATTACAGATATGGCTATGGTGGTATTGAACAAAATGATACCGAAGCTATTAAATATTATAAATTAGCGGCTGATCAGGGTAATGCAATTGCACAATATAATCTGGGTGTAATTTATGAGTTTGGTCAGATTGTCCCGGCTGATTATTCTAAATCAGTTAAATATTATAAACTGGCAGCCAAAAAAGGGTATTCTTACGCTATCTATAATTTAGGGCTGATGTTGTTTAATGGTAAGGGTATTGAACAAGATTATCAGAGAGCTGCTCAGTGTTATCGTCTTGCTGCTAAAAAGGGCTTGGCAGCTGCGCAATATAATATGGGATTAATGTATTTCAAAGGTACAGAGATAGAACAGAATTATGAAGAGGCTGTCAAATATTTTCAATTAGCGGCAGATCAGGGAAAAATTGGTGCTCAGGCTCATTTGGGGTATTTGTATAGTGAGGGAGAGGGTGTTAAACAAGATTTTATAAAATCATTAAAATACTACCAATTGGCTGCCGACCAGGGAGATTCGTTCTCACAAAATAGCTTAGCTAATATGTATGAGAATGGTGAAGGAGTGAAACAGGACTTTGCAAAAGCAGCCAGATATTATCAGCTGGCGGCTAAACAGGAAAATGCAGATGCTCAGTATAATCTGGCCTATATGTTTTTGAATGGTACCGGTGTCAAACAAAATAAACGGATAGCTAAAGAATTATTCGGTAAGAGCTGTAAAAATGGTAATCAGGAAGCATGTGAAATATACAATCAATTGAAATAAAACCATATTGGTTATCATGGATATTATTTTTTCATTTTAAAACTATGAATGCTGAAATTTTTTAACAGTAGATTTTAATAAGTAGTCACTGTTATTTAAATTTTATATCATGAAATTTAATACTATTGATAATATTTCTCTGTTTATGATTATGAAATAATTTTGCTTTTCTAAAGCAGATTCTTGTTTTATGTCTATAATCACCCATATTAGTTTATTACCTGAATTATTCAGGCTGATCATGAATTTTTTATGTTAAATTAGGGTGTTATGAATAAACAAGCAGTGCAGGAGGCGGAGTTTGCTCCTCGCCTGGTAAGCTGGCAGCGTCAGCATGGCCGGCATGGTCTGCCATGGCAGTGTCGTGAACCATATAAGGTATGGTTATCGGAAATTATGTTGCAGCAAACGCAGGTGTCCACGGTACTTGATTATTATCCGCGCTTTCTGGCTGCATTTCCTGATGTCCGGGCACTGGCGGCGGCTGATGAAGATAAAGTGCTGGGTCTGTGGCAAGGGCTGGGCTACTACAGTCGTGCACGCAATTTGCATAAGGCTGCCAGACAAGTTATATCTGAATTTTCAGGAAATTTTCCACACAGTCGTGTGGAATTACAAACTTTATGTGGTGTAGGTCGCAGTACGGCAGCAGCGATTGCTGCATTTTGCTTTGATGCACGCGAAACCATTCTGGATGGTAATGTAAAGCGGGTATTGTGCCGGGTTTTTGCTCTGGACGGTGATATTGCGAATAAAGCTTTTGAAGATCAGCTTTGGCGCAAAGCAGAAGCTTTGCTGCCACTTAATGCAGCAGATATGCCGGCTTATATTCAGGGGTTGATGGATTTGGGAGCAACGGTATGTAAGCGCAGTAAGCCAATATGCTGTTCATGTCCGATGAACGATCTGTGTCAGGCATATGCCCAGAACCGTATTGCTGAATTACCGCGTAAGAAAAAAGCTGTAAGTGTAAAAAATTTATCGCTATATTGGCTGGTTTTACGTAACTGTGATGGTGCAATATTTTTGCATAAACGTCCAGCTAAAGGAATATGGGGTGGTTTATGGTGTGTACCATGTGCAGACAGTCTGGATGATTTGTATAAACTTGCTGCAAAGTTTGGTTGTACTGCTGAAGATTTAACTGAAGGTATTGAATTCAGTCATCGTTTAACTCATCGTCAATTGCTTATTCTGCCTTTTGCTGCTCAGATAAATACCGGGCAGGATGCTGCATTTTGTGCAATAACTGGTGAATGGGTATCAGCCAATAATCTGAATGCATATGGTATCCCTAAACCGTTATATGATTATCTGAACGTAAAACAGAGCAGTCTTTTTTAATTTGATTATTATGTTAATAGCATAATTTTTAACCGCTATTTTGCTGCGTATATTTATTTTTAAATTTGTCTGTTTTATGTGCATATTATCGTTATTAATATTATATATTGTGAATAATATTGTTTTTTAATTTGTATAGCGTAAATATAATTGACACTGACATCACAAATATGTATAAACGCTATCTTGCTGAAATATTGCTGTCTTTCAGATGTTTTAGTTATTCAGACAGAATAAAGAAGAGAAAGCTGTTGTTTCAGTAAGGTGTGCTTAATTCTATGTATTAAGTATCTGATTATTTAACCGGGAATAAAACAATGGAAGAAGATTCGAGTCGACCGTTTATTTTATTAAAACAACAACTGCAACAAGGCCGTTGATGTTTCCGGGTTAACAGTATCTGCCGACCGGGAAATATCATGGTCGGTGAGGTACTGTTTATGAAAAAATTCAAAAAAATCATTTCCCAACCAGTGGTAATCAAGGCTGTGCTGGAGTCCCGCAATAGTCTTGACCATACGCTGTCTAATTTACAGACCAGTTTAAATGGTCTGACTGAGCAGGATGTTAAAGAAAGACTGATCAGTTTTGGCAATAATGATGTTGTGCACGATAAAGCACCATCAGTCTGGCTGCAATTATTACTAGCCTTTAAAAATCCGTTTATTTTTGTTTTACTGGCGCTGGCTTTGGTAAGCTTTTTCACTGATTATCTGATTCCTTTGCATAATGGCGAAGAAACCAGTGTGAGCGGTATTACAATAATTCTGGTAATGGTTCTGCTCAGTGGTGTACTCAGTTTCTGGCAGGAATATCGTTCCAATAAGGCTGCACAGGCGCTGAAATCTATGATCAGCACCACTGCTACAGTAGTGCGCCGCAGCCATAGAGATATCAATGCAGAACAGCTTGAAGTACCGATTAAAGAAGTAGTACCGGGAGATATTATTTTGTTATCTGCCGGCGATATGGTACCGGCTGATGTGCGTCTGATTGAATCACGTGATTTGTTTATCAGTCAGGCCGTACTGACCGGTGAGTCTATTCCGGTAGAGAAATCTGATACTCTTGGCATGAATAGCTCGCTAGCTATTGAAGAGCAGCCATTATCAGCTGATCCGCTGGATGCAGAAAACATCTGCTTTATGGGTACTAATATTGTCAGTGGTACGGCTAAAGCTGTGGTTGTGGCAACAGGAAATGATACCTATTTTGGCTCTCTGGCCAAATCCATTGTCGGTACACGCAGCCAGACTGCGTTTGATCGCGGTGTAAACAGTGTAAGCCATCTGCTGATTCGTTTTATGCTGGTTCTGGTACCGGTGGTGTTGCTGATTAATGGCTTCACTAAGGGAGACTGGGGTGATGCTGCCCTGTTTGCACTTGCTGTTGCTGTCGGGCTGACTCCTGAGATGCTGCCCATGATTGTCAGTGCCAATCTGGCTAAAGGTGCTATGGCCATGGCACGGCGTAAGGTAGTGGTAAAACGCCTGAGTGCTATTCAGAATTTCGGTTCAATGGATATTTTATGTACAGATAAAACCGGTACATTAACTCAGGATAAAATTATTCTTGAGCATTACACGAATATTCATGGCAATAATGATAGTGAAGTTTTGCAACTGGCCTGGTTAAACAGTTCCTATCAGAGCGGTATGAAAAATCTGATGGATAAAGCCATTGTGCGTTTTGCACAGGAGCCTGAAAACAGGGCGGGTATCAGCGATGGTGGTTATCATAAAATTGATGAATTACCGTTTGATTTTATTCGCCGGCGTTTATCTGTGGTTTTACAGGATGAAGAACAGCGCCATGTGCTGATTTGTAAGGGCGCAGTGGAAGAAATGCTGTCTATTTCCAGCCGTGTTTATGAGCACGGAGAATATTTGCCATTAGATGCAGCGCGGCGGGAACAATTGCTGGCTTTAGCTGAAAGCTATAATAAGGAAGGCTTTCGGGTACTGGCGATTGGTAAAAAATACATTACTGCTGAAGCCCAGAAAGCACAATATGCAGTTGCTGATGAAACTGAGCTTACTCTGTTCGGCTTTCTGACATTTCTTGATCCGCCGAAAGACAGTGCTGCACAGGCTATTGCTGCGCTGAGTGAAAATGGTGTGGCTGTTAAGGTTTTAACTGGTGATAATGCGATTGTTACCCGTAAGATTTGTTATGAAGTAGGAATTGAAGCCGGACAGCCTTTACTAGGTAGTGAAATTGAGGCTCTAAGTGATGAGGAACTGAAACCTCTGCTGGAAAAACACACTGTATTTGCTAAACTTACACCATTACAGAAATCACGCATTATTCGTCTGCTTCAGGAAAACGGACATACAGTCGGTTTTCTTGGTGACGGTATCAATGATGCTCCGGCTCTGCGCGATGCCGATGTCGGTATTTCTGTGGATACAGCTACTGATATTGCTAAGGAATCGGCTGATATTATTCTGCTGGAAAAAAGTCTGATGGTATTGGAAGAGGGCGTAATCAAAGGACGTGAAACTTTTGGCAATATTATTAAATATCTGAATATGACTGCCAGCTCTAATTTTGGCAATGTGTTTTCTGTATTGTTTGCCAGTGCGTTCCTGCCATTTCTGCCTATGCTGGCTATTCAGTTACTGATTCAGAATCTTCTGTATGATTTTTCTCAGCTATCACTGCCATGGGATAAAATGGATGAGGAATTTTTGCGTAAACCGCGTAAATGGGATGTATCCAATATCAGCCGTTTTATGCTGTTTATCGGTCCTATTTCCTCTATATTTGATATCAGTACTTTTGCGCTGATGTGGTTTGTGTTCCATGCTAATGCGCCAGAAGTGCAGAATCTGTTTCATTCCGGCTGGTTTGTAGAAGGTTTATTGTCACAGACTCTGGTAGTACATATGCTGCGTACCCGCAGAATACCGTTTGTACAAAGTACTGCTGCTTTACCGGTATTGCTGATGACAGGGTTAATTATGGCTATTGGTATTTATATTCCGTTTTCGCCGATTAGCAGCTGGATCGGGCTGGTACCGCTGCCATGGCAATATTTCCCCTGGCTGGTACTGACACTGGGTTGTTACTGTATTGTGACTCAGATAGTGAAACGCTGGTATATTCGCCGTTTCGGACAATGGTTCTGAATGTTATGTAAAAAAAGCGAGTTGAGTACTCGCTTTTTTTAGGTCTGAATTAAATAAGGATAAGCTAAATACTGATTTTAATGCCTAAATACTTTTATCAGGATGAGTATAAGAACTGGCAGTTCTAAGAGTGAATCTGATTATTTTTCAGTTTGCTGTATAACTGATATTTATAGTATTTTAAATCATATTGAAATTATTATATTCAGAAAAGGGAAATAAATGGCATTTACTGAAACTGAAAAAGCGGCTTTGCTTACTGTAAAAGGGGTAGGAGAAAAGGTAATTATGCGTCTGGAGCAGATGGGTATTGACTCATTGGATAAGCTTGCTCTTGCAAACCCACAGGATATCACTGAGCAGGCAGCCAGTCTGGTTGGCAGCAGCTGCTGGAAAAACAGTCCGCAAGCCAAAGCAGCTGTCACTATGGCAGTAGATTTTGCGCGCGGAAAAGTTCAGAAATGAGTAAATCTGTATTGTTTAGAGCAATTAACTACTGTATGTCTGATAAAAATATATTATTTATTAACAACAATTTATCAGGTTGGTTTTTACTATTATTTAATTTACAGCACTAAGATTGCACGAAAGTCATTGATATTGGTTAATGTAGGGGTTGTCACCAGTAGTTGTCCGGTTGTGCTGAAAAAATCATATGCATTATGATTATTCAGCATATCTTGTGCTGATATTCCGGCCTGTTCAGCACGGAGTAATGTATCAGGTGTTAGCCATGCTCCGGCATTATCTTCGCTGCCATCAATACCATCTGTATCGGCCGCCAGTGCATAAATATTGTTTGCTCCATTCAGAGCAATAGCCAGTGCCAGTAAAAATTCAGTGTTACGACCGCCGCGTCCTTGTTGCCGGTTCAGGGTAACAGTGGTTTCTCCACCGCTGAGAATCAGCAAAGGTTTACTGCGCTGATGCCGGTTTTGCTGAAACAGAGCGATTCCGGCCATCACCTGAGCCACTTCCCGTGCTTCGCCACCTATACGGTCTCCCAGATACAGTACTTCAATTTCCTGATTAATTGCCCAATTTTGCACGGCAGTAAATACCTGATCAGGGTTAATAATTATGTGAGCACTGCTGTTTGGAAGATTTTTAGGTGTTTCTGCATCAGCTTTGTTTAAATAGGCGATAACACTTGCAGGGAGGTCGATTTGGTATTGATTAACGATACGTTTAATATCAGCCAGTGTGGTAGGATCGGGCACACCTGCGCCGGAGCCTATGGTACTGATATCATCACCAACTACATCTGAAATAGCCAGAGTGGTGATATGTGCTGGTGCTGCTGCGGCAGCCAGTCGACCGCCTTTGATGCGAGAAAGATGTTTCCGCAGTGTATTCATAGCGTCTATGGGAACACCATTACTAAGTAACTGGCGGTTAATATATTGCTTATCAGCCAGTGTAATGCTGCTAACAGGCAGTGTGGTCAGAGCGGAAGCACCGCCGGAAACGAGATAATATACCTGATCGTGCGGATTTAGTCCGCTAACAGCATTAAGTAAGGCCTGAGCAGCAGCCTGTCCGGCAGTGTCCGGCAGGGGATGACTGGCTTCGAGTACTTTGATGTGCTTTGTAGGGGTAGTGTGTCCGTAGCGGGTAACAACGACACCGGATAATGGCGGATAGTCTTGCGGCCAGATTCTTTCCCATTCAGCCGCCATGGCAGCAGCAGCTTTGCCTGCACCGACAACTATCACTCGTCCGCATGGATTGGTCTGTGGTAACCAGTTACTCATTTTATTCACCGGACTGGCTTCTTCGATAGTATAGCGAAATAATTGCTGTAAAAAGCTGATGGCATTAACGTGGCTGAGCATACTGTTCTCCCCTTAGACTTTTTATTGGATTTTAGCGGTTTTTAGCAGTTTCAAATTTTTCTGCCAGAAAATCAATAAAACTACGCACTTTAGCGCTGAGAAATTCACGATTCATATAGGCCGCATACAGTGTATGGCTTTCCGGACAAGCGATGTGTTCGATGATTTCTAAACGTTTTTGTTGTATATCTTCTCTCACCATCCATTCAGGCAAGTATGCCAGTCCCATATGATTAAGCGCCATCTTGTGTATTAGCAGAGCACTGTTACTGGTACAGGCAGGAATAAGTGGTAAATCAAGATGAACATATTGTGGTAACAGACCATAATGCTGTTTCAGGTCTGCTACAGTATGCGGCATGCCGTATTTTTGCAGATATTTCGGGCTGGCTACCCATAAAAAATCAATGGGGGTAATGGGTTTAACAATGAGATTGGGTTCAGGGTTATTGGTGACACGTAAAGCAAGATCGATACCCTCTGCAACCAGATCGGTACGCCGGCTGTCCAGGTTGATGGATAAACTTACTTCCGGAAATTGCTGCCGGTATTCTGATAGAATTTCACTAAACTGACGTGAAGCACACCAGTTAGGAGCGGTAATTTTAAGTAAGCCCTGCGGTTTGACCGTACCAGCCTGTGCAACACGTTTGGCTTCGGTAAGTGTATCCAGTGCTTCTACACAGCGATGATAGTATTCCTGTCCGGCTTCGGTAAGGCTGATGCGACGGCTGGTACGGTTGAGTAGTTTAGCCTGAATGTTTTTTTCCAGATGATGCAGGTGTTTACTGGCCATCGCAGTAGAAATATCCATAAATTCAGCTGCTTTAGTGAAGCTGCCTAACTCTACTACGTAACGGAAAACCCACATGCTTTGTAATGTGTCCATTCTGTTTCTTTAAAGGAAATAATTATTTAATAAAAATGATATCGTTTCTTTTTAGTAAATTCAATACACTATTTTCATGTTTTTTATGAATGAATGGCAGAAATTACTATGTTTGAGATAGATAAGATTCATACTATGGGGGCTGAGTTTGCTTTGGGGTTACTACGTATAGTCGTAGCATTTTTATACATACAGCATGCCACGGCAAAATTTTTATAGCGGCGATTTTCAATGACTGACGGGAATGGATCAATAGTGTTATTTTTGATAATAAGTGTTGCCAGTATGCAGGAATGATTGGGAAGTATTCTGTTGCAGGCGGTGGTCATTTTTAAGACGGAAAATCGGTTTCAATAATTGCAGATTGTTACTTAAATGGCATTTTAAGCAGATGCCGGTGCTAGCGATAATTTTATGTATCTGCTGAAATAATTATTATAAACCTGGATTTATGTCTGATAAGAGTTATAAAGGTTTAATTGGAATGGATTGGATTTTTTAGGAATATATGCCAATTTCATTAGAAAAAAGATTATTTATTTTGTACTAAATTTTTTTATTTAAAACTGATGCTAATATCTTTTTTTAGATTTCCAATAATCCAGAGTTGATTTAGATTTTCGATAATAATAAATTGCAGTAATAATAATCATAAAAGATAAAAATAAATAACAATAAAACTCAAATTTACGGCTATGATTGCCTTTGATATCTGCTACTTTAGGAAAAAATTTACTATAGATAATTTTAATTGTATTACCAGGAGATAAGTGATAATCGCTACGAATATTTGTAATATAAGTTTTATTGTATTTGTCGGTATATATAACTGTCAGTATATAGACTTCCCCATTTTTTCTTGAGGAAAAGATAGATTCTTTGGAATCAATTACCGTAGCGAATGTTTCTTCACTGTATCTGGAAAGTATGAAAAGTAATTTTGCATCATATAAAGTTGTACCTATAATCTCAAAGCTAAAAAATATGGCAACCACTAACAAAAGTATTTTTTCTATTTTACTCATAATATAAAGAATAATAATAAATATTTACATATTAAATTAATTAAATAATATAATTTATTTATTTTTACAATTCAAGCAATATATAGAATGTTCAGAGTATTTCAAACCATGTGTCGGTTGTGTGCTCTGAACATCTTTATCAGTGATGACTTAATCAAAACGGCGGATATAACGAATTTCATTCCGGCTGATCCGGTACCTATGCGCACAATATTCTGATAATGGCGATTTTTATAACTGACGAGACTGGATCAATAGCATTTCGATAATAGGTGTTGCTGATATGCTGGAATGATTAGAAAATTTTCTGTTGCTGACGGGTCTGTTTGTGCGGGCTGAGTGGTTTACTGTTGTTGGTCGTTTTAAGACAGAAAATAGGTTTAAATAATTGCAGATTGTTACTTAATTGGCATTTTCAGTAGACACAGGTGTCAGTAATAATTTTATGTATCTGCTGAAATAATTATTATAAACCTGGAATTATGTCTGATAAAAGTTAAATTGGAATAGATTGGATTTTTTTCAAGAATATAAGCTAATATCTTAAGCTAATATCTTTAGAAAAAAGATTATTTATTTTGTATTAAATTTTTACTTAAAGCTTATGCTTATATTTTCTTTTGGATCTCCAAAAATTTGGACTGGATTTGAATTCCTGATACCCTTGAATTGTAAGAATAATAAAAATAAAGCAAATATATAAATTTATATTAAATTTCTTTTTGCGCAAACTGTTGTCTTTGCGATCGGCAACTTGAGGAGAAAATTTATTATAAATAATTGTAATTTTATCGCCAGGCTTCAAGCTATTTTCGGTTTTGATAGTATTTGTAATATAAGTTTTATTATATTTATCAGTAAATTTGGCTGTTACTAAATAATATTCACGATTTCTATAGACATAGGATTCGCTAGTTACTATCGTAGCTAATGTTTCTTCCCCATGTCTGGCAAGTCCGAAAATAATTTTCGCATCGGAGAAAGTTACAGCCATATATAGTGCGGTAAGAACTACAAGGCTGATATAGCAGGATATTATTATTATTTTGTTTATTTTTTTCATAATAAGGAGCTAATAACAGATATTTATATATAAAATTCATTGTACTAATATAATTTATTTATTTTTACAATTCAAGTAGTATATAAAATGTTCAGAGTATTTTAAACCATGTGCCGGTTGTGAACTCTGAACATTTTTATCAGTGATGACTTAATCGAAACGGCGGGTATAGCGGATTTCACCTCCAGCCGATCTGGTACCTATGCACACAATGCTTTGCAGTGCACTGCTAATCTGATAGATGATGCTGATGATCTGGGTCGCACTTTCAATTCCATACAGATAACAGATATAAAGATTATCAGACAGATGTTTGTCGATTGTGATGACCTGTTCTGCAGGATTCATTAGTAAAGCTGCTCTGTCTCTACTAGGTAACCAAAAACCTACACATTTTGTAATGTGTTCATTCTGTTTCTTTAAAGGAAATAATTATTCAGTAAAAAAGATATTGTTTCTCGTTAGTAAATTCAATACACTATTTTTTTATCTAAAACTGATACTAATATCTTTTTTTAAATTTCCAATAATTTGGATTGAATTTAAATTCCTGATAATAATAAATTGCAGCAATGATAATCATAAAGGAGGCGAATAGTTCTGCAGAAAAATTATTTTTACGGTTATGGTTGCCTTTGATATCGGCTACCTGAGGAGAAAATTTATTATAAATAATTGTAATTTTATCGCCAGGATTTAAGTTTTTATAGGTTTTAATATCATTTTTGATATAGGTTTTATTATAGTTGTCGGTGTATTCTACTGTCAGTATATGGAGGACTATCCCACGTCCTTCGTCTTGGGATTTGGTATCTATTACCGTAGCTAATGTTTCTTTTCCGTGTCTGGCAAGCCCGAAAATAAATTTCGCATCGGATAGAGTTAAACCTATAATCGAAACGCTAAAAACTATGGCAGCCACTGACAAGAGTATTTTTTCTATTTTTTCCATAATAAAATTATTATAACAAATATTTACATATAAAATTAATTAAATAATATAATTTATTTATTTTTATAATTAAAGCAATATATAAAATGTTCAGAGTATTTTAAACCATGTGCAGGTTGTGTACTCTGAACATTTTTATCAGTGATGATTTAATCAAAACGGTGGGTATAGCGGATTTCACCTCCGGCCGATCCGGTACCTACGCGCACAATGCTTTGCAGTGCACGGCTAATCTGATAGGTAATGCTGACGGTCTGGGTCGCACTTTCAATTCCATACAGATAGCTGATATAAAGATTGTTAGACAGATGTTTGCCGATTGTGATGGCCTGTTCTGCAGGATTCATTTCGCCAGTCTGAGTATTTCGGGTTTGCTGGCTGGTAAGGCCGATTTCGTCAAGTAAACCAAGCTTGTCATTCAGGCCTCCGGCAAGCCAGGCACTGGCCGCAGCTGCAATGGCGGCTTCGTCACCGGCGCTGCCGCTACTGGGACGATTGAGTATCAGCCACGATAGTTTGTCTTTTTCACTCATGGCTTCATTGGCTATCAGATTAATACGCGGGCTATCCAGCCGTCCGAGTGCTTCAACACCCGCACCAACTTGTGAATAACGGCGTTTGGCACGTATTTTCAAATTGGGATTATCCATCGGACCTACGAAAGAAATGGTACTCCCATGCTGAATAACCAGATCCTGTCCGTAAGCTTTGTATTGTCCGCGAACAACGTTTACTGTACCAACAATTTGAACCGTGCTGCCCGGATTGGCAGTAGCAGTAAGCTGACCGCCAAGCAGAACGTCAATCCCTTCAGCACTGAAACGGAAAGCATCATTCATGTCTAAATCGAGATTGAGCCGGATAGGTGTAGGGCGTTGCTGTTCTGCTGTCTTTTCGCGACCCAGTACGACAACGTCGTCATCTAACTGTGGCATTCCTGATTTTTGCATACCAAAGAGACCTTTATCGACTTTTAGTTTGCCGTTCAGAACAATTCCGTGTGCAATAGTATACAGTAGCTGAGTATTTCCGCTTATGGTAAGGCGACGGTTTATCTGATCAAAAATATTGTAATGGTCAAAGTGGGCAGTAACGTTAATATCTGGAGTGAGTTTGGTCATATCTACTACGCCACTGAGTTTAATAGTTCCGTCACGGCGCGCAAAACTAAGATTGTCAATTAACCAGCGCCGCCCCTGAAAGTGGCTTTTAAGGTTGCCGTTTTCAAGAATAGTGCCGTTGGCCTGATCTCGGTAGTAAAGGTTATTACCGGTAAGCGTACCATTAAGCAGAGGTTCATTCAGATGTCCGCTGATGCCGGCTTCGGCATGCATATTGCCCTTAAGCTGCATACCAATGGGTAGAAGATTGCGAATAGTGCTCAGATCAGGGCTATCAAGTTTTATACGTCCGCTGATGGGGGCAGTACTGACTTTGCCGTTATTGTCAGGAGTAATAACCAGTGTGGCATCTGTAGTTCCATAACGGGTAATACCACTCAGATGATTATTGATATGACCGTTCTGGAATTGTGCATCCAGACGTACATTTTGTAAGCCAAGTTTCTGCTGATGCTGTGGCAGGGTAATGTCACCGCCCTGCTGGTATAGTTTCAGATAGCCCTGCATGTGGCGACTGTAACTGAAGTTCCAGTCACCACCAATGATCAGGTTTTGCTCAACGGGTAATTCTATGACGTTGTGTAATTCGTGCAAAGCCAGATTGCTGGCTGAACCACGGGTAATCAGACCTTTATTTTTATCCCAGTTCAGATTATTCAGAGTTAAGTTACCGTTCAATGCAGCCCAGCGTGCATTTTGCATGCTGACATGCTCGGTTCCGGCCTCAAGCTGAATAGGATTGAGCAGTTTCAAATTAAGTGCGCCACTTATATCCAGAGCATTAACTCGCCCGCGCCACTGATAATGCTGGTCCAGACCACCATGCGCACTGAGATTAAAATGGTAAGCTTTGCCATCCAGAGTCAGATTACTGCTACCCTGAAGCTGATGCTGGCTGCCGCGGCCATTGATTTTGATGTCGGTACTGTTAATGATCGTGGGTTTTTCGCTGGTGCTGCCGGCGATGCTGATATGATCTGCATTCAGGTTAACCAGTAATGGCTGATTAATATCAGGTGAACCAACAAGTTTAAAATCCAGCTGATTAATGTTAAGTAGTTGAGCAATTTGCAGGTTGCGTGCCGCACCAGTAAGATTTGCTGTAATTTTTTTGGGTTCTCCGGCGATAAAACCTTTGGTGCTGAGTAAACCTTTCATGCCTAATCCGAATAATCCCAGATTGGGTGCATTGATATCAAGATTGAGCTTGTCACCTTTTTTACCAAAACTGCCATTGGTAGCTATCCGGTTCGGGCCGGCATTCAGGTTAATGCTGGCCTGTTCCAGATGCTGATTACGATAGCGGATGACGGCTTTACCTGAAAGAGGTGCACCGGAAAGAATGCTATTATGCCAGAGCATATCTGCCTGAATGGCAGGTTGTTGTGCCAATTGTCCGTTAACGTTGATATGTCCGTTGATACTGCCTGCCGGAAAGTCTGAATTAACTTTGGCGGGATTAAAATTGTTGCTGTTGATGGCCAGCTGGATTGCTTTATTCTGATACAGTGCCAGACTGCCTTTGGCGTTAAAGCTACCCCCGCCATTGGGGGTGATGTTCAGTTTATCGAGTATCAGTGTTTGCTGATGTTTCTGTTCATCAGTAATAATCTGAATCGAACCTTCGCTGTTGCCTTTCTCACTGGACAGAAGCCATTGGGTAATCAGGCCGTTGAAACTACCGGATACACGAATATGACCATTAAGTGAACCGGGTAGTGGTGTAGCCAGAGCATCGCTGGCGTAAATACGTAATAATTGGCTGTTGATATCGAGTTGTCTGGATGCACTATCGATATTTCCGCGGGTGATGATTTGTCCCTGCTGAAGCAGACGTGTGGTTAATGCCGGTAAGATAAGTTTGCCGTTATTATCGATGTTAATGTCACCTTCAATACTGCGTACAGGTAAACCGCCATGTTTAGCATCGTTATAGGCCAGTGGCTGTTCATTCCCTAGCTTAATATGTCCGGCAAGCTGGCTTTTGCCGTTGTTTACGGGTGCCAGATCTAAATTGAGATTGAGATCGGCAAATGGTAAGTTTGCATTAAAAGCAGCCGGATTAATATGGCGGCTTTGAAGATTCAGGCTGATGATTTTATGATTGAGTTGCAGTGCATACGGTCTGATGATGGCATGGGTACGGAAATGAATATTTCCGCCGTCCAGGCGGGCAAATATATCTGGCTGTTGCAGACTGCCTTTGATGAGTGCAGCACTTTCAACCGCAGTTTTATCAAGAGTGCCGCTACCGTTCAGCTGTCCGCTAAGTATAAAGGGTGTCTGAGTAGTAATAGCTGCATTGCCGTGAATGTTCTGCCATGGTGTATTCAGCTCACTGAGAATAAGCTGATGTTTGTGATAGTCAAAAGTGTAGCTGGCCTGGCTGGCAAGTAAAACTGGCGTTTCTTTTTTACCCAGTGTGAATCCACCAAGCTGAATGTTATCAATAATAACTTGTAATGGCACGCTGATGCTGTTGGGTAGGGTAGGAACGGGCTTGGGTTTGGGTACACTATGGTCTGTATAATTAATTTTACCAACATCGAGCAGCCGTACGTGGAAGCGACGTCGCCATAATTCACGATTGTTCCAGTCAAGACGTACTTTATCTATGGATAAGTCAAAATCGCGATGGCTGACGTGAATATCTGTGCCGGAAAACCCGCGCCAGATACTACCAGTCAGATTTTTTGTCTGGATGTGCACACCAAACCATTTCGGGACAGTATGTACACCAAAACGCAGACCGGATTCGGTACCAATCAGCCAGCATAATAGTGCCACAATAATAATAAACAAAGCCAGAAGAGAATACAGACTGGTTTTCAGCCATGATTTCCAGCGTGGTTTACGCGGGGGTACGGAAGGCGGCGTGGCGGGAACTGGTGTTTCGCCTGAGTTGATAGTGGTTTCAGCCATTAGAATTTAGTTCCCAAACTGATAGACCAGCGCCATTTTTCATCATGATGGCCATAGGCTATATCAAAGGCAAACGGGGCAACCGGATTAAACCAGCGTACTCCGAATCCGCTGCCATGACGCCATTGCATGTCGCTGAAGTTTTTCGATACCGAACCGGCATCATGAAAAAGCGCCAGAGAAAAATCCTTATACACTGGAATCTGGTATTCAACACTGGCTACAGCCAGCGTACGGTTAGGTAACACTGAATTATGTGAGCTTTTAATACCGATACTGTCTATTTCATAACCACGTACGCTATTGGCGCCACCGGCACGGAACATCAGCACAGAAGGTACGTTTACTGCATCACCGGTATGTACATAGCCAATCTGGCTGCGTAAAAACCATGTTCCGTATTTTTTGTTTTCAGGGGTGAAATAGTAGCCGCCACTGGCTGTTATTCTTTGCATGGATGCCGATGATATCAGTTTGCCCAGAGTGGTGCCGACCTTACCTTCCAGATAATAACCATTAGCCGGTCGCAGCTGGGTTTCTATGTTCTGACGTTTCCATGAAGCTGTCACCATGGTGGCATAGCTGTGTCCGAGATTAGGTCCGTTTTCAATTTTGCTGCTTTCAGTAACGTATTCAATCCCGATTCGCGAATCAATTCCGTCACGGTCTCGAACTTTCCACATCCCGCTGGATAGAGCGCGGCTTTCCAGATGCTGGACAGTAGAGTAGGTATAGTTAAGATTGCTGGTCCAGTAGTGACCGCGATTGTCACGCGGCTGGCTCAGACCTAAACCGAAAGTAGTTTCATAGCGGTCTGTATCCAGCAAGGTTGAACCGACAAAACCTTTATGAAAAACATTATAGTGGTCATACCCACCACGAAAACCCGGACCGTTTTTGGTGTCATAACGTAAACCAAAGGTCAGCTTCTGGCGGCGCATTTCACTGATTTTCACCAGAACCGGCACCTGATTATTTTCCATATGGTCGAAATCTGCACTGACTACGGCATTACCATAATGGCTGTCCTGTTCCAGTGCCTGCTGATAGTCCAGAAGTTTGTCCAGATCATAGGGAGAGCCAGAAGCAAAACCGGCCATACCGGTGACGATTGAAACAGGATATCGTTCATTTCCGCTAACGTGAATATCACCAAAGTATACAGCCTGCTTACTGTCAATTGTGAGGGACAGATCCGCCTTATTTTTTTGCGGATCAATAGCCGCACGGCTGGCGCTAATGGTTGCCAGCGGGTATTTTTTGCGCACAATAGCGCTGAGGACAGAAGATTTACTTGCAGACCAGTTACTCTGAGTAAACGGGTCACCTACAGGCAGCACCCAGTTATCAATAGCAGTTTTGTAATAGTTGGTCAGATTATCATCACTGGTTACATCACCAATCAGAGAAACGTCGACATTTTCAATACGGGTCAGCGGGCCGGGCTTTATATGGATAATGTAACTATTACTTTGTTTCTCCAGATTAACTTCAGCATTAAAGTATCCCTGAGTTTCCAGCATGGTTTGTGTTTGCTGAGGTGCTTCTTCTGCCAGGAAACTGAGCTGCTCATCGTCCAGATCTTCAATCAATTGTTGAGTAATCAGGGGCAGGTGATCATTAATCAGTTTTTTTAAGGCTGAACTATTAATATCTATGATAACAGGAACACGCGGATTCTTGGGTGTCTGAGGCTGTTGTTGTGAGTCGTTATGCTCGCGTCCGTGCAACAATCTGTGCAAGAAACCGGCTTTGGGAGGCGGAATATTGTCATCTGTGTCATCGCTGTCTGCTGGCAGGCCTACAGCCCACACCATGGAGGTAAGGGAAGACAGCAACATACTTAAAAGCAGCCATTGCAAGCGCTTCTGCGTGAAATATACCAAAATCAGTCCTGTTTCAGAAAGTTAAAACATATGTCAGTTTTTGCAGTCTGTTTATGTCTGCTATTGTAGCGTGAAACTGAAATTTCATCCTATGCCTTGAATGACACAGATATTCTATATTAATGTACAAACAAATTTAAAGTCATGATAACAGGTTTAGTGAAATGTTAAATCATCAAAGCTGTTTACTGACTTGGACGAATGTCTGACATTTTTGTAGAATAAATAATTTAGGTTAATATGGATTGTGTTATCCATTCACCCGAATTTACTGAGGATTAATTGTGGCCGGAATTATTCGTGTAGGCAATATTGAAGTAGCCAACCATTTACCGTTTGTACTGTTTGGTGGTCTGAATGTACTGGAAAATCTGGATTTAACAATGCGCACATGTGCACATTATGCAGAGGTTACCCGTAAACTGGGCATTCCGCTGGTTTTTAAGGCCTCATTCGATAAAGCCAACCGCTCTTCCATTCATTCCTATCGCGGAGTAGGGCTGGAAGAGGGAATGAAAATTTTTGCTGCGGTTAAACAGGAATTCGGTGTGCCGGTAATTACCGATGTGCATGAACCGTATCAGGCTGCGCCAGTAGCAGAGGTTGCCGATGTATTACAGTTGCCGGCGTTTTTAGCCCGTCAAACTGATTTAGTGGTGGCACTGGCACAAACCGGTAAAGTAATTAATATCAAAAAACCTCAGTTCCTAAGCCCGCACCAGATGAAGAATATTGTTGAAAAGTTTTATGAAGCCGGCAATCAGCAGCTTATTCTGTGTGAGCGTGGCAGCAGCTTTGGTTATGATAATCTGGTAGTTGATATGCTGGGTTTTGGGGTGATGAAAAAAGTTTGTGCTGATTTACCGGTTATTTTTGATGTAACCCATGCATTGCAGCAACGTCAGGCTGATGCTGCAGCTTCAGGCGGGCGTCGCAGTCAGGTACTGGATCTGGCATTAGCCGGTATGGCTACCCGGCTGGCCGGTTTATTTCTTGAATCACATCCTGATCCGGATAAGGCACGTTGCGATGGTCCCAGCGCTTTACCTTTGGATTTGCTCGAACCATTTCTTGCTCAGGTTAAAGCTGTGGATGAGCTGGTAAAAACCATGCCGGTACTGGATATTAATTAAATAAGTATGTTCTTGCATAAAAAAGCAGAGCGTTTTGCTCTGCTTTTTTATTTATCAGGTAAAAATTCAACCAGAAGGATTTTATTGCTCAACAGAACCGGAATTCTGGTACAGCGTAAATAATGGTACTCCTTCATCTCGAATTTTTTTGCCGCCGGGCAAATCAGTAAATTCGATAATTGCAGCTGCCTCTACTACTTCAGCACCCAGTTTACGAATCAGTTTTACACCGGCATTCATCGTACCTCCGGTGGCAACCAGATCATCTACCAGCAGCACACGAGTACCCGGTTTTACCGCATCAGTGTGCATTTCGATGGTTGCATGTCCGTATTCCAGTTCGTAACTTTCCGCAATAGTAGTAAAAGGAAGCTTGCCTTTTTTACGGATAGGAACAAAACCGACATTCAGCTGATAGGCAAGAGCAGCACCGATAATAAAACCGCGTGCATCCAGACCGGCTACAACATCAATTTTCTGATCCATATACCGGTAAACCATTAAATCTACCAGCAGACGGAAGTACTGCGGGCTTTGTAATACCGGAGTAATGTCGTGAAATAAAATTCCTTCCTGCGGCCAGTTCGGAATTTTGCGAATTTTTTCGGCCAGCGCGTCAACACCTATGACTTCGGGATGAGTCTGCATTATAAATCCTTTAAAAATAAAGACTATATGCGAAAGCTATAAACGCGGGACGAGCGAAGTTATTTGCATATAGTGTATGCGAAAGTTGCGCATAATAGCACTATTCCTGTTTTTCTACAGCCTAATATGAAGCATAAAATGGTCTGTTTTGGTAAAATGGTCGCCATAATTTACACAAATCAACAGGTTGATAACATGGTTAGCACGCCTGATCAAGCTCTTGTCACCAATCCATGCTTACCGTGTGTCTGGTTAGATGATTATATTGCCACCTTACCAGCGGCGATGGGAGTAATGCTCCGGCATGCCCAGAGTTTGGTAAATAACAGCTATCCGAAAGACGCGGTAACCTTTGCCGGTGAAGATCTGTATATCAATTTAATGGCTGCTGCTAAATCGGTAGCAGATATGGATTTGATGGCCGATGCTGTTGCCGCCACAATGCTGAGCTGTCTGCCCAATTATGTCACTGACTGGAAAAATATTGTCAAAGAAGAATGTGGTGACAGTGTAATGCAGCTGGTTGCTGGTTTGTATCAGGTACAGAAGCTTACTTATTTTGTCAGCATCAGCCCTCTGGCTACACAGGAGGAACGGCAGCAGCAGGCTGAAGCAATGCGACAGATGTTACTGGCGATGGTATCGGATATCCGGGTCGTACTGATTAAACTGGCTATGCGCGCCCAGACCATGAGCTACCTGAGTAAAGTCACCGACGAAAAATTAAAAAAAGACGTAGCTAAAGAAACCATGACAGTTTTTGCCCCTCTGGCAAATCGTCTGGGTGTATGGCAGCTGAAATGGCAGCTTGAGGATTTAAGTTTTCGTTATCAGAATCCGGATGAATATAAGAAAATTGCCCGTCTGCTGGATGAAAAGCGTACTGAGCGTCTGGACTATATTGAACATTTTGTTGATACCCTCAGACAGCAACTGAGCCGCCTGAATATGCATTTTGAAGTGGCCGGACGACCAAAGCATATCTATTCCATTTACCGTAAAATGGTAAAAAAGAAACTGAGCTTTGATGGTTTGTATGATATACGGGCAGTACGCATTCTGGTGGATACAGTAGCAGACTGTTATGCCACTCTGGGGATCGTGCACAGCTTATGGCAGCCTATACCGGGTGAATTTGATGATTATATTGCTCATCCTAAACCCAATGATTATCAAAGTTTGCATACTGTTGTCGTCGGACCTGAAGACAAAGGCGTGGAAATCCAGATTCGAACTTTTGATATGCATCGTTATGCAGAGTTTGGGGTGGCCGCTCACTGGCGCTATAAAGAGGGTGGCAAGGGTAATGAAGCCTATGAACATAAAATAGCATGGTTACGTCAGTTGCTCGACTGGCGCGAAAATATCGCCGAAAACGATAGTAGCCGTGAAGATCTGTCACGTGCTTTCCAGACAGAACTGTTTAACGACACTATTTATGTTCTGTCTCCGCATGGCAAGGTATTCTCTTTACCAGCTGGTGCCACACCGATTGATTTTGCCTATGCATTACATACAGATATTGGCAACCGTTGTCGCGGTGCCAAAGTAGACGGACAGATTGTTCCGTTATCCACACCATTGGAGAATGGTCAGCGGGTTGAAATTATTACTGCACGCGAAGGTAAACCGTCAGTTAACTGGCTGCATGATGGCTGGGTGAAAAGTAATAAAGCCATTAGTAAGATTCGTGCGTTTATCCGGCAGCAGAACGGTGAATCCATACGGGAATCAGGACGTGCTGCGCTGGAAAAACAGTTAGTAAAAATGCAGGTACAGCCAAATATTCATAAGCTGGCTGAAGCTCTGGGATTTTCCAGTGCAGATGATTTTTATCTGTCTATGGGGCATGGAGAAGTTTCCGGCCGCATGATTCAGAAAGCAGTCGATACTTTACTGGAAAAACCGGAAGCACCGGTAACAGAAAACCATTTAGTCAAACGCAGTAAAATTAAGAAAAATTTTGGTGGTGTTCTCGTTGATGGTGAGGCTGGTTTATTTACGACACTGGCTAAATGCTGTAAACCGGCATTCGGAGACAAAATTATTGGTTTTGTAACACGGGAACGTGGTATCTCAATCCATCGCAGCAATTGTTCTTCGTTTCAATATCTGGCTCAGATTTCTCCGGATAAAGTATTACCTGCATCCTGGGCAAGTGATTCAGCCGGGCAGGTTTTTGCTATTGATATCGAAATTCGTGCCAGAGACCGCAGTGGATTATTACGCGATATTTCTGAAACACTGGCACGCAACCGGCTTAATGTTACTGCGGTACAGACGTTATCACGTGATATGGAAGCTCAGTTGCGATTTACTGTTGAAGTACAACAGGTAAATGATTTACCCCGGGTACTTAGCCATTTGAGCGATGTTAAAGGTGTACTCTCAGTAACCCGTTTATAAGCAATTGCTATCCGCTGCGGATAAATTATCAGCTTATTTATCATTTATCTGAACAAGCCACGGACTTTGTACCTATGTTCGTGGCTTGTTCAAACTGCTTAATATCTATTTCTTTTAAGTAAGAGAGTTTTATGCCTCCGGAAAATATTTTTCAATTAAAGCGTATAAGATAGCAACCGTTTCGCAATCCACTCTTCCGCTATAGTCTGTCGGACGGAAATGCAGTTGAAAAGCACGTATCAGTTTGCTGAATTGTTCAGCATCAGCGTCAGCACCGGTGATATCGTAACCATAACGATTTAATTGCTTTAAAATGGTTGCATTATCAGGTATCCCTTGCTTTGTGAATTGGATTAGATAATTTAATTTGGTTTTTGTATCAAACCAGGCGCCAATTCCAGCTTTGTACAGTTCTTTCCATGGAAAGGCCGCACCCGGATCACTTTTGCGTTGTGGTGCGATATCTGAATGGCCGATAACATGAGTTGGCGTAATGTCCGGATAACGCTGGAGAATATTCAGAGCTAGTTGTTTGAGCGCTTTAATCTGATTTACTCCATAGGATGGAAAAGTAAATATACCGTTATTATCGGTAGCCAGATTAACAACTTCTATACCTATGGAAGTATCATTCAGATTACTACGACCTTGCCAGCTACTGATACCTGCATGCCAAGCCCGGTCTGTTTCTGCCACCAGATTAAAAATACGCAGCTCTTTAAAGCCGGCTGCCTGATAGCTTGCTTCTGCTTCATCTGGAATCAGATAATGAATACTCGTATTTGGACCGGTGAGTGATTTGATCGAATCAGCAAAATTTTCAGCAGTATAATGCAATATTAAAAAACGTACGCGCTGATTAAAACCGTTTATAGAGCGATAGCTATTGTAGTCAATATTATACATATTATTTTCTCCTTTTATATGCTTTTAAGATTTTTTATAATTTAAATTAATAACCTAAGCTAAAGAAGTTAGGTAAATAAATTATATAGTTTATTTTTTATTAAGCAATACTTTATTCATGAAAATAATAGTTTAATTATAATATTTTAAATGAAAATTTTTAATTATTATAAAGATATAAATATTTTGTTATTTATTCTGTATTAATTTATTTAAAATCTCTTATCCCGGTTAAGAAAGAGAAAGATAATTGAATTATTTTAGCGAGAAGTAAAATAAAAAAACGAATAAAGATACACAAGCAGAAAATTTCACCTGAAATGAAAACAAGTTGTATAAGTTGTGAAGATTCTATAAAAAATAATATACCGTTAATAAAAAACAAAAAGAGGCAGTTTATCAGAGATAATCCGGAGCTGCTAAGTAAAGAAATAAATGAAAAGGATTCACTATTTTCAATATTAAAAAAAATATATTTTACAGGTTTCATAGTAGAAACAGATATAATCAATATAAAAGTTAAAAAATTAATTCCGAGCAGAATTAAGTTTAATTTTCCGATTCCAAGCAAAAGCTTGAATTGGTAAGTATAATCACCAATAGAATAGTAAAATCCAATCATGCAGATTATAACTAATGAGTAACTAGTTAAAAACATAAATAAATCTTCGGATACAAGTCTATAAGAAGAAATCTGAACATTTTTTTCTGCCCGTAAAAAATATTTTATGATTTTTATATTTATTAGTATAAAAAAACTGACTGCCCAGCAATATAAAATGAAATATATCATTAAACCATAAATAGTGTACGCTAAATCTCTGTCGATACCTAATAAATAAACAACAAAGTGAAATAGCAAAATTAAACCAATGTTAAGTGCTAATTTAAAAAATAAAGATTTAAAAGAAGATGATTGATTTTTGCTGTTGCGAATGAAAATAGTTTTAGTCGTTTTGAACAAAAAAAAGAAGTATAAAAAGAGAATGAAAGTTATTTCCATCAGACCCAAAACTGACTCTCGTGTAAAAAATTCATTAATATCTCTAAAACCAGTAAGGAGTTGGAGTATAATGAAAAAAACTATTGTAAATATTAAATAGTTAATTAAAAATCTGATCAATTTTCTGAGATTTAAGTAATGCTGAATCATATTTAAATTTTATTGTCAATAAAAATTATTTTATTATATATAAATTTTTTAAATTAAATATATTTAAATGTTGTGGTTTGATTTAAATCATATATACAATTGATCATTATATTGATGAGTCAGTTATCATAATTGCCTTAAATTACAGCGACTGGAAAATAATATTATCTGCTGCTGAACTCATTAAAATATTCAGATTTATCACTAGCTGTTTGTATATTATGAATGACTGTTTAAAAATTAATTCTGGCTCGGGCTATTACATTTCTGATTAAAATGCTGCATTTGGTGCTGATGTTATAAATAATTGAGTACGGAATAAATATATTGATTCATAATTAAATATAAAATGATATGAGTCATTATGTTTATTTTACAGTAAGTATTGAGTAAGGTTTATATACTTTTTTACCAAATTAATTAGTTAATATTTTTATCATTAAGCTGAACGTAAGAAAAGCCATTTGATTATTTTGGCGAAAAATAAAATTAAAAAACAGATAAAGATACAAAAAGAACAGCAGAGAATATTTAACTAAAACAATATCTGTTTGATTATAATAGGCACTTAATAATCTATAACCCAAAATACTGATAAAAAAGGTAATAAGAAATAGTGTGAAATTAAACAGTAAAAATTTAAATGAAAGTGATTGTTTATTTTCAGTCCGGGAAAAATTGCTTTTAAAGCTTTAATAACTATAGAAAATAAAAAAATTAATCAGTGCTATTAAACCTAAAAAGAAACTTGCGCCTGATCGTTCACATTCATCATAAAAATAAAATTACTCCAACTGAACACAGTATAAATATGAAATAGCTGACAAATAATATTAAATAATTTCTAGATAATTTTTTATGCAAAGAAATTTGAACTATTTCCGTTTTTTTTATTATTTCATTTAACAAATTCAAAGATAATTATATTTATGTATTCTTTTTAATGTAAAGAAAAACAAATATTTTAGTTGGATTCTGGGTAAAATTTTCTGTCTTCTGTACGCTGGTAACACTGGTAACATTACCGGAAATTATTAATAATATCCGGTATCTCTGGTTTCCAGTCATCAGTATGTAGTCTAATGAAGAGATAAATATTATTTTGACAAATTTCTGAAAATACCCGGTATTATCTAAAGATGATATTTAACATAGGTAGCAATGTTTCAGGCATTCCATAATTGTATATTCAGTATTGTAAATAAAATTTCTGGATATTCCGGTATTGTTTATTGGTAATATTAATAAATCTGATAATAATCAGATTAATATATTTGTACTAATGTAAAGCATCATATATCTTTTCGGCCAGAGCAAGGCTAATACCTTCCGTCTGACTCAGATCATGCACACTGGCAGCAACCACGCCGCGCAAACCGCCAAAACGGGTTAATAGTGCCTGACGCCTTTTGCTGCCAATACCCGGTATGTCGTTGAGTGAAGAAGTGACTCTTGCTTTGGCACGTTTCTGCCGATGGCCGGTAATGGCAAAGCGGTGAGATTCATCCCGGACAGTCTGTAACAAATGCAGAGCTGGATTGTGCGGTTCTACCCTGATATTGCGCTGCTGATGCGGAATAATCAGCTCTTCCAGTCCGGCTTTACGTTCCGGACCTTTGGCAATGCCGACTATCGGAATATGAATACCCAGTTCCTGCCATACATCCAGAGCCATATGTACCTGACCTTTGCCTCCGTCTATGAGCACCAGATCCGGCCACGCACCGATACTGTCATCATTATCTGCCAGTCGTCCGTAGCGACGGGTTAATACTTCGCGCATGGCGGCATAATCATCACAGGCCTTTGCGGTTGTAATATTATAGCGACGATATTTAGCAGGCTGCATGGCTTCATCTTCATATACGACACATGAAGCAATAGTAGCCTCGCCCTGAGTATGGCTGATATCAAAACATTCAATCCGGTTGAGATTTTCTGCATCCATATCAAGCAGTTGAGCCAGTGCTTCAATCCTGTGTTGCTGGCTATGCTGCTGTAAACGATGCTGTTCAATCGCCATATGTGCATTGCGTTCCGCCATATTCAGCCATACGCGCCGTTCACCTACAGTTTTATGAATAAACTGAATCTGTTTACCGTTTTCGTTATTCAGTGCTTCACACAGACTTTTGGGCAGTTGAAAATTACTGATGATTATATCCGGCTTATTTTTACCCAGATAGTGTTGTGCAACAAATGCCTCTCCATAGTGATTGAGTTTTTCAGTAACACGGTAGCGGGTATCTGGAAAAAAGTTTTTATCCCCGACATGCCGGCCGCCGCGAATGCTAACCCAGTGAATACATACAATATCATTTTCTTCAGCCAACGCAAGGATATCAATGTCATTGTGACGAGCCTGTTTGCTGTCGATAAATTGCTGAGACTGCATTAGTCCCAGTGCCTGAATCTGATCTCGCACCTGTGCTGCCGTTTCAAAATCCAGCTGTTCAGCAGCATGTTGCATTTTGGTATGCAAAGAAGCAGTCAGCTCACTGGTTTTTCCGTGCAGAAAGCTGATCGCAGCTTTAACACTGCTCTGATAATCTTCAACTGTGATATGCCCTGTACATGGCCCAGAACAACGCTTAATCTGGTAAAGCAGGCAGGCACGGTCGCGATGTTCAAATACACTATCTTCACAAGTACGCAGTCTGAATACTTTCTGTAATGTCTGGATGCTATTACGTACCGCATAGCCATTAGGATAAGGACCGAAATACTGGTTATTTTTTTTCAGATTGCCACGGTAATACGCCATTTGCGGGAACTGATGCCCACTCAGCATCAGATAAGGATAGCTTTTATCATCCCGGAACAGAATATTGTATTTCGGCGATAATGCCTTGATAAAGTTATTTTCCAGAATCAATGCTTCTGTTTCTGAATGAGTGGCTGTAATTTCAATTCGCGCCACTTGTTTCACCATAAGCTGAATCCGGGGCGATAAATTGGTTTTCTGAAAGTAGCTGCTGACACGACGTTTCAGATTCACTGCTTTGCCCACATATAATACTTTATCATTTGCATCGAGCATGCGGTATACCCCCGGCACTAAAGGCAGATTTTTAAGAAACAGGGCTATATCAAATTTACTGTCAGTATTGCTGGATGATGTGGCTGTGGTATTGGTCATAGTAATGGTATATCTGGTTAACAACTATGTATGCAGCCATAAAAAAGTCCATAAGCTGCGTAAACAACTTATGGATAAGGAGTAAAATAGTCAAGAGTAAAAGTTTATTTACAATTCAGTTGTACGTCTTCATCATAACGTTTAATCAGCGCATCGCGATTATTGGTACGCAGACTGTCAGCCATTTGGCGGTTCATCTTCGAAGTTTTGCAGGCGGCTTCACGGTTTTTCTTGTTTTGTTCTTCAATTTTTTTGTTCCGCTCATCTGTCAGCTTGTTATGTTCTTCAATTTTACGGTTAAGTTTTGCCTGCTGTTCTGTTATTGAATCAGAACTGGCTTCAGCATTAGGCTGAGGTGCTGCCACAGGCGTGGCAACCTGTGTGCGCACATTAAAACGCTGAGTTTTAGCAGGTGAAAGATTTACTGGGGTGTCTGAGTATTCATTTACGCCTTTGTTATCACGCCATGTATATACCTCCACAGCACCTGCTATTAATGTGCTGCCCATCAGTACCATTGCCAGTGACATTTTCAGTATTTTGTGACGCATGTTTACTTTTCCTTGGGTTTGAAAATATATGTTTTGACTATTATACGATAAAAAAAACCAATGTTTGCCAATTGACCGGTTTATGTAAAAGTATATTTTGCGAGTGTGTCGTATATTTGTTAAAATTACCCGCCAATTTCCTTATCTGAATTTCTTCTCATCCTCTAAAAGAAGCCCTAAAATGCGTATAGTCGAAAAAGCTTACACTTTTGACGACGTGCTACTCGTACCTGCTCATTCTGAAGTACTGCCGCGCGACGTTATTCTGAAAACTCCGCTTACCCGCCGGATTAATCTGAATTTACCCCTGGTTTCAGCGGCGATGGATACGGTTACTGAGGCTAAGCTGGCTATTTCCATGGCTCAGGAAGGCGGTATTGGCATTATTCACAAAAACATGAGTGTTGAACGGCAGGCACGGGCCGTAGCCAATGTTAAACGATATGAAAGTGGGGTGGTCAAGGATCCGGTAACCATTACGCCTGATACGCTGATTAGCGATTTAATTGGTCCTGGGCGTAAATACAAAGCTTCCAGCTTACCGGTGCTGGAAAATGGTAAAGTTGTTGGTCTGGTCACTAACCGGGATTTACGTTTTGAACGTAATCTGCAGCAAAAAGTATCCAGCATTATGACCCCGCGTGAGCGTCTGGTTACGGTAAGTGAAACTACCAGTATTGATGATGCGCGTGAATTAATGCATACACATAAAATTGAGCGTGTGCTGGTAGTGAATGAAGACTGGGCGCTGAAAGGTCTGATTACGGTAAAAGACATATTAAAAAACACAGCTTTTCCTAATGCCAATAAAGACAGTGAAGGGCGGCTGAGAGTAGGTGCAGCAGTAGGAGTCGGAAAAGACACAGACGAGCGAGTAGCTGCACTGGTACAGGCCGGAGTAGATGTGCTGGTGGTGGATACAGCACATGGACACAGTCAGGGTGTAATAGAACGTGTACGCTGGGTAAAACAGCATTATCCGGATGTAGATGTCATTGGCGGTAATATAGCAACAGCCGCTGCTGCGCGTGATCTGGTTGCAGCCGGAGCGGATGCAGTTAAAGTCGGCATCGGGCCAGGTTCAATCTGTACAACCCGTATAGTAGCCGGTGTAGGTGTACCGCAGTTAACCGCTATTCATAATGTGGCTACAGAACTTGCCGGTACCGGTGTGCCGCTGATTGCTGACGGTGGTATACGCTTTTCAGGTGATCTGGCTAAAGCACTGGCAGCCGGCGCCTCTGCGGTAATGCTCGGCGGTATGTTCGCCGGTACTGAAGAAGCACCGGGCGAAATCGAGCTTTATCAGGGACGCTCTTATAAATCCTATCGCGGTATGGGCTCAATGGGTGCCATGAGCCAGGGCTCATCTGATCGTTATTTTCAGGATAATGTCTCCAGCGCTGATAAATATGTGCCGGAAGGCATCGAGGGACGGGTACCTTATAAAGGACCAATCAGTCAGATTATCCATCAGCTCGTAGGCGGATTACGCTCCAGTATGGGCTATCTGGGCTGTAAAACCATTCATGATATGCATGATAAGGCAGAATTTGTTGAAATTACCGCAGCGGGTATGAGTGAGTCGCATGTACACGATGTGCAAATCACCAAAGAAGCGCCGAATTATCATGTACGCTAAAATAGTGTTGTAAAATTTGCAGTCAGTCTAATGGGCAGCCGGCGGGCTGCTCAGCAGATTAATAAAAATTTTCTTTTTTATTTAGTAATATCTGCATTGCCAAAGTAGAGAAGATTAGCTAAAATGCATTGCTTTCATGGCAGTGTCGGATTTTATGTCTCTGCCATAATCAAGCACGTAGCTCACGCTTTTTGCGTGAAGTGGCGTGTTTTTTTTTGCCTGCAACTGGTAACTGGAAGCACGATTATTAATCCATAAAAAACAGATTGTCGTTATTGACGGTCTATTAAATACACAGGACTCATCCATGACTACAAGTGCAATTCTGGTGTTGGCTGACGGTTCCGTATTTCATGGTGTCAGCATTGGTGCAGCCGGGCAGGCAGTTGGTGAAGTAGTCTTCAATACCAGCATGACTGGCTATCAGGAAATCCTCACTGATCCGTCTTACACTCAGCAGATGGTGACTCTTACTTATCCGCATATCGGCAATACCGGTATCAATAGTGAAGACACTGAGAGTAAACAAATTTATGCTTCCGGGTTAATTATTCGCGACTTACCTTTATTGCACAGTAATTTTCGTGCGCAGGAAAACCTGTCCGATTATCTGAAACGTCAGCATACTGTGGCAATCGCAGATATTGATACCCGACGCCTTACCCGTTTGCTGCGGGATAAAGGTTCACAGGCCGGCTGTATTCTGACTGGCGCCGATGCAAATAAAGAACAGGCTCTGGAAATGGCACGTGCTTTTGGCAGCATGGCTGGAAAAGATTTGGCACGGGAAGTAAGCTGTTCTGCAAAATATGAATTTACTCAGGGTGAATGGCAGCTGGGGCAGGGTTATGTTCAGCCGCAAGAAGCCGGATATCATGTGGTTGCCTACGATTTCGGGGTAAAAACCAATATTTTGCGTATGCTGAGTGAACGCGGCTGCCGTCTGACTGTGGTTCCTGCTACTACACCGGCAGCTGAAGTACTGGCATTGAATCCTGACGGCGTATTTCTGTCTAACGGGCCGGGTGATCCGGAACCTTGTGATTATGCCATTAAAGCTATACAGGAAATTCTGGCACATAAACTACCACTATTCGGTATTTGTCTGGGACATCAGCTGCTTGGTCTGGCTTTAGGGGCGAAAACCCGCAAAATGCCTTTTGGTCATCACGGAGCCAATCATCCGGTACAGGATATGGATACTGGCCGGGTTGTGATTACCAGTCAGAATCATGGTTTTGAAGTAGACGCAGATACTTTACCGGAAAATGTTCGTATTACCCATAAATCGCTGTTTGACGGTTCACTACAAGGTATTAGCATGACCAGTCAGCCGGCTTTTTCATTTCAGGGACATCCGGAAGCCAGTCCGGGCCCGCACGACGTTGCTTACCTTTTTGACCGCTTTATCGAACATATGCAGGCGGCAAATAAAAATTAATTGCGTGATATTACGAACTACATTTATTGAGAATAGTAAAAAAGTACAGGAATCCCCATGTTTGGTATTACTGATCTGGGAACGTATATTGTCGGTGCCATAGCAATTGTTCTACTGCCGGGACCAAATTCAATGTATTGTCTGGCCATGGCTGGAAAATATGGAGCACGGGCTGCTTATTGTGCGGTTGCCGGAATATTTCTGGGTGATAGTATTTTGATGTTGCTTTCAGCTTCAGGTGCAACATCAATTATTAAAACCATACCTGCGTTGTTTTTAATACTGAAACTGGTCGGTGGCTTGTATTTGTTTTATCTGGGCTGGCAGTTGCTGCGTTCAGCTCTTAAGCAATGGAACAGACGTCAGCAGGCTGCTGCAGATGTTTTCAGACAATCGTTGTGTGAGCCGGCAGCAGCCAGTAAACCGCTTCCGGCACGTCATTACTTTCAGCATGCTTTGCTGCTCAGTTTGTTAAACCCGAAAGCAATTTTGTTTTTTCTGGCTTTTTTTGTTCAGTTTGTTGATCCGCATTACTCACATCCGGCATATAGTTTTTTACTGCTGGCTATTATTTTGCAAATTTTCAGCCTGACTTATCTAAGCGTACTGATATTCAGTGGCTTATCGCTGGTCAAGTGGTTTCGGCACTATCAGCGTCTGGCTGCCGGGGCAGTAGCCACAATCGGGCTGATGTTTATTGCGTTTGCACTGAAATTATGGACGGCAAGTATCGAATGACCGATTGACTGTCAGAAAATCAATCCTGCCGTACCGCTAAATTAACAGATAATTTTTGATAAAGGTATCAGTATGCCTAAGCGCACAGACTTAAAATCTATCCTAATTATTGGTGCCGGTCCTATTGTAATTGGTCAGGCATGCGAGTTTGACTACTCCGGAGCTCAGGCATGCAAGGCATTGCGTGAAGAGGGCTATAAAGTCATTCTGGTTAATTCCAATCCGGCTACGATTATGACAGATCCGGATATGGCTGATGTTACTTACATTGAGCCGATTATGTGGCAGACAGTGGCAAAAATTATTGAAAAAGAACGTCCCGATGCTATTTTGCCAACGATGGGCGGACAAACGGCACTCAACTGTGCTCTTGATCTGGCGCATAACGGTATTCTGAAAAAATATCAGGTAGAGCTGATTGGTGCATCCGAAGATGCAATTGATAAAGCAGAAGACCGCGGCCGTTTTAAAGAAGCAATGAATGAAATCGGTCTGCATACCCCGAAATCCTTTATTTGCCATAGCATGGAGCAGGCACTGGAGGCACAGGCGCAGGTTGGATTCCCTGCATTAATTCGCCCGTCTTTCACCATGGGCGGCAGTGGCGGCGGTATTGCCTACAATAAAGATGAATTTATTACTATTTGTGAACGTGGTTTCGATGCTTCACCTACTCATGAATTACTGGTCGAACAGTCTGTACTGGGTTGGAAAGAATATGAAATGGAAGTGGTGCGTGACCGTGCCGACAATTGCATTATTATCTGTTCAATAGAAAATTTTGATCCGTGCGGCGTACATACCGGTGATTCGATTACAGTAGCTCCGGCACAAACACTGACGGATAAAGAATATCAGCTGATGCGTGATGCTTCTCTGGCAGTGCTGCGTGAAATCGGTGTGGATACCGGTGGCTCTAATGTACAGTTTGCCGTTAATCCGCAAAACGGCGAAATGATTGTGATTGAAATGAATCCGCGTGTCAGCCGTTCTTCTGCTCTGGCTTCTAAAGCTACCGGTTTTCCGATTGCCAAAATCGCAGCTAAGCTGGCAATAGGCTATACACTGAATGAATTGCAAAATGATATAACCGGCGGACGCACACCAGCTTCCTTTGAGCCTTCCATTGATTATGTGGTAACTAAAGTTCCCCGTTTTGCCTTTGAAAAATTTCCGTCCGCAGATGATCGCCTGACGACACAGATGAAATCAGTTGGGGAAGTAATGGCTATCGGCCGTACATTTCAGGAGTCTGTCCATAAAGCTCTGCGCGGTCTGGAGGTTGGTCTGAGCGGCTTTGATTGCCGCAGCAGTGACCGTGCAGCCATTCAGCGTGAACTGGCTAATCCCGGTCCGGAACGGATACTGTATGTCGCTGATGCATTTCGTGCTGGCTTTTCATTAGAGGAAATCTATACAATTTGTGCTATTGATCCGTGGTTCCTGGCACAGATTGCTGATCTGGTTAGCGAAGAGCAGAAACTAACAGTGATCAGACTGGAAGATATCGATTACAGTTATCTGCGTAAACTCAAACGCAAAGGTTTTGCCGATAAACGGCTGGCGCAATTGCTTAATCTGGACGAAGCCAGTGTCAGACAGCATCGTTATGCCATGAATCTGCATCCGGTTTTTAAACGCGTAGATACCTGTGCAGCTGAATTTGCTACCGATACTGCCTATCTGTACTCAACTTATGAAGAAGAATGCGAAGCGGAACCGACACAGCGTAAAAAAATTATGATTCTTGGTGGCGGACCAAATCGTATTGGTCAGGGTATTGAGTTTGATTATTGCTGTGTACATGCTGCATTAGCATTGCGCGAATCCGGTTTTGAAACCATTATGGTGAACTGTAATCCTGAAACCGTTTCGACAGATTATGATACTTCTGACAGATTGTATTTCGAGCCGCTTACCCTTGAAGACGTACTGGAAATCTGTCATACCGAACAACCTGACGGTCTCATTGTGCATTATGGCGGTCAGACGCCTTTAAAACTGGCTAATGAACTGGTAGCTAATGGTGTTAATATTATCGGCACCTCTGCCGATGCCATTGATGCAGCAGAAGACCGTGAGCGTTTTCAGCAGATTCTGCATAAACTGGGATTGCGTCAGCCGGAAAACCGTACAGCACGTACCGAGGCAGAGGCACTGCAACTGGCTGAAGAAGTTGGCTATCCGTTAGTAGTACGTCCATCTTATGTACTTGGCGGACGAGCTATGCAGGTAGTGCATTCAGCTAATGAATTACAAACCTATATGCGCGAAGCTGTACAAGTATCCAATGATAGCCCGGTATTGCTGGATTACTTTCTCAGCCACGCTATTGAAGTAGATGTAGATTGTGTATGTGATGGAAAACAGGTGGTTATCGGCGGCATCATGCAGCATGTGGAACAGGCAGGTGTCCATAGTGGCGATTCAGCATGTTCCATTCCGCCTTATTCGCTAAGTGAAGATATTCAGAATGAAATTCGTCGTCAGACAGCAGCCATGGCAATGGCTTTAGATGTAATTGGTCTGATGAATGTGCAGTTTGCGGTACAGGATGATATCGTTTACGTACTTGAAGTCAATCCGCGTGCTTCACGTACTGTTCCATTTGTATCTAAAGCCACAAGTGTGTCTCTTGCTAAAATCGGAGCAAGGGTTATGGCCGGTATCTCATTGGCCGAACAGGGCTACACACAAGAAGTTATTCCTGAATTTTTTGCAGTTAAGGAAGCCGTATTTCCTTTCATTAAATTTCCCGGCGTAGATACCATTCTTGGGCCGGAAATGCGTTCTACCGGTGAAGTAATGGGTGTTGGTGAAACATTTGCCGAAGCATATTTAAAAGCCCAGCTCGGAGCAGGAGAACGTATGCCGACTATTGGCAAAGTGTTTCTGGCTGTACGTAATGAAGACAAACCTGCTGTTGTTCAGGTGGCAACCAATTTTCAGTCGCTCGGTTACGGACTATGTGCCACCCGCGGGACAGCAGCTTTCTTGGCTGAACACGGAATCAATGTGCAAGTGGTGAATAAGGTTACTGAAGGGCGCCCGCATATTGTTGATGCCATTAAAAACGGAGAGATTGCTCTGGTCGTTAATACTGTCAGCAGTGATGTACAGTCTATTAAAGACAGCCATTCAATTCGCCGCAGTGCACTGAATATGCGTATCCCTTTATATACCACCATCGCAGGTGCTTTAGCGATGAGTGAAGGAGTAAGCCGTTTATCCCGTACTGATGTTTACAGTATTCAGAATTTACATCAGCGCATAAAGACAGCACTGCAAAACTAATTATTTCAAGGTAAAAAGCTGCTGATTGTTAATAATGCAACCAGCAGCTTTTTTATTAATAAAAAAAACAAAAATTTACTTTGAAATCATTAGAAAGTAATAGCTTTAGTCTTTTACTAAATTCAAGTATGAACAAAGCCTGAAATCAAATTGCAGGCTTTGTTTTAAAGTACAGTTGTTAATTACCCCAGTATGCAGCTACAGTATTATGCTGATGAGGTAATATTGTCTGCTCAGGAGCCATAAAACCAGTTGTATTACCGACAGACATATCTGTCATTGCTGTAATCAGCCGATTTACCTGATTAGCAATCTTAGCTTCATGTGTACTGTTCGTGACAAAGTATCCAGTTTGGTTGATATTCTGTCCTTTATTACTATTTGTATAAAGACTCCTGTCACTGATTTCCGTAAATTTTTTGCGTTTAGTTAAAGTGTTAATCTGATTCAGCTTAAGCTCCTTACAATCTATGCTTTTATCTTCGAAATTAATAGTTTGTATAAGCTGTTTTTTGCCAAAAAAGTTTTTGATTAAAACTGAATCAGTATCAGAGTATCCGGAAATTATCAGATTAGACCCTTCTTTGCGATAAATGACTTCATCAGATCGAATATCAGTAAACTGGATGATATTTGTATCCTGTTCGAACTGATTACTTTCAACTATTGTATCATGACCATGACCACGGCTGATTACATAGGTATCATTGCCTATACCACCTTCCAGATAATCGTTACCCAAACCTCCTACAAGAATGTCGTTACCTTTACCTCCATATAAGTAATCATCCCCGATGCCTCCATTCAAATAATCATTACCCTGATCGCCATATAAACTATCATTACCGGCACCTCCCTCGATATAATCATCTCCGCCTTTGCCATGAATATGATTATTCAGATTGTTTCCAATAATAACGTTATTCTTATCATTTCCATAACTGGTTTTCTTTTCCGCAAAAATCGTATCAGCTGGTAAAATTTCAAACTCAATTTGCTGAATTGCCTGTTTACCGAATTCGTCAGTAGCGACTAACTGTACAGTAAACCAACCACTTTGAGATGGAGTACCACTTAGCTGATTAGTTATCGGATCAATAGTCAGCCAGCTGATATCATCTTTGGGGCTAACTGCTTTTAGAGTATATTGAAGTTTATCGCCGTCTTGGTCAGTAAATAGATGGTCGATTTTTCCAAAAGACCATGATTGTTTTGCAACCAGTCTTTGATCTTGTATATGTCCGACAGCTTCTGGTGTATGATTGGCTTGAATATTTAGGTAAAGCGGTATATGAGCACTTAAACCGCCAGTATCTGTTCCTGTAATCTGAATAATGAATTCACCATTTAAATCTGCATCAGGTGTACCATATAAGGTTTGAGTATGTTCATCATAATTTAGCCAGTCAGGCAAACCATCTACGCTAATAAAGATTTCATCTGATTGATTTGGATCTTTAAACAAATTGTATGGTAGCTGATAACTAAAGAAACGACCTCCTCGGGTATTCAAAGGATCAATATGCTGTGCTACTTCTGGGGTCAGATTACGTTCAGGTAGATTAATATCTAAATCACCATCATGATAATCATGAATAATAATACTTGAATTAAAATCACCAGTTATTATCAGATTACTGCCATTTTTTTGCAGTTTCAATTTCCCTGAATACCATACAGTGTCTTTTACTGCATCGATAGTCCATTTTAAATTATTTAGACGAACATTATCGATACTGATATAACCTAATCCGTCGCTGTCGGTAATATGATTAACAGATTCTCCTATTAAATCCGTATGAGAAAATACATAACCATCAATTCCTTTACCGCCATCAAGATAATTATTTCCTGTACCACCCATTAAAATGTCATTACCATCATTACCATATAGTTTATCGTCACCATCACCACCAATTAAAATATCACGACCATTGGCACCAAATAGTGAATCATTACCAAGACCACCATTAAGTACGGTGTCTTCATTACTGTAAGCATAAAGCTCGTCATCACCATCAGTACCGGTCTGGGTTAATTTTTTAATATCCTGCACATTTAACCGGGTACCATCTGCAAATTCAATGAAATCAACCCGATAATTTCCTTTTGCTTCATTCTGAAAATAATTCTGAACAGTAATACTGTTATCGTCCTGACGGGTTCTGATAACCAGATCATTGCCGGTACGCCGGAAAATTAAATCAGCCTGACTGATATTATCGGTAAAGCGGATAATATCTTCGCGATTACCGGATGAATCATAGTTATTAATAACATCATGACCGAAATTGCTGCCGAATATATAAATATCGGAACCGGAACCACCTTCCAGATAGTCATTTCCTGTGCCGCCGGTCAGAACATCATTACCGGCACCACCATAAATACGGTCGTTACCGTCGCCGCCAATCAATGTATCATTACCATTGGCACCAAATAGTGAATCATTACCGAGACCACCATTAAGTACGGTGTCTTCATTACTGTAAGCATAAAGCTCGTCATCACCATCAGTACCAGTCTGGGTTAATTTTTTAATATCCTGCACATTTAACCGAGTACCATCAGCAAATTCAATGAAATCAACCCGATAATTTCCTTTTGCTTCATTCTGAAAATAATTCTGAACAGTAATACTGTTATCGTCCTGACGGGTTCTGATAACCAGATCATTGCCGGTACGCCGGAAAATTAAATCAGCCTGACTGATATTATCGGTAAAGCGGATAATATCTTCGCGATTACCGGATGAATCATAGTTATTAATAACATCATGACCGAAATTGCTGCCGAATATATAAATATCGGAACCGGAACCACCTTCCAGATAGTCGTTTCCTGTGCCGCCGGTCAGAACATCATTACCGGCACCACCATAAATACGGTCGTTACCGTCGCCGCCAATCAATGTATCATTACCGTTTGCACCATAAAGCTGGTCATTGCCTTTCCCGCCATTCAAATATGTATCTTTTGTACCATATGCATACAACTCATCATCACCATCAGTTCCGGTTTGAGTAAGGGTACGAATATCTGAAATATCCAGCTGGCTGCCATCTGAGAATTTAATATAGTCTAGCTGATTTTCACCAGAAGCACGGAAGAAGTTGATAATTTGTAATGAATCAGCTGAATTTTTAGCCACAATATAAAAATCCAAACCCTTGCGATAATAGATAAAATCATCTTTTATCCAATTATTAAAGTATACAGTATTAATATCTTTACCTGAGGGATTGAATTCGAGTAACTTGTCGTTGCCAAAATTTTTGTCGAAGATGAATAGATCTGAGCCTTCACCACCTTCCAGATAATCATTACCGGTACCACCAATAATAATATCATCGTCATCGCCGCCATAAAGAATATCATTACCGGCACCACCGATTAATACATCATTACCAGCACCGCCATCAAGGTTATCATTACCATCTCCACCGTCAAGCAAGTCATCCCCGCCATGACCTTTCAAAGTATCATTGCCAGCAAGGCCCATCAGCGAATCATTTGATTCATAACCATGAATAATATCGTTATTATCTGTCGCCTGTAACAATAATGCTTTGATTTCCTCTACATTAAGCTGTTTTCCATCAGCAAATTCAATCAGATCAATTTCATATCCGCCGTGACCATCTTTAATGAAGAAATTTTCTATTTTAATTTGATCGGTAGTATTTCTGATTTTCAGGAATAAATCATTACCTTCGCGAACAAATATCACTTCACTTCTTAAAATACCGTCAGTAAAACGTATTTTATCTATTTTATCTGTACCGGTATCATGATTGTGAATAACATCCTGACCAAATCCGCGTGCGAATTCATAAATATCTGAGCCAGCACCTCCATCCAGGTCATCGTTGCCTATTCCGCCGATAAGAATATCATTACCGGCACCACCTTTAATAATATCTCTGCCATCACTCAGAAGATTGGTACCAATCAGAATATCGTCGCCATCACTGCCTGAGCATACACTCAGTTTATCCTGTGCCGTCTGCCCCAGATGATTACACCATTTTTCATATACACCATGAGTTTTAGCATAATTAATATACTGATTTAAAAGATTAAATCCTTCCGGCCAGAAACCATCGTACTGATAGGCAAGAAATTCTCCTAAGTCAACAAAAGCTTTTTCCGGATTATGCTGGAAAACCTGATTGAAAGCCGCAGTAGTATCTGAAAAATCTATAGATATCTGATCATTTTCTAATTTAAATGTTAGCTTCTCCAGATATGGTTTCAGACGTGTCTGGAATAGCAAACTTTCATACAGGCTATCACGGATACTGTTATAAGTATCATCAATAGTATCCAGAAGTTTCTGACGTTGCTTTGCGGTGCCTGCATAAAATAGTTTAGAAGATTCACCTGTAAAAGCATTCAGAATGTTCAGCTTATTGCTGTAAGTATCAAATTTTTTGAGCCATTCCGGATCTGCAACTTTTAAGCCACCTTCTTGTGAAGGTGTAAAACCTGAACCGCCACTATTTGAGCTAACTCTTATCCAGTCTGTACCCAGAGAATATTTAGCATTCTCATCAAACTGAGGATCGGATTTTGCCCATTCCAGCAATAATTTATCTAGTAAAGACAATTGTCCGGCCCGCGTTTCGGTATTCGAATAAGTATTTAAAAGCTCAGCGAGTTTATCTGAAAGCGCTGCTGCATCGCGTAAGTCACGCACCCGGCCTGTACCTTTTAAATTCGGTGCCTGTTTTTGCTGTTCTGTCAGTTTAACTTCTTCGGCATATTCACTGAAAACTGGCTTATGCTCAAAATTGACATCACCCATTTCATGGGTACGCCCGTCTGTAGTTTCATAACTTCCGATTTGCGCTAAAGTATTGCCGTTACCCAGATTAGTATTTGTATTTTTATTAGCCAGATTCAATGCTTTAACACCAACTTGTTCCAGCGTAAACAATTCATTAGTCTGGCTGATGCCGTCCTGATTCAGATCTCGCCATACACGTAACTGATTGAAATGTTTATCCTGCGCATCTACTCTACCATCACCATTACTGTCAAATTCACGTAATGCAGCATAACCGTCTTTTGCTTTAGTGCCGTCAGCCAGCAACGTACTGTCACCAAACAGTTCAGTACCGTCATTAATGATACCGTCACCATTACGGTCAACAACCAGCAGACCGTCATCAGCCTTTACCCAGCCGGTAGCCGTGCGGATACCATCTCCGTCATGATCGAAGACAGCCCCGTTTAATTTTCTGGAACCAACTGTTTCAATACCATCTCCGTCAAGATCCAGTACCAGAGGATCATAGATATAATACTTACCGTCACGATTCCAATTTAACCATTCTCTAGTATGTTCACATATCCAGTTTCCGAAATTAAAAGGATCTAGGGTAAAATGTTTATATCCGAAATAAAGATTACCTAAAGTTTGTACAAAACCGAGTGGATTTAATGCACCTAGATTATCAAGATTATGCCAGTCCAGTGCAGAACCGGGCCAATCTGAAGGTGTTAAAGATTCAGGATCAAAACGGGTAAAACCCTGTGCGTCTGATTTTAAAATTCCGTCTAATGAGACTTTTCCTGATTGTGCTATATTAGTCAGCAACACATCAGCCATATTATTAGAAAAATGGTTATAGTTCTTATCATCATACTTCGATAGTCTTGAGCGCATAATTACATCAGTAGCAAAGCGCAAAGCTTTATCAATAACATTATTCAAAAATCCGCCAGCTCCGCGGCTATTAGTAGCTACTGCCACGTCTAACCAAGTATTTAAGCCTGCAGCATCTGGATTACCCTGTGGTATAGTTGATTTTAAATATTCATATGCTTTTGAATAATTTGCATCCTCACCATTAGCTATTTTTTCTCTAATATCATTTAAAATTGATGTTAATTCTTTTTGTTGAGCTTCAGTTAAATCATAGGACGCATTTTCGGCTAAATATGCCTCTAAGTTTAAATATCCCTTAAAATCTTCACCTTTAGTAAAACAGTTCATAAGTTCTCCCAATTAATCAATTACTTTACTATGTTTTTGAATAAAATTAACAACACGATTATTATTTTTAACAAAATCTCTTACAATTTCTGGATGATCAAGTAGACTTTCATTATTTTTATATATATTTATTAAAGCATCGGCAAAATAGTTCTGATCGTCCGGTTTATTCTTCCCATGTAAATATCTTGAAGAATATATCGTATAACTTAAACCAAACTCTTCGTATAATACAGAATGTATATCAGTCTGATGTGGATAGGAATCATCTTTATTATTGGAATCAAAAGGCCAAAATTCAATGCTAATATCTTGTTGACTACTATCAGATTGATTAGCAAATATGGCTAATTTCCTATCAATGCCAGCACGATATAGTGCCAAATTATTTTTTTGTTCTTTAATAGAAAATCTAAAGTATTGCTGTTTTAACCAGTAATTTCCATATTCCAATTCAGTTTTGCCAACTATGGGAAACAATGGGAAAATACCTAATGTTGTAATTGGTTTAGAAAAATCAGGACATTGATAAATGGCTTCTTCATTATTAGGGAAATCGGAAAATGTAGGTAACTGGTACATAATGCTAACAGCAATTTCTTCAACCTTTCCATCAATAATTTGATGTTTCAGATTTGTACCAAAGAAACAGCGAGGAAGTGTAATTTCTAACTTTTTATCTGATACTTTTGACGGAATACGGACAGTAATCTCTGTGGTGTCTGTCATTATCTTTTGTTCCTCCAATTTTTTAATTTTGTCCTGTTCACTGTTGCCATTAAAGCAGCCGGTTAAGCATAAAAGCAGTATACAAAGCCAATATTTCATATTTTTCCTTGTACTGTCTGGTTTAAATATTTATTTAAAATTCCCCTTACTTTTGATAAAATCAACCGAAAAATAACATTTAATCAGATAAATAGCAAAAGCATAATGCATTCAAATATTGTGTATTGAAGATTTAAATTGAAAAAAAATTCTTTTTATTTAGTCAGAATATGATATTTATTGTACTTTAAATATTCATTAAAGCACAAAATTGCTAAATCGAAATTTTAATTATGATTAATTAATATATATATTAATTGTTTTCACTACCCAAAAATTATATTTAAGTCTGTCTTATTGTAAAAATCTTTAGCTAATGCACTAGCTAATCAACGACTTTACTGTGCTGATGGATATAATCCAGAATACGGTTATTATTCTGAATAAAACCCAGTTGAATTTCCGGGTGGTCAAGTAAACTTTCATTGTGCTTATATATTTGAATTAATCCATCAGCAAAATAGTTCTGGCTTACTGGTGGTTTATACTTTCCATGTAGAAATCTCGAGGAATATACAGTGTAAGCAACACTAAACTCTTTATCTAAAACAGAATAAATATCAATTTGATGAGGAAAAGCATTGTATTCATCCTTAACATCAAATGGCCAGAAATCAATTCTTAAATCTTGTTGATTGGTTTCGGATTTATTAACAAACATAGTTTGTTTTCCTGAAATACCAATATAATACAATTCCTGATTATTTTTCTTTTCTTTTAAACGGAATCGGTAATTTTCCCGTTTGAACCAATGATTTCCATATTCCAGTTTTTCTGCTTTTATATTACGATATAACGGCGCAAAACTAAGACCTACAACAGGCTTAGAAAAATCAGGACATCGATGAATTGCTTCTTCATCATTGGGAAAACCTGATAAAGTAGGTAAGGCAAATATAATTGCTGCTGCCTTTTGCTCGACTATACCATCAATAATTTTATTTTTTATACTAAAACCAAACATGCAGCGCGGCAGGGTAATCTCCAGTTTTTTACCTGATACTTTTGATGGAATACGGACAGTAATCTCTGTGGTGTCTGTCATTATCCGTTGTTCCTCCATTTTTTTAATTTTGTCCTGTTCACTATCATTGTTGCTGTTAAGACATCCGCTTAAACTTAAAATTAATAACAAAAGCAATATTTTCATTTTGATATTCCAAAAATCTGCGAGCTTTTAAATTTAATACTACATTATTTTAATAAATATTAACATACAATAACATTTATTTAGTTAATCACAAAGCATATAAATATTTTTATTTAAAGATAATGATTTTTTATAATTTCATATTCACTCAGCTGTATTCAGACATTTTCAGCTTTCTCCCTGTGCTTGTTAGTATAATAACTTTATTGTAATAAGAATAAAGCTATGTATTAACAATGCAGACTGCTATATCTTGCACGATTAAAGGAAATTTATGGCTTTCAGAAAAAAAATTTTAGACTGGTGCGCTCAGGAGCTGGCGGTTGCTCAGTTTCGCGATTTCAGCCCGAATGGGTTACAGGTAGAAGGCAGGGATGAAGTTAGCTCTATTGTTTGTGCTGTCACTGCCAGTCAGGCTGCTATTGATTTTGCCGTAAAGCAGCAGGCAGATATGCTGCTGGTTCATCATGGTATGTTCTGGAAAAATGAAGCGGCTGTGATTACAGGCTGGAAAAAACGCCGTATTCAGACATTATTAGCCAATGATATTAATCTGGTTGGCTATCATTTACCGCTGGATGCGCATCCGCGCTGGGGGAATAATGTGCAACTGGCTCAGCGTTTAGGTTGGCAGATTACTGGCTGTGGCGGTGAACAGAATTTAATTCAGTACGGTGATTTAACCTATGAGCAAACTGCAGAACAGCTGGCTCAAGAGATTGAGCTAGGCCTGAATCACAAACCCATATTGCTATGTGCCAATAAACAACAACCAGTACGCAGGCTGGCCTGGTGTACCGGCGGCGGTCAGAGTTTTTTTCAGCAGGCTATTGATGCCGGGGTTGATGCATTTATCACAGGTGAAATATCCGAACCTCAATACCATCTGGCGCAGGAATGCGGAGTGGTATTCATCGCGGCAGGGCATCATGCTACCGAAAGATATGGTATTCAGGCACTTGCTCATGCATTAGCCAGTGAATTCGGGATTACTCAGCAGTTTTTTGATGAGCCTAATCCGGCTTAAATCAATTTTGTGTGATTGGTGGTAATTTATATAATAAAAATTTTAATAAACATAAACTTAAGCTATTTTTCTGGTAAAAATAGAGTCATTTGTCTATAATTGAATAATTTTTAAACACCACACTGTATTGATTATACAGTAATTCTGGGAAACTAATTATGATGACATTATATGCGGGCATCACTTGCCCGTTTAGTCAGCGTTGCAGCTTTGTGCTGTATGAAAAAGGCATGGATTTTGAAATTAAAGATGTAGACGTTTTTAATAAGCCGGAAGATCTGGCTGTGATGAATCCGTATAATCAGGTTCCTGTTCTGGTTGAACGTGACCTGATTTTGTATGAATCCAATATTATTAATGAATATATTGATGAGCGGTTTCCGCATCCGCAGCTAATGCCGGCAGACCCGATTATGCGTGGTCGTGGCCGTCTTGTTTTATATCGTCTGGAAAAAGAACTGTTCAGTCATGTACTGGTGCTGGAAAATCCTGAATCAAGTAATAAGGAAATGAACAAAGCCCGCGAAGCCATTACTCAGGGCTTAACGATGCTGGCTCCTGCATTCACTAAAAACAAATATATTATCGGTGATGATTTCTCCATGATTGATGTGGCGCTGGCTCCGCTTTTGTGGCGTCTGGATCACTATGATATTAAGCTGCCAAAATCAGCTGCGCCATTGCTTAAATATGCGGAACGTATTTTTCAGCGTGAAGCGTTTATTGATGCCTTAACACCTGCCGAGAAAGCGATGCGTCGTTAAATTATCCTGACAAAGGGGAGGACAATGAACAAGCTGAACACCAAACCGTATATTCTGCGGGCACTGTATGAATGGGCGCTGGATAGTGGTTATACACCGCATATTGCTGTATGGGTAAATGATAAAACTCAGGTACCGCTTCAGTATGTAAAAGACAATGAAATTGTGCTTAATATCGGGCCTGTAGCCGCACATAATCTGAATATAGATAATGAATGGGTTAGTTTTTCTGCCCGTTTTGGCGGCGTTTCTCATGATATATGGATTCCGGTTGGTCATGTAATCAGTCTTTTTGCCAGAGAAACTGGTGACGGCATGGGGTTTGATGTAGAACCTCTTACTGAAAACAGTGAACACCCGACAGCAGGCGAGGATAACACCGTATCTGAAAGCCAGCCTTCTGTATCAGAGAGTTTACCTGCAGATGACAGTAATAAATCTGGTGCGAAAAAAGGTTTGAAAATAGTTAAATAACGATTGTTATTAATAGAATATCTTCTTAGCAGATAAGAAGTAATTTGTTTATTGATAAACAAGGCTGAAACTGACTGATGGTTTCAGCCTTTTTAATTTTTTAAGATTCAGACTGATAACATTTTATTCTATTTATACCTAATAAAGTGTGGCAAATAAATCAGTTCTTATAGCTAATAAGTATATATAAATTTGATGAAAGGTTAGCCGTAATCTGAACAGACAGTAAATAAAATTTTTGAAGCTATGCAGTTTTAAAACTATATATATATTTGAATATTAGTTATAAATTAAAAATATTTAGAATATGTCATATAAATAAATTGATAATTTTGCGGATGTATATCTGATTAAATATGCGTTAACAAAATTTTTTCAGAGTTATTCTCTTATATCAATTTGTTAAAATAGTACTTCATTGCGAGTGTAATACCGGTTAAAATAGCCTTGTCTTGAAATTTGACATTACAATAATATTCATTAGCTTTACATTTACTGGAGTTTGAACACATGAACCAAACTGCTGAATTTGCAACAAACAGTAATGAACTAAGTGTACAGCTTGCACACAAAGAGCAAAAATTTAAAAGAGTAAAGTTCTATTTTAACGTCATATTTGCTTTGTGTTTTCTGGTATTTGCTGTGGGTCTGGTATGGATGAATACCATGGCTATTGCCAGCTCATTCATTACCGCTATGATGTTTGGTATGGCCTATCTGGGCGTAATTATGATATTTGAAGAAGATATCAAAGAATTGAAAATCAAACTGGAAAAAACACAATCTGTTTCCGCCTGATTACCTGAGCTTTAAGAGATGGCAGCTTTAGTCAAAGCTGCCATGCAAGACTAATCAGATACTTTGCTGTTATCAGTTGGATCCGATCTGATTTTTACTTGTAATGGTAACTGCGGTTTTAACGTGATGGTCTCCGTAAGTGCCGTTTACTAAAATAAAGATAGATAAGCATGGTGCTGCAACCTATCAGACACCAGAGCATATCTTTCTGTGTATCCCATACATCGCCCTGTGTGCCAAGAAAAGTGACAGCTTCCTGATTACTCAGTATTGCTACCAGCCACTCAAACAATTCGTATATGGCGCTAATCGTCATGCAGACACAACCACTCAAAAATATCACCCAGCCGCGGTAGCGTACAATTCGTAATCTCCATAGTAATTCACTGGCTATAATAGCTGGTGAAAAACCTTGAAAAAAATGTCCAAGCTTATCGTAATTATTACGTGACCAGCCAAATACACCGCGCAGATAATTAAATACCGGCTCTTCGGCATAAGTGTAATGTCCGCCAATCAGTAATATAATTGCATGAATTAAAACTACCCAGTACATAAGCTGACTGAAACGAAAACGAGAATAGGTGAATACAAGAAGTATCAATCCTAGCAATGCCGGAAAAACTTCAAGCCACCAGGTAGGGTAGTCATGCGGCTGATAAGCAGACCATATGAGTACCAGTATAAATATTATCAATTGCAGAATATGCGTTTTCATACCATACATCACCTGCAAATATTCAGTAGCAGAATTAAACTGAAACTAAAAAGTGAAAAAATTTTTGCCGATATCAATCTTAATTTGACTTCTTTTTTTATAATAATCTGTATATTAATCTTGATAAATGCACAGGGCAAATATCAGTAATGTGCAGCATACAAGCTGTGACCGGTTTAGTTACAGCAATTTTAGATTTTGGCAGAGTAACTCCCATACAGCTAATGGCTGTTTATAATAGTTTTTATATATGAATTTAGTGTATTTATCTGGTTTGTAAGTTATTTTTATAATCCTGAAAATATAATACATTGTTTTTTATGAAAAATAAAAACTATCGATTACATAAAATCATTTGATTATATTTATTGAATAAATTTGTGTACTATACATCCATCGATTAATTCAACCTGTACATTCAAGGAGATATTTCATGGTTGCTAATGTTAACACTGAAATCAAACCGTTCAATACCACTGCCTTTCATAATGGTAAATTTGTAGACATCAGTGATGCTGACGTAAAAGGTAAATGGTCTATATTCTTTTTCTATCCGGCAGATTTTACTTTTGTTTGTCCTACTGAATTAGGTGATCTGGCTGACCACTATGAAGAATTGCAGAAACTGGGTGTAGAAGTTTACTCTGTTTCTACTGATACTCATTTTACTCATAAAGCATGGCACGATGCTTCTGACACAATTGCCAAAATTAAATACTTTATGCTGGGTGACCGCAATGCTACCCTGACAACTAATTTTGGTGTACTGCGTGAAGGCCAGGGTTCTGCCGATCGTGCTACATTCCTGGTTGACCCGCAGGGTATTATCCAGTGTGTGGAAGTAACTGCAGAAGGTATCGGTCGTGAAGCTTCAGATCTGGTACGTAAAGTTAAAGCTGCACAATATGTTGCTTCTCATCCGGGTGAAGTTTGTCCTGCTAAATGGAAAGAAGGCGAAAAAACTCTGGCTCCTTCTCTGGAACTGGTTGGTAAAATCTAACACACTTAAATACACACATCAGAAACTTACTGTTAAATAAACAGTCATTCAGCCCGAATACCGGCTGCGGTATCCGGGCTTTTTACTAAAACAAAAATGCAGGCTATCAAAAACAGAATATCTATAGTTTATTTTTATTAATGTAATGGAGCAGTAAAATGTTAGACGACACTTTGAAAAACCAACTAAAAGCTTATCTTGAATATGTAACCAGACCGGTTGAAATTATTGCTACGCTGGACGAAAGTAAAGGTGCTCGCGACATGCTGGCATTGTTACAGGAAGTAGAGGCGTTAAGCGATAAAGTCAGTCTGCGTACTGATGGTCAGTCTGAACGTAAGCCATCTTTTGAAATCACTAATCCCGGTGTGCATACAGGACTGGTTTTTGCCGGTAATCCAATGGGGCATGAATTCAGTTCACTGGTACTGGCTTTATTGCAGGTGGGCGGTCATCCATCTAAAGAAGCAGAATCATTACAGCAACAAATTAAAAATTTGCAGGGCAGTTATCACTTCGAAACTTATTATTCTATTACCTGTCACAATTGTCCGGATGTTATACAGGCATTGAATCTGATGTCTATTCTCAATCCGAATATCAGCCATACAGCTATTGACGGAGCATTGTTTCAGGAAGAGATTGAAGCGAAACAGATTATGGGTGTGCCGGCAGTTTTTCTGAATGGTGAACCATTTGGTCAGGGCAGAATGGAACTGGCAGAAATTGTTGCTAAACTGGACAGCAATGCTGCCAGTGCGGCAGTTGATGAACTGAATGCAAAAGCACCGTTTGACGTGCTGATTGTGGGCGGGGGACCTGCCGGTGCTGCTGCCGCTGTATATGCAGCACGTAAAGGTATTCGTACCGGTATTGTGGCCGAACGTTTTGGTGGTCAGGTTCTCGACACGCTGGATATTGAAAATTACATATCAGTTTTACGTACAGACGGTCCGCGTTTTGCCCATGATCTGGAAAGCCACGTACGCAGTTATGATGTCGATATTATGAATTTGCAAAGAGTCAGTGCGCTGGTACCGGCTAAAACTACAGGCGGACTGATTGAGGTACATACAGAAAGTGGTGCTGTTTTAAAATCGCGTACCGTTATCCTGTCTACAGGTGCACACTGGCGCTCAATGAATGTGCCCGGTGAGCAGGAATACCGTACGAAAGGAGTGACTTATTGTCCGCATTGTGATGGTCCGTTATTTAAAGGCAAAGATGTAGCCGTAATTGGTGGTGGTAATTCCGGTGCAGAAGCTGCCATTGATTTGGCTGGCGTTGTAAAGCATGTTACTTTGCTGGAATTTTCCGGCAAAATGCGTGCTGATGAAGTATTACAGCAAAAATTGCATAGTCTGCCTAATGTTCAGATTATTATGAACGCTCAGACTACCGAGGTAACCGGCGAAAATGGCAAAGTTAATGGCCTGAACTATCTGGACCGGGTAAGCAATACAGAACATCATCTGGCATTGGAAGGTATTTTTGTTCAGATTGGTTTATTACCGAATACCGGATTTTTGCAAGGTACAGTAGACTTAACTGAGCCAATGCACGAGATTGCAATTGATGCTTTTGGTAAAACCAGTGTGCCGGGTGTTTTTGCCGCCGGTGACTGTACAAACGTACCTTATAAGCAGATTATTATTGCTGCCGGTGAAGGTGCTAAAGCAGCATTAAGTGCTTTTGATTATCTGATTCGTACCAGTGCAGCTAATTAATAACTGACATAAGAAACCACTCAAAACCAATCGTTTTGAGTGGTTTATATTTTTATCGGGATATCTACAGACCTGATACGATGACATTTATGGAATATTATTGAAAACATCATATCTTTTCATACCAGAATTTCATTGTTTATGCTAATCCGGCTTATGGACAAATATTTAGTGGCGCAGCTAATTTAACGTTTTATTAATCCATACGTATTATTAAATTCAGTTTTTAAGTATCTGAAAAAATTCAACTTATAACGAGCGTATATTCAGACAGTAAACCCCAGCATCATTCCCGTATCTTCATGTTCCAGTATGTGGCAATGAGCCATGTAAGGAAAACTGGCTGGCGCACTGTGGTTGAATTTCACCAATACCTTACTTACACCACCTTCTACCCGTACCGTATCTTTCCAGCCTGAGCGATGAGCAGCAGGCGGTTGTCCGTTTTCATTAAGAATGCGAAACTGAGTACCATGAATATGAAACGGGTGCAGCATCATATCGCCTAAACCGGATATTTCCCAGCACTCATATTTCCCTTTACTGGCGGCAAATGCCGGCTTATTCATATCAAAAGTCTGTCCGTTAATCCTGTTGGCATGCATTAAATCTAATGCGTTTTTATCCGTGTGCATATTATGCATCATTTCCATATGAGACTGATGCATAGACATATGCTCCATTGGCATAGCTGATTTTCCCGCCAGTTGTTGTAAAGCCTGCATGCCCATACTGTCCAGCTCAGGATCCATAGACAGCTGAAAATGTCGGTGTACAAGCTGAGACAGAGCCGGTAATACAGGCAGAGAGCTGGTAAACTGATCGGGTAAAGATGTATCATTACGCGAAGAAAGTACAGACACACGAACTATCGGGCAGGGCTGATCAAAAGGCGGCAGATTCATGCCCATCTGTTTTACCGGTAAAGTAAGCAAATCAAATGTTTTACCGTTACTGGTGTCAACCATTACTTCAAAACGTTCACCGGGCAATACCGACAGGCTGGACACCGTTACTGGCTGAGGCAGAAAGCCACCGTCACTGGCAATAACATATAAAGGGCGGCCATCACTACAGGCAAAATTCAGAGTTCGGGCATTACAGCCATTAAGCAGACGTAATCGCAACCAGTCACGCGGCGCGTTATGCTGCGGATATATCTGACCATTACACAGCAGAGTATCTCCAAACCAGCCTGTGGCAGCACTCATAACATTAAGCTGATAATCAATTTGTCCGGCTGTATTAAATTTTTTATCCTGTACGATCAGAGGAATATCATCTAATCCCCAGTTTTTGGGGATAGGCAGACCAGTACTGACAGTATCTTCCAGCAACAGCAAACCAGCCAGCCCCATTGCCACCTGACGGCCGGTCTGCCCATGCTGGTGCGGATGAAACCAACATGTTGCAGCAGGCTGGCTTGAGGTAAATTCAATTACTCGTGCTTGTCCGGCTGGTATACAGGCCTGAGGTCCGCCATCTGCTTCACCCGGTACTTCCAGACCATGCCAGTGTACTGTTGTGGCTTCAGTTAATTGGTTTTGCAGTTTTATCTGTACCGGTTTGCCCCGGTAAATACGTATAGCAGGACCAAGCAAAGCACCATTATAGCCCCATGTCTGCGTCTGATATTTGCCAAAACGGCTGGTGCCCTGCTGAATAGTGAGCTGAATCCTGTTATCTTTACCGGTATCTAATAATGGCGGAATAGCCAGTACCGGTAAATTCAGAGTATTCAGAGCATAAGCAGAAAGCGGTAGCGTAGCTGCGGCGCTTACCATGGCCGAATATCTGAGGAAGTCTCTTCTGTGCATAATGATTCTTATGAAGAAAAAGAACAGCTTAAACCTTCACCTAAGTTGAATGTCAAGCCTGTTTTGCTGAAAAGAAAACCAAAGAATATTTAAACAGAAACAGGGCACAGCATTAAATGCTGTGCCCTGCAGAAAGCAGCAGTAACCATATGGCTACTGCCGGATAATGCATTATAACCAGGTATATTTATAACCCACAGTACCTTTAAAGCCTTTGCGTTTATCACCGCCAAAGTTTTTCTCGTAACGGATATCGCTGTAGAAATTACTTTGACGGGTGATTGGCAACTGAATACCCAGACCGACTTCGCCCCAGGTTTTGGCATACTCTTCTTTTAGATTGTCACGACCAATATCAACTGATTTCGGATTAACGAAATCATGCCAGATATTCGCAATGCCATAGAAAGAGGATGACGGCAGGTTATCACGGATATCACCATTATAGCCGAAGCGCATACCTACACGACCGCGCAGTGCAGACGGATCATGCTGGTCAACATGGCGGATTCTGTCATTAAAATCATCCAGAGACAGATACTGGTATACCAGCTGAGCCTGCGGCTCTACAAACCAGTTATTTCCATATACAATGAATGATTTACCTGTTTCAGCTGATAAAGCTGCACCCCAGCCGTTCTGATGTACAGATTCGTTCGAACGGGCATTGTATTTATTGCGCAGATAAGTTACCTGACCAACAAGATCTACATAACCGCCATTATTGCCGTAGAAGGTACCATAACCACCAACACTTACTGCATCAGTACGGCCTTTGCCCGTGTAATGGTCATCAACGATGTAACCATTCTTAGCTCGGTACTGATCGCGGAAATCATTTTCATTATGGCCATAAGCTACATAGCCGCCAATATGCCGCCGTATTCCGGTTTTCTCATTTTCATCCAGAATAAAATCTTGACCAATCTGTAATACAGATTGATTACCGGCGGTATTCAAACGTTTTTTACCATCTTTATCCAGATGTTTAACCAGAACTCTGCCCCATGTCTGCTGCTGATCACTACCAAGAGCAGTATTATTCGAACCAGTGATATTGTAAGTCTGGTTTTCCCCGCGCCGCTCATGTAATGTGCCAATCGTGGTAAAGCCAAGTTCCATATCTGCTGTAGGCATCTGCACATAACCGGAAACCGGTTCTGCATAAATTGGTACTTCTGTTATAGGTGGTGCTGGCAAAATAGGCTTATCAGGAGCAGTAGGTTCGGAAATATTAGGATCAGTAGGTCCAGACACATTAGGATCAGTAGGTTCGGAAATATTAGGATCAGTAGGTCCAGACACACTAGGATTAGTTGGTTCAGGTGTTTTATTTTGTGCAGTTAATGTCCATGCATAATCAGTTCCTGAAGTAGTATCTATTTTTTTAAGCTGAGCTTCACCGGCATTGGTAGTCGGAGCGGAACCGGTAAAATCATTGCCGCTACTCTTACCGGCTACATGCACCACAACTGCAGAATGAATAGGTATCTCTTTCAGGGTCACATCGCCATAGATACCGTTTAATGTCTGCACTGTTGTAGCGGCACCGTCTACATCGCCATGAATATCAACGCGGTCGCTATAAGAAGTGCCATCCTTATTCCATACAGTATTAACACGCATCAGACCGCCACCGGTATAGTTACCATTAACAGTGATAGTATGGTACTGGTCTTTGTCACCGGCATTAACTTCAGATACTTTCGGAAATATAATTGTCCCGGTAGTGTTTTGCAGCTTTGTTAATACAGAGTTTCCGGTATTGTTCCAGATACCCTGATTATCCAGATTTATTTTTCCTGAATCGGAATTGTCTGTTATACCGGTAAAGTTTTTGGTATTTAGGGCAGAAATAAATCCTGTGTTAGCATTAATCAGATTACCTTCGAATTCCTGTGTATTGATAAATTCAATTTCACCTGTACTGCTTTTAGTATTGGTTATATCCGTTTTCATAGTACCGTTATTGGTTATACCAATAGTACCCTCACTGGCATTGCTGATTGGTCTGTTCAAAGTTTTATTATTGATAATGGTAATCGTGCCATTACCAATATTCTGAATTTGCCTCAGACTAGTATCGTTAATTCTTACACTGGTATTATTAACCACACTAGCATCTACATCACCATTGTTAGTAAATGTAATTGATCCGGAACCATCATTCTTAATATTGCCGTTTAATACAGCTTGATCTTGATTCTTAATGCTGATATTACCAGCACCACTATTAGTAATATTACCATTAATAAAGCTGTCTTTATTGTTTTCAATATTAATAGCACCAGCCCCTCCATTAAGAATAGCGCTAGCTATCTCACCATTATTGTCCAAGGTGATAGTACCGGCATTGTTATTAGTAATATTACCGGTAATACGTCTAATACGTCTAATACGGCCGGTATCTTTGGTATTTTCAATATAGATACTGCCTGTACCATTATTTTCGATAGGGCCGTTTAACTCCTTATTGTTGGTGATCTTAATATTGTAGGCATCGACAGCAAAATCACCGGTATTGGTGATTTTGCTGTTAAAGATTTTGTCATTAATAATCCTAATATTACCAGTATTCTGATTGGTAATAGAGCCGTTAAAGGTATTTCCACTATTTTGAATATAAATGAAGCCGGTACCGGTTGCATCATTATCAATGTCACCTTGAAAATTGCCTTCATGCTCATTATCAATGTTAATATGACCACCGGAATTAGTAATTTTAGAGTAATTAGCCTCACCGCTGTTTTCGATCTTAACACTAGCGTTTATATTAGTAATATCACCCTCAATAGTAGAGGTTTTTGCCTTGTTGTTAATATAAATACTGCCACCATTAGCATTATTAATATGGCTATTAATTGTAGTACCTTCTTCATTGTTGTTAACAGTAATATAACCAGTGTTATTATAAATATTGCCGGTAAAAGAAGAGTCTTTTTTATTGTTGTTAACAAAAATACTACCATCGCGATTTTCAATAGTGCTGTTTAAATCTTTATTGTTATCAATCCAGATATTATCAACATTATTTTTAGTACCGGTATTGGTGATAGAGCCACTAATGATACCGTTATTGGTTAAAGAGATACTGCCTGTACCATTATTTTCGATATAGCCGCCAACGGTATCGTTATTGGTTAAAGAGATACTGCCTGTACCCTTATTTTTGATATAGCCGCCAAGGGTACCGCCATTGGTAATATTGATAGCACCAGCCCCTCCATTAAGAATAGCGCTAGCTATCTCACCACCATTGTTCAAGGTGATAGTACCGGTATTGTTATTAGTAATATTGCTGTTAAAGGTTTTGTCATTAGTAATCCTAATAGTACCAATATTCTGATTGGTAATAGAGCCCTCAAAGTTCTTTCCTCTATTGGTAATATCAATGGTACCAGTATTCTGATTGGTAATATTGCTGTTAAAGGTATTTTCATTGTGAATATAAATGGAGGCGGGACCGGTTGCATCATTATCAATGTCACCTTGAAAATCGCCGGCATTCTCATTCTTAATGTTAATACTACCACTACCACCGGAATTAGTAATTTTAGAGTAATTAGCCTTACCGCTGTTTTTGATATTAACGATACCGTTTATATTAGTAATATCACCCTCAATAGTAGAACTGTATGCCTTGTTGTTAATAGTAATATCACCATTATCATTGGTAATATGGCTATTAATTTTAGTATTTTCTTCATTGTTGTTAACAGTAATCTTACCTGTGTTAAAACCACTGTTATTATAAATATTGCCAGTAAAAGAAGAGCCTTCTTTATTGTTGTTAACAACAATACTACCATCGCGATTTTCAATAGTGCTGTTTAAATCTTTATTGTTATCAATCCAGATATTATCAACATTATTTTTAGTACCGGTATTGGTGATAGAGCCATTAATGGTACCGTTATTGATAATCATAATAGCACCAGTATTCTGATTGGTAATTTTACTATTAACAGTACCCTCATTATTCAGAGTAATCATGCCGGTACTGGTTGCATCGTTATCAATGGCACTTTGAAAATTGCCTTTATCATTATTTGTAATGTTAATTTTACCAGCACCGGAATTAGTAACTTTTCTATAGAGAACAGTCAAACCGCTGTTATTGATAGTAATGGAACCGGCCTGACTATTAGTAATATTACCACTAATAATAGCGCTGTCTGTATTGTTATTAACAGTAATATTACCATTCTCAGCATTATTATTAATATCGCTATCAATTACAGATTCGTTTCCATTGTTGTTAACAGTAATATTACCGGACTGATTGTTATTAATAACGCCATAAATAGAAGATCTATCAGTGGGAGAGCTGTTTTCATTGTTGTTAATAACAATAGTACCATTGCCATCATTATTAATAGTGCTGCCAAAAGCATTATAGTTATTAATCAGGATATCACCGGTATTTTCGATACTGCCGCCAAAGCTATCTTTATTGATAATTTGAATAATACCAGTATTTTTATTTGATATATGGCTGACTACATGACCTTCATTTTTTATACTAATTAAACCGGTACTGGTCGCATCGTTTTCAATGTCACTGAGAAAAGAGCCCTCATGATTATTGTTAATGATAATTTCACCATCATTGGAATTTGTAATTTTTTTAGTGTCATCACTACCACTAATACTACCGCTATTATTGATAGTAATGGAACCTTTCTGACTATTGGTAATACCACCTTTAATAAAAGAAGTGCTTTCATTATTGTTAACAGTAATATTCCCATCATTATTATTAATAATATCACCATTAATAGTAGTAGGATTAGTATAATCAGTTTCACCATTAACAACAGAGCTGGTTTTATTGTTGTTAATAGTAATATCACCAGTATTTCCATTAAGAATATCGCTGGCTATAGTACCGGTATTAGTAATATCCATCGAACCTGTACCGGAATTTTCAATCTTATTCCGTGTATTATCATTCTGGATCTTACCGCTGTTATTGATAGTAACTGTACCGTTATCTTGATTAGTAATATTACCGGTAATAGTAGAGGCAGAATTTTTGTTGTTAACAGTAATATTACCATCCTTAGTATTAATAATATTACCATTAATAACAGAGCTGGCTTCATTATTGTTAACAACAATGTCACCATTTTTATTATTTTTTAAAACTGAATCTCCATCAGAATATAATGTCCCATCATTGTTTACTGTTAATATTCCAGATGAATTATGAACAATTGTATCAGCGTGACTCGTTGTAATCCCGTCTGCTTTGTTTGTAAAAGTTGCTTCTTCACCTGATTCTAAATCAGTAGCAATTACAGTATTTTTACCACCATTTACCGTTAGAGTACCATTATTTTCAAAAATTCCTTTGTTTCCAATGATGACTCCTGCAGCATCTTCAAAGTTTTTTTCATCATTATCTTTAATGTTAATATTAGCTCCACCGTTAGCTTCATAAGTTCCGTCTGTAATAGAAATAGCAGAGACTTTTTTAGGGTCATCGATAAAGTCTGGATCGACATGAGTGTTAATGGTGGTTTTACCTTTGACATTTATTTTTCCGCCTTCAATCTTAATCGTAGAATTTCCCTCAGGAATATTTCCGGATTTAATGGTTAAATCATTATTAACAGTTATAGATGAATTTTCTGATGTTTGATGAATTGCATAATTTTTTCCTCCCTGAATTATATTTATGTTATTGGCTTTAATTTTACCACCGTCTGTATTTTCTATTGATGCGTTTCCGTCACTACCCTCCGAAGTAATATCAATGTTTTGTTTAACATCTATCACACTATTATTTTTATTTAGTATACCATCATTACTGAAACCTACTTTCTTCGAAGTAATCGTAATGTTCTCAGCGCCTATCGTACTATTTTCTATATTTTGTATACCATTACTGAAACCTTTTTCATCGTTAATTGTCAGATCTTTTCCAACAGTTAATGTAGACCCTCCTGAATTCACGATAGTATCCGCTTTGTTCCCCATATTAGTTGCTGTCAGGTTTTCATCAATGTCTACTATTGAACTGCCTGCAATAGCTAAAGCATTAGTGCCTTTTGAGTTAACTCTATTTGTAGTCGTTATATTTGTAGCATTCAGTGTAGATCCTCCATCTACATTAATTACTTTTTTGACTTTAGTTGTCCCAATGGCTGTAATTTTTTTACCTTCTTCTCCAATTAACTCTGCGCCACCTGATGCAGAAATTTCAGTATATGTTTTGTCGTCTGGTAACGAAGGTAACGAACATTTAGTTCCTGAAACTACAACACTTCCTGCGTTATTGTCACAGGGAGCAGGATCAGCAGCATATGAGCCTAAACTGGTTAAAGCAAGGGCAACAGCTGCAGCGATTTTGGCACAGTTATTTTTAGTTTTACCACGTACTAGTTCCGAACAGGCTACCCATGTCTGTGTTGCTTCACTCCATTTGGATTTATATATGTTATTCATCACTTCCCCTTGCTTACGCAAATATTTAAAAATAAACAGTAGCTATAAATTTACGAATTTGTTTAATTTACACACTAATTGCTAATTAACAAATAAAAATAATCTTATACGAAATAATTATATAAGATATGTTATACCATATTCAAATTAGGTTAACTTTATGATAAAAACATTAGTGTATATCAGTGCCGGAAAGTTGATCAGAATGTTTTAGAAAAATAAGTGTTTTCATAAGAATAAAAGTAAATATGCTATTTGATATTTTGACGTGTAAAAAAGCAGATTTAATATTTATAAGTTATAACGTTCTCCAGATTAATAACACTGGGTGTGATTGTGAGAATTAAAAATGTTAATAAAAATTGTTGTTATTTATCAGTTTTTTTGTTTTATGTTTAAGTAATATTGCCGGAATAGTAGCTAGTACTGGCGCAAGATTTACGGATAATTAAAAAAAAAGATTAAAAATCAGGAATAAGTGTATTAATTGTGCAACTATATGCATGTAAAAAGGATTTTATTCTAAAATTAATAATTTTATGTTAATTTTTAAAATATGATTAGTTGATCTGTTAAAGCTAAATTCGGAGAAATGTGTCTGTTATAAAGTATGATTAACCAAAGTTTTTTTATGATGAATAAATGTTAAATGAAAGTTACTGTTTTAATGTAAATGTATCATCCGGTCTGAAATATATTCCGCATATAGATGATAAAAATCATAATTAAACAATTTTTTAGTAGCTATATTTTAAAATACTATTTGCGGAATATAATAAACATAATTTTTAGCTTAAAATATTTATAGGGTGTGTTTTCTGTGAGTATTGAATGAAAATGCGTGTCTGTATAATAAAAATTACAGTGTTTATTATTTGTGCATATAATTTTAATAAGCAATAAAAAGCCGCTTTCAGCGGCTTTTTTGATAAAAACTCTGTTTTCTGATACAGAATTTTATGGGTTATTTGGTGGGTCCAGTGGGGTTCGAACCCACGACCAAGGGATTATGAGTCCCCTGCTCTAACCCCTGAGCTACAGACCCGTAAGCCGCGTATTGTAACCAATACGGATGGGTATTGCAAGGTTTTACATAAAAAATCATCCGCTCTTGGCGGATGATTCTGGTTTTAAACAAAAAAATGTTTATTGTTTATTTTCGTCACTATCAAGAAAGCTTTTCAGCCGGTCAGAGCGGGTAGGGTGGCGCAGTTTGCGCAGGGCTTTTGCTTCAATCTGACGGATGCGCTCACGGGTAACATCAAACTGTTTACCGACTTCCTCAAGTGTATGATCGGTATTCATGTCGATACCGAAACGCATGCGCAGTACTTTGGCTTCGCGCGGAGTCAGGCTTTCAAGTACATCTTTGGTTACTTCGCGCAGACTGGAGTACATGGCTGCATCTGCCGGTGCGACGTTATTGGCGTCTTCGATAAAGTCGCCCAGATGAGAATCATCATCATCACCAATCGGAGTTTCCATTGAAATAGGCTCTTTGGCAATTTTCATGATTTTGCGGATTTTGTCTTCCGGCATTTCCATCAGCTCAGCCAGTTTGGCAGAATCAGCTTCTTCGCCGTTTTCCTGCAGATACTGGCGGGAGATGCGGTTCATTTTGTTGATGGTTTCAATCATGTGTACCGGAATACGAATGGTACGCGCCTGATCGGCGATAGAGCGGGTAATTGCCTGACGAATCCACCATGTGGCATAGGTGGAAAATTTATAGCCGCGGCGATATTCAAATTTATCTACGGCTTTCATCAGGCCGATGTTACCTTCCTGAATCAGGTCGAGAAATTGCAGACCGCGGTTGGTGTATTTTTTGGCAATGGAAATCACCAGACGCAGGTTGGCCTGAATCATTTCCTGTTTGGCTGCGGCAGTTTCCTGCTCGCTTTTCACCATATTTTTGTTAATCTGTTTAAGCTCATCCAGTGAGATCTGGGCAGACTGCTCCAGATTGGCCAGTTCGGTCTGTTTTTCGATGATGGCATACTGAAAACGGCGCAATGCTTCATTCCATACGCGGTTCAGGGAGAGTTCTTCATCTACCCAGCCCAGGTCGGTAGTACGATTGGTAAAGCTTTTAATAAAATAGTCGCGTTCCATGTGGACGCGGTTCAGGGCAATATCGCGAATCTCGCGTTCAAGCTGTCTTACCTGATTAACGCGCATACGCAGATTGTCGCACAGGCTTTCAATCTGACGGGTAGCGAAACGCACCTGTAGCAGTTGTTCGGCAATTTCCTGCTGTAATTTCAGGTAATCGGCATGGTGACTGCCTTTTTCCTGTAAGGTGGCAACCATAGTATCGTACAGGCTTTGAATACCATCGAAATGTTCGAGTGTTTTCTGGCGCAGTTCTTCAAGGTTGGCTGAAGCGGCCAGTGCTGCACTCTCTTCATCATTTTCTTCATCATCAACGTCTACACTGTCATCACTGTCATCAGTAATTTCGGTGTCTTCGTTTTTGGTATCCAGACCAATGCCCAGTTCATCCAGCAGCTCTTCATGCGGGTCGACAATGGCTTCGACTATTTCGTCTACTTTGATTTCATCTTTGCGCACGGCATCAATCAGAGCAAGTATTTCTGCTACTGATCCCGGACATGCGGAAATGGCCTGAATCATGTTACGCAGGGCATTTTCGATTTTTTTGGCGATGATTATTTCATCTTCACGGGTCAGCAGGTCTACCTGTCCCATTTCACGCATATACATGCGTACCGGATCGGTGGTTCGTCCGAATTCGTTGTCGGCATTAGATAGTGCTGCTTCTGCTTCTGCTACTGCATCGTCGTCGGTCATGTTGGCGGTGTTGTCGCCCATGAGTAGACTTTCAGCATCAGGAGCTTCTTCTGTAACCTGAATACCCAGACCGGAGATCATCGATACAATGTTGTCAATCTGATCGGCGTCAGACATTTCGTCGGGCAGGGCATCATTGATTTCGGCGTAGGTAATATAACCACGCTCTTTACCCTGAATAATCAGCTGGCGCAGGCGGGCACGCTGTTCTTCTGCGGTTAACGGGCGAGTATCATCCTGTTCCTGACTGGTATCAATAGTGGATTTCTTAGGTGTGGAGTTTGCCATATTTTACTCGATGTATTCACAACGACTTTGTCGCTGCAAGCGTTTACAATAACCGTCGGTTTATACTGACGGCATTTTGGACGGACTTAAAAGTAGCAGTAGTAACTGTTTTTCGTCGGCACTTAGTCGCTCATGCTGGAGTTTGCGCTTCAACGCATCAATCTGCTGTGTTTTAAGGTTGTCCAGTAATTTTTGCATGCCCTGTCTGAATGTGGTGCAGTCATCTTCATTGCCTGGCTGCATGACATCCGGTGAATCCATGTAATCATGAATAATCTGCCGGATAACGGGTTCAAATTCAGTATTACGCATCAGTTCCAGCACGGCACCACTGTTTAACGGGGTAACGGAGGCTTGAATACGTTCAGCCAGCGCGGCGAGGCATGCATAATCGCCGTGCAGGTCCAGATATTCTGGTAGTTCTATATATACGGCCCATTGCGGATTTATCAATAGCGCGCGTATCTGCTTTTGCACTAATGACATGACTGGCGGCTGCCGGAAAGTATTGCGGGGTAATTGATAACTTTTCTGTCTGATAGTCTGAGGTCTGGGTAGTTCCTGCCCGAGCAGTTGTGCCAGATTGTGTTCATCAATACCTACTTTCAGGCTAAGTTCCTGACGCAGCAGAAAAGAAAGTGCCGGTGCTTTGATTTGCGCCAGTAAAGGACTGGCGGTTTTAATCAGCTCCGCTTTGCCTTCCTGTGTATCCATATCAATATTTTCTGTCAGTACCTGCCAGAAATAGGCTGATAGCGGCAGACTTTGATTGAGTAATGCATCTTCAAATGGTTTTAATCCATAGCTGCGTACATAACTGTCAGGATCGTGTTCTGCCGGTAAGAACAGAAAGTGTAAAATTTTGTCGTCTTTTAACTGGGGTAAGGCATTTTCTAAAGCCCGCCAGGCTGCTTTTTTACCTGCGTTGTCGCCGTCAAAGCAAAAATAGATATGATCGCTTTGCCGCATCAGTAAGCGCACATGTTCGGCAGTGGTGGCTGTACCGAGTGCGGCTACTGCATAGCCCAGACCAAACTGTGCCAGGGCAACTACGTCCATATAACCTTCTACTACCAGTACACGCTGTGCTTCTTTAATGGCGGCACGTGCTTCATACAGGCCATACAGATTACGCCCTTTATCAAACAAGGGAGTTTCAGGTGAATTAAGATATTTAGGTTCGCCTGAATCCAGAATGCGTGCACCAAACCCGATAATCTGACCACGGGTACTGCGGATTGGAAACATAATACGGTTACGGAATCGGTCGTAATGGCAGTCGTCTTTGGTAATGACCATACCGCTGTTTACCAGTGCATTGCTTGGATAGGGCTGGAATACTTTTGCCAGTGCCTGCCAGTCATCAGGTGCATAGCCCAAACCATAATGAAGAATGATTTCATCGCTCAGGCCGCGCTGCTGTAAGTAATTCTGAGCACTTGGCGAGGTTTTAAGTTGTTGCTGGTAAAAGGTGGCGGCATCAGCTGTGGTTTGTTCCAGTGTCTGCTGTTGCTGTTTAAGGGCTTTATGTGCCTGTGAGTTGCTGTTGCCGATCTGTCTGGGTACGGTCATTCCGATCCGGTCGGCCAGAAATTGCACAGCTTCCTGAAAGCTTAATCCTTGATATTCCATGATAAAGCCAATGGCTGAACCATGTACACCGCAGCCAAAGCAATGATAGAACTGCTTGCTGGGGCTGACAGAAAAGGAAGGAGATTTTTCTTTGTGAAAAGGGCAGCAGGCCATGTAGTTGGCACCGCTTTTTTTTAACGGTACAAACTCTTCAATTACATCGACGACATCAATTTTATTTAATAATTCGTCAATAAATTCACTGGGAATCATTCCAACTATGCCTGCTATCTTCAATATGAAAGATTGGAAAACAGTCTTTCTGATCTGCTGTTATGGTTAATGCAGATAACTTTTAGTTTAAAAGCTGTTTGATTTTTTTGCTGACTTCACTCATGTCAGCTTTACCGGCCAGTGTTTTTTTCAGTACACCCATAACTTTACCCATATCACTTGGCTGCGCAGCGCCTGTGCTGGTTATGGCTTCTTTAATTGCTGCGTCAATTTCAGCTTCGTCGAGCATTTTGGGTAGATAATTCTGCAGCAAATCGATTTCTGACTGTTCTTTTTCTGCCAGATCAGTTCTGCCAGCCTCGGTATACATGCGTACAGACTCTTTGCGCTGTTTAACCATTTTGCTGATAATAGCTGTGAAGCGTGTATCGTCTACTTCGATTCGTTCATCTACTTCGATCTGTTTTATTGCAGCCAGTGCCATTCGAATGGTGGACAGGGTAGCTGAATCATGATTGCGCAAGGCAGTTTTCATATCTTCTTGCAGTTGTTGTTTCAGGCTCATAATAATGCTCGCAATAAATAAAAATTAAATTAGTTTAGTATGATACTGCTAAAATTGCGGTGCTTCAGATAGTTATTTCTGTAAAATGCAAATACCGCAAGCAATAGCCTGCGGTATTGTTTTCAATTGTATTTATTTCCGGTTACCAGAAAATGATAAACCGGAGCTACCAATTAATAGAATTTTGGTGGCAATTGCTGGCTGCGCAAGCGTTTCTGTAAACGTTTTACGGCTGCTGCTTTTTTACGTTTACGTTCAGTAGTTGGTTTTTCGTAAGCTTCACGAGCACGCAGTTCGGTCATCAGACCGGTTTTTTCAACAGAGCGTTTAAAGCGACGCATCGCAACTTCAAAAGGTTCATTTTCTTTTACACGTACAGAAGGCATGTTTTTTTCCTGAATAAATGAGTTCTGATGCTGATTACTTATTAATCAGCTAAATATTTAAATATTGCCACTTAGGGCTAGGGCGGTGTTTACGGTACCGCATAACCGTTTACAACATCACCTCCTAAGGTGTAAATAATGGCTATATCTGTGATAAACAAAGTAATAACAGACATAGGTTTATTTTAAAAATAAGGCAGAATTATGTCTGATTAAATATCGTTCGTCAAGATGATATTTAACAGATATATATATGAATATTTATCAGGAAAGATTGTTCAGACGCGGTTTACGCGGCGAATCTGAGGTACAGAGTGCAGATCTCGTGTAATTTGGTTCAGCTGGTCTAAATCTTTTACCTGTAAAACAAAGCGAAATTCGATAAATCCCTCAATGCCTTCAAGTTTTTTCGATGTTGTCTCAACCGACTTGATATCTCCGCCATTGGAGGAAATAGCCTGAGCAATAGTGGCCAGTAAGCCATGACTGTCGATTGCATTCAGACACAGTGTTGTTTGATAGTTGCTTGCCTGCATAATATCCCAGTTAGCATCAAGCTGAAGCTCAGGATCTGTTTTCAGAATGGTATTGCAGGTATCACGATGGATGATGATTCCCTGATCTTTGATTAATAAGGCTTTAATAGTATCACCGGGAATAGGGTGGCAGCATTTAGCCAGATGAATATGGGTAGATTCATTGCCGGTAAGATTAATGGGTGCCAGTTTAATGGTGTTGTTAAAGTGTTCTCCGGCCAGCTCTGCGATGTGCATGGCTATAGAAACCGGTTGCAACAATCCCATACCAACTTCGCACAGGATATTTTCAAAGGAAGTATTTTTCTGTTGTAAATCGGCCAGATATTTATCTTTCAGGCTGTCTGAAAGTAAAACGTTTTCTGGTAACAGGCTGGAGAGTGCTTTTTGTAATAATTTCTCACCCAGACGGATAGCATCTGAGCGATTCATTTTTTTAATCTGGCTGCGAATGGCGCTGCGTGCATGGCTGGAAACGGCAAAGTCAAGCCATGCCGGGGTAGGATGACCGTTGCTGGAGGTAATGATTTCTACTGTGTCACCAGTGTGCAGCCGGGTACGTAATGGCATGAGATTGTGATTAATACGTGCTGAAACAGTACGATTACCAATGCCGGTGTGGACTGCATAGGCAAAATCCACTGGTGTGGCACCTTCCGGTAAGGTAATGATTTTGCCTTTGGGGGTGAAAACGTAGACCTCGTTTGGAAATAGATCAGTTTTTACGTGTTCAAAGAATTCAATGGCGTTAGCACTATGTGCCTGAATATCAAGTATGCTTTGCAGCCATTGATTAGTACGCATCTGAGCCTGATCAAAGCTATTCTGCTCACCATCTTTGTGCATCCAGTAACTGGCTATACCCCGTTCGGCAATGGTATCCATTTCATGTGTACGAATCTGTACTTCAATTGGCAGACCATACGGACCTACCAGTATGGTATGCAGACTCTGGTAACCATTATTTTTAGGGATGGCAATATAGTCTTTAATTCTTCCCGGCTTAGGCTTGTAAAGATTATGCAACACGCCTAAAGCGGTATAGCAGGCTGGTATATTATTAACGATAACTCTGAATGCATATATATCCATTACGTCGGCAAAGTGGAGATTTTTCCGGCGCATTTTTTCATATATGCTATAAAGATTTTTTTCTCGACCTCTTACCTGTGCCTCGATATTGGCACTAACCAGACGCTGACTGAATGCGCGCAGTACTTTTCCGACCACGTCACGCCGGTTACGCCGGGATGACTGAATAGCTTTGGCAAGAACTTCATAGCGATGCGGATACAAATGCTTGAATGCCAGGTCCTGTAATTCGCGGTAAACATGGTTTAATCCGATGCGATTGGCCAGCTGCGCATAGATTTCCATAGTTTCCTGAGCAATACGTCTTCGGCTGGCTGGTTTTTTTGCAGACAGCGTGCGCATATTGTGCAGCCGGTCTGACAGCTTGACAATGATCACCCGTACGTCCTGTGTCATTGCCATAATAAGCTTGCGGAAACTTTCAGCCTGTGCTTCCTGCTGGCTGTTATATTCAAGCTTTTCCAGTTTCGATAGACCGTCAACCATATTGGCTATGGTTTCTCCGAATACGGCTATAATTTCTTCTTTGGTGGTACCGGTATCTTCCAGTACGTCGTGTAATACGCCTGCACATAAAGCCTGAATGTCTACATGCCATTCAGCCAGTTGTGTTGCCACCGCTATGGGATGAGTAATATAGGGCAGGCCACTATTGCGAAACTGTCCCTGATGTGCAGTTGCACCGAATTCGCAGGCTTTGCCAAGTAATCGCAGATCATCTTTTCCGAGGTAGGATGCGGTGTGCAATAATTTATTCTGTGCCTCGGCAATAATGGCATGATAGCTGTTTTCTATTTGCTGCTCACAGCATTTAAGTTGTGAGGCAATATCGGTATATGCTGAGGTATTAATTTCGTTTAAAATTTTCATCCCCACCTGTCCTAATGCATGGCTTGGCAGGTGAGAATCTGAAGTACCTAAATCTTCAAAAGCAATTTTGATTAAAACGGCAACAAGAGCCTGTACTCTGTGCAGATTTTGTGCAAGAGATGTAGTAATGGCAAAACTGCGTTCCAGTAATGCAGTTTTGCCAGTTTTGTCTGCAAGAGAATATATATAGGCGCATGCCTGTTCCAGCAATTCCCAGCGTTCTTGTTTATTCAGATATTCTGTATGTGCGAAAAGATTATCTCGCCATTGGTTTACTGGTGGTTTATAAGGCACGCTGGGGGGATACATGGCTGTTTGCCTGTATTATTTTTGCTGGTTAAGTAATTCTGTTCCGATTTGTCCGCCGGCAATTTCGCGCAATGCAATGACAGTCGGTTTATCATGATCTTCTTCGACCAGTGCAGTAGCGCCGTTGGCAAGCTGACGGGCGCGTAAAGCAGCTATCATGGTCAGGTCAAAATGATTCGGAATACGTCCGATACAATCTTCTACAGTGATACGAGCCATAATCTGAGTTCCATTCCTGATATCAGGATAAGTAATAAAAGGTAAATAAATTATTTTTCGGATAAAATTTGTATAATTGTCTGGCTTTGTGCTTTGGCACGCAAGCCAACTGAGCGAATAATCGCCAGCAGGTCATTTTCTGCCTGTGTAATCTCTTCATTAACAATCACATAATCGAATAACAGGCTTTGCTCTATTTCTTCACGTGATTTTTCCAGCCGGTAGGCTATTACATCTTCACTATCTGTGCCTCTGTTTCGCAGACGTTCGTTCAGTTCAGCCATTGACGGAGGCAGAATAAAAATGCTGGTGGCTTCCGGTAATAAACGGCGGATCTGTTCAGCACCCTGCACATCTATTTCCAGAATAACGTTATAGCCCTGTTTTGATAATGACTCAACAGCTTTTAAACTGGTGCCGTAATAATTACCATAGACATTTGCATGTTCTATGAAGGCATTGGCAGCAATCATTTGCTCAAATTCATCACGGCTGACAAAATGGTAATGAATGCCATTCTGCTCTCCATCTCGCGGCATTCTGGTAGTGTGGGAGATAGAAATACGGATATCAGGCTGACAGGCACTCAGACGTGAAACCAGAGTGGTTTTGCCTGTTCCGGAAGCGGCGGAAACAATGAAAATATGTCCAGATTGCAACATAATAAAAATTTAGCGGTTACGGTGATTAATTATGCCACAACCGTGATTATTGCGCCAATCCGGAGATAATATTCTCACTCTTTATGTGACCGGGCAGTATCTTTCATTTCATGCTGTTTTCGGCTAAAATGCTCAATTCAATTTCCTGCTGATTGTCATGACCAAGTTTATTTTTGTAACTGGCGGTGTGGTCTCTTCACTGGGTAAAGGCATTGCCGCTGCGTCTACTGCTGCTATTTTAGAATCCCGTGGTTTAAAAGTAACCATGCTTAAACTGGATCCATATATTAATGTTGATCCGGGTACAATGAGTCCTTTTCAGCATGGGGAAGTATTTGTTACTGATGATGGTGCTGAAACAGATCTGGATCTCGGGCATTACGAGCGCTTTATTGATGCTACGATGCAAAAGCGCAATAATTTTACATCCGGCCAGGTGTATGAAAGTGTAATTCATAAAGAACGCCGTGGTGATTATCTGGGGGGTACGGTTCAGGTTATTCCCCACATTACTGATGAAATCAAACGCAAAATTCATGAAGGTGCTGCCGGTTTCGATGTGGCGATTGTCGAAATTGGAGGTACGGTAGGTGATATCGAGTCTTTGCCTTTTCTGGAAGCCATCAGACAAATGCGCAGCCAGCAGGGACGAACCAATACCCTTTTTGTTCATCTTTCCTATGTACCGTATATTGCGGCCGCAGGTGAGATAAAAACCAAACCGACCCAGCATTCCGTTAAAGAATTACGTGAAATCGGTATTCAGCCGGATGTGCTTATCTGCCGTATGGACCGGCCGATGCCGGAAGAAGAAAAACGTAAGATCGCTTTATTCTGTAATGTTGAAGAGCGTGCGGTTATAAGCTGTTATGATGTTAATAGCATTTATGAAGTGCCGGCAATGCTTCATGATCAGGGTATTGACAATATTATCTGTGAGCAGCTGCAACTGAATGTTCAGCAGGCCGATCTGACTGCATGGAATAAGATTGTTTATTTAGTACAACATCCGAAACACAAAGTAAAAATTGCCATGGTCGGCAAATATGTCGATTTAACTGAGTCATATAAATCTTTGTCGGAAGCTTTAAAGCATGCCGGTATTCAGACCGAAACTGAAGTAGATATTCATTATATTGATAGTGAAGCTCTGGAAACAGAAGGAACGGCCTGCTTAGAAGACATGGATGCCATACTGGTTCCCGGTGGTTTCGGTACGCGTGGTGTTGAAGGGAAAATCGCTGCTGTTCGTTATGCGCGTGAAAAGCAAATTCCTTATCTGGGTATCTGTCTGGGCATGCAAATCGCGCTGATTGAATATGCACGTGATGTGGCTAATCTGGATGGGGCCAATTCAACTGAATTTGATCTGAAAACCCAGCATCCTGTTGTTGCTTTGATTAGTGAGTGGCAGGATAGAGACGGGCAGATTGAAAAGCGCGATGTTAATACTAATCTTGGCGGTACGATGCGTTTAGGCGCACAAAAAGTTAAACTGGCTGACGGCTCATTGGCGAGAAACATTTATGGTAATGAGTTGATTCGCGAGCGTCATCGTCATCGTTATGAAGTTAATAACTATTATGTGCCACAGTTAGAACAGGCTGGTTTGGTTATTGGTGGTGTATCTACCGGGCATGAGCATTTGGTTGAAACAATTGAATTACCGAATCACCCTTGGTTTTTCGCATGTCAGTTTCATCCTGAGTTTACTTCAACACCAAAAAATGGCCATCCTTTGTTTACAGCCTTTATTAAAGCAGCATTAGCTTATAAAAAATAAATTATTATAGTTTTTATTAGAATCAGGCTATCCGGATTTCCAGATAGCCTGATTTTTTATTTATATCAACATTAATTTTGCTATCACTGATAACATTTTGTATGATGAATTAAATTATTACTAACTGCACATCAAAATTTTACTTATGAAGAAAGTTATTTTGCTGGTTATTGTGGCACTGGGCTTATGGTTGTGGTTGCAAAGCACAACAGACGAGCAGCCAAAAAGCCAGGCACAGGAACAGGTAATTAAATCTTTTAAATCTATGCGGCATAGTTTTACTGCAGCACCTGTTGCAAGTAATTCAAAGGAGAGTGTGTCGATTGAGCAAGCTCAAAAAGAAAATCTTGATAAAGTACAGGTATATGGAGAAGGTAAAGTTATTAAAACATTACCTGATGATAATAAAGGCAGTCGTCATCAGCGTTTTATACTGCGTACAGGCACAGATAGTACGGTTTTAATAGTGCATAATATTGATATAGCGCCGAGGCTGAATGATTTGCAGCGTGATGACACAGTTGGCTTTTCTGGTGAATATATCAGTAACAACCGTGGCGGATTAGTCCATTGGACACACCATGATCCAAAGCATCGTCATCATGATGGCTGGCTGTTATATAAAAATAAGCGTTATCAATAGCAATCGTTTATTGATATCTTATCCATTAATATTTTATCATTTAGAAATGGACATTTAATTAAAGGAAATATTGTGAATAATTTTACATTTCGCAGTCCGTTAGCTAATTTACTTTCAAAAAATTGGTGGATAGTACTTTTACGTGGGATTGCTGCATTGATTTTTGGATTGCTAACGTGGTTCTATCCATTCATAACTATAATGGTCATGGTTATATTCTTCGGTGTTTATGCTTTAATAGATGGTGTAATGGGCGTAATCATTTCTATTAATGGTCGAAAAAGTCATCAGGATTGGTGGTTAATGCTGATTTGGGGTATTGTAAGTATTCTGGCCGGTATCCTGACATTTTTTGTTCCGGGAATTACCTGGCTGGTTTTAATTACATTTATTGCTGCTTGGGCTTTGATATCCGGTATATTCCAAATTATAACTGCAATACGTTTACGCAAGACTATTCAGGGTGAATGGTGGATGATTATTGCCGGTATCTTATCGGTTTTGGTGGGTATTATTCTGTTAATTGATCCAGTGCAGGGCGGTATAGCATTAACTTGGGTAATTGGTGTTTATGCAGCATTATTCGGTGTCATGAATATTGCATTGGCTTTCCGGTTGCGCCGGTTTGCTATCCATCCAACCAATTAAGAAATTTATTTTGTAATTGAATTTACTGTGTTGGTAATACAAATAATGAAACTGGCTGATTAATTAATAATCAGCCAGTTTCATTGTTCAAACACTAATTACTTTAATACAGCAACCATTGCATTGGCTACGTATTCTATATTACTGCTATTTAATCCAGCCATACACATACGACCATTTTCAACCATATATACACCAAATTCGCTTTTCAGACGTTCAACCTGCTGCGGATTCAGACCAGTGAAGCTAAACATACCCCGTTGTTTTACAAAATAGCTGAAATCGCGCTCTGGGAATTTTGCCTGTAAGACTTCATGCAAACGGCTGCGCATAGCGCGAATACGATCGCGCATCATATAGACTTCCTGTTCCCATTGCTTGAATAACTGATTATTGTTCATTACACGGTCAACGAGATGACCGCCGTGAGCAGGAGGGCTTGAATATAAACGGCGTACAGTAAATTTAAGCTGACTTTGTACAAGACGGGCTTCTTCAGCTGTCGGGCAGACAATACTTAGACCACCCACTCGCTCGCCGTACATTGAAAGATTTTTAGAAAAAGAGTTGCTGATATAAACACATAAGCCTAAATCAACAGCTTTACGAATAGCATAGGTATCGGTTTCTATATCGTCACCAAAGCCCTGATATGCTATATCCATAAAAGGGATAAGTTGTTTTTGTTTGATAATCTCAAGCAGCTCATCCCATTGTTCTTGGCTTGGGTCTACACCGGTAGGATTATGGCAGCACGGATGTAACAAAATAATATTGCCTGCATCCAGTTGCTGAAGGAATTGTTTTAATTCTGTAAATTTAATGCCAATTGTTTCAGGATCATAGTAGGGGTATTTTAGTACTTCTATGCCTGCACCCTCAAAAATACTGATGTGGTTACCCCAGGTAGGATTGCTGACATAAACTTTTGCCTGAGGAAACCAACGGTGAATAAATTCAGCACCGACGCGCAGTGCACCTGAACCACCAAGGCTGGCAATGGTAGCAACTCGTGCACTTTTAATAGCTTCATGTTCACTGCCAAGTAATAATTTCTGGCAGGCCTGGCGATAACCGGGCAGTCCGTCCATAGGCAGGTAATCATGTGGTAAATTTTCTTTAACCAGTTGCGATTCTACGGTGCTAACGCATTCCAGTACTGGGACATGGCCGGTATCATCATAATAAACACCAACACCCAAATTTACTTTCTGATTACGTGAATCTTGTTTGTATTGATCCATCAGACCCAGAATGGGATCGCCCGGATAGTATTCGACATTCTGAAACATCTCAGTTCCTTAGAAGACAGCAATATTATTTAACAGAAAAAAGAATTGCCGCAATGCAATCAGGTTGATTGTACCTTAAATGTCTTTACTTTTTATTAATTCTTGATGTTATTTTTTTACAAAAATCAAATCCCACACACCGTGTCCCAGACGTTTTCCGCGTGCTTCAAATTTAGTTTCCGGACGGTAGGCCGGAGTAGCAGCAAAATCTTCAGCAGTATTTTGTAAATCAGGGAAGCCAGATAGCACTTCAAGCATCTGATCGGCATATTCCTGCCAGTCGGTAGCCAAATGGATATAGCCGTTTGGTTTCAGTTTGGGAAGTAATTGGGCAATAAAAGGTATCTGAATCAGACGTCGTTTATTATGGCGTTTTTTATGCCATGGATCAGGAAAGAAAATATGAATCCCATGCAAACTATTATCATGGAGCATGTAATTAACGACCTCCACCGCATCGTGGCGCATCACCCGTATATTCTGAATATTTTGTTCCTGAATCAGTTTTAGCAGATTACCTACGCCCGGGCCGTGTACATCAATAGCCAGAAAATCACACTCAGGCAGGTTTTGGGCAATTGCAGCTGTAGCTACTCCCATCCCAAAGCCAATTTCTAGAATTTTCGGTGAAGGACGATTGAAAATGGTATCTAAATCAATTTGATTTTGGTTAAAATCAATACCAAAAAGTGGCCATTGAGTATCAATGGCGCGTTGCTGGGCAGCTGTCATATGGCCTTGACGAAGAACAAAACTGCGGATGCTGCGCTTATGATCGTGATTATTTTCCGCCTGGAGATCGGATTGATTAGTCATACTTTATCTTGTGTTTAATGTAAAAGTCGATGATAGAATTAGGCGCAGATTCTAACATGCTTCACAAGATATAGGGTTTCAGAGTTGTGGCTAGTGTTTCGGTTACAATATCATCAGCTATCATTGCCTGCCCAAGTTGTCTGAGTGCAACAAAACGTAATTTTCCATCAATTACTTTTTTATCATGGCTCATATGTCCAAACCATGCCTTAAGTGACATCGCCGGAGGGAGAACGGGTAGCTTGGCCTGATTTAATAATGCAATCACACGCTCCGTATCTTTTTTGTTCAAATAACCCAGTTGCTCAGATAAACGGCAGGCAAGTACTGTACCGGCAGCCACAGCTTCTCCATGCAGCCAGTTACCATAACCCATTTCTGCTTCGATGGCATGACCGAATGTATGTCCCAGATTTAAATAAGCACGGATACCGGCTTCTTTTTCATCGGCACCAACAATTTCAGCTTTCATCTGACAGCAACGATAAACGGCCTCAGCCAGTATTGTTGGACTCTGTGCCATTAATGCGGTGATGTTATTTTCCAGCCATTGAAGAAATTCGATATCACCTAATACGGCATACTTGATTACTTCTGCTAAACCGGCAGAAAATTCACGTGCTGGTAATGTTTGCAAACTGTTTAAGTCAATAAATACGGCTTGGGGTTGATAAAACGCTCCAATCATATTTTTTCCTAAAGGATGATTGATTGCTGTTTTACCGCCAACTGATGAATCTACCTGACTGAGCAGTGTTGTAGGAATCTGGATAAAAGGTGCGCCGCGCTGATAGGTCGCAGCGGCAAAACCAACCATATCCCCAATTACACCTCCTCCTAAAGCCAATAAAGTGGTTTGGCGTTCTGCACGGTTTTGCATCAAACCATCATAAATTAAATTGAGAGTTTCCCAATTTTTATACCGTTCTCCGTCTGGCAGAATAATACTGAAATAATCATAACCTGCCTGATTCATGATTTGCTGCCACTGAGGTAGATACAATTCAGCAACGGTTACATTGGTAACAATGGCAATCTTATGATTTAAATAAGGAGCAAGAATATTTTGTGCGGATTTCAGTAGATCACTGCCAATAAATATCGGGTACTGGTGTGAAGCAGTTGCAACAGAAAGGGTATACATGATGGGTTATAAAAGAGAGAGTTGTTGAGAGGGGTATCGTAATAATCTAATTAATCGATTAATCGTCTTGGAGCTATAAGGACTGTCTACATCTATTATGGTATGGGCTGTTGCACGATAGATAGGATCACGTACGGTATATAGTTCTTGCAATTTTGCCAGAGGATCAGAAACTTGAAGTAGTGGTCGGTTTTTGTCGTGCTGAATTCTACTTAACAGTATTTCTGGTTGTGCATGTAGGTAAACAACGTGACCATTTTGTTGCAGTTTAAGTCGGTTTTCGATTTGTAAAATAGTACCGCCACCAGTGGCAATAACAATATTTTTTTGCTGCACTAGCTCGCTGATAATCGCCGCTTCTCGAAACCGAAAACCGGCTTCTCCTTCAACTTCAAAAATAGTGGGAATAGATACGCCAGTACGTTCACATATTACTTGATCGCTATCGTAAAAATCGCGATGTAATTTTGTTGCCAGTTGTTTACCAAGAGTAGTTTTACCTGCTCCCATCAAACCGATCAGAATCAGATTGCCAGCTATATTATCCATGTCTGTTATTGTAACTGAGAGCTGTAGTTTATGCATTAGTAAACTGATGTAGATACTTGATGAATAGCATAATCTGTAAATGAGTATATTTTTGTTTTTCTAACTTTAAAAAATAATAGCGAGGAAAGTAGTTATATTTGATAAATAGAAAATATAACTTTAATAAATGTTTTTTTCCTTGTTGATATTTAATAATTAAAAAGCCAGCCTGTTTTACAGGCTGGCTAAGTTTTTGGTGAAAAGGTTAATTAATATTTCAAAGGTGCGCTAGAAGAATCAACTACCCGAGGTGTAATGAAAACAAGTAATTCATTACGTTGCTGGGTATTTTTTCTGTGTTTAAATAAATTACCAATGCCCGGAATATCACCTAATAAAGGTATTTTATCTATACTATTTTCATTATTTTCATTGTAAATGCCGCCAATGATTAATGTTCCACCATTTTCAATCATGGTCTGAGTAACAACATTGCGTTTTTGCATACAGATATCGCCTGAACGAAGTACATCCGGTGCGACATTTGAACAGGCAATCGGACGATCATTCTGTACATTCAATGTCATAATGATATTGCCGTCAGGAGTAATCTGTGGTGTTACTTTCAACCCTAAGACAGCATCTTTGAAACTGGTTGAGGTGGCGCCACTTGAAGTGGCTTCCTGGTACGGAACTTCATAACCTGATTCAATTTTGGCTTCTTTACGGTCCTGAGTTAATACACGGGGTGAAGAAATAATTTTGGTTTTACCTTGAGCCTGAGATGCTGAAAGTTCCAAAGCTAACGCGCCTGAAGCAAATTTATGTACCCAGGATACAACGGAAGTAGGATTAGTTACACCTAGATTAATATTTGGAAATCCAAGTTCAAAATTCGGATTACGGGTCGTACCTTTATTATCATCCTGAAGAGAAACTGTACCGCCAATATCAGTATGGGTAGTTCCTCTAGTATAACCGAACTTGGTACCTAGTTCACGCGCGAAACTATCTGTAGTTTCAACAATTCTTGCTTCAATTAATACTTGCTGAGAAGAAATATCAACCTGAGCTATCAGTTTTTCAAATTTTTTAATTACACTACTAATATCAGTAATAATTAAAGTGTTAGTTGCCGGATCGAGTAAGGCACTCCCGCGAGGGCTCAAAATACTTTTACTATCGCTTGAGCTACCGTCATCTGACAAATGCAATATTTTTTTAAAGTCCTCTACACTGCGGTATTTGAGCTGGAACGTCTGAGAAATTAACGGACCTAAATCATCCAGTTTCTTTTGTTGTTCAAGAGAGGCAGTATCTCTGGACATGAATTCATCACGCGGAGCAATGTTGATAACATTTCCTTCACGACGCATATCAAGATTTCGTGTTTCCATAACCAGATTCAGAGCCTGATCCCATGGAACATCTTTCAATGAAATGGTCATTTTACCCTGAACACTGTCACTGGCGACGATATTCATCCCAGATTCTTTTGCCAGAATTTGTAAAATAGTGCGGACATCGATATCCTGAAAATCCAGAGATACGCGTTTACCTTTAAATGATTTATTATTAGCTTGTATTCCCTTATTTTCTACATCAAATTTGCGTGAAATCTGCAGGACAAGATTATTGCCGCTTGTCATTTGAGTATAGTCCCAGTCACCCTGCATCTGAATGCTGACTTCAGTGTCGTTACCGATTCTGCGTAAGCGTATGGCTCGTACTGGTGTACTGAAATCGGTAACATCTAAGTTACGTTGCTGTTCAGTTAATAAGGGAACATTTTTATAGGTTAAAGTAAGAGTCGCCGCGTTACTTTTAATGGTTGGCTGTGCTTTGCCATTCAATCCGATAATGGAAACCACACCATTACCGTTTTTACCTTTTTGAAAATCTACATTAACCGGAACAGGATCAGCAACATTGTAGGTATTATCAGCTGCACTGGAAGTCTGACGGTTAACTACTTGTTCAGTTATATTAGATGTCGGATATGGTGCATTGAATACTGGGGCAGGATCTGCAGCAACAGAAACTTGTTTATTTTTTACTTTGTTTTTAACCGGAAGCGGGTCTTGTACATAAACCCAGACTTCATTACCTTTTATGGTTGCATTATATTGTGCTGCTTTTGATAGTGAAAGCATGATGCGTGTCCGGTCAGCTGTCTGACCAGCTTCAATCTGCTGTAATACAGAATCATCAAATTTAAGCAGATTCTGCGGTACGGTTAAACCGGTACTTGCAAAATCTAGGGCGATACGTGCAGGATTTTCGGTTGTAAAACCCCGTGGTAGTGCTGGGTCTTTATCAAAATGAATTTTTATCAATCGTTGTTGATTTTGCAGTGCACCAACATTAATAGCAGTAATATTTCCTGCCATTATACTCTGACTCAGTAAACCCAGACCCAGAGTGGATAAAATAGATATGGTTTTCATTTTCATATTTGGTACCTTTTATTCTTAAATGGGTTACTTGTATCAGTCGTCTTGTTCGGATGTTTCCGTGGAGGTGCTGTCTGCAGCCTGTAAAGGTAAGCTGGCACGATGTGTTGTCCAGTTACCGTACGAATCTTCAACTAATTCTGAAATAACAATTTCATCTTGCGTTATTGCCGTAATACGTCCGAAACTTTGTCCGAGATAATTTCCCACATTAACGGTATATACATGTCCGTCTACAGCAATAAATGCGGAAGGAGCTTTACCTGCACCCTTTATCAATCCAACGTAATGTAATTCATCTAATGAAAAATTTTCCAGAATTTGTTTAGGTCGGTTTAAATCTGGTGCATTCGAACCCTGAACCCCGGCTTTAAATCTTGCCGGATCAAAAATATTTAGTTTTGGTTGTACAGGTGGCGTATAAGTAGGCTGAATATTTAACTTGGTTTCATTAGGTTTAACATTCTGAGTTTTTACCTGCTGTCTGGTATTTTGCATCCATTCATGTAAATCTTCATTTGCTGAAGAACAGGCACCTAATGCGAAAAGACCAAGAAAAAGTAAATATTTATTCATAATTTATCCGTTGCATATATGTTATAAAGTACTGTTTTGCAGAAACTAGGCTTATTTTTTATCATTGTTCTGTTCTTTTATTTCTGCATCGGTTAGCGCTTTATAGGTATTGGCAACCGCGTTCAAAGTAAGCGTATTATCTTTTTCATTCCGTTTAATAACAATTGAGTTCAACGTTACGATTCGTGATAATTTTCCTACATCGCGGAGAAACTGACTAATCTGATTGTAATTTCCTGTTAGGGTGATGTTATAAGGTAATGTCTGAATTACCTGCTGTTCAGATTTTTTGTCAGTTTGATTATCTGATTCAGTATTTTGGACCTGGGCAGGTGTTACACTGTCCATATTCAGTCCGTTTTTGGTTGCGCATTCATGTAATTCCTGAATCAGATTCGGAATTTCAGCCTGAGTTGGCAGCTGCTTTAATAATATATTAAATGAACCATTAATAGAGTCTAGTTCTGCTTTTAAAGCATCAAGATGAGCAGCCTGTCGGCTTTTTTCTGTATATGTCTGTTTCAGTTTTTCCTCTTCCTCACGCAGCTGGCTGATTTGTCCATTTAAACCACTGTAAACAAAGAAGTAGGCGAGAATTAGAATAATAACAATGATTGCTCCGGCAATACCTAATTGTACAGGTTTACTTTGCTGAGGTAAGGAGTTTAAATCAATTGCTTTCAAGTCAATATTTTTTGCCATGTTCAACTACTCCTTCAGTTTGATGCGGCTGCTGCATCAGACGCTGACTCATTTTGATCTGCAGTATCTGTTGAGATTGGATTAGTATTCTGATTTGCCTGAGTCATGTCATATGGTTGCCCAATGTTGCTATTCAGAGGAATACGAATACTGAATTCTTGTACATTATTTACCCGTTTAATATTGAGTAATTCCGGAGTGCTGAATAATTGTCCCGGTATTGCATTCATAAATGCAGCAGTTTTAGCATCACTGAATGCTTTACCATTGACTATATAGGTAGAGGAATTTTGAGCTTCAATACTGGTTATGTACAATCCCAAAGGTGCTACAGTATTTAATGTATCCAGTATACGCGCAGCTTCAAATCGTTTGTTTGATAGTTCTTCAACTTTTTCCTGTCGCGCGATAAAGTTCTTACGTTCTTCCTGCAGCTTGGAAATTTCTGCTATTTCTGAATCCAGTTTTTTAATACCGTTCTCTAACACCAGATTACGGCTTTCCTGGCTGCTTACTCTACTTTCAACAGCCAGATAGCCGAGGAAAGCTAGACCGAACCCAATTAGAGCAGCTCCGGCTAATAATGTCTGAAATTGCTTTTTTTGCTTGGCTTGTAATGCTTCACGGTAAGGCAGCAGGTTAATTTTTAATAAAGGTAACATCTTATAATCCTCTTATAGCCAGACCAAATGGAACGGTTAATAAACTGCTGTCTTGAAGTAGTTTCGCCTGTGGGATGTTATCACTTGGCTGTGCCAGTAATACAGGGTTGATTTGCTGTGCAGGTATTCGTGTCTGCTGAATAATACTTTCAGTAAATTCATTAGCACCTTTGTTGCCGTAGCCGAAAATCAGGATTTCATCAATTTCGTTTTCCTGACTGGCTGAAGTAAAGTAAAACTGCAATACCCTCTGTATTTCCTGAATAAACTGTTGCTGGAACGGCTGTGCCACGGCTGTATTGTAATCTTCAGGTTTGGAAGGATTATAAAGCATGTTCCATGCTTCCTCTTCGGTTAACTGATAGTTGCGTCTTAAAGACTGCATTAAATGATCATAGCCAAGATTAATTTCCTGTTTGTATAGTAATTTACCATGGCACATGATAATTGCCTGGGTTTCACTGTAATCAATGTTGAAGACAGCAACACATTTATTGGTAAGTTCCGGTTGTCTGAAATTGATCCAGGTGATGGCACTATTCATTATAGCCATTAAATCTACATCCATCTGGCTGGGTATTATGCCGGCATCAGTATAGACATCCATCAGTATGTTTACATCTTCCCGCTTACCATTAACCAGCAACAGACATTCTTTCCCCTGATCGTTTGCATCAATCTTCTGATAATCATAACTGACTTCATCCAGAGAGTCATATTGACTCAGTTCAGCCATAATTTGTTCTTCTTCGGTATACTCTGTATCCAGATCACGGTCGAGGAATTGGACTGACACCTGCTTTTGTGAAATTGCCGCTGTAATATTCCGGCAATTACTTTGTAGTTTTTGTTTTGCCTGTTGTAGGTAAGCAACAAGTTCTTCATGATTTTCTATACTGCCATTACCTACAATATTTTTTGGTAGAGGGACAACAACGTATTTTTCGAGACGAAATTGATTTAAACTGCGTGCATTTAATAGCACCATATTAATGCTTTTATCAGTAATACTGATACCAAGACTTTGTCTCGAGGATGTTGTGGCCACCTTCTTATTCTTTGAATTTATTTTGAAATTATTCAGTTTCATGAAAGGGCTTTCTGTCTGTTTATCAAACGGGTAATGTCGGGTGTTGAAAATTACTGTTCTGTGTTGCTAACAAATTTAAGACCAAAGTTTACTTTATTTTGGATATATTTCGCAGCCTTAAATGAAAATTAGTTGATTATGATTAGAAAATTATTACTTTCAACCGTAGGTTTGCTTGCCGGGCTGGCGCTTTTTGCTGTCGGTTTGCTGGCAGTAGCGATTATGGTTACTTATCCGAAGCTGCCTTCTCTGGAAGCAGTAACGCATTATCAACCCAAACTGCCGCTTACAATTTATTCAGCCGATAATAAACTGCTGGGGCAGTTTGGAGAGGAAAAACGTGCTTTTACAAGAATCAATGACTTTCCTCAGGTGCTGAAAGATGCAGTGGTAGCCGCTGAAGATAAACGTTTTTATGATCATGGCGGAGTCGATTTTATTGGTGTAACCCGTGCTTTGATTACAAATCTAACTGGCGGTGTGCAATCTGGTGCCAGTACGATTACTCAGCAGGTAGCACGTAATTTTTATCTGACTAATGAGCGCACCTATACGCGTAAATTCAATGAAGCGCTTCTTGCTTACAAAATTGAACAAAAATTAAGTAAAGATCAGATTCTTGAGCTGTATTTTAATCAGATTTATCTGGGGCAGCGTGCTTATGGGTTTGCTGCTGCTTCTCTGGTTTATTTTAATAAACCAGTACAAAAACTGGATTTGGCAGAAGCAACGATTTTGGCTGGCTTACCTAAGGCTCCTTCCACCTTTAATCCTGTTGTAAATCCGCAACGGGCTAAAATGCGCCAGCGTTATATTCTCAATAATATGGTGGAAATGGGTAAAATTACACCTGCTCAGGCTGATGCTGCTTTTGCAGAACCATTAAATTACGTTCATTATCAGCAACCTATAGATCAGAATGCGCTCTATGTTGCTGAAATGGTTCGTCAGCAAATGTATGAAAAATATGGTGATGCAGCCTATACGCAGGGATTTCGCGTTTATACAACAGTCAATTCACAGGATCAGGCTGTAGCAACAGAAGCATTGCGTAAAACATTGAATAATTTTGATAGGGGTTCGGCTTACCGTGGGGCGGAAGGATTTTTTGACCTGAGTAAAATCCCGGAAGATATTCGTGATGAGCAGATAGAACAGTATCTGGCAAATCGTTCTGCTGTAGACGGTATGTTGCCGGCTGTAGTAACTGAACTTGGTTCAAATTCAATTGTGGTGTACATAGGCGGTGTAGGTGAAAGCAGAATTAGCGGTAGTAGTTATAACTGGATTAAACGAACCATTAATAATGCGAAACTGGATGACGCTGCCGTACGTGTGGGCTCAGTAGTACATGTACGAGGTGATGGTAAGAGTTATCGAATTGTACAGCAGCCGGAGCTTCAGGGGGCGATTGTTGCTCTGGATGCTCAGACTGGAGCTGTAAAAGCTTTGGTAGGTGGTTATGATTTTTATCGTCGAAGTTTTAACCGTGTGACTCAGGCCAAACGTCAGCCTGGTTCTTCTTTTAAGCCTTTTATTTATTCAGCAGCTATTGCTAAAGGCTTCACGCCGGCGACAGTGGTAAATGATGCTCCGATTGTTATGCCGGGAATGGGTGCAGGCGGGCGTGCTTGGACACCTAAAAACTCAGACGGTCGTTATGCTGGGTTTATCACGTTACGTCAGGCCTTAACTGCATCCAAAAATATGGTTTCAATCCGTATACTGATGGCTATGGGTGTTGACTATGCCAGACAATATATCCAGCATTTTGGTTTTCGTTTGGATCAGATTCCGAATAGTCTATCCATGGCACTTGGTAGTGGTGAGGTAACACCAATGCAGATGGCTGAAGGTTATGCTATTTTTGCTAATGGTGGTTTTAAAGTTTCCAATTATGTGATTGACCGGATTTATGACAGTCGTGGTAACCTGCGTGCGCAAATGCAACCATTAGTTGCTAAGCAAAATGCGCCACAGGCTATTGATCCGCGCAATGCATTCATTTTATATCACATGATGATGGATGTAGTTAATCATGGTACTGCTTATAGTGCACACGCACTTGGGCGTAGCGATATTGCAGGTAAAACGGGTACAACTAATGATAATAAGGATGCTTGGTTCGTAGGCTTTAATCCGAACATCGTTAGCGCAGTTTATATAGGATATGATCGTCCGCGCAGTATGGGGCGTTCAGCCTTTGGGGGTACAATTGCTGTACCGGTATGGCTGGAATATATGCGTTATGCATTAAAAGGCAAACCTATTGTGAATACACCTGTTCCGGCCGGTATTATTCAGAAATCCGGAGAATATTTTCTTAAAGAACATCAGACAACTAATCCTGATTTACCATTGGATAATCGTGCTGACGGACCGGTAACAGCCAAAACGAATGGTAAAAGTGGTGATGCTGATGATGCCGGAGAAGTACCAGTTGTCCCGCAATCTGGTACTAATAGTCAGTTAGACTCATTATTTTAAAATTTTGTATTAATAAAATTGTAATTTACTAAAATGGGCAATCATTCGGATTGTCCATTTTTATTTACTATTGAAATATAAATATATTAAATCATTAATATTTAATTAATTAATAATGTTCTTAAAATTCAATGTGTAAAATATATTTTTAAATATATAAATTTGAATTTGGGAATAGTATGTCTATAAATATATAAAAATTATATCAATAGTTTATTTTAAATTTGTCATATTGTTTGGTGTAATTGCATAACATTGAGTTACAATGTTTAAACGAATTATCACAATCTTTAAAATAAATTTTATGCCTGATTTTGGTTTAAAAAGAAAGGAACAATATGAGTGAGCAACAATCACAGACTGAGCAGTCTGATGAAATTAGTACGAATGATAAAGAAGCAAGATTGAAAGTTTTTGAGAGAAGTGTATTGGAAGGCAGGCATACTGATGAAGATTCATCTACAGCGCCATTACCTTCAAATTATCCTTATCGTACCCGGATGAGACGTTCAACATATGAGCGAGAAAAAGCCAAATTGCAAATTGAACTCTTGAAAGTGCAAAACTGGGTTAAGGAGTCGGGTCAGAAAATTGTATCTTTATTCGAAGGCAGAGATGCAGCGGGTAAAGGGGGAACGATTAAACGCTTTATGGAGCATCTTAACCCTCGTGGTGCACGGGTAGTGGCTCTTGAAAAGCCTACTGAGACTGAAAAGGGTCAATGGTATTTTCAGCGTTATATTGAGCGCTTGCCTACAAGTGGTGAAATGGTATTTTTCGATCGCTCCTGGTATAACCGTGCCGGTGTGGAACGTGTAATGGGCTTTTGTCAGCCTCATGAATATTTGCAGTTTATGCGCCAGACTCCGGAATTGGAGCGTATGCTGGTAAATAGTGGTATTTATTTGTTTAAATTTTGGTTTTCTGTTTCCCGTGAAGAGCAGTTACGTCGTTTTATTTCACGGCGCGATGATCCTTTAAAGCACTGGAAACTTTCTCCTGTTGATATTCAGTCTTTGGATCGCTGGGATGATTATACCGAAGCTAAAAACGATATGTTTTTCCATACTCATACCGGCGATGCGCCATGGACAGTAATTAAATCTGACGATAAAAAACGCGCACGACTCAATTGTATACGCCATTTCCTCACTGAACTTGATTATCCGGGCAAGGATATTGCTGCAATAGGTGCAGTAGATAATTTGATTGTATTAAAACCTCAGACTCAGTTTAAAGATTCAACAGATACGCATATTGATTAATTGTTTCGTTGTAAGACAATTTCGAAAGAGGATTTAATTAACATATCATATAATTTTTAATGGGTATGCAAGGGTTGTTTTAGTTGGGTAAATGTATCTTGTGTGATTTTATATGAGAATACGAATGATTTTTGTGTTGTCTTTGTAGAAAGTAGATTTGCGTGGAATTAACCAAGTATATTACTGAAATGGCTAAAGCAGCCAAAGATGCTTGTTATGCTCTTAATATGGCATCTACTGCACAGAAAAATCAGTTATTGTCATTTATTGCATCGGGTCTGTCTGCTGAACGAAATAGGATTCTTGCTGCTAATGAAACTGATATAAGTGCAGCACGAAAACAGGGAATAGATACTGCTTTACTTGATCGGTTGCAACTTAATGAAAGCAGGATAGCGGCAATGATTGATGGTGTACATCAGGTTGCTGCATTAGCGGATCCAGTGGGTGAAATGGATGAGTTTCGTGTACTGCCTAATGGTATTACGCTCGGTAAAATGCGTGTGCCGTTAGGTGTAATAGGTATGATTTATGAATCTCGCCCGAATGTGACTCTGGACGCAGCCATATTATGCCTGAAAACAGGTAACAGTTGCGTGTTACGGGGTGGCAGCGAAGCAATCAATACTAATAAGGCAATCGCTTCGGTCATTACATCATCATTAAAGCAAGCTGGCTTACCGGAAACTGCTGTTAATCTGCTGACTGATACTGATCGTGCCGGTGTAGATATACTGGTGGGTTTATCTGAATATATTGATGTAATTATTCCGCGGGGCGGTAAAGGTCTGGTGCAGCGGGTAAATGAAAAAGCACGTATACCGGTTATCAAACATTTGGACGGTATATGTCATGTGTATATTGATGCTTCTGCAGAAGCAGAAATGGCGATTAATATTGCTGTAAATGCTAAAACATCGCGTTACGGCACGTGCAATACTATGGAAACTTTGCTGGTTCATGTTAGTCGTGCAGCAGAGTTATTACCTGTACTTCAACAAAAATATTCAGAAAAAGGTGTTGAGTTACGAGGCTGTCAGCTTACTCAGAAAATTTTGCATAATGATATTATTCCAGCTTCAGAAATTGATTGGTCAACTGAGTATCTGGCTCCGGTTCTTTCAATAAAAGTAGTCAATGATGTCAGTGAAGCCATCAGTCATATTAATTATTATGGTAGCCATCATACAGACAGTATTATTACAAATGATTTATCTCATGCACAGTTATTCCTGCGTATGGTAGATTCATCCAGTGTTATGGTGAATGCGTCAACTCGTTTCGCTGATGGGTATGAATATGGCTTAGGCGCAGAAATTGGAATTTCTACTGACAAAGTCCATGTACGCGGTCCGGTGGGTTTATATGGTTTAACCAGTCAGAAATGGATCGTTATGGGGCAGGGGCAAGTACGTCTTTGAAATTTCAGCGCTATAATATTATTCAAGCATATATTTATATGTCATTATATGCTTATTATTATAATTTTAGGTTTTGATTTCGAAAACTTTTAAATAATTGATTTATGAACTTATAAATAAAATATCAGTTTTCAGATTAAATGAAAACTGAATATTATTAGTTTTTATGTCACTGATATTATTGTACTGATGAATTTTTACAGAAATTAAAAGGGCATAATGTGAAACGTATTGTATTGTTTATTGCTACCAATCTTGCTGTCATCATTGTTATTAATGTTGTTCTGAATATTCTTTGTGCACTTTTAGGTATTAATATTTATAGTAACGGCAATGGTATTTTGTTATTACTGGCTGCTGTTGTTGGTTTTACCGGTTCTATTATTTCTTTGCTAATGTCCAAAACGCTGGCACTTAATTCAGTTAATGGACAGATTATTGGTCAGCCACAAACAGCTGCAGAGGCCTGGCTGTTAAATACAGTTGCCAGTCTGGCCAGTCAGTGGAATATTGCTATGCCCGAGGTGGCTATTTATGATTCTCCTGAACCTAATGCTTTTGCTACCGGAGCTACACGTAACAGCTCACTGGTGGCAGTAAGTACTGGTCTGCTGCATAGTATGTCGCAGGATGAAGTAGAAGCCGTGCTTGCTCATGAAATGGCTCATATTGGCAATGGAGATATGGTGACAATGACATTGTTGCAGGGAGTGGTTAATACTTTTGTTTTTTTCTGGGCTAACCGCATTGCTGATGTTGTAGCCCGAAAAGAAGATGGGGAGGTATCTCATAGTATTTATTATCTGGTAAGTATGATTTTGCAGACAGTGTTCGGTTTTCTGGCAAGTTTAATAGTTATGTGGTTTAGTCGCCAGCGCGAATATCGTGCAGATGCGGGAGCAGCACGTCTGGTGGGTGCGCCTAAAATGATAGCAGCACTGCAAAGATTAAAAGGTGAAACCAGTCATTTACCTGCTGGTATGCAGGCTTTTGGAATTGCTAGTGAAACTGCTGATGCTCTTTTCAGTACTCATCCGACACTGGATAACCGGATTAATCGCTTACGTCAGATGTGATATTAATATGATAGAAGTAGTTTTTGTTTATATCAATCTGACAAATCTGAATTTAATCAGGACTGTTTTTTAAACACCTAGTTTAATCCATGGCTTGTACTTGTATCTGTTTTAGTGAAAAGAATTTCAAATTTAATTATTAAGCGGCAAAAGATATTGATATATTTTGGTTAAATAGCATACATATTTAAATTTATTATTATCTAAGTGGTAATCTTGTATTGTTTATACAAAATTTAGTTGTTTTGTGGCTATATTTTAATTCATTAGACTTTAATTCATGATTGCTGTAACAATATATAATTTTACAAATCAAATTATGTTTTTATAATAAATAGAGAGAAAAATGCACAACTACTTAACCCCGAATTTTACTTTTGCACCTATCCTGCCGGATCATGCACAGGGCAGTCGGGTATGGGATGATAATGGTCAGGAATATATAGATTTAGCCGGCGGTATTGCTGTTAATGCACTGGGGCATTGCCATCCTGCATTAATTCAGGCACTGACTGCACAGGCACACAAGCTTTGGCATATTTCTAATATTTATACAACACAGCCGGCACAGGATTTGGCAAAAAGACTCGTAGAAAATACCTTTGCCGAGCAAGTATTTTTCTGTAATTCCGGAGCTGAAGCAAATGAAGCTGCTTTCAAGCTGGCCCGCAAGTATGCACGAGAACATTTTGCCGGAACTGAAAAACATGAAATTATAGCTTGTGTAAACGGATTTCATGGACGTACTTTGTTTACGGTATCAGTAGGCGGGCAACCTAAATACAGTAATGATTTTGCACCTTTACCTACCGGAATTAAACATATTCCGTTTAATGATTCCTCAGCCATTGTGGCAGCTGTAAATGATAAAACCTGTGCAGTTGTCATTGAACCTATTCAGGGGGAAAGCGGAGTATTGCCGGCAACTGAAGAATTTTTGCAGGCAGCCAGAGAGGCTTGTGACCGGCATCAGGCTTTATTGATTTTTGATGAAGTACAAACAGGTATGGGGCGGACGGGAAAGCTGTTTGCCCATCAATATTATGATGTTCAGCCAGATATAGTTTCCAGCGCCAAAGCTTTGGGTTGTGGTATTCCTATTGGTGCAATGCTGACCACAGCTCATATAGGGAATAGTTTTACGCCGGGCAGCCATGGCAGTACTTTTGGTGGTAATCCGTTGGCTTGTGCTGTCGGCTGTGCTGCATTTGATATTATTAATACACCGGAAACGATGAAAAATGTGCTTCAGCAAGGGAAAAAATTAAAGGCAGGATTGCAAGAATTGGCTGAATCAACTGGTGTATTTTCTCAGGTAAGGGGTCAGGGATTACTACTTGGCTGTGTTATGTCTGAGACATATACCGGAAAGGCTGCTCAGTTAATGCAATTGGCTTTACAACATGGTTTGCTGGTTTTGGTTGCCGGTAATAATGTCTTGCGTCTGGCTCCAAGTCTGTTATTGAATGATGCTGATTTACAGGCAGGATTACAACGACTGAAAGCAGCGATTACGGCTTTTATACATATCTGATGATGGAATTTATGCCCAACTCAAACAGACAGCATATTGTTGTATTAACCGGATCCGGTATTAGTGCTGAAAGCGGTTTACAGACTTTTCGTAATCAGGGAGGTTTGTGGGAAGGTGAGCGTGTAGAGGATGTGGCAACACCGGAGGCATTTAAGCGTCAGCCATTATATGTGCTTAATTTTTATAATCAACTGAGACGTCAGCTGCTAAAAACCGAACCCAATTCTGCTCATGTTGCTCTGAAACGTCTGGAAGATGGTTATGACGTAGATATAATTACTCAAAATGTAGATGATTTGCATGAGCGAGCCGGAAGTACTCATGTTTTACATTTACATGGTGAGTTATTAAAAGCCAGAAGCTGTGTTGATGAAAATTATATTGTGGATTGCCCGGGGGATCAGAAAGTAACAGATGTTGATGTTAATGGTTTTCCGATGAGGCCGCATATTGTCTGGTTTGGTGAGGCGGTGCCTATGATTGAACAGGCTATACAAGTGATGCGTTCAGCTGATATTGCAATTATCATTGGCACTTCCTTGCAGGTTTATCCGGCCGCTGGTCTAATCCGGTATATACCACCGAACGCTGAAATTTACCTTGTTGATCCCCAGCCGATTGATGGCTTGCAAAATGTACAGATTATTCGCGCCCCGGCTCAGGCTGGTGTATCTGGTCTGGTTAATGAATTACTGCAACGTCCTGATGCACATTCTTTATCCTGCTGATACGGGTGGTATATCAAAATCAAATTTTAGTTAGTGCTAAAATTTCTGTTCTGATTTTCTTGATTCTTGTAAATTAATATGACAAAAAATGATTTAGTCATTGCCAGCCGCGAGAGCACTTTGGCTATGTGGCAGGCTCATTATGTACAGCAATGTCTTCAGACTGCATATCCGGGGTTATCTGTTGAAATTCAGGGTATGACAACCCGGGGTGATCAGATATTGCACCAGTCTTTATCCAAAATAGGTGGTAAGGGATTATTTATAAAAGAGCTTGAGTTAGCCTTGCAAAAGGAAACAGCAGATATTGCTGTGCACTCTCTTAAAGATGTTCCTATGCAACTTCCGGATGGCTTTATCTTGGCAGCAATAACTGAGCGGGCTAATCCGTTTGATGCATTTGTTTCTCATCAGTTTAGCTGTTTGGCTGATTTACCGGCTAATGCCATAGTCGGAACTTCAAGTCTGCGTCGGGAAGCTCAGATTAGGTTGCTGTATCCTGATTTGCAGGTAAAGCCTCTGCGGGGTAATGTGCAAACACGTCTGGAGAAACTTGACAGACAGGAATATGCTGCAATTATTCTTGCTGCAGCCGGTCTTGAGCGACTGGGTTTAGAGCGGCGAATTCAGTGTATATTATCTCCAGAAATATTGCTGCCAGCTGCCGGTCAGGGGGCTCTGGCTATAGAGGTCGCCGCTCATCGTGAGGACTTACTGACTTTATTACAACCATTACACGATCCTGTTACAGCAGCCTGTGTTACTGCAGAACGTACTCTGGCACGTGTACTTGGTGGTAGCTGTCAGGTACCGCTGGCAGCATATTGTACTGAAAAATCCGGCATGCTTGAGTTACGTGGTTTAGTGGCATCTGTAGATGGTGTAACAGTGTTGCGAGCCAGTGAAAAGGCAAATATTAGTGAAGCAGAGCAGCTGGGTTTGATGGTTGCACAGCAGCTAGCTGATCAAGGTGCGCAGCAGTTAATTAATGATGTTTTATCTACCCGATGAATACTTTACCATGTCTGGTGCTAATGCGTCCGCCGCAGGCAGCCACTGCCGATATAGACTGTTGCATTCATTATGGCTGGCAACCTATTTTACTTGAATATCTTCAATTACAAACACAATCAGCGGCTTTAAACCGGCTATCTTGTCAAAGCCAGAGTCAGAATATTATTTTCTGGGTTAGCCCGAGTGCCGTACATATTGCTGCAAATTATGTTTCACGTTCTGATAAATTAATACATGTAGCAGTGGGTGCTGCTACGGCATCAGCATTATCCGGTTATGGATTTAAACAGATTGTTTATCCGGAAAACGGACATGATAGTGAAGCAGTTTTACATTTGCCTGTATGGCAGCAGCGTAAAGGTAAATTGCTATTGATTAGAGGTATAGGTGGCCGCGACTGGCTGATTAAGCAACTGCATCAACTAGGATGGCAAATTGAGGTAGCAGAAGTATATCAGCGAAATCCGGTACCTATAAACTGGTCAGTTATTTCAAAACAGGCCGAACAGGGAAATTTGAAGGCAGTGTATATGACGACAACTGCCGCAGTCCGGGCGTGGTTTACTCAATTACCTCCGGATTTGTACGTAGTTAGCAAAAGCTTGTTATACTTAGTTCACCATCCGCGCATAGATGCTGCGTTAACCGGATATGGAGTCCAGACACTTCATGTTCCGAACTTATGTCGCGGACTGGCACTTTTGCATTCACGCAGCACCTGATGATATTTTCTTCAGTAGTGCTGTTAACCTATTATATAAAGTAGGGAGTATACCGAATGAGTGAACAACAGAATGCACAGGCTGGCCAGCCTCCTGAACAGGAAAAGCAGCCATTGCTGGTGAATAAACAAGGCGAAGTTAGTGCTCCGCCCGAATCGGCTACTTCTGCGGTTACTGAAGCTACCAATAAAGATCTAAACACGACACATCAAACTATGAATTCCCAAAAAAACAACACAGTATCAGATGCTTCTGCATCTAGTATTCCTGTTCAGCCATCTCCGGCAAAACAGTCGCAATCCGGCTCAGGTAAGGGAATTGCTCTGGGCGCACTGATATTATCATTACTGGCTCTGGGAGCCAGTGGGTTTTTATTTGTTGAGGGGCAGAATCAGCTTAAAAACCAGCAGCTACAATTTGATCAGAAAATTGACAATGCGGGGATTAGTGCCAGCAAAACTGCTGTTTCGATAGAAACCAGCCTGACACGCATTGATGAGTTAAGCCGTCAGTTGCAGGAAATTCAAACCCAACAGAAAACTCAGGGTGATAATGTAGACCGGCTTACCCGTGCCTATCAGGAGCTGGTAAAAAATCGCACTGACTGGCTGGTTGATGAAATAGAAGCTACATTGAATCTTGCCTCTCAGCAGTTGCTGATTTCCGGTAATGTTCCTGTTGCAGTTAATGTACTTGAAAGTCTGGATGGCCGGCTATCCCGCTTTGACCAGCCGCAATTGCTGCCTATCAAAAAGGCTATAAGCAGTGATTTGGAAAATCTGAAAAACCGGCCTTATCTGGATGTTGCCAGTGTTTCATTGCGTCTGAATCGTCTTGAGTCTGCTATAGCAGGTCTGCCGTTAGTAGTTGAAAGTCAGTTACAGCCCGGAGTGACAAGTAATACACCGGTGAATCCAAATGCTTCATGGTGGCAGCGTACATGGCAAAATACTTTGCACTCTTTACGCAGTATGGTAGAAGTGCGTCACATTAATCACAATGATTCAATGCTAATGTCGCCTGAACAGATATATTTTGTACGTGAAAATCTGCGGCTGCGATTGCTGGATGCACGTATTGCTCTGATTCAGCGTCGCGGAGAAGTTTATGTTGCTGATTTAAATGGTGCAGAAACTGCTGTTAAGCAATATTTTGACGGTAGTTCAGCAGCAACGCAGTCGTGGCTGAAAGAATTAACTCAGTTAAAGACACTTAATGTGCAAACTAGTCAGGACAGTAGTCTGTCAGCCAGCCTGGCTGCTGTACGTGAATACCAGAATCAGTCTGGAATGGATATGTCAACGGCGTTGCCGGATTTAAGTGCATCATCTGCCAGCAATGTACCGGTACATACCGAACAACAACAGGCTAGCCCTATAAATAGTAATAATGCTTCTGCAGCGTCATCTTCCAGACAGGGAGACAATTCATTATGAGATCTCTATTATGGTTGATTGTTCTGTTTATTGTTGCAGTGGGTGTCGTACTTGGTGCGAAATATTACAGTGGTGATGTGTATATTGTAGTTGAGCAAACTCTGATACGTATCAATCTGCAGCTGTTTATTGGTCTTGTGCTGCTAACGGTAGTGCTGTTGTATATATTTTTACGCATTGTTATGGGTTTTGTGCATTTACCCGGTCACTGGCATCACTGGCGTATCAATCATCAGCGCCATCAGGTTGAAACAGCATTAAATCATGCTGGTTTAGCCTACTTTGAAGGTCGCTATCAGTTTGCTGAGCGTGAGGCTGAGCGGGTCTTACGTAATAAACAGGGGCAGCACAGTCGTGCTCTGGCCTTATTACTGGCTGCGCACAGTGCTGATCAGATGGATGACAGTACAACACGAGACCGTTATTTAGATGAAATTGCAAAGTTGCCGGAAAAACAGCAGCTTTCCCGCTATTTGCTTCTGGCCCAATCAGCTTTATCACAGCACAATGATCAGCAAGCCAGAAGTGCACTGGAAGCAGCAGCCAAAATCAATCCGAATTTAACCCAGCTTGTTAAGCTGCAGTTACGATATGACTGGGAAAAGCATGATGCTCAGGGTGTTTTGGAAGCAGTTGATAAATTAAGCCGCGCAGGAGCGTTAAGCGAAAGCGAACAGAATAATTACCAATACTGGGCTTATCGGCAGTTACTGGCAAATGTTAAAGAGCCGGGTGAGCTGAAAAGCAATCTTAATTTGATTCCGGTAGATGAACGTGAAAGTACACTTAGTGCAAATATTGCAGAAAAATATCTTCAGCTAGGTATGTATACTCAGGCATTGAAATGGGTAAAAAAATATTATCCGCGCACTCATGATGCTTCACTATTACCTGCATTTAATCAGGCCAATCAATATCTAAGCAGTAAAGAACAGCAAAAAAATATGGTAACCGTTGATAAGTGGTTACAACAGAATCCGCAAGACCCGGACTTACTATTGTTGATGGGTGAGTTAAGTTATCAGCAACAACTGTGGGGAAAGGCAAAGACTTATCTCGAAGCCAGTTTGCAGGCCAGTAATAATAATGTAACCAGATTGTTATTAGCTAAAGTACTGGAGCAATCCGGTCAGAGCGAGGCTGCCGAGCAGCAGCGTAATGAAATTCTGGCCACAATTGGTAATAATGATGAGTTGTAATTTTTAGTTTTTATTTAACAGGCAGTTGGTACTGTATGTACTAACTGCCTGAGGTTAATTATGGCAGTTTTACATAACGATACTTTTTTACGTGCTTTACTAAAGCAGCCGGTTGAATATACGCCGGTATGGTTAATGAGACAGGCTGGACGCTATTTACCGGAGTACAGAGAAACAAGAGCGAAAGCCGGCAGTTTTCTTGTACTTTGTCATAATCCAGAGCTGGCTACAGAGGTGACTCTTCAGCCATTGGAGCGTTTTGCACTGGATGCGGCTATCTTGTTTTCCGATATTCTCACTGTACCGGATGCAATGGGGCTCGGTTTGCATTTTGTCGAAGGTGAAGGACCTAAATTTACTCATCCGTTGCAGCATGAAAACGATGTGACACGTTTACAGGTTCCTGATATGAACCGTTTGCGCTATGTGTTCGATGCTGTTCATAGTATACGTAATGCTTTGAACGGTCGTGTACCGTTAATTGGTTTTTCTGGCAGTCCGTTTACACTAGCCTGTTATATGGTTGAAGGAGAAGGCAGTCGGGATTTTCGTTTATTGAAAACCATGCTTTATCAGCGACCGCAATTGTTACACCGGATACTGGATATTAATGCGCAGACTGTAACTGCTTATTTGAATGAACAGATAGCTGCAGGTGCACAGGCCGTACAGATTTTTGATACATGGGGCGGAATTCTTAGCGATAAAGCTTTTCAGGAGTTTGATTTACGCTATCTGCAACAGGTCATTTCAGGCTTACAGCGTGAAGCAGATGGTCGTCGGGTACCAATCATTATATTTACTAAAGGCGGTGGCCAGTGGCTGGAACAATTAGCTGCACTGGGTGCTGATGCGTTAGGTGTGGACTGGACTGTCAATTTACAGCAGGCACGTCAGTTGGTCGGACAGCAGGTGGCATTACAGGGAAATCTTGACCCGCTGGCTCTATTTGGTGATTCAGAAAGTATTACAGACGAAGTTAAGCGTTTACTTGCTGCTTACGGAGCTGGCAGCGGACATGTATTTAATCTGGGTCATGGTATCAATCAATATACTAATCCGGAAATGGTGAAATGTGCAGTAGATGCGGTACATCGCATTTCTGCAGAATATCATCAGAATTAATTATTTGTATTTCAGAGAATATCAATCAATTCTGAAACAAATAATTGATGTGAATAATTACTTGCTATTTCTGGCAGTCACAGACTTAGTTTTCTGTACCTGCCAGAATTTTTTATCTGATATTTATCTCAATTCATTATATAGATTATTTATCCATTTATAATCTACTATATTCTAGACATTAAATAATTGGTTTACTTATATGTTACATGATATACCCTGGGCTGAAATTCTTGTTGTATTACATGTGATTGTGGTTACTGTTCTGGTATTGAGAGTGTTATACCATCAGCGTAATACAGGAGTTTCCGTTGCTTGGATTCTGATGCTAATGGCTTTTCCTTTAGTCGGGGCTGTAGGCTACTTGTTAATTGGCGAACCCAGGCTGGGTTCACGCCGGCTACGTCGTCAGAATGAACTGGTGAAATTTTATCAGGGATTCAGTAATAAATATCTGCATAATTTCAATCAGCATGCTTGTAGTGGTCTGAATGAGCGTTATCATGGTATCAGTTTGATTGCAGCCGATAAAACCGGATTTGAGGCTACCGAATACAATCACTTAAAGCTTCTTACCAATGATGAAGAAATCATTGCTGCCATTCGATATGATATTCAGCATGCGAAAACAAGCTGTTTACTGGCTTTTTATATTGTTGATCCTCAGGGAGAAATTATTGAACTGCTGAATGATGCCATTGCAGCAGCACAACGAGGTGTGGTTACCAGTATGCTGGTTGACAGTATTGGTAGTGTAAAATTCTGGCGTAGTGACTGGCCTCAGCGTTTACGCAATGCGGGTATTACATTGACTGAAGCTTTACCCGTTCAATTATGGCGCACTTTTCTTGTACGCGCAGATTTGCGTAACCATCGTAAAATTGCGGTTATAGATCAGAAAATTGGCTATACCGGCAGTTTTAATCTGGTCGACCCGCGTTTTTTCAAAAAAAATGCCGGTGTCGGAGAATGGGTTGATGTGATGATGCGTTGTGAAGGAAGTCTGGTACAACCTCTGGCAGCAGTATTTGCCGGTGATATGGCAGTAGAAACTGAATCTAATTTAATGCAGGTGCAGCAATGGGTAGACAGTTACGGTAAACAGGCGCTCATACATAATCTGCAAGTTGCACAACAGGAACAAAGTGGTGTAGTGGTTCAGGTGATTCCTTCAGCACCTGAGCAAGGCAGTCCGGTTATTTACGACACTATTGTTAATGCAATTCATGCTGCTACAAGACGTATTATTATTACGACGCCTTATTTTGTTCCGGATGATGCTTTGCTGCTGGCTTTAACTACAGCTGCTACCAGGGGAGTGGATGTAACTCTGATAGTACCGGAAGCTGTGGATTCAATGCTGGTGAAATATGCTTCACGTGCATATTATCCAAGACTATTACAGGCTGGGGTGAAAATTGCTTTGTTTAAGGGTGGGCTGTTACATGCTAAAACTTTAACTGTAGATAGTGATTACACTTTGTTTGGCACTGTAAATATGGATATGCGCAGTTTTTATCTCAATATGGAAATTAGTCTGGCTATTTATGATGAAGGTATGACTGAAACAGTAGTGGCGTTACAGAGCACTTATTTGAAAGCTTGTGAATATATCGAACTGAAAACATGGCAGGCTCGTTCAAAGTGGTGGGGGCTGGTGGAGAATACAGTGCGTCTGGTTGGTCCGTTGTTATAAATTTTAATAATGAAAAAACTGCCGGCTAAAACCGGCAGTTTTTTTACCTGATTATTTTTCTATCAGTGTTGAAAAAAGTATTTTCAGAATGTGATATTTTAAAATGTTAATAAGATAATATTATGTTTAGGAAAATATAAATTAATCTACAAGCCATATTTTTAATAGTTTATTGACAGTAAATATTCATAAGTGTTATCTGTCATGATTGGTTAATTTTATAATAATTTTATATTAATATTTTTAATTTTAAGAATAGTAGTTATGATACACACACATCTGAAAATATTAGCTCTGTCACTGACAGCGCTGCCATTTATGGCTTATGCCAATGATAAAAATGATGAAGCAGATTTGCCGGATATCGAAGTCACTGCTTTACGCACTAATTCAAAATGGCTAAATACTACAGCTTCTGTTTATACTGTAAATGCAAATACACTCAAAAATACGCCTAAAACTAATATCTCTGACGCTTTGAAAGCTATTCCGGGTTTACAAGCTCTCGAAAGAGAAAATTATGCTCAGGATATGCAAATATCCATGAGAGGTTTTGGTGCCCGTTCGACATTCGGTGTTCGCGGAATCAGGATTTATGTTGATGGAATTCCGTCTTCTATGCCTGATGGACAGGGGCAGACATCCAATATCGATTTAAATTCTCTGGAGAAAATTGAGGTACTTGGCGGACCTTTTTCTTCTTTATATGGTAACTCTTCTGGAGGAACTATTCTCGCTACAACCCGTGAGGGTACAGGTAATCCGAGTGTCAGTGTTGGTTTTAACACGGCGCGTTTTGCTAAGCAGCAAACTTCATTTCAGTTACAAGGCGGAAGTAAAGCGGCGAGTTTACCTGCATATAATATAAGTTCAAGTTACTTTGATACCAATGGTTACAGGGAACATAGCGATGCAAGAAAAGTCCTCAATAACGCAAAATTTACTTGGGATTTAAATGATGGCAGTACATTGAATTGGGTACTTAATCAGGTTCGTATCCGTGCTGCTGATCCCGGAGGACTGACACGTAAACAGTGGCAAGAAAATCCGCGTCAGGTAGCTCAGAATGTCAGAGATTATAATATGCGTAAAGAAATTGACCAGAGTCAGACCGGTCTGACGTGGGATAAATCAATTAATGAGCATAACAGTTTATATGCTATGGCGTATGCCGGCCGGCGTCACGTTGTGCAGTACCAGTCAATTCCGGCCAAAGCTCAGACAGCTCCTAAACATGCCGGAGGTGTTATCGATTTTACCCGTTATTATTATGGAACCGATATTCGCTGGCTGAATACAAATACAATACCTAATCTAACTGTGATTGGAGGTGTGGCGTTTGATAAGGAAAATGAGGACCGGCAGGGTTATAATAATTTTAGTGGTGCGCATTTAGGGATTAAAGGAAAATTACGCCGTGATGAGGATAATACCTTATGGAATTTAGATCCTTATATTCAGTTTTCATGGAAATTTTTACCTGAATGGCATTTGGATGGCGGGTTACGCTATAGCAATGTGCATTTCAGAACACGTGATCATTATCTGGCTAATGGTGATGATAGTAGTACTATGCGATACCATAAACTGTTGCCCGGTATTTCACTAGGCTGGAACTTTAGTAATCAGGCAGCAGCCTATGTTGCTTATGGTAAAGGTTTTGAAACACCGACATTTACTGAAATGGCATACAGACCGGATGGACAAGCTGGTTTTAATCGTAATCTTAAGCCTTCTAGCAATGATACAGTTGAAGCAGGACTAAAATTTGAACAGCTGTGGGGCCAACTGACAGCTACAATTTTTCATACTGAAACTCACAATGATATTGTTTCTGCGGTTTCATCTGGCGGCAGAAGTACGTTTCGTAATGCTGACCGGACGAAAAGATATGGTAGTGAATTAGCTTGGCAAAAGAAGTTGTGGCAGGATTTACAAGTTCAGGCGAGTTATTCCTATGTGGATGCAAAGTTTGATAGTGATATAGCAGCACAAGGTAAAGCAGCCGCTGTTAGCAAAGGTAATAAAATTCCGGGAGTTGCTCAAAACCAGTTTTATTTAGGATTTCAATGGCAACCTAAGCAAGGGTGGCAGGGGGGGATGGATATCCGCTATATGGATAAAATATATGTTAATGACAGCAACAGTGATTATGCACCTGCTTATGCTCTTGCTTCAGCGAATATTGGTTATGAATGGGTTCATCATGGCTGGACAGTAAGCAGTTATGCACGTATAGATAATATGTTTAATCGCCGTTATGCTGGATCTGTGATAGTCAATGATAGTAATGAGCGATATTTTGAACCATCACCTAAACGTACATTCAGTACCGGAATTAATATTCGTAAAATGTTCTGATTAAAAAAGCACTGATATTTCAGTGCTTTTTTTAATATTTAAATATAATTGCTAGTTAAATATGTGCAAGTGAGAATTAATCCTGTTGTATACCGGCAATCAGCCAATCCTGCTGACTACCCATAGGTTTAACAAAGTGCCATACTTCACTGAATGGTTGCTGTGCACTACCCAGCTCTTCACTCACTAATCCACTAAAACGTACACTGGCAATATACTGACCATTTTCCTGAGTGCTATCTACCAGTTCGGCATTAAGATTACTGAATTCAGCAGTTTCATGATTATTTATAATATCATTACGGATATCTGCGAACATATCTGAAGTAAAGTAACGGCGGATTTCTTCCAGATTTGAGGCATTGTTCATTGACTGAACATGATTAAAACGCTGACGTGCGAAACGCAGAAATGCGTCTGGATTACTTCCGTCTGCCATGCCGGATAAATTGTTTGTCATTAAATTATTATTGCTTCCAATATTTTTTCCGAAAATGTTGGTACTACTGCTGTTGCTATTATTGTTTAATGAAGTGAAATTATTAGGCTTGGTATTTCCGGCATAAGGTATATTTGACTGATTATTCCTTTTAGCGGCAAAACGACGATAAAGATAAACACCACCAAATACAATAATGAGTAACCATAACCAGCTAAAGCCACTTTTAGGTTCCGGTTGTGATTGTTGCTGTACCTGTGGCTGATCAGAATTGGTAGATTGAGTAGCGGCTGCATTATTACTATCAGTAGCATTCTCAGTATAATTACCGTCAGCATTTGTCACAGGTGCATTGGTTTGTTGCTGGTTATGATTAGCCATTGCATGACCTGCAAGTGCCCCAATAGCGGCACCAGCTACACCTGCACCAATTACCCGACCGGTATTGCTACCGCGCGGCTGTGTCTGACCAGAATAATTGTTCTGATTATCAGAGCGATAATCATTACGTCCGGAGTTAGAGTAAGAACGTGACATACCTGCATTATTGCCACCGCCAAGTCGGCTGGAAGAAGAGTTTGCATAGTTGCCGCGATTGGATTGGTAGGATGAGCCAGAATAAGAGCTGGAGTAACTTGAGCGGGACATTCCACGGTTACCGCCACCGCCAACTCTTTTGGCTTCAGCCAGTGGACTCAGTGTCAGGCTGAGAATAACTGCAGAAGCAATATAACGTAATTTTCTATTTTCCATCACTTGGATACTTTCTTATCTATAATATTAAAACTAACTTTACCGTACATAGCGCTGAAAAATAAGATTTCAAGCAAAGAAATAGTTATTATTTAATCTCTTTTACGGTTTTATGGTTGCTTTTGCAAATAAAAGACAGCATTGTAGCGCATGAAAGAATGATAGTCATATTGGGTTATCAAAATATTTATCATTAAATCATAGTATGAGTTCAGAAGAAGATTAATAAAATAGTGATAATTTATCAGAACTAATATTTTGTTTGTATTTATCAAAATACAAAATAGCTTCTTCTATCGGTAGAAATGACTGATAAAAATTGCAGATAAAAAGAACCCTCTGTGCCAAGGGGAGAAGCAGCAGAGGGCCAAAATAATGTTTCGACAAGAGAATACTGAAAAACCATTTTAAATCTTTAATTTATACGCTTGTAGCTGCGTATGAACATCATCTTAATGACTTAGACTGTTTTTTGCAGCGAAAGTTCTTGTAGTTTTGTTATATTTTGTAATTTTTCTTCTTTTGAAATCCCGGCAGGGTAATGTTGTAATGATAAGCGAGTAAACGGCTTAGTACACCACCAATAAACAGCAAATTAATACTTAATGGTGTAACCATTTTCCAGTGATCCAGCAGGCACAGAAGTAAGCCAAGTAAAATAGCAATGGTACCGTAAATATCACTACGTAAAATAATGGGTACTTCGTTTACCAGTATGTCGCGCAGTATCCCACCGCCTACAGCTGTTACAAATGCCAGTGTAATTACACCAAACCAGTTTAATTCAAGATCCAGACCAACTTGTGCACCTGTCAGACTGAATGCTGCCAGCCCAAGAGCATCAGCAACAACAAACCATACCGCAAGTACACGATGACGATGATATTGTAAATGGCACACCCATGAAATTAATAATGTAATAAAAATAGTCCACAATGCTGTATTACTTTTAAAAATCATAGGAATATGACCGACCAATGCATCACGCATCATGCCGCCGCCTACCGCAGTAAGTAAAGCTACAATGACCACCCCGAGAATATCAAGTCTTTTGCGAAAACCAACCAGATAACCTGATACGGCAAAAGCGACTGTTCCGATAATATTGATTAGTTGGAAAATAATATCTGTATTAAGCATGTTACATTAAGCCGGACTCAGGTTGAAAAAAACGCCATCCGCCAGCAGGTAAATCTTCAGTCTGCCATAGTCCGAAAGCACTGCGATGCAAGGCAGTAACACGATTGCCGGCTGCAGCTATCATCCGTTTTACCTGGTGGTATTTACCTGAAGTAATGGTAAGCTGTAAGGTATGCGGATCAATTAACTCAGCGGCCTGTGCAGTTACCGTTTCGTTATCATCGTGTAACAAGACCCCGTTTTTTAAAATAATACATAGTTTTTCGTCTGCAGCATGCTTCAAACTAACACGATAAATTTTTGGAAGTTTATGTTTTGGTGACGTGCAACGGTGATTAAACTGACCATCGTTAGTCAGGATTAATACGCCGGTTGTATCTGCATCTAACCTGCCTACAGCCTGCATGTCCAGATGACGCAATGGCTCTGGTAATAAACTAAAAACACTCGGATAAAATTGTGGTTTATGCGAAGTTTCATAATCAGCGGGTTTATTGAGCAGAATATAAAAATAAGGAAGAGGTACTGGAATCAGACTCACGTCATCAATATATAAACTGCTTACCGCTTTCGGGTCGATATCCATTTGAGCATGATTGCAGAGCGTATCATTAATTCGTACAGCATCGTCGTCAATTAATGCCTGACATTGCTTGCGACTGCCCAAACCTTGTGCTTGCAGGTATTTCAATAATTGCATAACTAAATAAACCTTAATGGCCGGCTATTCCGATAAGTTAAAAAAACAATAAAGTATCCAGTAAAAAAACCGGAATAAGCAGAGTAACAGACCAACTCATGTAGCCAAAAAAGCTTGGCATAGTAATTCGATGTTGCTCGGCAATAGATTTAACCATGAGATTAGGAGCATTACCAATATAACTGAGCGCCCCCATGAATACTGAACCCATAGAAACCGCCATTAATGTAGAAGGTAAATGTTGCATAAGTAAAGCAGCATCACCTCCAGCAAGATTGAAAAACACCAGATAGGTAGGCGCATTATCCAGGAAGCCAGACAATAAACCACTTAGCCAGAAATAGAGAGTGTTTACTGGTTCTCCATTTTGCTCAATTAAATTTATCAGTATTCCGAAACTTCCTGCCTTTCCGAGTTGTAATATAGCCATTACAGGAGCAATAGTTATGAAAATTCCGATAAATAATTTACCTACTTCAACCATAGGTGCCCAGTTAAAGTCATTTTGTCTGCGTAATTGTGCTGGTGTTAATTTTAGTGAACACAAAGTAATGATAAGCAGTAAACCATCACGTATCCATGCAACTAAATTGGTTTCGATTCCGTAAATATTCCATACCGGTAAATTTTTACATAATCCGGAAACCAATATTACTCCAGTAACTGCAAATAATAACAATAAGTTGGCTTTACCCTGAATAGACCATGAAGAAATACTGTTCTGAACTTTATCATTGGTAATAATTTCACGTTGCCATAAATAGTAATCAATACAAAAGAAAATAAATAGTAAAATCAGAGTATTGATAATTACGGGTAAAAGCATGTGAACGAATGTCCACTGAAAACCAACACCTTTCAGAAAACCCAGAAATAATGGCGGGTCCCCAAGCGGGGTTAATCCGCCACCGATGTTGGCCACTAGAAAAATAAAAAATACCACAAGATGAGTTCGATGGCGTCGCTGAGCATTGGCCCGCAATAAAGGGCGGATAAATAGCATGGCAGCACCAGTTGTACCCATGATTCCGGCCAGAAGTGTACCTGCTGCCAGAATCAGTACATTGAGTTTTACACTGCCATTACCATTATGCTGAATAAGAATACCACCGGAAAGTGTATATAAAGCCAGTAGTAAAAGCATAAATGGAATATATTCCTGTAACAATGCATGTATGGTAATAGATAAACCAGCTGAAACATTATAGTAGCAGCTCAGAGGTATCAGAAATGCAGCACACCATACACCGATAATTTTTCCACTATGACTATGCCATGTTTTAGGTATCAATATCGGACACAAAGCTATAGACAAAAGCAAACCGATAAAAGGAAAGCACCACCATAAACTCAATTCATGGGCAGGTAAGCCGGCAGCCAGTACAGGAAATGGTAATAAACTAACGATAAATAAAAATATTAATTGCAGTATTCGATTGCCTTGCTTTAATAAAGAAAAGGCAAACTGTACAACAGAAGGGTTAACTGGCGTCATTCTTGATAGTTTACTATTTAAGCAAATAGAGATTTTAACAATAATTTCGTATGGTGTTAAAAAGTAAACTCGATAAAAAGTGAGCTATTAATAAAAGATTTAGCATGATAGTTCAGAGGAAAGATTCGAATTTTACAATTTGATATGAAGTTTAAGATTAATTTATTTTGATTTTTGCAACGGGTATTCGATTGCTAATTTTGTCCAGCTTTCCATTCCCATTTCACGTAACAATGCTTTGTTACGTTCATATATGGTTGCAGCATCAGGAAATGCCGCAATCGCTTGATCAATACTACTTTCACGTATCAAGTGTAAAATAGGATAGGGACTGCGATTAGTATAGTTACTGATATCATCCTTAGGTTCATCAGCAAACTGAAATTCAGGATGAAAAGGGGCTATTTGTATGATGCCATTTGCTCCAATCTCCTGAAGTACATCTTCTGCTAAAGTTACAGCATCCAGAAACGTCTCAAAATCTGTAAATAATGAAGGTTCGACAATTAAAGTGGTTTCTGTTTCGTGTGCCGGCGTTTGTAACAACAACTGAATTTCCTGCTCTATGAATTCCAGAAATGCATCAACATGTCTGGCATGGCTTATGCTAAACCGCAATCTTTTTAAATTGTAAGGTTTTCTGGCAAAAGGGCAAAGATTAAGTCCGATTACTGCCTGTTCCAGCCAGTGGCGGCAAATAGCAATAATTTCTTCATCCTGATTATAAATGACAGACATATGTATTTATCTATGTAGATAACAGACGCTCAAGCGTAGCATGAATTCTTAAACAATTAAAACATTCTTTACTATTAGTTTATTAAAACTAATTTTGAGTTTTTTAGCCTACATTTAAATGTTCCAGCGGTAACGAAGTAGTTGTTTTAATCTCTTTCAGTACAAAGCTGGATTTGGCATCTTCCACTCCCGGAGTTGCCAGTAAAGTTTCCAGTACGAAGTGCGAAAAAGCATTCATATCTGAGAAAAAAGCCTGAAGAATGTAATCAGACTCCCCAGTGAGTGCAAAACAATTAAGCACCTGAGGCCAGCTTTGAACAGCAAGAGTAAACTCATCACGGGACTGTTTACTTTTATTAACTCTAACCCGAATAAATGCCTGCAAACCCAGTTCTACATGATAAGGGTCCAGAAGAGCTGCATAACGGCGAATAATCCCCGATTCTTCAAGCTGCTTTAACCGGCGCAGACATGGCGATGGTGATAAAGCTACTCGCTCGGATAGCTCAACATTAGTAAGACGACCATTATCTTGTAAAACTTGCAGGATTTTCAGGTCGGTTTTATCTAAAAAACTTATTGCCATGATACAAGGATCCTGAGGATTATTGTCGCAGCGATGAAACAGGCGGCGATAATAAATTAAAGTTAAAGTTTATACAATTTATAAGATTGCACTTAATTACACAAATTTATTTTATTTTGACATTAATTTAAAATTAATACTAGTTATTCCAAATGCTTTTTAAATATCTAATCCCCTTATTACTATAAAAAATGTTGATACTATTCTACTTTCTTGAAATATATTATTCAGTTTAAAGTTGTAATATCTGTATATTATTGCTAATTGAAGTTTACACGGATAATAACCATTAAATGCAATAAATAAAATGATATTGTTTAATTTGTTGATTAGTATAAATATTTTTATATAGGTAATATTTATTCATATTTTTGTAAGCGTATAAACTCAATTTATTAACGGTTTATTTTTTAAGAAATTAATAATTAATAATAACTATATAAAGAATAAAGTGATATTATCCAGAAGTTTAAATTACTGCAAATCTGAAAAGCTATAATTACACTGAGAGGTATAATAAATAAAATACATAATATAACAAATTTTAAAATATTTTGTTTAACCATTATTTGAAATAATCAGATTAATTATTATATGTTATTCAGATAATTCTAATAAATAGTTTGCATTATAATGAGTAAACCACTTACACCTTCAATCACTCCAAAACTGAATCTGGCCTTAATTATAACAGTGCTGATTACCGGTGCTCTGGCTTTTATTCAGGTTTACGCTATTCAGTCAGTGTTACCTGTATTGATGCAGGAGTTCCATGCCAGTGCTGCTGCAATAGGTTCAACTGTAGGAGCGACAATTTTGGCTGTCGCATTAACGTCTCCGTTTTTAGGAATGATTTCAGATGCTTTCGGACGCAAAGCTTTTATTGTAGGTTCGGTTTTTTTTATTGCTATTCCTACTTTAGCATTGTCTTTTGTGCACAGTATCAATTGGCTATGGTGGTTGCGCTTTGCTCAGGGTGTTGCAGTACCCGGCATAACTGTCGTTTTACTGGCTTATTTAGGTGAAGAATTTTCTGGTAATACACGTATCAAACTGATGAGCTTTTATGTTTCTGGTACGGTATTGGGTGGTTTCCTTGGCCGGTTTCTGATGGGATACCTCACAGACTTTATGGGCTGGCGTCATGCTTTCTTAATAATGGGTATTATCAGTATATCTGGAGCGGTTCTGGTATGGAAAAATCTTCCTGCATCGCAAAAATTCGAGGCTAAACCACAGATTTCAACAGCATTAATAACCTTATGGCATCATTTACATAACCGGTATATTCTTGCAGCTTGTGCATTGGGTTTTTGTGTTCTGTTTTCTCTGGTTGGTTGTTTTACCTATATCAATTTGTATCTTGATCAGCCGCCATATAATCTAAGCAGTTCACAATTAGCTAATATTTTTGCCGTATATCTGATTGGTATGATTATTACTCCATTATCAGCTCGGTTAATTGTCAAATTTGGTACCAATCTAACTGTATTAATAGCTATGAGTTTATCCATTTTTGGTGTGCTGATAACCCTGATGCATCCGTTATGGGTTATTGTACTGGCACTGGCTATTATGAGTAGCGGTATTTTTATTACTCAATCGTCTACTATTACCTATATCTCTGCCAATGTAACAGAAGGCCGTTCACTGGCTTCCGGTCTGTATTACATGTGCTATTATGCAGGCGGTTTTGCCGGCTCATTATTATGTGGTCATGCCTTTGAGAGTGGAGGGTGGTTTATGACTGCTGTTGTATTAATTAGTGTACAGTTGCTGGCAATGCTGATTGGTGGTGTATTGATGCGAAAAAAAGCATAAACAGAAACATTGAAACCATATAAAGCACCATTTTTATAATGGTGTTTTATTTTGTATATTTTTCGATTTAGTAATTGTATCTGTCGAAATAAATTTTATCAATTTATAAACTATTAAGTAAAAGAGTAATATTTATTTCATTATCAGGCTGAAGAAGTTGGAGTAGAACTTTAGTGCTTGAAAAAAGAATTACATATTAGCTTAGCAAGAATTTTATTTAATCTGACTGGTAAATAAGATTTATGTTTCTATATGGATAAATTACGTTAGAATTTGACTGTCTTGATTAAGAGTACTGCTTATGCAGCCATTATCACATTATCCGTTTATTATTATCGGTGCAGGCCCTGTTGGCATGCTTACTGCTTTGTTGTTAAAACAGCAGAATCAATCGGTTTTATTACTGGAGGCCAGAGCTGCTGACAGTAATCTGAATGATCAGCGTACTCTTGCTTTGTCATATCATAGTATCCAGACTTTCCGGCAGGCCGGAGTATATCTGCCTGATGAAATGTTGACTTTTATCCGGCAGGTACATGTTTCACGGCAGCATCATTTTGGTCGTGTACTAATGTCAGCACACGATATAGGATTACCTTATCTTGGAGCGACGATTGATTATGTCAGATTATTACAGGCTTGTGAAACAGCATTACAAAAAAACAATATATCTGTGCAATGGCAAACAACTGTTGAACAGGTACAAAGTACAACTCATTGGGCTTCAGCACAGTGTTTTTATCAGCAACGAAGGCATAACTTAACTGCACAATGGCTGATTCTGGCAGAAGGAGGTGAACTGGCTGCCGGTTTGCCGAATATAAAAGTACACACCCATGATTACCGGCAGCTGGCTTTAGTTAATACTCTAAAGTTCGAGGCAGGCAATCATGCTATTGCCTATGAACGTTTTACTGAAAATGGACCGCTTGCTTTATTACCTTATAGAAATGATTTTCGACTGGTCTGGACATGTACTCATGAAGAAGCATTGCAACGAGAGCTGTGGAATGTGGCTGAATTTAATCAGCAGTTACAGTCTGTAATGGGAGATCGCTTAGGTCATTTAGAGCAAATGGGAACGCCGGCAACTTTTCCATTGAAATTACGTCAGCTTAACCAGGTGTATAGTCGGAGAGTAATTTGCATCGGAAATGCCGCTCAAACCATGCATCCAGTTGCTGCACAAGGATTGAATCTCGGTGTTCGTGATGCCGAAATGTTAAGTGCAACATTTGGTAAGACAGATAAGATTTCTCTTAATGATAGTTCTTTAGCCGGAAAATATGCACGAATACGTGCTTATGATGCTCGTGCAGTTGTAGGCTTTACGCATATTCTGGTACAACTGTTTGATCATGCTCACAGCGGGCTGGCATATGGACAAAGTATGGGTATGAGTATTTTGGGATCAGTGCCTGTTTTGAAGCATAAGTTTACCAGGCAGCTGGTTTTTGGAGTAACTCCGCATCCCGATATCTAGAATAAATACTATTGTTTAAACGATATGGAAAGCAAAATGTGCATAAATACACAATATGATTTTGATGTCATTATTCTAGGGGGAGGGTTGGTTGGTGCAACTTTAGCTTTAGCTTTACATCGGCAAGGTAAAAAGATTCTTATCATTGAAAAAAAGCCACCTCAAACAGATTTGCTCAGTCTCTCTCAGTCTTGGGATGCCCGTATTTATGCCATTAGTCCGACTAATCAGCAATTTTTAAATAGTTTAGGTGTTTGGCCGGAAGAAAGAGTACAAAGAGTAAGCCATATGGAGGTTTATGGTGACGGTAATGGATGTATTAGTTTTGACGCCTCCAGTATAAATGTACCTTGTTTAAATTCAATGGTTGAAAACCGCTATTTGCTGGCAAAATTGTGGCTAGCATTGGAGGAAGAGGGGGTAGCAATAGTCAGTAATTGTCCTCAATCTGTGATTACCGATGTATGGTCGGCAAAGATAACTCTGGAAAATGGTCAAACTTATTGCAGTCAGCTAGTGGTTGGTGCAGATGGAGCTAATTCTTGGTTGCGTGAACAGGTTGGCATTGAAGTAAACGCTTCTCCATATCAGCAACAAGGTATTGTTGCTAATTTCAACACGGAAAAACCACATAATGGATGTGCTTATCAGTGGTTTCGTGGTAGTGATATTCTTGCTTATTTGCCTTTGCCGCAGCAGCAGATTTCTATCGTATGGTCGATATCTGACCCAGAAAGTCTGACGAAACTGGATAAAGAAAGTTTTGCACGGGAAGTTGCTTTGGCAGGTAATCAAAAGTTAGGTGAACTAACACTAACCACTCCTGTGGTCAACTTTGACCTGATAATGCGACAGCCTAAAAAAATTGTCAGCCAAAGAATTGCTCTGATTGGGGATGCAGCTCATACTATTCATCCATTGGCCGGACAAGGCGTAAATCTGGGTTTTGTAGATGTGCAATGTCTCAGTAACTTACTGACAAATGCCAGTGATTCGGGTATATGGTCTATTCTCAGGCAGTATCAGCGATCAAGATTATTAGCAGTAAGGCTGATGCAATATAGTTGTGATGGTTTATTCAAATTATTTGCCAATGACTATTTTCCTGCCATTGGCTGGGTTCGTAATAAAGGATTGAATCTGGTGAATTATTCAGGCTTAATTAAAAAAAGAATGATTCGGGAAGCAATGGGTTTATGATTTAATAATAAAGATTTGTTGCTAAAGATAGAGTAATAATGACTGGATTAAGCAATAATGAAATTATTTTTATATTCTCAATTTATATTTCAATTTATAGCTCATCATAATTGAGAATATAGATTTGTATGAAAAATTTTGCTTTATACGATAGTAGTATTGAATAAAACATTTATCTAACATTGGAATTTCGCTAATTTCATTGTTACCAATATAAATTTGCTGGCTTTTTATCTCTGTAGTTCTTTATCAGTTTTGCTATTGGCTGCGCATGCCTAAGGTATTAGCTACTTCGAATTCAGTGCCTGTTTTAAAGTTCTATACGCTTCACCCAGCTTTAAATTCATGTTTTTTAAAATGCATGGTTATTAAAAATACTAAGTATAGTTTGATTACTGCTTTTCTAAATTTTATAAAATATGTTAGAGCATGTTCTTTATGTATAGGAATATATGTAAGAGGTAGAAAATCATCAATAGAATTTCAGGTATCAATTTGATGTTTTATATGTCACAGAGCAGTTGAAAAAGCAAAATATACAAGTGTGTATTTCTTGAAATATAAATGTAAAGAATCCAGATACATCTAAGTGTATCTGGATTCAATAAATGGTGCCCGGAGCCGGAATCGAACCGGCACGGCCGTTTTAAGAGCCGACGGATTTTAAGTCCGTTGTGTCTACCAATTTCACCACCCGGGCGGGTAGTTTTTAATGCACTTTTGTGCATATTTGTGTGCTGTATGGAGGCGGGGGCACGGATTTAAACCGGCCTGCACAGCTTTGCACACTGTGGCATAGTCACTCTGCCACCCCGCCATAAACTTTAATATAATCTGGAGGCGGGAGTCGGAATCGAACCGGCGTACACGGATTTGCAGTCCGCTGCATGACCACTCTGCCATCCCGCCTTATATATTACTCAATCGGGTAGAGCAACTATTATAAAACTGGAGCGGGAAACGAGTCTCGAACTCGCGACCTCAACCTTGGCAAGGTTGCGCTCTACCAACTGAGCTATTCCCGCAAATTCACTTTATACATGTGAACATGTTTTTGGAGCGGGAAACGAGTCTCGAACTCGCGACCTCAACCTTGGCAAGGTTGCGCTCTACCAACTGAGCTATTCCCGCAAATTCACTTTATACATGTGAGCATGTTTTTGGAGCGGGAAACGAGTCTCGAACTCGCGACCTCAACCTTGGCAAGGTTGCGCTCTACCAACTGAGCTATTCCCGCGTTGTTCATTCGTACTGAATGAAGAAGCAACATTATATCGATGAAAAAAAATGTGTCAAGATTATTAATACATCTGATGAAGTATTTTTTGCTTTCACTATGATTTTTTAGGATTTAAATTCTTTCGTTGCCATCTTTAAATAATACAGCATTGACCAGATAGTAAGGATACAGGCTATAAGCATAAGAATATTTCCAAATATCCATAACAAATTGGGTTCTGCTAATGGTGGGGAAGTGAGTAGTAAAAGAAAAATAGCTGCCATTTGTGCCGCGGTTTTAAATTTTCCCAATTTGGCTACGGCAACACTATTTCGTTTGCCAAGCTGAGCCATCCATTCCCGTAAAGCAGAAATGGTAATTTCACGACCGATGATAATCATGGCAAATATGGCATAGGTGCGGCCGGTTGCTACAAGTAATATCAGAGCAACAGCTACCATTAGTTTATCCGCAACCGGGTCAAGAAAAGCACCAAAATTAGATGTTTGTTTCCAACGACGTGCCAGATAACCATCAAACCAGTCAGTTATTGCAGCTACGGCAAAAAAGCCTGCTGCAAGCCAGTTAATGATCTGGCGATCACTAATCCAGTCTGCTGGCAAATAAAATAATAAAGTAAATATTGGAATGATAAGGATACGCAACCAAGTGAGCAATATCGGAAAATTCCATGGCATAACGGGGTGTCCCTGACAAGTTATGATTTGGTTGCTTATATGATACCGCTTTGAGCGCTTTAAGGTGATTTTTTATTATTGATTAATGAATGTATCTCGGGATAAATTGTTGTGATAATTTTATATTTTTATTTAAATATTTAATTATTAGTTATGTTTTGATAGTAATTTATACTATTGGAAACTACAGCATCGGACAGCAAAGATAGTTTATATATCCTGTCCGATGCTGAGGAAGTTATTTCACCATGTCTTTATAGGCAGCATAGCCGGCTGCATCCATCTCTTCATAGGGAATGAATCGTAAACTTGCTCCGTTGATGCAATAACGTAATCCACCACGATCTTGCGGACCATCTTTAAATACATGTCCTAAATGTGAGTCTGCATGCTGACTACGCACTTCAGTTCGCTGCATGCCATGACTGTTATCTTCATGTTTACTCACTGCTTCGGATTGTATTGGCTGACTGAATGCCGGCCAGCCGCAACCGGAATTAAATTTATCCCGTGAGCTGAAAAGTGGCTCTCCACTGACAATATCTACATAAATCCCAGGGACAAACAGTTCATCATACGGATGACTATACGGACGCTCAGTGCCTGCATTCTGAGTAATTTGATAAGCTTCTTCACTCAGTTGCTGGTGTAAAGTGGCTGCATCAGGTTTGTGGAAAGCATTTGCATCATATAATGTTGTGGAAGTCTGCGATGGTGGCAATTCAGGCAGAGGCTCCCGGGCTTTTCGTAAATCAATATGACAGTAGCCTTGTGGATTTTTGTCCAGATAATCCTGATGATATTCTTCAGCGGGGAAAAATTGTTGTAAAGGCAAGTCTTCTACTACGATAGGTGCAGTATAACGCCCTTGTTCAGCTTTAATCATTGCCTGAATGACATCATGGTCAGCCGGATCTGTATAGTAAATACCGCTGCGGTACTGGGTGCCTGTATCGTGTGCCTGACGATTTAGGGTAGTAGGGTCTACAATCCGGAAAAAATGCCGCAGGATATCAGTTAAAGAGATGATATCTGCATCATATTTAACCTTTATCGTTTCAGCATGGCCTGTGTCCTGATTGCATACTTCTTCATAGCTTGGATTATCAGTATGACCGTTGGCATATCCGGCCTCGGTTTCAATCACGCCATTTAAACGCTTAAAATAGCCTTCCATACCCCAGAAGCAGCCGCCAGCTAAATAAATAGTTTTTAGATTCATGATGTTATTCCATATATTTGTGTGGTTTATTTGTACATGCTAACACCAGCATGTGTTGAATAAAAGATGTTGTTTTGCTTAATTATGTTTAAGTGATATAAAATCTCTGACTTATTTTGATAAATTGATGCATCGTCATATTGGTTAAAGATCATATGAGTATTATTACTTATTTACGTCCTGCGAGACCGGAAGACTGTGAAGATATTTATAATGCTCATCGCTATGCTGTTCAGTATACCTGTGCACGTAAATATGATGAAACAGTATTGAAAGCATGGTTGTCATTATTAAATATACAAAGCTATTTGCATACGCTGGCAGATGCTAATAAAGCTTTATGGGTGGTTGATTATAAAGGCCATATACAAGGCTTTTTTCAGATGGATTTAGTAGAAGCTCAACTGGATGCTTTATATATCCATCCTTTCGTACATAATCAGGGTTTGGGAACTGCTTTGTTGCAGCGTGCTGAAGATGTTGCCAGTCGTGCAGGGCTGGGTATGCTGAAGCTCTATGCATCGCTTAATTCCGTAAAATTTTATGAAATTAATGGTTATACTTCATTAGGTGAATGTGCATTGCCACTCAATCGTGAAGTTACCGTTAACTGCTTACTGATGCGCAAATATTTAATTGAGTGATGTGCTATAAACAATATTTAATACTTAATACAGAAAATGAAAATTTAAAATTAATGGTTTGAATAATTATTAAATTTATTTTTATAAATTGTTTGTTTAACTAAATTGTTGATAGTAAATTTCTATTTCTCTTTTTTTGAGTGTGTTGGATTATCCAATAATTATAATGTGCCTATTTTTTAATCAATAAAAAATAATCAATATAAATCAATATTATATTGTAGTTATCCCCATATTTTACCTAAAGTTTTGCGCTGAATTTTGTGTACAGGTAGATAAGTTATCTATAATTGATTAAATCATTTGAATTTACAGAACAAAGAAGCTTGCCAGCAGTGGTACTGCCTGCCACAATAGCTATTCAGTTTAATATTTATTTTGTATTTATATGAAATGTCCTTTTTGCCAGCATAACAATACACAGGTAATTGATACACGTCTGAGCGAGGGTAATAATAGTATTCGCCGACGTCGTCGCTGTCTGGCTTGTGATTGTCGGTTTAGTACGTTCGAAGTAGTTGAAATGCGGATGCCATTGATTATCAAACGTACTGGAGAAAAAGTTTTGTTTGATCCGGCTAAGTTGTATACCAGTATCAGCAGGGCATTACATAAACGGCCAATGGATAGGGAAAGTATTGAAAATGCAGTGGCAGAAATAGAAACTAATCTTTATCACATGGGGGTTAAGGAAGTTCCCAGTCAGATGATTGGAGATATGGTCTTGAGTTTACTGGCTAAGCTGGATGAAGTTGCTTATGTGCGCTTTGCTTCTGTCTATAAAAGTTTTCACGATGTTTCGGAATTTACTCAATTAATTGCTACTTTAAAAAATACCAATTAGTTATATCAGCCCTTGAGAAGAGTATTGTTTTGTTCGCTGCATTCGGCGCTAATTCTTGTTATACTTTGTAACTATTATGCCTTGTCATGAAAGCTTAAATATATCATGTTGAAATCTCGTATAGGGTTGTGTGCAATACTTTTTTTATTGGGCTTATCTGCTTGCACGAAACAGGATACTTCTGTAACTATGGATGCAAGTGATACTCAGACTGCCAGCAGTAGCGCAGCATCTGCTGATGAACCTGCTGTTTCTGCTACTCAGACTCTGACCAGTAAAGACAGTAAACTCAGTATAGTAGTAGACGGAGATTTTGCTGATGTACTGGATAGTGCAACAGACTGGGTAGATCCGGCACAATTAAATAATCTAACTTTATTACAGCATGATGACGGTAGTAATATCACTTTGGCAGTAAATAACTTAGGTACATTAAAAATTAAACCAGATGAATATTTTAAAAATCTGGCTGACAGTCTCGAACATAATAGTAGTATTAGTAATATCAAAGTAGGTGCCGCTACTGTAAACCGTATGAATTATCGTTTCAGTCATCAGCAAAATGGTACGTTGCTAAATGAAAGCTGTGTTGCACTGATTGTGGATAATAATCTTTATTCAGTATGCGCCAGCAGTGAAAGTGCCGACTATAATGCACTTGCTGGTACTTTAAAAACCATAAATGTACAGAATAATTAAAAAATGAGCTTTTCTGAGCTTGATGCGAAATTTATGCAAACCGCCCTTGAGCTAGCCTGGCAAGGGCGGTTTTCTACCAGTCCTAACCCGCGAGTAGGCTGTGTTATTACTCATGGCGAACAAATTGTGGGTCAGGGATTTCATGTCTGTGCAGGACAGCCTCATGCAGAAATTCACGCATTACATCAGGCCGGATATCTGGCAAAGGCTGCTACTGCCTATGTAACCTTGGAACCGTGCAGTCATACAGGTCGGACAGGACCATGTGCTCAGGCATTGATTGATGCTCATATTAAGCGTGTTGTTGTTGCTATGAGCGATCCAAATCCATTGGTAAAAGGTAATGGGTTACACATGCTGCAAAAGGCAGGAATTCAAGTTGACAGTGGTTTGTTTGCACAACAGGCGCGTGAACTGAATTCTGGTTTTTTATCCAGACAGGAAAGAAATAAACCTTATATCAGATTGAAGATAGCAGCTAGTCTGGATAGTAAGACAGCTCTAAGTAATGGTTTAAGCCAGTGGATTACTGGAGAGGCAGCGCGTGATGATGTGCAGACATTACGTGCTGAAAGTTGTGCCATATTAACTGGTGTTAATACTATACTGGCAGATGATCCTCTGTTAAATGTACGTCGTTTTTCGACATTAAGACAACCATTGCGCATTATTCTGGATAGCCGCTTACGTCTTACACCTGAGTATCAGATAATTCAGGACACTAAAAGTCCTACACTGATCATTACTACTGTCACAGACAGCGCTAAAAAAGCCATTTTTGTATCTTATCCGCATGTTTCTATTCTTACTGTACCTGCAAATTTGCGAGGACAGATTGATTTACAAAAACTTTGGGTGATTCTGGCTAAACGTGATATTGGTTCGATATTGGTGGAAGCAGGTTCTATATTGAATTCAGCATTGCTGACAGCTGATGCAGTTGATGAAATCATTTACTATCAGGCTCCCAAAATACTCGGAGCTAATGCGCGCAATGCTATTGAAATATCAGAAAATCCAAATGCTTTAACAGAGCGGAAATGGCAGACTGTTGATGTAAAAGTTTTAGGTCAGGATTGTCGCTGGTTATTGCGTCATCGTGAAAGTGCCAAATGGTTAGCGGGTAAAACTGCTTCAGAAGCATAGTTAGCTGCATATCAAATCAATTCTTCTGAGTAAAAATTTTTTGGTGCTGAAAATAAACTTTCAATATGTAACAATAAGCTTATTTTATGTAAGCATAATTTTTAAGCGTGATTTAGCGTTATTGTTGTAAATATATTCATTTTTCTATTGGCAATTTAAAATAAAAGGTTTCGCCATGCGTATTTTATTAACAGGTTCAAAAGGTCAGGTAGGTAGTTGTTTAAGAGACAGATTACCGGAAAGCTGGGAGCTGATTGCCAGTGATTCTCAGACTCTGAATATTACTGATGCACATAATGTGCTTAATATGGTGAAAACTTTTGAACCGGATGTGATTATTAATGCGGCAGGGTATACCAAAGTTGATGCTGCGGAAGCAGATATAGACAGAGCTTTTGCTGTAAATGCAACAGGAACACTGAATCTGGCTCAGGCTGCGCATTCCATTGGTGCACGTCTGATTCATATATCGACTGAACAGGTATTTGATGGCCATCATCATGTCATTCTCACGGAAAATATGGCACCTAACCCTTTGAATGTATACGGGCATAGTAAACTGGCGGGTGAACTGCTGGCTTTAAATGCTCATGTAGATGCTGTGGTTATTCGTACTTCATGGGTTTATAGTGAATACGGACATAATTTTGTAAAAATTATGTTACAAAAAGGATTGGAAACACCCAATATACGGGTTGTTGGTGATCAGATTGGTTGTCCTACCTATGCCGGTGACTTGGCTGAAGCCATTATACGCCTTGCAGCATTACCTCATTCTCCGCGCGGTTTATTACATTTTGCGGGAAGTCAGCAGATGAGTTGGGCAGAATTTGCTCAGCGTATATTTACTGAAGCGGCAAAAATTGACGAAAGGTATAATCAGGTTAAGGTAGAGCGTATTGCCACAGCTGATTACCAGTCAGCTGCCAGAAGACCTGAGTTTGGTATTCTGGATAGCCGTACCTTGCAAAATATGCTTCCGCAACCGGTTACTGATACACCTTTAGCTCATATTGTTGAAAAATTGATGAGATAAAAATTATAGAAAGAAAGCGGGTTAACTGATAACCCGCTTTTTTGATAACTGCTAGTTTTAGTTTTGCGTCCTCATATCGAAATGCTCAACTTTAAATCCGGCGCTCCGATAAGTGCGAAAACGTTGACGTGCAGCTGCGATTTCATCCAGATCATTACTTACCAGTTCTAATACGCGTTCTGGTTTCCGTGGGGCATTACACCAGTATGCATCTGCAAGATTAATAACAACATAATCTTTTTCTATTACTGGTAAATCTTCACCATAAGCCAGTAATACTGCCTGAATTGGTTGAACATGTTGTGGTGACCAGATTTCATGTGGAATAAAACTTGCAGGTTGAAATGACCATAAAGCATGATCCAGTTGATTAACACGGCTTACATCATCACACCAAATCAAAATATTTGAACCACTTTTAAATACTTTTTGCGTCAGCCGGCATGTAAATGAAACGGGGTCAGTAATGTGAGTATAAAAAGTAGTTGTGGCCATATCTTTTTTCTCAGGATTGCTGAATCAGATACTCAAGCAGAAGTGGAACAGGACGACCTGTCGCACCTTTATTATTGCCGGAATTCCATGCCGTACCGGCAATATCAAGATGTGCCCACGAGTAAGATTCAGTAAAGTATGAGAGAAAGGCAGCAGCCGTAATCGTTCCCGCAGGACGACCGCCAATATTTTGTAAATCAGCAAAGTTGGATTTTAATTGTTCTTTGTATTCCTCAAATAATGGTAGTTGCCATGTTTTATCATTAATACTGTCTGCTGCCTGTAATAACTGATCGATTAATTGCTGATTGTTGCCTAATACACCTTGTGCAACATGTCCTAAAGCGATGATACAGGCACCAGTAAGGGTGGCAACATCGATTACTGCTTTAGGCTGGAAGCGTTCGGCATAGGTAAGTGCATCACATAATATCAGTCTGCCTTCTGCATCAGTGTTTAAAACCTCAATATTTAAACCATTCATAGCCTGAACAATATCGCCTGGTTTAACAGCATTGCCTGAAGGCATATTTTCACAAGTTGGGATTATTGCAACGAGGTTTAATGGTAGTTTGAGTTTTACTGCAGCTGCAAAAGTACCAATAACCGAAGCTGCACCACACATATCAAATTTCATTTCATCCATGGCAGCACCCGGTTTAAGAGAAATACCACCAGAATCAAAAGTAATACCTTTGCCAACCAAAACTACCGGCTTATCTTCGTTATTCGAAGCTCCATGATATTGCAATTCAATAAGATAAGCTCCGGCCGTGCTTCCCTGTGCAACAGACAGTAAAGCATTCATACCCATTTCCTGTATTTCGGTGTCGTTTATGATTCTTACACTGGCACCTAAATCATTGGCAATCTTGGCAGCAGAAGAAGCCAAATAGGCCGGAGTACAGATATTTCCCGGTGCATTGCCTAAATCTTTACAGATATTCATACCATAGATAATAGCTTCGGCCTTGCTAAGGTGGTTATTGACAGGGTGAACAGTCTGATAATTGATTTTTTCAAGTAATACCGGCTTAGAATCTTTTTTGAATTTATCAAAGCAATAGACCGCTTCGCCAACAGCAATTGTAAAAGCCTGTACCCATTTCTGGGCAAGTATTTCCGGCAATTTGCTTAAATCTATATTGAGTGATGATTGCTCTTTGGACCAGCTGGCAGCTTTTGCAGCCAGTTTCTGGATGCTGGCATAATCATCTTTATCGATGTTTACTACAGCTAAAGCCTGTAAAAATTCATCTTTTACTGTGTGTGTCGCAATAAAATCCTTTTGTTGCTGTTGTAATTGAGTTAACAAAGTATTAGCCAGATTTTGTTCTGGTTTGCTTTCTTTGCAATACACAAATAGTAAAGAACTGTTGTTTTGCGGCTGCAATTGTTCCGCATTTATGCTAAATTCCATATTTTCCTATCCTATTTTATAAGGGCATTGTATATATTCTGTACGAATCATGCGTTAAGCAGAACCGGATGCACTTATTGTAACGCAGGCTGCCGCTAAAGTAAGGACAGTCGCAAATGTGTTTAATTATCTTATGATTTATCAACGCCAATTTATTAAAGAATTATCATGGACTGCCGTAGGCATATTCGTGATCTTATTGGTAGTACTGGTAGCTACACAGGCAATTAATCTGCTGGGTCGTGCCGCCAGTGGCCGTGTAGCCATTGATGCAGTGTCTGCGTTAATTGGATTCTGGACAATTGGCCTGACACCTGTACTGCTTATTCTGACAGCTTATATCAGTATCATCACGGTACTTACACGTTATTGGCGTGATAGCGAAATGGTGATATGGCTATCCAGTGGCTTATCATTAAGAAACTGGATTATTCCTTTAATGAAATTCGCTATTCCGTTTGCAGTTTTGGTGGCAATAGTTTCCATGCTCATTCAGCCTTGGGCAGAGTGGCGCAGCCGTGAATTTGCGGAGATACTAAAACAAAAACAGGAAATGTCATTACTGGAACCCGGGGTATTCAAAGAAATTGGCAAAAGCCATCCGCGAGTTTATTTCATTGAAACATTTGACCCTGATAGCGGTCGTGCCAGTAATCTTTTTGTTCGTGAAAAAGAAAAAAATGGCAAGGAAAGTTCGATTTTTGCGAAAAAAGGCGAATTTAAACAGGATGGAGAGAAACGTATTCTTACTCTTGAAGACGGTTTTCGCTACTATGGAAAGCCCGGACAGGCTGATTATCAAAGAGCTTCTTTTGATAAAATGACAATGATTATCAGTGTTAATACAACCGTTATAGATCCAAAACAGAACCGGCATACAATTCCTACTTCTGCATTATTTGCTAGTAACAAACCCATTTACAAAGCAGAACTAATGTGGCGCTTATCATTACCGATTAGTGTTATTGTACTTGCTTTAATGGCTTTACCATTATCCTATTTTAATCCCCGTACCGGACATACATACAATATTCTGATTGCAATTGCAGTATTTTTAATTTATCAAAATGGCCTGACCTTTCTGCGAGATCTGGTAGAAAATGGTCGTATACCTTTCTGGCTAGGCATATTTCCAATGCATCTAATGATGTTTATGCTGTTTCTATTCTTATTACGCTGGCGTGACTTCCCATCAGCTTCTTTTAAAACAGCGTTTACATCATTACTGGGAGGACGGTCCTGATGCGTTTGCTTAATCGTTTTGTCATCAGCCAAATGACTGTTTATACTTTATATGCATTATTGGCACTGGTAAGCTTATACAGTTTTTTCGATATTATGGGTGAAATCAGCCATGTTGGTGACGGACGTTATACTGCCGATAAAATGCTGTATTATGTTCTTATGCTGATTCCGACACATGCTTATGAGCTTATGCCTCTGGCTGTACTAGTTGGTGGTCTGGTTTGCCTTAGTCAAATGGCCAGCAATAGTGAATTTACTGTAATCAGAACATCCGGAATCAGTTTGTCTAACATTATTAGTATGATGCTGCAATTTGGACTATTCTTTGCAGTCATTGCTGCGCTGCTTGGTGAATATATCGTACCTAGAATAGGTCCTTATGCAGAACAGTATCAATTACATGCACGTCAGAACAGCATTAGTGCTGGAGATAGTGGTATATGGTTAAAACAAGGAAAAGATATTGTAAATGTAGCTGAAATGCTTCCAGATGGCAGTTTAACAGATATCAATATTTATCGTCATGATGAAAATTTTCAACTGACTGAAACTTTACATGCTTTCAGTGCTAAAGTGGATGTTCATTCTACTGAAGGTAAAAAATCTAAATGGCATTTGAATCAGGTAGATCAGTCACTATTGGGGAAAAATCAGATATCTGTAAATCATATTGAAAATCTGGATTGGAAAATGTCTGTTAATCACCAGCTTCTCAATATATTGCTGGTAGCACCAGAACAAATGTCAGCTATAGCACTTTCAACTTATATCAAGCATCTGAAGCATAATCATCAACAGACAACACGCTACGAACTTGCCTGGTGGAGAAAGATTGCCTATCCATTGGCGTGTATGGTTATGGCTTTGGTAGCGCTGGCATTTACGCCCCAACAAAACCGGCATGGGAATATGGGTTTGAAACTATTCTATGGAATATGTTTAGGACTATTATTTCATTTTTCCGGAAGACTGTTTGGATTTACCAGTCAGTTATATGGAGTGCCGACTATAATTGCTGCATTTTTGCCTACAATTCTTTTTCTGTGTCTGGCTGTTTATCTGATTCGAAGACAGGAAAAACGTTAATATCCATTTTGTATTTAAACTTTATACGCCTGAACCGTAAAATGTTAAGTGATAGTTACTAATTTCAATAAGAAAATTAAATGGATATTGTTTTTATGGTAAATCTCATTAAACAATTTATTAATTGTTAAGAAAAATATTAATGAATTAGTTTCTAAATATTATTCAGTAGAATTTTAGCAAATAATTGCCGGTAAAAAATTTGGTTATAGTGAGTTTATTTCACATATGAAAATTCTAAGCAAATGAGGAAATTATATTTATATTTACCATTTTGTAAAAAGTTACCATACCTGAAAATAGCTTTAGTGAATTTGAGATTTTTGCTTTATTTATAATCGAAAATAAAAAATTATCGTCTGTAAAGAATTGACTCAACAGTTAACAGATAATTTAAATGATTGCGATTTTAATTCAATACATTAATTTTTAGGAAACGCTAGAAATTAAATAATATTTTTATTTAAATAAAAATTGATTTAACATAAAAATGAAAATTCAAATAAAGTAACAAATTTCTCTTTAGTAGCTATCAATTAAATATCAGAGAAATTGATAGCTACTTAATCTAAGGTACTTAATAAGATTAATTATAGAATTGCTTAATACAGCAATTTATGTAATTTTTTTTGTTCTGTGGGTTGAGTCAAAATCCCTGCGCTTTGTAGAAGCTGAATATACGTTGTTATATAACCATATTGTGCTTCGGCTAATTTTTGCTCAGCATCAGCCTTAGCCTGTAAAGCCTGTAATTCATCCAGATTACTGCGTATACCTACTTTTCGACCTAATTGGGTAGCTTCTAGTTTTACAGAATTCGCTTTTAATAATTGTTGCTGTGCCTGAATCTGATAAAGATTGCCTAATGTAGTCTGATAAGCCTGATTAACATTAAGTTCAATTTTACGTTCAGTTGCAATTAATAAAAATTTATTTTGTTGCTCTTTTGCTGCTGCTTCTTTAATTTTACTGTGGATTAATCCACCAGTAAATAAAGGCATTGAAAGCTGGACTGTAACAATCCCGCCTTTACTGCGAGTACCATGATCCAAACCATAAAATTGCTGAATCTGATGATTGTCCTGATAACCGCCATTAATCGTTAACTTCGGCCAGTTTTCTGCTTTAGCTGCGATATAAGCTTGTTTAGCATTTTCTAAAGCTAGCTTTTGCTGCTGCCATTCTGGATTATTTGTTTGTGCTGTATTTATCCAATCTGCTTTGCTTGTTTTGCCCAGTAAGTCGCCAAAATCTGTATGTCTTAAACGTTTAATTTTCTTCGGATCAAGGCCTGTGATATTAGCCAGATTATTTTGAGCTACCAGCAGATCGGTCATTGCACTAACTTTTTTTGCACGCGCTGCTTCATACCCAGCCTGAGCTTCGTTTGTATCCAAAATGGTGGCTGCACCTTTATTGAATAGAGCTTTGGACTGTCTGATTTGCATTGCATAGGCTTCTTTTTCTTTTTCAATTGAAACTAGTTTATCTTCAATGAGTAAGACCTGAAAATAAGCCTTAGCAACATTAAATAGCAAATCTTCTTTTACGTTCTCCAATTGCCAGTCAGCCATATTGGCGGTAATTTTACCTTGCTGGTATTGTGCCCATTTAGTTTTATCAAACAGAGCCTGACTTGCCTGAACATTCCAGCCATGAGTCTGGGTTGTACTGGATAGAGAGGGGGGCTGCTTCTGATAGATATAATTGCCATTTACCTGAGGGAGCAGAGCAGCACGTGTCTGTGCCAGTTGTTCTTTTTGAGCATCGCGTTCACTTTGAGCTGCTGAAAAATCTGCAGAATAGTTTATTGCAGCCTGCCAGGCATCAAATAAATCGAATGCCTGTACAGGAGCAGTAATAACACTGTATCCAATACAAATACAGAAAACTTTCCAAATAGTAAAAGTATATTTTTGCATCAGCGTTCTCGCATACTTTCATCAACTTTAGTTTGCAGCGGGCTTAACAAATAGGTGATAACGCGACGCTTCCCGGTTTTAATTTCTGCAGTTACATTCATACCGGCTGTTAAATTTACTTTTTTACCATCTATCATCAGATAATTTCTGTCCAGAACAATAGTAGCAGCAAAAACCAGCCCCAGCTTTTCATCTTCAATTGCATCAAAACTTACATTTTTTACTTTACCGGTCAGGTATCCGTAGCGAGTATAGGGAAATGACTCAATTTTAATAATGGCACTTTGTCCTGCTTTAACAAAACCGATATCTTTATTTGGAACAAGTGCTTCGATTTCCATCTGATCCTGATCCGGCACAATAACCATAATTTGCTGAGCAGCTGTAACGACACCGCCTATAGTATGTGTGGCCAGTTGCTGCACCGTACCGTCGACAGGTGATTTCAATGTCATTAATTGTTTACGCTGTAACGCTTTATCAGTTGCTTCTGTTAGTTGTTGAATTTGTTCATTGGCCTGACGCAATTGATCGAGTGTATCGCGTCTAAGGGTATTAGTCTGTAACTGTCTGTTTTGCTCTGCTTCGCGTATGCTTTCCTGAATTTGACGAAGCTGACTACGCTGGCTGGCTAAGTCATTTTTATTTTGAATAAACTTGCTTTCCTGCTCGTAATAAGCATGTTTGGATACAAAATTTTGTGCCAATAAGTCCTTATAATCAGCTGTACGACGTTGCTCAATGGCTGTAGTTTGTTCAAGTTTACTTACCTGTGACTGGGTTCCCTGTAACTGTGCCTGATGTTCACGCAATACAGTCTGCAATTGGGCATCCTGAGTAAACCATGTTTGGAACTGATTTATTGCTAATGATTGTGCTTCCATAATCTGATCAGGAGTCAACTGCCATTTTGTTGCTAGTTCGTGATCCAGTACAGGAGGTTGATGTGTATCAACAGCACGAATCACCGCTTCCAGACGTAATTTATTTAAACGTGCGGCCTGCAGGGATTTTTCTGACTGAGCATAATCACTGTCAGAACCAATACCACTTAGCTGAACTAATACTTGTCCGCTTTTTACATGATCACCATTTTTGACTGCAACTTTATCGACAACAGATGTTTCAAGCGGCTGGATAACTTTACTGCGTCCGCCCGGGGTGGTTTTACCCATTGCTACAGCAACAATATCCAGTTTGCCAATTAATGCCCATAATAGTGCCAGCACGGCAAACAGAATAATCAGTCTTGCTGTCCATTTAGGTGCGGCAGAAATAGGTGTTTCAGTTAATTCCAGATGTGCCGGTAAAAAAGCACGTTCGTCTTCATCTCGTTTAGGCGGATCCAATTGAAAGCGTACCGCCCAGACATTTTTCCAGACTGTGCTATATCGTTGTAAAAAATCTTTAAAAGCTTGAAAGCGAATGCCCATATCTTATTTTCTTATTTTAAATTTAATGTCAGCTGTTTTGCAGTTGATATAAATAGCGATAGTAACCATTTGGTTTTTCCAGTAACTCCTGATGAGTACCTTCTTCTACTATGCAGCCTTTATCCATGGCTATAATACGATTGGCCATACGGACTGTAGACAGACGATGTGCAATAATCAATACAGTACGTCCTTTGCAGATAGCCTGCATATTTTTCATAATAGCTCGTTCGGATTCATAATCCAGAGCACTGGTTGCTTCATCAAGAATCAAAATACGCGGATTGCCTACCAGAGCCCGGGCAATTGCTACTCGTTGTCTTTGACCTCCTGAAAGACCAGCGCCCTGTTCTCCAACTATAGTGTCATATCCTTCCGGCAACTCCATGATAAATTCATGTGCGCCGGCCATTTTAGCAGCATACATTACTCTTTCCAGCGGCATGCCCGGATCAGCAAGAGCAATATTGGCACGGATACTCTGATTGAGTAGAACGTTTTCTTGAAGCACCACACCTACCTGACGCCGTAACCATGCCGGGTCAGCCAACGCCAGATCATTACCATCAACTAAAACCCGCCCCCGCTCCGGTGTATATAAACGCTGTACCAGCTTGGTTAGAGTGGATTTACCTGAACCAGAACGCCCGACAATTCCCAGAATTTCTCCGGGCCGGATATTTAAACTCAGATCCCGTAATATTTCTGCACCATCAGGCCGGTAGCGAAAAGAAATTTTTTCAAATTCAATTTGTCCTTTAATATTGGGAAGAGCCATGCGCGAAGTTGGATTTTCCGTCGGAGTATTCAGAATATCTCCTAACCGTGATACCGATATTCCCACCTGCTGGAAATCCTGCCATAGCTGTGCCAGCCGGATAACAGGAGCCGCTACTTGTCCTGCAAGCATATTAAATGCAATTAATTGACCTACAGTCAGATCGCCCTTAATTACCAAATGCGCACCAAGCCATAATGTAACAACTGTAACCAGTTTTTGGATAAACTGTACACCTTGTTGTCCGATAGTAGCCAGCCGGGCAACGCGAAAACCGGAATTGACATAAGCGGCCAGTTGCTGATCCCAGCGTCTGGTCATCTGTGGTTCAACGGCCATTGCTTTAATGGTACCGACAGCAGTGACTGATTCAACCAGAAAAGACTGATTATCGGCATTGCGGGCAAATTTTTCATTCAAACGAGCACGCAAAATCGGGCTGATAGTTGCAGACCAGATGGCATAGCAGGGCAGGGAGATAACAACTACCAATGTTAGCCAGCCACTATAAAACCACATAACCAGCAAGAAGATAAAAGAAAAACATAAGTCTAAAACAGAAGTTAATGCCTGTCCGGTTAGAAAATTCCGGATTTGTTCCAGTTCACGCACCCGTGCAACGGTATCTCCCACTCTGCGATGCTCAAAATAAGCCAGAGGCAGACTTAACAGATGTCTGAATAATCGTGCACCTAATTCAACATCAATACGTGATGTGGTATGAGCAAATATATATGTACGTAATCCGCTTAGCACGACATCAAAAATAATGATCACCAGCAATGCAATAGTAATAACATCAAGTGTTGAAAAGCTGCGGTGAACCAGAACTTTATCCATTACCACCTGAAAAAACATAGGTGTAACAAGTGCAAAAAGCTGAATAAAAACGGATACAACCAGTACTTCCAGAAAGATACGCCGGTATTTGATAACAGCCGGAATAAACCATGTGAAATCAAATTTGGCCAGTTGACCAAGTATTGATGCACGGGAAGTAACCAATATAAGCTGTCCAGAATAGCGTTGGGTAAATTCTTCTTTCGTAAGGATAACCGGTTTACCCTGTTCAAGATCCTGAATTAAATAGCGATCACCATCTATTCTAGCCAGAACAAAATGCTGTCCGTCATCCCGCCAAACAACTGCAGGTAAAGCCACAAGATGCAGACGTTCAACATTATGCTTTACCAGCCTGGCTTTTAATCCCAGGTCTTTGGCTGCCAATAGCCATTGCTCACTGTTTAAATCCCCTTTTTCAGCATATTTATGGGTAATATCGGCAGGATTAACTGCCAAACCATGAAAATGGGCAATAAGTACGAGTGCAGTAACCGCTATATTGGGTTTTTGAAAACTATCTGATTTTTTTAAAGAATCAGATTTTGAAGGCAGAGACTCAGGTGATAATGACATAGGTATTAAAAATATCTTAATTTAAGATGACAAATTAACATAAATAATAACAAAAATACACATAAAAAAGACAATAAAATCCAAATATTTAATATTTAATTATATTGTATAAAATTTAAAATATATATAAATAATATGTATATATTTGACTTAACATCAAATAATGTTAAATTTAATTGATATCAATTCAGGATTTTAGTAGTCTGTTTTAAATCAGATTTTGTTGATTTTATATAAAAAGGATAACTAAGTTCATATAAGAATATTTTTAAACACGAACTAGTATTTTATTCCTTGTTAATATAAAAATGATATACAGATAATTTTATTTAATAAGTTAAATGTAGAGTTGTATTTATTATTTTGTTTATAAAGTAAAGGGGGGATTTTATATAAATAGAAATTAATTTTTAGAATGCAAATATTAAATTTAACTTTTGTATTAATTTTTTTAATTAAGGATTAGCTATATGAATGCGTTAATCAAAGAATACCAATATCAGAATACTAGCTCAATATTTTCAGATAATGTGAACCTAATTGAAGGAAGTGATAAAGATGATATTTTATCAGGAACAAGTCAGGATGATACTCTGATAGGAGGTTCAGGGAATGATAAGCTATACGGAGGTGCAGGTAACGACACTTACGTTTTTGCTAAAGGATATGGTAAAGATCTGATAAGTGACGAGGGAGGTGAAGCGGATACAATTCAGTTTTTAGATGTCAATTTTGAAGAAGTGAAATTCAGGAAAAAAGACAATACACTGTTTATTTATGGTTATAACGAAGAAGATTCAGTTGAAATACGAGATTTCTTTAATTTTAATGGTAAGTATGCGATAGAAAATTTTGTATTCAAAGATAAGACAATTACGCTGGAGCAGTTGCAAAAAGAAGGTATGGAACTGTACGGAACATCAGGAAATGACAATATCAATATATCAAAAGGCAGAGGAATACTGCATGGCGGAGATGGTAATGATACTCTTAAAGCCAGTCAATATGATATTGCAAATGACATACTGGATGGTGGTGCAGGAGATGATACATTATGGGGATATAAAGGAGATGACATCCTGATAGGAGGTGGAGGAAATGATAATTTATATGGAGGAGAGGGTAACGATACTTATGTTTTTGCTAAAGGACATGGTAAAGATCTGATAAGTGACGAGGCAGGTGAAGCAGATACGATTCAGTTTTTAGATGTCAATTTTGAAGAAGTGAAATTCAGGAAAAAAGACAATACACTGTTTATTTATGGTTATAACGAAGGAGATTCAGTTGAAATAAAAGATTTCTTTATTGGCTGGGGAAATCATTCAATAGAGAATTTTGTATTTAAAGATAGAACAGTTACATTAGAGCAACTTCAGAAGGAAGGAATGGAACTGTACGGAACATCAGGAAATGACACTATCAATATATCAAAAGGCAGAGGAATACTGCATGGCGGAGATGGTAATGATACTCTTAAAGCCAGTCAATATGATATTGCAAATGACATACTGGATGGTGGTGCAGGAGATGATACATTATGGGGATATAAAGGAGATGACATCCTAATAGGAGGTGGAGGAAATGATAATTTATATGGAGGAGAGGGTAACGACACTTATGTTTTTGCTAAAGGACATGATAAAGATATTATAAGTGACGAGGCAGGTGAAGCAGATACGATTCAGTTTTTAGATGTCAATTTTGAAGAAGTGAAATTCAGGAAAAAAGACAACACACTGTTTATTTATGGTTATAACGAAGGAGATTCAGTTGAAATAAAAGATTTCTTTATTGGCTGGGGAAATCATTCAATAGAGAATTTTATCTTTAAAGATAAAACTGTTACGTTAGAACAGCTTCAGAAGGAAGGAATGGAACTGTACGGAACATCAGGAAATGACACTATCAATATATCAAAAGGCAGAGGAATACTGCATGGCGGAGATGGCGATGATTTGCTCCAAGGCAGTACATTGGATATTGCGAATGACATACTTGATGGTGGGGATGGTAATGATACCCTTTATGGATATAAAGGAGATGATACTCTGATAGGAGGTGCTGGAAATGATTGGCTATATGGCGGAGAGGGTAACGACACTTATGTTTTTGCTAAAGGACATGGTAAAGATCTGATAAGTGACGAGGCAGGTGAAGCAGATACGATTCAGTTTTTAGATGTCAATTTTGAAGAAGTAAAATTCAGGAAAAAAGACAATACACTATTTATTTATGGTTATAACGAAGGAGATTCAGTTGAAATACGAGATTTCTTTTATCCGCATGGAGGGCATGCGATAGAAAATTTTGTATTCAAAGATAAGACAATTACGCTGGAGCAGTTTCAGAAAGAAGGAATGGTAATACACGGTACTGCTGGCAAAGATGAAATTTGGCTTAATACAGGTAGAGCAATTTTATTTGGAGAGGATGGGGATGATATCCTTAGTGGCGGAAAATATAATGATGTTTTAGTTGGTGGTAACGGAAATGACATTTTACAAGCTTATGGAGGAGATAATACATTAATAGGAGGGACAGGTAATGATGATTTAAGAGCAGATGATGGGAAAAATATATTTGTGGGCGGAGCTGGTGATGATTATCTTTCCGGCGGAGGTGGTGATGACATATATATTTTTTCAAAAGGACATGGAAATGATTTTATCTGGGATGGAAATGTATTATTACAACATAATAATAGTAAAGAAGATACTATAATATTTACAGATGTGAATATGAATGAAGTTATATTTAGAAAAAAAGGAAATTCATTATTTCTTCTAGGTTATAATCAGGGTGATTCCATTGAAATAAGAGAGTGTCTTTCTAAAGGTGCTGGAAATTGGGCTGGAGTCGAGAAGTTTGTTTTTAAAAATCAATTAATTACATTATCAGAAATTTTTGCTAGTTTTGAACGAAATGGAAATAAAGATGGTGATTACTATTTTTATACTGAAAATAATGTAAATCATAACGACATAACCGGTCATCCTCAGGTCACACAACAAGTTCAACAGCTTGTTAATGCAATGGCAGGATTAAATACAAATGCAATAGATGATGTGCAATTGTGTGAATTATTAGAACAAAACAGATTACTGGGTAATATTGCAACCAGTTTTGATAAATAATTGAAATTTAATTATTAAAGTCTGTGTAAAATAACCTGTGATTAATATTAATCACAGGTTTATAATATATTTGACAAAGATATTTATATAAAATAAAGACCTATATTAATTATAAAAATTTTGAAAAATATAAATCCAAGATTTTATTAAAATTATTTCATATACAGCAAATATAACAATTATACTCGGGTAAATATTAATTTTAAATATTTTATTAAATGGTTTATTATTTGATTATTTGAAAAAATTTTTCTAAAGGGATATATTAGCAATGTTTAAACTTATATTGATATTGGATCAGATAGGTACGCTCATAATCATTTTACCATTACTATATTGTCTAGTAAATATGATAGATAAAGTACTGATTATTGCAAAAAATAATCAAAAAAAAACAAAATATATAGTAATAGTTTTATCCATGATATTAATTATTGCAGGAGGATTTAAAATAAAAAAACTATATTATGAAAGACCCCCTTATCACTTTTGGTATGAATTATTAAAAAAGAATTCTAAACCTTTTTACATTTCACAAAACGAGTTTGAGGAAAAGAATAGAGAAGGATACTGCTGGCGAGACAGGAAATATTACACCAAAAAAGAGCTTTGGCATAAAGCAATGAAAAGTCTGATAGGAAAAATCATATATGAAAATAAATTATATTGGGAAAATCGGACAAAAAATATGGATGGTAAATTTTTACCTACTTATGGTCAATGTACCAGCTCGGATAATTGCAGAGTATGGCAAGTACCAGTTGATCTAACAAATCAGAAGCTTAATAATTATATAGGTGTTCAAAATAATTATTTGGATAATATTAATGAACTTATTAAATTACCAAAAGTACAGACTTTTATATATGACTCAGATAAAAATTATATTAATTATAATTTTGGATTAGAAAAATTTATTTTAATACACCGAAAAACAAGTGAAGATTCTATTAAATTATATGGGAGTGATTGTTGTACAGTATATAATAAATCTGAATGGCAATTAATGAAGAAAAGAAAAAATTATGTCTTAGCATATAAAGAATCGATTTTTGATACTTTTGTAGAAGAATCAAGAATTCCTCCAGATGAAGATATAAATTCATTGGGAGTAGGTAATTATTATTTTGGTATAGATGGTTTTTTACCAAAAACCAAAACAAACTATTATCCGATAAATTATCCGTATGAAGTATTTTATTTAAATAATTGTGGCGATATTTTATATAAACCATATTTCTATAAAATAAATAAAATGTAATTATATGACAAATGTGATATATTTTGTAAAGCTTATTAATAATAAGTTTTATTAATCTAAAATTATGTATGAAAGTATAAATATATGGCTTATGAATTAGAAAATGGGAAAGATTTAGTTAGTGTTGATGAAATTCTGGCTAGATATATTTGGAATCAGGAAAAAGCACCATCACGCACAGAATTAATTGATGATAAATGGATAAGAGAGACTAATGCCGTAGGTGAAGCATTAATTATAGACGCAAATGAATTTATGTGTCATGGGGGAGGACGTTTTGTTTCAGCGGCGGATTTTGGTATGTTTGAAAAATTTTTTGATTATAAAAGTAATATATTAGCCGGAAACTATAATTTCCTGAATATGTGTAAGTTAATATACAAAAATGATAAAGATTATAAAATTGATGAAAGTGATCCCGACTGGCGGGAAAAACATCAATATTTTAAAGATAAAGTTTTTAAAAGACACATAAGTCAATATGATACTGGTTTTAGTGCAAGTGATTTTATCACACGTGCCTTTATTTTTGGCTCAACAAGCTTCACTATAGATTTTGATTCAATAGAATTCATTGTAAAAGAGGATGGTTCAAAGGAAATACGAGGATTAAAAATAATCCCAAATGCAGATAATTTTGATTTTGAAGGCAAAGGATTAAAAGCAGATATATTTAACTCTTTATACAAAAATAAAATTGATCCGTATGGAATAGGTAGACAAGTTCCTATTGTATTTTCAGGTAATATTTCTGCTATTACTGTAACAGAGGCAGATTTTGCTCAATTGCGTTTACAAAAAAAAGAGCTTAAATCGAAAGACGGTCTGATTGCAAAATCAAAGGCATATACAAATGGTTTATTTGAGATAGATAATTTGATTAGAAACTCTCCATCTATTAATTTTAAAGATTCCTTGGGAAGAAAAGTTATTTATGATGCAGATAGTAAATTTCACAATGGTATTTTAGAGGCCGAATCTATAGATGATATGGGAATGGTGTTTAATGGCCCTGGATCTGTATTAATTGGTGGTGGTGGTGAAGATGATTTAATAGGTAGCGATGGTGATGATTTGTTAATGGGCGCCAGTTCCTACTCATATGAAAAAGATCTACTTAATGGAAAAAACGGATATGATACTTATATTGTTGATACCATGGATGTTATTGAAGACTCAGATGGTTCTGGAGAAGTATATTTAAGAGATGGCAGAAATAAATGTCTTGCACCAATCAGCAGCTATAAAGGTAATAAATTAACCGGTGGTGTTCATGCTGAAAATGATCCTGAAAATACTTACTATGGTGGCGGAATTAAGTATTTTTGGGAAGGCGGGGATTTAATTATTAATGATGGATTGATCATAAAAAATTTCAGAAATGGAGATTTAAATATCCGGCTGAGAGAAGAAGATGATACTCGGCCGGATTTCAAGGATGCGGAGGATATCAGATCACCTATTATCATTGATATGAATGGAGATGGTGTAAAAACTACTGCACAAGGTAAGCATACATATTTTGATCATGATGGAAATAGTTTTGCAGAGAATACTGGCTGGGTTGATAGTAATGATGCACTACTGGTTTTAGACCGTAATCAAAACGGATTGATTGATGACGGAAAAGAGTTATTTGGCAGTAATACTTTATTATCTTCTGGTAAAAAAGCACAAAATGGATTCGAAGCCCTGGCTGAATTTGATGAGAATCGAGATGGTGTAATTGATACTGCTGATTCAGTGTGGTCGAGATTACAATTATGGCAAGATAAAAATCAGAATGGTTTAGTTGATGAGGGAGAATTATTGTCGCTGAGTAATACTCAGATTACAGAGATAGGACTTAAATATCTGAAAGGTGATAAAAAAGATGAGAATGGTCATGAGCACAGAGAAACATCTCAAGTTACCTGGGCAGACGGGCATCAGACAGATGCAACAGATGTATGGTTTAAGGTAGATAAAGGAGATACTTTTAATACTGATAACTTGGCAATTGATAAAGATATAGCGAAATTACCTTATATACAAGGCTTTGGTAATGTATCAGATCTGCATACTGCTATGCAGAAAGATGCTGTTCTAAAGGAAATGGTTAAAGCTTATCTGACAGCTGATACTAAAACACGTGAATCATTACTGAACAATTTGATTTATAGATGGACTGGTTCTGAACAGATTGATCCCGTAAGTCGAGGAAAATATATTGATGACGCACGGAAGTTGGTAACTTTAGAAAATCTAACCGGCTCAGATTTTTTAGGTACTTGGTGCTGGGGAGAAATTGATTCAGATCCTCATTCAAAAGCAGCACCTATACTTATTAAGGAGTTTAATAAATTTGCAGAATATGTTTCTGCCAGTTTATTGGCTGAAGGAGTATATAAAGAGCTATTTTCCCCGATTATTCTGGCGCAGTGGAATGCTGAACAGCAAAATATTGGATATGATTACTCTAAGCTAAATCAAGAGCTTGTAAAATTAGTTGAAAATAATCAGCTGGTCGAAGCTAGAGAATTGATGCAAATTGATAAGAATCTTGGTAAATATAATAGTGAGGCAAAAGAAAGAAGGCTGAATAATATCAGAAAATTCACTAAAGAAGCCAATAATGAAATGGTTTCTAAATTATACGGAGAATTAGATAATATTTATTTCAGTACGACTGGAAATGATGTTTTTGTCGGACAGAAGAATCAGAAAGATCGGTATATATTTCGGATAGGTCATGGTCAAGATGTAATAGAAGATAGAGGTTATGTAAGAGCTGATGAAAATGAATTACATTTTGAAGGAGCAAAATCTTCAGATGTGCTATTTTTGCGGGATAAAAAAAATTTAATTATAAAAGCTTATGGAGCGAATGACTCGGTAATATTATCTGATTACTTTTCATATTGGAATATATGGGATTTTTTTAAATTTGTATTTGAAGATGAAAGTGTTTCTGCGAAAGATTTAGAAAGTAGGTATATTATTACACAGAATGGTGATGATAAAGATAACAGAATCGATGGTTGGCACGGTAAAGATCTCATCAAGGGAGGGGCAGGAAACGACGAATTATATGGAGAAGATGGCTATGATATTTTGATAGGGGGGGCAGGAAACGATAAATTATATGGGGGAAATGGTCATAAAGATCGTTATGAATTTGAAGCCGGACATGGAGCAGATATAGTTTATGATGAAGGTAATCGAATTATTAACCCTAAAAATCAACGCAATGATCTAGTATTTAAAGGTGCTAAATTCTCAGAAACAAGATTTATTTGTGTTAATAAATATGACTTAGTTATTCAGGCATATGGGGCTGAAGATTCGGTAACTCTGCCAAATTTTTTTAATGCTGATTATTATGCAAGCAGAGAATTCAACTTCATATTTGATGATCAAAGTATTACATATGAAGATCTTTATGAATATCCTTTGTTAGGAAGTGATAAAGATGGTGTTCTGAATGGAGGAAAAGGAAATGATGTTCTGAATGGAAAAAAAGGCAACAACATTCTTAATGGTAATGATGGTAATGATATTTTAGTTGGCGGAGCTGGAAAAGATATTTTGAATGGAGGAGATGGTGACGATATTTTATGGGGAGGTTTTGATTATGATGTTCTGAATGGCGGTACCGGAAATGATGTTTTAAACGGCGGTGATTGTCATAAGGACCGTTATGAATTTGAAGCCGGACATGGTAAGGACATAGTTAATGATTTAGGATATATGGATAAACAACGTCAGGATGAGCGTAATGATCTGATATTTAAGGGAGCTAATCTTGCAGATGCTAAATTTATCCGTTCTGGTGAAGATTTGGTTATTTATGCATATGGATCAGATGATTCAGTAACCTTGCCCGATTATTTTAATACTATTTTTAATTTTATAAATGAATATAACAGAGCTTTTAATTTTGTGTTTGAAGATAAAAGTGTTACCTATGAAGATATTGAAAGAAATTTTCCTTTCACTCAAAATGGTGATGAAAAAGATAATGTTATTTCGGGCTGGCTAGGAATTGATATTTTAAACGGAGGGGCTGGTAATGACACTCTCAAAGGTGAAAATGGCAATGATATTCTGAATGGAGGAGCTGGTGACGATATTTTATGGGGAGGTTATGGTTATGATATTCTGAATGGCGGCACCGGAAATGATATTTTAAAAGGCGGTGATTGGCATAAGGATCGTTATGAATTTGAAGCTGGACATGGTTACGATGTAATTGATGATAGAGGGGAAAGCTCTAAAGAATATATAGAGCATCGTAATGATGTAGTATTTAAAGGTGCTAATTTCGCGGATGCTGAATTTATCTGTTCAGAAGGCAATCTGATCATAAAAGCATATGGAACAGAAGACTCTGTGACGATCTTAAACTATTTCGGTACCGATAGTTACTACTACCACTCTTTTAATTATATATTTGAAGATATAACTATAACATATGAATATATTATTGATAATTATATCTTTACTTTTATCGGAAGTGATGAGGACGATAGACTATACGGATCAGATGGAAATGATATTCTTAACGGGGGAAAAGGTAATGATTCCATAAGCGGCGGACTGGGATACGATATTTTGATTGGAGGTACAGGAAACGATCGTTTATTCGGGGGAGATGGTCATAAAGATCGTTATGAGTTTGAAGCGGGGCACGGGAATGATTTTATTGATGATATGGGAAGTTACGGCAAAATAAACTATTATAAAGATAATAATGATTTAGTATTCAAAGGAGCAAAGCTGACAGAAGCGGAATTTACCCGTTCCGGAGATCATTTAGTTATCCGGGCATATGGAGGTGATGATTCGGTTACTTTGTGGGGCTATTTTAAGGGAGACTCTAGTAGCTATAATGAATATAGATCATTTAATTTTATCTTTGAAGATGAAACTATTATAGGTAAAGATATTAAAGAACGATATACTTTCAATCAAAGTGGAAATGAAAAAGACAATACTATTTTTGGATGGGATGGAAAAGATATTTTAAAAGGGGGAGAGGGTAATGATACTTTATGGGGAGGAGAGGGTGATGATATTTTATACGGCGAAGAAAATAACGATATACTGAATGGGGGAGATGGTAACGATATACTATATGGAGGGGATGGTAACGATATACTGTATGGAGAGGATGGTAACGATACACTGTATGGAGGGGATGGTAACGATATATTGTATGGAGGGACAGGTAGAAGTATTCTGAATGGGGGAGACGGTGACGATATTCTTAATGGGGGACGCTTCACTGATATTCTTATTGGCGGAGCTGGTAATGATATATTAAGTGGAGGAGATAGAAATAAAGATCGCTATGAATTCGAAGCTGGTCACGGACATGATATAGTTAATGATTTAGGTGGAGGCTATGGGAAATTTGATTTTAATGATTTAGTATTTAAAGGTGCGCAATCAGCAGAAGCTGTATTTAGTCGATCTGAAAATAATTTGATTATTCAGGCTTACGGTTCAGAAGATTCAGTAACTTTACCTGATTATTTTGATGTCAATAATCAATATAGTAGAGAATTTAATTTTATATTTGATGATAAAACTATTAACGAATACAATCTTTATTCTTATCCTATAATTCAATGTACAGACGACAAGAATAATACTATTTACGGATGGAATGGAAAAGATATTCTAAAAGGAGGAGCAGGTAATGATATTCTGAATGGAGGTTCAGGAAATGATGTTCTGATTGGAGGTGCTGGCAACGATATTTTAAAAGGCGGTGATTTTGATAAAGACTGTTATGAATTTGAAGCCGGACATGGTCAGGATATGGTGAATGATTTAGGAAATATGGGTAAAAAATATCAGTATCAGCGTAATGATTTGGTATTTAAGGGGGCTAATCTGACAGATGCTGAATTTATCCGTTCTGCTAATGGTAAAGATTTAGTTATTTATGCTTATGGATCAGCAGATTCAGTGACCTTGCCTGATTATTTTAATACTAAAAATAAAAATAGCAGGGCTTTTAATTTTGTGTTTGAAGATAAAAGCGTTACCTATGAAGATATGAAGAAAAATCCTTCTTTTGGCGTAACTAAAGCTAAAAATGGAAATAATATTGCTAATCTACGGAAAATTGCTTCCAGTGATTTGGCAGATAACTCACCACTTAAAGGTAAATTTGTTTCTAATCATAGTAATGATCCTTCAGCACAGATTCAGAATTTACTTTCAGCCATGGCAGGATTTACTCCCGCTATTGATGATAGATTAAATTCGGTGGAGCCGATACAGCAATCTATGCATTTAACAAGTGTCCCTGCTTATTGAATAAATTGGTTTATTTATTAATTAAGCCTAGGTAATAAAATACCCGTAATTGCTGATTACGGGTATTTTTTATTGTGCATGAAATTATCTGTGGAAAATTTAAAATAAAGATAAATGTTAATTTAATGCAGAATTTGAAGGTTTGAAATAAGTCGATGATCGATGAATAGTCATTAAAGAAATTCAGGTAATTAATATTATGAATTTTAAATATTAAAATATTTTGATACATTTTTATGTTGTAGTTTAATTTATAGTTTTTCATTCCCTTTATATAGAACATTTTTCTGATTAAATTATTTTAATGTTTTAGTTGTTTATGAATCCGGATTAATAAAGATTTTAGTTTTAATAAATTATCTAACGGAAATATATTTCTATATAAAAAATCCTTAAACGTTATTGTTTAAGGATTTTTATCAATTAATGATTAAGTTTAAATCAGAACAGCACATCCCTGTGCCGGGTCACTGCTGCGTGCTGCTATAGCTGCTTCTACTGTCATGCCCAGTGCTTTGGCTACGCCTGCACCATAGTCCGGATGGCAGGCATTGCAGTTACGAATATGTCTGTATTTGATAAAGTCAGGTGCATCACCCATAGCTCGTGCTGTGTTTTCAAACAGTACCTGCTTCTGGTTATCATTCATTAAGTTAAATAAGGCGCGGGGCTGGCTGAAATAGTCATTATCGTCTTCGTGGAAATTCCAGAAATCAGCATCACCATGTATTTTAAGCGGAGGTTCACGAAATTCAGGCTGTTCCTGCCATTGATGAAAGCTGTTAGGCTCGTAATGGGGCAGACTTCCATAATTGTCATCTACCCGGGTTGTACCATCACGATGGTTACTGAAAACGGGACAGCGTGCTTTATTAACGGGTATCTGATGATGATTGACCCCTACACGGTAGCGGGCAGCGTCTGCGTAATTATACAGGCGTGCTTGTAATACTTTGTCAGGAGAAACGCTGATTCCCGGCACCAGATTACTAGGAGCGAAAGCAGCCTGTTCAACGTCAAGATAATAGTTATCCGGGTTGCGGTTTAGTTCGAATTCGCCCACCTCGATAAGCGGATAATCGCCATGCGGCCATACTTTAGATAAATCAAACGGATGATAGGGTACTTTTTCTGCATCGGTTTCCGGCATGATTTGGATATACATTGTCCATTTAGGAAAATTACCGGATTCGATAGCATTGTAAAGATCGCGCTGATGGCTGTCGCGATCTTGTCCCATGATAGTGGCGGCCTCTTCATCGGTAAGGTTTTTAATTCCCTGTTGAGTGCGGAAGTGAAATTTAACCCAGAAGCGTTCTTTATTAGCGTTAATGAAACTGAATGTATGTGAACCGAAACCATGCATATGCCGGTAACTGGCCGGTATGCCTCTGTCGGACATGGTAATGGTTACCTGATGAAATGATTCCGGCAGTAAAGTCCAGTAGTCCCAGTTATAAGTAGGGCTGCGCAGATTGGTACGGGGGTCGCGTTTGACGGCTTTATTAAGGTCTGGAAATTTACGCGGATCACGCAGAAAAAATACAGGTGTATTATTGCCTACCAGATCCCAATTGCCCTGTTCGGTATAAAAGCGCATGGCAAAGCCGCGGATATCGCGCTCAGCATCTCCGCCACCGCGTTCAGCTGCTACTTCGGAAAAGCGTACAAACATTTCGGTTTTTTTGCCAATCTGGCTGAATAGTTTGGCACATGTATATTGGGTTATATCGTGGGTAACTGTGAAAGTACCAAATGCACCTGAGCCTTTTGCATGCATCCGGCGTTCAGGGATAACTTCACGGACAAAATTGGCCAGTCTTTCGTTCAGCCATAAATCTTGAGCCAGTAAAGGACCGCGTGGTCCGGCTGTAAGACTATTCTGATTATCAGAGACAGGCGCCCCCTGATCTGTTGTGAGATGGGTTACCGGGCATTTTTTTATATCATGGTTCATGGTAAAGCTCCTTGTTAATTTGTTATTAAAAAAGTCCTTTACTGCTTTTGGCTACCCAGATGATTATAGGCTTTTGAATAAAATATGATGTTAATATTTTGTTATTTTATGTTTTATTGTAAATAGAAATTATTTTTAATATTGTGTGAAATTTTTAATGTATTGAGTTTTAAAGTGAACAATTTTTGGTTATTGCTGGTTGTTGCCCATAAATAAACCAGCCTGCTTTGGCTGGTTTAGAAAATTAATTCAGTTGTTTGAGTAAAGAAATCTTGCTATATAGTCGATTCACTTAAACAGAGAAAGACGAGCCACAACCACAGGTGGTAGTTGCGTTAGGGTTGCGGATAACAAATTGTGAACCGTGCAGACTTTCAGAATAATCGATTTCTGCACCAACCAGATACTGATAACTCATTGGATCAATCAGAAATGTTAAGCCATCTTTCTGGATTTCAAAATCATCATCATTAACGATTTCATCAAAAGTAAAACCGTACTGGAAACCTGAGCATCCCCCACCTGTTACGAATACGCGCAGTTTCAGGTCCGGATTGTTTTCTTCTGCAATTAAATCTTTTACTTTGGTACAACAGCTTTCAGTAAAGATAATCGGTGTTTCAATATCGGTTTCTGACATGGTGTAGTCCTTTTAATAATATGTGCATACTTGATTGTCTATCCTGCTGACCGGTTATGGCAAGAGGGGAATAAGATTTAATCCGCTTTTTTCATCAAACCCGAACATGATATTCATATTCTGTACAGCTTGTCCGGCTGCACCTTTTACCAGATTATCAATTACAGAAAGTATAATCCAGGTATTATTCTGCGGCGCAGGTTGTATACTGATGCGACAGAGATTCGCTCCGCGGACTGAGCGGGTTTCAGGTGCACTGCCAGCAGGCATGACATCAACAAACGGGCTGGATTGATAATAATCGGCAATCAACTGATATGGGTTGCAACCTTCTTTTACTTGAATATATATGGTGGCATGCATGCCGCGAATCAAGGGCATCAGATGAGGTACAAACACCAGACTGTTACCTGAATTAGGTTGTAAAAGATTCAGTGTTTGCCTGATTTCCGGTAAATGTCTGTGTCCGCTGATACCATAAGCTTTGAAATTATCGCTGCATTCTGCAAACAGGTTGCCGGTATTTGCTTTGCGACCAGCACCAGATACTCCAGATTTACAATCGGCAATAAGCGGCATGTCATGAATCAGACATTGTTGCTGTAATAAAGGTAACAAAGGCAGGCTGACGCAAGTTGGATAGCACCCAGGATTGGCTACCAGCTGCGCCTGAGTAATGGCAGTACGGTTCAGTTCCGCCAAACCATAAACAGCTTTTGCGATCCATTCGGGGCTGGCATGAGTAAACGGATACCATTTTTGCCAGACTGCTACATCTTTGATACGGTAATCTGCAGACAGGTCGATTACTTTAACTCCCTGTGTCAGTAATATTGGAGCCTCATGCATGGCTACACCGTTAGGTGTTGCAAAAAATACTAAGTCACATTTACTTAAGTCGGCCTGATTGGGATGTTGGAAAATCAAATGATCATAGATGCCGCGCAAACTGGGAAAATAATCGCTTAGCGTTGTTCCGGCAGTGCTGCGGCTGGTAACAGTGATGATTTCAGCTTCCGGATGCTGTGCCAGTAAACGTAATAGTTCTACACCAGTATAACCTGTGGCTCCGACTATGCCGATTTTAATGCTCATATGGATCTCTCATGAATTTTTTGCAATTGCTGTGTAGTTAAATCACGACCTGAGCGCCGAGTTCGACGACGCGGTTAGCCGGTATATGATAGTAATTACCGGCTGAAGCACTGTTTTTATATAACCATTTGAAAAGGCGTGCACGTAACCGCCCCATATTGCCATGTTTGGTTTTGGCGGCAACAACAATGCTGTCGTGCGACAGAAAAAATGAGGTATCCATGGTATCAAGTTTAATCCCTTGTTCAGCCATCAATTTCAGAATATGGGTGATATTGGCTGTTTCCTGAAAACCATAATTGGCGATGACTCTGGTAAAGCGGGGACCAATCTGTTTCATGGCAATACGGTCATTATCGGCTACATAGGGTATTTCTTTGGTTTTGACGCTGAGTAATACATTATAGCTATGCAGTACTTTATTGTGTTTCAGATTATGCAGGAGTGCTCGCGGAATGCTGAACGGGTCGGAAACCATGAATACTGCATTGCCGGAAACAATCTGAGGCGGGTAGTAGTGCAGGTTTTCAACAAAATTATCCAATGAAAATTCCTGATTTTGCTGTGCCTGTAGCAATTGTGCCTGTCCGCGACGCCATGTTGAGAATAATGTAACCACAATCAGGGCTACCATTACCGGGAACCAGCCGCCATGAATTAGTTTTAGCAGGTTACTGCTGAAGAAAACCAGATCAAAACACAGGAAAACCGAAGTCAGCAGTAAGGCAAGCGGGATTGGCCAGCGCCAGTTTTTAATCATCACTACACAGAACAGACATGAGGTAATAACCATAGTACCCGTAACCGCAATACCGTAAGCTGAAGCCAGATGTTCTGAGTCGTGAAAAGCCAGTACTACTAATGTAACTGCTACCAGTAACAGCCAGTTAACCAGCGGCAGGTAAATCTGACCAACTTCTTCATTATTGGTATGGATAATATTCATGCGCGGGGCAAAGCCAAGCTGTATTGCCTGACGGGTAAGCGAGTAGGCTCCAGCAATAACGGCCTGACTGGCAATAATAGTTGCAAAAGTAGCCAGAATAATTAATGGAATCAATAGCCAGTGCGGTGCGCTGAGAAAAAACGGGTTATTAATTGCATTCGGATTATGCAGAATCAGGGCACCCTGACCCAGATAATTGATAATCAGACTAGGTAAAACAATTTTTATCCATGCTGTCTGGATTGGTTTACGACCAAAATGTCCCATATCGGCATAGAGGGCTTCTGCACCGGTTACAGCCAGTACAACGCAGCCCAGCCCGATAAAACCGTCCCAGCCATGATTAATGGCAAAATTAATTGCATAGAAAGGGCTGAACGCAAGAATAATTTTCGGAGCCTGAACTATCTGATACAGGCCTATCAGTGCAATAGCACTAAACCATATCAGCATAACCGGACCAAACAGTGTACCGATTTTGTGTGTACCTTTTTTTTGAATTAAAAAAAGTCCGAACAGGATAACCAATGCTATTGGCATAACATAAGACCGGAAGCTTTCACTGATTACCGTTAACCCCTCTGCAGCGGATAAAACCGATACGGCCGGCGTAATCATGGCATCACCGTAAAAAAGAGCGGTGCCGGTAAGCCCCATCATCATCACAATCCATACAGGTTTACCCTTAAGATGCTGCATTGCCTGCTGCATCAGTACAACAACGCCGCCTTCACCATTATTATCGGCTCGCAGAATAAACAGAACATATTTCAGAGTAACGATCAGGAGTAATGACCATACAATCAAAGAAACAAAGCCCAGTACATTAGTTTCTGTGGGAGCGATTGTAGAAGCGCGGAAGCTTTCTTTTAAGGCATACAGAGGACTGGTTCCAATGTCACCGTAAACAATACCCAATGCAGCCAGTGTCATTGCGGTATTGGCAGAAAACTGTTTACGCATTTATTTACCTCTAGTGATTATAGGGGAGTGCAGTTTAGTCTTAACGTCAACTTTAGCCAATCCCTTAAGTGTGAGTTTCTTTAGTTTTTTATTCAATAGTCATAGCAACTTATAATTAATTCATATTAATTTTGTGCTTTTGGATATGATGCAGATGCATCATTTATCAGTATATCTGAACGAAACGGTAAATTGTTGACATTATTTCATAATTTGTTATGAAAAATTTACATAATGTTAATTATTATGACTGATTTCAGACAGTGATTATACAGTGCCAATGACGCAATTAATTGATATGTTTGTGCTAATCGGTATTAATTTTAAATTTGAATAATGGCAGGTGGTTTCTTTTTTTTCAACAATGAGTTAAAATAAAGAAATTTTTCGAATTATTGAGAAATGGCCCTAAGGCCATTTTTTTGTTTTTATGGAGCACAGATGGATATTCAGGGCATTTTAGAAAAAACTTTGCCGGGTCTGGGCTATGAGCTGGTTAATTATGAGCTGACTGCTCAGGGGGATTTACGCGTCTTTATTGATAAGGCAGAAGGCGGTATTTCCCTGGATGATTGTGTTGCGGTCAGTAATCATTTAAGCCGGGTATTGGCTGTAGAGGATGTGGATTATCAGCGTCTGGAAATTTCCAGCCCGGGCTTAGACCGTCCTTTAACCAAACCGGCAGATTTTACGCGTTTTACCGGGCAACTGGCCAAGATTAAGACACGTTTGCCTATAGACGGGCAGAAGAATTTTATTGGTCGGATTAATGGTATTGATGAAAACGATTTAATCAGTATTACGCTGGAAGAAATTAATGAAGCGCGTCGGGTCAAACGTGCTGCTGTGGCAGCCGGTAAGACAGTTTTAATAGAATGGCAGAATATTGATAAAGCACGTTTAAAACCAGAATTTGATTTTTAAATTGAAATTTCATATTTTTGTAAGCAAAGGCTTACAAGGAGAATTAAATGAGTCGTGAAATTTTACTACTGGCCGAAGCTTTGGCCAGTGAAAAAAATGTAGATACAGAAGTAGTATTCAGCGCGCTGGAATTTGCTCTGGCCAGTGCGGCAAAGAAAAAAACTGAGCGTGAAAATATGGATGTGCGGGTGGTGATTAACCGCAATACCGGCGATTACAGCAGTTTTCGCCGCTGGCTGATTGTGGCTGATGAGGATTATACCTATCCCGATATTCAAAAAACCATTGAAGAGATTCAGGAAGAAATTCCGGGAACTACGCTGCAGATTGGTGAGTATTACGAAGAACCAATCGAAAATGTAGAATTTGGCCGGATTGGCGCACAGACAGCCAAACAGGTTATTTTGCAGCGCATTCGCGATGCAGAGCGTGAACAGATTTTAAATGAATTTTTACAGCGTAAAGATAGCCTGGTTCTGGGTACGATTAAACGTGTGGAACGACACGGTGCAATCGTGGAAATTGGCCGTCTGGAAGCACTGTTGCCGCGAGATCAGATGATTCCGCGTGAAAACTTTCGTAATGGTGACAGAGTACGGGCTTTGTTTTTACGGGTAGACCAGATTGGTAACCGCAGTCAGGTTATTCTGACACGTACTTCGCGAGAATTCCTGTTAAAACTGTTTGAAATGGAAGTGCCGGAAATTGAAGATGGTCTGCTGGAAATCAAGGAAGTAACACGTGATCCGGGTTTACGTGCCAAAATTGCGGTGAAATCCAATGATGCTCGTATTGATCCGCAGGGTACTTGTATTGGTGTACGCGGTTCGCGTGTCAATGCAGTAACGGAAGAGTTAGCAGGTGAGCGTATTGATGTAGTGCTGTGGTCGCCTGAAACTGCACAGTTTGTGATTAATGCGCTGAGTCCGGCCGAAGTAACCCGTATTCTGATAGATGAAGATCATCATTCTGTTGATGTGATTGTGGCAGAAGATCAGCTGGCCCTGGCAATCGGACGTGGTGGACAGAATGTACGTCTGGCAGCCGAACTAACAGGCTGGCAGCTGAACATCATGACTGTGGATGAGGCTCAGGAACGCCACGAAGCTGAAGATAAAGCCGTACGTGAGCTGTTTATCAATAACCTGGGTGTTGATGAAAACGTAGCTGAGGTACTGGTTCAGGAAGGCTTTACCAGCCTGGAAGAAGTGGCTTATGTTCCTGTTCAGGAAATGCTGGAAATTGAGGGTTTTGATGAAAGTACGGTAGAAGAATTGCGTAATCGTGCCCGTGATGCCATTTTAACCCTGGCCATCGCCTCTGAAGAGCAGTTAGAGCACATGGACGAAGATTTGAAAAATCTGGAAGGTGTTGATCAGGAAATGCTGCATGATCTGGCCAATGAAGGAATTAAAACCCGTGATGATCTGGCCGAATTGTCAGTAGATGAACTGATTGAAATTACAGGCATTGATGAGGAAACCGCCAAGAAAGTGGTGATGGCAGCACGCGCCCACTGGTTTGACGAAGTATGAGGGTACGCGAATGAGTAATCAAATAACTGTAGAACAATTTGCCTCGGAACTGCATTTATCAACCTTAAGGTTGCTGGAACAGTTAGCCGAAGCAGGAGTACACAAACAGGCAGCGACGGATAAACTGACAGCTGCAGATAAAAAACAGTTGCTGGTTTATTTAAAGCAGTCTAATGGTAGTCAGTCTGCCGGTACCATCACGCTGAATCGTAAAAAACCAGCTGAAAAAAGTACTGTTGGCGGCGTTGAAGTTGAAACCCGCCGGCGGCGGCGTATTGCTGTACCGCCGGAAGAACAGGAAGCCAGACAGGCAGAAGAAAAACAGAATCTTCCGCAGCCTGAATCCGAACCGGTGAAAACAGCAGATACTGAGGCTGAAGAACTGGCAAGAAAAGCTGCTGAAGAGCAGGCTGAAGCGCGACGCAGAGAAGAATCTGCTGCGGCAGCAGCTGCAGAAGCAGCACGTCTGAAAGCAGCACGTCTGAAAGCAGCAGCGGCGGCCAGTAAAACCGAACAGAAACCTAAAGTGGAATCTGTGCAGACAGAAGTGGTAAAACAGGAAGTGAAACAGCAACAGAACGCAGCAGCTCAACCTGCAGAAGTACCTGCTGATAAAAAGCCAGCAGCAGACAAAACTGAGCAGTCTAAATCCAAACGCAACAACCGTAACCGGAATGCGAAAAAAATTGATTTGGCTGCACTTAAGGCTGAAGCAGCTAAGCCGATTATCAGTCCTGAAGAGCAGGCTCAGCGTGATGAAGAAGCCAGACGTGCTGAAGCCATGCGCGCTCATCGTGAAATGTTACTGAAACAGAAACAGGAACGTCAGGCACGGCGCGAAGCAGCTAAACAGCAGGCTAAGGAAGAAAGTAAAGCAGTTAGTGAGCAGAAAACTGCTGAAGTGCGTTCGGCTAAGCCAACTGAGAAAAAGCCGGTGAGCAGTAATGCACCGAAAGCGGCAGAAAATGTGTCTGAATCAGCAGGCCGGCGTAAAAAGGATGAACAGCGTCATCAGCGTGAAGACGATATGCCAAAAGGTAAATCAGCACGCGGTGGTAAAAACCGGCGTTCGGCAGATGCGGCCAACTCTGAAGAGGGACGCAGCAGCAGACGAGGCAGTAAAAAAGGTGGTAAGAAACAGCTTAAACTGGAACCGAATCAGCATGCCTTCCAGGCACCTACTGAACCTGTAGTACATGAAGTGCTGGTGCCGGAAACCATCACGGCTGCTGAGCTTGCACATAAAATGGCTGTTAAGGCTGCAGAAGTGATTAAAACCCTGATGAAGATGGGTATGATGGTGACCATCAACCAGTCACTGGATCAGGAAACCGCCCTGATTGTAGTAGAAGAAATGGGGCATATCGGTAAGGCTGCTGCAGCTGATGATCCTGAAGCCTTTCTGGATGAAGATACTACCGTTACTGAGGCTGAAAAATTACCCCGTCCGCCGGTGGTTACTGTGATGGGGCATGTAGACCATGGTAAAACATCCTTACTGGACTATATTCGCCGTGCCCGTGTTGTGCAGGGTGAAGCAGGTGGTATTACACAGCATATTGGTGCCTATCATGTGGAAACACCGCGCGGTGTGATTACATTCCTGGATACACCGGGACATGAAGCATTTACTGCTATGCGTGCCCGCGGTGCGCAGGCTACCGATATTGTGATTCTGGTGGTGGCTGTTGATGATGGAGTAATGCCTCAGACTATTGAAGCCATTGCACATGCTAAAGCTGCTAAAGTACCTTTAGTAGTGGCTGTAAATAAGATTGATAAAGAAGGCGCCAATCCTGAACGTATTCGTCAGGAACTGACAGCACATGAAGTCATCCCTGACTCATGGGGTGGTGATGTACAGTTTATTGATGTTTCTGCCAAACAGGGCACCAATATTGATGCATTGCTGGAAGCAGTATTGCTGGAAGCAGATGTTCTGGAGCTGAAAGCTCCTGTAGATTCTGCTGCTAAAGGTATTGTTGTCGAGTCACGTCTGGATAAAGGGCGTGGTGCGGTAGCAACCTTGCTGGTACAAAGCGGTACATTGCGTAAAGGTGATGTTGTGCTTGCCGGTACGACTTTTGGTCGCGTACGTGCCATGGTAGATGAGAACGGCAAAACCATTACTGATGCCGGCCCGTCTATCCCGGTAGAAATCCTGGGCTTGTCAGATGTACCTAATGCCGGTGAAGATTTTATTGTACTGGCCGATGAGAAAAAAGCACGTGAAATTGCTCTGTTCCGTCAGGGTAAATATCGTGATGTACGACTGGCTAAACAGCAGGCCGCCAAACTGGAAAACATGTTTAACAACATGGGTGAAAATCAGGCGCAAAGCTTGCCGATTATTATTAAAGCAGATGTTCAGGGTTCTTATGAGGCCTTAGCAGGAAGTTTGCGTAAACTGTCTACTAATGAAGTACGGGTTGATGTATTGCATAGTGGTGTAGGTGGTGTGACAGAATCTGATGTGAATCTGGCTATCGCCTCGGGCGCAGTAATCATCGGCTTTAATGTACGTGCTGATGCCACTGCACGTAAACTGGCTGAACATGAAGGTATTGAGATCCGGTATTACAATATCATTTATGATGCTATTGATGATGTGAAGGCAGCTTTAAGCGGTATGCTGGCACCAGAACAAAAAGAAAATGTGATTGGTACAGTAGAAATTCGTCAGGTTATTAACGTATCAAAAGTGGGTAATATCGCCGGCTGTATGGTAACCGATGGTTTAATCAAGCGTGATTCTCATGTTCGGTTAATCCGTAATAATGTGGTTGTACATACAGGTGAACTGGCTTCATTAAAACGCTTTAAAGATGATGTTAAGGAAGTACGTCAAGGCTTCGAATGCGGTCTGATGCTGAAAAACTTCAATGAAATTATGGAAGGTGATCAGCTGGAAGTCTTTGAGGTAGTTGAAGTTGCCCGTAAGCTTTAAAATGATTTAGGGTATAACAGGCAGCCAGAGAAGTTTCCGGCTGCCTGAATTTACTGGCCTGATCACAGAAAGGAATGATTATGCGTAAACCTCAGCGTGGTTATGCTCGTCAGGATCGTGTTAAAGAGCAGATTATGCGTGAACTGGCCGAACTTGTACGTGTTGGTCTCAAAGATCCGCGTGCCGGTTTTATTACAATTAATGAAGTAGAAGTAACCCGCGATTATAGTCATGCTACTATTTATTACACTGTGCTGGATGACAGTACCCGTGCTGTAACCGAAGAAGCACTGGAACATGCTAAGGGTTATTTGCGTAGCGAACTGGCTCGTCGAATAACTTTATTCCGTACACCTGAGCTGACGTTCATTTATGATGACTCGCTTGAACGAGGTATGAGTATTTCGCATTTGATTGATAAAGTTTCTAAAGAAAAACCGGTTGAGGATTAAATGAAGCTTAAAAAAGAGGTTGTCCAAGATTGGACAACCTCTTTTTATATTATTTAACCTGATTTATATTATGAATTTAGCGGCCATAGTGAACCATTACTGAGGCTTTGGCAATGGCATGACTATTCACTACAAAACCCGTATAACTAGTAGTTGCATCCTCGGGTAAATCAATTTTATCAGTATTCAGAGCATAAACAGTAAAAATATAACGATGGGGCGGATGACCTTCTGGCGGATAAAAACCCGAATAACCTAAAGTTCCGCTATCGTTACGTAGCTGACGTGTTCCGGCAGGTAAATTCTGCCCGCCTTTTGCACCAGCATTTCTTTTCAGTTCAGTTAAGTCTTTTGGCAGATTAATCGCCATCCAATGCCACCAGCCTGCACCTCCTGTAGGCGCATCAGGATCATGGCATTGAATTGCAAAACTTTTGGTTTCGGCTGGCGCATTTTCCCAAATTAAAGCAGGAGACTGGTTATCACGATCACTTTGATAAGAGGAATCAACAGTATCGCCATTTTTAAATTCAGGACTGGTTAAAGTAAATGTATTTGGCATTATATTTCTCAATGTCATTGGAAAATAAGATATGTAGTGATTTAATTTTGCTGGATAAGGTTGGTTAAGTCAATGTAAATGTAAAAAAATTAAATAACAATGGAATTAGTTAAATGGGTTTTAAATTGGCAGCAAACTAATTGCAAACATTAATTTGGCTGATTGATAAACTGTTATAAAATATCAGACCAGTGGTTTGCTCTATTGGGAATATCAAGATGAAAGAAATATTACCTTGGGTATGCATTCCTGGTTTTATGCTCGATGAAACATTATGGAATGATATGAAAGCTAATTTGGCTGAATCCCAGCCGGTATTATGTGCATCACTGGTAAACGGAGACAGTATTGCTGCTATGGCAGAAAATATTGCTGTTTCTGCTCCTGAACGTTTTGTGCTCATTGGTTTTTCGCTTGGCGGCTATGTTGCAAGAACACTGGCCGCCCAGTATCCGCAGCGGGTTGCTGCCCTTGTCTTAATTGCTACTTCATTGCGTGAGGATACACCACAGCAATACGCAGCAAAGCAAAATACTTTACAAATTCAGCAGCATCTAAATTTTCGTGGTTTGGGACATAAGGCTATAATCCAGACGTTGCGACCTGATAATCAAAATAATCAAGAGATGATTAGCAGAATCCGGCAGATGAGTGAACGTTTGGGTTTTGATGTGTTAAGCAGACAATCTTTGCTAAACCGTAAAACTCCGACAGGTCAGAAAATTTCCTGCCCGACTTTGATTATTGCTGCTGCGCAGGATCAGATGCGCTTTATCGATGAAGCTAAGGAGTTGCAGGAATTTATACCACAGGCTAGTCTGAAAATAATCGAAAATAGCGGGCATATGTTGCCACTGGAGCAACCGGAAATATTGGCTGAAACGATATCCGGCTGGCTCAATCAGCTTTGATGTAATTAAATTTAATTAAAAATATTTTTGGTTTTATCAGTTAAATATATTAAGTGTGCTTACTGATGAATAAAGCAGTTAATTATTGCGGATGGCATTTGAATTTTGTGTATTCTGTTCCAGCCATTTTTGCGCTGTAGCTGTATCACTAAAGTATCTGGGTCGTTGCAAAGTTAGTAAATTAGCAAGACGTATACCTATACGAATCCAAACATCGTCAACGACAATAGCAGTGCGACCAAAATCATGGGCATGCTGACGCAGAAATCTGAGATGTTCTAAAGCCATATCTATAGTGAAATCTTTCATCTGGCTCAGATCAAGTAACAGATTAGGTAAATGAATGTGTTCAATGGCTTTTAACAAAGCATTTTCCAGCTGATAAAAGTCTTCCAGTGTAAATTCATTGTATAGTACAACGTCTAAACCGTAACTTTTCTGATGGATAGAAATCATATATTTGCCTTTAATGCCCAGAACAATTTATCTTACCTGATTCAGCAGATTTTAAAATATCATACTAATTGATTAATATATTGGCTATGATTCTTTTAAGTCTATTCTGATATTGATTAGAAAATTTTAAAAGCTGTGGTATTGATACAACCAAACTATAGGTTGATGGATTTTATTAGTCAAATTAAATCATCTGTTGGAAACAGAATATATTGCAATTTATTGCTATAAAATAAAACCAGCGGTTTTTGGTACTAAAAACTGCTGGTTTGGTAATGTCAAAGTGTTTTTCTTTATCTTTGAGGAATATTATTCTGATTATTTGTAGTAGTTACAAGTGTGCCTGAAGGTACAAAACGATAGAAAACTTCGCCATCCTGTATATAACCCAGTTTATCCCGAGCCATTTCGTTTATCGCATCTTTTCCATCGGCGAGATCTTTAATTTCGGCGGTAAGAGCACGATTACGCTGTATCAGGGTTTCATTACTGGCATTCTGATTTATGACGTTGTTCTCTAAATTCCACATATCGTGCCAGCCACCATGCCCCATCCACAAGTCGTATTGTAAACCGGCCAATGCAAATAACAGTACCCAGGTTACCCACTTCATTTTATTTGCCTATAATATTCCATATCAGAATTAGCTAAGCTGATAAAAAGCTTTTTTACCGGGATAGTAGGCTGCAGAACCAAGTTCTTCTTCAATTCGCAGCAACTGATTATATTTCGCAATACGATCAGAGCGTGAAAGTGAACCAGTTTTAATTTGCATGCAGTTTGTACCTACAGCCAGATCAGCTATGGTGCTGTCTTCGGTTTCGCCGGAGCGATGGCTCATTACACTGGTATAGCCAAAGCGTTTGGCTAAATCTACCGCTTTAAGTGTCTCGGACAATGTACCAATCTGATTGACCTTAACCAGAAGTGAGTTAGCCAGACCCTGGGTTATACCTTCGCTTAAAATAGCCGGATTGGTAACAAACAGATCATCACCAACCAGCTGTACTTTTTTACCCAGACGTTCTGTCAGAAGTTTCCAGCCTTCCCAGTCGTGCTCGCTCATACCGTCTTCAATAGACACAATAGGGTATTTGTTAACAAGGTCAGTCAGGTAGTCAGCAAACTCGGCACTGGTCAGGCTCAGATTTTCTGCAGTTAATTCATAATGCCCGTTTTTGTAAAACTCACTGGAAGCGCAATCCAGAGCCAGTACGATATCTTTGCCCGGAATATAGCCTGCTGCCTCTACAGCAGACAGAATCAGCTGAATGGCTTCTTCATGACTGGCTAAATCTGGCGCAAAACCGCCTTCATCACCAACACTGGTAGACATACCTTTATCATTACATAATTTTTTCAGATGGTGAAATACTTCAGCACCACAGCGCAATGCCTGACGAAAAGATTCTGCGCCCACCGGCATAATCATGAATTCCTGAATATCAAGGCTATTATTGGCATGTGCACCGCCATTGATAACATTCATCATCGGAACAGGCATGGACATTGGCCCGGCACCGCCTATATAACGATATAGTGGCAAACCGGCATCTTCTGCTGCAGCACGGGCAACTGCCAGTGAAACTGCCAGCGTAGCATTGGCTCCAAGGCGACCTTTATTATCAGTACCGTCCAGATCAATCATAATCTGGTCGATATAGCTTTGTTCACTGGCATCAATGCCGATAAGTGCCTGTGCAATTTCATTATTAACATTCTCTACAGCCTGTAATACACCTTTGCCCAAATACCGCTGTTTATCGCCGTCACGCAGTTCCAGTGCTTCTTTTTCACCGGTAGACGCGCCGGAAGGCACGGCAGCTCTGCCCATTACCCCAGATTCAAGCAGAACATCACATTCAACTGTCGGGTTACCGCGTGAATCCAGTATTTCACGCGCAAAGATGTCAATAATTGCACTCATGCAAGTCTCCAGAATTTTAAATTTTATATTGTTATGCGATAAAGACTACAAACAATAATTTTGCCAGTCATCGGGTTGACCAGATGGTTAAACTTTGTATTATACCGGAGGCTGAGTATGAGAAAAGGGTAATTTACACTTGATTTTTTTGAGCAGTAAATTAAATAGAACAATCAGGTAGCATATGTTTATTATATAAAGTAAACAAATTGATTTCTGTTAAAGGTGCTTTGGAGAATCAGCTAAAACTCTCAGGAACTTATGGTGGCTATATATCACTTTATCTGAGATCGGAATTTTAGTATAGCTCAAATTTGTATCCATCGGTGGTTTATAGGCGTAAAGAAAATGTTGTTTACTGCTATAGTGTTAGCAAATAGGGCATCATTTCGGAGTTTTTTTTGTATATTTTTGTTTGACAGTTAAGAGTTGATTAGGTATAGTTCGCAACTTCTCTACGGAGAGTTGGCCGAGTGGTCGAAGGCGCTCCCCTGCTAAGGGAGTATACGGGCAAAACCTGTATCAAGGGTTCGAATCCCTTACTCTCCGCCATATTACAAAAAATCCCTGAATTAAATTTCAGGGATTTTTTATTTACTGGTTTTAAAATGAGAGTATGTATCGCTATTGGTAAATCTTATTTTCAAATCATTTAGTTATGTCATTACTTGCCATGACATAATACCTACGCCAACTCAAATGGTATTCTTTTTTATATTTTGTCAATAAATCTGATGCTTTTTAGGTATATTTATGTTAAATTATATAATGATTACTATTATCATTTAAATGAATTTAACTAAATAATTTATTTAAATTTTATTAAAATAAATTCGTCAGAGGTCCGTCTTCATTATGCGTAAACTGATTCACCATTCGTTTTCACTGGCATTACTCCCAACTTTAATATCTCCGTTATATGCTGCAGAAGCAGTACTGGATGATGTAGTGGTAACAGCTTCGGGATTTAAACAACAGGCAAAAAATGCAGCAGCATCAATTACTGTGATTAATGCCAAAGAACTCGAAACTAAGGAATATCACGATGTCACTGATGCTTTGCTGGATGTACCAGGAGTGGTAGTAACCGGTGGCGGCAGTACGAAAGATATCAGTATCCGTGGGATGTCGGGTGCTTATACTATGTTGCTGATAGATGGCAAACGGGTCAATTCGCGCGGGGTTCGTCCTAATTCCGATGGTCCGGGAATTGAGCAGGGCTGGATGCCACCAATTTCAGCGATTCAGAGGATTGAGGTGATTCGTGGTCCTGCTTCAGCTTTATATGGATCCGATGCAATGGGTGGGGTGATTAATATCATTACCAAAAAAACAGCTGCTGACTGGACTGGTTCAATTAAGGCAGATGCTACTATACAACAGCATAGTAATAGCGGTAATACTCTGCAAAGCAGCGTTTATGTTTCCGGTCCGTTAATTCAGGATAAATTAGGTATCCGTGTTAATGCAGGATATTCTCACCGCGATGAAGATAAATTTATCGGCGGCTATAAAGAACAGCGTATGCGCAACGGTGATCTGGTTCTGTCCTGGACACCGGATGATAAAAATACAATTGATTTTGAATTAAACCGAAGTTTACAGAATCGCAATGGTAAAGTAGGTAAAACAATTGATACAGCACCCCGCAGGGGTGTAAAACCTACAGACGATTACACGCTGTATGATCGCAATCAGTATAGTATTACTCATCGTGGCTACTACGATAAAATTGATACTCAGACATATGTTCAGCGTGAGGAAAATGATAATCCGTCACGTGATATGCATGAAAAAAATACTATTTTTAATACCCAGACTCAGTTTCGCCTGAATAAGCATACTTTGAGCATCGGCGGCAGATGGCAGCGGGAAGAACTGAATGATACGGGTAACCAGCTTGTTATTAACGGGCGACGGTTAACTCATCTGGAGCGTGATTCCTGGGCAGTTTTCGGACAGGATGAATGGCGTATCGTGCCAACATTTGCACTGACTGGTGCAGCACGACTGGATCATGATGAAAATTATGGTTCTGAGATCACTCCAAAGCTTTATGGTGTATGGACGCCTAATAAAGAATGGACAATAAAGGGTGGTTATTCCCGTGGTTATAAAGCACCTGCACTGCGTGCAGCATCAGATGGCTGGGGGCAGGTAACCGGTGGTGGATATTCTAATGGTATTATTATAGGTAACTCAAATCTGAAACCGGAAAAATCAGATAATTTCGAAATCAGTTTCAACTGGGATAATAACCGTAATCTTTCTGCTGGTTTAACTACTTATTATACAAAGTTTAAAAACAAAATAACGGAAGTACGTACCTGTCAGGGTAAGGCTGGTTCAAATGCCTGTTCTTGGCGTAATGAATATTTTGATTTCATCAGTCAGCGCGAAAATGTGGATAAAGCAGTTTTACGCGGTATAGAAGCAACATTTGGCTGGAAAATTACACCAAAAGTAGACTGGTCTGCGAATTATACCTACACACATAGTGAGCAAAAGAGTGGTCAGTTTAGTGGTAAACCATTAAATGAAATGCCAAAAAATATGTTCAATACAACGCTTAACTGGAATGCGACGGAAAAATTATCTACATGGGCCAGATGGAATTTCCGCAGCAGAACTTCAGATTATCTGTCACGAACCTCAATGGCAATTGGTAAACCATCATATGGTTTTGTAGATACAGGATTGGTATTTAAACCGAAAAAAGATCTGATTTTAAGTGGCGGTATTTATAATATATTTGATAAAAGAGTTGATCAGAAAGATTATGGTCGTACTCTGGATGGGCGCCGTTATAGTATTAGTGCACAAGTTAATTTCTAATCTGAAGTTATTGCTGTTTCAAAATAATTTCTTATTATTAACTTTCTGAAAAAAGTATAAATCTGTCAGCTTTCCATTGTTGAAAGCTGGCAGATTCCTAATGATGAATAGTTATTTAAATTTCTGTATATGCGTACTAAGCAAAAAGCATTCTAGTGTTATTCATGTCTTTCACCAATGATTTTTTTCAGTTAATAAATAATACTGAGACTAAGTTTTTTGTGAAATAACTTGAAACGTATTTTTGCTGGTAATAGAGGCTATATTCTGCCAGTGACTATTGCGCAAGCCAGCTATGATTTCAGCAATCTGGCGTAAATTATCAGGAGTGTTATTCTGATGCGGCAGAGGAGACATATAAGGTGCATCTGTTTCGATTACTATATGTTGTAAAGGTAGCTTTTCGGCAATGTGCCGAATTTTTTTTGCCTGTGTTCGTAATAATAAAGAACCAACACCAATAAAAAAACCGTGCTTAATCCAAGCTTGTGCTTCTTCCATACTGCCGGAAAAGGCATGAGCAATCCCGCCAAAAGTAAATTGGCAACGTTTAATACTGTGTATGCAAGCATCGGTAGTATGGACGTTATGAATAATGACAGGACGCTGTAGAGATTTGGCCATTCTTAGTTGGGCTTCAAAACAGTTAATCTGCAAATTTTTGTCTGTTGTGTTATTTATTCGTGCAAAATCCAGACCAATTTCTCCCATCATAATATCTGGATGTGTATGTAGTAATGATTCGAGTTGATTGAGTGCAGAATCATTGTGACTGTTGATATACCAGGGATGAATGCCTATTGCCGCATATATGCAAGAGTAAGCTTCTTGCAGTTCGATAGTTGTCAGCCAGTCAGCAGGACTGGTGGCTGGTACGAGAAAATGACCAATATGTTTATCAGCAGCCTGTTGCAGTACTTGGGTTAAATTTTCTGTCAGGGGGCTGTGATTGAGATGGCAGTGGCTGTCAAATAGCATGAGAATAAAAAACACGAGCTTGAGGGCTCGTGTATCTGCTGGTATCAGTTCTGTGATGATTCTTCGCTGCTACTGCTATGATCAGTTTCAGCTTTTGCAGAGGGGGTTTCTGCGACTTCAGTTGCTGATGCCGGTTTTGCTGTCTGCATAGAGGGATGCTGTTTAGCAATAGCCTGCTCTTCTGGTGAAACTTCACCTTTAAAGCGGTTATTCAAATCAAAACGCTTTCCTCCGCGTGCCAGAGATTTGATATATCGCGGCCGGCGGCAGTGATTGGCCAGAACGCGTGCTATAAGAGCAGGATCATATTGTGGTAATGCAGTAATTAAATCCTGATCAATGCCGATTGCCAATGGTTTAAAATGCTTAAATACATCATATTTGCGATAGATATGTTCGGCAATCATATCAGTTTGCTTTTTTTTGCTCATGGTCTGTACAGCTGATTTCAGGGCTGCACCCAAAGCGGTTTCTTGACTCATAAAGTTACTTCCTTGTGGGTTTATGGCCATTTCAATGAAATAATAATGAATTAAATCATTGATACAGATGATAACTTTGCAGTTATGGCTATAAAAAATATTCAGATATTAGCTTCATCAGATAAATAATGAGCAATATCAGGTGTATCTACGTGAATATCAGCATTTTGTGCACGCTGGCGTAAAGCATGATCCATGAGAACCAAAGCAAGCATTGCTTCGGCAATTGGCGCTGCGCGCAGTCCGACACAAGGATCGTGACGACCTTGGGTCGATAGTAGAACCGGCTTGCCATGAATATCTATTGAATGACGAGGTGTGGCAATGCTGCTGGTAGGTTTAATGGCCAGATTAATGTGTATGTCCTGACCACTGCTGATGCCTCCTAATATACCGCCGGCATTATTAGATCTAAATCCTTCAGGTGTCAGCTCATCTCCATGTTCACTACCTTTTTGGCGTATACATTCAAAACCTGCACCTATTTCTACGCCTTTAACTGCGTTAATGCCCATCATGGCATGAGCTATATCGGCATCAAGACGATCGAAAACCGGTTCACCCAGTCCGACCGGAACATGACGAGCAGTAACATGCAGTTTGGCTCCGATGGAATCACATGCTTTACGTATGCTATCCATATATTGTTCCAGTTCTTGAATCTGGCTTTTATTGGCGACAAAAAAAGGATTATTGTTTATATAGGCATAATCTTCAAAAGAGATATTTTTTTCACCAATCTGGGTGATATGGGCAATTATTTCAGTATTAAAATGCTGACGTAACCATTTTCTGGCTACTGCGCCTGCTGCTACCCGGGCAGCTGTTTCACGAGCTGAGCTACGTCCGCCGCCGCGATAATCTCTGATACCGTATTTATGCCAATATGTGTAGTCCGCATGTCCGGGGCGGAAACTCTGAGCAATATCACTATAATCTTTACTGCGCTGATCAGTATTTCTGATTAATAAAGCTATCGGTGTGCCGGTGGTTTTTCCTTCAAATACGCCGGAAAGAATTTCGACAATATCTGCTTCACGACGCTGAGTAACATGGCGGCTGGTACCGGGTTTACGTCTGTTCAGATCATGCTGAATATCGGCCTCATTTAAAGCCAGTCCCGGCGGACACCCGTCTATGATACAACCAATTGCAGCACCGTGGCTTTCACCAAAGGTGGTAACAGTAAGGATTTGTCCGAAAGTATTGCCGGCCATAAGTTTTACTCTTACATTTTCAGTATCAGAAATAATTTTGCTGTTGAGTTTAGCATGGTTTATACGGTTTAGGCATAATTTGTCTGGCAGTTCGTTTGTTTTTGGCGCAGATGCTTTGATATGGTTATAAATTTACCTTTTTTACCAGAAATTTTTGTCTCTTATCAACAGAAATAAGGATGTGATAAGCCTGATAAGTAAAAAATATGTAAATGGATAGTAAAATTTAATAATGAATCAAATGTAATATTTTTATTTATTGATAGGCTGTTTTTTCTGATCGGTTGTTTTTGCTGCCGGTTTTTCAGGCTGGCCGGATGGTTCTGTACCGGCTATAACGGGTGGTTCTGATGGTACGGGCTTGGTTCTAATCGGAAAGTTAATTGTCGTACCAAGACCAAAATTGTGATTGCCACCACCAATACCGACTGCCACATTAGAAGGCATGCCAATACTGCATGCTCCAACTAGAAGTAAAGCAATAAGGGAAACGAGTTTTAATCTCATAATTCTCTTCGGATAGAAATATTGTTTTATTATAAATCTTTCTGGTTATCTGGCGAATTAATTTATGGTGTCATTAGTGTAATTTTGTTATCTGGAGATTATAGAATAAAAAATCATTTAGCTGAAAGTATCATTATTAATATAGAGAATATCAATATTTTTACTGATTTATATTATTGTTTTATCTATATTTATTAAATATGGCATTAAAAGAATAATTTTTTATTATTATAAATGATGGGGTATTGATAAATTCCCCATCATAGCTCATCTCATCTGCATTTTCATTTACTGAATTGCCATCTTATGCACTTGAATTAGTAACGGTATGTCCCGTTTAGAAAAAAATTGTCAAATGTGCTTATTAGGCCAAACTGCGATCCTGGTTAGTATTGCAATAATTAATTATATGGAGCAATGCTTTTGGCTACATTACTGAGTCCTTGAGCCAGAGCATTAACCATATTATTGTAGCCATTGCCTTGCTGAGGTAGTCGGACATTAAAGTTCTGACCTTGTTCATTATTAATACCCTGCCAGCTGCTGTAACCACTGATGTAGATATAACCATCATAGCTACCTTGAAAAGACTGTATATATACAGTTAGTGTGGTTTTAGTTTTATTTTCAGGAGTAAACAGATAGCGAATACTTTGTTTATTAAGTTCATTGGCCAGTGTCTGACTAATTTCATCGCCAAGATCATCAGCCCATAGATGCTGCTGGGCAAAGTGCAGAGTTGTCGGACTGTCCTGATAAACTAAATTCCCCTGATTAAGGCGCTCAGCCAGTACCACTTTAAGTTGTACCGGAATTCTCTGGCTGCCGGCCGGTAATTGATAGTTACTGCCGGGTAGCTGATAGTAGGTAATCGGATTACCGGCACATGCACCAAGCGTCAGACTGACAGCACAGACAAGTGGTAACAAAATTTTCATTATCTGGCTCCTTTTGGTTCCGGATCATGCCCGCGACGATTAAAAATCAGGGCATTGGGTTGTTGTTTCAGGGTTTTCAGTGTTGGCTGTGCATCTTTCAGGGTGCTGTCAATACTTTTCAGAGTTTGCTGAATATCACCATATAGAGGTGAGGTGCTGGATACACCTTGTAATGTAGTCCGTAATTCTTTCAGAGTAGCCGCCAGCTCAGCAGGTAGTTGCTGAGTTTTATTTTGTGATAACAAGCGGTCTGCACTGGCCAGAGTCGTTTTTAATTGCGCCAGTGTCATATCCAGCTGTTTCATGGTGTTTTCTATAGGCAGCTTATTCATTTTGGCTAATAGTGCAGTCAATTGATTCTGGATCATATCAAGTCCGGTATGGGTGCTGCTGATAACGGTATATCCCTGATATTGTGCTACGGGTTTAAACAGTGATTCTCCCGCTTGCGCCTGAGATAAACTAATATACTGATTACCAGTAATCAGATTGTCTTTTTCCAGAGATGCAGATAACCCCAGATTAAGTGCCTGCTGGATTTGCTGCTGCCAGATTTTATCATCTTGTTTGCCGGCATTTATTTCCATACGTCCCGGCTCAATACGTAAACGTACTGGTATCCAGCCATGCTGGAAGAGTTTATGGCTGTCATTCAGGGCAAAGTAAGGTACATCTGCAACAGAACCGATATTAATACCCTGATATTCTACCGGAGCACCAACGCTGAGTCCGCGTACAGACTGCTGGAAGAATACAACATAGTATTGAGCACGGTTTGTCGGCAGGTTATCCAGCTCCCGTTCGCTATTGTAGAGAGTAAATTCAGTGTTGTTGGCAACAGGATTGCCTTTACCTTCAAACATGGTTTTGAATACGATTGCACCCGAGAGCAGTGCGGGTATGGGCGCAGAATCAATATGTACACCGCCGCCAGAAGCAGTAATCTGCAGGCCGGTCTGCAACCAGAATTTAACTTTGTCGCCTATCAGACTGTCATACGGACTATTGATGTAGACCTGATAATGTACACTGTTGTCTTTAGGGTCAAAATAGGCTTTTTCAATTTGTCCGGCACTGATATCTCCGTAAAGCACCGGGCTACCCGGATTAAGCAGCTTGTCACTGTGGCCTTTCAGACGCAAACGTATACCACTTTGCGATATGGCAGTAACCGGAGGTAAATCAGCAACTGTAAATGTTTCTGCTCTTTCTTTGCTGTGCCCCGGAGTAAAAGCGATATATGAACCGGAAACTAAGGTATTCAGGCCGGTAATACCACTCTGATCTATGCGTGGTTTAACAATCCAGAACTGAGTGTCTTTACGTAGCATATTTTTGACGTCAGCTGTCATCTGCGCTTTGATTTGTACGCCTTTTTCATCCGGGCTGATTCTGATTGCAGTAACTTTACCGACGGTGACGTTCATGACTTTAATGGTAGTCGTGTTAATTTCAATCCCGTCTGCGTCTTTTATATACAGAGTAATTTCCGGCCCTGTATGGCGCAGATGCTGAAAAAGCAGCCATGCACCGGTTAATAATGCCAGTACCGGAATAATCCACACCAGTACGTTAAAGGGTGGATTACGTTTTACTGTGGCAGTTGCCTGCGGCGTCTGATTATCAGATTGGCTCATGATGAGAATGCCTTTTACTGCTGTTTTTATAATGAGGTTTATGGTGTTTTCTTTGTTGTACTGCTTCATCCCAGAGTAAACGCGGGTCGAAACTCAGTGCAGAAACCATGGTCAGGATGACAACTGCACAAAAGTAAATGGTGGCAGCACCCGGGGTTACATTAGCCAGTGGTGTGGAAAATGCCGACATGAGAATGATAACGACAAATATATCAATCATTGACCAGCGCCCGATTGATTCGGTAATACGGTAGAGTATGGTTAATTTGTGTGCAGACATTAATGGCCGGTAAGCAGCAGAATACAGTAGAACCAGCATAGAAATAATTTTCAATATGGGAATGGCCATACTGGCACTGAATATAACAACTGCAATTAAAACGTCACCATCATTCCACATGTATTCTATACCATCAAGAATGGTACTAGAAAGATTGGTGCCCGGCGAGCGGGTAATCATCATCGGCAATAAATTAGCCGGTATATAGAAAATAATGGCTGCCAGCAGAAAGGCCATACTAATGCTCAGACTTAACGGTTTACGGCGGCTCAGATACGAACCGCAGACGCTGCATACATTCAGGCTGGCTGGTTGCTCAAAAAGACAATAATTACAGTTGATGGTATCAGCACTATTGTTCTGTAAAACAGGATCATTGCCGGTAAGGCGCTGTATCTGATAAAAAATCCAGTGTTCAGGTACACCCTGAGAAGTGCGGATAAGTAAAATGGCCAGTACCATCATCAGCCAGAAAGCAAGTCCGAAATGAATTTGTGCCATACCACTGATTTTAATATAAGCTACCAGTGTGGCAATATAAAATACATCGACCATAATCCAGTGGCGCAGACGAACCAGTGTACGGGTAGCGTATAGCATACCGGGTAATATCTGCCGGTAGCGCAAACCTGTGTATACGTACAGACACAATAACAGAAACAGTACCGGCGAACCAAAAGTTAACAGGAACATGACTTCCGCCAGCAAAGAATAATCCTGCTGGGCCAGTGTCTCAACCATATACGGAATAGTTAGCTCTACATGTATGCCAAGTAAATCTATGCTCATGTATAACTGTGTATACACAATTAACATGATAATTAATGAAGCAATAGCATAAGCTGTTGGCGTATCCAGTGGATGATGTTCAATTCTGACCAGATGCTGCCTGCAACGGGGGCAATGAGCATATTCGCCGGGAGTCAGCGAAGGAATAGACAGAGAAAGACCACAGCAGGGGCAGCCAACATGATGTGCCGGCAGGCTGCCATCTGGCAAGTCAGTTAATGAAGTTTGCGCCTGTTGTGTGGAACGGTAGCTCAAGATATCAAATTTCAATTATAAAAATAGCTATATAAAAAATAACTTAACAGAGATATAAATTCTCTGTTAAGTTTAATATACGTAATTTAATGATAATGTGCAATTATCTTATAACGCAGCAAGTACGGCATCACCCATCTGGCTGCATGAAATACGCGTACAACCTTCTTCAAATATATCACTTGTCCGCAAACCTTGAGCCAGCACTTTGCCAACAGCTGCTTCAATTCGCTGAGCCGCATCTTCGTTATTCAGGCTGTAACGTAAAAGCATCGCTAAAGAAAGTATAGTAGCCAGTGGATTAGCCAGATTCTGACCGGCAATATCAGGAGCAGAACCATGGGAGGGTTCATACATGCCCTTACCGGTTTCATTAAGAGAAGCGGAGGGCAGCATACCAATAGAGCCGGAAAGCATTGAAGCCTGATCAGAAAGAATATCACCGAAGATATTGCCTGTTACAATAACGTCAAATTGCTTAGGTGCTTTAACCAGTTGCATGGCGGCGTTGTCTACGTACATATGGCTGACGCTGACATCAGGATAATCTTTACTCATTTCTGTAATGATTTCACGCCATAACTCTGTTGTTTCCAGTACATTGGCTTTATCGACGGAACAAAGTTTTTTGTTGCGTTTTTGTGCTGCTTCAAACGCTATTTTACCGATACGGCGAATTTCACTCTCACTGTAACGCATGGTGTTGATACCTTCGCGTTCACCGTTAGCTAATGTATGAATTCCGCGCGGTTCGCCAAAATAAATATCGCCGGTTAATTCACGCACAATAAGAATATTCAGTCCAGAAACTACTTCCGGTTTTAATGTAGAAGCATTGGCCAGTTCTGGATAGAGGATTGCCGGACGCAGATTGCCAAAAAGATTGAGGTCTTTGCGTATGGCCAGCAGACCGCGTTCGGGGCGTAAAGAACGTTCCAGTTTATCGTATTGAGGACCGCCAACTGCGCCAAGCAATACTGCATCTGCCTGACGACAGATATTCTGAGTAAATTCAGGGTAGGGATGTCCGTATTCATCATAGGCTGCTCCTCCCAATGGTGCATACTGATAATCTGCATCCAGCCCCTCTGCAATCAGTTTGTCCAGAACGCGTACGGTTTGTCCGATGATTTCCGGTCCGATACCGTCACCCGGAAGAATAGCAATATGTTTGCTCATTTTATTCTTTCTGCTTATCGATTAATGACTGATAATTTTGAGTTGTCAGTTAGTTTGTCAGAGTATAAATGATTGAAAATTTCTGATTCAGTCAGAGCTGATACAGCCATGGTTGTTGTTGCTTATGTTTATTTTCATATGCTTTGATAGCATCAGCATGTTGCAATGTCAGTCCGATTTCATCCAGACCGTTAAGCAGACAGTGTTTGCGGTGTTCAGTAATCTCAAAATGATAATGTTTTCCGTCTGGCGTGTTAACAGTTTGTTTCGGAAGATTAATATTTAGCTGATAACCTTCGTGAGCTGTCACATCGTGAAATAGGAGATCAACAGTTTCTTCAGGCAGAACGATAGGTAATAAACCATTTTTGTAGCAGTTATTGAAAAAGATATCAGCAAAAGAAGGTGCAATAATGGCACGGAATCCATAATCATCCAGAGCCCAGGGAGCGTGCTCACGGCTGGAGCCGCAACCGAAGTTTTTCCGTGTGAGCAGAATATGCGCGCCCTGATAACATGGCTGATTAAGCACAAAATCAGGATTTAGCGGACGTTTACTGTTATCCATACCTGGCTCACCATGATCCAGATAACGCCATTCATCAAATGCATTCGGCCCGAAGCCGCTGCGTTTAATGGATTTAAGAAATTGTTTGGGAATGATTGCATCAGTATCTACATTAGCACGGTCAAGAGGTGCTACGAGTGCAGTAAGAGTGGTAAAAGATTTCATGCGGTATTTTAGTATTTTGTAGTTTATGATTGAATTTTATGCAAGCCCTTGCGGGCTTGCATGCAGTTACATTTCTGAACGTACGTTGTCAGAAGCATTACTTACAGCCTGACCGCCGGCAGAAATATCGCGACCTACACCGGAAACAGTATGACAACCGGCCAGAAAACCAACAATAGCAAGACTCAAAAGCATTAATTTTTTCATGATTTTATCCTTGTATTGTTATCTGTTGGCAGCATTGGATAAATGTTGACCACCAGCTTTGACATCCTGTCCCACACCGTGAATTGTGTGGCAACCAGTAACTACGGCCATAACCATTGCAGCAATTAACAACATTTTTTTCATACCGTACTCCTTCAACAAAGATAAATATTAACAAATTCAATCAGAACTACATGCTTATCATGCACGTGCTGGCTTAAAACTGCAAGTTATTCACTTTATATCTGTCGCACATCGGTAAAATGTCCAGTAATGGCAGCAGCAGCTGCCATCGCCGGACTAACCAGATGAGTACGTCCGCCGTTGCCCTGTCTGCCTTCAAAATTCCGGTTAGACGTTGAGGCACAGCGCTCCTGCGGCTGTAAACGGTCTGCATTCATGGCCAGACACATTGAGCATCCCGGTTCACGCCACTCAAATCCGGCTGCTGTAAAGATTTTATCCAGTCCTTCTGCTTCTGCCTGCTGCTTAACCAGACCGGAACCGGGCACAATCAATACCCTTTTTACATTATCTGCTTTGTGATGTCCTTCTGCGACACTGGCAGCAATGCGTAGGTCTTCAATTCGTCCGTTTGTACAGGAACCAATAAAAACAACATCAACCGGAATCTCGTTAACTGGGGTACCAGCTGTTAATCCCATGTATTGCAGTGCGCGCTGCATACCTTCCCGTTTAACCGGATCAGTTTCAGTAGCCGGGTCTGGTACTTGCTGATTGACTGCAATCACCATTTCGGGTGATGTTCCCCATGTTACCTGTGGTTCTATATCAGCAGCATTAAAGTGGTAGGTTTTATCAAAATGTGCGCCTTCATCGGATACTAAAGTGTGCCAGTAGCCGACAGCCTGATCCCACAGCTCACCCTGAGGTGCAAAATGACGGTCTTTAATATAATCAATAGTTGTCTGGTCGACGGCAACCAAACCGGAGCGGGCACCAGCCTCAATGGCCATGTTACATAAGGTCATGCGACCTTCCATAGAAAGATTACGAATAGTCTCGCCGCCAAATTCAATTGCATAGCCTGTACCGCCGGCTGTACCAATTTGCCCGATAATATATAAAGCAATATCTTTGGCTGTGATACCTGTTTTGAGGGCGCCATCGATTTTAATTAGCATGGTTTTTGATTTTTTCGCAGTAATACACTGTGTTGCCATCACGTGCTCTACTTCTGATGTGCCAATACCATGAGCAAGTGCCCCGAATGCACCATGTGTAGAGGTGTGTGAATCACCACATACTACAGTCATCCCAGGTAAAGTTGCTCCCTGTTCAGGTCCGACAACATGCACAATACCCTGATTGATATTTTTAAACGGATAATATTTCTCTACACCGAATTCGCGAATATTTTTATCCAGTGTATTGACCTGAAGTTTGGATATCGGGTCAGTAATTCCTTCGTCCCAGTGATCGGTCGGTGTGTTATGGTCAGCAGTCGCCACAATGCTTTGTTCACGCCAAAGCGGACGGTGAGCAAGTTTCAGTCCCTCAAAAGCCTGCGGACTGGTTACTTCATGTACAAGATGGCGGTCAATATAAAGTAAAACTGTACCATCAGCCTGTTCTTGGACAATATGGCTATTCCACAGTTTTTCATACAAGGTTTGTGCATTCATTGTAGTAGCTTTGTTTTGTTATGTTTTATGTGTGATGCATCTTAATACTGTTAAGGTGGTTTTACAAGTATTTTGTCTAAAAAATCAAATTTTGGACTAAAATAAGCAAAATTATCGAATACTTTAGACTAAATGTCTAATTTGCCTGTTTGAATTCTCCATAAATCTATTTGATTTAAGCTGGTTAATCTGAATCATGTGTGGTGAAGACTATAGATAATAGTTGCTGTTTTATAAAGATTAAAAGTTGTTGGTTTCAAGCTAGCTGGCAATTATTCAAATAATAGTAAGCGATGCTTTTATCTGGATATCTGTGTTAACTTAATAAAATGTGTTTATATATTCGGTAGTAATCAGAAAAAAGTATGTACAAAGGATAGTTTATCTGTTGATATCTAAATTTTTATATTAAAAAATTAATATTTTCATTGTGTTATATTCTTGTGACTGGTTTGGTTTATATTTATGGTTGCCTGCTTGAATCTGTCAGAAAATAAAACCTTTAGTTGAGCCAAACTTAAAAAGAATACCCTCTGAACTGGCAAAATTATATAGAATACCGCATGTGCAGCAAAAATGCTGGGTATGAATGTAGAAAGGAATGAAATATGAGTTTACCTGATGTAGCCTCAGCGCATCGTGAAGAATTGCAGGATTTTGAACGTGCAATTTTAGCCAGTCAAACACAGATTGAATCATGGTTTCGTGCTCAATGGCGACATCACCACGCTCCTTTTTACGGTTCTGTGGATATTCGTAACAGCGGATATAAATTAGCCAGCATAGATATGAATCTGTTTCCGGGCGGATTTAATAATCTGAATCCCGTTTTTCTTCCGCTGGCATCAGTAGCAGCACAGGATGCCGTAGAACGTGCCTGTGCAGATGCACAATCAGTTTTACTGATCCCCGAAAATCATACGCGCAACACTTTTTATTTACAAAATGTCTATGCGCTGTATTCTATCTTGCGCCATGTCGGATTAGATGTTCGTATCGGAACCCTGAATCCTGAGATTACAGAGGTTACTACGCTGGAAACAGCGCTGGGTGATCACATTACGCTGGAACCGGTACAGCGACAGGGCAATCTTTTACAGCTGGCCGACGGTTTCACTCCTTGCATGATTCTCCTGAATAATGATTTATCTGGCGGTGTGCCGGAAATATTGCAGGGTTTGGAGCAAACATTATTGCCTCCGTTAAAAGCAGGGTGGACTACAAGGCGTAAAAGTACACATTTTCAGGCCTATAATCAGGTAGCTTCTGAGTTTGCACAATTAGTAGGTATAGATGAGTGGACAATTAATCCTTACTTCGAAGTATGCAGTGGTCTGGATTTTACCAGTCATGAAGGAGAAAACCGGCTGGCTGAAACTGTCGAAAGATTATTGCAGCGTATTCAGCACAAATACGATGAATTAGGTATTCAGGATAAGCCATTTGTTATTGTTAAAGCCGATGCCGGTACTTATGGTATGGGTGTCATGAGTGTGCATTCTGCTGAAGAAGTATGCGGTTTAAATCGTAAAAAACGTAATAAAATGGCTAAAATCAAAGAAGGCCTGGAAGTAAGCGAAGTAATTGTACAGGAAGGAATTTATACTTATGAAACGCTGAATGGGGCAACAGCCGAGCCTGTGGTATATATGATGGACCGGTTTGTCATTGGTGGTTTTTACCGGGTACATCAGGATCGCGGACCAGATGAAAATCTTAATGCAGTTGGTATGCATTTTGTACCATTACAATGCAATATTGCTTCTCTGGATACTCAGAGCGCTGAAGAAGCAGCCAGCAAACGGGAATTTAAACCATGGGAACAGCTGGGCATACCGCAAACAGAAAATGTCACTCAGGCCAGAGATTGTGAAAGTATCCGCTTATATGTTTACGGAGTTCTGGCCAGACTGTCACTTCTGGCCGCTGCCATTGAGTTGGAAAATATGTCTGAACCGGCGGTTTAATTTATCCAGATTGATTAAATGATTTGCTGAATGTTAAAAGTATGAAAACCGGCCTCAGTATTAATAAAAATTTATTTTTAAAGTAAGTGTTTATAATGAAAAAAATTCGTGTTTTAACTGGTGTAACACCAAGCGGAGTTCCGCATCTGGGTAATTACGTAGGGGCAATTCGTCCGGCAATACAAGCAAGTATGAACTCAGAAGTAGAATCTTTTCTGTTTTTATCTGATTATCATGCGTTGATTAAATGTCATGAACCTGAAAAAGTACATGAATCTACCAAAGCTGTAGCAGCAACCTGGCTTGCCTGCGGTCTTGATCCGGAACGGACAACTTTTTACCGTCAGACGGATATTCCTGAAGTAATGGAATTGAACTGGATACTTACCTGTAATACAGCCAAAGGTTTGATGAACCGGGCACATGCCTATAAAGCTGCGGTACAGGAAAATGCAGAAAAAGGGCAGGAAGATCCGGATCACGGAGTTGAAATGGGACTGTTCTGTTATCCGATGCTAATGAGCGCGGATATCCTGATGTTTAATGCGGATAAAGTACCGGTAGGGCGTGATCAGATTCAGCATCTTGAAATGGCGCGTGATATTGCCGGACGATTTAATCATCGTTATAAACCGTTATTTACGTTACCGGAAGCTCAAATTGATGACAACGTTGAAACTCTGGTAGGGCTGGACGGCCGGAAAATGAGCAAAAGTTATGGCAATACCATTCCATTGTTTGAGTCTGAGAAAAAGTTGCAGAAAGCTGTTAATAAAATTGTTACCAATCTGAAAGAACCTGGTGAAGCCAAACAACCGGATGAAAGTCCGCTGTTTGATATTTATAAAGCATTTTCGACTCCGGCAGAAACTTTACAGTTTACTCAGATGCTGGCTGACGGGCTGGCCTGGGGTGAGGCTAAAAAAATTCTGGCTGCAAAAATTAATGAAGAACTGGCTGAAAAACGTGAACGTTTCGAGCAGCTTAACGCACAACCATCCTTAATTGAGGATATTTTGCAGGCTGGAGCAGTAAAAGCACGTCAGACAGCAAAACCTTTGCTGGAAGCGGTACGTGAAGCTGTGGGTATCCGCTCACTTAAATAAATAATGTGGTAATTATCCGGACGGGAATAATTTTATCCTGGCCGGATAAAATTCTAACAGGTAAATTCAATGAAAATCTTATTTATTGCAGACCCGATGGCGAGTTTCAAGACTTATAAAGATACGACTTATGCCATGATGCGCGAAATGTCTCAGCGGGGCTGGAAACTGTTTCACACCTTAGCGGGTGACTTGAGTGTGCAAAATGAGTATGTGACAGCAAAGACAGATGAATTTGATTTTATTGGAGCAAAAGATAAATATGACCATGCATGGTTTAATGTTTTATCTCAGCAGCAATGTACCTTAAATAGTTTTGATGCAGTAATCATGCGTACAGATCCGCCTTTTGATATGCAGTATCTGTACGCTACTCATTTGCTGACTCTGGCTGCTAATCAGGGTGCGCATGTATATAACAGTGGTCAGGCTATGCGTGATTTTAATGAAAAACTGGCTATTCTGAATTTTCCTGAGCTTACCGCACCAACACTGGTTACTACCCGCGCTGCAGATATACGTGAATTTTTAACCCGGCATCATGACATTATTATTAAGCCTCTGGATGGTATGGGAGGAATGGGTATCTTTCGTCTGACGCTAAGCGATCCCAATATCGGCAGTATTCTGGAAATGCTGATGCATCTGGATAGTCGAACTATCATGGCACAACGTTATATTCCGGAAATTGTGCATGGTGATAAACGTATATTGGTTATTGGTGGAAAAGTCGTTCCGTATGCGCTGGCTCGTATTCCTCAGCAGGGTGAAACGCGCGGAAATCTGGCTGCTGGTGGAAAGGGTGTGGCTCAGCCATTGAGTCAACGAGATCAGCAAATTGCAGAAACACTTGCTCCGAAACTGGTACGCAGAGGGATTTTACTTGCCGGTCTGGATGTTATTGGTGATTACCTCACTGAAATTAATGTAACCAGCCCGACAGGTTTTCAGGAAATTACCAACCAGACTGATTGTAATGTACCGGCATTTTTTGCTGATGCAGTGGAAGAAGCTGCCCGTTTATATGGCTCTCCGGTTTGATACTTAAAAACTCAATTAAAAATTCAATATAACAAGGATAATATTTGATCATGCCTGAAAATAATCAATCGTTTGCAACATCGATTAAAGGTAAAAAGGGCTTGCGCCGTATATTCAATGCCTATGGTTATTCTCTGGCGGGTTTGAAGGCGGCTTGCAGTGAATCGGCTTTTCGCCAGCTGCTGGCATTAAATAGTGTATTGATTGTACTTGTATTTGTGCTGGATTTTGGTAGCCTGACACGAATGGTATTAATCATGGCATCGTTTTTAAGCTGGATTGTGGAATTATTTAATACTGCTATTGAAGCTGCAGTAGATCATACTTCGCTGGAAAAGCATCCTCTGGCAAAGCGAGCCAAAGATACAGCTTCAGCCGCTCAATTATTAACTATGTTATTGCTGGCTGTACTATGGTCAATGGCATTGTGGTGCGACTATTTTGTAAACTGGTTTTAAGTCACAATTAAATTTAGGATCAGGGCAGAATAATTACATAATAATGACAGCCTGATTCTGAAAAATATTGCCAAACTATTTACATTTTCTTCATATAGCAGAATATATACATATCTGGCAGATATACTGAGAAGGAAAGGGCAGACAATGCATTTCTTGCTGATTTTATTACCGGTGTTTGGTATTTTCGTCACTGGTTTTATCGCTCAGAAGACATTGAAATTTGATATTGCCGGTTTATCAAAAATGTCTTTGTATATTCTGTCTCCCTTTCTGGCTTTCAAAACTTTCTATAATCACCCGTTAACCAGTGCTTATGTTTATTATGCTTTCTATGTTCTGGCATTGTGTGTCGGGCTGATTATACTGGTTTATCTCTGGTCGGCATTTTGTCATTATAAAAATCAGGATAATTGTGCTCTGATTCTGGCTTCATGCTTTATGAATAACGGTAATTATGGCACTCCGGTAATTCTGGTATTTTTTGGTAGTGCCGGTTTTGATATTGCTGTTATTCTGATGGTATTACAGCAATTTATTATGAGCACCATCGGCACTTATTATGCTGCTAAAGGCAGTAGCGATGTTGATGGTATTAGCCAGAATACCGTACTGAAAAAAGTCTTACGAATGCCGATTATTTATGGCGCATTGTTCGGATTAATATTTCAATTACTGCATATTCCTTTAAGTAAGGAAATTATGCTGGCAGTGGGCATGATCGGGGATTCATCTATTCCGGTAATTATGCTGATTCTGGGCATGCAGCTGGCTACATTGCATATCAGGCAGATTGAAGCAGCCAAAATCAGTTTTGCGCTGGTTATCCGATTACTGATTTCACCTCTGTGGGCAATGCTGCTTGTATATTTTATGCCAATAGATCTAATGGCTAAAAAAGTGCTTATAGTGCTGGCGGCAATGCCTACCGCGGCTAACACTACATTACTGGCTGTCCAGTTCAATACCAGACCACAGCTTGTATCTACAGCTACCTTTATCAGCACGGTTTTAAGTTTAATTACTTTGCCTGTTGTTCTGATGCTAGTTCAGCCTCCGGTTATGCATTTATAAATAATATAAATAAAATTCTTACAAATGCTTCTGGTTGAGATATCTGTATTTAATAACAGTTATTACCTGATGTAATAACTGTTCTTACGGCTGCTGTAATGCACTTTTACCTGAGAACTGCTATAAAAATAAAAAATTTAATACTGAATCAGGTTTAATGATATGAAAGTCAGTCAGCTGCAAAATTATAAAAGTATCTTGTATTTATTAATCACGGTTGCAGGCTGGGGAATTATGTATCCTGCCTCAAAACATGCTGTTTCTTCTGGTATTGATGGTTATTATCTTACCTGTATTCGCTATGTGCCTGGTGCCCTGCTGGTTAGTCTGGTATTGATTATTCAGGAAGGAAAACAGAGTTTTCGAACAGAAAATAAAACTTTGCAGCTTTGGTTTTTCGGTAGTATCGGTTTTGCCGGATTGAATTTTTTTACATTTATCGGTATAGGATTCTCATCAGCCGAACATGCAACGATTATTCTGGCTTTAATGCCTTTATTATCCCTGATTTTATTTTCAATAATTCATCGCATTTTGCCGGATTTTCGCACAATCATCTGCATGCTATTGGCTTTTACTGGTATTGTTCTGGTTATTACCGATGGAAATTTTAGCCATTTACTTGCCTCATCAAGTTTTATCGGCGACATATTATTACTCACAGCAACTGTTTGCTGGGTAATATATACTTATTTTGCCAATACGATGATTTCAAAATATGATTGGAGTGCATTGCGTATAACCGCTCTGAGCTCCTCATTAGGGATGTTAACCATCATAGCAATAACTATGATTGCGACTTTGCTGGGATATGCCGGCAGGCCGGAAATGAAAGCCATATTAGCAAGCAGGCTGGATATTTTTATACTGATTATCACTGCGCTGGTTATCATTAGCTGGAATGCCGGTATTAAAGGTCTGGGTGCAGTTAATGGTATTTTGTTTGTTAATCTGGTACCGGTTATTTCGTCTGTTATCGGAATTTTTCAGGGGCATAAAATTTCTGTAGTGGAAATGTGCGGTATGGCTATAACTTTGGTCGCGTTGGTGCTAAATAATATTTTTATGCGAAATAATCAACAGACTAATGATTAGATTCAAATGATTTAAAGCATTATCAGAATGAAAAAACGTTTAAAAAGCATGCATATAGCTAGTCTTGAATTGTTTTTGACGGCTGCTGAAAATGAAAATTTTTCTACAGCTGCACAATATCTGAATATTACACCGGCAGCAGTCAGTCGTTCAATTAAGCGTCTTGAGGAAAGAATAGGGGTTGAATTATTTAGTCGCAATACTCGTAAAACAAAATTAACGCCAGAAGGACGAATTTATTATACAAAATGTACTGAAGTTCTGGAGTCATTAATCAGTACCGAAAAGGCACTGAAAGTAAACAAAGAGGCAATTTCCGGTAAATTGAAAATAAGCGTTCCGGAAACTTTTTTTAATTATAAAATAATACCCTATGTAAAATGCTTTTGTGCACAGTATCCGCAGCTTAAGCTTGACTTTCATGTAACAAACCGCAATATTGACTTTGTAACGGAAACTTATGATATTGCTGTAAGACTGATTCAGCCGGATACCAGACTGGAACCATTTTTAGTTAAAAGGAAATTATATTGTGCCACATCCGGTTTGTTTGCCAGTCCTGAATATTTGTCTGAGAATAATATAATATATGAACCGGCTGATATTCAAAATCATAAGTGTATCAATTTCAGTATCAGCCAGAATAATAAAAAATTTTCATGGAAATATATAGATAAAAGCACAGCACACAGTAATGGAACTGATCAGATACACGTATTTGACAGTATGCTGGCAACAAAATTTCTGGCCATTAATGGCAATGGTATTGTTCAGCTTTTTCGATTTGCTGTTCAGGAAGAGTTACAATCCGGCAAGCTGGTCGAAATATTACCGGAATGTTCTCAGGATAATCAATGGGAGTTTTGTTTTCTTTATCCGCAAAGCAATAAAAATTCGGCAAAACTACAAGTTTTTATTGATTATTTCAGTAAACAAATAAAATAATCAGTTTTTCTGCATAATTTATATAAACAGATTTATTTATCTGAATAGGTTCTGTTTGATAAATTGACAAAATCTTTTGCTGCTATTTTCTCTTGCCGGCAAAATAATCGGGCTATTCAGGTTAATTGTAAATAAAATAGCTGATTTAGTGATCAGTAACGCCTGTTTTCAAGATAATTGTATTTTTTCCGGATAAAGATATTTGCTAATTAGTTCAGTGCAGAACTTATCGTTACGGTGATAAATCGGTATCATAGCTGCTTAAACCAGTTGTGATGACAGACTGAATGGCATATGACTAAACTAAAATTTACTAAAATGCATGGTTTGGGTAATGATTTCATGGTGATAGACGGAATTAGCCAGAAATTTTATCCGGATACAGCACCAATCGCTGCATGGGCTCAGCGCCATACAGGGGTGGGATTTGATCAGCTTCTGCTGATTGAGGCACCGCAGACACCGAATGCTGATTTTCGTTATCGTATTTTTAATGCAGATGGCTCCGAAGTAGAGCAATGTGGTAACGGTGCACGCTGCTTTGCCCGTTTTGTTTATGATAAAGGATTAACCAGTAAAAAACAGATTGTGGTAGAAACTGCCGGCGGAATAATTGTGCCGCGATTGAATGAAGATGGGCTGGTAACAGTGGATATGGGTATACCGCTGTTTGCACCGGAACAGATTCCGTTTGCGGCTGTTGATGAAAATGATGCCAAGAGTATCAGCCATGAACTGGTTGTCGGAGCTGATACCGTTAGTGTGACCTGTATCAATATGGGTAATCCGCATGCAGTGGTGGTTGTAGAAGATATTAATCATGCGCCCGTGCACCGGCTTGGTGCAGCCATTGAAAGTCACAGACAGTTTCCTCAGCGGGTTAATGTCGGATTTATGCAGATAAAAGCGCCACGAGAGATTTATTTGCGTGTGTTTGAACGAGGTGTCGGAGAAACACAGGCATGCGGTACCGGTGCCTGTGCTGCGGTTGTGGCCGGAATCAGTCTGGGCTTACTGGGTGATGATAAACCGGTACAAGTGAATTTACCTGGCGGGCAGCTATCAATAAGCTGGCAGCAGAAACCTGATGCGCATGTCTGGATGACCGGACCGGCAGAGACTGTATTTGAAGGAGAGATAAATTACTTATGAGTATTAAGGAAGCTGAAGTACTAAAATTTTTACATGCACAGCCACAGTGGTTATACGAACATGCCGCTGAATTTAATCTGCGCCCGATTGAAAGCAAAATATTGTCATTTCAACAGGGCAAAATGCAGGTAATGCAGCAAAAAACTGAAAAAATGGCCTCACAGCTTATTCAAATGCTGGGCGATGCTGATGCTAACCATACATTAATGGCCAAATTTATGGCGTTTACTCAGCGTCTGCTTATCGTCAATACTCTGGCACAATGGCAGCGGGCAATCAGCGATGGATTAAACAATGAATTTACTTTACCTTATCATGCACTAATCATCACTGCGGATATTCCTAAAAATGTTCGTGTACCTGTAAATTTACATGTGAATGAGAAATTTAAGGTTATTGGTAAAAAATTAACTGCCCCTGCTTGTGGCGCTTTACCGGTTGCTGCTTTACTGGAATTATTGCCTGAACAACCGCGACTGGAAAGCTTTTTGCAATTACCTTTACGCTGGAAAGAACAGACGCTGGCTATTCTGGTAATTGGGCATGAAGATGAAGCACATTTTTCCCCTGATATGTCTACTGAATGGGTCGCAGCTATAGCTGATAATATGGCGGCTGTGCTTGCACGTTTGCTGAAACTGGTGCGTTAATGGGTACGCTAATCAGTTATGCAGTTGTATTGGTATATACAGGAGTATTTATCTGGCAATGCTATAAATACCGTATTTATGGCTGGCTGGTTGTTTCACTGGTACTCTGGATAATTCTGGCCGCAATGAGTAGCCTGATATTACCGGGTATTGCTGATTTATTTAAGCCACTAAATCTGTATTTGATGCCAGTGTATATCTTACTCGGTTCATGTTTTGCTCTGCATCGGCGCGATCAGCTGAAACAAAGTGCATATTTAACTGCGTTGCTGTATGGTGGCTGGTTGCAGTTTAGTGCCTTGGTTGTTTGTTTGGTTTTGGTATTATGCTTAGTGAAAAATGTTATCCTGCAAATTCCATTACTGGTCACTTTATTCCAGATGTTTGTCTGGCAACCGGTTTTCTGGATAGGAAGTCAGTGGATAATAATGCTTCTGCTATTTTTACGCAGTACAGAAACTGAAAAACCTCTCTGGAGTGTACGAACTGTATTATTTTTCTGTTTATTTGAACAGTTGTTATATTTGATGATGAGTTTCAGAGGCAAACTGTAAAAAAATTTTAATCAATACAGGTTGCTTGAATAATTTTATTATATTACTCGATACGATTAAGCAACAAAAAAGCCAGACTTTCCAGTCTGGCTTTTTTGATTTCTTGTGCTTAGTTAGAAGCAGCAGAAGCTTCAGAAGCTACAGCAGGAGCAGAAACTTCAGAAGCCTGAGCTGGAGCTGGTTCAGAAGCCGGAGCTGCTTCAGAAGCTGTAGCAGGAGCAGAAACTTCAGATGCAGCAGATGCAGCCGGAGTTTCATTTTTATCATTGCAGGCAGCCAAGAACAAAGACATCAGAGCTGCAGCAACTAATAAAGATTTTTTCATGATTATGTACCTTAACTTGTATCAAAAAGTATTACTTTAGTGATGGAAATCCAGTTTTTGCACACTATATCATTCGTCAATAAATAGCTATAGTGCGCATAACTTGTGCAAAGCGAATTATGCCCCGCCTTGCAAACTAATGCAATCAGCCAAGTGTGTATTTTCGTTAAATAAGTAGTTTCTTTGATACATGTATATAGTTGAAAACATGGATTGATAGTGTATTTACTTCTACCCGCGCCCATGGAAAGGTGTTGTAATTTAAAATATAAAGTATTGATAAATTTTAATAAAAATAAATATTAAGCAACAATATTGTTATTAAAAAGTAATTATGTGCTTAAATTATTAGTAATCGAGACAGTTGCTTTTTTACAACAAATTTACATGTTTGTTGTTTTATATACTCAATATCTGATTAGCGTTTACTAACAGTGGTGATATTTGATGAAAAGCAATAGAAAAAATCAGCTATATTTTACTGATGGGTTTAATTTATACATAACTATATAATATTTATATTTTTTTATTTAAATATAAATTATTAATATCGTTGTGACTGTAATTCTACGATGGATAATTTACATAGATTGTTGAAAAGCATATCTGATAACAGATATATTTTGATTCTTTCTTGAAGGCTTGAAGGGCTGATTAATTTCTTGCTGTTATATTTATAGTTTTTACAGTTTTTATTGTGAAGTATTAATTGGTAGTAAAGATGTAAGTCGTTTGAACTTTTTAAGTAGAGTGAAAAACGGTTTTCAAATAAACAAAATTTACGTTAAATACTTTTATTAAGTTAGAGGTAATTACGGGTAAGTTTAATTTACCTGCTTTCGTCAATATTTATTATTTGATCAAATGGGTTCGAAATTAATTCTATATATAATATTTTGTCTGTTTGATTACTAAATTAAGATATAAATTCGTTAATCAGTGTAGTCGATATATCTAGTCATTGTTCGATATAATGCCAGTTTTTATTATACGGTATATGTATATTGTTTATGTCTGCCGTAGATTTAGTTATCATTGTTTCAATGCAGGAAATCGACCATGACAGAATCCATAGAACGTGAAAGCATGCATTATGATGTAGTGATTGTTGGTGCCGGACCGTCTGGATTAGCTGCTTCCATACGATTAAAGCAACTTGCAGCTAAAGAGCAACGTGACATTAGTGTATGCATTGTCGATAAAGGTTCTGAAGTGGGGGCGCATATTCTTTCGGGAGCCGTCATTGACCCGCGTTCATTATCTGAACTGATTGAAAACTGGCTAGAAAAAGGCGCACCTTTAACCTGTGCAGTTAAAGAAGACCGGCTGCTGTTTCTGACTGAAAAAAAAGCTTATCGTTTACTTACTCCGTCCAGCTTTAATAATCATGGTAATTATATTATTAGTCTGGGGTTGTTTTGTCGCTGGCTGGCACAGCAGGCTGAGGAAATGGGGGTAGAGATTTATCCTGGTTTTGCAGCTGCAGAAGTTCTTTATCATCCTGATGGTTCCGTACGCGGAATTGCTACCGGTGATATGGGACTGAATAAAGACGGACAACCGGGAAGTAATTATCAGCAGGGTATGGCGTTACTGGCAAAACAGACCATATTTGCAGAAGGATGTCGGGGCTCGCTTACCAAAACTTTAATCCGGCAGTTTCAGCTGGATAAAGATTGTCAGAGTCAGACTTATGGAATTGGTATCAAAGAATTGTGGTCTATTGCCCCGGAAAAATCCAAACCAGGCACAGTCATTCATTCAATTGGCTGGCCGCTAGACCGGAAAACTTATGGTGGTGCGTTTCTTTATCACCTAAATGATAACAAAGTTGCTGTCGGGTTTGTGGTCGGACTGGATTATCAGAATCCGTATATGTCACCATTTTCTGAAATGCAGCGCTATAAAACCCATCCGGCTATCCGGGAGGTGCTTGAGGGTGGTACCCGTATTGCTTATGGGGCCCGTGCATTAAGCGAAGGTGGGTTGCAAAGTTTGCCCAAACTGACTTTTCCGGGTGGCGTGCTTGTCGGAGATACTGCCGGTTTTCTGAATGTTCCCCGAATCAAAGGCATTCATGCGGCAATGAAGTCAGGTATGCTGGCAGCAGAAGCTATTGCTGAGGTATTAAAAGAGGAACATGTCAGTGATGATAGTAATACTGAAGCAGTGAAATATAGTGAAGTGTTTCGAAACAGCTGGCTGTATCATGAGTTACATAAAGTACGAAACATCCGGCCATCATTTAAATGGGGGCTGTTTGGCGGTCTGGCCTATAGCGGACTTGAAGAATATATTTTCAGAGGTAAGGCACCGTGGACGCTACGTCATCAAAGTCCGGATTATGCATCTTTACGAAAAGCACAAGAATGCCGGCCTATTGATTATCCCAAGGCGGATGGTAAATTAACCTTTGACCGTACGAGTAGTGTTTATCTTGCCAGTATCAGCCATGATGAGAATCAGCCCGTACATTTAAAATTGAATAATCCTGAGCTGGCGATATCTGTCAATTATCGTGAATATGGCAGTCCGGAAACACGCTATTGTCCGGCTGGTGTTTATGAAATTGTAGATCAGGCCGGTGAACCGCATTTACAGATTAATGCGCAAAACTGCGTGCACTGTAAAACCTGTGATATTAAAGACCCTGAGCAGAATATTAACTGGGTTTGTCCTGAGGGTGGAAGCGGACCCAATTATGCAGAGATGTAAGAAAATAATAATTTATTTTAACTGAATCTATTTAATTAAACAGGCTGGCAATTATACTATTGCCAGCCTGTTTAGGTTTAATGTTCACGTTCGTGAAAAAATGCATAAGTGGCATCGTGAAATAATTCTACTTGCGGATTTTCCTCATACTGTAATTCCGCAATTTCATTATCAAAAGCCGTGCGTATGGACTCAGTAGCCAACTCAGCTATGTCTGCAGGCAGCGCACGCAGCAGACCTTTAATTGCGGTGGCCAGCACCCGGTTTTGCATAATCAGAGCCTCGTTGCTTTCTTCCAGAAACTCTATTCGCTGTTCAATGGTACTCATGTGTTATTCCTAATTTAATTGAACACTATGTAGTTTATTTTAGCATTTTAACCTATAAAAGTTGCTATAATTACTCAGATATGGCTTACATAAAAATATGCATAGCCAGTTAAAATATACCGGACTGATCAGAAGTGGGGGCATGGTGAAAAATCAGTATGAACAACAAAACCAATTTGTTTTTACTTTGAGTGATGATCTGCCTGAACAGCAATCTGTCGCTAATTCAACTGTCAGCTCTGCAAAAATGACTACAGAGACTATGCCCGAATGGGAGCGCAGTCTTGAGCAGTTGCGCCAGCACAAAAAAAAGCAAGATAGCCGGTCAAACCGTCAGGAAGAAGTTATATCAGATGCACCGCCGTTATCTATACCTAAAACCAGAAGACGTTCGCATGATTTCAATGTGCCTCCGATAGTTACCAATACGATAAAAAATCGTAATAGACAAACTGAGCCAGAGCCGAAAACGGTATCCACATCCCAGCCTGCTGAAGTTTTACTTGATCCAGTACAGCGTGAGCGAGTTTATCGGGCTTATCTGAAACAATGGCAGCAGCAAAGTACACTAGAAGCGCAAAAGCAGGAATCTGCATTAAATGATACAGCCTTGCTTATTCAGGAAGACTGGCTGGCTGCACAAAACTGTTTACAAAGCGCTCCTGTTGATGAAAATCTGCCTTCAAACTGTACTATCCAGCTAAAAGGCAAACAGTCTACTGTTATACCAACAGAAGTAAGCCGGCAGAAAACAGAAGATGAGCTTTCTGCTACCAGCGATAATGAACAGCCAATCATTCATGTACATATGCATGTCATAGAACCGCGTGGTACAGCTAACAGGGCAGTAACCTGTATTTCCGAGCAGGCTTTACTGCAACAGTTAACTGAAAAATTACGTCCGCATCTTACTGATGTATTAGCAGGTATGGTTCGTGTTGCAGTACAAAAGCATACAGCCGGTTTGGTAACCACATTACAGCGTGAATTAATGGCCGAAGTACCCGGAGCAGTAGAGGATGTACTGCAGCATAATCTGACACAGGTTATGAATAATTTTAAGAAAAAACAGCGCTAAATCAGGCCTTGCTTAGATGTAATATAGATAATGTTATTGAGTACACTAGCCATTCGAGTGTACTCAGTTTTATATGCCAGTTAGAAATCCAGAAAATTTAAATAGCTGCTCCTACAAGGTATATACATAAGTATTTATTACTGTTTTACTGAATCAACTATTTTATTGCTCAAATAAACGCATTGCCAGCAAACCATGTGCCATGGTTGCGCCTGCTTTTACAGAAGCTGAAATTGAAATTAATTCTGCTAATTCTTCTTCACTTACTCCTGCTTGTTTTGCTCCTTTAATATGAACATCAATACAATATGCGCATTGTGTAGTGAGTGCTACGGCTAAAGCAATTAACTCTCTTGTTTTTATCGGAATATTTCCTTCTCTGCGTTTGATGGTTTTATGGTCAAAATCTATAAATGCCTGTGTTTCTTCGGGTGCATATTTTAATAATGCAGCAGTGTATTTAAAATCATTGCTTGATTGATATTGATTAGTCATTTTATCTCCCAGTTTAAATTTAAAACTAACATTCCTGATAAATTCTCTGCGAAAAGAACAAAGCTATTATGTTGTCTATAAATTATTGAATTTAAATTTTTATAAATTAATTTTTTCTTTTACCATTAATCTGGCACGGTGTAAGCGACTTTTAACTGCCACAACTGTGATGCCAAGCTTTTCAGCAATTTCCGGCGTGGAGTACTCCTGAATATCTCGCAAAATCAACACCTGCCGGTAAATCAAAGGTAAAGAAATAATTGCATTAGTTAGATCTATTTTAAGATCGATATCTGTAGAAGATGCAGACAGCTTATCAATATCTGCCCGGGCTTCAATGTTTTTGGATTGTCTGACTTTAAATAAACGATAACATTCTCGTTCTATAATTCGAAATAACCAACTTGTAAAAGAAGAGATAGTTTTCAGCGTACCGATTTTTTTATGTAACTGCCATAATGTGAATTGCACAGCATCTTCAACATCTTCTGTTGTGGAACAAGTTCGTCTGGCAAATCTTCTGATGTCAGGTTGACATACGAACAATAACTGATTAAGTGCATGTGCATCACCCAGACAGGCACATTTAATGAGTTGCTCTCTGTTTTGTTTCATTTTTTATCCACTGTATCCTGCTTAAAATTAATGCTGAATAAGCCTGAATAAATATCTATTTTTATCAACATATCTGTATAGAGTGCTAAATATACAGAATGGATTCAAAAATTTTGATTAAATTTTTAGAACGAAGTTTATTATTCAGACTGAATTGGAAAAATCTAATATTGAATGAACATTGATTATTAAAATTTTTTTATAAATATCTGATTAAAAATAAATCTGAGAGAAGATAATTGATTATGTGGTTTGACCGAAATGCGGCTAATATCAATTTTTAAATCTTTTATTAATTTATTGAGATACAAAAATTAATCTCGAAGAAGAAAATAAAATATAAATTATTTTAGATAAAATCTGAATATTTTTAATATTCAATTCAATTATTAAAAGCCCCATTAAAAATTTCAGGTATAAAGCGCAGAAATAACTTGGGGCTCAATTAAACAGATATTATATTTATGGTCAAAACTATTATATTAACAAATAAATAAAATTGGATAGCAATGGTGAGTATAGAGCGATTATGCTATACTGCGTGCCATTCAGAGTATTCTTAATCGGAAGCCAGTATAGCTCAGTTGGTAGAGCAGCGCACTCGTAACGCGAAGGTCGTAGGTTCGATTCCTATTACTGGCACCATAAGATAAAATAAATCAATTAGTTACAATAATTTTATCCCTAACTCGTGACTACCAGTCTATTCACAGCAGCTACTTTTAAACCTAATTGTTTCAGCTTATAGTATATCTATATTTTTGATTTATGCCATTGTATCAAAATCAAGTAAATACGATATTTGCAGCATTATTGAGTGATTTGATGCAAATAGATTAAGTGCCAGCAAATCTTATTTCTGGCACTATGATGCAGATATTATAAAAAACAAATAGCAAGCTTTATTAGAAATAAAACCTACACTCGAAGGTAATCTATTCCGTTTTATTCAAACGTGCATAGCGTTGCGCCAGTACTGCACAGATCATTAGTTGTAACTGATGAAAAATCATCAGTGGTAATAGCATAATGCCTACTATGCTGGCAGGAAAGAGTACATTGGCCATGGGTACGCCATTTGCCAGACTTTTCTTAGAGCCGCAAAAGACAATAGTAATTTCATCAGCACGGTTAAAGCCCAATGAACGGGCAACCAGTGTATTAATGCTGATAACCAGAAACAGAATCAACAGACTCAGAATCACAATCATACCAATTGAGCCTAGATTAACTTTGTGCCATAGTCCTTCAACAACAGCATCACTGAATGCTACATAAACGACTAAAAGAATCGAGCCCCGGTCAGTACGGTTTATCCATACTTTATGTTTATGAATCCAATTTGCAATTAATGGTCTGGCCAGATGGCCTAAAACAAACGGCAGCATTAGCTGTAATAAAATCGATTCGATAGCAGCTGTTGTGTCCACGCTGTTGCCACTAGTGGGCATCATTAGACCAACCAGTACAGGTGACAGGAAAACGCCCAGAATACTGGAAGCAGATGCACTGCATACTGCTGCTGCAACATTTCCGCCGGCAACAGAAGTAAAAGCAATTGCGGACTGTACTGTAGCCGGTAATGCGCACAAATACAGAAAGCCCAGATACAGTTCGGGAGAGAGCCAGTGGGGAACCAGAATACGCAAACCTAAACCGATTAGCGGAAATAAAATAAATGTGCTGCAAAATACGACTAAATGTAATCGCCAGTGTCTGATACCTTCTGTAATCGCCTGCCGTGACAGCTTTGCACCATGCATAAAAAATAGTAAGGCAATGGCAACTGTGGTCAGATAGCTAAAGAATGTTTTTGTGCTGCCCTGACAAGGCAAAACAGTAGCTGTACCTACAATAGTCAGCATTGCCAGCAAAAAGGGATCTATATAAAATTTTTTAAGCAGGTTATTCATTGGCAACGACCAGTTTATGCTGAGTTTCTAACAAAAGTCATCATTTTAGCTTAAATGGTTGAATAAAAAACAGCCGGTGATTAAGTTAAAAAATTTAATTTGATTTTAAAATTACTTTGTAAATTTAAGAAATCTGGAAAAAAAGTATTAAAAGAAATTTAATAACGACTATTTGTAGTGTCATTCAAATCAGAGTTAAATTTATTTTATAAAATCTTTGAAAATTTACTTTAGACAATCGCTTTAATCATAATGAAACCGGATAAGCATATTTATCCGGTTTCATTATGATAATTGTTAATTTAAAAAAATGAATTGAGTCCCAAAAATATCAATACAGATAAAACTGCAGCAGAGGGCAGGGTAATTACCCAGGCCAGTGCAATTGGTTTCATCAATTTCCAGTTGGCATTACGATTAACTAGTCCTATACCCAGAACAGCACCAACCAGAATATGTGTACTGGATACCGGCAGCCCCATCAGTGTAGCTAGCATCACAATAGCTGCAGAGGAAAGCTCTGCTGTGAAGCCAGAAGCAGGGTGCATTTTGGCCAGATTGGTACCAACAGTCTGGATGACTTCTTTGCCAATAAACCATAATCCAACAATCAGTGCCACACCAAATGTTATCATCACTGGTGCCGGAATCATGGCATTGGCATCTATACCTATATCACCGGTACGGATAATATCCATAATGGCGGCAAATGGGCCAACTGCATTGGAAATATCATTAGCGCCGTGACTAAAAGCAAAGCCGGCAGCCGTAAATACTTGCATCCAGCTGAACATCAGAAAGGTTGATTTGCTTAAATCTTTGCGCCTTAAGGTTTTGGCGTAAATAAATGTGGCCATCCAGATTAGCGCGCCAATCATGATGATTAAGAGGAAATTGGTAATCACAGATAAACCAAGATGCAGATTAGTCAGCCCTTTAAATAACATCATAGCGGTAATCATCATGCCGCCACAGGCCGAAATTAAGGGTACCCAGCTATGCAGTGCCTTAAATGCGTCGATGTTATTTTTACGGCTTTCGATATCTGCCAGGCCTTTATAGTAATCTGATTCCAGCTCTTCGACGCTATAATCAGGATCACTATAATTTTCGGCGTCACGGGCTATAGCAGAGGAAATGCGAATTTTTTCGGTTTCACTTAGTTTTTCAAACCAGATTTTGTGTTTTTCTTTATATGCTTTTTTTTCCTGCTTAATTTCTTTCAGTGCTATAACCATTCGGTCGTTGTAGTCCAGTACATGCTTTTTTATCTGGCTGAACAGGATATAAGAAAATGCACCTCCTAAAACAGGTGAGATAATCCAGGACAGACCAATTTCTGCCATTTTGTTCCATTGGATTAAATCTAAAGCGCTGCCATTACCGGTTATCAGATATCCTAGACATAATCCGCCACCCACCAGTCCACCTATCAGCGAGTGTGTTGTTGAAACCGGTAAACCTTTTTTGGAAGCAATTAACAACCAGATTGCCGCTGCCAGTAATGCTGCCAGCATGACATTAATGCATTGTGAAGGTGTTAAATGCATGGCACCAAGGTCTATAATGCCGTGACGAATTGTTTTTGTTACTTCGCCGCCGGCAATAACCGCACCAGAAACCTCAAAAACAGCCGCTATACCCAATGCCTGCGGTATTGTAAGGGTTCCGGCGCCTACACTGGTACCAAAGGAGTTGGCAACGTCATTGCCACCGATGTTAAATGCCATGAAGGCGCCAAACAGAGTGGCAATAACAAATAATAATGGAGAATGATGGTTGGTATATCCAAGCCCCCAATAAATAAAGTATGCAATTGTGCCGAATAATAATGCAGCAAAAGTATAATTAACCCGGGTGATCAGGGGAGAGCGAACAGAGGATGCGTCTGAGGCCATAATATATTTGTAAAAGTGGAAAATTCAGTACAGACATCTGCAAACATTATTGTGTGTATGCAGTGCTGCGTGAAAAAACTATCATTATAAAGATTTTTATTTCAAAAGGAATATTTTATGTATGCAAATTCGTTTTTACCTATAGTTGCTCCGCTGAAATTCTATGCTGTTGTTCCTACTGCGGATTGGGTAGCACGGATGGTCGATGCAGGGGCCAATACTGTGCAGCTGCGTAATAAAACTCTGATTGGTTCAGCATTGTACCGTGAAATTCAACGCAGTGTCGCTTATGCAAAAGATACACCTACACAACTATTTATCAATGATTTCTGGTGGGAAGCTGTAGATTGCGGTGCGTATGGGGTGCATCTCGGACAGGAAGATCTGGACAGTGCTGATTTAGTAATGATTCAGAGTTCAGAGTTAAGGCTGGGGGTAAGTACACATTCGCCAGCAGAACTGAGTAAAGCATTAGCAGTTAAACCAAGCTATGTAGCCTGCGGGGCAATTTTTCCTACTACAACCAAAACTATGCCTACTGAACCTCAGGGATTGGACAAATTAAAGCAATACGTGATTCAAGCCGGAAATACACCTACAGTTGCTATTGGTGGAATTGATTTAAATAATGCACGCGATGTACTGGCTACCGGCGTAAGCTCTCTGGCTGTAGTTCGTGCTGTTACTGAATCAGCTGATCCTGAAAAAGTAGTAAAAGACTTTCAGGCGCTTTGGGATAAATAAAGATTTACCAGTATTTTGTAAACTAAAGTAGTTTTATCAGGGTGAGCAGGGGATTAGGTTAAGCACAGATAATCGCTGCATCAGGTCTGTTGCAGAGGTAATGCCTGATGTCAGTAAAGTATATAACTGGTGAAATTGCTAACAAGCAGAAGATATAGGCTATACTCGCAGTACTTTTATCTGATTGACTGATAATTGATTGCTGCCAAATATTATGTCAAAAATTTTTCTTTCTGAACCAAAAACTTCTAAACCGGCAATTGGTGTTTTATTGCTGAATCTCGGTACACCTGCTGCACCTGAACCTCAGGCTGTACGCCCGTATTTACGCGAATTTTTATCCGACCAGCGTGTAGTCGAATTACCGCGTTTTTTATGGCAGTTAATATTACGCGGGATTATTTTGCCTGTTCGCGGGCGTAAAAGTGCCCACGCGTACAGCACCATCTGGCAGGAGGCTGGTTCTCCTTTATTAATCGGAACACAACTACTTAGTGCTTCTTTAGCCAGTGCTATGCCAGACGGTGTTATTACCCGTTTTGCTATGACCTACGGACAGCCCAGCGTAATTGATGTTATGCAGGAAATGAAACAGCTTGGTGTGCAGAATTTGCTGGTGTTGCCGTTGTATCCGCAATATGCGGGTTCCAGTAGTGGTGCTGCACTGGATCAGGTATGGCGGGTGATGCTTAAGCAGCGTGTACAAATGGCAGTACGAAGTATCACCGGTTTTTATGCAGATAACAATTATATAAAAACACTGGCCAGACATATTCAGACATACTGGCAAAAGCATGGCAGAGGGCAATGTTTATTAATAAGCTTTCATGGTATACCAGAGGCTCAGCATCAGGCTGGCGATAGTTATGTTGAGCATTGTAAAACCACGACCCGTTTACTCACAGAAGAACTTGGTCTGCAAGCAGATGAATACCGGCTGGCATTTCAGAGCCGCTTTGGCTATGCACCCTGGGTCGGACCAAGTACTCAGGATTTGCTTATCCAGCTTCCTCAGGCCGGAATCAGCAGACTTGATGTCATATGTCCGGGTTTTGTTACCGATTGTCTGGAAACACTTGAAGAAATCAATATTCGTGGTAAAGCAGACTTTCTGGCGCATGGCGGAAAACAGTTTCAGTACATTCCCTGTATGAATAGTGAGCATGAATGGGTTGAAATACTGGCTCCGCTTGTGAAGCAGCATTTACAAGGCTGGCTGTAAATTACACAAATATAGAAACGGATAATAAAAAAGCCATAGTGTAATATCACTATGGCTTTTTCAGCAGCTAATTTAATTAGCTTCTGCCTAGGGAATAATGCGTGCAATCAGTGCATTATCTTTGCCAAGCATTTGTGGAATTTTTACTTCAATTCCGTTTCCGGAAGCCACTTCTACCGGATAGCCCTTACGAGTCATTGCTTCAAGGCGGATAATCTGATTACCGCCCGGATGAATAATTTCCAGCTGGTCACCAAGGCTGAATTTATTTTTTACCTCAATGGTTGCCCATCCTTCAGAATCAACAGCCGTAACTTTGCCTACATACTGACTTTGTTTTGATAAAGAATGTCCGGAAAGGTAATTCTGGTACTCTTGTGTCTGATGCCGTTCCAGAAAACCAGTGGTATAACCCCGGTTGGCTAATCCTTCGAGTTCTGCCAGTAGGCTATAATCAAAAGGTTTACCTGCAACTGCATCATCAATAGCACGCCGGTATACCTGTGCTGCCCGCGCTACGTAATAGACTGATTTAGTCCGTCCTTCTACTTTTAAAGAATCTACACCGATTTCTGCCAGTTTAGCGACTTGTTCTACCGCGCGTAAGTCTTTGGAATTCATGATATAGGTGCCATGCTCATCTTCCATTATGGGCATCATATCACCAGGCCGGTTTGCTTCTTCAATCAGATAGACTTTATTTGCCAGCGGGTGACGTTGCTGGTCATTTAAGCCATATAATGCGTTATCAGCGAGACTTTTCGCCTGATTAAAGTCAAAATCGGGTAATAATTGAGCATCGCCGCTGTCGCTATCAGCCGTATTATGTACTTTATAATCCCAGCGGCAAGCATTAGTACAAGTACCCTGATTAGGATCACGATGATTAAAATAACCGGAAAGCAGGCAGCGGCCTGAATAGGCAATACACAAAGCTCCGTGAACGAATACTTCCAGCTCAATATCCGGGCATTGCTGCCTGATTTCGGCAATTTCATTAATACTGAGTTCGCGCGACAGAATAATACGTTCTATGCCGATACTCTGCCAGAACTGTACACCCCATGCATTGGTGGTATTAGCCTGAACGGATAAATGAATCGGTATTTCCGGCCATTTTTCACGCACTTTCATAATAAGACCCGGATCTGCCATAATCAGCGCGTCTGGCTGCATAGCAATAATCGGCTCCATATCGGCCAGGTAAGTTTTCAATTTTGCGTTATGTGGCAAAATATTACTGGCCAGAAAAAATTTCTTTCCGCGTGCATGTGCTTCAGTAATACCCTGTTCCAGTACTGGCAGATATGCAAATTCATTATTACGTGCGCGCAGAGAATAACGCGGCGTGCCGGCATAAACAGCATCTGCGCCATAATCAAAGGCTGTGCGCATCCGCTCCAGTCCACCAGCGGGCAATAATAATTCTGGTGCTTTCATGGGTATTTAAACTTTCCTGATTATTTCGAATACATTCAGGCAGCCGGCTTTAAAATAGCCGGCTGCCTGAAAAATATAGTCTATATTGTTAATAGAATTATCCGCTTTTTCCTGAACATGGTCAATTGCATGCCATAACCGGCTATAATTGAAAAATCCACATCTGACATAAAACGGCTATGTCTAATAATCGCATCAATCATCAACCTGCTTTCTTGCTTACCTCCCGTCCATGGAGTGAAAGCAGTCTGCAAATTGAAGTATTTTCCCGGGATTATGGCAGAGTAGTGATGCTGGCGCGCAGTGCGAGGCGCCGGCAAAGTGAATTGCGAGGTGTACTCGTTCCTTTTGTGCCGCTACAGCTATCCTGGTATGGGAATAATGAATTGAAAACTCTGCACCGGGCAGAATGGATAGGCGGCTGGCCTCAGCCTCAGAATCAGGCGTTATTCAGTGCCATGTATGTAAATGAGCTGGTACTAAAACTAACAGCCCGGGAGGATCCGTTACCTGATGTTCACGCGGCACTACATACCGTACTACAACATATTTCAAACGGCGAACACTTATCTGCACTGCGTTATTTTGAGTGGTCATTACTGCGTGCTTTAGGTATTGCTCCTGATATTAGTCAGGATAGTCAGGGGAAGGAGATCATTAATCATGAACGCTACTGGCTGCGTGCCGAACATGCCCCTGTTTTATTGATGCAGGCACAGATGTCAGCGCAGGAAAATGGTATTGTTGTTCACGGACACACTCTGAATGCATTAAATAACCGCTCACTAGCTGAACAGCCTGAATGGCATACCGAGGCCATAAGGCTGACACGTATGCTTCTGGATTTTCGTCTGCCTGAAGGTATCCTTAGCCGGCGTGTATTAAAACAATTGCAGCAATATACCGTATAGGAATAAAGAAACCTGGTTTGAAAAATAAAAAAAATGAATTTACAATTAGATTATAGTTTTTTTCTATAAAATTTTATTTTATGATCAATAAAATAATTATATTTTTTTGGTTAAATTGAATAAAAAATGTTCAGAACATTATCAGCTGAAAATTATATTTCATTTAAAAAATAATTATTTACATATATCCAATAAAATAAATCTTTACAATAATTTTAAAAAATTTAATATTTATTATGGCTAATATTTAACAAATTTTTTTCATAGATAAAATTTATGAAAAAAATTGGTTAATAAACGACAGATGAAATGATTTTTGTAATCAATATAGCATTAAATTTTATAAAATTATTTACTTGGTAACCAAAATAAGTCAAAATAAGTTAAAACATGTATATATGGGCAGAATAAAATTTAATTTAACTTCCAATTAATTTAAAGCTGTTGTAACTTAATTATTATTAAATTTTTAAAACAAAATTTATTGAAAATTTTCATTTTGCTTTATATTCCGTATCAAAACGCAGTAATGTAATGACTCTGATCTGTTATCAGTATTCAAATTTCAACAAGGAGTAATCATGTCAGAAAGTTTTCAGAACGAAGTACCACCAGCACGTGTCAATATTAAACTGGATTTACATACAGGAGGTGCTAAAAAACAAGTTGAATTACCTTTGCGTTTATTAGTGGCTGGCGATTTCAGCTTCAAAGAAAGCGATACTCCGCTGGCAGAACGTGAAAAAGTTTCAATTAATAAAAACAACTTTGATGCAGTGCTTGCTGAAATGAATCCAGCCGTAAAACTGTCTGTTCCAAATGCTCTGGCTGATGATAATTCCGAAATTCCTGTGAATCTTGAATTCAAATCAATGAAAGATTTTCATCCTGAACAGATTGTTCAGCAAGTACCTGAACTGAAATCGTTGCTAGCTATGCGAAATCTGCTGAGAGATTTGAAGTCCAATATTCTGGACAATGCAGTTTTACGCAAAGAACTGGAAAAAATTCTGCAGGACAAAAACCTTTCTGATGAGTTGCGCAAAGAACTTGAAGCAATCTCACCGATCATTTCTAAAGAATAAATACCGCAGAGGAAAATAAGTATGCAAAAAAATGTGCAGAATGCTGGTTCCGTTAAAAAGGGAAATGCTGTTCAACAGTCTGTTTATGAATCATTATTTGATAAAATAAATCTGAATACCGTCTCTACAGCTCCGACTTTTGACCATTACACCAATAATACAGCATTATCTGAATCTGCTACCAATGAACGTATCTCAGTAGCGATAAACGTATTCCTGAAAATGATTCAGGACAGTGCCCAAACTGTAGACAGATTGGATAAATCCTTACTGGATTTCCATATTGCCAAGCTGGACAAATTAATCAGTAATCAGTTAGACAATATTCTTCACCATCCTGAATTTCAGGCAATTGAGGGTACATGGCGTGGTCTGAAATTTTTAGTAGACCGTACCGATTTCCGTCAAAATGTCAAAATTGATGTACTTGATGTTTCAAAAGATGCTCTGATTCGCGATTTTGAAGACTCACCGGAAGTCATCCAAAGCGGTCTGTATAGCCATACTTACATTAACGAATATGACACTCCGGGCGGACAGCCTTTTGCCTCAATCATTTCGGCTTATGAATTTGACCGCTCCCCTCAGGACATTGAGCTGCTCAGAAATATTTCAAAAGTTTCCGCTGCTGCACATATGCCATTTATTGGTTCTGTAGGCCCTCAATTCTTTGGTAAAGAAACAATGGAAGAGGTTGCCTCAATTAAAGATATCGGCAACTACTTTGACCGTGCTGAATACATCAAATGGAACAGTTTCCGTAATACTGATGATGCCCGCTATATCGGTCTTACTTTACCGCGCTTTCTGGCACGTTTGCCTTATGGCAGTGAAACAGTACCGGTACGCAGTTTTAATTATAGTGAAGAAGTTAAAGGCCCTGATCACAATCGTTATTTGTGGGCTAATGCCACCTTTGCATTTGCAGCCAACATGGTAAGAAGCTTTATTAAAAATGGCTGGTGTGTTCAGATTCGTGGCCCGCAGGCCGGCGGACTGATTGAAAATCTGCCGATTCATTTATATGATCTGGGTTCCGGCGCACAAATGAAAATTCCGACGGAAGTATTAATTCCTGAAACACGGGAATTTGAATTTGCCAATCTGGGTTTTGTGCCATTATCGTTCTACAAAAATCATGATTTTGCATGTTTCTTCTCTGCAAATTCAACACAAAAACCAGCCCTGTACGATACTAAAGAGGCGACAGCCAATAGCCGTATCAATTCACGTCTTCCTTATATTTTCCTGCTGTCACGTCTGGCTCATTATCTGAAACTGATTCAGCGCGAAAATATCGGTATGACAAAAGACCGGCGTGTTCTGGAAGTGGAAATGAATAACTGGATACAGAATCTGGTTACAGAAATGACTGATCCAAGTGATGAGCTGCAGGCTTCACATCCGTTACGTCAGGCAAAAGTGGTAGTAGAAGATATTGAAGATAATCCGGGTTTCTTCAAAATTAAACTATTTGTCATTCCGCACTTCCAGATTGAAGGTATGGATATTAATCTTTCATTAGTATCTCAAATGCCAAAAGCTAAAAAATAATCCGGTATAAGCGAAAAATCTACCGATAGTTCCCTATCGGTAGATAACCATAAAGGATTGCTAAATGTCACGCGCTATTATTTGTAAGGGAGATGCCACTACACATGGTGGGGTAGTACTTGAAGGTGATCCTATCGCAAAAATTGAAGGAAGACCGGTAGCACGTAAAGGCGATAAAGTTAGTTGTCCGAAATGTAGTGGTACTCATTACATTGTAGAAGGTGATCCCAAGCTAACAGTAAAGGGGCGTCTTATGGTTCTCGAAAACATGAAAACCAGCTGTGGTGCTCGATTGTTATCCAAACAATCATTAGCTAAATGTGAATAATCTATCTAATTTAGAACAGGTTGTAAGTTGAAAATCATCAATCCGATTTGGTACGAAGGTACCTTACTGCTGCCACAAATTTTCCAGCAACAGGAATTACTGCAACAGGCAAATGCCTTTAGCATAATGCAGTGTACGCGAATTATGCCATGGGGCGTAATGCGTATGGAAATAGACACTAATAGTCTCACTCTGAAAAAGCTTAAATTATCGGATTGTGCAGTATCATTTCAGGATGGTACTTGGTTTGATTCACAGCAGATGCAGTTTCTGCCGCCTGCCCGTGACTTGTCACAACTACCGGATGACATACTCGAAACAACAGTATATTTAACATTACCAGAACTAAATACCGTAGGCAGTAATCTGCTTGAAAACAGCAGTAATGCACCACTACGATTTTCTAAACAGTTTGTTTCGGTTACTGATCTTTACGGTAGCCAGCAAACAGAAATTGCAGAAAAAAGATTAAATTTCAGCCTGAAATTCTCTCATGAAAACCGTCAGAATTTTTTGGCAATACCCATTCTTCGTCTGATTAAAAATCAAAATAATATCTGGCAGCTTGATGCACAATACATACCGCCAGTATTCTTTATTGGCAGCAATATTTTTCTAATGGAGATGCTGTCAAGACAGATACAAATTCTGCTTAATAAAAGTCAGCGTCTTGGTTCATTACGAAAAGAACGTAATCAGCAATCAGCAGACTTTCTTGTATCTGATATTTCATTATTCTGGTTGCTGAACATACTCAATCAGTCTATACCGGAAATGGTGCTGTTACAAACACATAAAAATATTGCACCAGAAAACTACTACATTTTACTGGCACGTTTGGTTGGAAGTCTGCTGTCGTTTTCAATTGAATCCAGTATCAAAGACATACCGCAATACGATCCGTTTAATTTAGGTACAACATTCATCCGGTTAAATGAAATGCTTATAGAGCTGCTGGATACTGTTATACCTACAGTACTGGTACTGGTGGATCTTGAAAAAGTTGGTAATACCCGATGGATTGGTCATCTGTTAGATGCACGTCTGGATGAAAACACAGATTACTATATTTCCGTTCGTGCCAGTGTTCCGTTATATGAACTTCAGGAACGCTTTCCGAAACTATGTAAGATTGGTTCGCCTGATGATGTTGAGCGAATTCTGCCGTCAGCATCCAATGGTATTCCATTAAGAATGATGCAGCGTTTACCCAGCGCGTTACCCATGCGTTCAGAAGCTACCTATTTTGCATTAGATAAGTCGCACCCGGGCTTTAAAGCCATGATAGCAGCCAGATCATGCTGTATTTATTCACCTAATTCATTTGATGGATTAAATATCGAATTATATGCGGTGCCAAATGAAGAATAACGAAATTCCAGATTACGTACGGGAAAATTTACGTAATTATATTTTATTTGTAACGCGGTTAAGTTTAGGGCATGCCATTCAGGATATGGATGAAGTGCAGTTGCTTGCTATTCATTTTGTTTCAGAGTTTGATCAGAAACTGAGTGAAAATCACCTGCCTGAGCATGAGCGAAAACAGATAAAGTATGCATTGTTTGCACTTGTTGATGAGCTTGCCTTACGCTTTTTAGACAGCAAAAGTAAATCAATTTGGGAAAACAGCCCGTTACAGGTATCCCAATTTGGTGAGTATGATGCTGGTATACAATTATTTGAAGATATTCAAACTGAATTGCATAAACCGGATCCTTCATTCTGGCTTTTAAGTGTTTGGCAGCTGGTATTTGCTCTTGGTTTTAATGGTAAATATTTATTTGAAGAAACACATGCTCGAAATGAACTCATTACCAAAATTGATTCGCATTTGCCTGAAATAATCATTCCTTCACTTCAGACTAATCGAAGATTGCGCCCGATTACTATACGTTCTTTTTCGACAGTGAGCTGGTGTTTAGCTTTTCTGGTGTTCACTGTGGTTATATATCTGGTGCTGAATAAATATCTCAGTAATCTGGTTGCCAGTATTGGATAAGGTACCAAATGAGTAAACGCATTTATTACACATTACTGCTTGTCTGGATTGTTTGCCTGTCGCTATATTTTATCTGGCAAATTTGGGATATATACTGGGTAATCAAAATATGCTTGAGTATACTCATAGTACTGGCATGTGGATTTCTGTGGTATCAGAATCAATTTTGGTTTCGTAAGCAAAGTGCAGCAAGTCTGTACAATATACCTAAATCCCAGCGCATCATTCTCGTAGCAGGCGATGATATATCTGATTGGATAGAATCTTCTGAACGTTGGAGACTGTTGCGTGATTCAATGTGGATCAGGGTAGAAGACTGTGCGCAGTTAATCAGCATTTATCAGAATCTGGATGAACAGAATAAAATAGCTAACGGTATATTTCTGATACTTAATCCAGATAAATATCCTCATGTGGCAGCATTAGAGCAGCGTATTTCACAATGGCGGCAAGAAATCGAAACTATTCAGGCATCATATAAACGCTGCCTACCGCTGACATTGGGTATCCATACCGATCTGCTTAATGAAAATCTTGATTACTGGCCTGAAAACAATAGTAACCATTTGTGCAGGGAGCGTACAGATGTGCAAGAGTACTTTTCCTGTTTACAAAAACAATTGGATAGCAGAGCAGCATTGAATGCCCGACAGCCGGAACATCTGGACTATACAACTACATCCACACTTTATCTGAATCAGCAATGGCTTAGTAAATATGTGATTAAAAATTTGTTACCGGAAAAATCATATCGTTATTCTCTGTATATGATGTCATGTGTCTGGTTAAACAGTTTCAATACTAATCAGCAAGCAGGCTGGCGTAAATTTGAAATTGAAAAAACAGGATTTGTTAGTCCGACTCACGTTTTTACAGTTAACGGTCTGAAAAATTTTCCGGTTATTGAGAATAGCTTTGTACGTCAGCATTATTTAAGTAAAGGTGCAAAATATCTGTGCTACGCAATTGACTGTTTCCTGATGTTCATTCTTATTGGTACCGAGTATTCGTTTGTTCAAAATAAAAAATGGCTGCAGGAAGTTATTGCTGCTCATCAGCAATATATAGCAATACCTCAGCACCTTGAAAATGAACGTATAGATAGTATTAAAAATTTAAAAATCATTCAGCAGACCTTACAGGATTATAAGACATTCGGTGAGCCCAGAAGAATGGGATTTGGTTTATATCATGCTACTGAATTATTACCAGTTATCAATAAAGACATAAATTCTTTCCAGATAGAGAAGCAGAAAAAACAAATTATCCGTTTAGATACCACAGCATTGTTTGACGTGGGTCAGAGTCAGCTTAAAGCGGATGCGAAACTGGTTTTACAAGGGGTTTTAACCTGGGTACAGGCAAACCCGAATAAAAGAGTACTAATAGATGGTCATACCGATAACACCGGAAATGCCGCCAGCAATAAAACTCTGTCATTTCACAGAGCTGAAGCTGTACGTGACTGGCTAGTGAGTGCATCCACCTTTCCGGAAGACCATTTTACTGTACAGGGATATGGGGATAGTAAACCCATAGCAACCAACGACGACCCGCAAGGGCGTAGTAAAAATCGTCGTGTCGAAATTACCTTGGTTGATATGAATCATACCGACTAATGTAATATTTATTAACTAATTAAAGGATATTCATATGGCAATTCCTGCTTACTTATGGATCAAGGATGACGGTGGTTCAGAGGTTAAAGGCTCTGTAACTGTACAGAATCGTGAAGGCACAGTAGAAGTATTGGCATTCGATCACGAAGTTTATATTCCTACTGACGGCAATACCGGTAAACTGACAGGTACTCGTGTACACAAACCTATTTCTTTTGTAAAAGAATATGATGCTTCTTCACCATATCTTTACAAAGCAGTAACCAATGGTCAGAACCTTAAATCTCTAGAATTTAAATGGTATCGCATTGACGATGCAGGTCAGGAGAAAGAATATTTCAACACCCTGCTTGAAAATGTGAAAGTAGTGGCTGTGCGTCCTAAAATGCACAACATTAAAGAAACCAGTAAAGAACGCTATAACCATCTTGAAGAAGTGGAATTGCGTTACGAAAAAATCACCTGGGCTTACAAGGATGGCAATATTGTTCATTCCGACAGCTGGGTTGAGAACCGTTAATTTTAATTAACTCAAGGCGCACGCATCTGTGCGCCTTTTTAAGTATTTAGTCGGAGCCGTAATGAAAGATTCAATGCAATTATTAAGAAAACTCAATGAAAATTGTGCACGGGCACTGAATGAGGCTGCTAACTTCTGTTTAAGCCGTGGTCATCATGAAATATTGCCTGAACATTTTCTCGTCAAATTACTTGAAACAGATAATAATGACCTGAATCTCTTATTACGCCAGAACGAAATCAACATCAACCGGTTGTGGGATGATTTGCTGGCCGGACTGGATAAATTGCCCTGGCAGCGAGTACCCCAGAAACCTGAGCTTTCACGCGCATTACTTAAATGGATAGAGCAGGCATGGATGCTGGCATCTATTGAACACGGACAGGAAGAAGTCCGCTCATTGCATTTGCTTGAAGCTATCCAGAAAATTCCTAGCATCTTCACACTTACAGATTTATGGCAGTTACTGATATTTAGAGCAGGACAACTGGCTGAAGCAGGACGATGGCTTGATAAATACTCAGTTGAAGCAAACACAGACAATGATGCGATCTTCACCAAGAGAATAGATACCGATAGTAAAGCAGCAGAACCTGCTGAAACACCAGCCACACAGAATATACTTAATACCAGTAACTTACAGGATAAACAATCGCCGGCAGAACAGGAAGCCTTGTCACGTTTTACCATCGATCTTACTCAAAGAGCCAGAGACGGATATATTGATGCAATTTTCGGACGGGATGAAGAAATCAGCCAAATAGAAGATATTTTGAGCAGACGACGTAAAAATAATCCAATATTGGTAGGTGAACCGGGAGTAGGTAAAACAGCACTTGTTGAAGGGCTGGCATTGAAAATCGCCAATGACGAAGTGGGCAGCCATCTGAAAAATACCCATATTCTTGCTCTTGATATGGGGCTTTTACAGGCAGGTTCCGGCTTGAAAGGTGAATTTGAGCAGCGCCTGAAAACGGTAATCGAAGCCATTCAGCATGCTTCCGAACCAACCATTCTGTTTATAGATGAAGCTCATACCATTATTGGTGCCGGTAATCAGGCCGGAGGGTCTGATGCAGCCAACTTACTCAAACCTGCACTTGCCCGTGGTCAGTTGCGTACAATCGCAGCAACAACCTGGTCTGAATACAAACAATATTTTGAAACCGATGCTGCTCTTGAGCGCCGTTTTCAGCCGGTAAAAGTAGATGAACCGGATGATGAAAAAGCCTGTCAGATGCTGCGCGGTATTGCTAAACTCTATGCAGAACATCATCAGGTACATATCAAAGATGATGCGATTAAAGCCGCTGTTACATTGTCACGTCGGTATTTACCGGATCGTCAGCTTCCTGATAAAGCTATCGATTTACTGGATACCGCTGCAGCTAAAGTTAGACTTGGTATGCAAACATTACCACTGAATCTTATTAAAAAAATCTCCCTGCACAGCGCGCTTCAAGAAGAAATCGACCGTCTGCAACAGGATATTCTTCTCGGACACCAGATAGATAACGAAAGAATGGAGCAGTGCCGGCAGCAGTTACAGCAATTAGAGCAGGAAATAGAAGAAGAAAAACAAAAATTTGTTCAGGAGCAGGAAGCTGCTCAGGCAGTACTGGATGCGCGTACAAAAGATGAGCATGAAAGCAATCTGCATACACATAATCAGTCTTTTCAGCAATTGCAGCAAAATATTAGCCTAGATGTAGATCAGCAAGTCATTGCCAGTGTAATTAGTGAATGGACAGGCATTCCTGCCGGTCGCATGCTGGATGATGAAATTGAACGTCTGATGACTTTATCTGAGCAACTTAACAGTGAGGTAATTGGTCAGGAAGACAGCGTTAGTAGTATTGTTAATCATATTCGTACCCAGAAAGCCGGACTTGGCGAACCCAACAAACCACTTGGTGTATTCCTGCTAACAGGTACATCCGGCGTTGGCAAAACCAGAACAGCCAAAGCGCTGGCCAGATCACTTTTTGGTAGTGAAGATACAATGATTACCATCAATATGTCTGAATATCAGGAATCGCATACAGTAGCTCAGCTTAAAGGTGCGCCTCCGGGATATGTGGGCTATGGTAAAGGCGGAGTCCTTACTGAAGCAGTACGTAAGCGTCCTTATTCAGTAGTACTGCTAGATGAAATAGAAAAAGCCCATCCGGATGTGCTTAATATTTTCTATCAGGTATTTGACCAGGGTGTTATGCGAGACGGAGAAGGGCGCATCATCAACTTCAAAAATACCATTCTGTTGATGACATCCAATCTGGGCAGCGAAGCTTTACAAAATGCTCCTGATGCCGATTTACCAACCCGACTGGAACTGGTTGATCAGCCCATCCGGGAAGTTCTTGCTCCTGCTTTGCTCGGGCGTATGAATGTACTGGCTTTTCGTCCGTTATCAGCTGACGATATGCAGATTATTATCCGTCAGCAACTAGACCGCATTGCAGCCAAAATTGCAGCTCAATTTGCTGTTATCTGTGAGTATAGTAATACACTGGTAGAGGCGCTGGCGCAAACAACAGCCGGTCATGATTTGGGCGTACGCTATTTTGAACAAATGTTGCAGCAGCAAATTGTCCCCGAACTGGCCAGACAATTATTGCTGGAAAAGCAGCAAGGCCAGAATAGTGCCTATATCCAGCTTGATTTGGGAGAGCAGGGCGTAGTCATCACTTTGAGTGATGAACCAATGAAAGAGGTGGCGGCTGAAACAAATAGCGAAAATCAGCCAATATAACTGTTAATCACCGAATATAGTAAAAAGGGCAAATTTAAATAAGTATATGTCCTTTTTACTATTCATATATCAGCATATTAGTTTTTAATTTGGCTATACTTTAAAACTAATCAGCTACAGATTGAATTATTATCGAATAAAAATTGTGTTTGAATTAAAATTACCCAGATTCTTTGTTTATATTTTGTTTGTAAATAGATGAATTTATATTTGCCAAAATGTTTACTGAGCCATTTAGGCATATATATTTGCAGTCGGTTTGTTATATATTAAACGTGTAGAGTAGTTTATTATGAATAACAATAGAAAAATCAGTTAAAGTATACCCTGCGTGATTAATTCAGTCTTTATCCATATTTTGACATAACATTAAGAAAAAATTATCAATATAAAATAGCCAGTAAGTTTTAGTATACTGGCTAAAAATACTTGAAACTGATAAATTGAATTTTAATTAATTGAGTTCAGGTCGAGACATCATATCAATTGAATTCTGCGGCGTAGGTGGCTGCATAGTAAATTTAGGGTTTGTTGTGTATTTCAGGTGGATTTTGGTATCTGTTTTTACTGTCCCAGCTATACTTCCTACCTCCTTAGGAAATGCTAGCTGTTCACGGATGCCTATAATTCTTCCTTTTAAATCAAAGTAATAATTATATTGTATAGGAATTTGATTATTTTTGAATTGCTTTATAAGTCCAAAATAGGGTTTTTTAAAAACACCGCTGTCATCATCAGAATCATGTTCATCAAAAAAATAAGAATTAAAAGTAGAAGTGAATTCGTCAATTTTATTCTGTAATGCAGCATAATCCTCAGGTTTATATTTACTATTCTGATCAGCTTTGTCTGCAGCCTCTTTTAAAGCCTTTGAAAGGCTTTCAAGCATTGTATTATCAATTTTTTGCATTAGGGCATAGTCTATATTCAGATTAACCTGATACTTTGCTTTTAGGGTTTTTCCATACTCATCAACGTTGACTTTTTTGAATGCATCGCGATCAATTGCTGCATAACCATCATCAATTGATTTTGGTAAGCTTTTTAACAGATCGGATATAGGCATGTTTTTTATCTGGGATTTTGGTACAGCAAATTGTAAATATTTGTCATCAATTACCATTCTAGTATAAGGTATTTTATCTAGCAAATGTGTAATAGCGGAAACATCTGCGTATAGAGATAGATTTTTGAAGTCTATATAGGTAGGAAATTTAAAAGAAACCAGTACATTTTTGTTTTCATAACGAATTTCCGGAATTATTTCCATTTGCCCTTTTCGGATATCTATAGCGCCAGTAAAGGGTACTGAAAAGGATTGACTGAATTGCTCAAAAAAAGGTGCCAAAGAATTTTTTGGTTTTGATTCATCATCATCATCATCATCATCTGCTTCTGTTTGAGGTAGTGATTTTGATGCAGTATTTAGAAGATTGTTATGTGTTTCATTAGTTTTGTTTATTTCAGATGTATCAGAAGAAATTTCATCTTCATTGTTTGTATTAGGATTAATATGATATTCTCCTTGAAAAGAACCACTGAAGTTCAAGCGGTTATCTTTTAAAATCATTTGCTGGACACCAGTCCGCACCATTTTATCCGGCGAATTGTCATTTATGTGGCTGCATGCTGAAACTATCCCGGCTACAGCCATTGTTAATATTAATTTTTTAAAATTTAACCGCATAAAACATAAGTCCCTTTAAAATCAAATTAACAAATTATGTTATTAATAATTGTATTTTAATTGCAAATATATAAATAGTAAAATTAATGGTATCTGTATTTGCAGACAGTTTGGTATATATCAAATGAATAAAATAGTTGTTATAACAATAATTATAAAAAATCAGCCAGAATATATCTGTTGGGATTAATTCTGTCTGGATTTATGTTTTGAAATAACATGTAATAAATAACTTATTAATGGAAAAAGCCAGTATGTAAAACATACTGGCTAAAAAATCTATAAATCAGATAAGAAAATTAATCAGTACCAACCAAGACGAGATCCCATATTGATTGAGTTTTGTGGTGTAGGCTGCATGGTGAATTTAGGGCTTCCGGTGTAATCCATCCGAAATTTATAATCTATTCTGATTGTTCCTTTTGGCTCTTCCCTATCTGTTATTGCCATTGGAATATCAGTCTTAATGCGAATACCTATAATGCGACCTTTTGAATCAAAGTAGAAATTAACTACTACTACTATTAGATTAGATTGATTTTTGAGCTGCTTCATATGAGCACCCATAGGAGTGTCTGCAAGAGCATTATTACTATCAGAATAAATTGAAGCCAAACCATCAATTATATTTTCTAGCATAGCGTAATCTTCAGGTTTATATTTATTATTCTGATCAGCCTTGGCTGCTGTCTCTTTTAGAGCCTTAGAAAGACTTTGCAGAGTTACAGTATTACATTTAAGGCTTGAAGCATAGTCTGTATTCAGATTAACCTGATATTTTGCTTCCAGTGTTTTTCCAAATTCGTCGACATTTACTTTTTTAAATGCACTGGGATCAATTGATGCATAACCGTCATCTACTGATTTAGGTAAGCTTTTTAATAAATCTGCAACAGGTAAGTGTTGTGCTTTATCCTGCGGTACAGTGAATTGTATATATTTATCACCAACTACCATTTTATTGTAAGGCATAATGTCTGACAAATGGGTAATTGCAGAACCATCGAGATATAAGGACAAATTATTAAAATCTAAATAGGTAGGAAATTTAAAAGAAATCAGTACGTTTTTATCTTCATAACGGACTTCAGGAATCACTTCCATCACCCCTTTTTTCATATCTACAGCACCAGTGAAAGGTACGGAAAAAGATTTACCGAATTGTCCTAAAAATTGCCCTAAAGATTTGTTGTACAAATCCATTTCTTTGCGGTGATACTCTGTTAATTCTGGAGTATCATCATACTCTTCTGATACAGAGGCTTCTGATGCAGAAACTTCAGATGCAATTGTTGGTTCAGTTATTTCTGAAGGACTTTTATTCTCATTATTTTGAATAATAAATTCTGCCTGATAAGAACCACTAAAATTAAACTGATTGTCTTCAGTCATAATGCGCTGAATACCAGTTCGCACCATTTTGTCAGGGGATTTTTCGGTTTTATTATTACATGCCGAAACCATACCGGCAACAGCCAGCACTAATATTATTTTTGTAAATTTCAATCGCATAAGAGCCCTTTATTCAATAAGCTAAAGTGTATTGTTAATAATTGTATTTTAATTGTAATAAAATGACCAGAAAAAAATTAACAAATTACAATTCTAATCAGATATTATAAAGAGAACATTATTACTTATTAATATTTAGATTAGACTATGTGAATAATTTACATTACATTTGTTCTATAAAGTTTATAATCTTTTAATCATTGTTTTAGATGATATACTCAGCCTATTTCTAAGTTTTAAGCTGAACATCTGTTAAAATCATTCTAAAAAGGTCATTGCAAAAATAAATTAAATGTATGATAATAAATGTAAATAAAAAATTGTTTTGTTAAAATTAATAATTTATAATTCATTAAAAAAAATTTATAAATTTAATTTAAATTTAGGAGTTTTTATGAAAGAATATAAAGTAGTTATTTATCAGGAAGGTGCTTTGGCAACTATGTTTTTGGGGGCGGCAAATGCAAATCCTATAAAATTTTCAGATTTCTTAAACCGAAATGCTAAAGAAGGCTGGCGTGTAGTGACTATGCAAAAAGATATGCGTCGACTGTTTTTATTTTGGGCAAGAGAAGCTTATGTAGTTATTATGGAGAGAGACGTTGATTAAAAAAGCCGGATTAGGATGCCTTTGCATTTTCATATTCTGGTGTGTTTTACTGATACTGGAATTATGGTGGGACATTTTTTCTGCTGAATTTTTTCTAAAAATATCTATATCTTTAGCAATTTTATTCTTTATATTGTTAGCAGTTGCTGTCGTTTTTGATCAGCTGAACTCAGATAAAAAGCTAAAAGATAAAGATTATTTAGAATAATATTTATTCTGAATGAGGTTATTTTATTCTTGAAAATAAAAATCTAATATTAAATAAATAGTAGTTAAAAATTTAAATGATTTCGAATTTTTTAAATTAAGTATAAGTATTAGGTGATTTATTATTTCATTTAGTTGTTTTTTTTCTAAGTGGTTAATATTTTTATTTTAAAATAAAATAACCTTGTCACATTTAGTTGTTTGAATATATAGTGTTATTTATTTGTCTAGTATATATCAAATTATCATAAATTTTTATTACATCTTCAATAAATAAAAACAAAATTTCTGGATTTATAATCTTTTACTCTATGCAAAGCAGTATAAACAAATAATTTTTTATCCACGCGGATGATGCTGATGCACAATCTGTTTTAGGCGTTCATTGGCAACATGTGTGTAAATTTGTGTTGTGCCGATATCAGCGTGTCCCAGAAGCAATTGCACTACACGTAAATCTGCACCATGATTCACAAGATGCGTAGCAAAAGCATGACGCAAACCATGCGGGCTAAGATGATGGATGCCGGCTGCACTAGCATATTTGGTCACAATCATCCAGGCCAGCTGCCGAGTGATGGCTGTTTTTTTCTGACTGACAAATACTGCATCACAAGCACGTCCTTTAAGTAAAGCAGGGCGGGCATTTGTAAAATAATTTTCCAGCCAGTCGGTTGCTTCTTCCCCTAATGGAACCATACGCTGTTTATTTCCTTTTCCGATGGTACTTAACAGGCCGTTTTGTAAATCGATTTCATTGATTCGTAAGTTAACAGCTTCGCTAACCCTCAATCCAGTAGCGTACATAAGTTCCAGTAAGGCTTTATCACGCAGACCCAGAAAGGTTTTGGTATCAGGGGCTGCTAATAGAGCATCTATCTGTGTTTCGGAAATAATATCCGGCAAGTATTGCCCTTTTTTAGGCATTTGCAGCTGTTCGGTAGGTATATCCTGACGGCGGTTATATTCATGCATCCAACTGAACAGACGTTTACAGGCTGATAATGCCCGTGCCTGTGAAGATGGTTTTTCACTAGGAATAAATACAGCAGATGCAAGTGACAAGGGATCTACATTCAGCCAGTTCAGATGTTCGGCTTGTATGCGACGAGCAATTTTATTCAAATCCCGCCGGTAACTTTCCAGTGTATTGAATGCCAGCTGCTCGCTAAGCCAAAGATGTTCGAGCAATGACTCGATTGGTTCGAGTAGTTCTGCCGGTAAAGTATTATTTACCATGTTGCTCCTTCGTGTTTAAGCAGCCAACGCTTTATATTTAGTTCAAAAGCATTGGTACTGAGGCTGAACCCTCCCAGACCACTGGCTGATACAACCCGATGACAAGGAATAATAATTGGTAACGGGTTTTTACCACAGGCCTGACCTACGGCTCTGGGTGAACTGTTTAGCACACGCGCGATATCTCCGTAAGTGGCAATCTGACCATAGGGGATATCGGCAATAACCTGCCAAACTTTTTGCTGAAATGCAGTGCCGTCAGCGGAAGGAGGATAGTTAAATTTTTGCAGGCTGCCATTAAAATAGGAGTCAAGCTGTTTTGCCCAGAATCCAGTCAGGTTAGGTAAGACTTCGGAAAAGGGTGTTTGCCAATGGATAGCCTTTAATTTTTGCTCAGGACTGAATTCCAGTTTTAATGAGCAGCAGGGCGCTTGATATGAGTAACTAGGCATGCTGTTGCAGTGTATTTAAAACAATTTGAGCGTGACCGGCCGCTTTAACTTTACGCCATTCCTGTGTAATTTGCCCGTCCTGATTCAGGATAAAGGTACTTCTTTCAATACCGAATACCTTTTTACCATACATGTTTTTCTCTTTAAGTACATCAAATTGTCTGCATACTGTTTCTTCACTATCTGAAAGTAGGGTAACGTTAAGTTCATATTTGCAGATAAAATTATGATGGCTTTTCATACTATCACGGGAAATACCAATCACGTGGTAACCCAGTTGTTTGAATTGGGGCAGTAAAGCACTGAATTCCTGTGCTTCGGTCGTACAGCCCGGTGTGCTGTCTTTCGGATAGAAATAAACCACAGCTGGTAAATGTTCTGCAATATTAAAGTTATTGCCTTCGGTATCTGGAAGTGTAAACAGCATAGATTGAGACATTATTTATTTTCCTTTGTATATATTGATTACTTTGGTTTAATCGCGAATAAAAGCCGTAATCAGAGGAACATCGCCAATTAGACGGCTGCAGTGTCCATGAATATTTGAGTCGAAGGTAATGCCTTCAGGTAAAGTGTCGGCAGAATAAAAATGTTCTCCGGCACTAAAGCGGCGGGTACTACCATCGCGTAGTCCGATTTCCATCACTCCTTGTAATACTATCAGCCATTGTGGTTTACCAGTGCAGTGAAAATCACTTTTAAAACCCACCGGACTGTAACGTAATTGTAACCCTTCTGCATTAAACCAAGGTGATAACTGGCTTTTTTCATTACCTTCGTTTAATTCAATTTTTTCTTCTTTGAAGCGGGCAAAACCATCACTTCCGGTATATAAAATTACTTTAGTAAATGTTGTCATAATTTCTACTCATGGCCTAATGGTAAAAAAATCAGTGCAGAGATATATATCTGCACTGAAAGAATAATAAATCACCCTATAACACCAAGATTATCATCATTGGACGGGGTATTATTGTGTTTGGGAAGCAGCCATAAAGTGGCAATGATGTCCAGAAGGTAAATAGATGCCAGCAAACATAAGGCAACATAAAATGACCATTCTTTAACTAGAAAACCGATAACCAGTGGCCCTAATCCGCCAATGCCACGACCCAGATTAAATAATACATTTTGAGCAGTTGCACGCACATGCGGGGGGAAGTTATCAGAAATCAGTGCTCCATAGCCGCCAATCATGCCATTGACAAATAAGCCCATAATGGCACCGCATATCAGTAATGCAGTGGGGTCCTGCAACTGTGCATATTGTGCCACCATGATAAAAGAACCAATCTGGTAAATCAGAAAGATTTTCCAGCGGGCAAAATGGTCAGCCAGAAAACCGAACAGCCAGATACCGATGATCATGCCAATAACGGTGACCGCAGTCCAGTTGCCGGAATCTGTAAGACTGAATCCGAGTTTTTTGGCAAGATAACTGGGCATCCAAATCATTAAACCGTAATAACCGAAATTTTGTACAGCGCAAAGAATAAATATACCTAGACTGGTTTTAGCTGTCTGACGGTCTTTAACCAGTAATTTAAGACGTGCAGAAAATGACAACTCACCATTTGCTTTATGTTCGCGGGTAAATTGTTCCGGTTCGTTGGTATCATGACGAATAAAATAGGAGACGATAGCCGGAAATAATCCTACGACAAACATGCCGCGCCAGCCAATATGCTGAAGCAGGAATGGTGTAATAAAAGTAGCCGCCAGTACACCTAGCTGCCAGCCGATCCCGACGAAAGCTGATGCGCGATTACGTTTTGATGCAGGCCATACTTCTGCAATCATTGCCATACCGATACCGAACTCTCCGCCCAGCCCCATACCTGCAAGAGCCCGGTAAATAAGCAGGTCGTAATAACCTTGTGCAACCGCACACAGACCAGTAAAAACGGCAAACATGAGAATGGTTAGCGATAACATGCGTATCCGGCCGAAGCGATCACTTAAATGTCCGAAAACGATACCGCCGACAACAGAACCTATTAATGTCCATGTTACCAGTGAACCTGCCTGAGAAGGATTCAGTCCGAGATCAGCACTGATGGCGCTGAGCATAAAACCGAGTATCAGCAGGTCAAAACCATCCATGGCATAGCCACTGATAGCGGCAACCATAGCTTTTGCAGGAGTTAATTTTTTTCTTGGTTGTTTCATAAGGGGACTTACTATCGAGAATCTAAAATGTTAATAACGGTTTTGCCTGCACCGGCAGGCTGATTAATATCACCGGTCTGTGCTGGTGTTTTATTTGGAGAAAAATGTTCACGGTCAAAGGCAATATCGCCGCCATGTGGCAGTTGTTGTCCACGTTGCAAGCCGGCAAAATTGAATAAATGATAATCAGCCAGATGAGAGGGTACGATGTTTTGCATGGCCGAAAACATGGATTCAATGCGCCCGGGAAACTGTTTGTCCCATTGCTGGAGCATATCTTTGATAACCTGTCGTTGCAGGTTGGGCTGTGAGCCGCACAGGTTGCATGGAATAATTGGAAATTCCAGCATTTGTGCATACCGGATCAGATCTTTTTCTTTAACATAGGCTAATGGTCTGATGATGATATGCTCACCGTTATCTGACAGCAATTTGGGCGGCATGGCTTTAAGTTTGCCTCCGTAAAACATGTTCAGAAACAGGGTTTCCAGAATATCATCGCGATGGTGACCTAAAGCAATTTTGGTACAGTTATTTTCTTTGGCTACCCGGTATAAAATACCGCGACGCAAACGGCTGCACAGACCACAAGTAGTTTTGCCTCCATCTATTACCCGTTTGACTACGCTATAGGTGTCTTCTTCAATAATTTGAAACGGAATGCCAAGACTTTGCAGATAATCCGGCAGTATATGTACAGGAAAACCCGGTTGTTTCTGGTCAAGATTAACTGCAAGAATTTCAAATTGTACTGGTGCAGATTTTTGTAATCTGAGCAGGATGTCCAATAATGCATAGCTGTCTTTACCACCGGAAAGGCAAACCATGATTTTGTCGCCGTCTTCAATCATCTGAAAATCATTAATAGCAGCGCCAACCTGATGACGAAGTCGTTTAATCAGTTTATTGTTTTCGTATTCGCGTTTTGGTGTATGAGACATGGATACAGCACTAATTTATGCAAATACCTGCAATTGTACAATAAATAAAGGCCGGCTGATGTGACTTAGCCGGCCTGTGTTAATTTTTACATGAATTAAAAAGGAGTTTTCAGCCTTTTTTTACTGGTTCTTTATCAAGCTCAAACACTTGGTGCAGTACACGGGTGGCCAGCTCCAGATATTTTTCATCAATTAACACGGACACTTTGATTTCAGAAGTAGAAATCATCTGGATATTGATATTTTCTTTAGCCAGAGTACGGAACATGGTAGAAGCAATGCCAACATGTGAACGCATGCCCATACCGACTATTGATACTTTACATACGGTATCATCGCCGCAGACTTCACGCGCTCCTATTGTTTTCTGCACTTCATGAAGAATATCCAGCGTATTCTGATAATCACTGCGTGGTACGGTAAAGGAAAAGTCTGTGGTTCCTGCTGAGCCGACATTCTGAATAATCATATCCACTTCAATATTGGCATCGGCGACAGCTCCCAGTATCAGTGAAGCCATTCCCGGCGTATCTGGTACCCCGCGCACATTAATTCGTGCCTGATTTTTATCAAAAGCAATACCGGATACTGCCGCATGTTCCATCATATTCTGATCCTCTTCAAATGTGATTAATGTGCCATTACCGCTGTTTTCCAGACTGCTTAATACGCGCAGCCGCACTTTATATTTACCGGCAAACTCTACTGAGCGGATTTGTAATACTTTACTGCCTAGACTGGCCAGTTCCAGCATTTCTTCAAATGAAATGGTATTGAGACGGCGCGCTTCCGGTACGACACGCGGGTCGGTGGTGTATACGCCATCCACATCAGTATAGATCTGGCATTCGTCTGCTTTCAGTGCTGCTGCCAGTGCTACTGCTGAGGTATCCGAACCGCCGCGACCCAGAGTGGTAATATCATTGTTGGCATTAACACCCTGAAAACCGGCTATGATAACAACTTTGCCGGCATTGATATCTGTGCGGATGCGTATCTCATCGATCGCATCAATGCGTGCTTTGGTATGAGCACAATCGGTTTTAACGGCTACCTGCCAGCCAGTATAGCTCTTTGCGTCTACGCCAATACTGTGCAAAGCCATGGCAAGCAGACCGATAGTGACCTGTTCACCTGTTGATAAAACAACGTCCAGTTCACGCGGATTGGGCTTTTCCTGAATTTCATGTGCCAGTGCAACCAAACGGTTGGTTTCTCCGCTCATAGCGGATACAACCACTACTACATCATCACCATTGGCTCTGGCTTGTGCTACACGACGAGCTACATTTTTTATACGTTCAACTGTTCCAACTGATGTACCGCCGTATTTCTGTACGATTAACGCCATAATACTGCTTGCTTTCCGGGTTGTTATAATGTCAAAAAAGGACAGGTTGTGTTAACCCTGCCTGCTTAAATATCCTGTCGGATATTCTTTTTAGCATTTTTATCATGCAAAAACAAGCTGCTGAGTTAGTATTTTGTCAGGTTCAGGCAGCTTGTTTTAAATAGTGTTTAAATTCGGAAAATAGGTGATTGTATTTTTGTGAATTAATTTTCAGCCAGTGCTTGTTGCTGAGCAGCAAGAATTTGTTTAATTCCTTTTTGTGCCAGGGTGATTAAATCATTTAACTGACCGATACTGAAAGTAGCTCCTTCGGCTGTACCCTGAATTTCAACCAGCTGCTGTGAGGCGGTCATCACTACATTAATATCCGCATCACAGGATGAATCTTCCGGATAATCCAAATCGAGCAGGAGATTACCGTCAATCATACCGACAGAGATAGCAGCTACAGCTTCACGAATCGGATTTTCTCTGATCAGGCCTGTTTCCAGTAATTTTCTGACTGCCAGAGCAAGAGCAACATAAGCGCCGCTGATGCTGGCGGTGCGTGTGCCTCCGTCGGCCTGTATAACATCACAGTCAATCAGTATCTGGCGGCTGCCCAGTTTCTCTAAATCTACGACTGCCCGTAAGGAACGTCCAATCAGGCGCTGAATTTCCTGAGTTCTCCCCGATTGCTTTCCTGCTACTGCTTCGCGGCGCATACGGCCATTGGCAGAGGCGGGCAGCATGCCATATTCTGCTGTTACCCAGCCACGACCCTGATCTTTTAAAAAGCCGGGTACATTTTCATCAATAGTTGCTGTGCAAATTACTTTAGTATTACCGCAGCAAATCAATACAGAACCGTCTGCCTGTGCGAGGAAATCAGGCACGATACTAAGATGACGTGGCTCATCGTCAGCACGTCCGGAACGATTGGATAGAGGTGTGTTTTTCATATTTAGAGACTTTGTCGGGAGATGAATGCAGAATTATATAACCAGTCTGTTGCGATTCATATCAATTAAACCTTTTATGGATTAAGCCGTTTTCGTTATACTTGATTTAATTGCCAGTTTGAATATAACCCGGCAGGAATAAACGGTTTAAGGAAAATATATATGTTATACAGTATGACTGGCTATGCAAATGCTTCAGAACAATGTGGAAATCGTCAAATCAATATTGAGCTTAGAGCAGTTAATCATCGTTATCTGGATATCCAGTTTAAAATTGCAGAAGAATTACGTCCGTTTGAAGGCAAGATGCGTGAATTAATCAGTTCTCAGGTGGCACGGGGTAAACTGGAATGCCGTATTCAGATTCAAACTCTGCCCAGCGAAAGTACTGATGATTTACCGGTTAATCACAAAATGGTAGAACAACTGGCATCATTTAATCAACAGTTGCGTCGCAAGTATAAAGATTTAGGCAAATTAACTGTTGCAGATATTTTGCATTTCCACGGTGTTATTGTGGCGCCAACGGAGGACGAGGAAATATTACATAACGGTGTACTGACTTTACTGGGACAAGTACTCACCGAATTTAAAGCAGCGCGTGCTCGTGAAGGTGAAAAACTGCAGCAGCATTTGCTGGATCGTCTGAATGATATGACAGATATCGTGGCAGCTATGCAGCAGTTGTTCCCGCAATTATTGCAGGACTATATGAATAAGGCTGAAGCCCGTTTGCGCGAAGCAGTGGCTCAGGTAGATGCAGAGCGCCTGAAACAGGAATTCGCATTGTTTATGCAAAAAGCTGATGTAGATGAAGAACTGAATCGTTTAAATACGCACATTGCCGAAGCACGACGTCTGATAGAAGAACATCGGGGTAGTGTGGGTAAACGTCTGGATTTTCTGATGCAGGAACTAAATCGCGAAGCCAATACGCTTGGCAGTAAAGCGATAGCCATTGAATGTACACAGGCATCAGTAGGGCTTAAAGTACTGATTGAACAAATGCGCGAGCAGGTACAGAACGTAGAATAAACAATAGCTGTTTATGCCATACTATTAAAAACCAGAATTGCTTTTAAAATTGAAACTGGCAATTCTGGTTTTATTTTAATTCCAGTATCTGTTTGAAACCAATTCTAAAAAGCCAGTTTGACCATACGATTGGCGGCTTCAACACATTCTTCGACACTGGATACCAGTGCGATCCGCACAAAGCCTGCTCCGGAGTTACCGTATGGTGTATTACGGGCAAGATAACGTCCCGGTAGTACACGAATCGCTGCTTTTTGCCATAATTTCTGTGTAAAGGCCAAATCATCACAATCGGGAACATTCAGCCACAGATAGAATGAAGCATCAGGTTTATGCAGGGCAAATTTTTGCTGTAATATCGGAATCACTTTATCAAATTTTTCCCGATACAGATTACGATTGGCAATGACGTGTTCTTCATCATTCCATGCTGCAATACTGGCGTATTGTGTGGGCAGACTCATGGCACTGCCATGATAGGTGCGGTAGAGCAGAAAATCAGCCAGAAGTTTACTGTCACCTGCTACAAAACCGGAACGCAGTCCGGGTGCATTAGAACGTTTTGACAGGCTGGTAAACATAATCAGACGGTCGAATGTCCGGCCTAACTGAGTAGCCGCCTGTAATGCCCCCAGAGGCTTGTTATCATCATCAAAGTAAATTTCTGAATAGCATTCATCTGACGCAATCACAAATCCGTATTTGTCCTGTAAGGCAAATAGTTTTTTCCACTCGTCCAGATTCATTACCGCGCCACTGGGGTTGCCCGGAGAACAAACGAAAACCAATTGTACCTTTGGCCATGTATTCTGATCGATTTCCTGCCATTGCGGCATAAAATGTGGAGCGCGGCAATTGACATATTCTACCCGCGCGCCAGCCAGCAAAGCTGAACCTTCATATATCTGATAAAAGGGGTTCGGGCTGACAACTACAGGCTGATATTCAGTATTGTTATCAATGATGGTTTGAGTAAATGCAAATAATGCTTCTCTGCTGCCCAACACGGGTAATACTTCAGTATCAGGATTAATTTTTACTCCTGAGTAGCGGCGCATAAGCCATTGAGCACAAGCCTGACGAAGCTCAGGAATGCCGGCAGTAACCGGATAGGCTGCAAGTCCGTCCAGATGCTGAATCAGTGCATCAGTTAAAACCGACGGGGTAGGGTGTTTGGGTTCACCAATATGTAATGATATAGGCTGGAGATCAGCCGGTGGTTCCAGACCATCCATTAATTTACGTAATCTGGCAAAAGGATAGGGCTGTAACAATTCCAGTTTCGGATTCATAATCGTAAATACAAATTATTGTAAATGCTTTGATACTACCACCATTCAAATTACTGCGGCAGTAAGTATTCATTTTTAGCTCCGGAAAATACCGGTTACAGACAAATAAAAAGCCACATGCATGCATGTGGCTTATGAAATTGTTCAGCAATTTCAGGCAGATTTCTGGACAGCCTGAATTTCGCCGGTCAGTAAATATTCAATGGTTTCTTTAACAGTGCGCATAGCTGAACCGAATGGCAGCGGATCTTTACCACGGAAAAATAAACCTTTGTCAGTTTCTCCGCGCCAGGCTGCAGCAAGTTTCAGATCAATACAGAATTGTCCGACTTTTTCGAGACCATCACGTAAACCGCATACAGACAAACAGTTAATCCCCTGCGTACAGCGCCGCGGGTCTGCTTTGGCATTAGCCTGTAATACGCTTTCACGTTTCAGATAGCTATCCAGAAATTTAGTTTTAACGCCGCGTGCCGGCAAGCCGGCTACCGACATGAATTCTACAATTTGTTCGCCTTCGGCACCGGCGAGAGTTTTTTTGAAATTGATATGAGCATCACCTTCCTGAGTTACAGCAAATGCTGTACCGATTTGTACAGCAGCTGCACCCCATTCTTGTAAGGCTACAGTGATTTTCTGAAAATTAGCCATCCCGCCAGCAATGATCAAAGGAATTTTTTCCCGTTCCAGATCAAGTTTTTTAAATAATTCGAATGTTTCAGTCAGTACCCGTTTAAATTCAAAACGTTCATCATTAACACCGGCAACAGTAGCTGCACCAAGATGCCCGGCAGCATGGGCGGGATGTTCGATTACAATTGCATCAGGCAGACGGTTCTTTTTCATCCAGCGTTTAAGCACAATACCAATACCGCGTGATTCAGACAAAATAGGCAGTAAAGCAACATCAGGAAAATTTTCAGTCATATCCGGTAAGTCCAGCGGCAGACCGGCTCCCATTACAATTGCGTGTGCACCGGATTCACAAGCCTGCTGTACCATCGCATGATGGTCTTTAACCGCTTTCATCACATTAACTGCGATCATTCCGCGTCCTTCAGACTGGGCAAGTGCGGATTTAATTTCACGATCAAGTGCAATCCTGTTTAAGGTATCGTATTTTTCCTGTGTAGGATTTTCTTTGGACTGCTCAAGTAAATCGGGATGCAAATGACGTAAATCCACGCTTGCAATCGTTCCTACTCCATTTTCTCGTGCTACTGCACTGGCCAGACTTGAGGCGGAAACACCTACGCCCATACCGCCCTGAACAATCGGAATGAGATGATGATTGCGAATAACTAGTGGTGCAAATTCCTGCATATTGCTTCCTGTATCTTAATTAGTAAGCGATGCTTTAAAGTATTGCTTCAAATAAAAGCTTGTAATTACAATAAAAATACTAGAAAGTATTTTAATCCGGCTAGCTTTTATCAATTAGTGCTTCTACTCTATTCTTGCACAAGGACACTGTCAAGAGATTAAAACTTCTCAGAGCGATATGGCTTTCTCAAAGTGGTAAAATTTGTATGATTTGTACGACAAGGTTAGTTAATGTAATGATTGTCATTTAAGCCTTAATGCTTAGAGAAATTATTACCAACTCATGTTATATTTAATGAGTAAGCATGATTCAGGTAATCACAACAGGGTAAATAACTAATGGTTACATGTAATGCACAGCGGCGTGCTGTTTTAGGTGCGCTTGTTTTATTTCTTTCTGCCTGCAGAAGCAGTAGTCGAAAATTAGTTCAGTCTGGTACTCAACCCCGTCTGGCTCCTATTCGAATTACTAAAGTCAGTCATCAGGCAGGGAGTCAGGAATTGCTGTTGCATAGCATGAGTCTGATAGGTACACCCTACCGTTATGGCGGCAGTAGCCGGGGTAGCGGATTTGATTGCAGTGGTATGGTGCAATACGTTTACCAGCAGGCATTGCAGGTAAATCTGCCTCGTACCGCACGTGATATAGCAGCTGTTTCCGCCCCGATCCGCACCAAAGATTTGCAGGTTGGGGATTTGGTGTTTTTCAACACTTCGGGACAGGCTTATTCACATATGGGGCTGTATATTGGCAACGGTGAATTTATTCATGCGCCTTCCAGCAACGGTGTTATCCGCACCGCCAGACTGGACCAGCCTTATTTTAGCCAGCGTTTTACAGGTGCACGCACGCTGTTTGCCCGCTGAATAAAATCAATTATTCATTTTGAATTTAATAATCACGATATAACAGGACAACAACATGAGTGAGCAGGATTTAGTATTGGTACTTAACTGTGGCAGTTCTTCAGTAAAAGCCGCAGTAATGGATTTAGCCGAAAAAGAAGTTTTAATGAGCTGTCTGGCTGAAAAAGTAGGTAATACTGATGCTTTCATCACCTTTAAAATCAATGGTGAAAAACATAAACATGCTTTAACCGGCAATCATGATCACGTTGCAGCAGTAATGGCTTTGCTGGAACAGTTAAAAGATCTGGGCTTATATGACCGTGTCAAAGCTATCGGCCATCGTGTCGTACATGGCGGCGAACGATTTACCCAGTCTACAGTGATTACTCCTGAAGTAATGCGTGATATTGAAGCCTGTATTGTACTGGCTCCATTGCATAATCCTGCTCATATTCTGGGTATTCAGGCAGCACAGCAGGCGTTTCCCGAGCTGCCGCAGGTAGCAGTATTTGATACAGCATTCCATCAGACTATGCCACCGCATGCTTATCATTATGCTATACCGTCAACACTGTATACCCGTTACGGTGTACGCCGTTATGGTGCGCATGGTACCAGCTACCGTTATGTTGCTCAGGAAACCGCAGCATTTTTGCGCCGTGATATTAATGAAATGAGCATGGTGATTGCTCATCTGGGTAATGGCGCCTCTATTACCGCTGTTAAAAACGGTCGTTCACAGGATACCAGCATGGGGCTGACTCCGCTGGAAGGTCTGGTAATGGGTACCCGTTGCGGCGATATTGATCCGAGTATTTTTTCTTTCCTGGCCGCGAATGCCAAAATGAGCATTGATGAAATCACCGAAATGCTGAACAAAGAAAGCGGTATGCTGGGTTTATCCAATCTTTCCAACGATTGCCGTATGCTGGAAGAAGCTGCTGCTAACGGACACAAAGGTGCCGAGCTGGCTCTGGATGTATTTGCCTATCGTCTGGCTAAATATGTGGGCGGTATGATGGTTGCCTGCGGCAGTCTGGATGCATTGGTATTTACCGGTGGTATTGGTGAAAACTCAACTACAATGCGCGAAAAAGTAGTTAATTATCTGAATGTATTTGGCATGATTTTGGATCATGATGCCAATATGGAAGCCTGCTTCGGTACACCGGGTGTGATTAGCACAAAAGACAGTAAAGCAGCAGTTTTGGTTATTCCGACTAATGAAGAGCTGATGATTGCTCAGGATACTGCCCGTTTAACAGGGATGCATGTGTAAAGAAATGAATTCGAAACAGTGAAATAACTGTGAGATATTCTTAAGACTTTTAAAACAGGCTTTGTATGATTACAAAGCCTGTTTTTGTATAACATTTTATTTATTTAAATAAATACTTTAATATTTCATGATAAATATTAAATCAGATATCAACTAATAATGAAAAAGGAATCCATAGGATGGATTCCTTGAGAAGCAGATATTATAAATAAATAACTATTTATAAATTAATTCCCCCAATATGAAGAAATAATTGCCTGCTGATTAAATTGCATTTTTTGATTATCTGTCGTGGCAATATCATGAGTACTCGCAGTAAAACTCGACATGGCATTTACTAACTGTTCAACTTGCGAAGCATAAATTTCCTTACCATCAGCAGTGGTTATACTATATTGACGGTTATATTCAGAAACAAACCAGTTTTTTACGGTAACCTGATCAGAAGTACCGATATGACTGATAATTAAATCATTTCCGTTTTGACAAAACCATAATTCTCTGCTGCTATAGTCTTTAAAGGCAAGAATATCGCCTTGTTGTCGGTTTATTGCTATATCTTCAACAACATCTCTGCCATAATTAGCGTTGAAAACATATAAATCTCTTTCAAAGTTACCGCCGAAAAGATAATCATCGCCGGCACCGCCATTCAGTATGTCGTAACCTTCTTCTCCAAAAAGTGAATCGTTACCTTCTTCGCCATAAAGAGTATCGTTACCCTGTCCTCCATAAATGTAATCGTTGCCCTTACCACCATAAATAATATCATTCCCTTTTTTACCATTGATAATATCATTACTATCCCAGCCGGTAAGTACATCATCATTATCAGTACCCTCCAGTACAAATGTCATTTTTGCAATATCATTTGCAGTTATTGTTTTATCTTCAAAGATAAAATTAAATGCTCGTGTACTTGCATAACCGGAGATGAAGAAATCAGTAAGAGTAACTGAATCATTATTGCCATAAGCCTGTATGACTAAATTGTTTCCTGAACGGCTGAATCTGGCATCAGCAGCAAAAGCTTTTTCAAATTTAACATCATTATAGTTATTGTGATCGGAAGACAAGCTTTTATCATTGATAATGTCATTACCGTGACCTGTCTGAAAGATATAAAGGTCTTTTCCTTCACCGCCAGCCATAACATCATTACCAGTACCACCAATCATAACATCGTAGCCGTCTCCTCCCAGCAGGATATCGTTACCATTGCCGCCAATAAAAATATTATCTCCCTGGGTGTCTTCCAGGTAATCATCACCGTCGCCGCCATTAAGAATATCGTTACCATTGCCGCCGTATAGCTTGTCATTGCCGGCTTCGCCGTTGAGAACATCGTCGCCGTTGCCGCCATACAGAATATCATCACCCAGGCCGCCATTAATAATATCGTTACTATCCCAGCCATGTAGTACATCATTACCATCGGTACCATTCAGAACCAATGTCATCTGGGCAATTGCTTCCGCCGGAAGAGTGATATCCGCAAAGATAAAGTTAAAAGCGCGTGTGTCTGTACTATCTGGTTTAAAGAAGTCTGTAAGAGTAACCGAATCCTGATTACCATAAGCTCTGATAATTAAATTATTTCCTGAACGGCTAAAAATGGCATCTTTGAAGAACGCATTTTCAAATACAACATCATTGTACTTTTCATGATTTCTGTCTTCATAACCTTTATCATTAATAATGTCTTGACCGTGTCCTGACTGAAAAATATAACGATCTTTTGCCCAATCACCGCCATTCAGAATATCATTACCTGCACCACCGTTAAGAATGTCATATCCGGCATTGCCAATCAGCGTATCGTTACCATTACCGCCGATAAGAATGTCATTTCCATCGCCGCCATCGATATAATCGTCACCATTTCCGCCATCTAAATAGTCATTACCATTATCACCGCTAAGAAAGTCATTTCCATCGCCGCCGTTAAGAATATCATTACCATATCCGCCGTACAGTCTGTCATTACCCAGTTCGCCATTAATGATATCGTTGCTGTCCCAGCCCTGCAGTTCATCATCACCGTCAGTACCATTTATGATAAATGTCATTTTTGCAATATCGACTGCAGTTAATATTTTATCTTCAAAGATAAAATTAAATGAACGTGTATATGAGTTATGAATGATAAAGAAATCGCTAAGAGTAACTGAATCATTATTGCCATAAGCCTGTATGACTAAATCGTTTCCTGAACGGCTGAATCTGGCATCTGCAGCAAAGGCTTTTTCAAACTTAACATCATTATAACTATTACTATCAGAGGACGAGCTTTTATCGTAGATAATGTCATTACCGTGGCCTGTCTGAAAGATATAAAGGTCTTTACCTTCACCACCATCCAGAACATCATTACCAGTCCCGCCAATCAGTACATCATAGCCATCATCACTACCAAGCAGAATATCGTTACCGTTGCCGCCTATAAGTACATTATCACCATGTTCGCCAACGATATAGTCGTCGCCATCGCCGCCATTCAGAATATCGTTACCATTGCCGCCATATAGTTTGTCGTTACCGGTACCACCGTTAAGAGTATCGTCGCCGTTCCCGCCATACAGGATATCATTACCAGCTCCACCATTAATAATATCGTTACTATCCCACCCATACAGGACATCATCGCCGTTAGTGCCATCCAGTGTGAATGTCATCGCTGCGATATCATTGCGATATAAAATTTTATCGGCAAAGATGAAATTGAAAGCACGGCTATCAGCATTATCAGTATTAAAATAATCCGGCAGGATAACAGCATCTGTTGCACCGTATGCTTTGATTACTAGATCATTACCGGAGCGGGTAAAAATAGCATTAGCTGCTTTAGCCTGCGGAAAAATAAGATCATTGTATTGAGATATATCATATTCATTACCTTTATCTTGTATGATGCTCTGTCCATGACCCGGCTGGAAAACATAGCGATCTTTTGTCCAGTCGCTCCCGGTTTGTATTTTTTTAACAGTTTTAATCATTTCTAGCTCCTTATAGTTTTTGAAAATAAATATTAAAATTATTTATATCAAGTAAATATTTTTCAATTTAAATAATATGTTTTTAAACATAAATGTTAAAAATTTGCTAATGAAAAAATAAATGTATGAATATAATTTGCTTAAATATCTAAAAGCACCTTTGTTTCAGTTGATTATTTGTAATTGTATATTTTGTTTTATATTTTGTATGTATCTGCATTTAAAATGTTGTATTTTATTTACTTTAATACTATTTTTGATTGATATTTAATCATTTATTTATAAATATACAAACAGATAATTGGTATACAAAATAGTTTATTAGTGAATTATTTTGACTATTTATTTTGATAAATTACTTCATTAAAGCAAAAAGGGAAAGTTCTAATTATAGAACTTTCCCTTTACTAAATTGATATTTTAATTAGAAAATATATTGATTATTAATTACCCCAATATGATGTAATAGTTGTCTGATGATTAAATTGAAGCATTTGTTCATCAACAGAAAATTCATCATTCTGATTTTTGGTGAAATCAGCCATTGCTGTTACCAATTGCTGAACCTGTGATGCAAAAATTTCTTTTCCATCGGAAGTGGTAATACTGTATTGTCTGGAATCATTACTATAAAACCAGTCTTTAACGGTTAATTGATCTGTTGAGTAAATATGACTAATAATTAAGTCATTACCATTTTGTTTAAACCATAACTCATCACTATTGTAATTTTCAAAAGCCAAAATATCACCTTGCTGCTGATTATATGCTTTATCCATTACGACATCTTGTCCATGATTTCTATGGAATACATAACGATCTTTTTCCCAGTCACCGCCACGGAGAATATCATTACCGGTACCGCCAATAAGGATGTCGTAACCTTTGCCGCCGTTCAGGGTGTCATTACCGGCACCGCCGATGAGAATATCATCTCCATCATCCCCGTTCAGCAAGTCATCCCCGTCTTC
>NZ_JACFSM010000006.1:0-66723 GCF_016100435.1 Snodgrassella sp. W8158 | reverse complement strand
GAAGTTCCCTTCGGTTTCACTGGTCTGCTTCAAAGTTATTGACAAGAAATGTTTTTATCTTGTCTCTCTGAATCAGTGTGAGGCCTCTTGGCACTCACACTTATCGGTAATCTGTTCTGTTAAAGAGCGTTGCTTTCGACTGCGTTCTACTTTAAACTGTTCGTTTGTTTCGTGTCGCGTCATCAGCGAAGAAGGCGAACTATACGCCTCCACAAATCCCCTGTCAACTCCTGCCTGCATTTATTTTTGACTTTCTCTTCACTACTCTGTTTTTCCTGTGTTTATTTTTGGTGCCTTTGACTCAGTTTTGCGGTTTTGTTTGACTCCACTATCTGCTGATAGGGATGTTGACTTGTTTATACCCTCTATTCCTTCTACTTGTGATTAGATGACAGTACTATTTATCATGGTCTTTTTTGAGTTTAGCATTTTCATAGTATTCTTTTTTAAATCTCAACAATGCTATTTGCTTTTTTAATGTTTCCATGGTGTCGAGCAGCTTTTGTTCTTGCTGGCTAATTATATTCAGCCGCTGATCCAGTGTTTTGTCTCCTTGCAAACAGAGCTCTACATAGTGTTGAACATCTTTTATGGACATATTGGCATTGCGTAAACACTCGATTAATTTTGCCCATTGTAAATCTGCATCTGAAAAAAATCTTTTGTCATGCTGATCTCTCTGTAAGAACGGGAATAGATTAAGGGAATCGTAATAGCGCAGAGTATGTGCTGATAATCCAAGAATTTGGGCCGCTTCGGTTACGGAATATTTAGGTTTGAGGCTTAACTGCCCATTATTGGCTATTGATAAAATACAATCCTGTAAATCCACCATTTTTTACCTCTTTAGTTTTATAAATCAACAAAATATCACAATTAGTAAAGACGGGATATTAAGCTTGACTTCGAGTTACTCTAATTATTACATTTAATGCCTATTAAATGAATAAAATCTGAAAGAATGGGAATATGAACCTAAATAATATTAGAAATTTTTGTATTATTGCTCATATTGATCATGGTAAATCTACGCTGGCTGACAGGTTAATTGAAATGACAAAAACGGTCAGCGAAAGAGAAATGAAAGAGCAATTATTAGATAATATGGAGCTTGAAAGAGAGCGCGGTATTACTATTAAGCTCCAGACTGTGCGCATGTATTATCAGGCCGAAGATCAGGCTGAGTATGAACTTAATTTGATTGATACACCCGGTCATACTGACTTTGCCTATGAAGTTTCCCGCAGTTTAGCCGCTTGTGAAGGGGCATTATTGGTGATTGATGCCACACAGGGAGTGCAGGCTCAGACTATTGCTAATTTAAAATTAGCGCAGGAACAGAATTTAACGATTATTCCGGTTATCAATAAGATTGATATGCCAAATGCGGATGTAGAACGTGTTACCAAAGAGCTCGAAGAGCTGGATGGGATTAATCTGGATAATATTATATTGGCTTCGGCCAGAACAGGGGCCGGAGTCGATAATATTCTGAATGCTATTGTTAAAGAAATACCGGCACCTAGTGGTGAGCAGAATCGTCCTCTTCAAGCTTTAATTTTTGATTCGCATTACGATATGTATCGTGGTGTAGTTCTGCATGTCCGTATCTTCAATGGTTCGGTGACTAATGGTCAGAAAATTAAAATGATCAAAAGTGAACTGGAGTTTGAAGCATTACAGATTGGTGTATTTCTGCCTGAAATGAGGTCTGTTGAAACGCTTGTTGCGGGCGAGGTAGGTTATATTTCTACTAATATAAAGGTGGTGTCCAATGTGAAAGTTGGTGATACATTAATTGATATTAATGCACCAGACACTCCGCCCGTACCCGGATATAAAGATGTTAAACCCATGGTATATGCAGGCTTGTTTCCTATTAAAAATGAGGAACAGGAAAAGCTGCGCGATGCGATAGAAAAACTGGCTCTGAATGATTCGGCCTTTGTTTATCAACAGGAAAATTCTCTGGCACTTGGCAGTGGCTTTCGATGTGGCTTTCTAGGCATTTTGCACATGGAAATTATTCAGGAAAGACTTGAACGGGAGCATGGTATTGAAATTATTTCTACGTTTCCCAGTGTTGAGTATCGAGTAACGCTTACGAATGGCCAGATAATAACGGTAAATAATCCGACATTGTTACCGAGTTTTGAAAAAATAGCTTCCATTGAAGAACCCTTTATTGAGTCAGCCATTATTATTCCTGTGGAAAATATTGGCGAAATTATGAATCTGTGCCAGGAAAAGCGAGGCATATTCGTTGATATGACCTACCTCAATAATAAAATGGCGGAACTATTTTTTAAGCTGCCGATTTCTGAAATTGCCTATACTTTTTTCAATTCACTAAAATCCATCACGCATGGTTATGCTTCAGTTGATTACCGCGACAGATGTTATATTGCGTCTGATCTTGTGAAAATGGATATCTGGCTGAATGATGAAATAGTAGATGCATTTTCATTTATTTTACCGCGCAGCAGTAGTTATGAACGCGGTAAGCAAATAGCTCTGAAAATGAAGCATGTGATTCCGCGCAAGTTATATCCCATGCCAGTTCAGTCTGTGGTTGAAAACAGAGTTATTGCGCGTGAGGATATTCCGCCCTTACGAAAAAGCGTAACCGGAAAAGGATATTCCGGCTCTCTATCCAAAAAGAGAAAAATTGCTAAAAATATAAAGGATAATAAAGTCAGACAACGTAAATTTGGCGGTGTAGATATTCCTCAAGCTGCATTCCATGCAGTGCTGGATATAAGCTGATAAATGTTTATCTCTATCAATTTAAAGCTAAAAGGGTATGCTTTTTCTATACCCTTTTAGTTTTTCTACAGCTATTGAAATAATACTTTGAGTATTAACTGTTTTAGCTTACATTTTTTGTACCTGAATTTCATTCAGATAGATATAGCTTATGAAATGAGAACATCACTGACAATCTGTTATCTTTATTAGGAATTATTGACAACTAAAAGCAAAATAAATTGTCATGAATCAATCAAATAGAGTTCATTGAATATCGTAGAACAATTTTTAATATATCCTCTCGTTTCAGTCAGAAATCTATTTTAGAACGGAATCAAAAATAAATTCTCATAATGCAATAAATAACTCTGCTCGATAATTTAACTGAGTTAATTATTTAATCAACTGTTCGTCATTAAGATAGTTTTAAGAAGTCGAGCAATCTTTTCCATTGTGGTCACGTATCAGCTCAAAATCATGACCTAGTGCAAAATTTGTTGCACTAAAGGCCTGCGATTTTATTAACACACTCCATAATATTGTTTGTTTTATAAAAAGAATTGTTATTTTATACATTATAGATGATAATGATTATTATTACTTTAATAAGGTACTCATTTAATGAAACCGTGTAATAACAGTCCTGCTTTTCGACTTTGGCAACTCACCTTTAAAAATAAAATTTTAATTATTTTATCTTGTTTATTTTCAGTTTTAAGTGTTGCTACTGCTTTTATCCCTTTTATTTCGGTTTATTATATTGTTTACGAATTAATAATGAGTTTAGCCAATAAGGACGTATTAAATAACGGGCTTATTATTCATTATGGTTGGCTGGCTTTTATTGCGGCTGCATTGTCGCTATTTTTTAATTTCCTTGCACTCTGCTTCTCGCATATTGCTGCGTTTAAAACGCTTTACTATTTGAAATATAATTTCGTTCGGTATTTATCATATTTACCATTAGGATTTTATACTGAACATTCGAGTGGAGAGTTACGAAAAATCGTTGATGATGATATTGAAAAGATAGAAATTTTTATTGCTCATCAACTCCCTGATATGGTTGGTTCGTTTGCGACTCCGATTATCATTTTAATTATTTTAGCTGTTTTTGACTGGCGTTTAGGGTTGGCAACGCTAGTACCCATTATTTTGGCTTATATTGTTTTGATAAGCGGCTACCGTCGTAAAGATATTAAAAACCATATGCAGGAGTTTCAAAATCGACTCATTGATATGAGTAATGCTTCAGTTGAATATATTCGTGGTATTGCTGTTGTAAAAGCTTTCAATCAAACTTTTTTCTCATTTAAACGCTTTTATGAGTCAATCAAAGCGTATCAAGTATTTTGCCTTAAGTTTACTGATTGTTTTAAATATCATATGGCATTTTTTCTACTGATATTAAATAACATCTATCTTTTTATTCTCCCGGTAATAATTTTCTTACTCGGTTCTGTAGATAATTATGCAAATTTTATCTTAGCTTCTATTTTTTATTTAATTTTCTCACTGGCGTTACCAGCGCCTTTTTTAAAACTGATGTATGTTTCTCAGGGCCTTCAAAAAGCAGTTAAAAGCGTTGAAAATATGGATAGTGTTTTAAACGTAAAACCTTTAGCTGAACCCGAATTCGGTTTAGAAGTAAATCATTATGATATTGGTTTTAATGATGTCACTTTTGCCTACAATAAGATTCAGGGTAGCGAGGCTTCAGAAAATAATGCGCTAAATCACATTTCGTTTACGGCAAAACAAGGAACAACTACTGCTCTGGTTGGGCTTTCCGGCAGTGGTAAAAGTACAGTTTCATTGCTTATTCCTCGCTTCTTTGATCCTGATGAAGGTTCGATAACGATTGGTGGTGTAGATATTAAGCAAATGAAAAGTGAGTATTTATTGTCGTTAGTGAGTTTTGTGTTTCAGGATGTTTTTCTCTTTAAACAAACTATTTTAGATAATATTAAAATCGGCAAACCCGATGCCCGGTTAGATGAAGTTATTGCCGCCTCTAAAGCTGCACAATGTCACGAATTTATTGAAAAGCTGCCAGACGGCTATCAGTCGGTAATAGGTACTAAAGGACTGCATCTTTCAGGCGGTGAAATGCAACGTTTAGCAATCGCCCGCGCATTATTAAAAAACTCACCTATTTTAATTCTTGATGAAGCCACTTCTTTTGCTGATCCTGAAAATGAATACAAAATTCAGCTTGCCTTGAAAGTTTTGATGCAGGGTAAAACCGTTATTATGATTGCTCATCGTTTATCAACAATAAAAGATGCAAATCAAATTGTGGTATTAGATAAAGGTCGAATTGTTGAAAAAGGAACGCATGAGCAGCTAATTGATAAGCATCATATCTATTACAAAATGTGGCAATACTATAAGCAAACATTAAATTGGCAAATGTATCAGTCTGGTCAAGATGATGAGGTGGCATATGTTTAAAAAATTATTGATGTTGTCTGATGCAGAGAATAAAAATCTTAATCAAGCTATTATCGCCTGTATCATCTCTAATTTGACATTAATGTTACCGTTTGTCATTTTATTACAGATAATTATCCTGCTAATTAAGCCATTAACTGACCAAATTCCTGTAAATATAAATTACTTATGGATTATGGCGGGAGCAGGCGTAGTTTCAGCCTTATTATTCTTATTTTGTTATAAAAGAGAATATGAAAAAACTTATGCTAATGCTGTTAGTCAGGCAGCCAATACCCGAATTGAAGTTGCTGAAAAAATCCGCAAACTACCGCTTAGTTTTTTCAACCGAAAAGATCTTTCTGAACTTACGGCTAATATTATGGGTGATTGTGCCGTTATTGAGAACATGCTTAGCCATGTGATACCCCAATTAATCGGTTATTCAATCAGCAGCCTGATAACTTGTTGTTTATTGGCATTTTATGATTGGCGGATGGCTGGTGCTATTTTTTGTACTCTGCCGATTTCTATTATTATTGTTGTTATTGGTAAAAGACTTGAACAAAAATTTGGTGAAAAACATGTTCAGGCTAAATTAATCGTTTCCGACGAAGTTCAGGAATATCTGGATGGTATTAAAATCATCAAAGGTTACGGAATAAGTGGTAAAAAATTCCAACGTCTGGATAAAGCCCTAAAAAAAATGATGTGGGCATCAATTAAATTTGAAGGAATAGGAGGAATTATTGTCACTTTGTCTACTATGACATTACAAGTCGGTTTAGGCATAGTGGTTTTACTCGGTGTTTCGCTGATGGTTTCTGGCAGCTTAGATCCAATTACTTTTATTGCCTTTGTTATTATCAGTTCACGAATTTATAGCCCTCTGATTTCTATTTTGACATTATTACCCGAGCTGTTTTATATGCTTGTTTCCATCGATAGAATGAGAAGTTTACAAACTGAGTCTATTATGGAAGGAAAAGAAGATGTGACTTTTGCTAATCATACTATCAATATTGATCATGTTAATTTTTCCTACAATCAAATAAACGTTATTAATAATTTAAGCTGCACCATTCCGGAAGGAAAAATGACAGCATTAGTTGGACCATCAGGTAGTGGTAAAAGCACTTTATTACAATTGATTGCACGCTTTTGGGATGTAAATTCGGGGAGAATTACCATTGGTAATCTAGATATTAAGCAAATTGACCCTGAAACCTTGATGCATTCAATGGCTTTTGTTTTCCAACAGGTGGTATTGTTTGATGATACGATTATGAACAATATTCGCATCGGAAGGCATAATGCATCTGATGAAGAAGTCAAACTTGCCGCTAAAATAGCCAGATGTGATGAACTAATTGCCCGATTACCTGATGGCTGGAATACCTTAATAGGTGAAAACGGCAGTAAATTATCGGGCGGTGAAAGGCAACGAATCTCAATTGCCAGAGCTTTATTAAAAAATGCTCCTATTATTTTGCTTGATGAGGCTACCGCCTCATTGGATCCTGAAAATGAGATTTATATTCAGGAAGCAATCGCCAGTCTGGTCAAAGACAGGACTGTAATCGTTATTGCTCATCGTTTAAAAACGATTATCGGTGCGGATAATATTATTGTTCTGGATAAAGGCTCAATTGCGGAACAAGGTAATTACCAAGACTTGATGGACAATAATGGTTTATTTACTAAGCTTTATAGTTTTCAAAAACAAGCATTATCTGTTAATTATTGATTAATTATTTTTCTCATAATTATCGGTATATGCTATAGAAATATAAATGATAAGAAACAGGCGCAGGTTACAGTCATTCATTTAACGGGGAAATACCATGTTTTATTTATCTGATGCTGAACTAGATAAACTATTGCTCGATGATATTGCTTATGGTGATTTAACCACCCGTGCTTTAGGTTTTGGCCGGCAGGCTGGAAAAATGACATTCTGTCGCCAGATAGCTGGCAGGGTTAGTGGTGTAAACATTGCAGCCAGGCTATTGCAAAAGCTTGGGCTGGAAGTAGTGATACAAGAACAAGATGGTGCTGATGTTAATGCTGAAACCGTGCTGTTAACCGCTTTTGGTCAAGCTGAAAATCTGCATCAGGGCTGGAAGGTGGCACAGAATGTACTGGAATGGTGTAGCGGTGTAGCACAATATATGGCGCAAATGCTGGCTAGCGCACACGAGATTAACCCGCAGGTACAAATTGCCTGCACGCGTAAGTGTATTCCCGGTACGAAATCTTTAGCTATTGCAGCGGTAATAGATGGCGGAGGAATATTACATCGTGCCGGCACAGCTGAGTCTGTTTTGCTGTTTGCCAATCACCGTCATTTTTATGCGCAGCCGGATGATTGGGCCGCTATGGTAACGCGTTTAAAGTATGCTGCGCCGGAAAAGAAAATTATTGTCGAAGCAGATAATATCGAAGAGGCTTTCGCAGCACTGGCAGCACAGGCAGATATTGTACAGCTGGATAAATTTACGCCGGAAGAATTTGCAATGGTGTTGGCAAAACAGCAAATATTAGCGCCAATGAGTTTATTGTCTGCTGCCGGTGGCGTTACTTTATTAAATATAGCGGAATATGTTCGTGCGGGAGCGCAATTACTGGTTACCTCTGCGCCCTATTATGCTCCGCCGGCAGATATTAAAGTGAAATTGCAACCTGTTTAATGCTGATTTGTGTTTTAAATGATTAGCTGATGGTTTACTGCATAGTATTGGCGACGACATTAACTATGGTTGATGGAATAGTTATAAATAATAGTGCATCAACCATAGTTAATTGTAAGTAACTAATTATCTGCTTTACTTATCCAGACCCTGCTGCACCATATGCGCCGCTCTGATTACTGCTCTGGCTTTATTTTGAGTTTCCTGCCATTCCAGCTCTTCATCTGAATCAAAGACGATACCGCCACCACTTTGTACATATAGTGTATTGTTTCTGACAACACCAGTACGAATAGCGATACATAAATCCATATCTCCGGAAAAACTCAGATAACCAGCTGCTCCGCCATAAACACCGCGTTTGTTTGGCTCCAGTTCTTCGATGATTTCGAGAGCACGCACTTTTGGTGCGCCTGAAAGCGTACCAGCCGGAAAGGTGGCAGCCAGTACATCCAGATTCGATGTTCCATCCTGTAATTCGCCTTCAACATTGGATACCAGATGCATTACATGAGAATAGCGTTCGATAATCATTTTATCGGTAACTTTTACCTGACCGATTTTACTAATGCGTCCGACATCATTGCGTCCAAGATCAATTAACATGACATGCTCGGCCACTTCTTTAGGATCATTTATCAGATCCTGTGCCAGTGCCTGATCTTCGTCTGGTGTTCTGCCCCGAGGACGCGTTCCGGCAATAGGACGTACGGTAACGCTGCTTTGTTCACGTCTTACCAGAATTTCCGGAGAAGACCCTACCACATAGAAGTCGTCAAAATGATAATAAAATAAATAAGGGGAAGGATTCAAAGTACGCAGAGCACGGTACAGACTCAATGGATTATCGTAAAAAGGCATGCTGAGGCGCTGACTGGGGACAACCTGCATACAATCGCCATTGAGAATGTACTCTTTTACTTGTTTAACATAATTTTTATATTGTTCTTCGCCAGTTTCTGTCACTGGCTCAGTTAATTCACTGCCAAGTGACAATGGCAACTGCACACTCTGACGCAGCGCGGTGCGTAACTCTTCTAAACGTGCTCTGGCCTGCTGATAACCATCTTTTTTACTGGTATCGGCATAAACAATCAGATAAATTTTGCCTGATAAATTATCCACAACCGCCAGCTCTAATGAAAGCAGCAGAAAAATATCGGGCACTCCAATCGGATTAGGTTTGTCTGCCTGCTTCAGCCGGTGGGCTATCTGTTCAAAGTGATAAATGGTTTCATATCCGAAATAACCTACCAATCCGCCTGTAAATCTTGGCAGGTCAGGAATATCAGGAGTTTTATATCTGTTCTGAAATGTTTTAATGAATTCCAGCGGATTACCCTGATGCGTTTCTATTAGCTGATTTTTCTGGTATACCCTTGTGTTTTGTCCGGATATTTTAATATAGGTATCACAGGGCAAACCGATAAAAGAATATCGACCAAAACGCTCACCATTTACTACCGACTCCAGCAAATAGCTGAATGGTTTATTTGCCAGTTTCAGGTAAAGTGATAATGGTGTATCCATATCTGCCAGCACTTCCTGTACTAATGGAATATGAGTATAGCCGGCAGTCATTTGTTGCTGATATTCAGCTAAAGTGATCATGATTTATGCTTGGTGTTGTTTAAAAGGTGTGGTTTCTGATTGGAAATTTTTACAAATAGTACTATTTTCCTTTTCAATATCATAACTTAAATCCGCTTTAAAAGCATTTATCAGATGTATACCTGAAGTAATGGAATGGTCTCTGACTCTGCAACTCATTTCCGTATTATCAATGGTATTGCTTATTCCATAAGCAATTACCTTTCTTTTAACTATATACTATCCAGAATTTTCCAGTCGATTTTTAACTCATATAAGCTAATAAAAAAGCTGCTTAGTGTAGCTAAGCAGCTTTTTAAAACAGACCCGTTTAGTCTTCGGCAGGCATTTCACCATCAGTATCATCCAACTGCCCTTCGGTATTCTGAGCAGTGATGCCTACTTTATTGCGAATTTTAAGATTAATTTCGTCGGCTATTTCCTGATTATCTTTCAACCATTGACGTACATTGTCTTTACCCTGACCTATTTTGCTGCCATTGTAGCTGTACCATGCACCTGATTTTTCAACAATGCCTAGCTTAACGCCGATATCAATCAACTCACCTTCCCAGCTGATACCTTCGCCATACAAAATATCGAACTCAGCCTGTTTAAATGGCGGAGCTACTTTGTTTTTGATTACTTTAACGCGTGTTTCATTACCAATAACATCATCACCTTTTTTAATCTGGCCGGTTTTACGGATATCCAGACGTACAGATGAGTAGAATTTCAGTGCATTACCACCAGTAGTGGTTTCAGGATTACCAAACATGACACCGATTTTCATACGAATCTGATTAATGAAAATAACCAGAGTATTGGTTTTTTTGATGTTACCAGTTAGTTTACGCAAAGCCTGACTCATCAGACGGGCCTGCAAGCCGACATGACTGTCACCCATTTCGCCCTCAATTTCAGCCTTGGGTACCAGAGCTGCAACCGAGTCAACAACAACCATGTCCACCCCGCCACTGCGAACCAGCATGTCACAAATTTCCAAAGCCTGTTCGCCGGTGTCAGGTTGTGATACCAGTAATTCTTCAACTTTTACCCCAAGTTTACGGGCGTAAATCGGGTCAAAGGCATTCTCGGCATCGATAAATGCACATACACCACCATCTTTCTGACACTGTGCTATGGCTTCCAGACACAGCGTGGTTTTACCGGAAGATTCCGGTCCGTAGATTTCTACGATACGACCACGTGGTAAACCACCTACACCCAGAGCCAGATCCAGTCCGAGTGAACCAGTAGAGATTACTTCGAGATTTTCATCGGTATGGCTGCCATCCATTTTCATGATGGAACCTTTACCAAAATTCTTTTCTATCTGCGCCAGTGCCGCAGCCAAAGCCTTGCTTTTTTCATTTGACATATTGATATGCTCACTTGTACTGTATGATTAACTTAATAAAGTTAATTATCTCATAAGCCTATGATTAGATGTTTAGCAAAAGCTTATTTATGCTATCTATTTGAATTATACGATTTTGTTATCTGTTACTTAATAGCTGAATACCCGTCTGCAAAAGGTTATACAAAGCTGTAATGACTTCATTCAAATGCTAATTTACGAATTTTTATTTAATTTTAGCCAGATAGCAGTCAGGTTTATAACAGGTTGATAAAGATGATACACTATTGGTTTACATTAGTGACTATTTTGTCACGATAACCATAACATCAATGATTGCCATCTACCGTTATGGTGCTTTTCTAAAAATAATGATATTTGAACAGTCATCTATTCTATCCAATTCGTAACAGTTGTATGTATTTGCAGACAACAACTGGAGGTTGTCAAAATGAATGCTTTTGCCAGCCTGGGTTTATCTCAGGAAATTGTTTCTGCGCTAACAGAACAAGGTTATCACGAACCTACACCTATACAGTATGCGGCTATTCCGAAAGCGCTGGCAGGTATGGATTTACTTGCTGCCGCACAAACAGGTACAGGAAAAACTGCAGCCTTTATGCTGCCCAGTCTGGAAAGGCTGAAACGCTATGCTAATACCAGTACATCTCCGGCAATGCATCCTGTTCGTATGCTGGTACTGACACCAACCCGTGAGTTGGCTGACCAGATTGATCAGAATGTACAGAGTTATCTGAAAAATCTTTCTTTACGCCAGACTGTGCTGTTTGGCGGGATGAATATGGAGATTCAGAAACAGGATTTACGTCAGGGCTGCGAGATTGTTATTGCCACAGTAGGACGTTTGCTTGACCACGTACAACAAAAAAATATCCAGCTAAACAAAGTAGAAATTTTGGTTCTGGATGAAGCAGACCGAATGCTCGATATGGGCTTTATTGACGATATCCGCAAAATCATGCAAATACTGCCATCACAGCGTCAGACTTTACTGTTTTCAGCAACTTTTGCACCTGCCATTCAGCGGCTCGCTCAGGATTTTATGCATAATCCGGAAAAAATTCAGGTAGCAGCACAAAATACCACTTCTGCCAATGTGGAACAGCATATTATTGCACTGGATAACGGACGCAAGCGTTCACTTCTGCAGCGGCTGATCTGTGATCTGAACATGAATCAGGTAATTGTATTCTGTAATACTAAGCAAAGTGTTGATCAGGTTAATCGCGAATTGAACCGCCGCGGAATAAGTGCACAAGCTATTCATGGCGATAAATCCCAGCAAACACGTCTGGAAACACTGGCACAATTCAAGGAAGGCAGTTTGCGTGTTCTGGTGGCTACGGATGTAGCGGCACGCGGTCTGGATATTGCTGAACTTCCGTTTGTAATCAATTATGAGCTACCTTTGAATGCCGAAGATTATGTACATCGTATCGGACGTACCGGTCGTGCCGGCGCTGAAGGGGTAGCTATTTCCCTGATGGATGAGCAGGAACAAAAAGTATTTAATGCAATAAAAGAATTAACTCAGAATAACCTGCAAATTGAACGCATTGAAGGCTTTGAACCGCGCTGGTGGGAACAGGCACCCGCTGAAAATAAAGCGTCACAGACTTCTTCGGTTAAAGTTGAGAGTGATAAACCGCGTCAGCGCGAACGAACAGCTAAAGCCAATCAGGCTAATGCAAATAATCAGACAGGCAGAACTCAGGATAGTAATGACGTAAGTGTCAGCTGTCAGCAAATTCCGGGACGTGCGCGCCGTTTCAGCCGTCATAATCATCCGCAATGCGCTCTGCTTCAACCGGATTATGGTGTACGTAAAACCAAAATCAGCCTTTAATTTTTGCGATTAATTATTTGAAATAGCTATTGTTTTAACAATAGCTATTTTTGTTTGTATTAAAATTAAGAAAATAGTTGGGAATTAGTCTAACTACCGGTATAATACCGCGCTGTGGCGGGTCTCCCCGCATGGTTATTTAGGACAACGGGTCAGGTGCGGAAGCAAGCAGCCCATCTTAAAGCGACCAGTGCCGGGGGTTTGGCTCGCCACCCTTATTTCTAAATTCTCTGTATATTCCTCATCTTTTCCCATTATTATCAAATAATTATTGTATTTAATCTGTCACCTTGCTAATCTGCTTTAATTATATTGTGACAAAGGTTTGTACAATGAACCGCCGCTTTATTTCATATATCTTCATAGTATTACTATCTGTATATTCAACAAGTAGCAGTCTGGCAGAAGAAATAAAATTAAATTATGGTGTAGTAGAGCTGAGTGCACAGGCGTCGCAAACCATTACCCGGGATGAAATGGTGCTGGTATTGAAGATTCAGCAACAGGGAGCGGACAGACAACAGATCAGCAATAAAGTTACCAGTCAACTGAATCAGATTCTGGCTAATGCACACCGGCATGCTGATTTTAATACCACACAATTAACGCGTGCGGTTGAGCCAAGATTTGATTATCAAAAAGATAAACGCATCGATAATGGCTGGCAGGACAGTGCTCTGATACAGATTAAAAGTACAAATTTAGCGGCTTTAAATCAGTTCGCTGCTACAGTACAGCATCTGGCAACCATTGAAGCTATAAATTATCAGGTTGCGGATACAACACTGAACAACTATGAAACAAAATTAACCCGACAGGCCATTGCCCGTTTTCAGGAGCGTGCAACACAAATTACTCATGAACTAGGCGGTCATGGATACAAAATAGTGAATATAAATTTAGGCAATAGCCAGTCTACCCAGAATTATGCAGCCTATGCTCAACCTATGATGCTAAGCCGTACAGCCGGTTCTGCTCCGGTTCAGGATATTGCAGCCGGTGAAACTCGTCTCACATTAAACATTAATGGAAAAATTCAGATAACCGGACTACCTGAATAAAAAAATCAGTCACTCTTACTTAAATTAGTTCAATACCTATATGAATTCTGAACAGAAATCTGGATAAAAGAAAAGCCAGCTTAAAAAAGCTGGCTTTTCTTATTAACTGGCACGCCCACGGGGAATCGAACCCCGGTTACCGCCGTGAAAGGGCGATGTCCTAACCGCTAGACGATGGGCGCGGAAACTTGGTGCACCCGGAGCGATTCGAACGCCCGACCCTCTGGTTCGTAGCCAGATACTCTATCCAACTGAGCTACGGGTGCGAGAAAGATGTGCAGTATAGGTAACATCGGCATTACTGTCAAGACCAGTCATAATTAAAAAATAGCAATATTAAGCAATATACTGTTTTATCGACAGATAAATTCATATTTAAATTCTGAAGACCTGTATAGATAGTGTTTATATAAATTCATTAAACTTCTTAGTATAAAGGCATTATTCCATAACATGCATTTTAGTATAGAATGACTATTTTTTAAGCGTTAGTTATTTGCGTCATGAGTATTGTTACCAACGATGACGCCGCTGCATTTGCCGAGCTGGCAGCGGTTTTTTGTACGCTGCCTCTGCCTGTTGCCATAGTCGATCTTGAAACCACTGGTGGCCATTTCGCTCAGGACCGGATTACTGAAATTGCTATTTTACGTTTTCATCAGGGTTGTATCAGCCGACATCAATGGCTGGTTAATCCGCAGCAACCCATCAGCGATTTTATTACTAAGTTAACAGGTATCAGCAACGAAATGGTGCAGGATGCACCGAGCTTTACCGACATTGCAGATGAGCTTCTACCTTTACTGCGCGGGCACCTTCTGGTCGCACATAATAGTCGCTTTGATTACACTTTTTTGCGTCATGCTTTTGCACGCAATAATATTAATTTTGCAGCACCAACACTTGATACAGTCCCCTTTTCACGCAAATTATACCCGCAGCATTTCAAACATAATCTGGATGCCATTATTGCGCGTTTCGAAATTGATCTGAACGCAGCCGACCGCCATCGTGCCATGGGTGACGTTCTTGCTTTAACTGAGTTTTTACAGCGCAGCTTGCGTGAGCATGATAATGCCCTTTGGCAGTCTCAGTGGCGGGCAATGATTAAACCGGGTTATTTCCCTGCATGGCTTAAACCTGAATTACGTCAGCAATTATATGCCCTGCCAGACAGCTCCGGGCTTCTGTTACAACATTCTCCGAATCAGCCTGAATCTTTAATGATAGTGGAACGGGCTTTTACCGATATATGTCTACAATTTCAGCGCCAAAATACACAAAGCTACTGGAAAAATACTACAGAAATTAATTTTATTCCCGCAGTCAGCTCTTTGCATGCATTATGGCTATATGGTTACTATCAGTTACACCCACAAACACAGACACATTTATCCAAATCTTCCTCACCTGCTAACTGGTATACGGTTTCTTTTGTAGCCAATCAGCGCAGACAATTACAGGCAAGAATTATTCGACTACAGGAAGAAATATTGCAACATCCGCCTTACGGATTATTTGCTCATCCGCGTGCAGCAAAACGTGCATTATCTGACTGGGCACGCCGCTATGATCTGTGCCCAGCGGTACTGGATATTCTGCCGCAAAGCATCAGCACTCATGAGCCTTGTCCGAAACAAGCTGCTCATTTATGTGATGGTCACTGCCGTAAAGAAACAGCTATGGCTGACCAAAATGACAAAGTTATCCAATATGCGCCATTGTTACCGGTTTGCGACTGGGGCAAATGGCATCAGATACGTGTTACTGAAACAGATGCAGTAACTGATACGAATGTGACGATTGAGGCTCAGGCAGGCTGTATCCGGCTGGATGACCAGCACTGGTATTTTCATCCTCTTTTACCTAAACTACTTAAACAGCGATTGAAAAAACCGGAAAATATCGAATTTATACGCTAATTAAAATAAAAATCAGGCTGTAGCAAAAATTTTGCTACAGCCTGATTTTTTAATGCATTAAACCCTAATCAGGATTTACTCTGTTGTAAATCAATTGATTTTTCTGTTGATCCACTGTCACGTGTAACATTTTTGCTTTTAGGGTGTGTCAGCTGCTCATGGCTAGGTATCACGTTAGGACCGATACGATCAGGTACCTGATCCGGCATGCCGTTAATTGGGATGACGGCCGCTTGCATCACATCAGTATAAGGCAAGGTCGAATCCGCATCTGTTTGCGGATTTTTATTTTCTGAACTGGTCATAAATGCCAAAGTGACACTTTTATCAGCACGTTTCTGTAGCAGTTCCTGCAAAGTATTTTTTTCCATCAATTGCTTTGCATCAATATTGAGTTGTTGCAATACTTTTTCATAGCAGCGATTTAACTCATCTACAGCACTGGCCGTATGAATAAAATGCTGGTCTACCTGCTGACGATAACTGTCAAAGCTGGCTTTAACTGACTGATATTGCTGATTCTGACTACTGCGCCGCAATAACAGCCACATCAGTCCCATACCAAGCACCAAACCGATTATTGCAGCAATTAATACATACAACCAAACCTGACCACTCATGCTGTTTTCCTTTTCCTGTTGAATATCATATCTGACATCAGCCCCATGCAGATTACTTTATCATTATGGTTAGCATAGCATAACGCATTCCGGATTATTATTGATTAAAGATTTAACTGTTTTATGCAATTTTATCTGAATATATTCAAGTTTGAATCATAAGATGATATACAGTATCCCGCCAGTAATAACACCAGTAAACTAAAAATTGCCGCAATCAAATCATCCAGCATAATACCGAAACCGCCGTGTACCCGGGCGTCAAACCAGCGAATAGGCCATGGTTTTACAGCATCGAAAAAACGGAAAATAACAAAAGCAGCCAGCCACCATATCCAGCCTGCCGGGATACAAAATAAAATCAGCATCATAGCAGCAATTTCATCCCAGACGATGCCTCCATAATCCTGCCGGCGCAATGCTTGTTCAGTATAATCACAAATAAATATACCAACCAGAAACAGCGACAAAGCAAAAATGATATTCAGCCACAGGGGTAATCCCAGCATAAGCCATAATGCGGCCAATGGAATGGCTGGTAGTGTCCCGAATGTTCCGGGTGCTTTCGGCGCTAATCCCGTACCAAAACCAAAACCCAGCCAGCATACCGGATGCCGGCACAACCAGCGCCAGGTAGGTGTTACCGGTGCAGTAGTCAAATCTTGTTCAGCCAAAATGGTCAAATCCTTGTTTAGATAAGCTGATAATATTGCCCGCATTATCTTTTAACTGCAATAGTCCTGATGCAGTAATAGCACCAATTCGTGTTACCGGTGTAACAGTAGTCTGAGCTGCGGTTAAAATTGCTTCACGTTGTACAGGAGGTGCAGTAAATACCAGTTCATAATCATCACCTCCGGCCAGCATCCATTGCCTTAATTGCTGCTCATCATCAGATATCTGCCGTAAAGTCTGTAAGCCGGGAATAGCATCGACATTCAACTGTGCACCCACCTTACTCGCAGCCAGAATATGTCCGAGATCCTGAGCCAGACCATCAGAAATATCCTGCGCAGCATGCGCAAGGGAGAGCAGCTGTCTTCCTAGTGCAACCCGTGGTTCCGGACGCAGACGTTTCTGTTCACACGTCTTATATACATCTGCGGGTAATTTTACTTTTCCCCAGTGCATATCCAATGCAGCGGCAGCCAGCCCCAACTGATCGGATACCCAGATATCATCACCGATTTTTGCGGCATCACGTCGCAAAGCCTGTCCTCTAGGTGCTTCACCAATAATATTAACATTAAATATCCAGTTACCTTTAGTGGTATCACCACCAATCAGTGTTACCCCAAAACGCGCAGCAAGAGCAAACAAAGCATCACAAAACGCTGTTAACCATTCTTTATTTAGCTCAGGCAGCGCCACACTAAGCAATGCCCAGCGTGGACTGGCTCCCATAGCGGCCATATCCGACAAATTAACAGCCAGTATTTTATGCGCCAGATCCCCCGGGGCAACATCCGGAAAAAAATGTGTTCCGCCTATCAGCATATCAGTACTGAAATGCAGATCATAGCCATTACGAGGTCTTATAATAGCGGCATCATCCCCAATACCCAGAATAAGTTGCTCATCCTGCTGCTGACGATATAAATATTGACGAATAAAATCAAATTCATTCACGATAGACAGACTTTAGAATACAAATCAGATTCAGATTTTAAGATGTCTGCCTGAATCTTTCCAGAAAGTCTATTACCATAACCAGGCAGAGTTTATTGCCTTATCTAAAGATATCATTGCTTAAATTTAAAAGAAATTTCTCCAATAATTAAAAAGTTATACAATTAATTCTAGATAAATCCATACAATAAATATATATGAATAAAACATTAAAAAACGATTTAACTGCCATCAATGAACTATTAGAAAATACTTTTCATCAATCTATCGACTTTCTAAACAACCTCGACAGTATGCCAACATGTTGCCAATTAACTCAGCAACAGCAAAATAGTTTGCCGCAACTAAATCTACCCGAACAAGGTTATGGCGGATTAGCGGCCTTAAATCAATTTAATACTCAGTTTAAAGAGTTTATTGTTGCTTCAGGCGGTCCCAGATATTGGGGGTATGTAACCGGAGGCAGTACACCGGCTGCAATAATAGGCGATATTCTGGCCACTATTTACGATCAGAATACTCAGGCTATCAGCGGCGAGGGGGATGTATCTGCACGTATTGAAACTCAGACAACTGATTTATTACTGGATTTATTCAATCTGCCAAGAGAATTTACCGGCGGATTTGTCACCGGCACGACCATGGCAAATTTTTCTGCGCTGGCTGTGGCCAGACAATGGTATGGCACTCAGTTTAAACAGGATATTGCTGCTGATGGTTTAATAAATCTATCACTGCCAGTTATATCGGCTACCCCTCATTCATCAGTATTAAAATCATTGGCTATGCTTGGTTTAGGCAGAAATAACTTAATTACCATTCCTACTCTTTCAAATCAGCGTGAAGCCATTAACGTAGCCGAATTAAAACCGTTTATTGAAGATCGTTTCAAACATCAGCCATTTATTCTGGTTTTAAATGCCGGTACAGCCAATACAGCTGATTTTGATGCTATTGCGGAAATTATGGAGTTGAAACATAGCTATAACTGTTGGATACATATTGATGCCGCCTTTGGAGCATTTGCCGCCTGCTCTTCACACTATCCGCATTTACTTAATGGTTGGGAAATGGCTGACAGCATTGCCATAGATTGCCATAAATGGTTAAACGTACCTTATGAAAACGCCTGCTTTTTTATACGAAAAGAGCATTTCAGCTTACAGTTTAACCAGTTTAAAAACAGCAGCGCTCCATATCTGGAAAATCAACTGGAAAATTTTAACTTTATGAATATCTTGCCGGAAAATTCAAGAAGACTAAAAGCATTACCAGTATTGTTCAGCCTGTTGGCCTATGGCAGAGAAGGGTATCGGTATATTGTGGATAATTCTATTGAGCTGGCTCAAGAATTTGGTAACTATATACGTAAAAGCAGCTATTTTGAATTATTGGCTGAAGTACGTTTAAATATTGTCTGCTTTAAAGTTACTGCCGCCTGCGATACCGCTGAATTTCTGCAAAAATTAAATAAAACCGGCCTTGTATTTATGACACCAACCACTTTTAATCATGAAAAAGGCATTCGTGCAGCATTTGTAAACTGGCGAACTACTATTGAAGATATTAAATTAGTATGTTCATTAATTGAAAACATGATCAATATTAAATAATCTATAAGAAGTTATACATATTATTGGTTTACCCGTTTATCGGTTTTCTATTTTTATTTAAATACTTACTTTGAATAAAAATTCACTTATTATTTATTGCCTTGTAATTTTTTTGGCTAGCTATCTAATTTAAAGGAGTACTCCGTTCTTAACTGCCTTAAGGCAACAGACCGCTTAACTCTCCCAGAAACCAGTTTACCCGTGGATCAGGCGTAGGACGGGTAACAGCAAAATGATTTACTATATTAGTCGCCTGCTGTGCCAGTAATGGCACCAGTTCACCTGTACGAACGTAAGGCTCAGCCATATCTTGTGACAAAAAACCAAGATGGCTGCCTGCGAGAATAAACAATAATGTTGCCCGCTCTTTATCTGCAGTAGCCGTAGTTACTCCGGCAGAAAAGCCGGCATTAGCCGGAAAATCAGCATAGGTACGTTTTACCCAGTGATATTCTTCAGCAAGCTGATTTAACGTTAAATCCTTAACTTTTGCAGCCGGATGTTCTGCATGACAATAAACATGCTCACGCTGCTCGAAAACTATCTGATATTGCAAATTTTTCAGCAGGCTATAGTAATAGCCGATACCAAAATCCATCTGATTATTGGCAATAGCGGTTTCGATATCATGTGGCGCACAAATATCAATAGTCAGACGCAGCTCCGGATAATGCTGATAGGCACTGGCAATGACCTGATTAAAAATACGCTGAAAATCAGGTGGTAAATACTCAACTAAGCCAATTCGCAACTTACCGGAAAGCACAGAACGATGCCATTTAATATTCTGTACTTCCCGATGAAACTCAGAGGTTGCCTGTAAAAGTAATGTACAAGCTTCATATAATTGATGTCCGGCTTTAGTCAGCCCGAAACCGGAACGACCGCGCCGGCATAATATCACGCCCAGACTTTCTTCCAAATGCGCCAAATGCATACTGATTGCCGATTGTGACATATTCAGCCGTTTTTGTGCAGCAGTCACACCCTGACATTCAACAATGGCCACAAATGCCTGTAAAGCCTTCAAATCATGTTTAATCAAGGTATGCAACATCACTATTTCCCCATATCAGAAATCAGCTCAGAACCGGAATAGATACGTCATCATCACAGGCGGCAGACAGCACCTGATTTAAGACCGCAAAAAATTCACTGCCATCCCGTGCTGAAAGCCATTGACCGTTCTTGCAGGCAAAATGATAACCGCCACTTTTTGCCGCTATCCATAATTCCTGAGTGGCAGCATGCCGGTTTACAATAATCTGCTCACCTCTTTCTGCTTCAATTGTGAGTACATTTCCGCCAGCTTCACAATCGAGATCCCAACCGCCCTCATCTATTTTTTCCTCAATATAGCCAAACAAATCATCACTATATTGCAAAAATTCACTTTCGGTCATCTTACTTACCATACCCCTGCATTTTATTACATTCACACTGTTATCTTGCCATATAATATGTTTAAATCCTAGTTTTATCCGTTCTGGCAGTACAGCTGTTCACTGCCAGCTTAACTACAATAGGTCAGATTAATGTTTCGTTTCTTCTTTTTAACTGTAATTGCAACCAGTTGTTTAGCGGCCTGTGGTTATAAGGGTGATCTTTATTTGCCAAAAGAGGGAGATAAAGCTAAATACGGACCTGTACAAACCGGACTGACTATTGATCCGATTGATCAGAAAAATTTACCTAAACATGACTAATTCCCTGAAATGTGAACAAGTACCCTACTCTGTACTGGCTGCACAGTATGGTACACCATTATATGTTTATAGCCAGAAAGCAATGACAGATGCTTTTAATCTTTATCAGCAGGCTTTTGCCGATTTAAAACCTTTAATATGTTACGCAGTCAAAGCCAATGGAAATTTATCTATTCTGCGCTATTTTGCCGGTCTGGGCTGCGGTTTTGATATCGTTTCAGGCGGAGAATTAGAACGGGTGTTACTGGCTGGCGGAGCTGCCGACAAGGTCATCTTTTCCGGCGTGGGCAAAAGCAGTGCTGAAATTGAATTTGCCCTGAAAAACAATATTCGCTGTTTTAATGTTGAATCACTGGCTGAGCTGGAACGTATTAATAGTATTGCCCAGCGTCTGAATAAAATTGCTCCGGTATCATTGCGTATTAATCCTGATGTTGATGCTCATACCCATCCGTATATTTCTACTGGGTTAAAAGCCAATAAATTCGGAATTGCCAGTCAGGATGCATTAGCAGCATATCAGCTTGCAGCTACGTTACCGCACTTAAAAATTACAGGAATTGACTGCCATATTGGCTCACAACTCACTGATTTATCACCTTTAATCGAAGCATTGCAACGATTATTGGTACTAGTAGACAAACTCGACGAACTGGGAATCCAGATAGAGCATATTGATTTGGGTGGTGGCATAGGTATTGTTTATCAAAACGAAAATGTGCCTGATCTGAATGCTTATGCAGCAGCAGTCAGCAAATTGTTATCCGGGCGTAACCTGCCATTAATACTCGAACCCGGGCGCAGTCTGATTGGTAATACCGGCAGTTTGCTCACTACAGTTGAATACATTAAACAAGGTGAAGAAAAGAACTTTGTGATTGTAGATGCGGCCATGAATGATCTGATGCGGCCTTCACTATATCAGGCCTATCACAATATTATTAACGCCAGTCCGACAACTGCAGATAAATTTGTTGCTGATGTCGTCGGACCAATTTGCGAAACCGGGGATTTTCTGGCTAAAGACCGAACCATTGCGGCTAAAGCAGGTGATTTACTGTTAATACAAAGTGCCGGGGCATATGCTTCCAGTATGGCAAGTAACTATAACACTCGCTGTCGTGCCGCTGAGGTATTGGTTAATGGTACAGAACATCATCTGATTCGAGAGCGAGAAACAATTGACAGTCTGTTGGCTACCGAAACAGCATGCTTATGAATAATCCATACTTATTGTAATAATAAAGCACAAGTATAGCGTCATCTGCCAGTATTTTTGCACAAACGCTATACTAATTTTATGTTACTCATCGAAAAGCTTTTCAGATATTGAATATTCTCCGGCTGATATTACGCTTTATAAGTACGATATAAAATTCGTTGCATTATCCAAACCACAATTAAAAAATAATTTTAAAATCAAATAAGATAAATATATTTTAACAATTAAGCAAATATCATCTAAAAAGGTCAGATTTATGCCTTGGAAATTTTCCCGACGTGCACAAAATTTAAAAAGCTCAACCATCAGAGAAATCCTTAAAGTCACCGAACAGGCAGATGTTATTTCATTTGCTGGCGGCTTACCGGCACCAGATACATTTCCATTATCAGAAATCAAAGATGCAGCTAATGCCTTACTGGAAAACCAGGATATTTATGGTGCACTACAATATGGACCAAGTGAAGGCTATACACCTTTACGGCAATGGATAGCTAATTATTTATCTGAACGTGATCATGTATCTGTCAGTAGTGATGAAGTTCTGATAGTAACTGGTTCGCAGCAGGCATTGGATTTAATCGGGAAAGCACTAATTGATACTAACGATAAAGTACTGGTAGAAACTCCGACTTATCTTGGGGCATTACAATCCTTTAATCAATACAATCCCGAATATATAGCTATTGCCAGTGATAATGAAGGCTTAATTCCTGAAACTATTGATAATGAACTGGCAAGCTCTGCAAAATTTCTATATAGCATTCCAAACTTTCAAAACCCTACCGGACGTCGGTTACCATTACACCGACGACAAGCTTTAGCCGCAAAAGCAAAACAGAATAATTTATTGCTGATTGAAGATGATCCTTATGGCGATTTGGATTATCAGGGTCAGCGTTTGCCTGCTTTATATACGCTGGCACCAGAAAACACTGTTTATTTAGGTTCTTTTTCCAAAATTTTAGCGCCGGGGCTCCGCTTAGGATATCTGGTTGCGAATAAGCAATTCATCAGTAAACTGCTTCCGCTAAAACAAGCTTCTGATTTACATACCCCTAGCCTGACCCAGTACATTGCTTATCAGGTTCTTAGTAAAAATAATTTTCTCAATCATCATATTCCGAAAATCCGCCAGCTCTATAATGCCCGCTGCCAGTATATGTTGCAATCATTAGCACAGTATATGCCTAAAGAAGTTAGCTGGAATCAACCTGAAGGAGGTATGTTTATCTGGGTTGAATTACCTGAATATATTAATGCTACTGAATTACTCCAAGAAGCCATTGCTCAGAAAATAGTTTTTGCTCCCGGTGAAACTTTCTATGTACACGGTGAAAAAAATAATTGTTTAAGGCTGGCTTTTGTAACTGTTTCAGAAGAAAAAATTGATATAGGAATAAAAAAAATGGCAGATATAATTAAACATCACATTCAACAACAATTGCTGTGAAATATTAGCAAACTGCATCAATCTGTTTTTTCCACCACAGCCAATACCCAGTATGGTATTGGTTTTTTTATGGCTTAAACTATTAACTAAATACTCTGCACACTAATTCAAGCTGGCTAATAAATTCCGAATTAATGGAAAAATCATTAATCGTAAAATATCCACCTTACCTATCACAGAACAGATTTTGCCTAAAATTTTGGATTGGTTATTCTAGCCTACTCAATTAGCCGAATTAAGAATAAATAAAAAACGGACTGGAAAATATCCAGTCCGTTTTAGTAATTCAATTAATTATTGAACTTTAATTTCAACATCAACACCAGCTGGCAAGTCCAGTTTCATCAATGCATCAGTGGTTTTATCAGTCCAATCGATAATATCCATTAGACGCAAATGAGTACGAATTTCCAACTGTTCACGTGAAGTTTTATTCACGTGAGGAGAACGCAGCAGATTAAAACGTTCGATTTTGGTTGGCAGAGGAATCGGACCTTTTACCACAGCGCCAGTACGTTTGGCAGTGTCTACGATTTCCTGTGCAGAACGATCAATTAGAGCGTAGTCATAAGCTTTCAGACGAATACGGATTTTCTGGTTTTTCATATCTATATTCTTCCTGATTAAGCGATAACTTTAGCAACCACACCGGCACCAACTGTTCGGCCACCTTCACGAATCGCAAAGCGTAAGCCTTCTTCCATCGCAATCGGATGAATCAGTTCTACGTCTATCGTTACATTCTCTCCCGGCATTACCATTTCCACTCCTTCCGCCAGGCTTACTGCGCCAGTTACGTCTGTTGTACGGAAATAGAACTGCGGACGGTAGTTCGCAAAGAACGGTGTATGACGACCACCTTCTTCTTTGCTCAGTACGTATACTTCGGCTTTGAATTTGGTGTGCGGAGTGATGCTGCCCGGTTTTGCCAGTACCTGACCACGTTCTACTTCTTCACGTTTGGTACCACGCAGCAATACACCTACGTTATCACCTGCCTGACCCTGATCCAGCAATTTGCGGAACATTTCAACGCCAGTACATGTGGTTTTCTGGGTGTCTTTCAAACCAACGATTTCAATTTCGTCACCTACATTGATTACACCGCGTTCTACACGACCGGTAACCACGGTACCACGACCTGAAATTGAGAATACGTCTTCAATCGGCAACAAGAATGGTTTGTCTACTGCACGTTCCGGTGTAGGAATGTAGCTGTCCAGTGCATCTGCCAAAGCCATAATTGAAGCTTCACCGATGTCTGACTGGTCACCTTCCAGTGCTTTCAGAGCTGAACCTTTAATCAAAGGAACATCATCACCCGGGAATTCGTAGCTTGACAACAGGTCACGAATTTCCATTTCTACCAGTTCCAACAACTCTTCGTCGTCTACCATGTCACATTTGTTCATGTAAACGATAATGTAAGGTACACCTACCTGACGAGCTAACAGGATGTGCTCACGGGTTTGCGGCATCGGACCGTCAGCTGCAGAAACCACCAGAATCGCGCCGTCCATCTGGGCAGCACCGGTAATCATGTTTTTCACGTAGTCAGCGTGTCCCGGGCAGTCAACATGTGCATAGTGACGTTCTGCGGTTTCGTATTCTACGTGTGATGTATTAATGGTAATACCACGGGCTTTTTCTTCCGGGGCATTGTCAATCTGATCATAAGCTTTGGCTGCACCACCAAATTTCTGGGACAGAATGGTACACATTGCAGCAGTCAAAGTGGTTTTACCATGGTCAACGTGACCAATGGTGCCAACGTTTACGTGCGGTTTGCTCCGCTCGAATTTTTCTTTAGCCATGGCTACTTCCTATCTAAAGATGATTAGGTTTATCAATTCTATGGTGCCCATGGACAGAATTGAACTGTCGGCCTCTCCCTTACCAAGGGAGTGCTCTACCCCTGAGCTACATGGGCGTACGGTAGGTATTTACTTATCTGGAGCGGGTGAAGGGAATCGAACCCTCACCGTAAGCTTGGAAGGCTTCTGCTCTACCATTGAGCTACACCCGCATACTCACTTAAAAAACTACAAGTAAGACTGGAATTTTGGTGGAGGGAGAAGGATTCGAACCTTCGAAGCTTTCGCAACAGATTTACAGTCTGCCCCCTTTGGCCGCTCGGGAATCCCTCCAAAAGAGAACGGCATGATAATGTTCATTTGCCACTTCGTCAAGTCTATTCAGCATTTTTTTTTGCTTAAAATAGTAATCAACTGTTTCAAATACATTTCATGCTTGGAAAAATTTACTCTTTTTCCGCCATTAGCTGCTGATATTTTGCTTCCAGCTCTTCTTCGCTTTCCGGATGTTCTTCATCAATAATGATACAGTCTACCGGGCAAACCTGCTGGCATTGCGGCTCATCATAATGGCCGACACACTGTGTACAGCGCTCAGGGGTGATTTCATAAATCTCATCACCCTGATAAATAGCGTTGTTCGGGCACTCAGGCTCACATACATCGCAGTTAATGCACTCATCTGTTATCAAGAGTGACATGTTTTTCCTTTATCGTTAAATTTAACTCTAAACCGTTGGGCGCGGATTATAGCACTATTTTGTTTTCTCTCCTGCAATCCGGTCTTTCTCTCTACTCAGTATTAATTTTATGATAAGTTAATAATTCAAAACGACTTATACCTGACTTTCCTTGTTTAAGTACCTCCCAGCCAGCTGGAAGTGCAGGTAATGTGTTACTTTCCATGTATACGCGCGCATTCGGAAGCAAATGTAATGAAAGAGCATCCAGCAATTCATGCCATTGCTGCCAGACATACGGCGGATCGAGAAATACTATGTTAAATTGCTGGTGATTATTTATGAGAAAACTGTGTGCTTCTGTACAGATAAGCTCTATCTGCCCAAAATTCAATTGTTGCACATTACTTTTTATTGCCGCAGCAACCTGACGATTTTTTTCTATCATAGTAACTTTGGCAGCATTTCGTGATGCAGCCTCCAGCCCCATTACCCCACTACCGGCAAAAAGGTCCAGAACTGCCATTCCGGTTAAATCCTGTCCCAGCCAGTTAAACAATCGTTCACGCACGCTATCTGCAGTCGGACGCAGTCCTTCGGCTGCCGGAAATGTTAATTTACGTCCGCGATGAGTACCGCCAATAATGCGTACCTGATTGCGATGCTGATACTGTACTTTTGCCACGTATACTCACTCCGATAAAAAAAGACTTTCAGGCATTCTGAAAGTCTTGATACATCTAATTTTTTAAAGCAGCCTGATTTATTCTTTTGGTGCAGGTGGTTCAATCTGCTCGGTATAACCGCACTCTTTTTGCGGACACACTTTTTCAGTTCCATGCCGCTTAGTTGTTTTGATGGTCATTATTGGCCAGCCACACTGCGGACAGCTTTCTTTAACCGGCGGATTCCAGACAGCATAATCACAGTCCGGATAAGTATTACAACTGTAAAATAATTTACCATAACGGCTTTTACGCTCAATCAGATTGCCTTTATGACATTTAGGGCACTCAATACCAGTGTCTTTTGGCTTTTCAAGCGGTTCAATATATTTACATTTAGGATAATTGGAACAACCGATAAATTTGCCGTAACGTCCGCGTTTATATACCAGTTGTCCTTCACACTTCGGACAAACCCGCCCTTCTACAACTGTCGGTTCTTCCGCTGCCTTTGCTGCTTCCTCGGCTGTTTCATTAACATTGCGGGTGTAGTCACATTCCGGATAACCGCTGCATGCAATAAAACGCCCGCGCTTACCAAATTTAATTTGTAATTGGTGGGTACCGCATTTAGGACAGATTTCATCCAGATTTTCGGCAGTTAATTCTGCGCGGGGTATATCTTCCTTAGCTTTGATTTCTTTATCAAAGCCTTTCCAGAACTGCTGCATTACGGGTTTCCATTCCCGTTTACCGCCGGCTATATCATCCAGCTGATTTTCCAGTCTGGCAGTAAAGTTATAATCCACATACTGACCGAAATGTTCGGTCAGAAATTTATTAACCACTTCACCGGTATCAGTGGGCATAAAACGTTTCTGCTCCAGAGTAACATATTCCCGCTCTTTTAGTGTGGAAATAATACTGGCATAGGTTGATGGGCGACCAATACCATACTCTTCCAGTGCTTTGACCAGACTGGCTTCAGAATAACGTGGTGGCGGCTGGGTAAAATGCTGCTCGCCAAAAATCCTGTCAACCGGCAAACTGTCACCCTCATGTAGTTCCGGCAATTTTTTGGCATTCTCATCTTCTTCGCTGTCGTCCACACCCTCTTCATAGACACTGAGGAAACCGGCAAAAGTTTGTACCTGTCCGGTTACTCTGAAGATACCTTTACCCACAACAATATCAACACTGGTAGTATCAAAGCGTGCAGGCGCCATCTGACAGGCCACTGCCCGCTGCCATATCATCTGATACAAGCGAAACTGGTCGGCAGTCAGAAATGGTTTTACTGCTTCTGGCGTGCGATACACTGAGGTAGGACGAATAGCCTCATGCGCTTCCTGTGCATTTTTAGATTTGGTTTTGTATATTTTGGGCGATGAAGGTAAAAATTCATTACCGATTTTGTTGTCAATATAATGACGTATTTCTGTTACAGCTTCATCTGAGAGACTAACCGAATCGGTACGCATATACGTAATCAGACCCACAGCTCCTTGTCCGACATCCACACCTTCATATAACTGCTGTGCGGTACGCATGGTACGATCAGTTGTCATACTCAGCTTACGTACTGCTTCCTGCTGCATAGTCGAAGTGGTAAATGGAGCTGCAGGATTACGGCTGCGCTTTTTCTTTTCTACGTTAGATACATGTGCTGGCTGACCGGCCAAAGCTGAAACGATACCTTGCTGACGTTCTTCATCAGGAATGTCAAATTGTTCCAGCTTCTGCCCCTGCCAATGGGTTAGTTTAGCGGTAAATTTAGTACGTGCTTTATGGCTATCAAGGTGTACAGTCCAGTATTCCTGTGCAGTAAACTCGCGGATTTCCTCTTCTCGTTCACAAATCATGCGTAATGCCGGGCTTTGTACTCTGCCAGCAGATAAACCACGACGAATTTTTTTCCACAATAAAGGTGACAGATTAAAACCCACCAGGTAGTCCAGTGCCCGTCTTGTCTGCTGTGCATCTACCAGCGTTTGTGACAATTCACGCGGATGGGCTACTGCATCCAGTACAGCTTTTTTGGTCACTTCATGAAACACTACCCGCTTTGGCTGCAGGTTTTTCAGACCGCGTTTGGATTTCAGTATTTCCTGCAAATGCCATGAGATGGCTTCACCTTCCCTATCCGGGTCGGTAGCCAGATACAATGCATCAGCCTCTTTAGCTGCAGCCACAATTGCATCGAGATGTTTGGCATTACGACTTACTAACTGGTATTTCATAGCAAAGTCATTTTCCGGATCCACTGCACCGCTTTTGGGAACCAGATCACGCACGTGACCGTAGGAAGCGAGAATTTCAAAATCGCTACCTAAATATTTCTTCAGCGTTTTCGCTTTAGATGGAGATTCAACAATCAACAGGTTTTTTGCCATTAGTTCAGGCTCACATTCGTAATTTAAATATTTGTGATATGTTGTTAGTCTGGATTATTCTAATAAATACATTTGAACAATGCAAAAAGCTTTCAGACACGCTGACTGAAAGCTTTCAAGCAACTGTATCGTTTCAGTAACTTACTGCATGACGGCTTCACCATTGAGCGCAGCCATTAATTCATCACCTATCAGCACCGGTAATTCTGAGCGGTGTGCCCATAACACCAGTAAAGCTAATACTTTAGCATGATCCACCGTAATATCTTCGTAAGGTAAGTTCATCAGGGCATTGAGTACAAATTCACGCTGCTCCGGATTAAGAGCACCATTCTGCTCCAGAAAATGTACCAGTCCACGCACTTCAAGCGGAAGCGCATCGAGCTCTTCATTATTATAAATGCGTGATCCAGTGCTATTGCGTAACTTTTCTGCCGGAATTAATGGTTCAAAACGCAAATCGTCCAGACAGGATAAAGCGTCGCCGATTTCTTCATCATTAAAACCGACTTCTTCCAACAATACGCCTAAGTCTTTACGCGGTGGAAATGCATCAACGTCTTGAAAGTGCTCAATCAAAAACGCTATTACATCAATCATTTGCTTTCCTCTCAAGATTTAATGCGTTGATAACAACCGCCTGGCAGAGTGGTAATCCAGCCACCAAGCTCCAATGTCACGAGATGAGCATACACATCTGTAGCAGCCATGCCAAGTGCTGTAACTAACATATCCGGATGCATTATGCCGTAACCCAGTCCGTCCAGCACCTGCTGCTCCATCGGGTTAAGTATACAATCTGGTGAATGAACTGATAATGAATCTTCTGAACTATCAGTATTTGTAGATGATTTACTTATATCATCAGTTTGCAGATGAGGACGATTGCTATATGATTGCAAATCTTTTTTTTGCAAGAGGCGTGGACATTCCTGCAAAATATCTTCCAGATTTTCTACTAATTTGGCACCTTGTTTGATTAATGCGTGGCAGCCTTTACTTAAAGGGTTATCAATAGAACCCGGTATCGCCATAACTTCCCGCCCCATTTCTCCAGCCAGTCTTGCAGTAATCAATGAGCCCGATTCAGTTGCGGCTTCAACTACCAGCGTACCCTGACTAAGTGCAGCAATCAAGCGGTTACGTCGCGGAAAATTTCCCGGCGAAGGACGAGTACCCAAGGGAAATTCAGAAATAATACAGCCATGAGCTGCAATTTGTGTGGCTAAATTTTTGTTGCGTGCCGGATATACTCTGTCAATACCTGTACCCCAAACTGCCACTGTTGTACCGATTGCCTGCAAAGCACCCTGATGTGCTGCTGTATCTGCGCCACTAGCCATGCCTGAAACAATTGTTACACCTTTCCGTGCCAGTGCAGCTGCAAAATCATGTGTAATGCGCATGGCTTGTGGTGTTGCATGCCGACTACCAACAATTGATAAAGCAGGTTGATGCAAACACTGACTATCACCACGAACAAACAATAATGGAGGCGGTGTTAAACCCTTGGTTAGCATTGCCGGAAAATCATTATCTGCCAGTAGTAATAAACGTGCATCAGTATGCGCTTGCTCCCATTCTATAGCTGCTTCAGTTGCCTGCTTTGCTACATCACTATGCCAATACTTACTGATTTGCCGTTGACAAAAAGGCGATATTTCAGCAGCCGATGCACTAAGAGCATTTTGCGCGGAACCAAAATATTTAATTATGCGAAGAAAAGTTTCAGCACCTACAAACGGAGTCAATGCCAATTCAATCCAGGCTAGGCGTTCTTGTGTATCCATATTATATTTTTAATATTTATTACATTTGATTATGACAAAATTATTAAAAATAAACAAATTTTGTTTTTTATTATTATTTATTCACATAATATTCAAATCAAATAATTTTACAATTATGACAAACATATTAAATACATAATTCCCCGTTTACCATAAGCTAATTAATTAGCTTTTAAAAATATAATTTTATCTAATATTCTTTATATATAAAAAAATTAATTTATGATATGAAATTATTATTTTTTATAATGTAAATATTTAAAATAAATTTAATAATTTATTTTAAATAATGTTTACTTTTGTAAATTTAATATATATACTAAATTTAGGAAAATTTATGACTCCTGATACTGATTAGATTTCCAGATAAGAATTAAAGGTATTGATATGCTAACGCCTCTTAAATTTAAAGATTTTCTGCATCCGCGTCCGGCTACATCAGGCATAGATGTAGACTGTAAATTAAAACATTTTGCTATTATTACTTACGCGATTGATGCAGAGAGATTTGCAGGATTATTTCCATCACGTTTTCAGCTGGATAGTGTCATAATTAATGGTGAGCAAAAAGGCTTGTTATCAGTAGTACCTTTTATGGATGTTGATTTCACTTCAGCCGTTTATCCGTTCCCTGTTTTTACCATGGGGCAAACCAACTATAGAATTTATATTATAGATACCACTACTGGTGAACGCTGTGTCTGGTTTTTAGGCACAACTCTGGATTCCTGGACGATTATGGTACCCCGGAATGTATGGAAATTACCCTGGCATCGGGGCAAAATAAGTTTCAATTGTCACTTTGACCCACTTTCCAAATGTTACCAGCACTATGAAATGCATACAGAGTCTGACTGGGCACCTGCACAGGTACAATTAAGCCAGCAGCCAGACCAACAATTTCATTTTCAGGGGTTTCCTGATAATGAAACGGCACTGGTATATCTGACTCATCCACTGGCCGGCTTCTACTACCGGCGTAATGGTAAATTGGGAACTTACCGTGTTTGGCATGATCGACTGGACGTAAAGCCGGCAAAACTTGAGTCAGCACAATTTGGCCTGTTAAGTAGAATGAATTTAGTTAATCAGGATGAACAGCAGCATCCCTACAGCGTTTTACTTCAGCCTATCAACGAATTTACCATCTATTTACCACCTACAGCGTTATAGATTTTATCAACAAAAATTATAATTTACTAATTGTATTGTTCTGCACATAGAAAATAGAAATAAGTACTTTGACAAATAGCAGAATATCGTCTGGCAGACAGAATTCAACGAAAACGACCAGATTTAATGGTTAGCCCCTGTTGAATTTTTGAAGCCAGACTATAATTTCGTAAAGCATGAGTTAATGCTACCGCTAAAGCATCCGCAGCATCAGCCTGAGGCGTACCCGAGAGTGACAGCATTTGCACCACCATATGCTGCACCTGCTCTTTAGCAGCTTTCCCCTTACCTACTACAGCCTGTTTGACCTGTAATGCAGTATATTCAAATACAGGCAGTTCTCCCAGGGTTAATGCTGCCAATACGGCTCCACGAGCCTGTCCCAGTACCAATGTTGCAGCAGGATTAACATTGACAAAAACCTGTTCTACAGCAGTTTGCGTTGGCTGATAGGTTGTAATCACCTCACGTAAATTTTGAACGATTATACGGATACGCTCAGCTAATGGGGCACCTAAAGTCGTTTTAATACAACCGGAAGCCACATAAATATGCTGGCTACCGATGACATCAATAACTCCAAAGCCGGTAACTCGGCTGCCAGGATCAACGCCCAGAATTCGAATATGAGTTTGCTCTGTCGGCTGTTTTTGCATGTTTTACTACTTAATCGCTGAAAAACAAGGATTTATGCTGACCGGTTGTGACACTATCTTATAAAACGGATATTCGCTCTGCCAGCTGAGTAAATTATGTTACCGTATATTAATCATATCTGTTAGTGATTCATGATATTTTTTCAGCAAACCATTGATTTGCTTGTTGCAATCGCTCTACTGTACCTACATCCAGCCAATAGCCATCATAATACTCACCGCTCACCAGCCCGGTTTGCATAGCTGTACGCAACAAAGGTGCCAGTTTAGCCCGGGTATATCTTGGTATCTCATTAAAAAGAGCTGGATGATAAACACCTACACCACTGAAAGTAAATGCCGGGTTTTCTGGCTGTCGTTCAATAATATCCCCTTGGTCCGTCAGGCTAAAATCACCTTCTGGGTGATGTCCCGGATTATTAACCAGCCATAAATGTGCCAGCTTACCTGTTTGCTGTAACTTTTTACTAATCTTGAAAGCCTGTGCAAAATCAATATCGGTTAAGACATCTCCGTTTATAACCAGAAAAGGGGCATGACCCAATAAAGGTAAGGCTGTAGCAATCCCTCCGGCCGTTTCCAACCCACCCTCAGCTTCTGCTGAATAACGGATATCCACGCCATAAGCATGCCCTGAGCCTAAAGTATCTTCAATTTGTTGTCCAAGCCAGGCATGATTAATAACAATATCATTAACTCCGGCTGCCTTTAACCGCCGTAAATGATGAGCAATTAAAGGTAGACCACCAACATTCATCAATGGTTTCGGACAAGTATCTGTCAGTGGACGCATTCGCTCACCGCGTCCGGCAGCAAGAATCATGGCTTTCATGGTGATTGATTATTCCGTAGTAAATACAGTTAAAATTACAGGCTGATAGATCAAGCCGATAATATAACAGGCAAAGCATATAGCTTTGCCTGAATATTCGAAATCATAGCTGATTAATAAATTTAATCAGTTTAAATCAGATTCAAATCTGCCCCAGTATCAAAGATTGCCGCACCCTTTTCACCCTGTTCATACAGATTAATACGTAAACGTAAGTCATTGGGTGAATCAGACTGACGCAAGGCTTCGTCAAAATCAATAATACCATCAGCATATAACTGAAACAGACACTGATCGAAAGTTTGCATGCCATCATTACCTGCTTTAGCCATCAGTTCTTTTATCTGCATTAATTCGCCTTTGTAGATATAGTCCTGAACAGTAGCAGTATTAATAAGTAAGTCAACCACAGCACGACGGCCTTTACCATCTTTTTTCGAAGCCAGACGCTGACCAATAATACATACCAGATTCAGTGCCAAATCCATCAATACTTGTTTATGCTGCTCTTCCGGATAAAAATTCAGAATACGTTCAATAGCCTGATTTGCACTGCTGGCATGCAGAGTAAAAAAGCATAAGTGGCCGGTTTGAGCCAGCTTTAATGCATACTCCATGCTTTCATCACTGCGCACCTCCCCCACACAGACTACATCAGGAGCCTCACGCAGTGCACTCTGCATAGCATTATCCCAGCTCAGCGTATCTACGCCTACCTCGCGATGAGTAATAATGCTTTTCTTAGGTTTATGAACATATTCAATCGGATCTTCAATAGTCAGAATATGGCCGGCAGAATTAGCATTGCGATAATCCAGCATAGCAGCCATAGTAGTGGATTTACCGCTACCGGTAGGACCGGCAAGAATAATCAGCCCGCGTTTTTTCATTACCAGCTCATCCAGCACCGGTGGGAGAAAAAGGCTTTCAGTAGTTGGAATATCGGTGGTAATCCGGCGCAGTACCATGCCTACCCGACCTTGTTCATGATAGGCATTTACTCTGAAGCGCACGCCGTTTTTAGCAATAATGGAATAGTTAAGATCCAGTTCCTGGATAAACCGCTGACGTTGCGCCATAGTCATGGTTGACATAGCAATTTTGGCAGTTTCATCAGCAGTTAAAGGCTTAGTAGGCGCCGGTGTGATCCTACCATCAATTTTCCATGATGGCGGGAATCCGGGACTGATAAAGATATCAGCAGCATTTAAACGCACAGCTTCCACAGCCATTTTTTCCAGTACCGGATGGAGGTGGATGGTTTCCCGTTCGAGAGTAAGGGAAGCAGGAGAACTGGCAGAGGCAGCTGCACTGATATCTGGTGTATGTGAATCTGTCATTGTGCTTGTAGGTTTTGTCATTGTATTGATTTCAGAAGTAACAGAAGTCTTTGCAGGAATACGTTCTGCAACCGGTACAGATACAGCTTTTTCAGTTTGTGATACCGCTGTAACAGCAGATTTTGTCATATTTCTTGCAGTTGCTGTTGTGGCTGTTGTATTCGGTGCTGGTATTTGGTTTGCTGTCGTTACCGTAACCTCTTTTGCAACAACATTAGACTGCGGTTGTTCTGTTGTCACTGTGGATGTATTGGCAGCTGTACCGGAAGCAGAATTATCGGCAGCCCCGGTTGCTGCAGGATGTTGATAATGTTTAACCATATCTGCAAGTAAATCAGTCAAAGCGGACGACTCCTCAGCAGAACCTTTCAACGTACCCATATCAATACACTTTCCTATATAAAAACAACAAACAATTAGCCTACCATCTGATCCGGACTTACTGCTTTGGCACGTGCAACATCTATACTAATACGGTTTTCACGCACTAATTGCTGTAAACACTGATCGAGTGTCTGCATTCCGAATTTCTGACCAGTTTGTAAGGTGGAGTTGATCTGAGCAATTTTGTTTTCCCGAATCAGATTACGTACTGCCGGAGTACTGATCATAATTTCATGTGCTGCCACACGGCCGTTACCATCTTTGGTTTTAAGCAGAGTCTGAGAAATCACTGCCTGCAAACTTTCTGACAGCATGGAACGAACCATTTCTTTTTCACCTGCCGGGAATACATCCACAATACGGTCAACAGTTTTAGCAGCACCTGTGGTATGTAAAGTGCCGAATACCAAGTGACCTGTTTCGGCAGCAGTTAAGGCCAGACCAATCGTTTCAGGGTCACGCATTTCGCCTACCAGAATCACATCCGGATCTTCACGCAGTGCCGAACGCAGGGCATTGGCGAAACTATGAGTATGCTGATGCAGTTCACGCTGGTTTACCAACGATTTTTTACTTTGATGTACAAACTCAATCGGGTCTTCAATTGTTAGAATATGACCGGCATCATTATTATTGATGTAGTCGATCATTGCTGCCAGTGTAGTTGACTTACCGGAACCAGTAGGACCGGTTACCAGTACCAGCCCGCGCGGCAGTTCTGCAATTTTCTGAAAAATTGCCGGAGCCCTCAGTTCTTCAAGTGTAAGAACTTTACTCGGAATGGTACGCATAACGGCTGCAGGACCGCGTTCAGTATTAAAGGCATTCACACGGAACCGAGATACATTGGGCAATTCGAACGAAAAGTCAGTTTCCAGGTTTTGCTGATATTCCTTGCGCTGATAATCGTTCATGATAGAAGCAATCATTTTACCTACTTCTTCTGCACTCAGTTCAGGCAGATTGATACGGCGGATATCACCATTAACGCGTATCATGGGAGGCAGACCAGCACTCAGATGCAAGTCAGAAGCTTTATTTTTAACGCCGAAGGCCAATAAATCGGTTATCTGCATATTTACTCCATTATGCTTGCCTGCATGATACAGGCACAAAATATGGTTCTTATTTTAATCAAGTTGTCGTATCTTTAAAATGAAAATATTTGTCACTATGTCAAAATTTTTACAAATATAATTAGATTTAATCAGAAAAATTGAAAAACACCATTAATTATGAAAAATACAGACATCTTAATTCAACACTGGCAACAGGTACTGGCAAACATAAATGATGTCTGTCGGCAAACTGCGGCACCACAGCCGGTACAGCTGATTGCTGTCAGTAAAACCTTTCCTGCCAATGATATCATTACTTTATATGAGGCTGGTCAGCGTGATTTTGGTGAAAACTATATTCAGGAATTCAGCGAAAAAACCAGTCAGCTCGCTGAGCTGGATGTTGTCTGGCACATGATAGGGCATATTCAGTCAAATAAAAGCCGAATTGTGGCAGAACGGGCACACTGGGTACACACTATTGATCGTGAAAAAATTGCCCGGCGGCTGCATGAGCAGCGTCCTGAATATTTACCGCCCCTCAATGTCTGTATTGAGGTGAATATTTCAGCAGAAAGCAATAAACATGGTATTAGCCCGGATAAAAGCGAATTACTGGCACTGGCTAATATGATCAGCGAATTACCTCGTCTTAAACTTCGCGGACTTATGTGTGTAGCCAAGGCCGGCAGCACAGACTCTGAATTACAGCAACAGTTCCATCAGATGCAAAACCTGTTACAGTACTTGCACCAGGCCGGTTTTGCAGTTGATGTATTATCAATGGGTATGAGCGCGGATTTAAGTATTGCTATAACTTGCGGAGCTACTCATGTACGGGTAGGCAGTGCAATTTTCGGGCAGCGCAACTACACTCAGACAGAAAATAATTCTTAGAAATAAAATTATGCCGGTAAGGATTTCTTACCGGCAGCACAAAAAATTATCATCATTATGATAAATATATAAATCAATCAGGCTATTTTCTCAGCCTGAAAGCGATGTGCAGGATGAGCAATTTCTTCCTGAGCAGCGACCACCTGCAACTCATACTGCCGGCGTTTCAGAGTTTCCAGCATAACGCCGTATACTGCAGCAGTAGTATGCTCAAATGATTCCAGCAAGGTCTTACCGGACAGATAGTCAGCCAGAAAAATACCACTGGTCATATCTCCCACACCTACCGGCTGCCGCTCACCAAAATCCACCAGTGGCCGGTGAATATGCCATGCTTCCTCAGCAGTGACCAGCAGCATTTCAAAACAGTCTGTCTTATAGCCGGCACGGCTCAAATGTTTCACCAGAACCACCCGCGGACCTTTATTGCATAAAGCACGGCAGGCTGCAACTGCTTCCTCAACATTATGAATACGTTGTTTGTTGTTCAATTCTTCCAGCTCAAACAGATTCGGCGCAATCATATCACTCAGCGGCAAAGCCACATCACACAAAAATTCAGCTACACCACCTGCCACAATACAGCCTTTTTCCGGATGTCCCATTACCGGATCACAAAAATAAATGGCTTGCGGGTTAGCCTGTTTCACTTTTCTGACAATATCAGTAATCGCATTGCCTTGCTCAGCTGAACCCATATAACCACTTAGTACAGCATCACAATTTTTTAATTCATCAATTGCAGCAATACCATCTGCAATATCCAGTAAATGTGCAGCCGGCATTACCATACCTTTCCATTGCTTGTACTGAGTATGGTTAGAAAACTGTACTGTATTTAATGGCCAGACATTGACACCTAACCGACGGATAGGAAAAACAGTAGCACTGTTACCTGCATGACCAAATACCACGTGAGACTGAATTGAAAGTATATTTTTCATAATAATGCCATTTACAATCCGATGAGTGCTTACCCGGCGGATTTCATAAAAACCTGATAATCAGCTAAACATGCTGACAAAACTGATTATACTCAGATTATATTGGTTCGGATAAATCATTACTTATATCAACACCTCAGCCCGGAATCTTGCTTTTCATACCTGTATACACACTAATTACGACATAATTTGTCCGGATTTATCTCTAGCATTGCAAAAATAATACGATATAAAATTTATTTACAAAATACACAGATATTCATCTAACAGCCAAACCTTGTATTTTATTTTTTCCCAATAATTATTGGTTTTATACATTCAGAATACATACTGCATATCATGACCTGAACAATACAGATTCTGATTGCAGAACATAAACCAGACAATAGTTGAATTGAATTAAACTAAAAATAATTATTTTTATTACTGAAATAAATTACAACCTTTAAATTACTTCAAAAGCATAAATGTTTGTATCTATCAAATCTGATAATTGTAGTGAGCAAACAAGACTGATTCATAAGCAATAAAAACGAAAAAGCCAGCTTTAAAAAACTGGCTTTTTTAGTTATTAAACTATCCGGTTCAATAACTCTGTTTATTTTCTATTAGAAATAGAATTTAATATGCTACTGAATCATACCTTAGTTGTTTTTATCTTCCAGAGCAGCTGCCTTTCTGACTAATTTTACAAATTCAGCACGATAGCCCTGCTTATCCTCACCTTTGGCATTATTTGCCCAGCTTGCTATCTGCTGATAAGATGTTTTAGACAGTTCAGGATTATTACGCAATTTTTGTCCGTATGCTGCTACTGCGGCCATAAACCGTGTTTCTACTCCGGCTTTAGCAAAAGAACTGGTCAGAGCTTTCTTTTCTATAGGCAGGGAAGCCAGTTCACTTTTTTGACCACGTGGTGCTTTCCAGCGTAATTTAAGAAAAGCAATTTCATTATTGTTTGCATTTGTAGCTGTTGCAGATTTTTTGCTCTGATAACGTAAAGGATCAATACTTGGTTTACCACCGGCCAGCGTCAGTTCATATAAAACCGTCAGCTTTTTCCCTGCACCAATATCACCTGCATCAACTTTATCATTATTAAAATCTTCCTGCTTTAACTGCCGTTTTTCATAACCAATCTGGCGATACTCGAGTACCTGAGCCGGGTTAAATTCGATCTGAGCTTTGACATCTTTAGCTACCGTAACCAAAGTGGCACTCATCTCCTCCTGCAATACCTTTTGCGCTTCTTCGAGACTATCGATATAGCTGTAATTACCATTACCTGCATCGGCAATCTGAACCATCATTGCATCATTGAAATTATTAGTACCAAAACCAAGTGTAGATAATGTTATACCCTTTTCTTTTTCTCTGCTGACAAATGCTTTCAGTTCTTCTGTGCTATTAATACCAACATTAAAATCACCGTCAGTAGCCAGCAATATCCGATTGATTCCACCGTTTACTTTGCCCCGTTCTGCCATCTTGTAAGCCAGTTGCAGCCCTTCTCCGCCAGCGGTACTGCCTCCGGCTTCAAATTTATCAATAGCAGCCAGAATTTTGGCTTTATTACTACCAGAAGTGGGTTCCAGTGCCACTCCGGCACTTCCGGCATAAGCAACAATAGAAACTTTATCTTGGGGCCGCAGTTTATTTACCAGTAATTTTAATGATTCTTTGAGCAAATCCAGTCTGTCTTCACCATACATCGAACCGGATGTATCTACCAGAAAAACAAGATTCGAGGGGGGTAATTGATTAAAATTGACATCATTTGCCTTAATATTAACTCTTAACAGAACCTTATCTGTGTTCCATGGGCTGGGTGCGAGCTCATAACCGGCAGAAAAAGGAGAACCTGTTATTGACGTTAATTTCTCATTCGAAGTACTTGGAAAATAATTAATAAATTCTTCTACTCTCACTGCATCCGGATGCGGCATCCGGCCATGTGCAATAAACCGTCGGCTATTTGCATAACTGGCTGTATCCATATCCAGACTGAATGTACTAACAGGTTCAGTAACTACCTGTTTTACCGGGTTATCAGAATAATTTTTATATTGCGCAGTATCCGGCTGCTGAGTTTCAAATACAGCCCTTGAGCCTGGACTCTGATAGTCTGCCCCCCTGAATCCTATTCTGGATTCATACTCCACCCTGGACGAAGATGATTTACTCTTAAGTGCCAGGTCGGCACCAGAATACGAAGTCTCATATCCCGCTGACATTTTTTCATAGTGACCATCTGATTGATTGCTGGCGCTAACCTTATTACTAGTCTTATCCGTACTACTGGTGCTAGCCGTATTACAAGCACTCAGTATGCTGGTTAATAACACCAAGACTAAACCATAAGAAGCCTTACGACCTATTGATTTTATTTTTAACATAAATATTCTTTATTTATCAGATAAAAATACATTATTAACATAACAGTTTAATTAACACCAGTAATTTTATTTGTTTCTTATCAGCTTTAAAATCAATAAAATCAGTAAAATAAAATATTAATTAGTTAATATTTAGCTGCTGAATATGAAGCTGCAATCCATATTGACTATATCCGTTATACATTGAACCTATAATTAAGCTAATATTGAATATAAAAAGTCTTTACAAACCAATATTGTTTAAATTTATTCAATTCAGACAATATTACCGATTAAGTTAATTATTTTTAATAAAAACTGAGGAAAATCGTATGAACGTATATTTTCTTGGCGGTGGCAATATGGCAACAGCTATCGTAGCCGGTATGACTCAGCAAGGCGGTTATGAGATTGAAGTAATTGACCGTAATCAGAATAAACGACAATATCTAAGCGAACGATATCAGGTACGTACCAGTACTAAATTAACTGAACTAGCAGCCACAGATATCCTGGTATTGGCAGTTAAACCGCAAGATATGCAGCAGGCTACTACCGGTATCCGGCTTAACGGTGCGCTTGTATTAAGCATAGCAGCAGGCTTAACAATAAGTACTTTAAGTCAATTTCTGGGTAATCACCAGCGTATTATCCGTATTATGCCCAATACCCCTTGCCAGATTGGCCAGGGAATCTCCGGTATGTATGCACCGGCAGGCATAAGTAAAGCAGACAAAACCATAGCAGAAAATATCATGCGCACAACAGGCGAAGTAGTATGGCTGGAAGAAGAAAGTGGCATTAATCGTATCGCTGGTATTAGTGGCAGTGGTCCGGCCTATGTCTTCTATTTTCTTAATGCCCTGCAACAGGCTGCCATACAACAGGGTTTCAGCCCTGAAGAGGCTCATCGTTTAACACTTGATACATTCAAAGGTGCGGTAAATCTGGCAGAACAGTCTGGCACCGAATTTGCTCAACTACAAAAAAATGTAACATCTAAAGGTGGCACCACATTTGCTGCGACTTCAGTTTTTGACCGGCATCAGCTGACACAGGTTGTAATTGACGGTGTTGCTGCCAGTGTTGCGCGAGCAGAAGAAATGCAGCAACAACTTGCACCTTTTTAAAAGTTATTATTTTGATATAGAGTCACATTAATTAGATTATTTTGACCTAATTATAAAAAACTTCAGGCGTTTTTATGAAGTACATTAAAGAGTATATTTTTAACATATTCACTTATAATGTACTTCATTTATTGATATTTTATCTTGTTTATATTAAGTATTTAAAAATACTTCAATGTTAATCGACTAATCCAAATCTATATTTCTGGCTTTTACTTAACAAAGATTTGTTTTACATATTTAATTTATTGGTTTTGATTAATTAGTAAAATTAAAATACTTTCTCTCTATGCAATTATTGGCACTGTATTAATCATCAATAAAAATACATCAAATATATTAATCAGCAAAACAAATGTACTCTTGTGAAGGGTACAAAATGAATAAAATAACAATACATGATTTGATTATTAATATAGTTAAAGTAAACCAATATTTACTCGGAGTGCAGAAGAAAAAATTTTATTAGCTGCTACAGATATACTTTAACAGTCAAAGCAAAATTCAAAACCAAGAAAAGCTGCTCATATCATAGCACTGCAATTCAGATCAGATTTTTAGACTATGAATTCCGCCCACAATCAATGGATTGTATTATTACAGCGGTAAACCCGACTTTAAATAAACAAATCATATTTATCAAATATCATTATTTATCTCTTATATTGTATACAATATAATCTTAAGTCAGAATTTGTTTGTTCAAATTTTTCCATAATATAATCCGCCCGAATCTTTTTCTATAAAAAGAAAGTTCAATATCCGTCGGACATTAAAGGCAATATGTGATTAGTAAAACATTATTTTTATTAGCCAGTGCACTGAGTATTATATGCTGGGCCCGGCTTCTGTTACAGTGGGCTAAATTACCTTTTCTGCATCCTCTGGCTCAGTTTTGTGTACGTAGTACCAACTGGCTGGTACGCCCTCTGCGTAAAATTATACCACCATTGTACCAATGGGATATTGCCTGCATTCTGGCTACTGTCATTATTTATTACCTGGCATGTACGTTAAATCTGTTTATCAGCCTTAGATGGGTATTACCGGATATTCGCACTATTGCAGCCAGTCTGGCTCTTTGCATTCTGTTTTCCCTGAAAGCACTGTGCTATGTATTATTCATCGGGTTGGTAATAAGAATGTTTTTAAGTCTGAGCAAACCTTATTCAATACTGCTATTTACCTTGCAACGTATCTATGCTCCGTTAACCCGTCCGTTTGCCTTTATGCGTATTGGTAAATATGATTTTTCTGCGACAATTATTCTGCTTGTGCTCTGGCTTTGTCTCGAATGGTGGCTGCCGCAGGCAAGCAGTAAGATTTCATACTGGCTGATATTCGGATAATGTTGTCGAATGCAAAATTATTAATAAATTATAAAAACATGCTATTATGCCCGAACTTTTTTAACAGCCTGAAATCCAGTATCTGTTATTTTCAAATCCAGATTAAGCTGTCAGTTCCTGAGCTAATTGCTTAATCGAGCTATGCAAAAGAAAGACTGTACAATGGCCAAACTCACAGAACAAGACATCCAGGCCTGGAATGGCCCTGAAGAAGAATACATGAATGAAGAACACCAAGCTTTCTTCCGTGATTTGCTGTTAAAACTCCAGGATGAGCTGATTCATAATGCCAACAATACGGCCGGACATTTACAGGAGCAGGCTACTACGCCTGATCCTGCAGACCGCGCAACACTGGAAGAAGAATATGCATTAGAATTGCGCACCCGTGACCGTGAACGTAAGTTATTAAGTAAAATTCAGGCTTCATTGCGCCAACTAGACGAAGGCGATTATGGCTTTTGTCAGGATACCGGCGAACCTATTGGTCTGAAACGGTTACTCGCTCGCCCTACTGCAACTTTGTCGGTAGAAGCGCAGGAACGACGTGAACGAATTAAAAAACAGTTTGTTGATTAATTTATCTGTTATGGATTAAAAACGCTTTCCTGCCGGAAAGCGTTTTTGCATTATTGCTACATATCATCATTGCGATAATGCATGCCTCACCGCTGATTTGCATAATTATTAACTGCTGCTAATTATTTGATATTAATTCAACAGAAATCATAAAATATTAATATAACAGCGATGTACAGATTAAGCATAAAAGTACAATCCCGCGGTTGAATAGCCTCAGAGACAGTATTTTCCCTGCGCCAGCAAGGCTTTCACAGGTGCAAAATCCTGCCGGTGCTGTGGCAGTACACCAAACTGTTGCAATGCAGCAAGATGTGCGGCTGTACCATAGCCTTTATGACGGGCAAAACCATACTGCGGATAACATTTATCCAGCTCATACATCTCTGCATCACGTGCCGTTTTGGCCAGAATAGAGGCGGCTGAAATAGCGGCTATTTTGAGATCGCCTTTAACTACTGCTTCTGCCGGCAAAGTCATATCAACAGGAATGCGATTGCCATCTATCCACACTTTATCCGGCTGAATATGCAAACCGGCTACAGCACGAGCCATGGCACGCATAGTAGCAAACAGAATATTATACTGGTGTATTTCTGCCACATCTGCTGCAGCTACAGACCATGCAGTTGCCTGCTGCTTAATTAATATTGCCAGCTCATCACGCTTTTTCTCAGACAATTTTTTTGAATCAGTAAGACCGGGTAAATCATAATCTGCCGGTAAAATAACAGCTGCTGCATATACACTGCCAACTAACGGACCACGACCGGCTTCGTCTACACCGGCATGGCTGGGTAATACCATCAGCTCTGTATTCATATTTGCCCCGTTGCATGCTGCAATACCGCCTGTGCAGACAGTTCATCAGTATTCAAACGCAGCTGCTGATGTAGTGCTGAAAAGTCTGCCTGCAAATCCTGTACTTCCTGTGGCGATTCGTACCAGTGAATCACAGCCTCTGCCAGTTTTTGTGGTGTTGCATTACTTTGCAGTAATTCAGGTACCACACCTCTGTCTAACAGAATATTAGGCAAACCAACATACGGCACTTTAATTTTATGTTTGACATATACATAGGTTAAAGGTGAAATTTTATAGCTGATTACCATCGGGCACTGGCATAAAGCCACTTCCAGCGTGGCCGTACCGCTGGTAACCAGTGCAACATCGGCTGCCTGACAGGCCATTTCTGCATGTGCAGACATTAAACGTATCGGCAATTTTTGCCACACCGGCTGAGCCAGAATATCCTGCATACGCTGCCGTGTTGCCGCCGTAGCCAGTGGTAGTAAAAACTGAGCCTGAGGATAACGCTGGTGAATAATTTCAGCAGCCTGTAAAAAAATCGGTGCCATGAAATCAATTTCACTGACCCGGCTGCCCGGCATTAAAACAAACACTGGTGCCTGTTCAGAAAGTTTCAGCTGCTGCCTTTTCGCCTTTCTGTCAATAACCAGTGGCAAAGTCTGAGCAAGAGGATGCCCGACAAAACGTGCCCGTCCGCCTGCCTGCCGGTATAGTTCCGGTTCCATCGGAAACAGGCATAATACCTCGTCCACCTGTTTAACAATCTTTTTTACCCGTTTACGCCGCCATGCCCAGACAGACGGACTGACATAATGTACGGTAGCAATACCGGCCTGTTTTAAACTTTCGGCAACACCCAGATTGAAATCCGGTGCATCAATACCGACAAATACCTGTGGTCTGATTTGTTTCAGTGAACGAATCAGACCGCGACGAATGGCCAGAATTTCCGGTAGTTTTTTGACAACTTCAACAAAACCGCGTACTGCCAGTTTTTCCTGATCATAGAGACTTTGTATTCCGGCTGCCAGCATCCGCGGTCCGCCAATACCAACAAACTGTACCCTCGGATAACGTGCACGGATCGCATTCATCAAATGGGCACCCAGTAAATCACCAGATGCTTCGCCGGCACACAAGGCTATGGTTAAAATGGGAAGTTCAGTTGCAGCTTTATTCATAGCAGGATAGCAGTTTTATAAGCAACTATTATAGTAAGACGTAATAGATAGCAAGTTTAGCAGGCGATAGTGTATTCCCGAAGGGTATCATAAAAATTAAAAGCCCAAGCAAACGGCTTGGGCTTTTATATTGGGGTGGCTGATGGGGCTCGAACCCACGACAACTGGAATCACAATCCAGGGCTCTACCAACTGAGCTACAGCCACCATAAAACTTTTCAAACTTTGGTGCGCCCGACAGGAATCGAACCTGTAACCCCCGGCTTAGAAGGCCGGTGCTCTATCCGGTTGAGCTACGGGCGCGTACTCTCAAATCTATCCGGACAAGGATTCGGTCGATATGGTCGGGGTGGTGGGATTCGAACTCACGACCCTCTGCTCCCAAAGCAGATGCGCTAACCAGACTGCGCTACACCCCGACGAGAGAGGCGAACTATACAGCCCTGAAAAACTATCGTCAAGAGGTAAAGTAAATTTTTTTGCCATATTTTTGAAATATGGCTGATTTATATGAATGGCTATATATAAAAGCAGATGAAACCGCTTAAAAAAAATGCGACAATGCTATTTTTGTAAATATTAGCTGATAGTTACCTGCCATCGGCATAATCTTTTTCTCTGGAATTTTCTCATGACCGCTCAACTCATTGATGGTAAAAAAATTTCCCAACAAATCCTGCAAGAATTAACCATTCGTGTACAGCAGCGTCTGGATAATCAGCTACGCCGCCCCTGTCTGGCTGTGGTTCTGGTTGGTGAAGATCCGGCCAGTACAGTATATGTACGCAATAAAAAGCGTGCCTGTGAAACCATTGGCTTTGAATCCCGCAGTTACGAGCTGCCTGTACATACCACTGAAGCCGAATTACTGGCCTTGATTGACGAAATGAATGCAGATAATGGTATAGACGGAATTCTGGTGCAATTACCACTGCCTGCACATATTGACAGTCAGCAGGTACTGGAACGGATTGTGCCTCATAAAGATGTAGATGGTTTTCATCCGTATAATGTTGGCCGGCTGGCGGTAAAAATGCCATTAATGCGTCCGTGTACACCTAAAGGAGTAATGACATTACTGGATGCCTATCAGGTACCAATCACCGGTAAAAAAGCTGTTGTAGTAGGCGCTTCAAATATTGTCGGCCGACCGCAGGCGTTAGAATTACTTCTGGCACGTGCGACAGTCACAATCTGTCATAGTGCTACCCGGAATCTGGCACAGGAAGTTGCTGCTGCTGATATTGTGGTTGTAGGCGTCGGCATTCCGAACTTTGTTAAAGGTGAATGGATTAAACCCGGGGCTGTAGTAATAGATGTGGGAATTAACCGTCTGGAAAACGGACAGTTGTGCGGGGATGTAGAGTTTGATGCAGCCAGAGAACGTGCATCTATGATTACACCGGTACCGGGCGGAGTAGGCCCTATGACCATAGCTACCTTAATGGAAAACACATTGAAAGCAGCAGAAATTCACGATACAAAACAATCGTGATGCTATCGGTAAAGCTATATTGTGTATTGATTACACAATAATATCAGCCATCATACAAAACAACAAACATGTTTGCTTGATAAAATAGACATACCAGTCTTCTGACCTGTACTTGATTATGATGCTGTAGAATGGCTGCCGGTTAGAATAGCTATCCTTATTTACAACCCTAATTGTGGTATTGACCTGATGTATCAATTTTTTCTGGACGCCTGTGCTGCTCTGCGCCTGCGCTTTTATCCCAAAACACATTATCGTTACAATCCATTAATCTTCGTTACCGTTTTACTTGCGCTTGGTCTGATGAATATGGCCAATATGTCACAGATTCTGGGACGGCAAACCGGCATAACCATCTTTGTCATTGTATTAACGGTAGTGCGCTGGAGTGTTCTGAGCATGGCAATGGAGATCATTCTAGGCTATTACAATAAGCAGCCAGGACACTGGTATGGTTATGTACTGGCCACTGAGGTGCTGATCCTGCCTACACTGGCCACACTATACTGGCCACAGGTATTAGCTGCTCCGGGATCTTTATGGCTACTATGGACATTGATAGTACAGATCTTTGGCTTTGTTCGCATCAGTCAGCAAAATATATTTAAAGTATTTTTGGGATATATTATCTATTTCTTAATTACCTGTCTGGCCGGAGGCATACTGCTGTTGTTATTCAGCACCATGGGCTGGGTGGATATTAACAGCATGTCAGATGCATTCCGGCAAATGCTGGAAGCACAGTCAGCTGGAACAGGTATGCGCTGATACAGATGTGGAAACAGGCTGATTCAGCTATAATACATGATGTTTTTGGTACGGTTTAAACCATTTGGCCCTGTACATCCCAAATTTGCCTGATTGGTTTTGTTGATCTAAAAAGGAATAAGCATGACGTTAAAAGTTGCCATTAATGGTTATGGCCGTATTGGCCGCCAGGTATTGCGTGCAATCTATGACTATAACTTGAGCAACCAGTTGGAAATTGTTGCGGTAAATGCCAGTGGTTCACTGGAAACCAGTGCACACCTGACAAAATTTGATACAGTTCATGGCCGTTTTGCCGCAGATGTTTCATCTGATGATGATGCTTTAATTATTAATGGCGACCGCATCCGTTTTTTTTCTACCCGTAACCCGGCAGAATTACCCTGGGGTGAACTGGGTATCGATCTGGTGCTGGAATGTACCGGTGCTTTTACTACCAAAGAAAAAGCCAGCATTCATTTACAAAGTGGTGCCAAAAAAGTTCTGATTTCCGCACCCGGCGGTGCCGATGTGGATGCCACCGTGGTATACGGAGTTAATCATCAGGTGTTAACACCGGAAATGACAGTAATATCCAATGGTTCTTGCACAACCAACTGTCTGGCACCGGTGGCAAAAGCCATTAACGACGAACTGGGAATGGTAAAAGGCTTAATGACAACCATTCATTCATTTACCAATGATCAGGTACTGACTGATGTTCGCCATAAAGATTTACGCCGTGCCCGCAGTGCTGTTGAAAATCTGATTCCGACCAAAACCGGAGCAGCTAAGGCTATCGGACTGGTATTACCGGAATTACAGGGTAAGTTTGATGGCTTTGCAGTACGTGTTCCCACAATTAATGTTTCACTGGTTGATTTAACGTTTGAAGCCGCTCGTAACACCAGTGTCGAAGAAGTTAATGCCATAGTTAAAGCAGCCAGTGAAGGCAGTATGAAACATATTCTGGGCTACAATACTCTACCATTGGTTTCCACCGATTTTAATCATACAACTCAGGCTTCGATATTTGACAGTACATTAACTAAAGTTACCAATGGTAATATGGTAAAAGTACTGGCCTGGTACGACAATGAATGGGGTTTTAGCTGCCAGATGCTGAATACCGCACGTGCTATGTTTGGCATGGAAGTTACACCACTCGCTTAAATCGTTTTACCAGCAGAAGTACAGGCTGTCTGAATTCGCTTTTACAGGCTTCAGACAGCCTGAGCCTATTGTGGCAAACAGAATCAGTACCTGTTTGCCATACAAACACCAGAACAAATTCAACCAAATTAATATTAATCTAGGCAATTTTTCTCTGACAGACAGCGCTGATATTTCTTTTCCGCTTCATTGAGGCACAAATTATGCTTAACTATCATTTGCAACCCCATTCTCTGACTCAGCATCTGTGGCAAGTACGCCTTAGTTTTACACAACTGGATAATCAGAATTTCAGTCTGAGTTTACCCAGCTGGGTACCCGGTAGTTATATGATTCGTGATTTTGCCCGTCATATTGTCACTTTATCGGCCAGTTGCAACAATACACCGGCATCAGCTGAACAGATAAATAAAAATACCTGGGCTTGCAACGGACAGGCAGGTAACTGGGAGATCACTTATCTGGTATATGCTTTCGATACTTCAGTGCGCGGCTCTTTTTTAAATACTGAACGAGGTTTCTTTGATGGTGCCTGTCTGTTTTTACGTCATAATCAACGTGAACAGGAGAATTGCCAGTTAATCATTACCGGTCTGCCTGAAAACTGGGATATTGCCACTACCATGCCGCAAACATCACAGCCCCATGTTTATCAGGTGAATAATTACCGCTCTTTAATTGATTATCCAGTGGAAATGGGCTATTTGCTGCGTCTGTCATTTAGTGCAGGCGGCATTGAACATGAAATTGTTATCAGCGGCCATTTCTCGTCTTTCGATCAGCAGCGTCTGGTAGATGATGTAAGCAAAATATGTGCCAGTGAAATTGCTATGTTTGCCGCACCGGCACCGTTTGAACGCTACAGCTTTTTACTTTTTGTCGGAAACGGCATTTATGGCGGACTGGAACATAAATCTTCCTCTGCCCTCATGGCCGACCGGCATGATCTGCCGCAAAAAGACGGAAAAAATACCGACGCTTATATCACATTACTAGGTTTGTTCAGCCATGAATATTTTCATGCATGGAACGTAAAATCTATTATTCCTTCTGCATTTTTAAACAGCAAACTGGATGATGAAGTTTATACACAGCTGTTATGGGCTTTTGAAGGTATCACTTCCTATTATGATGACTGGTTTCTGGTACGCAGCGGTGTGATTACACCAGAACAGTATCTGCAATTACTGGCCAAAACCATTACCCGTGTGCAACAGGGTACCGGCCGTTTAAAGCAAAGCCTAGCAGATTCCAGCCTTACTGCATGGACAAAATATTACAAACAGAATGAAAACAGTGCCAACAGTATTGTCAGCTATTACCAGAAAGGCGCACTGGCAGCCCTGTGTCTCGATCACTATATCCGCCGGCATACCGGCCAGCAAAAAAATCTGGATGATATTATGCGTGCCCTGTATCAGGACTGGCGTCAGCGGAGTATGGGGCTGGCTGAAAATGAATGGCTGAAAATAGCCCAGCAAGCTACCGGAATAGACTTAACTCAGGTTTATCAGCAATATATTATGACCACGGCAGACTTGCCTCTGGCAGAACAACTACAGCAGGCTGGTGTACAGCTTCACTGGGCTGCCCTGCCTCGCCAGCATGGTGGTGCATATATTGAGCATTACTCCGTTGCCGAACAGCCCGGTGCAGATCTGGGTGCCCGCGTTCAGCCAGCCTCATTCGGCGTCAGCCTGCAACAAGTATTTAATCAAGGCAGTGCCGAGAATGCCGGTATGTGTGCCGGTGACCAGCTGATTGCTATTAATGATGAAATTATTACCGATTTTAATAAGCAGTGGGCACGTATTCATGTTGGTGAAACAGTACAGATACACTTCATCCGTGATGGTTTGCTGCGACAGACTACCTTACAGGCGCAGGCAGCATTAACAGATACTGCGCTGCTAAGTATTGATGATGTATTGCTGTTACAGCAATGGTTACAACCACAATCTTAAATTCAACCGCATATTTTTACCGTTATCTTTACAATGGTTTTAGAATGACAAAAATAGCGAACATTTTTTTATGGTGCTGCTTATGTTTAATCATTAGCAGCTGTCGATCCAATGATAATTCTAATCAGTTACCCGACAACTTTTATAAAGTATCTGACGATATATACCGGTCTGAACAACCTTCTTTAAAAGAGATTGAACAGCTTAATACGATAGGGATTAAAACGATAATTAATTTGCGTTTATGGCATAGTGATCGGGATAAACTGACCAATACCGGAATTGCTGAGGTTCGGATTAATATGCGGGCAGGTAAGGTTACTGATGAAAAAATAATTCAAATCCTTAAAGCCATCAAAAATTCGCCTAAACCGATATTAATTCATTGCTGGCATGGCAGTGACCGCACCGGAGTAGTTATCGCGATGTATCGGTTAATCTTTCAAAATTGGACTAAAAAACAGGTTATTGATGAATTAATGAAGCCTGAACTGGAACATCATTACAATGTTTACCCTAACATACAAAGGTATATTGAAGATGTTGATGTTGAAAAAATTCGTCAGGCTGTATTCGAATAATTCCGTGATGAAATAAATTAAAAGTATAGCATCAAATTAACAATCTGATTTGATAAAAAATTCAAAGTGATATTGACTTTTATACTGGGAAATTGTGTATTCATGTCAGCCGATTTAAGTATAACTCTCGTTCTGCCGGGTTTATTATGGCCGCATCAAGAAGCTGCGTTACCTGACTTACAGCTACCGGCACTGAATACACTACGGCAATGGAGCAAGCATACATTACAAACCATAAACAGAAGTCAGTTATACCGGCAATATCTGTGGGAAGGTTCATGGGTACAACAGGCTCAGCAGCAATTAAACCTAAACCGGGAATATTGCGGCCTTATTGTCACACCTATAAACCAGACAGCCGGCATGCATCAGCTTCAGTATCTTGACGGAAATGCTCTTGGTTTGAATCCAGAAGAGGCAAAAGCTTTCTGTGAAGTATTAAGCACATGGTTACAGCCAGATGGCTGGCGGTTTTCTCCGGTCAGACCGGATTTATGGCTAGTTACCACGCCACGGGTATTTGATTTTACCCTGTCATCTTTACTTGATTTGTCAGGTTGCATAGATGGTACCGCCAAACCTTCGGGTAAAGATGCAACCCTGATTCTGCAACAGCAAACTGAGCTGCAAATGTTGCTGCATCAGCATCCACTGAATCAGGAACGCAGCACACGCGGTCTGCCCACGATTAATGGTTTATGGTTTGAAAAAGACCTTAATGGCACAGCAAAGCACGACACACTACTTTATACCAATAGTTCGTGGGCATTGCATGCGCATGAATTACCGGCAAATTACGCAGCATTAATGGATACTCTGTCAGATTCAGGCCAGCAGGAAATTGTATTGTTTAATGATAGTTTATGCTTACCAGTAAATCAGGGGGATGTTTATACCTATGCACAAATACTCCAACAATGGGAACAAGACTGGTGGCAACCTTTGCTGTCAGGATTAAAAAACAGACATATCAGCCAGCTGAATATTCGCTGTGAAGCCGGACTGCTTCAGATTCGCAAGCCCAGATTTCGTTTGTTCCTGCCTAAAACCCAACCTTTTACCGGATTGAATTTATGAAGCCGGCACATATTATTACCCGTTCGGTAGATACTGATGCTCTGCAAACTTTGCTTGCTCAGGGTGTTGATCCTCTGCTAGCCAAACTGTATGCAACACGGGCAGTTAAAAACAAAAGTGAAACTGAATACAATTTGTCTGCACTGTTACCGTTTCAGAATTTGAAAAATATTCAGGCCGCCAGTGAGCGACTGGCTCAGGCAATCGAACGGCAGGAAAAAATTCTGATTGTTGCCGATTATGATGCAGACGGAGCCACAGCATGTGCCTTAGGGATACGCGGATTACAGGCAATGGGAGCGCAAACCGATTTTTTCGTCCCCAACCGGTTTGAACATGGTTATGGATTAACTGAACAAATTGCTGAGCTTGCTGCTCAGGCAGGTACAAACCTGCTGCTTACCGTGGATAATGGTATTGCCAGTGTAGCTGGCGTACAACGCGCACAACAGCTAAGCATGGACGTTCTGATTACTGACCACCATCTGCCGGGTGAACAACTGCCTGAATGTATTATTGTTAATCCTAATCAGCCAGGTGATCAATTTCCCAGTAAAGCATTGGCTGGTGTGGGTGTGATGTTCTACGTACTAATGGCTTTGCGTTACCATCTGCGCCAGCAAAACTGGTTTAGTAAACATCCGGAACCCAATCTTGCTCAATGGCTTGATCTGGTGGCACTGGGCACCATCGCCGATGTGGTACCTCTCGATCAGAATAATCGCCTGCTGGTAGCTCAGGGGCTCAGACGAATTAAAGCTGATAAAATGCAAGCAGGAATTCGCGCATTGTTTGCAGTGGCCAAACGCAACCCGCAACAGGCACATGCATTTGATCTGGGTTTTGCTATCGGCCCCCGTCTTAATGCTGCCGGCAGACTGGATGATATGAGTCTGGGTATAGCCTGTCTGTTGAGCGATGATAAGGAAAGTGCAACCGATCTGGCCGAACAACTGAATGATCTGAACCATGAACGTCGTCAGATTCAGCGCAGCATGCAGGATGAAGCTAATCTGCAACTGGCCGGCTTCAATACAGAAAACAGCTATAGCATCGTTGCTTATCATGATAACTGGCATCAGGGAGTAACCGGAATTTTAGCAGGCCGGTTACGCGAAACCTTTCATCGACCCAGTATTGTTTTTGCTCAGGCAGAAGATGGTACATTACGCGGCTCCGGCCGGTCTATTACCGGTTTACACCTGCGTGATGCACTGGATATAGTCAGTAAACGCCGGCCGGATATTATCCAGAAGTTTGGCGGACATGCTATGGCTGCTGGCTTAAGTATTTCCGAAATACATCTGGCAGCTTTCCAAAATGAATTTGAGGCAGTCTGCAGGCAGCTCATACGGCCGGCAGATTTAAACTATACGTACCAGACTGATGGTTCATTAGACAATCAATATCTGAACTTAGCCACAGCACAGCAATTGGCGGCTCTGGTATGGGGCCAGAATTTTCCTGAACCTTGTTTTTGCGATGAATTTAAAGTAATCAGACAACAAATAGTGGGTACCGGCCATATTAAAGCAGTGTTACACAAGAACAACTGTGAATATGAAGTTATGTTTTTCCGCTGTACAGCCACCTTACCGGAACATATTCGCGTGGTTTACCGGCTAATTGCCAACCAGTGGCACCAGCAAATGGAATTACAGTTATATGCAGATTACTGGGAAATTTGTAATTAAACCGATATATAGGCTGTTTAAATACACAAATTCACTTATAATTAGCACAATTAAACATTAACATGAATTTACTCTGGTCTTTTATCTGATACAGGTTAGAAAAAAGTGTGCTGTATGCAGTAATATTTCAGCCAAACCTGAACAGGTACAGTATTTACCAAATGTAAACTCAGAAGTTATGGAGACGGGAATTAATTTGTATGAGTCTTGGACTGATCAGGGTTTTATATAAGCACCAGATTATTGACGCAGAAAAAGCAGAAAAGCTGCGTCAGGAACTGGAACAGAAACATCCGGTTATACCGGCATTACTACAATCTGGAGCCATCAGTGCTGATAAACTGGCCAGCTTTCTGTCCGGTGTATTCGGTATTCCTTACCTGAATCTGGAGCCATATAACCAAAATCTGGTACCGTTGGATCTAATTAATCTGAAAATTATGCAGCAATACATTTGCGTGCCGCTATTCAAGCGCGGTAATCGACTGTTTTTAGCTGTATCTGATCCTACATCAATTCAGCATTACCAGAAAATTGCCACAGATGCCGGCTGCGTACTGAATCTGGTTATAGTCCGCGATAGTCAGTTACGCCAATTACTGGAAAATCTTGGTCAGGAATCCACCACCCTTCTGGAAGATATGGATTCAATTGGTGACTCCAGTGCTGTAGAAAATAACGCCATGTCTGCAGATGACGAAGATGGCGAAAATGGACCAATTGCAAAATTTGTTTTTAAAATACTAGGTGATGCATTAAATAGCGGCGCATCAGATATACATTTTGAATTTTATGAAGAAATGGCACGAGTACGCTTTCGCGTTGACGGACAGTTGCGTGAAGTGGTACGTATGCCACTGAATATTCGCAGCCAGATCGCTTCACGTATTAAAGTGATGGCCAAACTGGATATTTCAGAAAAACGTATTCCTCAGGACGGACGTATTCAGATTCAGTTCCGTAAAGGTGCCAAGCCAATTGATTTCCGTGTCAGCACACTGCCCACTCTGTTTGGGGAAAAAATCGTAATGCGTATCCTGAATTCGGATGCGGCTAGTCTGAATATTGAACAACTTGGTTTTGAGCCATTTCAGAAAGAATTACTGCTTGAAGCCATCCACCGGCCATACGGTATGGTGCTGGTTACCGGCCCTACCGGTTCCGGTAAAACCGTATCACTGTATACCTGCCTTAATATTCTTAATACCGACAGTGTTAACATTTCCACTGCTGAAGACCCTGCGGAAATTAACCTGCCCGGTATTAATCAGGTAAATGTTAATGATAAACAGGGACTGACATTTGCTGCAGCGTTAAAATCATTTCTGCGCCAGGATCCGGATATCATTATGGTGGGGGAAATCCGTGATTTGGAAACCGCAGATATTGCCATTAAAGCTGCACAAACCGGCCATATGGTATTTTCAACTCTGCATACCAATAATGCCCCTGCTACATTATCCCGTATGCTGAATATGGGCGTTGCTCCGTTTAATATTGCCAGCTCAGTAAATCTGATTATGGCACAGCGTCTGGTGCGGCGTTTATGTACCTGCAAGGCACCGGCAGAGCGTCCGCCTGAATTCGCACTGAAAAAAGCAGGTTTTTCAGATGAAGATCTCGCCAAAGAATGGACATTTTATCGGCCGGTCGGCTGTGAAAGGTGTAAGGGTAAAGGCTATAAAGGACGTGCCGGCGTATATGAAGTTATGCCGGTCAGTGATGAAATGCAACGTATTATCATGAATAATGGTAATGAAGTTGATATCAGCAATCAGGCACTCAAGGAAGGGCTAGTTGATTTACGTCATGCCGGTTTACTGAAAGTCATGGAAGGCATAACGTCTCTGGATGAAATTCTGGCAACCACCAATGATTAAAACTGATTGCTCACCTACAATTAAGTTAATACTGTGAGAGAACACTATGAATAAACCCGTAGCAGTATCCAAAACCAAATCCTCCGGAACCAGTTTCAGTTTTGAAGGTAAAAATCTTAAAACTGAACAGATTGTACGCGGAGAAGTTGTCGCAAAAGACGAGGCTGATGCACGCGCCAAGCTAACCCGGCGTCAAATTCGTGTAATACAGATTGCCAAGGTCAAAAAACAGCGCCAAAAGAAAATCAGTCAGGCAGATATTACCGTCTTTACCCGGCAATTATCCACCATGATGAAATCCGGTCTGCCTATGATGCAGGCTTTCGATATTGCAGCCAAAGGCCATTCTAACCCGGCAATGACCCAGCTACTGTTGCAAATCCGCTCTGATGTTGAGCAAGGTACATCTCTGGCAGAGTCTTTTGCCAAACATCCGAAATATTTCGATCATTTTTACTGTAATCTGGTGCATGCGGGTGAAGCCGGTGGTGTACTAGAGGCTATTCTTGACAAGCTGTCAGTATATAAAGAAAAAACTCAGGGTATCAAGAAAAAAGTTAAAAGTGCCTTGACCTACCCAGCTGTAGTTGTAGTTGTTGCAATTGCACTGGTAATCGTCATGATGATGTTCGTATTACCTTCATTCGGTAAAGTTTACGAGGGTATGGGCGTACCATTACCTGGTTTAACTCAGTTCATGATGAATATTTCCGATTTCTTTGTACATTACGGCGTATTTGTCATCATCGCACTGATAGGTGGTGCAATTGGCTTATTTAAGTGGTATCAGAACTCAGATGATCTGAAAAAACGTTTTGATTATATGCTGTTAAAAATGCCTATTTTCGGCCAAATCGTTCGTAAAGCCACCATTGCACGCTGGTCTCGTACAACAGCAACTCTATTTGCAGCAGGCGTACCATTGGTAGAAGTTCTTGATTCAGTTGCCGGAGCTTCCGGTAATATTCGCTATGAAGAAGCTACTCAGGAAATCCGTGCCAAAGTTAATCAGGGTATTTCTCTTACCTCAGCCATGCAGGCAACAGAGTTGTTTCCGAACATGGTGATGCAAATGGCGTCAATCGGTGAAGAATCAGGTTCTTTGGATGACATGCTCAATAAGGCCGCAGAATTCTATGAAGAAGATGTAGATACTGCCGTTGCACAACTGTCTTCATTGATGGAACCGATTATTATGGTTGTACTCGGTGGTATTGTCGGGATAATTCTGGTTGCCATGTATTTACCGCTATTTAATATCGGTAATGCCGTAGGTTAATACCTGATGTTAACTGATACTCTGTTTTTTAGCGTCATTGCATTAATATCGGGATGTGCTGTTGGCAGTTTTCTGAATGTAGTGATCTATCGTTTACCCATTATGATGGAACGAAGCTGGCAGGCAGAAGCACGAATGGCATTGCAACTGCCTGCAGAACACACCAGTCGCTTTAATCTCTGTGTTCCGCATTCAGCCTGCCCGTACTGTCAGCATAAAATCCGCTGGTGGCAGAACATACCTCTTGTCAGTTATATACTACTACGCGGACGCTGTGCTTCATGTTCAGCATCCATCAGCCCGCGCTATTTTTGTGTGGAATTATTAACCGGTATTGCATTTGCTGCAGTAGTCTGGCGTTATGATGTCACACCTGTTGCTGCGGGCGGTCTGATACTGACTGCAGCACTGATTGCACTGACCTTTATAGATGCCGAAACCCAGCTGTTGCCTGACCAAATCACCTTACCTCTACTCTGGCTGGGTTTACTGTTTAACTGGTATTGTGAGTTTGTTCCCTTAGCTTCTGCTGTCTGGGGTGCTGCGTTGGGCTATCTGAGCTTGTGGTCACTTTTCTGGTTATTCAAACTGCTGACCGGTAAAGATGGTATGGGTTATGGTGATTTTAAACTACTGGCTGCCCTTGGTGCGTGGATGGGTGCTTCGGCATTGCCCTTAATTGTATTTATGGCAGCAATTGTCGGTATTATTGCTTCACTTATTCTCAGAGTTGCCCGCAGCCAGCCTATGGCTTTTGGTCCGGCACTGGCCATTGCAGGCTGGATTGTGTGGATGACAAACAGTCAGATTAATCAGTTGATTTACTGGTGGCTGCGTCTTTCCGGGTTTAATGCATGACGTTCTGGATAGGTCTGTCCGGTGGCATAGGTAGTGGAAAATCTGCCGTAACAAGCTGTTTTACTGCTCTGGGCATACCAGTACTGAATGCAGATGAAATCGCACACCAGCTTACTGCTCCTGGTGGTCTGGCTTTACCTGAAATCCGCAGACAGTGCGGGAATAATCTGTTTCTTACTGACGGCAGTCTGGATCGGCCAAAACTGCGTAATTGGGTGTTTGCCGATTCACAGAATCGTATTCTGCTGGAAAATATTCTCCATCCGTTAATTCTGCAAAGTCTTCAACAAGCCAAACAGCAAATCGTTTTGAATCAGCATTATGGAATTATTGAAATTCCTTTACTGGCAGAAAAACCAGAATTTCAACAATTGGTACAACGTATACTCATTATCGAAGCACCGGTTAACATATGTATTCAAAGAGTTCGGCAGCGCAGTAATCTGGACGAATCAACAATCCGTGCTATCATGGCGCAGCAGGCTGACAGCAATAGCCGGAAAGCCATTGCCGATGACATCATTATCAACGATGGCAACTGGCAGGAACTAAACCGGAAAGTTATCCAGCTGCATCATTTCTATCAAGCTCTAACACCAGCCAAGTTATGACAGATATTATCCATTTCGAACATCCTTTGTCTGAGCGCGTCCGTAATTTCCTGCGCATAGCACATCTGTTCAAACACTTCCATGAAGTAGTGATACGCAGTGAAATCTGGGCACATCATTGTGCATTATTCTCACTATTCGAAATCATGGAAGCTGCAGCACGTGCCGAATTGAAACTGGATATTCTGCAAGAACTGGAACGACAAAAAAGTCTGGCCAGACAACGTGGTGAAGAAGGTAAAAATGTCCTGGTAGATATACAAACTGCAATTACAAATCTGCAAAGTGTTCAGCAAAAATTCGGACAGCATTTGCGCGAAAATGAATGGCTGATGGCAATCAAGCAGCGCATGTTCGTACCCGGCGGTACCAGCCCATATGATTTGCCTTCCTATTATTACTGGCAGCAAAAAAAGCCGGCAGAACGTGAATTACAGTTACGCCAGTGGATCCAGAGTCTGTTACCTACTTATGAAGCCATCAAACTGCTACTGGAAATTCTGCGTCAAAACAGTCTGTCTGTAGACTGTCTGGCAACAAGCGGAAGTTATCAGCACAACAGCCTTGCACAGAACATTCATCTACTGGGTATTAATGTTTCCCAGAATGCCACTGCACTGCCCGAAGTATCTGCCAATAAATATTTTACCCATATTCGCTTTTTACAGGCATCACAACAACAGGCACGCGGCCAGGTTTTAACCACTGATATACCATTTACTCTGGTCATGTGCAGCTTTGATCCGGTAATCAAATAATGACTGAAAAAATCACCACTGTAATTTGCCCGATATGCGGGAAAAATGTTGACTGGACTCCGTCCAGCCGCTTTCGTCCGTTCTGTTCAGAGCGTTGCAAAATGATTGATCTGGGAGCATGGGCTAGTGAAAATTATAATCTGCCAGCCGATGAAGATCAGCCGCTAAGTGAAGAAATAACACCATCAAAGCATTGATAAACAGCGGCAAATATCACTTATAACCTCACAAATATTCAATTTTATGACTTCCCCTGCTCTTTGTATTAAACAAGCAGTAAAAACCTATGCTAATGGTTTTACTGCTTTAAAAGGTGTCAGCTTTAGTGTCCAGCCCGGTGAGTTTTTTGGTTTACTCGGTCCTAACGGTGCCGGCAAAACTACTCTCATTTCTGCAATGGCCGGACTAAGCCGCCTGACTTCCGGACAAATCAGCATTTGTGGTCATGATGTACAACTGGAAGCAAACACTACCCGTAAACTTCTGGGTGTCGTTCCGCAGGAACTGGTTTTCGATCCTTTTTTTAATGTACGTGAAGCACTGAAGTTTCAGTCCGGCTATTTTGGTCAGCGTAATAACGATGACTGGATAGATGAAATTATCGCCGGTCTCGGACTGACAGATAAAGCCGACACGAATACACGTAATCTGTCTGGCGGGATGAAACGCCGCGTTATGGTTGCTCTGGCTTTAGTACACCGGCCGCCTGTTATCGTACTGGACGAACCCACAGCCGGAGTAGACGTAGAATTACGTCAGAATCTGTGGCAGTTTATTACCCGGCTGAATACAGACGGCCATACCATTATTCTAACCACGCACTATCTGGAAGAAGCACAATCATTATGCAATCGCATCGCCATGCTGAAACATGGCGAAATTGTCGCACTGGACAGCACACGCAATTTGCTGGATACCGAAACAGAATTACGGCTGGCATTAACTACAGATCAAACATTACCGGATAATTTACGTCATTATCTGATTAAAGAAGATGATAATAACCATTATCTGCTTAAACTCGCTGACTACAACCAGCTAACAGCCTTATTACAAATTCTGCAGACTCAGAGAATTAACGTTATCAATCTGAATATTCTGGAAAACGATCTGGAAAACGTCTTTCTGCGCCTGACCAGTGACCATGTGAAAGGCACAAAATGAATACAATTGGTTGCTACACCCTTTTTAAAAAAGAAGTATTGCGATTCTGGAAAGTAGGTTTTCAAACTTTATCTGCTCCTATCCTCACCGCCCTGCTGTATCAGCTGATATTTGCTCATGTAATGCAGGGGCGTCCTGATATATTACCGGGAGTCAGTTACAATGTATTTCTGATACCGGGCCTGGCTATGATGTCTATGCTGCAAAATGCTTTTGCCAACTCATCTTCCAGCCTGATTCAGTCACGGATTACCGGTAATCTGATATTTATTCTGTTGCCTCCATTGGGTACCATTGCTTTCTTTTGCGCTTATGTCGGCGCTTCCATCCTGCGCGGACTGATGGTAGGTATTGGAGTCATAGCAGTAACAGCTTTTTTCGGATTAACCATGCCACATCATATCGGCTGGATAATAACATTTGCACTGCTCGGATGTGCCATTATGGGTATGTTTGGCTTACTTGCCGGCATTGTTGCAGAAAAATTTGATCAGCTGGCTGCTTTTCAGAACTTTCTTATCATGCCTTTAACATTTCTGTCCGGTGTATTCTATTCTATCAATAGTCTGCCTGAATTCTGGCGTTCACTCAGCCATTTCAATCCGGTTTTTTATATGATTGACGGCTTCCGTTTTGGTTTTTTCGGTCAGAGTGATGCCTCTCCCTGGCTTGCACTAACGGTAGTCGGCAGCTTTGCCGTCGTCCTGTGTATTCTTGTCTGCGGTATCCTGAAATCAGGCTGGAAATTACGCAATTAGACACAGCAACGCTATAATAGCCGCCTTATTAATAACTATTCCGGAGCACGTTATGTTAACACCAGAAGAAGTTAAAACCATGATTGCAAACCTTCTGCCTTGCGAATATCTTGAGGTTGAAGGCGATGGTCACCATTTCTTTGCCCGGATTGTATCCAGTGCCTTTAACGGAAAAAATCGTCTGGCACGCCATCGTATGATTAAAGACGGGCTGGCGCAGCAGATTGCCAGTAATGAATTACATGCATTATCCATTACCACTGCCGCCACTCCTGACGAATGGGCTGTCAAACAGCATTAATCCGGCAAACAGACACTATTGCCATAATTGAGAATCCATATGGAAAAATTAAAAATCCGTGCTAACGGCGCATTACACGGTGAAATTGTTATTTCCGGCGCTAAAAATGCCGCTTTACCTTTGTTATGTGCCTCCTTACTGACTCGTGATACCCTGCATCTGACCAATGTGCCCATGCTTCGTGATGTTAAAACCACCCAAAAACTGTTACAGGGCATGGGAGCACGTGTACTTACCGATAATATTCAGGAATTTGAAATAAACTGTAACAGTATCAATAATACCTGTGCACCATACGATCTGGTTAAAACCATGCGTGCATCTATTCTGGTACTGGGTCCCACACTGGCACACTTTGGTGAGGCTCAGGTCAGCCTACCCGGAGGCTGTGCCATCGGATCGAGACCGGTAGACCAGCACCTCAAAGGGCTTGAAGCCATGGGGGCAGAAATCAGTATTGAGCATGGTTATGTCAAAGCCCGGGCAAAACGTCTGCAAGGTGCACATATTGTTATGGATATGGTTACCGTAACCGGCACAGAAAATCTGTTAATGGCTGCAACACTGGCAAACGGAACGACTATTCTGGAAAATGCTGCCATGGAACCGGAAGTTACCGATCTTGCCGATTGCCTGGTTAAAATGGGTGCCAATATTCAGGGAATAGGTACACCGACTCTTACTATTACCGGTGTAGAAAAATTGCATGGATGCAGTCACCGTGTCGTTCCCGACCGCATAGAAGCCGGAACTTTTTTGTGTGCAGTGGCTATGACCGGCGGCAAAGTCGTTCTTAAACATACTGCACCTAAAACCATGCAGGCTATTCTGGAAAAACTGAGTGAAGCCGGCGCAATTATTGAAGCCGGTGACGACTGGATCAGCATCGACATGCAACAGCGTCCCAAAGCTATCGATATCCGCACTCTCCCCTATCCGGCATTTCCTACCGATATGCAGGCACAATTTATGGTAATGAATAGTATTGCCAGCGGTAACAGTAAAGTAGTAGAAACCATTTTTGAAAACCGTTTTATGCATGTACCCGAACTTAATCGTATGGGTGCCCGGATATCCGCTGAAGGCAATACTGCAATTGTGGAAGGTGTAGAACAATTATCTGGTACAACTGTTATGGCTACCGATTTACGCGCCTCTGCCAGTCTGGTACTTGCCGGTCTGGTGGCCAGTGGTGAAACTACTGTTGAACGTATTTATCATCTTGATCGCGGCTATGAAAATATAGAACAGAAGCTAGGCGGAGTGGGCGCAATTATTGAACGCATTAATGACCACTAATTGATATATATCAAACAGAGCTATTTAGAAATTTCTAAATAGCTCTGTTTATTTATATTTATACTTTAGAAACATTGAATTAATAAATCTAATAAATTAATATAAAAATAATATTTTAAATTTTATAAATTTAATTTAACTTATAAAAATATACTTCAATTGAAATTTGAAATGCAATTTTAAATAAATTATATCCTGTACTTTCAAAATACCTAAATATAAAAAAATTTTACATTTTTTATAAAAATAACATAAGCATTAGATTTATATAAAAAAAATATATATAATGAATTTTATATGTAAATTAAAGTTATTTATTTGTAATATATATAAATAATTTTGTTAATTTTATTTATTCTGCTTTCGCAATACCGTATATATTTTTCAACCACCTGAGACATGTCTTATGGAAAACTTTAATAAAAATTCCCAACAATCATTTAATCTTTCTGATAATGAAATTAATTCATTATGGAATGAAATTAAAACTTGTTTTCAGCCTGATAAACCTACAATTATTTCTAATACTCTGAAAAATACTATTAATGAATATATAAAATATACGTATGATGAAACTGAATTATCAGACGTACAGCGTCAGCAACTTGTCGAAATAGTAAGTAACAATTTTGAGAAAAATATAAATCTTGCTAAAGCTCAATATTATGCAAATCAGGTTGCTAAATATAAGTCAGAAAATAATGAAAGTAATGAATATACTAAAGCTTTAGCAAATCAGAATGCCTATCAGCAAATGGCTATGAATAGCAGCCAAAAAGTTATAGACGGCTTGAATAATTTTACCTCAAAAGGATTGCTTTCTAAAGATATCGGTACTCAGGCTCTTAATACTTTAGAACCATCGCTTGACAATATTTATAATCAAATGAAACCAACATATATTCCTGATGATATAGGCAGCTATGGCATCAAAGATAGTATGGGTATGTTAGGTTCTCTATTTAAAATAGCTAAAATGGGAAAGGCTCTTTACAGTAATGATGCAAATCAAATTGCCAAAACAGGAGTATCGATCCTAGGCTCAATGGCTGCAGCAGCTGCTGCTGGGGCTATTGCAGCAGCTGCCGGAGCCTCAGCTCCAGCAGCTATTGCAGCAGGTGTAGGTTTTGGAGTGGGTATGGGAATAAACTGGTTATGGGATTATTTTAATGTAGGAGAGAAACTTGGACTTGACCCCAATGAACCTGCATTTGATCCCTTTTTCGGTTTTGTATACGATAAAACAGGCTGGAATGGTGATTTACCTAATTTTGGTGACTGGCAACATTTAAATCGGGATGGGAAATACCATCTCTATGATCCGCTGGTATTAGACTTAGACGGTGATGGAATTGAGACTGTTGCTGCTGGTGGTTTTAAAGGTGCTATGTTTGACCATGATAAAAGTGGTATACAGACAGCGACCGGCTGGGTTAAACCTGATGATGGTTTTCTGGTAGTTGATCGTAATGGTGATGGAATTATTAATGACGGTAGTGAACTTTTTGGTGACGGAACTATTCTTTCAGATGGCTCAAAAGCCACTAATGGTTATCAAGCATTAAGTGAGTTTGATAGTAATGGCGATGGTATCATTAACGATGAAGATGTCAACTTTAATCAGCTGAAAGTTTGGCGCGATTTAAATCAGGATGGCATTAGTCAGGAAAATGAATTATTTACATTAAAAGAACTGGGAATAAAATCACTCAAATTACAATATGAAGACACTAATACTGCACTTGGAAATGGCAATATATTAGCCCAAAAAGGCAGTTACGAAACCATAGATGGTACTGAACGTACTATGGGTGATCTCAATTTCATGTATGATAGTTTATATAGTAAATTTACTAATCATATAGATTTAACTCAAGAGCAGATGCAATCAGCTAATCTTAGAGGTATTGGACGATTACGTGATCTAAGGGAAGCAGCAGCATTATCAAAAGATTTAGCATCAGTTCTTGAGCAATATTCAAAGGCTAAAACCAAAGAAGAACAATTAAAATTACTGGATTCACTAATAATTGAATGGGCAAAAACAGACCCTGCTTTTGATATCAATAAAAGTATAGCATTAAGTGAAGATTGGGTGATAACCAGCGGAGAAGGCATTGGACTTACCCCCGGGCAGGTAAATCGCGGTCAACATACACCGAGTAATGAATGGATTGCCAGCTTTCAGGAATTGACCAAGAAAGTAAATATTTTAAATACTTATACAGGTCAAACTTCTTCAAAATTCTATGCCTTAACTGAAACTGACCAGCAAAATTTATTGAATGCTATCAGATCAAGTTATGACAATATGGCACAAGGAATTTATGAAGGGTTATTATTTCAGACAAGATTAAAACAATATATTACACAGATTGATTATTTTAAACAGGATAGTCAGTATATTGCAGACTATGGCGGTGTTGCTACTCAGTTTGATAAAGTATTTCAAGAAAATCCATTAACTGCATTTAATGATTTAATAGAATTATTTGCATACAAGCCAGAGATACGTAATGAATGGGTTGAAAGTAATTCAATATTTGCACAATATATACAATATGCCGAAATAAATAATTTAACAACAGACTGGTTTAATCAAATTGATCAAAAAACATTATTAAAAGCTGGAATATACATCGGATCTAATAATGATGACATCATTAAAAATAATAATATTATATTTGGAATGGATGGTAATGATTCCATAATTGGTAATAACTCTAATAATATCCTGTTTGGCGGTAATGGCAACGATTATCTGGAAGGTGGTAAGGGAAACGATATTTATATATTTTCCAAAGGTCATGGACAGGACAGAATTTATGATATTGAGGGTGCTTCTGATACCATCCAGTTTACCGATGTTAATTCTGACGAAGTCAAATTCCGCAAAGATAAAAATGATTTAATTATCTATGATTATAACAAAGGAGATTCTATCCGCGTCACCGATTTCTTCTATAGTGATACTTACGCTATCGAAAATTTTGTCTTTAAAGACAAATCCTTCACTCTGGATGATTTACGGACTAAAGGTATGGTGCTTTATGGCACTACCGGCAATGATTCCATCACCTTAAAAAATGGCCGGGCTATTATCTATGGCGGCGATGGTAA
>NZ_JACFSM010000005.1:0-89383 GCF_016100435.1 Snodgrassella sp. W8158 | reverse complement strand
GCGGGTCCCCGTCAATTCCTTTGAGTTTTAATCTTGCGACCGTACTCCCCAGGCGGACAATTTCACGCGTTAGCTTCGCTACTAAGACATCTAGTGTCCCAACAGCTAATTGTCATCGTTTAGGGCGTGGACTACCAGGGTATCTAATCCTGTTTGCTACCCACGCTTTCGAGCATGAACGTCAGTGTTATCCCAGGAGGCTGCCTTCGCCATCGGTATTCCTCCACATCTCTACGCATTTCACTGCTACACGTGGAATTCTACCTCCCTCTGACACACTCTAGTTATCCAGTTTCAAATGCACGTCCCAAGTTGAGCTCGGGGATTTCACATCTGACTTAATTAACCGTCTGCGCTCGCTTTACGCCCAGTAATTCCGATTAACGCTCGCACCCTACGTATTACCGCGGCTGCTGGCACGTAGTTAGCCGGTGCTTATTCTTTAGGTACCGTCAGCACCAGGTGGTATTAACACCCGGCTTTTCTTCCCTAACAAAAGTCCTTTACAACCCGAAGGCCTTCTTCAGACACGCGGCATGGCTGGATCAGGGTTCCCCCCATTGTCCAAAATTCCCCACTGCTGCCTCCCGTAGGAGTTTGGGCCGTGTCTCAGTCCCAATGTGGCGGATCATCCTCTCAGACCCGCTATGGATCGTCGCCTTGGTAGGCCTTTACCCCACCAACTAGCTAATCCAACATCGGCCGCTCAAATAACGCGAGGTCACTAAGATCCCCCGCTTTCCCCCTCAGGGCGTATGCGGTATTAGCCATCCTTTCGGACAGTTATCCCCCATTACTCGGTACGTTCCGATGCATTACTCACCCGTTCGCCACTCGCCACCAGAGAGCAAGCTCTCCGTGCTGCCGTTCGACTTGCATGTGTAAAGCATGCCGCCAGCGTTCAATCTGAGCCAGGATCAAACTCTTATGTTTAATCTTAGCTTTTTTGTAATCCCGAAGTTCCCTTCGGTTTCACTGGTCTGCTTCAAAGTTATTGACAAGAAATGTTTTTATCTTGTCTCTCTGAATCAGTGTGAGGCCTCTTGGCACTCACACTTATCGGTAATCTGTTCTGTTAAAGAGCGTTGCTTTCGACTGCGTTCTACTTTAAACTGTGCGTTTGTTTCGTGTCGCGTCATCAGCGAAGAAGGCGAACTATACGCCTCCACAAACCCCCTGTCAACTCCTGCTTGCATTTATTTTTGACTTTCTTCTCATTCAACTGTTTTACTTGCGTTTATTTTTGGTGCCTTTGACTCAGTTTGATTACTTTTCAAACTTTCATGACTTGCTTTGTCTGTGTGTTTATTAAACGAGCTGTGTATTCATATTCGTTAGTTCTAAGAATTAATACTCTTTAGATTGCGAAAAGGTATCATTGTTTATAATTTGTATTGCTGATATAAGAATTAATGTTTGTAGATTTATTTAAATGTATGGCTTATAGATTAGGTATTTTTATACTCGTTTTTGTATTTCTATAAACAATTAGAATAGTCATTTAATTTTTTAAATGTTAATCCGGCTATTTTTATTCTCTGGATTATTGATTGATTTTTTTACTACTATTATGCCCCGTTTTTATTTGCCGCCCAGTGTTTTAGTTTCAGATGCATTCTCTTTACCTGATACGGCTGCTCGCCATGTACAGGTGTTACGCTACCAGCCAGGTGAGGTAATTGAGCTTTTTGATGGGCTTGGAAAGGTCTATCAGGCTGAAATTACGTCAATGGGTAAGAAAAATGTGGATGTACTGATTCGTGAAAGTACAGATATTAATTTAGAGTCACCATTAAATATTACGTTGATGCAATCCATATCAAGTAGTGATCGTATGGATTTAACTATTCAAAAGGCTGTGGAACTGGGCGTAACTGTGATTCAGCCAGTACTGACGGAACGCAGTAGCCAGCGCTTAAGTGGCGAACGGGCAATGAAAAAACTTGAGCGCTGGCTGGATATTGCTATTGGTGCCTGTGAACAATGCGGCAGAACGGTAGTACCTCAAATTCAACCGATAACGGGATTGTCAGATGCATTGTGTGCTCTGGGTGTGGATGATTTAAAACTGCTGATGAGTTTAAACCAGCCCCGAGCATTAAATCAGTTTACACAGCCACAGGCAGTAGTATTGCTGGTTGGTCCTGAAGGCGGATTAAGCCAGGCTGAAGAAGAGCTGGCAATTAATCATGGCTTTAATGCAATCAGCACAGGACCCAGAGTATTACGGACAGAAACAGCATCTTTGGCAGCTATTGCGGCAATGCAGTTGCTATGGGGAGACTTTCGCGGGTAAATTAGAAAAATCCGGAACTGATAATAAAACCAGCCAGTTTAGTCTGCTATCTGGCTGGTTCTGTATTAATATTCTTCTGGTATATAACGATAAGGATAATTAGGTTCCTGATAATCACCCTTATCCTGACGTTTTGGTAATTCGACCTTTTTCCGTGGTGTCTTTTTATACGGAATTTCACTCAATATATGTTTAATGATATTCAGACGCGCTTTCTTTTTATCATTAGAATCAACCACGTACCACGGTGCCCATGAGGTATCAGTTGCCATAATCATTTCATCACGAGCCCGGGAGTAGTCATACCAGCGACTGTAGGACTTGATATCCATAGGAGAAAGCTTCCAGATTTTACGCGGGTCGTTAATTCGCCCAAGCATACGTCTATGCTGTTCTTCCATACTCACTTCAAGCCAGTATTTAAGCAGGATGATACCGGAATTAACTATAGCTTTTTCCATAAATGGAATAACTTCGAGAAATTCTTTACTTTCTTCTTCGGTACAGAATCCCATCACGCGTTCTACACCAGCACGGTTATACCAGCTACGGTCGAAAATAACGACTTCTCCAGCCGCAGGTAAATGAGGAATATAGCGCTGCATGTACATTTGTGACTTTTGGCGTTCACTTGGTGCCGGCAAGGCAATAGTTTGAAAAATACGAGGACTAACTCTCTCTGTGACAGCTTTAATTGCACCACCCTTACCTGCTCCGTCGCGACCTTCAAAAATAATACATACTTTTTGTCCGGAGGCTTTTACCCATTCTTGCAGGGCAACCATTTCACCCTGAAGTTTTTCCAGCTCTTTGTAGTATTTCTTTTGAGATAATTTTTTATGTTTGGTATTTTTATCTTGATTATGTTTGGTACTTTTATTCGGACAAGTGTTATTCTGGCTTTCTCCCTGCTCAGTATCAGGTATTTTGGTTTCAGATTGCTGCTGGTTTGCAGTCATAATACTTCCCCTATCTGTTGTTATTAATAATTAAAGTAAATTTAATATTAACAGATTATTAATGTTAACAGTTATTTGCAACATCAGTTACATGTTTTTACAATATTATTTACTGTTCTGTATACATGAATAAACTTAGTTATTGCAGATTTGCGGCAGCAGTGCGCTGTTCATCTTTTACTGTAAACCACCATACGATTAAACCGATGATAGCAAGAGCGACGCCAACCCATGCTGTACTTGTCCATCCCCAGCCGGCGGCAATGGTTAAGCCGCCTAAATAGGGTCCTAAGGCATTGGCAGCATTAAAAGCACTATGGTTGAGTGCTGCAGCCAGTGTCTGAGCTTCTTTAGCTACATCCATCAAACGAATTTGTAATAATGTACCTACAGCACCGCTCATACCGATTAGTACAACCTGAATACATATCCAGTAAGGATGATGCACTGCAAAAGGATATAAGGCCAGCATAGCAGCAGACCAGGCCAGTAAGCATGCTAATCCACCCATCACATGGCGACCGGCCAGGCGTGGCACGATAATATTGCCAAGAGTCATGCCTACACCGTAAAGACACATCACCAGTGGTACGCTTTTAGGTGACATACCGGTAATATCTTCAAGTGTTGAAGCCATGTAAGCATATATGCCAAACATGCCGCCAAAACCAATGGCTCCTATAGCCAGTGTCAACCATATTTGCCGGTTGGTCAGTGCACTAAGTTCACTCAGCGCATTGCTACCGCCTCCTTGCATACAATTTGCCGGTAAAAAAAGAGCTACCAGTATCACTGTTAAAGCAGCCAGTATGGCAACGATAAGAAAAACAACCCGCCAGCCTACTGCTTGAGCCAGCCAGCTACTCAAAGGTACGCCGATGGTAGTAGCAATGGTTAAACCGATCATCATTAATCCTACAGCCTGAGTTCTCTTATCCGGAGGCACCATAGCTGCGGCAACCAGTGCACCAACACCAAAATAGGCTCCATGCGGCAAGCCACTTAAAAAGCGAAATAACATCATACTGCGGTAATCTGGAGCCAGCATCGTGCCGAGATGTGTCAGAGAGAAAAATGCCATAAGCACCAGTAACAGGCTGCGCCTGCTAAAGCGTGCACCAAATATGGCAATAACCGGAGCGCCTATGACAACACCCAGTGCATAAATGCTGATTAGATGCCCTGCTATAGGTTCGCTTATATTTAAACCACTGGCGATATAGGGCAAAACACTCATGGTGGCAAATTCTGTAGTGCCGATTGCAAAACCGCCAACAGCAAGAGCAAATAAAAGCCAGCGGGGATGAGGAATGCGATTAGGTTCTGTGTTCATAGTTGTGTGATTAGGCTGATCAATAGTAGCCAGTAATATTGTGTGTTTATTGTGATTTAAGTCTAACTGATTGAGAAATATTAGTAAAAATTGATTTTAGTTTTTTTGCATAAGTCTATTGCGGATCATTAAATATTGTTTAGTTTTGTGAATATAAAATTTTATTTGGTTAGGGTGCAATCTATATATTGTCAGTGAATTGCTAAGCCAATATGTTTTACACATTTTCTTTTTTTAAATTAAGTGCAAAGATAATTGAATATTGAGCAGATAATGGTTTTATCAGGTTATTAGCCTTTGTTTCTTACGGTTTTGATGCTTTAGCAGGATATAATAGTATTAATTATGTACTTTTTATTAAGATGTTTTATTTTAAATGAATGGAATAAATGATGAGTAAGCCTAGTGCTCAAACACTTGTAAATCGTCCTGATGATGCACAGTTACTGGCAGATGAAGCAAAGTACTGTTCGTTTGGTGATACGGTACATTATGTGAATCCGCCAAAAATCTTTGATGGCTGCGAAGGCAGCTATATGTACGATAAAAATGGTACGCCTTATCTGGACTTACAGATGTGGTATTCGGCCTGTAATTTTGGCTATGCAAATGAACGGCTGAATGCTGTGCTGAAGCAGCAGGTTGATACATTACCGCAATGTGCCAGCCAGTATTTGCATCCTACTAAAATTGAGCTGGCTAAAACCATTGCTCTGGATATGAAACGTAAATTTGGTCATGATGGTCGTGTGCATTTCAATGTCGGTGGTTCTCAGTGTATTGAAGATTCATTGAAAATTATCCGTAATGCATCTGAAGGGCGTTCATTAATGTTTGCGTTTGAAGGTGGCTACCATGGACGTACTTTAGGTGCATCTTCGATTACATCCAGCTTCCGTTATCGCCGGCGTTATGGCCATTTTGGTGATCGCGCTATGTTTATTCCGTTTCCTTATCCGTTCCGCCGCCCTAAAGGAATGACGGCAGAAGAGTATGGCGAACATTTGGTGGCAGATTTTGCCCGCCTGTTTGAAACAGAATACCATGGTGTGTGGGATCCGAAAGCCGGACAAGCTGAATATGCAGCATTCTATGTGGAACCACTGCAAGGAACAGGCGGATATATTGTACCGCCACGCAACTACTTTAAAGGACTGAAAAAAGTTCTGGATCAATATGGTATTTTGCTGGTTGTTGATGAAATTCAGATGGGTTTTTATCGCACCGGTAAATTATGGTCAATTGAACACTTTGATGTAAAACCAGATATGCTGGTATTCGCTAAGGCACTGACCAATGGTATGAATCCGCTTGGTGGTCTGTGGGCGCGGGAAGAACTGATTAATCCTCAGGTATTTCCGGCTGGTTCTACTCATTCTACTTTTGCCTCAAATCCATTAGGAACAGCAGTAGGTCTGGAAGTATTTAAGATGATGGCCGAAACTGATTATGAAAAAATGGTTATGGAAAGCGGAGCGTATTTCCTTGAGGGCTTAAAAACACTGGAACAGCGCCATAAGGAAATAGGTGAAGTAGACGGTCTGGGGCTGGCTTTACGTGCCGAAATCTGCACAGAAGACGGCTTTACTCCGAATAAAGCTCTGGTAGACAAAATGGTGGATATTGGTATGTCCGGCGATCTGGACTGGCAGGGTCAGAAAATGGGGCTGGTACTGGATATTGGCGGTTATTACAAAAATGTCATTACTTTTGCGCCTTCATTACATATTACTAAACAGGAAATTGATCAGGGTATTGAATTGCTGGATCAATTGATTACACGTGCTAAAAAAGAGTTAACGGCTTAGGGCTGGTAATGGCAGCCGGCTGATATTCAGGCTGGCTGCCGTATTAGTAAATTATGAATTATCTGACTCAACTGGAACCGAATGAACTGGTCGACACTTTTCTGACCAGTCCGCCTCAGGATTTTACAGCATGGCAATTAACTAGCGGGGTACCGGCATTTGCTGCACGGTTTGATTTACTGACTACCGCAGAATCAGATTTTCAGCAAAAAATTCGCCATTGGCCGTTATTTAACTGGTGGCAGCAGTTTCTGAAACCTGAAACTTGTTTTATTGGTACTACTGTATCGGAATATGCCCTGTTTACTCAACAACAATCTGTGCAGCAGTTAGCTACGGAAATTAAACAGCATTATGGCAAAAAATATCCGCTGCTGATTGTGAAAGATATTCCTCAGCAATCACCATTACTGGATCATCAGGCAAATGAATATGCTGCATCGCTGATACAGGTATTGCAACAAGAAGGATTTATTGCAGTAGAAGGTCAGGCATTAGCCTGGGTACCGATAGATTTTAATGATATCGATGAATATTTAGGCCGTCTGTCTTATCAGCGGCGTAAAAACTTCCGGCGTAAATTAAAAACGCAATCGCTGGTAGAAATTGGTTGTATACACAGTGGTGATGCCTATTTTCAGAATAAGGCCGTTTTAGATGAGTACTATCAGTTATATCTGAATGTTTATAATCAAAGTGAAATCCATTTTGATTTATTAACCAAAGATTTTTTTGTGCGCCTGTTACAGGACAGCAGCAATCAGGCCAGGATTTTTACCTACCATTATCAGCAAGAACTAATTGGTTACAATATCTGTTTTGTTCTGAACGGTATGCTGGTAGATAAATATATCGGTTTTGTTTACCCTCAGGCACGGGAACTGAATCTGTATTATCTGAGCTGGTTTTACAATCTAAATTATGCCAAAGAGCATGGGCTTAAAGTTTATGTCGCCGGCTGGACGGATCCGCAAGTTAAAGCATCTTTAGGTGCACAATTTACTTTTACCAAACATATGGTGTATGTCCGCAATCCTGTTTTAAGAAAGCTACTGGCAAAAATCAGTACTCGTTTCGAACAGGATAAAATCTGGCAGGAAAATAGCAATCAGCCTACTCAGGATAGTAAAAAACATGAATAAAACGATAATTCTGGATTTTGACCACAGTACAGGATCTATACCAGATGCAGTAAGAATTGAACTTGGTCAATGGCAGGAAGTTATTCGTTTTGGTTGCTCTCAGACTAGTTTTAAGAAATTACAGGCTGAACTGAATCAGCAATTACCCGAACATTATGGTACGGTATTAACCGGCAGTGGCGACTATCATCATATTTCACTATTGTTGATTAACCGTTTACAGCAATTTTTCAGTGCCTCCAATCCGATACAAATCATTATTTTTGATAATCATCCGGATAATATGCGTTATCTGTTCGGAATTCACTGTGGTTCGTGGGTCAGTTACGTGGCGCAATTGCCTTTTGTCAGCCATGTACATGTATTAGGTATTACTTCAAATGATATAGGGGTGGCACACAGCTGGGAAAACCGGCTGGCGCCATTATTTCAGGGTAAATTAACCTACTGGTGTATGGATGTACGGGTTGGCTGGGCAAGAACAATTGGTCTGAAACAGGCTTTTCGAGCATTCTCCTCACCAGAAGAACTGGTAAGCGCTTTTATCCAGACACAGCAACAAACTAATGAACCTGTATATATCTCGATAGACAAAGATGTTCTGGGTAAGGACGTAGTACAAACCAACTGGGATCAGGGGCGCATGCAACTGGAACATTTATTAACTGTGATTAACGCTATGAATCAGCGGATTATTGGCAGCGATATTACTGGTGAAGTATCTCAGTGGGAATATACCAGCCTGCTAAAACGCTTACTGAGTGCAATGGACAAACAGGAACCTATTCCGGCTACTACACTGACTGCATGGCAGGAAAAACATCATGCTGTTAATCAGCAATTGCTTGCTGCTCTGGCTCATAATCAGCGCACAGCATCCTGAATAACTTCACATATCCGGGAAAATTGAGCATCAGTAAGCCACAGGCTGTTGGTAATAGTGAACATACGTGCAGCAAAATCTTCAGCATTCGGCATGGATGAAGCAGGTACAATCGGCTGCAAATAATCGTATTGAGACAGTGGATGAATAAATAACCGCGTTACCCCCAGCGGACTTGTCCATAGCTGTTTTAATACAGCATCGCGATGTTGGCCTGTAGGCAATAACACCATTAGAAAAGGCCATACACCCCGACCATGCTGATCGACGATCACCTCTATTCCAGAAATACTCTGCAATTGTTCAATACGCTGGTAGACCTGCTTTTGCAACATATCTAGAAATGCCGGTAAACGCAGGAAAGCATTAGCAGCTACATGTTGACGCCAGCGACTAACCCGATGCATTGGAATATCAAAATCAAAATCATCTCCAACGGCTGCAATCCATTGCTGCCGGCGCAATGCCTTTCTCCTGCCTTGCCCATAAACAAAATATAAACCGGCAGGATTATACAAAGCAGTGTATCCAAATAATTCCAGGGTTCTCAGCAACTCCCATTTGTACCGGCGTGGCAATAATTTTTCGGACATAGCTTGTAAATTACTGCGTAATTGCATATCACTGGCGGTTAACAAACCGCCTTCATACATAGTTAGCCCTTTACCGGCTGCCAGACTGAACAGCACAATATCGCCATGCTGCCCTACTTCTGCACCCAATGCCTGCGCTGCATCCTCTATCACACTAATCTGATAGGACTGAGCCAGCTGTTTAACGGTACTGACATCTGTCACCCGGCCGCCCAAGTGTGTAGGTATCACTGCCAATACCTGCTCATTTAACAGAGTACTTAACTGAGCGATATCCATATCGATACTACCGGGTTTTAAATCACATAACTGTAACTGTAAACCACAATGATGAACGGCCAGCGCAACCAGCGGACAGGTATATGCCGGTACAATTACGATTTTACGCTGTGGCTGTTGCTGTGCCAGTGTTGTTAACGCAATAATCAGTGCTGCTGTACCTGAACAGGTAAGCTGTACGGGCGGCAGATGCAATTGTTCGCTGACTCTGCTCGTAAGTGACTGACCAGCCGGCCACCAGTCAGACCACTTTAGCGGTAATCCGGCAGTAGGCGGGTTCTCATAGTAGTATGACATAAATAATACTAATCTTCTGAACCGGAAAAGTTAACACGGCTCATCATCTTTACTGTGCTCCTCCGTTTCCATGATCTCTTTTTCAGCCAGTGCTAAAAAGATAATACCAGCCACAATAAATATCGCGCCGAGGATGCGAATATTTGTAATGTGCTCATGAAACAGAAAAGCTGAAACCAGCATTACCGTAATTACTTCCAGATGCGATGCAGCAAATGCCGGACCAACCGGTGCTTTTTTCAACAGCATCATCCAGGTAAAAAAAGCACCAATATAACCGGCAATGGCAATATATACCCACGGCTGAGTAAATACGCGGGAAATCCAGTCCCAATCCGCAGCAAGCGGCTGCGCATGAATAGCAGTTAATTTAAAACTGCTCTGTCCCAATGTATCAAACAATAATAAGAGCGCAAAACCAACTATATAAAATTTACGCATTATGACGCTCCTACCAATACTACTCCGATGGTAATACAAAACATACCGACTAACCGGAAACGGGTAAGCTTTTCCTGAAACAAAACCCGTCCTACCAGCATCAGTACGATAATGTTAATTGAACCAAGCAAAATACCCTGTGACAATGGTACCTGACTTAAAAATGCTAGCCAAAGCAAAAATTCAGCGACATAGGAACCAATCCCAATCCACAACCAGTAATTACTGAACAGATCAATCCAGTAATACCAGCCATTGCGGTTATCTGGCGCAATGGCTGCATATTTAAATGCTATTTGCCCGAGCGTATCAAAACAGATATTGGCAAACCATAAAATGAATACAAGCATCGTCATATAATATTTCCTTTGCTGTGAGATAGATATTCACTTACGCTGTTTGCGCTATATGCTCGAAAAAGGCAACTGATTCATTGATTACTTCGCGCCGCTGCCGATCAATGGTAATCAGGTGATAGCTGTCATCCAGAACGATAAATTTTGTTACTCCGTTAACATATTTTTCTACCAGACGCGCATTAGTTTTAATATTGGCAATATCATCATGACCGGAATGCATAATCAGACAGGGAGCTGTAACCTGTGGCAACTGTCGCCGCACTATTTTGGCCAGTGCCTGCATTTCTGCCAGCGCCGGAAACGGATTACCGGCCAGGCCGGCACTGGCACTATCGCCACTGAACATACTGGCAGCAACAGTTGCACGAATACGTTCATCTTTCAGCCCGTACGGCGGTTTCTCTATAAATGAGGTTTTCTGAAATAAATGAAATTTTTTAAAAAACGGTAATAGCACAAAAGATTGTTTTGCCCAGAATGGAATAGACCAGCCATCATAGCTGAATGTTACACCATAGACACCCACACCCTTTACAAGCTCAGGCTGATCGGCCGCCAGTTTCAATGCCAGCAGCGCACCCATCGATAATCCTGCTACAAACAGACAATCGACTTTTTGCTTTAGAAATTGCGCAGCCTCCTGCACACTGGCATACCAATCATGCCAGGTAGTCTGACATAAATCAGCTTCATCACCGCAATGGCCGGCCAACTGCATGGCATAGACAGTAAAACCTGCCTGATGCAGTCCTTTGGCCAGAATACGCATTTCATTGGGTGTACCGGTAAGACCATGTACCAGCAGAACACCGTTGCGATTACCGGGTAAAAAATAAGAAGAATCTTGAATCATAATTATAAATCAGGTATTAATGCCTTATGCTGGAATCAGGCAGCTATTCTCGGTCGGAGCTTTCAGCAACTCAGGCAAAATGGCAGTAACATCGCCAAAATTCTTGATTGGATAATATGCAATCCGCTGTTGCTGACAAAAATCAATTAATTTATCTTTGGCAAATACCATATCTACTTTATCTGCCACACAAAAATCCGATGTACCATCACCAACATAAAAAATCTTTTGAAAACCAGTCAGTTTCCGACGGTGCTGACATTTACAATTACCACTGGCCTTAAGGCAGTGATCATTGGCATAAGGAAAATCCAGTGCCCAGCCATGCTGTTGATTATGCAATAAGCGATTGGCAAAAACCGGTAAAAAGTTCAGATTATACCGCTTAAGGATGGACTGAATGGCATAGTCCAGTCCATCACTGACAATATGTACATTTAAATTTCTGCTTTGTGCAAAGCTGATAAATTCACTAAAAGCAGGATCAATTTTAATTTGTGCCAGCACACTGTCCAACTCAGCCTGACTGGCCTGCATATTAGCAATCTGCTGATGCATGCATTCCCGCGAACCAATAATACCTTGCTGCCACTGCTGCTCAAATAAGGCACATTTCTCATTACCAAAATGATTCAGTAAGGTATCAGTAACATCTTTTTCACTAATGGTTCCGTCAAAGTCACACAATACTGAATACTGACTCAAATCGTTAGCATAAAAAAGTGACTGATGATTTTGCGGGCTTTCCGCAACGGGGAAGAAACAACTCATATTGTTCCATATAAAAATTACAAATGAAAACAGGCTGGCATTGTAACAAGGAAAATGAAAGATAATGCAAGATGCTTGAATATCTTAGTGTGTAAAGGCTAAACGTAAATAATTTCACTAAATTTTAGCCAATTACCCTAACATGATAATTGGCTAAATATGGCTGATAGATCGGAGATTAAGGGTACTAAATATATATTCTATAAATAGAATAATACCCGTTCACTTTGAACACTAATTTCAGTTTAATATAAAATAAACGAAAATACATGTCAGAAATGTATCTTATACTTTGCTGAAACTCAGATTACCTGTCTGCTATACCAAGCCGCCAAATCTGTCCACAACAGAACTAATCTATACAGATAGCTGATATGTCTAGATATTTTAACCGAATAATTGATCTATTTTAAAACATTTCTACCAGAAATTAAACTGACTGGATTTAAGTATACTTAATGCAATATCAATATTGGAAAGAAGTAAGCTAATAATTGTTATTTTTTCACAATAATTTAAATTATATAGATAATTTATTTAAATCAAATGGCATAAAATAATCAGAACCGATACTCAGTAAAGACGATTCAGAAACAAATAATTGTTTATCCGATATTTATTATTCTGATAAATATCGGATAATAAGCATAACTGCTATTTTTAGCAGCAGAGAATTTTGATATCTATGCTTATAGAGAGCAATAGATAAAACTATATAAAATAAAAGTGCGGATATATCCGCACTTTTATTCGATTCATTTCATCAGTAATACATTTTTTACCAATATATTATTCGCTGTTTCAATTAGTGAATTTCTTTGAATGAATTGATTAGGTAAGTTGAGTCCTGTGTAACATCATCCAGATCATGACCCGGGTTCATTACTAAATCTCCTATCTGCACAGCTTGAGATGCATTAATAATAAGAGCTGAAGACAAATTATCACTTACCCGATAAATCAGTGCCAGACCAACTTCCTCTGCCGGAATACTCAGATATTTAACCACACTGCGTGATTTCTTAGGCTCATTAGATAAATCAGCCTTAAGTTGGCGACTTTTTTTATACAGGCTAACTACGGTACCTTTATCAACTCCATCATTAGTACCTAAATTCAAAGTAATTGTCTGATAAGGACCTGCTTCCTGAATACCGTCCATTACAGAAACAATTTTACCTTTAATCTGAGTAGTGGGCCCATGAGGCATCATCTGGAACGGATCATGCTCATCTGTAATTTTTAACAGATAATCACCCTTATTAATTTCTGACGCTGAATTGGTAATAACCAGTGGCTGAGCTGTACGCGTAGGAACCTTAATCAGTGGTGTCTTACGGGTATAATACTCATCTTCAGGTAAGCTGGCTGCATCCTTTGGACTGCGTTCAGCCAGAGCAGTGTTCTGTCCGGCCAGCGTTGCTGCTTCACCACTAAAGCGTACCAGCTGTCCCAGATATTTATGGGTATCAGGATCAGTAATATTCTGTTCTATACGGTAAATCAGATAGCGACCAGGCTCTAACTGACGATCCGCATAGATACGGTCACCTGTAGAATAAATAACCCGGTTATCCGGTCCGGCAATCAGACGTGGTGCCTCTCTGGTTTGTTCTTTACTAATTACTTGCGGATGCTGCATAAACATACGGAAAAAATCGACATCTATGGTACTGATGCCATAACCAGAAGACAGATTACGTATTTGTGGCTGCAGTTTAATGGTTGGAATACCTCCGCTGTTATCAAAACCCAGACGCGGCTGCCCGTTAACATAGCGCAGACTTAAAACCTGTCCCGGATAAATTTTTTGCGGATTCCGAATCTGATCCCGGTTAGAACCCCACAGTTGCGGCCATTGCCAGGGGCTGTAAAGATACTTACCGGATATGCTCCACAAAGTATCACCACTTTTCACTACATATTGTGCCGGTGCATCCGGACGTAATTTTAATTTGGCCATTACCGGTGCAGATATTGCCATACTTAGTGCACACAGCAGAGTTATAATATGTTTATGCATGTAAGGTATCCTTAGGGAGTTTGCTATTTTAAATGATTGTGATATGACATAGTATGGATATTAGTATCAGTTTACCTGAATCCATATCAACAATCTTTAAAAAATCCATATTGCCATCATGTACTCAGGTCAGATTGATTGAACAAGGAATTAAACACATAATGGCTCTCTTAAACATTTTACAATATCCTGATGAGCGTTTACATACTGTTGCGCAACCTGTTACAAAATTTGATGACAGAATTCGCACGCTGGTACAGGATATGGCGGAAACTATGTATCAGGCACGCGGTATCGGACTGGCGGCAACTCAGGTTGATGTGCATGAACGTGTAGTAGTAATGGATCTGTCTGAAGAACGTAATCAGCTGCGTGTATTTATTAATCCGGTTATTACTTACAGAGAAGGTGATACCGAGTACGAAGAAGGCTGTTTATCTGTTCCCGGTATTTACGAGATGGTGCACCGCTCTGAGCGCATTACCGTTGAAGCCTATGATGAACATGGTGAAAAATTTACACTGGAAGCAGACGGATTACTGGCCATCTGTATTCAGCATGAACTGGATCACCTTGCCGGCAAGGTATTTGTAGAATATCTGTCGCCACTGAAACAGAACCGTATCAAAACTAAGCTTAAAAAACGCGCACGCGAAAGAATGTAACAAAACCTGTTGTCGGAATTTTTTATTGGCATAGCGATAGCTGTTATGCCTGTTGTGGATTTATTGCATGAAGCCTTCTGTTATTTTCGCCGGAACCCCTGATTTTGCTGCGGCTGCACTCAATGCTATTGTTGCAGCCGGTTTTAACGTGCCTCTGGTACTAACCCAGCCAGACCGCCCTAGCGGCCGCGGGTTAAAGTTACAACCCAGTGCAGTTAAAAAAGCAGCACTGACACACGGCCTTACCGTAATGCAGCCAACTACATTAAAAACGGCCGAAATTCAGGCGATATTGGAAAATCAGCAGGCTGATGTCATGGTTGTAGCTGCTTACGGGCTATTACTGCCACAGGCAGTGCTTAATATTCCCAGATACGGCTGTCTCAATATTCATGCGTCGCTGTTGCCGCGCTGGCGTGGTGCCGCGCCGATTCAGCGTGCAATTGAAGCCGGCGATCACGAAACCGGGGTATGTATCATGCAAATGGATGCCGGTCTGGATACCGGCTCAGTAATCAGTCGTCATAAATATACTATTAAAACAGACGATACAGCGAGTGAAGTCCATGATGCATTAATGCAGCTGGGTGCTGATGCAATTGTTGCTGATTTACAACAAATTAACCAGCTACAGCCAATTCCACAAAGTGAAACAGGCGTTACTTATGCTCATAAATTAAGCAAAGCTGAAGCACAAATTAACTGGGCCCGGCCTGCTGCAGAAATTGTACGAAAAATTCGTGCTTTCAATCCGGTACCCGGAGCATGGACTGTCTGGCAGGATAAACCGCTTAAAATCCGGCGCGCTAAAATAGTTTCATACACAGGCATACCGGGAATGGTTTTACACAGTAATGAACATGAACTGATTGTAGCCTGTGGCAAAGACTCCATCAGTATTGAAGAAATTCAGAAAGCGGGTAGCAAAGCCATGTCTGTAACCGCATTCCAAGCCGGTAATATCTTGCAACAGGGTACATTACTCGCTTCAGCGGAGACTGATGCATGAGTATGGCTCGCGCCCAGCAATTAGCAGCAAATATCATCGGCGAAGTCCTAAACGGATGTAATCTCAATGAAATTCTGATTCAGGTAATACAGCAACATCCTGAACTGTCAGCCTCTGACAGAGCTGCCTTGCAAGATCTTACTCATGGTAGCCTGCGTTATTTAGGTCTGTTGCAACAACTTGTACAGCAAATGACCACAGCTTCACCACCGGCAGATATTCGCCATCTTCTTATCATTGCTTTATACCAATTACATTTTACTCGCAATGCACATCATGCCGTTGTGAATGAAGCTGTGAATCATGCACGCCGATTGCACGGTGGTCGTTACCAGAAACTGGTTAATGCTCTGTTACGGCGCTTTCTACGCGAGCATGAGGACTTATTAGCCAATGCACTTAAACAGGATACAGCCCGTTTCAATCTGCCTGCATGGTGGGTAAACTATCTTAAAAAGCATTATCCTCAGCATTGGCATAATATGGTTACAGCAATGGCTCAGCATCCGCCTATGACATTGCGAGTTAATCGTCGCTATACTGATGCTGAGCAATATCAAACCAAACTGGCCGCAGCCGGTATACCAGCCAGAATTCTCGATACACACAGCATTATGTTGCAACAGGCAGTAGCCGTATCAAAGCTACCGGATTTCGCTTCAGGACATGTGTCTGTACAGGATTTTGGGGCTCAGCAAGCCATTCCTTTGCTCAATCCGCAATCCGGTGAGCGCATTCTGGATGCATGTGCTGCACCGGGTGGTAAAACAGGACATATGCTTGAATGGGCAGACTGCGATGTAACCGCACTGGATATAGATTCGCAGCGTTTTGAGCGCGTACAGGAGAATCTGCAACGCCTGCATCAGCAGGCTCATTTGCATTGTGCCGACGCAAAAGATCTGCACTCATGGTATGATGGCAACACTTTTGATGCCATTCTTGCTGATGTACCCTGTACAGCTTCAGGTGTAGTAAAACGTCATCCTGACATCAAATGGTTACGTCAGCCTCAGGACGGACAAAAAACTGCACTACAGCAGGAAGCTTTACTGGATAATCTGTGGCTTACTTTAAAATCAGGTGGGCGCCTGCTTCTGGCCACCTGTTCGATTTTTACAGAAGAAAACCAGCAACAAGTAACCCGTTTTTTAACCCGACATGCGGATGCCCGCGAGCGTCTCTCACGTATTTTATTACCGAACAGCAGACAAGATGGCTTTTTTTACGCGCTTATCGATAAAATCTAGTCTACTTTTTGCCTGTCTCCTCTGCCTGAGCATTACTGCAGCACTGGCCGAAGGCATAAGCACCACCCGTGCTCAGGCTAATATTACCAGTAATGGTCAGCTTTCCATCAATACACGTTTTAATACCCAGCTGCCCGACCAACTGAAACAGGCTCTGACTCAGGGCGTACCATTAAATTTTGATCTGAACTATCAGTTAACAGCCCCCACGCTCGCTTCTTACCGTAATCGGATTAATAACCTGATTGGCGGTGATAACCTTATACAGTACAAACTCGCTTATCACCCGCTGACTAACCGCTACCGTGTCAGCATGGGTTCCACGTTCTCTACCGAATACAACAGCCTTGATACCGCACTTAGAGCCGTTGGTGCTGTAGCCAACTGGCGCGTCCTGAGCAATGGCACACTCAGTGGTGTCTCTGCGAATGAAGTGCGTGCTGATGTTCGCCTTAGTCTGAGTATCAGCCAGTTACCCAAGCCATTTCAGATTAATGCTCTCACTTCCCATAGCTGGCAATTGGATTCCGGCTGGCATCGTCTAGTCATTAACGCGGACTGACCACAATGAGACGGCTGATTCTGGTCATGGCAGTACTCTGTGTAGTGACCCTGTATGTTCTGGCTGTCGCTACCGGCAACACTAATGTTTTCTCAAAATATTTCTGGTTTGCTTTTGGATTTGCTTCACTACTGGTACTGGCACTGATGCTGATGGCCGGTTCTTATTGGTGGAAATTGCTGCAAAGCCGGCACAGACAGGAGTTCGGTTCCAAAATTGCATTGCGTTTGGCTTCCATGTTTACCCTGGTAGCTGTATTACCCGGTTTATTTCTGTTCGGAGTATCTGCACAGTTTATCTCGCACAGTATTCATTCGTGGTTTGGTAACGATACAGAAGAAGCACTAAACCGCAGTATCAGCCTGAGTAAATCGGCTCTGGATTATGAGCTGGACAACACAGTTCGCCGGGCGGCCAATATTCAGATCGCCCTGATTGCAGCCAATGGTCTGGAACAACCACTAGTACCCGTTCTAGAGAAAAATGGCAAAAGCAGACAGTTCAGTCAGTTAGATATTTATAATTTAAACAATAAACGGCTTGAAGCCGAATATAATCCTCAGCACCTGTCCACTCCTGAACTTAACCCGAATCTGATTCAGCAGTTGCATAATTCAGGCTCTGTCCGTGAGATTGAAAGTATCAATAATATTCTTTATGCACAGGGCTGGCTGCTTTTACCCGGACACAACAGCGATAAAGCCCTGTTTTTCCGCCAGCCAATTCCGGCCAAAGTAGCACGGGATGCAACTCTGATTGAAGCGGCACGGGCAAAATATGGGGAGCTGAGCTTTACTAAACAAAGTCTGCAAACCTTTTTTCTGGCTACATTACTAATGGCTACCCTGCTGTCCATTATTCTGGCTCTGCTGGTGGCGTTATATTTTGCCCGGCAATTTGTTGCCCCTATTCTGTCACTTGCCGATGGTGCCCGTGCAGTGGCCAAAGGTGATCTGGACGTACAACAAACCATTTATCGCAATGATGAGCTGGGAAAATTAACCGGTCTGTTTAATCACATGACAATACAGCTGCGCCATTCACGTGAACAACAGGAAGCGGCCAGACATTATCTGGAATATATACTTAATAGCCTGACCACTGGTGTAGTTACCCTCAATCCAGAAGGATGCCTGATTACCTTTAATCAAATGGCGGAGAACATCCTTGGCCAGAATCTGAATCCGATACTCGGGCAAAATATCAGCCAACTTACAGAACAAAGCCCGCAAACAGCAATGCTGGCTGATGTATTTCAACAGATACTGACTACAGAATATCAGAACAAACCGGCGCAAATTACCTATAATCACAAAGATGAGGCTCTGATATTACTAGGGAAGGCCACACCTCTGCCCGAAGACAGCGGTGGCGGTACTGTACTGGTGTTTGATGATGTTACAGCTCTGGTAAGTGCTCAGAAAGAAGCAGCATGGGGTGAGGTTGCCCAGCGGCTGGCACATGAAATCCGTAACCCGCTGACACCAATTCAACTATCTGCCGAACGGCTGGCGTGGAAGCTCAGTGATAAATTAAACGAAGCGGACAGACAAATTTTAAGCCGTGCTACTAATACCATTATCCGTCAGGTAGCAGCAATGAAAGATATGGTTGAAGCATTCCGCAATTATGCCCGTTCACCGGCATTAAAATTCACAAACCTTGATTTAAATGAACTAATACGCGAGGTTTTGGTACTTTATGAAGGTAGTAATTGTACATTTACAGTTAATTTGAGTAAGATAGTAATGAATGTTAACGCTGACAGCGGAGCTTTACGTCAGGTTATTCATAATCTGCTGAAAAATGCAGTAGAGGCAGCTGCAGCATCTGACTCTCCTGAAGTAAGCATACAAACTGAATTAAATAGCGAACATATTCTTTTCTACGTAAGTAATAATGGTAAAACATTTAGTCAGGAGATGTTATTACATGCATTTGACCCTTATGTAACAGACAAACCCGGTGGTACCGGACTGGGATTGCCGGTAGTAAAAAAAATCATTGAAGAACACGGCGGGCGGATCCAAATCAGTAATCAGAAAAACGGACTGGCTTGTGTCAAAATAACCTTACCATTACAGGTGAATAGAAATGCGAAGCAGTGATATTTTAATTGTTGATGATGAAATAGGTATCCGCGATTTATTATCGGAAATCTTGCAGGACGAAGGTTATACCGTCACCACAGCCGAAAATGCCGATACTGCCCGCCAACTACGCCAGCAAACACGCCCTGCGATGGTATTACTGGATATCTGGATGCCTGACTGCGATGGGATTACCTTACTTAAAGAATGGGCAAAATCCGGACAGTTAACTATGCCGGTAGTGATGATGAGCGGCCATGCCAGCATTGACACTGCCATAGAAGCCACAAAAATTGGCGCACTGGATTTTCTGGAAAAACCTATTTCCCTGCAAAAACTGCTTAGTACCGTAGACCGTGCTTTAAAATACGGGCAAATGCAGGCTGCTTCCAATCTGACACTGGATAAGCTCGGTCACAGCCCTGCAATTAAAGAATTAAATCAGCAACTGGAACGTATAGCTAAATTCAGTACTCCGGTATTACTAACCGGTGAACTGGGCTCTCCTTTTGAACTGGTAGCACGCTCATTTCATAAAAGCTCAACTCCCTGGGTAGAACCCTCCAAAGTAGAACAAATCGTTGACGCTCCTATTGAATTATTGCAGAAAGCCACAGGTGGCATACTTTATCTGGGCGATATAGCCCAGTATGGTAAAAGTACCCAGCAAAGTATCGGTTTCATTCTGACTAAAGCAGACCGCTACAACGCACGCATTATCTGCGTTTGCAGCAGATCAATTAAAGAAATGATTACCGATCCGTTACAGGATAACAAGCTGCTTAATACCTTGTCATCACTAATTGTTGCCATTCCTCCGTTGCGTTCGCAGCTGGATGATATGGTATTTCTGGTTGAACAAATAACGACCGAACTGGCAGAAAGTCAGAAAATTCCGCCAGTAAAATTCACTACTGCCGCCTTGAATGAATTGCGTCAGTACGACTGGCCGGGTAATCTGGAACAGCTGCGCAGTGTTGTTAAAAGCCTGATGCTCACAGCAGAAAATAACGAAATTGACGTTAATGTTGTCAGTACTATTCTGAATCAGTTCAAACATAACCAGCCTCATGAAACCATGAACGGCTTCAATTTTGATCTGCCTCTGCGTGAACTGAGAGAGGATCTGGAACGACGCTATTTCGAATACCACATAGCTCAGGAAGGACATAACATGAGTAAAGTGGCTCAGAAAGTAGGGCTGGAACGAACTCATCTTTATCGCAAACTTAAACAGCTTGGTATTCAGTTTTCGCGCCGGCAAGCTGAAAAATAAATCAGATAAACCGGATAATAAATTCTCTGCAAATTTTATTATGAATTTTATTCATATTATTTAGCGGATTTTTCAAAGAAAATCTGCAATAAAACATTGATTGAGCATGTCTGAAACGTTATGGTTAGATATCTAACCATAACCTACGGAGAAACTGTTTAATCATGAGTTTTACCCAGTTGAGCTTTGAATTTTTTCCGCCGCGTACTGAAGAGGGACGGCGCAAACTGGCCATCACCCGCAAACAGTTAAGCCAATATCAACCTGAATATTTTTCATGTACTTATGGTGCAGGTGGAACTACACGAGCCGGTACATTGCAAACAATTACCGATATTATGAATGATGGAGTAGCAGCCGCTCCCCATCTGGCCTGTATTGGCGCCAGCCGTGAAGAAATGATCAGCCTGCTCCAAACCTACAAAGACATGGGCATTCGTCATATTGTAGCCTTACGTGGTGACGTTCCGTCAGGCGTGGGCTTTGGACATCAGGGGCTGCGCTATGCAAATGAGCTGGTTGCTCTTATCCGCCAGGAGTTTGGTGACTGGTTTCATATTGAAATTGCTGCCTATCCGGAATTTCACCCTCAATCACGCAGTGCTGAAGACGATATCAATCATTTTGTACGTAAATGTCAGGCCGGCGCCGACTCCGCAATTACCCAATATTTTTTCAATGCAGACAGTTATTTCTGGTTTGTGGACGAAGTGCAAGGCAGAGGAATAGATATTCCCATTATTCCCGGAATTATGCCTATTGCCAGCTTTTCCAAATTGGCACGCTTTTCAGAAACCTGTGGCGCAGAGATTCCGCGCTGGTTACGCCTAAAACTTCAGTCTTATGCAGATGATACAGCATCAATTAAAGCACTTGGGCTGGATGTAGTAACTGAAATGTGCGACCATTTGCTTCAGCAGGGAGCACCCAGCCTGCATTTTTATACTCTGAATCAGGCCGGACTTGTATCGACTATATGTCAGCGATTAGGTTACTAAAACTAAATAATAAATAAAATTAAAATATAAATTTGTTAATACAATACAAATGAAATAAGCCCTTATCGTCTTAATGATAAGGGCTGTAAAATCTGATTAATTTTTTATCAGCGAAATTATATGACTGTCTAATTTAAATTAATCACAACAAAATAATTAATAGCTAATGAGTTAACAACTGATTAAGAAACTGCTGAGCTCTTTCATGTTGCGGGCGCTGGAAAAATTCTTCCGGAGTAGCCTCTTCAACAATTTCACCATGATCAATAAATACTACCCGATCAGCTACTTCACGGGCAAAACCCATCTCATGCGTGACCACCATCATTGTCATACCACTAAGCGCCAGATCTTTCATAACTTTCAGCACTTCACCTATCATTTCCGGATCCAGAGCAGAAGTCGGCTCATCAAACAGCATTACTCTTGGTTCCATAGCCAGACCGCGGGCAATGGCGACCCGCTGTTGCTGACCGCCCGACAACTGCTGCGGAAAAGCATCGCATTTATGCGCCAGCCCTACTTTAGCCAGCAGTTCCTTAGCTTTGGCTTCAGCCTGCGCGCGACTTTCTTTTTTCACCTTCATCGGTGACAAAATAATATTTTCCAGAACTGTAAGATGCGGATATAAATTAAAATGCTGAAATACAAAACCAACCTCAGTTCGTACCCGATTTAAATCAGCTTTCGGATCAGCAACATTAATCCCGTCAACCCAGATTTCACCCTGCTGGATTTTTTCCAGCTGATTTACAGTACGAATCAGCGTAGATTTACCGCTGCCAGAAGGACCGCATACCACTACCACCTCCCCCTGACTAACAGTCAGATTCACACCATTAATAACATGCAAATCTTTAAACCATTTATGGACATTCTTAAATTCAATCATGTATTCCCCACATCCTGTAACTGTCTGCATTAATCATTCAGACAGAAGCGCCATTGTGCAACAAATGATTACTTAATGCCACATAAAGCTCTGGCGTAACCCGCTCTGGCCTGCTGCCGGGATCAATACCTACAGCCATCAATGCTGCATCATCTACTGATTCTTTCAGATTATTATGAATAGTTTTACGTCTCTGTTGAAAAGCCTGTTTGACCAATGCAGCAAAATGATTAAAATCCTCAGCAATACCAATGCGACCACACTGCGGAATCATTCGTACCACAGCTGAATCTACCTTTGGTGCAGGTATAAAGGCCTGAGGCGGCACATCAAGTAAATTTTCCATCTCAAAAAAATACTGCAACATGACACTTAAACGCCCATAATCATTACTGCCTGCTACTGCCACCATACGTTCAACCACTTCTTTTTGCAGCATAAAGTGCATATCTATAATATCATCAGCATACTGACCAAAACGAAATAACAACGGCGTGGAAATATTATACGGCAAGTTACCAACAATCTTTTTTTTGCCGGGTACAGTATTAAAATCAAATTGCAGGACATCACCCTCATGAATTAATAGTTTTGATGCAAATGGCAGCGTACGTAATCGGGCTACAATATCACGATCAATCTCAATCACATGCAGTTTATTGACAGCCATAGCAAGAGGTTCCGTAATTGCGGCCAGACCCGGACCAATTTCAATTACCATATCCTCAGGCTGAGGACGAACCGCACGCACAATATCCTGAATAATACTTTTATCCTGCAGAAAATTCTGACCAAAACGTTTGCGGGCACGATGTTCTTTCATAATACTTCCTTCAATTTTGCCCAATTATAAAATAAAACCACCATTCTCAACTTACCAGACTAATCAGTACAACGTACCTGTTAACATCTGCTTTCAGTAGTCTGACGCTAATTTGACAGATAACGTAAAGGATTAACCGCCTTACTATTCACTCGAACCTCAAAATGCAGTTTTACACCAGTGGTTCCACTGTCTCCCATGGTTGCGATTGTCTGTCCGGCCTGAACTTTCTGCCCATTAACAACTTTCAGGGAATCATTGTATGCATAGGCCGTCATCGTACTGTTACTATGCTTAATCAGTACCAGTTTGCCATATCCGCGCAGTTCCTCTCCGGCATACTCTACGATACCCGCTGCCGCTGCTTTAACCGGCGTACCACGGCTACCGGCAATATCAATACCCTTTTGCGTCTGACCATTAAATGTACTGATTACTTTTCCCCGTACCGGCCATTGCAAACGAATATCAGGAGCAAGTGTTGTAGTCGTTCCGATATCCGGTTTAGGTGCAACACGACCAGGCTGTCGTTTTACTCCCGCAGAACCACCTGATACAGAATTTGGTTTACGTACCCGAATCAACTGCCCCACTTCAATAGCATGAGGATTAGCCAGATGATTCCAGCGAACAAGCGTATTCACATCCTGATTAAATCGCAAACCAATGCGATATAACGTATCTCCGCGCTGTACCCGGTAATAACCATTTTGTGCCTTGCCATTCATTACCGGCGCTTTAGCCGGATTATTATTGGCACAGCCACCTAGCAACAAACAGCCGCCTAGCAACACGCTTAAACCGGAACGCCATAATATCCCGCTCAATTTCCATATCTGTATCATTGATTTACCAAAATCTTAACAAGAATCTGTATAGCATAGCTTGTTTAGTTAATCTTAGCTTGATATTAACATAGCTTTTCCCGCCTCATTGACTAGTAAGCCCCTCTTTTCAGACAGGCAGAGAAATCCATTTCACAACTGCTATATTGAATTCTTCGATCCTGCAACCATCTGTTAAAAATGTTATAGCTTAAAAGGGTAACTTACATGCGTTACATAGGTTGGGCATTACCGATACTGGCAGTACTGGAAGTCCTTTCCATTATTCTGGTTAGCAATCTGATTGGCGGCGGCTGGACACTGCTTATCATCTTACTGTCAATTGTCTGCGGTATTTTTATGCTGCGTAATATTGGCGTGTCCGGCTTATTTCTTGCAATGGCTACCATTCGTACTGGCAACAATGTATCGCTTTACCAGCTATTATGGCCAGTGCGCTACATATTCGCCTCCATCATGCTTATTAGCCCCGGATTTGTCTCAGATATATTTGCTGCCTTGTTATTACTACCTATTAGCGGCAAGCCTCTGACCGGCACAACCCAATCCTTCTCCCGTTCAACACAACCAGAACAGGGGGACATTATCGAGGGTGAGTACACTGTAGAAACCGATAACGAACAAACAGCTCACTCCGGCACACAATCAAATCTTCCACATAAATAACCGAATAACAAAACCAAAAGCCGCACAGAATTAATCTGGCGGCTTTTAAATTACAGAAAGGCGATTCTGACTACTCTAAACGCATTTGCGGAAACAGAATAACATCACGTATTGTTTGAGCATCTGTCAGCAGCATAATCAGACGATCCATGCCAATACCGCAGCCGCCGGTTGGCGGTAAACCATATTCCATAGCACGAATATAATCCGCATCGTAATGCATTGCTTCATCATCACCAGCATCCAGCTGTGCTACCTGAGCTTTGAAACGCGCAGCCTGATCTTCAGGATCATTTAATTCCGAATAGCCGTTAGCCAGTTCGCGTCCGACCACAAACAACTCGAAACGCTCGGTTAAACCCGGTTTAGTATCCGATGCACGTGCCAGTGGTGATACTTCTACCGGATAATCCACAATAAATGTAGGCTGCCATAATTGCGCTTCCGCGCACTCCTCAAATAAAGCCAGCTGCAAACTACCCAGACCCTGAGCCATAGGTAAAGCTCCGCCCAGTTTTTTAATTTCAGCCTTCAGCCAGGCCTCATCCGTCAGCTGTTCATCCGTATACTGCGGATTAAAATGTTTAATTGCTTCTACAATAGTCATACGAGCAAACGGCTGGCTTAAATCTACCTCCTTACCGTTATAACTCACCACAGCACTGCCTGTTGCCTCAATAGCAGCAGCACGGATTACCTTTTCTGTCATGTCCATCATGCGCTGGTAATCACCATAAGCCTCATAGAATTCCATCATCGTGAATTCCGGATTATGGCGTGTACTCATGCCCTCATTGCGAAAATTACGGTTAATTTCAAACACACGCTCCAGACCGCCCACAACCAGCCGTTTCAGATAAAGCTCAGGAGCCACACGTAAAAATAAATCCATATCCAGAGCATTATGATGCGTAACAAACGGCTTTGCTGTAGCTCCGCCCGGAATCGGATGCATCATCGGTGTTTCCACCTCCAGATAGCGCTCACCTACCATCACATTCCGTATCGCCTGAATAATCCGACTCCGTTTCACAAAAGTGTCACGCGTTTGCTCATTGGTAATTAAATCTACATAGCGCTGGCGATATTTCTGCTCCTGATCAGCTAAACCGTGAAACTTATCAGGTAATGGTCGCAAAGACTTAGTCAGCAACCGCAGACCAGACACCCGTACCGTAAGCTCACCGTGATTGGTTTTCATCAGTTCACCTTCAGCACCCACAATATCACCCAGATCCCAGTGCTTGAATGTATCATGAACTTGCTCACCAACACCCTGATTGTTGATATACAGCTGAATACGGCCGGTCATATCCTGAATGGTCGCGAAGCTGGCTTTACCCATATGACGTTTCAGCATAATACGTCCGGCTACCTTTACTGGAATTGCCTTTTCTGCTAGCGCATCCTTATCAAACTCATCATAAAGCTGATGCAAATCTCCGGCAAAAGCATCCCGCTTAAAATCATTTGGAAAAGCAATTCCCTCAGCACGAATCGCCGTCAGCTTCTCACGGCGGTGTGCCATAATCTGGTTTTCATCCAGTTGTTCTTCTTGCGCGGCAGCTACCGGCGCATTCTGCTGTTCACTCATATGCATCCTCATACTATATGCAATTGTTATCAACTAACAACTGCCCGCCTAACACCATTGAGCATAGTATTAAATTCAGGCAATAAAAAATTAAAAATAACCGCCTATTTTAAGTCAAAACAGCCAGTTTGACATCTAAAACACCTGATTCAGTTACAGCAATCCCATATTGCCATAACAAATTTCTTCAACCAGCAGCAATAACTTAACACCATCCGGCAGCAAAAACTTTAAACATCATCCCAAAGAAATAAATTATTACCAAACTGTAACCAAAGCACATAAACCTGCCCGGGTAAATTAATGATAGCAACATCTCTGATATCAGCTAAACAGAAGAGCAGACTTGAGCATAAATTTATCCGTAGCAATCTATAAACAGCCAATATTGAATATATATTTCTTGATTATTTATTAAAATAGCATAAAAATAACAATAAAATATTAACCGTCAACCTGTGCCATATCCGTTAGCGCATACGAAAATACCAACAGTCTATTATTTGTTTTAACAACAATTACATTGAAATACAACTCATTAACCCATTACCAGCGAATAATAATTTTAATATTAAATTTAACAACCTTATCGCTGTATCACCAATAAAACCCAGATATATCTTTCAGGAGATGAACATGTATCAGTTACATCTTTATGACACACCTATTGCGATGAATACAGCTCTGGCTACAGCTATTATTGCCAACCTGCAAAATGCAATTAATCTGCGCGATTGCGCTTCTCTTGCCGTTTCAGGCGGTCCGAATCCGGTAGAGCTGTTTGAGATACTAAGCAAAGCGCAACTGGCATGGGAGAAAGTTTATATTACTCTCGTGGACGAGCGCTGGGTTGATAAACACCACGAAGACAGCAACGAACGGCTGATTCATACCCATTTACTACAAAATAAAGCTAAAGCAGCACACTTTATCAGCCTAAAAACAGTAGCTGAAAATCCATATGATGGTGTGGATGAAATTCAGGCACGTCTGGAGCAACTATTACCCTTACCCATAGATGTACTGGTATTAGGCATGGGAGACGACGGGCATACAGCATCGCTTTTTCCTCATGCTGAAAATTTATCCAAAGGCCTGGATATGCACTCCGAGAGAATGGTAATAGACATGAAACCCCTGACTGCACCGCATGATCGTATTTCCCTGACTTTACCGGTAATATTAAATAGCAAACATCTATATCTGCAACTTTCCGGCAAAAAACAACAACAGGTACTACAACAGGCACTGGCCGGAATCAATAGTAACGATATGCCAATCAGAGCTGTTCTGCATCAGCAGAAACTGCCATTACAGATTTATCTGGCTCAATAAAAAATGCGCTGGGTAAAACCGGCGCATTGACTAAATTCAGCATAATTACCAGGAATAGCGATAATTAAAATTAATGCCAAATTTCTGCTCTGTATGCTGACCGCTCGCATAATCAAGCTTGAAATCAGCGTGATTATTTGAATTAAAATCCACACCCAGCCCTGCTTCATACAGACCACTGTTACCAGCTCCGGTAATACGCATATTGCTATCATCAACAATAGCATGTCCCAGACTGTTTTTATCATGTAACCAGTAAGCACCTGCATACGGATGCAGATTCACCTTATTCAGCGCCAGAGTAGTTTTAATTGCCGCACCTAACTGACTACGAGAAAAAGTCGTACTCTTCGTATAATCATCACCGGATAAACGACCGGCAGTTATACCAACTTTAGGTGTGATTACCCATTTATCAGAAAGGCTGAAATCTTTACCCGCATCAACACTCAGACTATTACTATGCCATGTAGCCTTATCCATTTTGTTGGCATTAGCTTTCAGATGGCTATAACGATAAGCCGCATCGGCAAACCAGCCTGCTGTATTATACCAGCCGACATAAACACCAGTAGTAAGTGCTTTCAGATTACCGTCCTTATAATTACCATTAAAATCTACACTAGAATGCCCCTGCCCCACAAAAGCACCCAAATAAGTCTGATTACCGTCATTACCCAACGGTAACAAATGATCATAACCTAATTGCAAACTATATGATTTTTGCTTAAAACCAGAGGTAGTCAACCCATAGCTTGAGCCAGTACTGTCAAAATGATTATTGGTATAATTACTGTCCAACCACATATTATTAACATGTGACTCATTTTTCAGACTGTTGAAGCGTGCATTTAAAGGTTTTTGCATCTGATATACAAACTGGCTGGCCGCCTGACGCATACTGATAAGTGAATTGGCAAAATCACTAATTTCATGCCGAGGGCCATAATGACCGCCTCCGGCTGATGCGGCACCATTATCATTACTTAGAATCCAGTCATTTCCGTTCTGATGGAAGAAATAGCGATATCTGCCAACATCAACATAATTCTGAACCATAGAGAATGATCCGTCACCACCTTCAGACTCAACCAAAGTTATCTGAATATTCGGTTTTTTAGGCTGTTTACGACTATCTGCCACACTGATTTTATGTTCACCATGAACCTGACCATGAATTTTAATCTTATCAGATTGTCCATCGGCCAGACTGGTATTCATATTAAACAGACTATTGCTACCATTTAAATCGCCATTTATTGTCAGAGTTTTAAATTTACCACCCTGACTGAAAGAAATAACTGAATCATGAATATTCAGCTCATCCAGGACACTATCACCATTGATTGTCCATGAAGAACCATTATTCAGATTAAAAGTTATTTTAGGTGCCCGCTTCGGATCCTGATCAATATAAATACGTCCTGCCAATTGAGAATGATCCGCAGTTAAAGTAAATGGCTGTAATGCAGCAACCTGCTCATCTCCTATGGCATCATCCTCCTCAGCATCTTCAACATAATAACGATGATCATTGACACCCAGTAAAGCATCCTGCCCGATTAACTTACTGTCTTTAATTGTAAATGTATGTTTATCCGCTTCCGTCTGAGTAGTTGCCAGCATAATGCCAATACCTGACTTTATAGTACTATTTTTAACATTTACTTCACTTCCGTTATTCAGATAAAAACCTGAACTGAGCGGATTAGTAAGATTTATTTCTGTGTTGCTAACATTGGCAACAGCATGATTCTCTGGACTCTGATTCACTATATCTATGCCAAAATTAATATATCCATCACCTTGTATTTTCATATTATTGACATTGACGAGTGCATTATTATTATCCGAAACTTCTATAGAAATTGCAGCTGAATAATCACTATCTTTATCTAACTTTATTTCTGAATCATGAATATTCGCTGTGCTGGCAGCTGTACCAGCCCCAGTAGCCGCTATATAATATGCATCAGAATGAGGAGCAGTGATTGTAAAATCAGCCTGTGAATCCAGATATCCTCCGCTAAGTTCAATTCCTTTAATACCTTCGTCAAATTCTTTTGGCTGCCCCTGCAAGCTAAAATGAACACCCTTAGGCATCACAAACCGTGCATTGCCCGTTTCTGATTCAAAACTGACACCTGTATGGTCTATATCTTCCCGATGATCTCCGTACTTTTTATTATTTAAATACGAGGTATCTATTGTAATTTCAGTATTTGGAGAAAATTCTGCCGTTAATGAATGTGCAGTATTATTTGATTCATGAATCCGGAACATCGACAAGTTATGACCATCTTCTCCGGGAGCTCCGGTAAACAACTCTTTAAATTCACTCTCAGTAGGAATGCCATTATAATATTGATCAGCTGTAATAATAATTTTATTATTTTCCGGATCTGGCACCTTACATCCGTCTATAGCATGACAAGTATTAGCAGCTACACTATAAGCTGACAATGATCCCAGAACAACTAGCAGAATAGTTTTTAACTTTAATGGCGGGTGTATTGATTTCATCATATAAATTAATCTTTTAACACAAATAAAAAATAATATCACAATATTTATAAATTAAGTTAATATTTGTTTATTACAATTAAATTATTTTTTATCATATAATAAATTTAATTACACTCTTGCCTTAAAATTCCATTGTATTAATTTATTCATTTAAATTAATTACATTATCTTATAATTTTATTCAAATAAATCCTGTTTATCTTTTACTTTATTGTTGATAGCAATATACCCCTCATGTTGTGGGTAAATAATCTATTAAATCATACCTTAATAACATTTGATCTAATAATATTTTGCATCGTTTGGCGGTAGTACAGAATCCTTAGTAATCAGCTTATTCAGGTAAAGCCTGTTCATCATAATTATTCAGAGAGTATAGAAGTAATAATTTTTATAAAAAAAAGTCTTTAATTTAAAGTATTAATAAAAAAACAGGATTGAATCATAAACGATCAACCCTGTTTTGATTAAATTATCACAACTTTATTACCAGTTAACCTTTAATCCTACAGAACCATTTACAGGTGATTTCACATGTGAATCTCCGCCATTAGACCATGTATGGCCAATTTCACCATAAGCTTTCACCTTGTCGGTAATATCATAGCTACCACCAATAGCCATTTCAGTATTAGCATGCGAAGCACCGGCATTCAATGTAGTTGATGCTGCCTTTGTTTTAAAGGTAGTGTGATTTGCACCATTTGGTGAGTAGAAGAAATTAACCCGGGCATAAGGATGGAGCACACCTTTATTTACCTGATAATTACCTTCCAGACGACCGCCCAGACGGAATAACCACGCATTATCATGATCCTGTTTAACCGTGGTATTACCACTGATATCAGTATCATTTAAATCCAGCCATTGATGAATAATCTGTGCCTGAGGTTCAAATTTCCAGCTGCTGCTACCAATAGCAAATGGCTGACCGACCTCAATAGAAGCAGTAACACCATGACCTTTTTGCTTACTATTTGAGGTGCCATCAGGTTTGATATCTACATTATGGCGTGCACCCTGTAATACAACATCCATATAGGCACCATTATCTCGGGTGTAATTACCATAAGCACCTAGGAAATAAGATTTAGTACTATTTTTACCAACCTTACCATTAATGCCGCTGGCAAAACCATTTACATCAAGATTTCCATGTAAATAACCTAAGTAGCCACCAATACGCAGACCATTATTGCTCCAGATATCGCTACCAACCTGCAAACCGGAATAGTTACCTTTACTACGGGTATTAGCTGTTCCATTCTGACGAATATCGCTACGATTAGCAATTACTCTGCCCCAGCTCATCCGTTCATCAGGAGTAGGAGTAGCACCAATACGCTTATGCATATCACCGAGCATCAGACTGTCTGCCTGATGTAACTGGGCACTAACTGCACTATATAAAGGTACTTCTCTACGATAAGTTGTTTTTGTACCGGTTTCCTGCATTTTTTCAGAGTAAAGATTCCATTTATTATCTTCACTCTTTTGCAGCCTGTACTCATATGCACCGGCGTCAACATGATCGCGCAGTAATGTGAAAATATCGCCATCAGCAGTACCATCAACGGAGACAATTTCAATGCCATTTGTACCGGCTGTACTTGCACCCAAACCACTAACTTCAGTTAGATCAATGGCTGTCTCACCACTCGCATTTCCACCGATATGTAATTTATCAGCATTATTTTGCTCAGGTGTTACTTCCAGAAGCAGTTTACTACCCTTTTCACCATGATAGTCACCCTGAATGGTCAGACGGTCACCAACATTATCGTTAACCAGATTAATATTACCGGCATTGTTTACATTACCTGAAATAGCAACTTCGTTCTTACCGGAAGAATTGTCAATCTTATCAAGTTGTACTTCCGCCCCAGATCCGATATTCAGGTTTTGTGTATTAAGGTCACCGGTTAGAGTTAGTCTGGCTGATTGTCCGAGATGGATATTTTCCCAGTTAACAATACCAACATCACCTGCACTATTACTGGTAGAAGAACCGCGAAGATTAGTATTAAGGTAGAGTTGGTCATTACTGCTGTCTTTACCATTATCTATATCATTGCCGCCGTCCAGCATAGTAAGACCAGTAATATCAGCACCATTATTGATAGTGAGAATATCACTACCATGACCCAGATTAATATTACCGGTTACTTTTGCTCCGCTATTAATAGTAACTAAGGAGTTGCTATCGCCATCTTCAATTGCAATACCTGATGCAGCAGAAACATCTGCTCCCTTATTAAGGATAATACTACTGTTTGAAGCTGGTAAACCATTGGTAGAGATGCCTGCACCGGTACCACCCGCCACCTTACCTGACGTTTCTATTGACACAGCACCGCCGGTCATATTTATTGCACTGATACCATCAGTACCGCCAGTAATGCTTCCTCCGGTCTGCTTTACTGCTATACCTCTTTTCTCACCAGAATCCGCCCAGTCAATATTAGTTGCCTGTATACCAGCACCACTAGTACCTGTTACATCACCTCCGGTTGTGATTTCGGTATCACCTTTACCTAAATTTGTCGCAGCAATTCCGGTTTCTTTACCTTCAATACTACCTGTTTCCTGAGTGATATTGATTGCATTCGCTGTTTCACCATTGAAAACAGAAATGCCGGTACCATTCTTCTCCGGTCCGTCTGCAATCACCGTACCCACTGTGCTAATAGTTGTAGATCCGGTACCGGAATTTACAGCACTGATGCCTGTTGCTGTACCCTGAATTCTACTGCTTTCTTTTAATTGCTTAATATTGATATCAGTCGCATTTTCATGATTTTCAGCAATAATTCCACTACCAGTATTAAATATGTCACCATTCGGATTCATCGGATCTATGGTATCATCAGTATCCACAGGTATTGATCCGGTTCCCGTTCCTTTACCTGTAACATTTCCGCTAATATTGATATTGATAGCCTCAATACCCTGATTATTCACCACGATTCCATTAACTGAACCGTCAATATTGCCTGTTTCAGCCTGACTAATATTAATTGCTTTTGAGTTTTGCCCATTATCTGCATAAATACCTACCTTAGCTTGTACCGTACCAGCAACATCTATATTAGTAGATCCTTTACCGCTATTAGAAGTTGTAATACCAATATTTTCACCCTTAATAGTACTGCTGCTTGCAGTCTGGTTTACAGTCAAATTGGTAGCATCTTCAGAATTGGTTATTGAAACAGCATCGTCAAATTTTGGCGTATCTGTATCACCTGGTATCATTTCATTTCCTGATGAAATGACATCTCCGGAAATATCAACTGTTGTTTCGCCTGTTCCGGAGTTTATTCCCCAAAGACTACCACCTTTCTGGCCGGTACGATCAACTTTAACTCTTATATTTTGACCATCTGCCAAACCAAGAACGTCAAAAACCCCTTCCTGTGAAGTAATTGGATCATCGGAAGGAATACCAATGAATGCAATATCCTTGCCATCAGGTCTGTCCCGATCTGAAATGACAACTTCCCCTGCTGCATTAGTACATATTTGATTTTGCTCCGAAGTAGAAACACACTGAGCCTGAGCTACATTTGCAGTTAAAGCCAGTGCACCAATCACTGTTGTGACAACCTTGGCTCCCACTACTTTCCCGCTTTTGCGAGCCAACTCAGAAGTCACAACATAAGCCTGTTCTCTGGCATTCCAAATCAGTTTGTATATTTTATTCATTTGGCAATCAATCTTTAATAAATTAAATTAAGTTAAGTTAACGAAACTCAAATATAATGCATTTTAAATTTAACACTTTATTACTTTAATAATCAATTATCCTATATAGACAAAATTAGGTATTTTTTTGTCATAGGTCAAATTATATTGTTTTAAAATATTTATATTTATTAAGTTGTATTTTTATGTTAAATGATATTATATTTATCTCATTGAAAATAATTTCACCGAATAAAGAATAAAATAGTGGAAAATAGAGAGTAAAATGTAATTTACATCATTAATTTATTGAATTTAATAAATTTAATTATAAATTTTAATAAATGAAATTATTTTATTGCTTAGTAGTCTATAACTTTATAAATACTCATTATTTTTTAATAAGAAAATTATTTATGAAAAGTTTGAGATTTATTGAACAGAAAAGGTAAAATATTGTGTTGAAATATCAAAAAGATTTTAATGAATTTAAATGTTCTATAAAATATATTATTAACTTAACATTCATTACAATTGCTGGCTTAAGTAAAAAAATTTTACCATCAAATAATAGCCAATCATCAAACTGACAATTCAAAAATAAATAGTCATTGATAAATTAAGAAAATTATAATAATAAATTTATATTATAAAATATTTAGTTAAATCTTTAATATAAGAGATAATTGATGGGTCATGAGCAATTCGAACGCTCGACCTACGGATTAAACGGTATAACATTATCAACTCACTTGCGCCAGCCGGAACGATGAAACAGACGTGGAAAATCAGAATGAAGAGAAACTTCAAGATAAAAGAAATACGTCACTAGATAAATAATTTATTACAGGAAGCAACCTAAAAGACCGAGCTCAGCAAAAAGCGTGAAGTACTTAATATTGTACTCTCTATATCCGCCAGAGCACTGCCAGATACCTCAAGAATGGCAGTAAAATAATTTTACAGTTAAAGATCATCAGTATTTATTTACCTTACATATATAGGAATATCGAACAGATGAACTGCCATTTTACATATACATCATTGTAATTTTATAGTATATGGATTTTATTTATATGTTTAATCTACATAAAAATGATTTATATGTATCGCATTTTCACTTTGCAGAAAAATGCGTGAACAAGTTATACCCTGTGCGACTACGCACTGCCATCATAGAGAAGTAATCTTTAAAGAAAAGAATCTATATCATATTCCATGCATAAATATGGATACGTAAGCAATGTTCCTAAATAAATAGTAAAATAGCCTATTGAGGCGATACAACGCAATGGGAGACCAGCTCACACTTTCTAAAGGAAGCTGTCACAATTCAAACTTAAATCGTCAGCAACGATCTGCCCAAATAGCCAGAAAATTGTATAAGAATTAATATAGAACAGATCCAGAATTATCAGTAAATTAACATCTAAAATCTCTAATATTGAATTTACTACACAGGCGCAAGCAATTTTTGATAAATTTGTGCAATGATTTAATTCAACATCAATCACACAATAATATCGTTTATAATATTGAAAGCTAAAAATTAACAATGATATTTATTTACCAGGTAGTCAATGGTAAAAATGAATCCACATTAAATCAGCTTTAGATGTACTTTTAATTAAACTTATCAGGATTTAAATTTCTTTATACTTTTACTAATTACTTTGGTTGCACAGGCAACCAAAGTAATTGTATAAAAGCGGCAGTAGCCTTTCTTAAAATTAAATATTTTTAAGTGCAGAATACTACTTTAAAAATATTATTCTCACACTATTGCTTAAATTTCTATCGTGCTATTCCACCGTGTCGCGAACAAGCCCCTTTTCCTGCTTTAGTTGAAGTTCCATCATTACATTTAATAGTATTTTTAGGTTGTTCAGTTTTTGGTTTTTTATTTGATTTTCTTCTTGTTGGCAAATCATCATAAACAACCCCGCCATGATGAGAACATGTACCCCTTCCGGTTGAAGTTGAATATGTGCCATCTGCACATTTTGACTTCACTTCCGGATCATTTGCATTAGTTGTGATTCTTGCAAATCCTGATTGTGAGAAAAAAAAGCATAAGAAAAGCATGGCAAATCTGCTACTGATTTTTATCATAACTTTCCTGCAATTTATATAGTTAAAATATAAATAATTTTTAACATATATTTATTCTAAAAATCAAATTTTTAACTAAATTATCTATGTAATTTTGCATTTTAATCATTAAAAAATTATTTATACAACGTTCTGTCTATACTTGGTATATTTAATATTATTATTCTTATTAATAAATTTTACGGTTTTACTGCTCTGTAACAACGGTTCCAATTTTCTAGTCAAAGTAGTAGCTAATAAAATTAATCATTCTTAATCATTTCAACTACTGTATTAATCAAATCAGAATCATATTCCAGCAGAAACCTTCAAATAATAAAAAACCAGTAACTTAGCCTTCTCCGGCTCTTCAGCATAAGCAGTATCTGGCAAATAGCCCTGCTTTACTGGCTGTTGCCTATCCGGGGCGGGAGGGGATTTAGTTTAAAAATCCTTATTCTTAATTTGTTTTTTAGTCATTTTTCAAAATCCTCAGGAAATAAAGACTTAAATCAGCAAATTTTTTGAGTTCAAATCAACTTAATTATCTTATCTATTTTAACGATATATTTTTTTAAATTTTTATAACTGAGAATTAGGTTATGGGTATTTCAGCTGAAGAATTTATAAAATTACTATGAAAAAATCTTTTAAATTTTAGCGATTTAAAGGTGATATTATTCAATTAATACAGACTAAAGTATCTAATGTAGACATATCTGGAATTAAACGGCCTACAAACAAGAGTAGCGAATTTTGATTATTACTTAAAAAATACAATATGAGCTTAAATAGCTCGGATCTAGAAATACTATTACTGGTAGCACTGAAATCAGGAATACATGACCAGCAGAAGCTTTGAGTGAGAATTCAGCCAGCATGATTCATGACATACATGGGCTACCAGGCTAGTTGAAGATGGTGTTTCAATGCATGGCATTAGATATGAGCGGCTAGAAATCTCTAGAGATAGGTGCAAAAATATGCTCATTTAGTACTGAAGCATTTAATCCAGCCTACATTAAAGATTAACAATATCATGACATCAAAATGGTACAGTTTTGTCACAACAGATAATACAAGGGAAGAAATGATAAAATGCGTAGAATATTAGAATATATGGAGGAGAAATGGTGGGTCGTGAGCGATTCGAACGCTCGACCAACGGATTAAAAGTCTGATAAATAATTATCTAAGTTATTGTTTTTTAATAAATGAACCGCCTGCACATTTTAGTTCATTTAATTCGATTTTAGTTCAGTTTGGCTTAAATAAGGCAAAAATTACTTGTCATTAAAATTCGATTTCTACAACTAAACCGTAGTTTTGCTTCTAAGTATAAGCATTAACTATTGTTCAGTTGTCGTGATTATATTTTATTTTGATTATCCAACAACGACCGAGTTAAAGTTATTGTAATCTCCACTGAAGCTAAAGAGGCTTATTATGAACACAATTAATTATTCTGATGGTTATGACGATTGCTAGGATAGAAAACTTGCCAGAATTCAACCGTTGCGATTTCCACAACGGTTGAAGATGTACGTAGTCTTAAAGCAGATAATGCCAATTTGATTTACTAAACCTGATTAACTAACCCAAGCCAGCTAACCGCTGGCTTTTTTATTGAAGCAAAAGGAATGAAACATGGAAAACGAGCTGATAATTACCCGTGACATCGTTGAAAAGTATGAGAATAAATTCATTGAAAATGATGATCGTAAATTTGTTGTTGATACATTTAATGAGGTTTTTCCTCATGGTGCGAAAACCTCAGAAATACCAAAATTAATACCAGAACTAGAAGATGACTATTCTTATTTTGTAGGTTGGCTGTTAAAACAAGTACCTTCCACAGATACACCTGTAGTGCTTGATACATTACAAGATAGTATTGTTCATAATGGCGATGTTATTGTTAAAGGTGATGTAATTATTGATGACAATTCAGAATTTTCGATTTATATAAAAGGTAAAATTAAATTTGAAGGGAAACTAGAGATTAATACCAACCGAATACCTATATATGTCAACATCAATAAATCAGATACATAGTATAGAAAAAGCCAGCCAAAACGCTGGTTTTTTTATTGGAGAATAAAAATGGAAGCTAAAAAAGAAGAGTTCATAGTTACCGAGAAATGGCTTAAAGAAAGGAAAGCTTGTAAAGATGGGCTTCAAGCTTTTAAACAGCATTTCCCTAATGGTGGAGAAGCTTTAGAGGTATTGAAGCGATGCGGAGAGTTAAATTATATGGATTTTGGAGAATGGTTAGTGGATCACTTACCTCCCATTTATCCACCTTTAGTACTTAGTACTTTTGTAGGTAATCTTTTCTACCCAGGTGATGTACATATTAAAGGCGATATCTCTACTCAAGGGCTTATTTACATCAAAGGAAGCCTTAAGGTAGATAGGAAATTAACAGTCAATAAATATGGGATTGTCTATTCCTATAAAAACTGTGTAAATGCAGATGAGATTGATATTAGTGAATATGCACGTATTTCCTCAAATACTAAAGCTAATTCTATTAGCATGAGTAATTGTGCTTTTATTATCAGGGATACTGTAGCTAATAGTATAAGCTTGCGTGATTCTGCTGAGATTATCAAAAATGTTATAGCTAAGGTTATTAATTTTAAAGGCGGTTTTATCACTGGCGATGTTGATGCCGATGAAATTATCAACGATGGCGGATTGATTAGGGGAGACGTTAACACTTTCACCATTGAAAATATTAATGGTGGTGGAGTTAAAGGAAAGATTACTTATAAGCGTTCTGATGAACATAAATAAAGCCAGCTAACCGCTGGCTTTTTAATTAAGGTTTATAAACTGCAATAAAAAGGAATTTGAGATGAGTGGACAAGTTAATTATTTAGTAGAGGCTCCTGAGTTAGGGCAAGAATGTTATTTTTTGTATATTAAGCCAACCCCCAATTATTTATTATACAATTGGGGAGGTTTCTTTTTTGAAAAAGAACGACTTGCCCTGCATAGAGTTTATCCAACTAAAGAGGATGTTGTAAGAGCCGCTGAATTCGTAAAGAACTTCTACATATCGCATAAAGAACAATTAAACTATTTGACATCTGAACCTGAGCCCGGAACCGAAGTATGGTATGGCTATGGTGTCAATTCGAATGACATCGAATCTACAAATTTTGACCCTAAAAATACTTTTCACCAAGTCTTATTAGAGACCTTCCAACTTTATGGAACTCATGAGGACTTAATAAAAGACATGAATCTAATAACCGAAGCCTTAGAAGAGGAATACAAAAAAGCTCACTGAACAGTGGGCTTTAATTTTGAACTTAGGCTAATCAATCCAAGCACATTTAAACAAGTGTGCTTGTGTGGATTAGTAGACATGCCAGCATTAGCTGGCTTTTTTATTAGCTATAGATAAGAGGTAATCATAATGTTCAATCCAGATCAACTTAAATTTGCTTTAGATCTACGCGGATTATCAAAGGCAGATCTGGCGAAAATGATGGAGGTAACACCTAGAACAATAACTAATTATCTTAAAGGAAGAAGTGAGCCTGATCTAAAAACATTGGGGAGAATCTTAAGATTCTCTCCTGATTTTTTTAAAAGGGATGATTTACCTGTTATTAGTGAGCATGCTGTCAGTTTTAGATCTTATGCCAGAATGCCTGCAAAATATAAAAAAATGGCTTTAAGCTATGGTGTAACTGCTTTTATTTTGGATGATTGGATTAATAAAGAGTTTGAACTAAAAACAGCAAATCTTCCTGATTTATCCTCTCTTCCCCCTGAAACAGCCGCACAGACATTAAGGTCAGAATGGGGCTTAGGTAATAAACCTATTCCTAATCTTATTGCACTACTGGAATCAAAAGGTATAAGAATTTTTTCTATATCTGTAAAGGCGAAAGAGATAGATGCTTTTTGTGTATGGAATAATAGCACTCCTTTTATATTTCTCAATAATCAAAAATCGGCTGAACGAAGCAGATTTGATGCGGCTCATGAATTAGGACATTTAATTCGCGATACTTCAAGTATGAAACATGATGGTTCCTTTAATGCTAATAACAATGATGGCGAAGATACCAGGCAAATAGAAAAAGACGCTAATACTTTTGCGGCGGCATTTTTGATGCCAGAACAGGCTTTACGCCAATATCAAATTACTCAAATTAGTATTGAGCAACTTTTAAACCTAAAGGCAATATTTGGTGTATCTATTACGGCATTAGCGTCTCGGATGTATAGTTTAAATATGATTACAGAATGGGTATATAACAGAGTATTATGCCCACAGTTCGCTCAACTGAAATACCGAACAAATGAACCAAGACCAATGAAGAAAGAAACATCAAAGGTTTGGGAAAAATTACTTCTCCTATTAGAAGAAGACAACATCTCAATAAAAGAGATCGCAAACCAATTAAATATACATGAAAATGACATTTCAGATCTAATATTCAAGTTAACAAAAAACTCAAGAAATCAGCTTAGAATTGTTAAATAGATTGTAGTCCCCTCAATGACGGTAAAATCCTGCTTAGTGATTTCAATAGCTCGCTTAACGACCTTAACCAGATTGGCATCAACGTCACGTAAATTGTTCAGAGAACGACTGCCTAGTTTGTACATATCTAACCTTTCACGAATAAAAAAGCAGCCATAACGGCTGCTGTGTATTGACTATTTAAACTTATTTATATATTATTAATTTATGTTTCCCCTTTAGTACATTTAAAGCCCTCAAAAACTCCTCCGGCTTGAGGGTATTTTTTTGCCATTCATACATTGGGCGAAGTTGGCCTTTACCATCAATATATTCAACCAATCCAAAATTGGATTGGATAAAAGAATCAGGTATTTGTGCTGTAATATTCTTAAAAAAAGCCAGCACCTAGCTGGCCTTTATTTTATAGTTTCAACTCCTATACCATATAATAAAACCCAGTAAAGCTGTACTTTACTGGGTTTCTGTCATCACAAGTCAAAAACATTGAATGATTAATTTAATGATTTAACTAAATGGGCAAAATTAGGAACAGTCCAGTAATAAAACAAAAAGTCCGCGCATTCATCCTGATAATTAATGATGCTTTGCTTCTTATCAACGGCTACTTGATTGGGATTAATTAACATCATCCAGCTTAATAGCTTCTTTAATAGCAAGCATAACATGCGCCTGCTTTGTCCATTATTCCCAGGCACAACTATCTCAGCAATACAATTATTAAAGCTTTTCTTTAGCTTTTTATATTGTGATGGCCAGCTTAAACCTATATTTTCTACGATTGAACGCATAGGCACATAAAGTTGATCATTATGTTTAAAAATCTTGGTATGTGGTCCAATAAAACTAAGATCTAAATAAGTCTCAACTTTCATACTTAAGCCTCATTTGTGCTTAGTTTTCCGGAAGAAGTTAGAACAGGGAGCGCATATCGACCAGGTAAAGGAGATGATTTAACTGCCTTGCCTGACCATATGCTAGGCCAGTAATAACCTGTTACCCTACTTCGTGAAAAAGCGGCAATTTTGACCTCGTCCCCCTGATTACCGCCCAGTACCATCAGATTACCTTTTGCATCTACACCCACAACAAAACCAACATGACCGCCACCCTGCCGGGTAAAAGTAACAATACAGCCATATGCGGGCTTATCCAGCTTAGTCATTAATTGAGCGTTATCCCATTCTCTGGCTCTGAACCAGTTTTTGACCACATACCGCCCAGTTTCGCCCAAACAGTGCCCGACAAATAAACCGCACCAGGGCGTTTCATCTTCACGCCACCATGCTTTGTTTTCCGTACCGTACTTACCCATATCATCAAGCCATTTTAAGATTGTCGGGTTGTGTTTAACACCTTTAATCTCACGCAAACCGATGTATTTACGTGCTTCACTAATCCATGCTAATTCATTCATTTCAAATTTCCTTCATCTTTTTTATGTTCAGAATCGCCTATCAAGCGTTCTGCTTTGCTACAAACAGAATTAATTAGTTTTTGAGATAGTCTTGGAGCTGTAGCCTTAAAAGCGTCCAGCAAAGAGGTTGTTGTCATTCCGGCAAATACACCGGCACCAGCAAACAGCCATGGGTGATTGGGTGGTAACAGATACTCTGTAATGGCAGCGGCAAAAACCATGCCTATAACAACCAAAATCAAAGTTAGTAACACTCCATAGCGTTTATGGTCAGAAACAACCAGAGAACCCAAAAAACCACCTGCAAGGGCAAAGCAATTCGCTAGCGAAAATACGCTATCCATTACTTACCGCCTTCTTTTTAATTTTTTTTGGTCTTCAAGCTTTTTGGTGTATCTGATGAGACTGAAACCAGCCAGTCCGCAAAAGAATGCGAAAATCAGATAAGTGAACATACCGGTAGACAATGGCGGATACGCGGCCCAGAAAGTCCCTGCGATTACCGACCAGACAAGAGCCGACCATATCAGTAACCATCCTGACCAGATATTGCTTTTATTTGATTGGTAAATAGCAGCGTAAAGCTGGAGAAGCGCGGTACCAGTCAGAACGATAACCATCAGATTCGGGGGAATATGCTGAAATTTGGCATATAAATCTTCATGCAGTATTTCCTTACCGCTAACATGGAATACAAGTGCAAAGCCAAGCATAACGGCACTGTTAAGCATTTCAATTGCGCGAGTACATGTACCAAAAATCCATTGCTGAAATTTATCCGGCAAAAAACGTAGATCCAAAATAAAACCGAGCACCGACTGCGTTTTCGACAGCACCCTTAATATAAAGCTCATGCCTGAGCACTCCTTTTGTTAGTGAAGTAACACGTTTAATGTTATTGCCTAAAAAAGCATCACTAAGGGCATGTTCCTTTTTCTTAGACGGATAAAAAAAACCACCCTTTCCAGGGTGGCTGGTTTTGAAACTATCTGACTTCAGACTGGTACAGATGTAGGACTTCCTGGCTCGCTGCTGATATGCGTATGTGTATCGCCGATATTCTTACCATTATGTTCTACGGTTCCGTCTTTCACTTTAAGACCGCCGGTAATCACTGGAGCACCGCCCTCGGAAGTAGTGGCTCCGCCATCGAGATTCGTCTGGCTCAACAGCGTATTTACTCCGGTTGCGGTCATCTGGGTATGATCCAAAGTTGTATTTTGAGATTTGATCTTGATATCAGGTGCATCAATGAGCACAGAGCCGGTTGCAATCAGCTCAATATTTTTCTGTCTGAAACGTCTGATTTCTGTCATGTTACCTGTAGGCGGATTGCGATAAGCCATAATAAGCGGAACGCGGACATCATTAGCTATTGCAAAAGACACCCAGACAGCATCACCCTCTTGTATCAGTATTTCAGTATCTGAATGAAGGTCACCTATAGGGTAAGCAATCTCTGCTTCAGGATAGATACCCGAATTGTTATCTGTTAACCCGAATATCTCTACTCGCGCCCTATGTTTTGCCGGTATATATTCTTTAACTACCGCTGCATATAAACTACTACTCATTACTACCCTCTCCCGGATTTCTTACGCCTAACCAGAATCTGGAACAACTTTCCTCACCAGATCCGCCTGTACCCGCCGCCTGCATAAAAGAATGTGCCGCAGTAATAATGACAAACTTACAGCCGCCTGTCTGAATAACATCTCCGGCATTGATTTCCGGCGCATAACGGCTGGGCAGTACCTTGGCGTTGATCAGGACATCAGTCATCGCATTTAGTTCAGCCTGAGTTTTTTCCGGAACAAAGACTACATTACGCTTTTTATCAAAATTACCTCTGATAGCACTGCCATCGTTTGCACAGCTTACATATGAAGGTACCTCATGCCGCTCCAGGAATTCACTGCGCTGAGTATGATCACTCAGTATCCGGTCACCAATCCCCATCTTTGGTTCTTGATTGGATAAATCGTAAATCCGGGCAAATTCAATAGTATTTGTTTCCGGCACAATATGTACGACACCGCTATGTTCCTGACAGATTTCCTGTATTTGGTGGCTTGGATACTTGCCCTTATACAAATAGAACTTATTTACGACAAAATCTTTCTCAATGGTTGCTTTCGCTCCGCAAGCCTTATAAATTTTAGACAGGCTGGTTTTTTCCAAAAAAATACCCTTATTCGCAACATAGCTTATCGCGATAGTATTACTGTGCAAGGCAATAATTTGCCGAAGCTGTACCATTCCACCCTGATAAACATCACTGATATTGTCGCGAACATAATTAATGGTTACCGGTATCTGATAAGGACCAACTAATAACTCCTTTCCTTCTTGCAAAAAAGGTGCGATAGATTCATCAATGCGGATAGTGGCTTCAAGGGTGTAAGGAATCGGTACCAGTGAACTGCGGATAATGGCCGAAAATATAGCCGAACCATCAATATAACTACCGTTTTCAAGCTGAATTAACATGATGGCCAATCCTGTTCTGTCTGACTGGTAACAATTCCCTTCACTTTCATATTCGAATTAGGCTGAATCTGCATATCCACACTTTTGATAGTCGGTACTTCATCCGCGATATACGGCATCATGAAAGTAATCGGGAAATTAAAAGCGTGGCAGATAATATTAGTGCGCCCTGATATGGGTACTGCCATTTCTTCAACTTCAAAACCATCGCTAAGCATTCCCCATGTATTAAAGGGTTTACCGTCATGTTTCCATGCAATTGGCCAGCGATGATTCTTAAAGCGGAAAAAATACATGCGCAGAAAATCCATAATGCAGGTAATGGATTCCTGTTCGTGCGCAAAGACAGCAATCTGTACGTCCCACTCTTTAAAAGCCAGGCGCGTATCATAGTAAACAGAATCATCCTGAGTTAATAACATGGGTTCGCCCTGCACTCTTGACCAGCCACGAGAAGGTTGTGCCGGCCTCATTGCAGAACCGAAAGCAATCACAATTACTGGCAAACAGGCATCAACCGCCTCGTTATTGTCATTATCATTACGCCAGATACTTTTAAGCATGGCCTCAACATCATCTACCATCCTGGACGGTGCAATTCGAAACCGTTCGGCTTGCGGACGCTGGCAGAACTTCTTTAATTGCTGGGTAATGGGTTTAATCTCGCATATTCCGGTGCCTACAAAGCTTGTGAATGCTTCTTTTACCCTTGAAGACATGCCGGCATCACTTACAGCTTTTTCAGATTCTAAGGGCGGTCTATCTACCTTATTACCACTATCATCATTAACCATATATCTTATCCGTAGAAATATCCGCCAATCTTACTGTTGGTTTTTCAGTTAAAAATCTTTGTTCCCTTTGCCTCACAATTTGGCAAGAATTTAGCCAAAATTGTATATATATTTTACTAAAATTAAGTAAATAATAATATTAATATTTTCATTATTTATTTATGATTTATATATGTTTTTTGTTTTTATTCTCAAAATAAATTTATAAATATATAAAAAATATTTTACTTTATAAAATTAGCTGTGCTATGATGTTTTTGTGGTTTTAAATTTACGTTTTTTTATCACCACAATACCAATTGCAAACGTTTAATTTGTGTAACAAATTAACTTACTCTATGAGATACCGATCAGGCGGGTGCAGTACATAAGTAAGGGTAGTACCTCTAATTTGCAGCAGTTTATTTTTGGGTAATTGAGTAGGGCGGTAGATTAGAGTTTGGTCAGTACCTGAAGCTGACCACCCTTAACGGGTCGGGTTATTTCTCTTTGTCCTGTGAAAATATCGGGACTGTAGCTCAGTGGTAAGAGCAGTGAACTCATAATTCATTGGTCGCAGGTTCGATGCCTGCCAGTCCCACCAACAAAAAAGCTGCCTATTGGCAGCTTATTCAATTCTCTAAAATTCACTTAGTCCATTTAATATCAAGCTTACGCTTATTTTCGGCGCAATCTTTTAAATACATATTCATTAAAACCTGATACGGTAATCCGGTTTCATCAGCCATATTTTTGAAATAAGTAATACTATCTTCATCAATCCGAATAGTGATTGTTTTCTTTAACTGTCCGGAATACGGATTGCGTTTTGCTTGACTAAAATCGTACTCTTTTTTCATAAATGTGCCTCGTATTGTTTGCGTTCTTGCTTGGTAGCAGTCCTTGCAGAAATCAAACGGATTGTATCGCCTCTTTCACAATGAATAACCACTAATATGCGTAAATTCTCACTCATCCCTAGCAATATGAAACGGTCTTCATCTTCGGAATGATCTGGATCATTAATTATCAAGGCATTTTCGTCCCAAAATACTGTAACAGCTTCATCAAATGAGACGCCGTGCTTTTTGATATTGCTTGCTGCTTTTTCCGGATTCCATTCAAAGCCATTAATCATTCTATCCCCTTTAGTTGTAAATATATTATATTTATATCTTAAATATACAACAAGTAGTTAATTTTCATATAGATGATTTTTTCATATCATCTATGGTTATAACTGTATCAATGGCACCTGCACTCCAGGAAGAATCCTTGCGGTGTGTTAAAACAGATAATGAAATTACATCTAAATGGCCAAATTTATTAAAAACCTGATCAAGAAAATACCAACTTATAAAATCATCATCCGACATCATATATACAATTGCCTCATCTTTAGGAGTTAATATCCGAATATAATCCCTAAAAGCACCAGAACCATAATTTCTCAATTGATAATAAAGTGAAGGAATAACAGGACCGAATCTCCAACGAACAAAGTTATCATCTATCAAAACACTATCTTCAAAGTTCTTTAAATAAAAGAACTGAGCAAAGTACATCAGTTTATGGATCTTCATAGGAGTTAAATCATTAACTCCTTTATTTTTTTGCTACCTTAATAATTGAATTAGCTACTGCAATAGCTGAATAACTCATTATAAAAATAATATGGTTTATATCTAGAACAAGATTTATTTTATTTTAATTAAGTAAAAAGTAAAATTTTATAATTTATTTTGTAACTCTGAATTTGGTTGTATTTTTATTCTTCGGGTAGAATCCATGTTTTTAAGCAGCCAAGGCATGTTTTGTGAATTAGTCCGTTTATTGGGTGTGTAACAATTACCGTTCTATTTGCTCAAAGAGAATAATATGAAACAACCTGAAAATAAAAAAACCGCGCTACAAGAACAGATAAGAGATTTCAGGATACGCAGGTTAAATGAATGGATAAAGGAACACCCTGAATTAAAAATGGGCTGTAATTCACATGTGTCACAACTCAGACATGGTAAGAGTGCATTCGGAGATAGGGCCGCACGCAATATTGAGTATAAATGGGGTATGCCTGACGGCTATCTAGATGGTATAGTCCCTCCAGAAAATAATTTTGTATCTATCAGATATTTTGATACTAAAACTTACTTTAATCGGTTAGACAGAGAAATTACGAATAAATCTTTAATTACTGGTAACGATTTACTAAGAGGGATAGATTTACCACGAACTAAGTTCAATGGTCTGTTCAGTCATCCTGTATCTGAGAATACAATTAAATTACTGTCGATCCAGGGTGACACAATGTGCCCGGACATTTCGAATCAAGATGTGCTTTTGATTGATACCTCAATACAAAGATTGGTCGGAAATGGGATATATGTCTTCATAATGTATGATCTGGTTTATGTTCAGAGATTACAGGCAACACCTTCAGGTATTATCTCTATAACAGCTAACCCTCAGTATGAAAATATAGCTATCACTGATTCAATGGAAAACGATTTAATTATCGTAGCAAAATGTATAGCAAAAGTTCCTTTTCAAATCCAAATGCTGTAAGACAGCACCAGCCAACTTAATTTTGATTCTGTAACAAAATCAAGCCAGCCATGCGCTGGCTTCTGATATTGTATTTATAGTGTTTAAGCATTTGCGTTATAAATGAATTTAATTCATTATGTATATAGGAATTTACCCTTTGAATTAAAACTAATAAACTAAATAATGAACTATTATGAAGACTGATATGAACATGCTAGCAATGCGTTTTGCAGTCGTCCGTTTTATGCCTCATATCCAAACTCGCGAATTTTCGAATGTGGGAATTATTTTAATTTGCCCGAACACCGGTTTTTTCGATTATAAATTAGAGATTGAATATCAGCGTTTAAGTTGTTTTTTTAGATATTTCGATGCTAGTGTTTTTAAACAGGCATTGATTTCTTTTTCTGATGAGCTGGATAGAATTAAATCTAGTTTAGAAAAACACTCCTATAAAAAACCAGAAACTCTTCGAGCATTACTAGATCATCTGGCCAAACCCAGAGATGCAATTATTTGCACAAGCGACATAGGTGTCACAACAGGATCAAGTGAACAAGAAGAATTAGATCACCTTTTTGGTTATTATATCGGGCATGGATTGAAATAAAAAAAAGCCAGTAAACACTGGCTTTAATGTCTTTCGGAGGATAAGAAAGACTGATGATAATATATTCAGTATTGTAACTTAAGCTAACAAATCAAAATAAATATATGTGTAAAAACAACAAATATTATAAATTAAACAATTCTTTAGCTGATTAATGAATCTTACGTAAATAGTCATAAGAATCTTCTGGATCACTATGAATATAAATGCCCTCATTTGGAGATAAAAAGGCAAATTCTTCATAATTATCTGCGCAATCTGAATCAACACGGATAACCTTATATTGTTGATTTTGATTAATACGTGTTTTTATTTTTTGCCAATAAGCAATCGCTTCTTTATAGTTTTCTTCACCTTGATACATCTTGGTAGATTTATTAATTTTATTAATGAGCTGTTTTCCACTATAAGTAATTAATTTTTGTCTAAAATAAAGTTTTCCATGGCATTTTTCTTCAAGATTAGTCTTGTGATAATCTTCAAATCCATGCTTATTTATAGCAATTTTATATTTTTCTCCAAATTGCCCTTTCCCTGCCCATGTACCATAACTATCAGTCACAGGATTGTCAAAAGCAAATGTTAGCTGCGTAATTAAAGAAATGGATATTGCCAGTAATAATTTTTTCATATTATTCTCAAAGGGTTTAATCTAATAATAGATTACAAATCAATTTTTAATTTCCACTATAATTTACATTTTTAAAACATAATTCATATAAATGTCCGGCTGCTTTATTTCGTTTCAGACAAATATATTTCTGCCAATCGTTGCCAATTTTTAAATTGGCATCTCTGTATGACATTTTTGCATCATCATTTTTAGTATATTTCTCATTTTCTGATGCTAACGAATTGAAGCGACAGTAACCTGTTTTATCAGAACAACTAAAAAAATCTGCATGATACTCTATACCGTTAAATTGTATAACGGCATTAATATTTTGTTGGCTATAAAAGACGTTAGTCAAACATGAACCTTTGGTGATTTGACCCTCTTTAATTAAAACACATTCATCTTTACTAAAGTCTTCTGGTGTTAATTTCATCTCGTTTTTAATAAATTCAGCCTTAGCAACTGTAGCGAGAAAGAACAGCAGTATAAAAAAGGAATACTTTTTAAGCATTATTTTCTTTCGATAATTAATGTATTTATTTGTATATTATCTTAATAATTAAAAGTTAAATCAACCTGTAGTACCACCGCTAACGACATGCGCAATCCGTGGTTGTGATACTTGTCTAGTTGGGATATGCGCAATGGAACCGTTCTCAGTTTGCGTGCTGACATAGCCGGCCAGAGCAAGCTGACGTGCCGAGTTGGTAGGTTTAGGTGGTGATGGTGCAACTTCCTGTGGCTTGATATTTACCTGCTTAGACTGAACTGCCTGTGTGTTAGCCTCTTTTTTAGTCTGAATTGCTTTCTGCACCTGCTGTGCTGGTTTAGTTGATGGGTTGTTAATCACATTTGCTTTGGCTTTGAAGGTATTAATACTTCCTCCTTGACGTTTAAGCCATTGCTGCTGGGTTTCATTAGCTTTTTTGCCATTAAGCCTCATAGATTTTTCAAGTTTTGCTGAATTAGGAACATTTTTTCCAGCTAGTAAAGGTAAAACCCCACTACCAATGTTGTATACTAAATAGCGGTTTTCATCTGTAATTGGTATACCATAACGTTTCAAAGCAGGATCAATTTCTTTAGATATTAACAATGCCATAGCCATTGTGTTAATTCGTTTATTGCGCCTTGGATCATTCGCTTTTAGTTTATTACTGTCATTAATTTCATTCATTCCAATTGCGGCTGCTTCTTGTGGGAATTTTTTTATCAGATCATTCCATGTTTGCCTGGTAAATTGACCAACACCAACAGCATTTGTACTGGAATCCTTACCGGTCCAGCCACCCTCTTTTAATGCAAATCCGCGTAGTGTAGCTTCACTGATTTTGTATCTCTGAGAAGCTTCATGCAGATGTTCATCTACACCGCCACCAAAGCGAAATGCATAGTTAGGCATGCCAGAAGGTAATACTTTGGGACTGTTGGGAGTAAGAGCTGTTGCTGTGACAGTAGCCACACCTTTGGCTGTCTGTGTGGTCATATCTTTTTTATCAATTCTGGCACGTTCCTGCGCATATGGATCACCTGCATACAGGTGGCGGTTTTTATTTTTTTTGCGACGTTCAGCTTCGGTTGCCAGATATTCTTTCACAGTACGCACCCGTACACCGGCTTTCAATTTTCCTTCTGCTGTAGCTGATTCAGAAATCATTTTGACACCGGTTTTCGGATCGGTAAAAACGGTAACGATGTGACCAATGTTTTTATAGCGACCATTATTTTCTTTTGCCATACCAATGACCATACCATCTTTGAGTTTATCTTCGGTGATCTGGTTATCCTGCATGGCTGCGCCCTGCTTCATGGCAAATTCAACTTCACCCGCAGCACCACCACGTGCCGCAGCAAGGCGCATGGCTTTGGCTTTGTTTGCTGATATGGTGCCGGCACCGATATTGCGGTTAATGTCTGCTATGGTTGCCTGCTGTACGGCATCTACCCAGCCTGAACAGTCAATCACATTTTTTTCCAGTTTTTTTGCACCCAGATGATAGCCTACCTTGGCGTGTTTTTTGGACATAGAGGCAATGGTATTGCTGATAAAGCTGCCTGCACTGGCAACAGCTTTATTAGTGGCTTGACCCACACTGGATTTATCCCATGTTTCTTTAACTGCCTTACTCGCCTGGACTACTTTTGTTTGTACGGCCTTAGTGGTTTCTTCAACTTTCTTTTGAGCTGTTTTGACAGTTGCAGCCGCTTCGTTGCTCAGTTTCTGTATTGGCTGCGGCAGGGTTTTGTATACTTTCTGCATGCCTTCTTTGGCAGTGCTCACAAAGCCATCCCATGAGCTAAGCATTTTCTTACTGGTTTCCGGATCAATTGCTTTATCCAATCTCTCCATACCATAATCGACAAGTGCTGTACCACCTATGGCACCGGCAAGCCCGCCAATCACTCCGCCTATAGCTGTCCCATAGCCGGGCACGACTGAGCCGATTGCCGCTCCAGCCTGCATACCTGCCCAGCCACCAGCTAAACTGCCGCCCAGTCCGGCCACATTTTTTACGTGCTGCTTATTCTTATCAGCACGATCCATATTGCTGTTTTCAACACCAAAGACATCTAATGCTGCCAGTCCCATTCCGAGTAAACCGCCGATTTTGCCGAATTTACCCAGTTTGCGTCCAAGTTTGCCCAGTGCGCCCATTTTACCATTGGCAGATGTTTTACCTTTGCCGCCTCCGATAGCGCGTCCGAGTTTTTTGCCGGCACTACCTATGCCGGTTAATGCTTTACCTCCCCAGCGGGCTAAACCGGTTTCACCAAGTGCACCTGAGAGTATATTAACACCCGGTATTATGCCGGCTATTGCACCCAATACGCCCAGTCCCGGTATTTTTTTGAATAGTCCGGAAAATATTCCGTTGCTTTCAGATCCGCTGCCGCCGCGCTTTTTAAGAATCTTTTTCAGCAACTTGGTTTGTTCTTGCTGTTCTTTCTGGCTTTTGATGAACCTGCCCTTTTCATCCCTTTCCCGCTTCCGCTGGCCACCTAGTAATTCACGCGGAACAGGGCGTACCAAGCCGTAATCAGGGTGAGTGGCATTGATTACCCGCGGGTTTTTGCGTGGCGTTTTCAAGCCGGCCGCCTTAGCTGCCTGCGGGTTCATTTTACGGACCGCATCAGAATTCGGTATGTTTTTTACTACTCGCGGTGTTTTAACCGATGGCAGTTTTTTTTCCTGTGTTTTGACCAGGTCGGTTGAACTGATAATCCGTTTAGACTGATTGACCAGCACGGGCAGGCTGTTTTTTGCAACGCCAGATGAATTACCAGAGAGGGTACCGGGAACATTGATGGTAATAACTGGGTTAGCTGCCTTTTTGGATTTGCTCAGATTGCGTAATATCAGCTCAGTATTATCCAATGTCTGATTAACACTGGTGTCGATACTGTCTAGTTTGCCATCTATCGCGTCCAGTTTTTTGCCGGTTTTACTGGCTTTATTTGCCGGTTTTGACTGACTGACAGTTGGTGTTTGCGGATTTTTTTTACGTCTTTCGAATCGGACACCTACCAGAAAGCCATTTTCATCGTGTTCCGGTATGGCAATTTTGTCATTACTTTCGCTGGCCATTCCTGTTTATCCTCATACCGAATAAAATGCTTTATTTATTTTGTCTACCATCTGAGATGATGTTTGTTCGGTCGGAGTTGGTCGATTAATATCGCTCGCGATTCCTGTTAATGAATCCATAATGGCGGCAGTATCTTTAAATTCATTATCAGAATTGAGGCGATAGGTAGTCGAACGGCCAGAATCGGTACCGGCTGTATTACTGTCGTTATCATTCACGCTTAGCCGCGCTATGGGTTCTTGTGCTGAATCCATCACCCATTTATTAATATCAAGGCGCATGCTTGGCTGATGTTCTGGCTGTGCTTTTTCCGGCGGCATGCTTAGACGGCTGTTTGCATACTCCAGTGAACTAATGCTGGCTTTTAACACAGCATTGTCTTTCTGTGCTGAATCAAAAGCAGCCTGTAAGTTTTGCAGTTGATCATTCAGTTTTTTATTGGTTTCCTGATCCTTAACCATCTTCTCCTGCATAAACGTATATTTTTGTGTTATGCAGTTCATAATCGCCGCCTTTTCTTCCAGTCTGACCTGTTTTATGGCCTCACGCTGTTTCAGTGTCAGACGTTTATCATCGTCCTGCAGGTCGAACATGATACTGTCGGCCACATAGCCGCGATTACTGTCATAATTCGGTATACGGACATAATCGAACCCATAAAAGCCGGTCGGGTTTTCTGTCGTTGGGCTGAACACACTGGAAAATCCGCCAAGTTTATTTTTAAACCATTCCCATGCAGTGCGCCCAAACTGATTGTCGATAAACTCTGCCTGATGCTCGATAGTACCGTCCTCGTAAGCTTTAATGCTGATAGTCCGGATACATGGCTCAATAGGTATTAACTGTAACTTACCCTCTGGATTGGCCGTCATACCCATCTCCTGCGGCATCAGTCCGAATTCACTCCGGACACCGTGACCAAGATAACCGATCATATCGCCTTTCTGCACCATTTCCTGTACTGAATCGCTATTGATCAGGCTGACTACTTTGGATAAATTGAAATTGCGCGGTTGTCCGCTATATTTACGGTTACGGTTAGTAATGTTGTAACGGATAATACCGGTACGCATTTTGTTACTCATATCTGTTTCCTTGTTTGTGTTTGAATCCATTTTCCTCATCATCTTCAGCACTATTTTCTTCACGTGCCTTCAACATATCAGCGGCATACAGCTCTGCATCTGATTCGTCCATCTGCAATTGATCTTTCATGAAATTAACCATGCTGGTTTCGCTAAAGTTCTGCTCGTTAAGTTCTCTGAATACGCTGAGGATATTACCGGCGGACATACTGCGGCGTTCCTGTACATCCTGTTTTTCTTTTTCCATGGCCGTTTGTGCGCCAATGAAGGTAATCTGATAGGGTCGCTTATAGAAAGTACCGCCATATTTGAGCTGCATGTGTACATCAATGCAGTGATCGACAAATGCGGTAAAGCCGGATCTGATAAAGATGGACCGTAAGGCAGCTTGTGCAGAAACGCGATAAAAACCACCGTCACCCAGCCCGCCGCTGAGCTGGTCGGAAAAACCGAGCATAGACAGATCGTGACCGAGTACAGCCGCCAGTACCCGTGCATAAAACATGACATCATCCAGGTTATAGACTGAAGCATTGCCTGAACCGCTTAGGGAGTGGTCCACTTGTACTAGCTGTTTCTCATCAAATACGGGCATAAGATGGGTAAAGCGTCTGGATATGGGCTTACCACTTCTAACGGCTTCATTGACATAATCCGCACTGTTTTTGAGAATGCTATACAGGTTATTCATGAAGTGGTCCTGCTGGGCTTTGTTCATATTGGACATATTCGCTGAGATCATGCTTTCGCGCACTGAATCCAGAATACGGCTTGAATTCAGTCCGAACAGGGCATTTTGCAGCATGTAGAATGGTCCGCCTGCATCCTGTAAAAATGAGCCGCCTACCAGACTAGGCAGAGGTAAATGTTTATCCGGATCATCTTCACATACATTGGTTTGCCAGGCGTTATACAACATCCGCTGCTGAGGTACAGAACCCATGCGCTGTAAGCGTAAACGGGCTATCTGTTTATTGCTCATTGGTGTCAGGTTGTTGTTACCCTGTTCCAGTGCCATCAGATAACCTACGGTTTTTCCGCCGCGCTCCATAGCAATAATATTCGGCGTATTAAAGTCTGCATTGTGCACAATGGATAAAATGCCATCTTTCGGCCGGCCGTAGATACGTGCATAGGCATCACCGTATACCGTTGCGTTATAGGTAATTTCGTATGCCATTGCATTGAGCATGGGTGATAAATTATCCCGTAACTCATTAATGTATTTAATTTCTTCTTTAGTGGCTTCCGGTTTGGATTCAATGAAAAATACCTCACTGGTATTTTCATGTGCGCCCAGAGATTGTGTGACATGCAGATTCAGTGCTGTCGCTATTATCGGACTGCCAGACATGAAGCTGTAGTTGTCATATATTTGCTGTCGTGTTTCAACCGATCGTGAATCAGCACTCAGGGATTGACTGATAGTAATGGAATCCATATCAGCCCAGCTCCGTGCGCCGGCATCTATTAGCTGCTGAGAACTGATATCAAATTGATTACCGTTTAAATCTAATATGATGGATTTTGTTTGCGACATAAAAAAAGCCCAGTATCTTTGGGCTTTATTATGCTTTGCTAGTTAAGGGGAGTTATGGTGCGTTCCCTTATTATTGAAATAGATGATGCTTAGTGGTTGTACGATGTGTCAGTATAAGTAAGATCGTCACGTTACAGGCTCTCACCTTTACTCTTCCGGCGTGCGCGGCAATTCAGAAATTAAGCCTTTCTGATACTTCAATAAAGCAGCTCGGTACTTCCGCCAAGCAAGCAATCCCTTTTCTGCTTCCGTCGCTTCTTCTTCGGTATCGGCAAAATCAATCATATCTTGGTATGCTGCTATTTTTTCAGCAGCAGCCGATAGCAGTGTATTAATTTTTGCCTGCCGCTCATTATTTATTTGCTGCTGTCTCTGTGCCTCGGCTTCTGGTGACATAACCCATTTGTTTTCTTTTTCTACCCAATGATGAAAAGAATCAGGACAAGGGGTAGTTGTCACTGTTTCCGGCAATTCACCCGGTTCACTGATTTTAATATCTTGTCCGGTTTCTTTGCTATAAACCGTTTCGCCACGATGGTCTGCGATGTATTGCCATGATTCGCCACTCCATCGCGCGATATAACCGGCCTTAAATTCTGGTTCTATTGCCTCAACGCATAGCCTTGGTATTAGATAATGTCCATTACTTTCTAATGGGTCTAAATCTGCGGTAGTCATACCGATAAAATAGTTATTTTCGTCCAGCTGGCAAACGGGAATAGTTGGTGAATATTTTTTCATTCATTACTCCTTAAATCTTAATACAGGCAAGCAGTGCAATATTGCGTGGTCGTGTTTCTGCTGATGTTCTTGCTACTGCCGCATTGTCAAATTTAACTTTAAAGTTTAGTGTTAATGGTGTGACCGTTCCGATTTTTGCAGTACTTACATTCTCTCTGCTAAAAACACCATCGGAATAATCCTTACCCACAAAAGTGATATCACCAATTTCACCAGTCATACGCTGTACTGTATCTGACTGGCGGCTCCCTAACTGCCTGCCATTATCAACGCCTCTACCCTCATCATATGCGCGTAAAAACTCACCTCTTAAATCCGGCAGGTTAAAGGTGGTTTTCCCGTCTCCAGCCCCAAATCGGGTACCAATGGCCGCATACAGACTGGCATATGATGTTCTTGATACCGCTGCGCCGTTAGCCTTTAACCAGCCAACAGGTGCGGTATCCATAGCGAAAAACTGCACAGCTCCGGCAGGCGTGGCATTAATATCTTTGCTACCGTCAAACGGTATGCCATTAATACAGGCTGCATTCTGTAGTTTTGTGGCGGTTGCGGCATTGCCTGATGTATCCTGATTACCCTTAATATTGACACCAGGCAAATCTATATCTGTTTTGGCATTAAAAGTAACGCCACCGATTTTACGCGCCGCAATTTGACCGGCATATGTAGCAGTGGAAGCATTACCGGTTGTATCTTGGTTACCTCTGGTATTCACGCCGGGCAGATCTATGTCTTGTGTACCGTCAAAGAAAACCCCGCCAATATTGCGTCCCTCAAATAATTTTGATGCTGTAGCGGCATTACCGGAAGTATCCTGATTACCTGGTAAATTTACGCCAGGTAATTTACCCATTAATTCCCTAATTTCGGCAAACTGTCCATCAATCATGCCCATATCGGCATCAGCGGTACTGGAATCTATAATGGTTACCGTATGATCGTCCAGCGACGTGATAATCAGATTACATGTTATATAAGCTATTTTATGCGGGTTGATGTAATCAATCATTTCCTCGGCAGGGTGAGAAATAATGGCAAATTCAACGCCACTGTACTTATCAATTAGCTTTATGGTTTTAATGCCATATGAAGTGGTTTTATCAACAACAGCGATTCGAAGTGCTATTTGCTGCTGACCTATATTTTTTCCGACCACATCAAAAGTACCACGCAGATTATTTTTATCATCATAAACGTCGGCTTTACTTATTTTGATTTTAAATCCGTTTGCATCACGGCTATTATCAATTGCAGCCTGATAACCGGATTTTGTAATTTTAACTTTTAGTCTGTCTTCATTTGCCATCTTTAAAAAACCCTGCTTACTGAATTATTAGCTATTATCAGCGGTAAAAAAGGCTAAAGAGTACGTTGTTCCTTCACCGAATACATTTACGCCGAACTCAGTGACTTCTTCTTTCTGTTCTTCGGTACAATCATATTTAGAGACAGAATATTCAGTACTGTCCCCTAATAAACTCACTCCGGCCTCACAAGATGTTTCTTTGACAATTTCTGAAATAAACAATCGGGCAGGTAGTGTATTTTTTAGCATCTCTGCTATTTCATAAGGGAAGTCTCTTGCTTCCCGCTGGGTCAGATTAATGCGGATTCTGGAAGTCAGAAAAAAATCATTTTTATTAAGCCCTGTCTTTTCTATCTCTTCTTCGGTTATAAGTCCTAACGGGTATTTGGTTTCTTTGTGATGCCAGAGTTGCTGGATTTCAAACTCATTCCCCCACGTGCATTTAATAAACGTTTTCAGAAAATGTGTACCGCGCTTGCCGTTGCGGTATTTCCACGCCAGCAGTAAATAGCGCATATCATCTTCAGCAATACGGGTAATATCGAAGTTAGCAATATTGCCGTTAATCAGATGTTTGGTTATCAGCTCATAGGAACCAAGATACGGAATACCCATGACATTGCAGTCAAAACCGTCTTTAAACAGATATTTCTGAAACAGAACGATAAGCAGATCTTTGAACTCTGCTTCCAGTTCATCCGCAGCATGGGATTGTTGTAAGGGTATCAGGTCATACATAATTAATCCGGTATCAGTCCCGTGGTGGTAATAGTTAACGAGCTTTCATCTACATAACGGAATGATTCCGGGAAATTAAGGCTGTTATCGGTAACGGTGATGACAATATCGCTGGTACCGTCATTTAATTCGGTAATTTCTTCTTTTATCTGTTTCGTGATATTGGAAACATTAATGCGCTGTCGGCCAGTACGTGCCCAGTACGATAACCGCCCGTAGCGGTCCAGAATCCACTGTTTTACTTTTTGGGAAATGGCGGCTGAATCATGTAATGGTGATAACCACAGATGGACATCAATATTAATTTTATTTTCAGCTACAGGAACAAATTTAACCCGGTAACTGTTATCAGCCGCTTTAATGATCGATGTTATTTCGCTTTGAGCTTCCTCACTGCTGATACCGTCTTTAATAAACGAGATAAACAAACAGTTAATATTGTCGCTATCCGGTTTTCTGACTTGTTCTTCCGTATATTCATTCCACACCGACAAAAATACAAACGGACGCATTTTACGGGTAATCAATTGCGAAAATTCGCCCAGATATACGGCATTTTCATCATACATGTACGGGTATTTACTCAGTTCCCGCATTTCTGATATTGAGGCTGGCGGACTGCCCGCCTTGAGTTCCTCAGTAGCAAAAAATGACAGATACTCTTCATTGTCGACCGAATATTCCAGACTAAACTGGGTTCCGATTTCCAGATTGAACCCATAATAGGATTCTCTGATGCTAATTTTGAATTCTTCACCAATGCCCGGCACATAACCGAATTTATCTTTCAATCCGAAAGTGATATACAAATTCAGAAGTTCATCACCCATCACATGATAAACATTGTCGTTGTAATTAATGTTATTGAAACATTCAGCCTGTTTGAATACTGTGTTATTGGATATTTTGCTTACTTCAACCGCAATCATGCACTGTCCGGAATCCGGCACCGGCAAAGGTATACGGTAAAACGACTTAAATTCGGTTACTTTATGGGTAAAACTGCGTTGCTGGTATTGGATTACGGTGATTTCACTCTCACCATTAGCCGGAATAGTCGCACCATCACGGATCACCCACTGTCTGGAACGTGTATCCAGCAATATTCGCCCTGCTATCAGGGTTAAAGGCTGTCTGAATTCGTTTTTAACGGTTAAACGGGCAACTTTAGCCTGACCTAACGGCAGCATTTGTTTAGCAGCAGCATCAGCCAGCACAAATGAATCCCGCGCTCTGGTCCACGTTTCAGACAAGCCAAGATCAATTTGCGTGGATAACATGGTCAGCATTTGTGCCATGGCTGCCAGTTGCTGGCTAACGGTCACATCTCCGAGGCGGATTCGTTCTGCCAGTGCAGGGCTGTTACTCAGTTCATTTATTGCTGCCTGATAAAACTCATCTTTCGTATAAGCCATAAAAAAAGCCAAATTATTTTAATCTGGCTTAATTATCGGTTTGAATGCCGTGGCAAAAAGACACTGTTCCCTTATTTTAAAGTGAAACCGTATATTCTTTGGCACCATCATTTAACTGGATATAGAACAGGATTTTATCCGTTGATACTTTTTTGAAATAGATGTGCAGATTATTGTTATCGATTGCCTGGAGCACAGGAATATCCTGCCGCATTTTGGCAATGATTTCATCACCGTCAAAAGCACCGATTGGTTTCTGTAGATATTCTTTCAGATCGATACCGTAATTAGAACCCAGATAAGCATTGGTCAGTGTGTTGATCCAGTGCTCAATTTGCTGCCAGATAAACTTTGATGTAACTTTAGTCATAATATTTTAAGAAAGCGTTGGCATAAAGGTGGATTCCTGCACAAAACGCAGTGACAGTTCTTCCAGTGCCTGTTCTGTACGGGTGAGCTGAACACTGGTACTGGCCAGTTCCATGGTGTAGCGTTCGTTGTAGTAATCTTCCAGTGCCTTATTTGTACTGTAAATAATTTTTACTGAAAACGTCCGGTAAATAGCCGGCATTACAGTACCGTTTGAGGGCGTGGTAAAGGCTAATTTCTGGCGTGCCCATTGTTTGATTGTGCCGCTAATATCATCAAGAACAATCAGATTCATCTCGGTAAGATTATTCTGCTGCGGTATATTCATGGACGCAGATCCAAGCAAATGAACATCACCGCTGATATCAATCGGGTTTAAATCCAGCGACTGCACAAACAGATTAAACTTGCTCAGATGCGGCTGCACACCTTCAACCGGCTGTCCGCTCAGACCGTCACTGATTTCCAGTACATAAAAGTTTTTGCGCGACAGTGTTTTGCTATCTGCGGCTTCAACAATCTGCTGCATGTCTTTCATGGACAATCCGCCGGCAAACAGTAATGCCTGATCACTGGGCTGCCCGTTTTCATAAGCACTAATGCCAAGATCCTGAAATGTAGTAGACACCAGCTTATCGAATTTCCGGTCTGCCTTGTGCCCCAGTTTATCCAGTTTTTGGACAACTGAGGTCATTGCGGCATTGGTACCATAATTAATTGCACCGGCAGCCAGTGAACCTAATGCACCGCCTCCCAGGGCGTTTGATACCGTACTGCCCAGCTTGCCGGCCAATCCGCCAGCAACACCGCCCAACAGTCCGCCGGCTGTTTGTGCCAGATCACCGAATAAACTGGTTTGATAGATTGACATAAATTTCACTGCCTAGATGGTTACAATCGGACACGCAAACATTTTTTTAGGCAGTTCCGCCCGGTACGCATTGAGATCATTTTCAATCTCAGCAGAAGAACGGCCGAACGGATCTAAACCATGATTTTTGGTTGCTTCCTGTAACCTTGCAGTTTCCAGATCAACCAGAAGTTGTGCCAACGGTTTAATAACAGCCCAGTCAGATTCACTCAGAACCGTAGCAGCCGTTATTAATTTGGCATTATCGATTATTACCGGGCAATTATCTTCTAATGTCACGACACGTCCGTTAACTAAATCACCATAGCCGGAAGCTTCATTAACCGCTTCTAAAAACAGGTTTTCAATCTGTTCCTGACTAAAGAAATTAATCTGCCGTGTAGTGATATAAGTAGCGGCCAGCTCGCTAATGCTTTTACCGTTGACACTTGTTTCCATGCTTAAATATTACCCTTTTCATGTCCGTAATAATGATAAGATATCTGACCGTTGTACTTAAACGGACTGGTGCGGTCTTCGGCTTCCAGTTCGGCAGCATCAAAGCCATGCAGATAAGCATTTTTGCACGCGAATTTAAGCGTGTATTCTTCCGGAGTGCCGCGATAGACATCAAAATCGAACATATAACGCGACGCAACCGTTCGTTCAGTAGCATGTAGCCGTAAAAACTCTGCAACCGGTCCTTGTACCGTATCTAAGAATGAAATAGAGTTCGTAAAAAATGTTCGTGGAGCCTGTGATGTGCCGGTTTGTATGCCGCCACCAAGAAATACAGGTATAGATTCTTCAGAAATGTTATTCGGCAGAGGAAAACTAATAGTTAAAGCAGATAACTCTTCATGGCCATGAATCACCATGGTGTGTTCTGAAGCTAAAGCAATTACTCCGTACTTTGCCACATTCTCAAGAACATTTTTTTGTGCTTTAGGAGTATACATATTACAACTTTCTTTAAAACAAATTTGAAACGGCACTAACAGTGTCATTAATCAGCTTACCGGTAGCACTTAACCGGCTGTTTTCGACATCTTTGGCATCCCATGAACGCTGCGATCCCAAACTAATCTGTACAGTGGCAAAAACATCGCCTAATGCACAGGTCGGATTGGTTAACGGACGACTGATATTTTCAATAACCATTGGCGCATAAGTAATACCACGGTATTTGAGCGCAACATAGGAAGGTGCCTCGGAAGGAAAAACCAGCTTAACCAGACTGTCCGTTCCGGACATATCGCCACTGAGAAGACTGCCGGCATCACTGAGGGCATCCTGCACGTTGTTTAACAACATTGTGCCGTCTGCCAGTGATTTCGGATAAGCCATTTTCCATAATGTCTGTATTGGCTGCTCAACTTCACTTACAGGATCTGCATAAGCTCTGAAAACCAAAGTTCCATCAATTTTCAAAGGCTCATGCCCGGTAAAAACCTGTGTTGAATTCAACTTGGTAATACCAGTCCTGCCTTCGCCAAGTTTCAAAAAATTAGAGATGGCAGACAGCGCACCATTTTCAGGGTTGTTACTGTCTGCCTGTTTTGCATCAATAGCCTGTATCAGGTTGGGAATCATGCCGGTTTGCAGCATGGCAGCCAAAGTCGGACTTTTACTGTCAGCAGTGTAATTCTCAAACGGAGATGACCAGCCGAACTGCTGTGCCAGTGATGAATCAATCAGCGGAGCACTGACAGCCTGACCGGTTATATTGCCTGCTTTATCGCATGGTGCTATAGAAGCAATCAGTTGCGAGTTCAGGCTCCCCCAGTTTGATGTCAGAGTGTATTGCTTTGAAAGCACCTCCACTCCGGCATCAACAAGTGAATTAATCCACGACATGATTGACAGCCTATTTATTCAAGCCAAGTTTTTCACGTTTGCGCATTGATTTGAGACGCTTTAAATTCGCACGACCGCTGTGAGATTTCAGATGCATTTTTCTGACAGCTTTTTTCTGCCCTGCGCTCAATATGACACGCCCTGATACCCGCTTTCTGATCTTCAGCTTTTTACCTTGTCTGACCACCCATTTTTTCTTGTAAAGAGCATCCATAACTGCCTGCTGATTACCATTGGATTGTGCTGAATCCAAAACAGGTTCTGTACTGCCATCATTCTCATCGAAAGCAAATTTCTCAATATCATCCAAACAGGCTTCTTTTCCTTCCGGCAAAGCATGACGCAACAGTTCCTGTATATTGGCTGCGGCTTCTTCATCATCATCATTGATAAACGCTTCAAGCTCATCAGGATTGACACGAAATCTCGACATATATGTAGCTGCTGCTTCATAAGCAAGATCGATGTACTGTGCTTCTTCATCGCTTATTTCGCCATCTTCATTTTCATCACAGCCCTCAGCCAACAATGACAAAAAGCGGTCACAAAGCGTCTCACCTTCGTCCAGTTCGCTTTTATCAGTTTCAGCAAACTGATGAACGGCTGATGCGGCTTTCAGTTTGAGATCACTCATAGCGTAAGCTGAACGGCTGTCTGTTGAATCAAACACCACACCATCTGTGACCATTGTTTGCTGTACCGGTTCCGGTAATTTTTGATGAAAAATTTGAGTTATCTGGCGGATTTCTTCTGGTATTTGCATATTTTTTTTCCTTAATCAGATGAGTACATATTGGTATTACCAACTACCTGACGTACCACACCTTCGATGCCAATATTAATTACCCAATCCATGCGGTCATCCGGGTAACGTTCATTACGATATACACTGTAGGTATAGGCCACGCCGCCTAAGCTCTTACTTATTGTCAGCCAGCCGGAAGCCTCCGCCCAGTTCAGAACCTTTTCCAGTTCTTCTTTCTGTTTGCGGATCCGTTCTCCCATCGGTTTTTGTAAGTGCGATTTGCTATAGCGTCCAAAGTAATGCATTAACCAGAAAGTGATTTCGGCTGCACTGGTTAATTTACTAATACCCGTTTTTTGCGTACCGGAAAGGCTGTCTGCCCAAACGTAACCACTGGCGTTGTGATATTCCTCATAGATACAAGGATTAATCCGTGCTTCAGCCAGTGCTGCGATTTCAACCACATCAGGCTGATAAATCTGGGTAAAGTTAGTACCGGTAAGCATATAGTCACTACCGGCTATTGGCTGTTGCAACGGTGGAAGCCCGAAGCCGTTCAGATTACCGTTACGCACACAGGAATAACCGACTTTCTGACCTACCGAAGATAACTGGACAACGCCGTTTTTATAGGTTGGGTCCTGTCGTTTGATGGGTGTCCATGTCCAGTCTATATACATGGATTGCTGTTCATCCCATTCAAAAAGAGATTTCCAGCGTATAGCGGCATCAGGTGATAAATTACCCGGAATATCGGCAAACATTTTGCGATTGTTGTATACCGCTGCTCTGAACAATGCATCAATCAAAGCCAGATTTGATGAATCTGTCATGATGTAATAATATTGCAGACTGGTTTTTTTGATCTGCTCGGCAGCCGCCTGAAAGTCTTCATTCGTGATCTGACTAGATCCTTCATAGAAAGGTTCTATACCTTCACCAACCATTTGACTACTAAATGCGTCTGTAGTTAGTACTACGTTAGCCTGCTGATTGGCTTCGACTATTAACCAGTCACCATAAAACCTTTCCGCAACATTACCCAGATAGTAAGACTGACCAAAATCATCAACAGCATTAATATCTGTTGAACCGGTAATTTCATACAGTATATTGCCGGTAGCGATTTCGGTACCCTTGCTGTTGTATTTGCGTTCTCTGATTTTTAAGGTAACCTCAGTATCTGTTTTACCTCGTTGAAGCTGTACATAGACACCTTCATTAATACAGTCCGCAAGTTTAATGCTCAGGAACCAGTCATCATTTTCTTCAATTTCTTCCGGTGCATCTTCAAAGATAGAAATATTATCGTTTGGACCATGTCTGATAACGATATAGTTGTTTACTGCCTCACTGCTGACTAGCCGCATGACCACAGCGGCCGGTGCTCCAACGGTAAAAGCATCCACTACCTGAATATAGGTGCTGTTCAGCTCTGATTCACGCAACGATTGAGCATCACCCAGATAACGCTTTAATTTATCAGATGATACAAGCATAGGCTTATCAATGCGGCCGCGTGAGGCTTTCAAGACAGTAGCAAACGTCTGATCACCGGTCTGTTGTAACAACCGGTCTGTACGATCAACAGGTAAGTTGATTTGTACGCCCGGCTGCTGGCCGACAAGCGGTGTTGTCTGATAGATATTCTGTCCGCTCATGGCTTATCCTTTATGAACATCAACAATAATGCCGAGGGTTTTACCATCCCATCCGTTAACGGCATTGAATGTATCTGCATTATTGCGAATCTGAGTTAATGTATCCTTAGAAACAGAGGCTGATACATCCATTTCACCGGGGCGCATTTCTATATTAAGCTGTGGAATCACATAAGATGTCGGCGATATATTGCTGATAAAAACCTCTTTAATGGTTTTGGTTTTAGTACCTTCCGGTGGTACCGCATCAGCGTTATCAGCTTCGTCCACTTCCGGTGGTACCACATCAGCGTTATCGGCTTTGCTACCCTTTGTTTGCTCATCTACAGAGTTATTTACTTGCAGTAAAGTATCTTCATTGTCTGTACTTTTCGGGGGACGACCACGTTTCTTTGGCGCATCAGACGAAGTATTTGATGGATTTTTGGCCATTATTACCTCCCTTTATTCAATATCGGTTACGGTTATCAGTGCTGCTGCTGAAGCCATATTTGCGAGAGGATTCATCGTGTCTGTAATAGCACCAAAATAGTATGCGCCCTGTTCACCCGCACTATTAATACTGAATGGTGTGATAATAGGGGCTACTGCTTGTCCAGTAAGATAAGGATTACCGGCAACCTGATCTGAGCAGCCAATGGCAAGTATCTGGAATGAATCCCTAACAGGACGATTTAATTTAGGTGAAGGTGTATAGAATACGTCGTATAAGCCAGCCCATTTACCTATCCGGTAAATACCCGGTCGTTTTCTTTCGCCGCTCTTAGTAAATATGCTCGGATCCATTGCCTCAAAATATTTAACGGCAGCCATACCTACATAAATTACGCCCAGACTGCTAAGTTGAGTACGCGCAACCATTTCGGTGTCAACCTGTGACAGGCTGTAAGAGAGGTCTTGAACAATGCTGGCAATATTGCGCTGGCTTAAACGATTTAACCAGTCAAGAGAAAATTGATGCTGATATGATTGGGCTACTTCATACATACAATCAATAGCCACCATATGGCGTTCGTTATAAGACTGAGTACGCAATGCGATTGTGGCTTGTGTGGAAGGATCAATATTCACCTCACTCTGCCATTGTGCTCTTGCTTCAGAGGTAACGTTATAATATCCGCTGAAATAATGAACACCGAAGTGTTTGTATTCAGCATGTGTAACAACTTTAGGCCGTTTATCCTTCATAGTGGCATGTTCATAATTAACATCTGCACTAACACGGATTCTTGTACCGGCAGGTAATGGCGGAGTTACCGTTACATCTATTTTACCGGTATCAGTATTCTGGCAAAGTATAGCTACCTGATATGAAGTTTTATCACCAGGAAAACTAAAAGTAGCAGCAGCAGTAAATGTGGTGCTGTTAGTACCGGAAGGTTGCACAATTACAGCAGGAAGCCCGTTAATATAAGCAGTAGCTGTATTACTTCGGATCGGACAGCCCTGAGTATCATTTTCGTGCAGGGTAATTAAAGCAGTATATTGTCCGTTATCACCTTGTGTAGCATCAGCAAAACGTTTGCCTTGCAAATAAGGTTTACCGGAATTCAGTCCGTCTAAACTATCGCCATAATTATAGCCACCAACGTTACTATCAGCCCGATGACTAACCTGAATAATGCGTCCTTCAAGTCCGCCATTATTAATACCTACAGGACATACACCAGAAAAAGGTATCTGCTCATTAAATGCAAGTAAAATAGCAGTCAAAGCCTGTCTTACTTGCAAGGCACCGCCGGATACATTAGACACTTCATCATATACACCAACCGATTTAAGGTGGGTATCTAAGCCTAAAGCGCGGGCATAATTCGGATTAATCAGCGGCAGTGCTGAACGTATTGCACTATCTAAAACAGCATCTGGAACATCACGACCGAATTTCTGCCGGTATATTCCTGTTTGCTTAACTGTTGAATCCAGAATCAGTTGCTGAGTATTAACGACACGATTGCCCTGCTCCTGAACTGTATCCGGTAACGAATGCAACAAATTCTGAAAAACCGGCGGCATGGACTGGCTCACTGTATCTGAGGCACTGTCAAAAACGCCACTCTTTTGTTTTTCCTGTTGTAATCCCCGGATAAACTCACCGGTTTCAGCCTGATCAGCTAAAGTCACATTATTCGGATTTAATGTTGAAGAACCATTGTTATTTATATCTGCATTTGCACCCATTTAAATCTCCATATTTAGGGTAAAGAATCGCAGTAACTATTTTCTGATGGTTCAATCACGCTTTTTCCGGCTGTTCCCTTTTTTTAAAAATCAGTTCGTCACTCAAGTTAGCACTTTGTTCTACCGGCTGTAATGTATACAGTTTGGTCTGTCCGTTAATTAAACTGAGTGTCGATGTAATGTCTACAACTTCATAGCTTAAGTTAATATTCGGCATCATCAGATAAATGCGGTCATATTTCTGAACCGTAAACTCACCTTCATTGCAAGGTTCAATCATGGCTGTATATATCTGTACAGAATACGTTGAGCCTTCACCTGCAATTTCTGCCATATCCAGATTATTAGTAAATTTCACATGACAAGAACCTTGACATGTCAGCTCATATTCTGATTCATCACCAATACCACCCAGTACACCAGCTCCGCCTATCGTCGGCTCATTTCCATCTCCACCTCCCAGTTCCTTCGGTTTTCTCAGTTCCTTTCGGTATACCGCTGCTTCAATAGATAAAGGGTGATGACTGGTTACTGTTTTGACGGCGTGATTAATAGAATCACTGATTATTTTCATATCAATCATGGTGCTAATTTTCTTTGCTAATCTGGTCTTTAATTAATTTGACGGCAGCTTGTAAATCCGGAGGTAAATCGGTACTACTGAGCAGACGGGCAATTGCACTGATTTGTTCCTGTTTTGACATTTCATCAACCCGTTTTTTTACCAGTTCTTCAGGACGCAAGTTTGTACCGCGTATACTGGCTTTTTTATTCGGGTTAAAAGCATCGGCAAGACGATCAGGAAGCTGGCTGTTGCGTGACTGGCGTACTTTGATATTGCGCCAATCTTCTTTATCTATTTTTTCTGCAAATTCTCTGGCCTGTTTACGCCCAATTGTTCTGGCTCGTGAGTTAGGATTATTACGATAGGTATTCAGATAGTTCTGCATATCCCTGATCATCGACGGGGAGCGCATACACATACGTGCCACATATAAAACATGCTTACAAGCAAGTCCTGTTAGCTGCGGATTACGTATTTTCGGATAACCTGTTTCAGACTTTCCGTAAGCAAAACCACCAAGCGTGGCTAGATAACGGTACCAGTAACGATGCCGGCCGCAATCACAATCAAATCTTACCGGCCCTTTAAGTACATCTGCTGCAAGTTTTTGGGTAATACTTCCTCCGCCACTCAAAGCAGCCTGAAAATTCAGAAACTGTACACTTACCATATGGTGGGTATCAGTAGATCTGGCACTGGCGTTTACCCGGAAAGTAATAACACCATTCCGATCCCTACGTGCGGCAATAGCCGTATTAATCTCTTCCTGAAAACGTTTGATGTCTTCTTTACGACTACGGTCTATAACGGATTTAAAGGAAATACCTATTCCTATGCCGCTGCGTTTGAAATCCTGCTGGCGTAACTGCATTTGTTTTTTAAATGCACGCAAATCAGCAAAATCTAATTTTCTGGTATTAACACCACTATTCAGATTGATGTTCTTTAAAACTTCCTCAGCCTGAGTTGTACGGCGCAAATCTATATTACCCAGATTCAGAATATTCAATGCACCCGAACGTATCCCGTCTGCCCGTTTTTCTCTGTCACGAATAATTTTCAGAGATTCGGCAATGGTTGGAGGTCTGACCATATCAATACAAACTCATGCCGTTATTCTGCTTACGTTTACCACTGGCAGCTTTAGTGATTGCGATTGCATTACTCAGTGGAATAAATCGCCTTGCACCGGTCTGAACGGGTAAATCAACATCAACTTTGCCCGTAATCGCGGCAGAAACGAACCAATCAGCACGATTACCGTATACAAACTGATTCGTCAGACTGGAATCCAGAGTTTCTCTGGGCATAACATAGTGAGTAATACAAAGATCATATGGCTTTGTATTTCTGCTGGTTTCGGCGATATTACGGAAAGCGACACCAACTGCTATAGCATCAATAGGCATGGAACAAATAAAAAAAGGAATTAATAAGCACCCATAATAAAGGCGTTATGCAGTCTTTAATCTAATGTTCCACACTTACAGAAAGTCAGAAATGAATGATGATGTTATAGATCTGTGCGCATCTATAGGTCACTATGCTGAAAAGCCGTTATCAATAACCTCTGCTATCACGACCGAAGAAAACGGCAGAGCACTTTTACTCTTTGACTGCGCTACCGAATATGATTTTGAGGGAAAGGATAAATTTATCCTGATTACTGATTCTACAATTTCAGAAGAATTCGATATGTTATTCAAACCGAACGAGTTCCATGAAGCACTGGAAGCCTATCACGAGCTGAAAGTAAGGGATCAGATTGATCTGGGCGAAGAATTAATGCGATTCGATATCAGTCAGAATATTCAGCCAAACGGTGTCACAGACAACGGTAAACTTCAATATGATATTGATGGTTTAAGTAACGGCAATATAGCTATTCTGGCTACCTGTCTTTATTTCATCAGATATATAAAAAATGTAGGAGTTCTGGAAGCGTGTACCAAATTTGCAGAAACCAGCAAGTCTCTGTACGAACCGGGCACGATTCTGTCATTTTGACAAATCACAGCTAAGTTAAGGGTTTTCTCCCTTTTTTCTGCCTGAAATAAAACCGCCCTTAAAGAGCGGTTTTTATATCTTATCTAGAATCTCTGCTGTATCAGTCTGCGCAGCTCATCATGGTTTTTCCTGTATATCACTATCATAAAGTGTCCAGATATTACCCAGCTCATCAATTTGAAAGCTATTGCTACCCTTCAAATAAGCTTCCTTATAAAACTCCCTGAACTGTTCAGCGGCAGCAATAACGGCTGCTTCACTGGCAAAATTACCATAAATGCCGGCTATCGGATCATTGATTAACTCTTTGCCTAGTTCGGCATGGTGATTATTCAATACCTTTTTCAGAGCCGGCCAGTAAACGCCATACTCCAGATACACCAATGGATTCTTGGCAATTCGCTTGATAATGACATCAGCGGCAAACTGTACAAAGTCGGAATTTCCGGTATTGGTTTTTAGCTCGTCGGCTAATCGGGCAGCTTCGGTATTTGCCTGTTCCTCGGTAATCATATACTGGTATTCCATCATCAGTTCCCCTCTTCAATATCAAGATTAAATTCTGAAATAAGTTCAGAATAATTTTCCTGTAAGTATTGCCACATTTTACGCTGGAATATCCAGACATTATTCGGTGCTTTGGTCGCTTTGTCTATGACTTCATTATCCCTTGCACGTCCTTGACCTGATTTATTACGCCAGCCGATTTCAGAACCGGCACGCTCGGCAATCATGCGGAAACTGTCTGCATTATCGTCCAGTGCCTTTTTAGCCTTCCAGGTATCTCCGGTCATATAAACATAATCTTCCGGCGAGCTGACCTTAAACCGTTTACGCGCCTCTTCAACAGCAGCTTTAATTGGCTGGTATTCCTGTTCCATTAATTTACCGGATCTGCCGATTGAAAAATCATCAAAGTTGGGAATGTCTTCAAATAAATTTCCCATTAATTCTCTGACCCAGCCGTTAGCAATTTCTGTGACCGTATCCATCGTTTCTGCTGCATTAATCTGGGCAATAATATGATCAGCCCGTGATTTATCAGGAGTGAAGATCAGATCTCTTGAAAATCCCAGTCCAGGTGAAAAATATTTCAGGCTGAAACCCATATCTTTAAACTTAAGATTAAATTTTTGCGCAGCATTTATAATTTTAACCACAAAATCTTCTGATTCAATTTTTATAAAATTATCCAGATTATCAGTTTCACATATACTTCCTTGATATTTTGCATATAATTTCTGCTGTTCTGCTACATTTTTCCATTTCTCGATACTGTCTGAAGCAGCAAAGTGATTTATATACTCAGGATTGAATACATAAGGGAAAACACCGGCAACATCCAGAAAATATTCTTGCGGATCTAACTCATGTGTTATTTTCATGTCGGGTAACATGGCCTCCAGCTCAGGAATATACTGAAAAGCATAATCCCAACTGTTACTAACCTTATTGTTATTCATAGCCAGACATTTTCTGTCATATTCGGCCAGATACTGCAAAGCTTCCTGATAGCCTTCGCCATTTTTTTCAATCATGGCGACTATATTTTCCGTATTATACGGAGTTGCAAAGAAATAATTTACCGGAGTGGGTTCGCTTGAAGCAGGCCTGTCTTTATCAAAATAGCGCAAAATCAAGGATTGATTCCGGTTTAAACACAGTAAGCGATAATAGACATTACCATTACTATCAGTGAATTTAATCAGGCCGCCTACACCTATTCTGTTTTCCTTATAAGTGACATACTGTCCTTTTTTCACATCCTCAATAGTATCGTTTGTATAACTGCCCTCCAGACTAAGAGATTTATTCAACTCTTCCTGAGCCACATGCTGCATGCGGCGATTGGTTTCTAACTGATTCTTCCATTCACGCCGGATCTGTGAATCAACACCTTCACGCAACTTAAATTTATCACGATCAATATAGAAGAATTTGTCTGAATTAACAGAAGTTATAAAGTCATCATCACTCTCTGTATCGTAAGAATAGGCCTCAATAACCTCTTCAGATAACTGACGACGTTTATTCTGCAAATCGGTTAATTTATCCTCATAACGCTTAATTGTCGCGGCACTGGTTTTTTTTCTGCCTGCGTTTTCTATGGATCTTTTGACGTCCTGAATATCACGTTCGATACCAAATAATTCGTTGAGATATTCGCGGCCAAAGTCCTCCAGATTTTCGTTTTTCTTTAAAAAGATAGCTGTTTTCTGGCAGGTTTGCAGATTGACATTCTGACTGTAGCGCGTCTGAGCAATACGTTTGGCACGGGCAGCATCGTCAATACGTTCCTGAAATGTTGCCATGGCGGTTTTATCACCTACCATGCTGATCAGAATATCCTGCTGTTCACGGGTAAGGGATCCGGTTATGACTACCTGATCGCTTTTATCGTCTTTGAGTAAGGTATTAATCCAGTCGGATTTTTTATTGACCAGTCTGCGCCGGTAAGTATCAAAAGTACCGTCTGCATCGTAAAAATATACCGTTACCTTGCCGGTCAGGTTCCCTTGTCTCACTCCGCGACCGTTACGCTGGTGTAAACTGTCCGGTGTCCAGCCGATAGTTAGGTGATGTATGGCCTGACAACCTTTTTGCAGGTTAATACCGACTTCGGCTTTTTTATTGGCAATAATAATCTGATATTTATTGTCCTCATCACCAGCATTAAACCCTTCTTGCACATCCAAAATCTCATCTGGCTGTGAATTATACTGACCGGAGATAAAGGTTATTTTACCCGCCGGTATACCGCAATGTTTCACTAGCAGTCGTTTAATTTTGGTGTGGCTGGACAACATGTCACAGAAAATAATTTGTTTGACGGTCTTTTGTGAGCGGCGTAAACCATCAATTCCGCGCGGGTTGGCCATTTCAGTTTTAACATTATCGATTAACGCTGCCATTTTTGGCGGAATGCTCATATCCGCATTTAATGACAGCTTATCCATAATCGCCTCAAAAGCCATCTGAGTATTGAAGTCGTCGGAATCCAGAATAATCCGTTCACCATCATATATGGCAGTTACCTGTACGGTATATTCAGTCGCAATAATTTCTTTGTTTTCGTCCCTGAGGATCGTTTCTTTCAGCACATTTTCAGGAGAAGTAAATTTTCCCAGCCGAGTGCGCTTGTCTTTCAGTTTTTTATTATTGAATTGCGTGCAGACTTGTTCTGCGAGTGATTTATCGTCTGTATAGTAAAACGTCGCCCTTTTATCCAGATCAGGATCAACAATAAGATTATTCATTTTGTTAATCAGGTTAAAGGGAGCCGCCATCAGTTCTACCGGTTCCCCTGTTTCACTGCTGATTCGGTTAAAAATATCCAGATCTTCCGGATCGACAATTGCATCAATTTTGGTTTTTGATGCCAGTACCATTTCTTTGGCAACTGAATATGCCACTTTATATTCATGCAGGCGATTGCTGGTGTCATCTGATAGCTTAATTTCTGTTTGCTCTTCTTCTGCGGAGGGTAGGAAAAAATCACTGCCGACTGATTCTGCATCCTCAATTACAGCAACATCCTTAATCAGACTGCGTAATGCAGCCAGATTGCGTAAACCGGTAAAGGTACGGTAAGACTTCATATGACCGGTAATTGACATTTCCTGTTCTTCACTGAAATTACAAACTGTATCCATGAATGCATCTGAACCTGTTGCACCGAGCATAATACTGTTTATACGTTCCTCACCTTCGGTCAGTGTGGCCATGGAGAAGATTTCCAGTGGTGAGTTCGTTATTGGTGTTGCCGTCAATCCCAGAACACCAGTACCATTATTTTGCCGGCGTATGTACCATGCTTTGGCTTGTGCATCCAGTCCCATGCTCGAGGCTATAGGTGTACTGAGAAATTTACCGCCTTTAAAATCGACTATTTCTTTTGAGTTTTTAAAGGCGTGACATTCATCAATGACCAGTGAATCAATTCCTAAATCTTCCAGATAAGGTGCTGCCGTCGCATCTTTTTTACCGCGAATCACATCTGTAACTTTGGCCAGCTTGGATTTTTTCTTTTCTTCCGCCGCCGCACGTATTGCTCTGGCATAGGAATCATCTACATCACGCAGGTGATTTTCGTATTTATCGATAGTTTCATCTTTCAGCCGGATACGTAAGAATGCCTCATAGGTCATGAAAATCTTTTGGTGCCGGTTTTCCATAATCCGGTTCAGGTCTGCATCATAATCAGCCGGACGAACTACCGGATTTCCTTTTTTATCGACGCTCAGGCCGACAAACAGACAACCATCACTGCTACTGTATATCGGAGCTTTATAACCTGCCTCACCCTTGGATTTCTCACCTCTTACGGCTTCTTTGTACCAGTTAGAAAGTACATTATTCGGGACAACAAACAGGGTTTTCTTTTTTAAGCCCAGATTATGGTTGTACTGGACAGCTAATAAAGCAGTGGCTGTTTTACCAAGTCCTACATCAAAACTGTTGATACCGCTGAAATTTCGCGCCATACGGCGTGCGAAGGCATTCTGATAACCGTGGAATTTCCATTCGGGACTAATTCCGTCAACCTGAAGCGGTGAACGGTCATCAATCTGGCTGAAATAAATGTTTTCCGGTTGATTGGCAATACTTTGTAACCGGGCCATAATCTGCGGATTAGCTTTAACCCATGTATTAAACTGAGTGTTATAACGCCGGATCATCTCATCCAGTTTATTTAACGCTTCCTCCTGGGTATACGGTTTCACATCCATACTGCCCAGTGTAACCGTACCATTTTTCAGATAGTCGCCGACACGGTTTTTCAGTTTATCTTCAAATGTAATGTAGTTCTTTCCGGACGTATCAATATCAACAAAATATTTTTTATTTTGCTGGTTTTGTTTTATTGATGACTGATCAGAGATAAACATCTGAACAAATTTCAATAATTCCTGCGGCTGTATCATGGGACTGCGCATGTCAAAAGCCATACGCTGTAAATCCATTTTATTTGAACGCTGATACGCGACATCTTTCATGTGCTGCAATTTATCTTTGATTGCCGCATCTGTGGTTTTAGCTATTTCCTCATCCAGTTTATGCAGTACCTTGGCCAGATTACCAACAAAGAAATCATCTGCGGATATAACGGATTGACCATCAGCAGCGATTATCCAGTCATCATCGTGTAACGGGTCGAATTTACCACCATCGGCAGTGACAATAGCACGAGCTTTTTCAATATCAATATTAAGGGTGCCGGTAATATATTTATTTTGTTCCAGCTTTTCTTTAGCAGCCAAATCAATTTTAATATCTTCAACTTTACCTAGCCAGTAATCAGAAAATCCTGCTTTACCACGGTAATGAATTCCAATGAATTTAACCGCAGCACGACTGTTCGCATCTATACTGGTGTCGGTTTTACAGCGGTAGTATTTGCGCATGGCTTTAGCCAGAACCGGATACAATGTAACCAGATCATCGCCATTATTTCCGCTATCTGCCTGTACCTGCTTACAGGCTAAACCAGTTGCAATAGCCGGGAATATGTCTGTAGCAGTAGTATTTTCATTCAGGGATTTAAATACATCTGCTGCCCATTCGGGTATATTCTGGCTCTGACAGGTTTCATTCAGATAATCTACCGCTCCTTTAAACTGTGCCCATGTCACACCAGTATTGACTGCTTCAAGCGGAGTGCTGATTTGTGTAACCAGTCGCATCAGCTCTGCTTTATCGTCACTAATAACCGTTGCTGCTGCATCTGCCACCCATGTACCATTTTGCAGCGTGAGAATCTCACCATTCAGGGCAAGGGTGTCTCCCTCACTATAGGTTATTTCCGGTGTTTCGGCGGCATTGAGCAAGTCCAGATTAATACGGCTGTCTGTGCCGAATTTATGTATTAATTTAACGATATTCTGAACACTGTCATCGTTAATGACACGATCTATATCTCTGAATTTGGCAGAGTTCTTTTTGACAAATTCACCCAGTACGAATCGTTTGCCTTCACCTTTAAAATACTGGCCGTCGACAAACTCGCTCCATAAAACATTCGTTTCACGCAATAAGTCGTTATTGATACCTTGTAGCTGATCGATAGCATCGAGCACAGAACGGCTGTGTTTTTTGAATACCACTATATCAACAATAGTGTCTGCATGTGCACTGCCAAAAATCTTATTGGGCAGCCGATACGCGCCTTTAAATTCGGCCAGTAACGATAAACGTGTTCGTAATTTCTGATCATTCCCGCTTTTACCGCTAACAACACGCGGGGGAACAACAAAACAGGCAAGGCCGTTTGGCTTGAGTTTGGTTAATGCACGGCGCATAAAATAGGATTCCAGACTGTCTTTCTGAAATAGGGAATCCTTGAACTGATTACCACCGCGATCACTATTTTTACCAAAAGGAACATTGGCAATAATGGCATCGTGCGTTTCATCCGGCGTACTGGCCGCATACTGTTCAAAGGGTGAAATAGTCACACTCTGACCAACACCACTATTGACCAGTTGGTTAATACCACCGGATATACCGTCCAGCTCTACTGCATCCATGACCGCATCAGGCGGACTGGTTGCTGCAAAAATACCGACACCGGCACACGGATCTAATACACGGCCGCCTTTGAATCCCATTTCTTCCATCAGTGCCCACATAGCGTTAGCGACTGGCTTAGGTGTGTAATATTCATATGCACTACCCTTTTTACCATCGGCAGAGGTCAAATTACCACCATTGCCAGTGTATTGAGCCAGTATGCTGCGATCCGCATCCGTTACCTGATCAGCACGGCGACTGCCTGATGTGAATTGTTTAAGCAGTGCTACTGCGGCATTATTGGCATCCTGCCGCTGTTTGCGTGTCTGGTTTTCTGTATACGAATAAAAAATACTGGTGTCTTTCTTTTCCTTTCGTGCCGGCGTTTCCGTCTGTTGTTGAGGACTGTTACGCATACCTAGGAGAGTACGTAATCTCTGTACTTCGCGGATTAACCCTAGTTTTTTAAGCGGGCTGGTCTGCGCATTACGCTTCAAAATCGTATTTTTGAGTTGATTGAGAAGTCTGATTTTTTCTATGCTATTTAATGACATCTGGAACCTGTAAAACTAATTAAGCGGATAACTTATCGAGCGCATCTGTCTGCTCAGCATAAGCATTCATTGCGTCTACTAGTAATTTCTCCATCTCTGCATTTCCTGAACCTTCATAAATTCGGGCAATTTGTTCTAATCTGGTATCAAAATCAGGTGCTGTTATGTCTTCGGTTCCGGCAATAATATTTTGCAAAAATTGCTTATCATCTTGAGATGCCGGTTCTGTGGTTGGTGCCGTTTTTTCTGAATCTTTCGCCTGTTGTTGGATCTGTTTAAAGCTATTAATCTGATCTGTTAACTGCTTAAGAATCTCCCTTTTAGCGGCAATCCTTTCTTCTGTAACGCGAAGATTTTCCTCACGCTTTGCCCGCTGTGCATTTGCCTCTGTAAAACGCTTGCTGTTTTTACTTGCCAGTTTCATGGTACGACGACCGATTTCATTAATATGCTGATCTTTGCCATTCTCTGGTGCGACCAGAATAGTGATATCTTTTTTATTGAGCATCCACCGCCATGCAATCAGATTGTCATCAGGTTTTAACTGATTCGGTGTTTTATCCGGATTGTGCAGAAAACAAGTAATAACCTGTCCATCAGTAAGCTCAAACACCATAGCAACATTGGTAGTACCGTTTTTTTTGAATGGTTTTGAAATCTGTACACCTTCTGGTGCAACCTGTAATGAATCATCACCGCAACGATTAAAAACACGGCCGAATGTAACTGCGGTCTTTTCTAGTTTGACTTGAGGCACTACCAGTGCATCTAAAACGACCATCTCGCCCTTCTCGTTATAGATTATTTCTTCTATTACAGAATCAAATACAGGTGCTTCCAGTAATTGTTCATCCGCATCAGTATGCCGCATATCATATAAGGCTCTGGCTGCTGCAATATCGGGGTCTTCCCAGTCGAATAAATTTTGTTCCATGGCATTCTCGCTATCAGTATCAAAAGGAAGTGATTCAATGGTGGCCGGCTTTTTCTTATCGCCATATTTAAGCCACCAGCTCAACTGTGCTGCTGTACAGCAAACAATACTTAGCGGTATGAAACTGGTGCATTCTGTATAAACAGACGCAGCATCCTCTTCGGATAAAAAACCAAGCATGACTTTATGCTCATCAAAGCCGCCATCTTTGCTTCGCTGATTCAGGATATAAACCGTATTTGAATCAGGAAACTGCCCTATATAACAATCAACAGGCTCACCATCTGTGCCTTTGGTATCAGAAAACTCGCCATAGCTGGCATTAGCCATATAAACAGGTATTACTCCGGGCTTAATGCGATAGCCGCCAATAGGAACTTCCACTTTTACCGGCATACCGTAATAACTGGTCAGTAAACCTTTTATGTCTGTGGTGTAATTCATGCGGCCTCCGTCACATCGATATTGGCTAATATTGCCCTTTTCTCTGCTATTGCACGATCTAGCATTTCCTCTTCTTCAGCAAACAGAATCTCTTTACGTTTTTGTGTTGATTTCATTCCTTTCGGCAGTTCAATCTTTTTTCTGCTCTGTGCACGCTGAAACTTAGTTGAGTTCTGATCTACGATTTTGATAACTTCGATAATGGCCCGTTTAATATCATCCTGTTCCTTAAGCGGTATCACCTTTTTATTAAGTTTCACCTGAAAAACGTCACCAGACTGTTTAACCCGTAGAACTACTTGCTGACTGTCATCGAATACCAGATATATCTGACGATAAGAGATACCGTTTTCTCGCTTTAAATTGCCCTCAACCCATGAGGAAGCAATATTGGCACCGGCTCGCTTGAAAGCAGTAAGCAGCTTTTTTGGTGCTGTTTTAGGGTTATCTGTTAGATCTTCCCATGTAAATAATGTGTTATTCATTAGTTTTAATCCTGATACAAATCCTGAACAAATTATTGCTTATACAACTGTGTGAATTTGCCGGTGTTCCCTTGCTTAGAGGACATAAAAACACGGTGTCTGAAATTTCTCAGACACCGTAAAATGAGGATTGAATAAATAGTAGGGATTAATCGGATACGGATTAGCTGTAGGTATTTTGTTAAGTCTGGGCGGCTGCCAGTTCTTTCTGTTCTCTCTGTTTTCTGAGCTGTTCACGTAAAGCTCGGCGTTTTTCCTGTTTATTACCAAATACGCCAGCTCTGTCACTGACGTTATAATGCACACGCTCAAGAAAAGCGAAACTGAATGAGTCTATGATATCGGGTGATGGAATACCCTTTTCGCGCATCTTTTGCTTACTCATCATTTGAAATCGGGTTTTTTCTGTAAATGAATATGGTAAATGGGTGGCCTGATAAATCATGGTTTCTTTTATCTTGCCGTCTAAATGCGGTAATTTACACCGGCCGTCTCTGATAGCATCTCGTAATCCGACCATAGCCTGTGCCCGCAGATTAATAAACCGGCTTTTATTTTCTGTTTTGAAACACGGATTTCCCCAGCTTACCCGTTGCACATCCACACCCTCATCTTCCAGATCTTTGCACAACTGCAACCCGTTACCACCGGCATCAACCAAAACACGGGCGTTTGAAAGTTTCTGATACTCCTCAATGATTCTTCCTCTGAACTGGCGCATATCAATACTGTTGCTGTACACCAGCAAGGAGACAAACTCTACACGGCGGGCATTACCATTACCAATGACTTTAGCCAGCACACAGACGGAATAGTCACGATATTCGCCCATTGCAACGTCACATAGCAAAAACCAGCCATATTGTTCATCTTCCCCTATGATAGGTTTATTCTGTCTCAGTGCGCGATTTATCATCCGGCGGTTGATAAGGGTTTTTTCCTCATCTTCGGCAAACTCACCCAGTACACGGATACGGTATTCTACCGAATCACGACCACCACACTCTTGTATCCGGTCCTTTATCCATTTCCATGATACATGCGGCGCATCTTCCGAATTAAAGCGCAGATTGACCCAGCCATCATCAGGCTTGTTTAAATAACTGAGTTCATGATGTGTCTTATAGAAAAAACCTACTGTTTTAGTTCCCTGACTGAGCAATAAGGTTTTATTACAGTCCTGTGTCTGCGTACCCATAATCACAGCAAAATGACTATCCGAAACACCAGTGGCTTCGTCGACAATTACAAGCTGATTAAAGCGGTGTTTACCGGCAATAGCAACTGAATCAGAATTACCAAGCGCAATTTTATGAATAAACCATGTTTTCTTATAGCCAGTGATATACCAGCTTTCTGTTTGATCATTTATACGTTGAGTTAGCCAGTCCAGTGCGGGAATTGATTTCATGTGGGTTAAGCGGTCTGTCATTTCTTTCCAGACACCGTCTGCTACCTGCTGTAAAGCCGCTGCACCAACATAGATATTGGAACCTATTTCCTGCTTACCGTCATAAACAGAAACAGGAAAACAGGTAAGAAACCACAGACAAATACAGGCAACGGCCGCAGTTTTACCGGTACCGGTACCTGAAACTACGGATACTTTTGCACGCGGGTCTTCCATGGCTATGGCCAGTTTCTGCTGATCCGGAGTTAAAGACAACCCGCATATATCAAAACAGAATCCGACCAGGTCATTCTGATAACGTTTCACGAACTCGTGATAAACCGGCAGATTGATTATTGAAACCTTACGACTCATGAACTGCTTATCTGCCCGCTATGGTTTTTATGATTGCCTGACAAGCATTTCCAATAGTTTTGGTTATAGAGTTTGCTGCACCGGTAATCACAGACAGTATGGCTTCAAAACGCTGCTGTTCGAGGCTTTTCTTATCGGCATTCTGCCATTCAGACGTTTGTGTCAACCCAATAACCTCAGTCACAGTTAGACTGAGTGTTTCCTGATAAGAGTTGTTTTTCAGTTCAAGACAACATTGTGCAAACATTTCACGCATCTCTTTGCCATAACTGACGCGCTCCTTCATTGAACAGGGCATTAAAGAGAAACCGGAAGGACGGCATGCCATCCTCACCTCCTTCTTTCTGACATTCCAGACAGAAGCCGGAATCGCATTCGCGTAAAGCAACAATATGGTCCAGATATTGAGTACCGGCATCAAATGCCTGCATCAGTTCTTCATAATGAGTTTCACTCATGGATAGAATCAGATTGGCATTGTCTGTTATATATTTATCTATACTGACACCAGCTATTTCCAGTGCCTGATTAAACGTAATATTCAGCGGCAATATCTGTGCTGCTGCTGTGGCAATACGCCATACTTCGGTCTTATTGGTGGTGTTTTTGATATAACCGCCTAGTACAACCCGTTCAATGGCTTCCATCCATTCACCAGTAAGAGGCAGCATCCATAACCTATCAGGTTCATCAGAATCAGCATCAAGAACAAATTCATATTTTAAAAACGGCTGTTCATGCGGTTCAGCCAGTAAACCTGGTGCTTTTACCGGATAATCTTTATCTGTTATCAGGTAATCTTCTATAGTTGCGCCGGAATCTTCATCTACCACAATATTCAGGTTAGTGAAGTTAACGTTATAGTAATAATGAATCATGGCTGCATAGCGTTCCTGTGCAGTCCATTCACTTACGGGCAGACTGGTGTCCGTAACAATACCCTCTAGTGCTCTGGTAATTCCTCTTTCATTGAACTCAACCGGAATATTGCATAAGTCAATAATGTCCCCGATACTCAATTCCCGAAATTTGGCATGAATTCTGGAGGTAACAAAATCAGTTATAAATTTCTTCATTAGAATTCTCCATATTTTGCACTTCTTGTGCGATCAGCATTCTGTGTTCCTGAGCTTTTCGGGCAGCCTGTAGGCGGTTTTCTGCACCAAGTTTCGCCAGTTCTTCAAGTGCCTCTGGTGAAGCATCCACTTTGGTTTCAACACTGATATTGTTGCCGTATGTATTTCTGCCCAGACGGGATAATGTCCATTCAATTGATTTGATTATCAGTTGTGAACGTAAAACAGACTTCACGTTTTCATCCGGTATTAATTTACCGTCTGAAGTTTCTTTCATTACAATATCAGTGCTTGAATCGCGTGCTACACGGATTCGTTCATCATGCATTTCATCCATGTGCGCTTGGCCGGCCGTGTTATATAATTCAGACAAGAAGCCTGATTTATCCTCTGCCATCCAGCGATAAAAGGTTGCTCTTGTCGGCATACCGGGCAGCCTTAGAACATCACTTAACGTTCTGAATTCACCTGTTTCCTCATCTACTTTCAGCCATTCATCCAGTATTGTTAAGAACAATTCAGGACTAAACCGCTGCTGTTTCTTACGTTCTTCTATTATTCTGGCAACCTCTTCCACTCCCTTTTCCAGTGAGTTCTTTTTAGTCGCTGCTGCTTTAGTTTTTGCAGATTGGGTACGTTTACCGGTTGCCGGTGGTTTAGATTTTGCTTTATTCGTACGGGGTGGCTTTTTTACTTCCATTACTGTCTCGCAGTGCATTTATTACTGATGGCTCGCGCGCGCGCGTAATAGCGTGTCTCTTTTTTCAGTATTTCACTGTTCTGACACATTCAACTGACTGAACAGATCATCCTTAAGATACGGTTGCGCGCGCTGTTCTTTAGCGGTTTGTATTTGCCGGGTAACTGTCTCTGTAGATTTTAAAGAAGCGGAAAGCTCATTTATTAAATGTTCCACTTTTGCACCGTTACGCAAATCTGGCCATTCTTCAGGATTCAGTTCAATCATTCGATTTATGGCATCCAATAACTGTCTGGATAGTTTGAGTGTCTGCTGCTGTGAGGAAATAATAAGGAGATAATTTTTCATTTCAGTATCCATAGCATCTGCAAGACAGGCTAGATACTGTTGGCTGGACTGGATAATGATTCGTTTGATATGAAAAGCGGCTCTGGTTTCTTCATCTTCACTGATAAAGCCAACGAGATAATCAAGGCTGACACCATATAATTCAGCCAGTTGAACTAACCAGTAAATCGGTATCGGTTTTTTTCCGTTTTCCCACTCACTGAAATGAGATTTATTGAGGCCCGGTACTTTGTCACAAACATCTCTTGAACTTAATCCGATTTGTTTTCGTATCAATAAAAGACGCTGACCGATCAGGTTGCTCATCGCATAAACGCGTTCGCGTTTCTGATTTTTTGCTAATTGCTTATTCGGACTGCCGGTAGTTGCGAAAACTACTTCTTCAGCATTGTGGACATCACCTACAGGATACTGCTTCATACTCAACTTTCTTAAAACTACCATAACCATAACGAAAACCAATTGCACCATTCAGTTATTCATTATTTGTTTGTAAATTTGAAAGTTATGCTCCTTTCGTAATAACCGGTTTAATCTCTACATCCACGCCCGGTCTTTGTCCGGTAGTGCAATACTGTTTGATTACCCGTATATCTATAACCTGAACATCATCTTTATAGACAATGCCGTTCATGGCATCCAGAACTGCTTTTGTGATGTTGTCGCTATCCGGTTTTTTTACCGGGTGCAGTTCACCTGACAAAGCCTTTTGTTTTTTTCTTTTTGTCCAGCTCTCAGGTATAGGAAATCTGGCACAGATTGATACTGCAACAGCTTCATCGGTTATTTTCCATCCTTGGCTGTATGCAGCAAGAGACGCTACATCCCTGATCAGTTTTTCATACTTTCTTGTGTTTTCCGGTGTATAAGCATGGCCTGATCGGGTAATTCTCGGACGTGCTTTCCCATGAGGCGGACCATCTATTACAAACTGCAAATTACTCATATTTCACCTACTAATTTAAAACATTTACAACTTCGAATATTTGCCATCGTATGCCTACGAAACGTAGGCGGCATACGTTTCTTATGCCTACGTTTGGCCGTAATATTATTCAAGCTCCGTACCAGCCAGAAGCCCTGCTTCGACTTGCAGAATCAAGTTAATTGTTCCCATACCTATGATTCTGGTCTCTGGCATAAGCAGTTGCTGAATATCTTTTACATCCTCAGTGGTAATTTGGTTATTCATTTTTACTTCCTGTCTATGGTCGCAGTGGTCTATTGATGTATACATGTTTTCTCCATAGCCGGCTTAACTTGCATCTGCATCTATCTTTATGAAACCCGTTATTGGCTTTTTTAATTTTCTTATTCCGTATATAAGCTTAACCCGTATAGTAAGATTACCCAGTATAGGCTGCTTTAAATCTTGAGCCTTGAATACATACAGAGGTATGATCAGTTTTTTGAATATTACGACAGCAATCTTATGCAGCCATGTAAGGTTATATCTACAGATTATTCTTGGATTTTCAAAATTTGGAGCGATGTATACAGGGCAAAACAAAAACCAGCCAGTGTGCGTAAAGTCAACTCTTTCAACTTCCATTTTTCTACCTCAGTTTATTTGTATCAGATTATTTGCATTCAATAGCAGTTGCGTCCTCAGTACCCCCTCTGCGTGGCACAGGCGCGCGGTTTCTTTATCCAGTATCGTTGTTCTTCTATCCGCCTCATTATGGCAGGCACTGCATGCGTATGCGCCTAATAGATCACTGGGTTTAATTCCGGTACCGCAACTGCCTGCCAACCTGTAATGAGCGAAAACCACTGTTTCAGGATTACCGTTACAAATACCGGGCATGCGCACCTGACATTGCTGTCCTCGTGCTGATCGGGTTATTTTGCTCATGATTAATTTCCTATAGATAAAAGCTCATCAATAGCCTGCTGCGCCTCATCTTCACTAGAGAAGCGGTTACATAAAATCATGTTCCAGCAAACGGTGAAGCAGGCTTTATAGAAGGCGTTAAACTCGTTCTGATCCATACTGGCAAAACTGATTGATTTAGGTTCTTTCACTACGCCAGCCGGTGTTACGCAAATATTAAAATATCCGGCTTCAATAGTTAGCCAGCGACGAAATGAATTAATGTCTTTGTCTATAACGGGTAGTTTTTCGGCGCGCTTTTTAGCCAGTAAGTTAAGTGCTTCCTCTGCGGCTTTAACAATAATGCCTTTATTACCGGCGAACTTATCCAGCCTCTTTGCTACCCACAGCACCACAGCCCGTTCTTTAGGGGTGATAACTCCGCCTGCCGGTTGCCAGTAATCAAAAGCAAAAGGCAGTAAGCCACCAAAAAATAAACGGTGATGAGGCAGGCTCCGGTCTTTTTGTCTTGTTACTTGTATCTTTACCGGTTGGCCAATCTTAACTTGCTTGAGACTATCGGCATCAATCGCTGTAACTGGTCGGAAGCTGCCATCAACCGCCTTAACTGCTACTATTTCCATGATTAAAATTCCTCATGAGTGATATTGTTCATAATATGAAGTGCTCGATTCCTTCATACGTCCCAAATAGATCAGCATTCATCTCTTGTTGCCCTCAGTCATAGAAAGCAACCACACATGCGCTGCCTCTTTGATATATTTAATTTTCATTTTTTACCTCTACGCTTCTCAACATCCCGAATGAATGCTTTCATTGCCTTTTTATTTTTATTTTTCTCCATTCCGCACCAAATAATTGGAATTGCCAAAAACGGGAAAAACAGGATAAATATCAAGATAACAGGAGCAAATACACCATTGGCTTCTATAAATCCTTTAAAGTTTATGATTCCATCCCAGATAGGCTTAAATATTGCCTTTAGCGTGTCCACCCATATAAATACCCACACCCAGAAAGCTAGTTTTAAGTTAGCCACGATAAGAATCCCAGTCAAAACCAAGAATTACTCCACCGCCTTCCTTTATGCGGTCGTAAATTCGTTCACCTAGCGCAGCCTTGAGCTGGTCTTTGTTCAGGTTGCTAATAAAAATGGTCGGATTCATGTTCTGATAACGAGCATTAATAACATCAAACAACGCCCGGCTTTCCGCGTCTGTGCCCGATTGAATGCCTACCTCGTCAACTATCAGCAGGTCGTAATTTCCAAACGCTTCGATAATTTCCGTTTCTGAATATTTGGTGTTGTAGCTTTTTGATTCTCTAACCAGTCTGTTGATTTCTGAAACACTGGAAAATCTCGCTGTACCACCATAGTGTTTAATGACATGTGAAGCCACCGCGCAGGCAAGATGTGTTTTGCCTGTACCAGCTTTGCCAATCATTGTTAAACAACGTCCGGAATGTCCTTGAGGCTCTTTAAATTCTTTTAAAAATTTTTCAACGTTGTTAATTATCTCTTTTTGCTTTTGACTGTTCGATTTATAGTTGTCAAGCGTTTTACCTTGAAAGCGTTTAGGAATACCGGAATTGCCTAGAAGCTCATCAATCCGCCTGCTTTTACGTTCTTTCTCTGCTTCCTTCAGCTTCTTATTTTCATCTGCAATTCGCTTTTTTTTGCTATCACGTTCGCAACCAGGGCAATTAGTTATCCTGCCGCTTTGGTATGTTGTTTGTTTATATCTGCCATGCTTACTGCATGTAACAATATCTTTTTTCGTCACTGCGAATTGCGGTAATTTATCCAGTATTTCGTTTACTGTTGTCCATTCGTTTGTTTCTACCATGACAGCACGCCTCCTTCCGTATGCTTTGGAATTTCTTTAACGCTAGGCTTAGGGTTGTTTTTAACGCTTGGCTTAGTTGATTGAGTTTGATTATGGCTTTCGAATAACCACGAAGCAGAAAACCCTTGCCAGTTTCTTTCTATGCATATTCGTAAAGCATTCTCAAGCGTTAACTTAGCCTTATTCGCTTCTCGTTTGATTCCATCTAACGCCGTTTGAGTGAGAGGCGCATTTTTTGCTTTGCGTATAGCAATAAAATCACTGGCAATCTGTTCATCTATGCCTTCAGCCAAGAGTAGCTTCATGCCTTCATTCCAATTTTTCTGATTTATGGCTTTTTTGGCTTTTTTGGCTGTTTCGGGTTTTTCGGGTTTTTCGGGTTTATTTATATTTTTATTATTATTATTCTTTTCTTTGTTAGAAGTATTAGTATTTATTAATGCACAGGGATTTTCCCCGTCGGGGATTTCGCCTGTCGGGGATTCTTCCTGTTTGGGATTTTCCCTATTGGGATTTTCGCTTAAATCATCACTGGCAGCCTCGGAGTTTGTAATTTGCGGAGTATCATAAACTAAATAATCAACCTCACCAGTCGATCTTCGTTTCATGATTACATAGCCTGCTTCCTTCAACTCTTTCAGCATTGCGTATAACGCATCTGTTTTTGAATGTTTCCGGCAGCCTTTAGTTTCATTTTCCAGAGCTTTAACAATTACTGACCAGTCATCCGGTTTTGAAAGTAAAGTACACAACAATCCTCTGGCATCAAAAGATAATTTGCCGGGCTGAAAAATTATATTACCAACCACCGTAAATTTATCCTCACGCTTTGTTCTAACTACAGCCATAACTTACCTCTGCTGTTTCTGTATCTTGATTATTCAAAATCTGAGTTGTCCTATTGGACGTTGATTTAATACTCATATTTCACCTTAATTTAAGCTAACCAGTGAGTAACGCGCGTATCGTTTCCCTAATATGTCATCTTTTATGATTAATGAATTGATGACATAGCCTTGCTGTCGTAAATCGTAGATACGCGCACCCAGTCTCAGGCAATTGAATTTGCGCAAGACTTCTAAGAGCGTTAAAGCGTTTCCTGCCTGTAGGTAATCTAAAATCTGCTTGCTTTGTGAATAATTTTCGTTGTTGTTAATAACATTTTCTTTCACAATAAAAACGATTAATCGTAATTAATTAAGACTTTATTTATCTGAATAATAAAAATTATTTTGCATTTAATTGTTTGCATTCTTATACGCCTCAACTAATTGCTCAGATGTAATAGATGGAAAATTCTTAAGAATTATTGGAATTTGCTTAAGTGGGATATAGCCCTTTTTCTTCCATTGATGGACTGCTTGTGCAGACACGCCCATTAATCTGGCCAGCGCAGCCTGTCCGCCGGCCTGATGAATGATATTCTGGATAATATCAATCATTTTTAAATTTTCCTCAAGTTTTAATTGATTAAAGATGATAAATACTTTATTGTAAAAAATCAACTTAAACCTGATTATTGACGTGAATAATATAGCAATTTACATTGTTTGAAACTAAAAGAGACGCTAGGAATATTAATGAACAACTCAAACACAATTCACAAGCGAATAGAGCTGGCAAGAATTAGAACAGGAATGTCGAGACTGCAATTAGCAAAGATAATGAATGTCAGCCCTCAAACTGTACACGCATGGGAAACCGGAAAAGCTACACCGCGAACTTCAAGATTGCTAAATCTTGCAAAAGCCTTGATGGTAAAGCCGTTATGGCTACAGGCCGATGATATAATCGCAGATAATCAATCTGTGGATGATGGCCTGCTTGCGATTCCTCTAAATGCTACTCAGCCCGAAGTCGCACAGGTGCAGACGAATACGCATACCCCAATTCATATGTACGATATCAGCTTAAATAATGACTTTATGGATGTTGAATGGCTTCAGAGAAAAGAAGAAGAGCCAATATATTTTAGGAATACATGGTTTACCAGCAGGCACATTAACCCAGACAATTTAAGAGCTATCCGAGCGCAGGGTGAGAGTATGTCCCCTATGATCGATAATCAGGATATTGTGTTAATAGATACTGAGGATAAAATCATTAATGACGGCGAAGTCTACGCTGTTATTTTTGATGGCAGTTTTTACTTAAAAAAAGTAAGAAAGACAGCAGTAGAAATATTATTAATTAGTATCAATCCGGCATGGGAAACGATATCTATTCCAATCACGGAGAAAAATAAACTTAATATCCTGGGTCGTAAAGTTTGGCGTGGCGGATAAACTAAATATCAACTTAATGGTCGCATATGCGGCCATTTTTTTTGGCCACCAGATACCAAAAATGAAACAAATTTAAAAATAACTTTCTCATTTATTCAAATTTTTATTTTTTAAATATGCTTAAAACCTAACAAAAAAGCAATTTAAATCAAATTGAAATTTAAAATTTCTTTATTATTCAAATTTATAACAACTTTTACATTTTTAGAAATTTAAAATTATCAATTTTTAGTTGATTTTTAAATTTTCCTAGTTTACTATTCACTCATACCAACCGCATCGGCTCAGGGTAGCGGAATATAAAAGCCCGAGGCAAGTTTGAAAGCTTGCTGGCAAGCCGTTAAGCCCTAGCGGGCAGCCAAAACAAAATTGGTAAGTTCATGTAGGACTTACAGACAGAAAAGTCTAAAAATCCAAAGAACTTTATGAAAGGAGAACGACTTTAAATATTAATTTTTGATAGATTTATGAAACAACAAAAGTTAAGTTAATATTAAATTTTTAAAGAAAGGAAATGTAATGAAAACTTACTATTTTTATAAATTATTACTTTAAATTCTTTTCCGTACTTTAAGTTGATATACGGGCGAGCTAGTGAGTATGCCTGTTGGGAACATCGCCCGACCAGATTGCTAGTGCTGCAAGTTTCTA
>NZ_JACFSM010000022.1:0-239 GCF_016100435.1 Snodgrassella sp. W8158 | reverse complement strand
TGGCGGTGACTGGGAAAAAGATCGCTACGAATTTACAGCCGGTCACGGACATGATGTAATCAATGATCGGGGCGAAGATGATGCATATTACCAATCAAATCGCAATGATTTGGTCTTTAAAGGTGCAAATCTGGCTGATGCTCAGTTTATCCGCTCAGGTACTGATCTGATTATTCGTGCATATGCCTCAGACGATTCCGTTACCCTTCCGGATTATTTCAACTATAAAAATTATTACA
>NZ_JACFSM010000015.1:0-748 GCF_016100435.1 Snodgrassella sp. W8158 | reverse complement strand
GCCCAGGAGAAGACTCGAACTTCCACACCATTGCTGGCACATGGACCTGAACCATGCGCGTCTACCAATTCCGCCACCTGGGCTTATTCACCAACACCGTTGTGCTTGTGAAGTTGTGCATTATATATTTTTGGCTAAGATTGTCAACAGTATTACTAGTACATCAGACTATATCTATTGATTATCAAAGAAAAGTATTTTCCAGCAAAGAAAATTGGACTTAATTGTGTAATCACTTTTTTACTAAATTGCTTTTATTCAAGTTTATTTCTTAGCAAATTTAGCTTATTTAGGTTTCTTAATTAAGTATGAGATTTAAAGGTATTTATTTTTTACACTCTAATAACTAAAATCGATTATGAATACGTTTATTCAAATCAGCATGTTCGAGGAACCCTTCTCTTCTCTTAAGTTGGAATTAATGTAATTATTTATATTTGTATACTTCGTTATAGCTTTAGCCCTCGCTATATAGTCCGTCATAATAATTTTCATTAATTTAAAACAATTGTGCCGATGTGAAAGTATATCTTTAAGATACAGATATTCAAAATTTATAAGGTTTATAAGCTTTTGTGAAAGTCTACAGTGAAAACTATTCTGAATTGCTTTTGAAAAGAAATTTTGAAGATTGAAGTTTATTACTAGATAAAGAAAATAACTTGGTGCCCAGGAGAAGACTCGAACTTCCACACCATTGCTGGCACATGGACCTGAACCATGCGCGTCTACCAATTCCGCCACCTGG
>NZ_JACFSM010000014.1:0-764 GCF_016100435.1 Snodgrassella sp. W8158 | reverse complement strand
TTATGATGCCAGTCATGCAACCGGTACTGCACAAAAAATTACCAATGTAGCCCAAGGTAGTCTGGCAGCAGACTCAAGTGATGTAGTAACAGGCGCCCAGCTGTTTAATACCAATAATAGTGTAAGCACTCTGACTAATAATGTTGATAGTAAGATGAATTCAATTTCTTCATCAACATCGGCCAGTGTGGGTAGCCTTTCTAGCGCACTGGGGCAGTTTGCCAATGAGAAAATCAATAGTCTGTCCACTACTTTTGAGGATAAACTGAGTACAGCCAATTCCAGCGTAGTATCATTGCAGCACAATGCATTGTTATGGAATAAGGACATTGACGGTGGCGCATATGATGCTACTCACGATGGAAAAGCACAGCGCATTACAAATGTACTGGCTGGAAATCTTGCAGCCGGTTCAAGTGATGTGGTTACCGGTGGCCAGCTATTCACGACTAATAGTCATCTTGATACTTTGTCTAGTAGCGTTAGCTCAGGTTTTAACTCTTTATCAACTTCATTAGAAGATTTACAAAATAAAAGTCCGAACGGATTGGTCAGTCAGCTGGAACAGACTAATCAGAGTCTGAGCAGTCTGTCTGTATCAGCATCAAGCAGTCTGTCTGTGGCTGACTCTCATGTAAAAACATTACAGCAGAATGCGCTGCAATGGAATAGCAATATATCTGCTTATGATGCCAGTCATGCAACCGGTACTGCACAAAAAATTACCAATGTAGCCCAAGGTAGTCTGGCAGCAGACTCAAGTG